>NZ_JBCFXD010000029.1:0-9782 GCF_038562055.1 Stutzerimonas chloritidismutans | reverse complement strand
CGGCGATTGTGCGAAGAGGTGCACCTGAACCTGGCCTATCGCTGGTTCTGCCGGCTGGGTCTGGAAGACGAAGTACCTAATCACTCGACCTTCTCGAAGAATCGCCATGGCCGTTTCCGTGACAGCGATCTGTTCCGCTGGTTGTTCAATGAAGTGCTGCGGCGCTGCATGGCAGCCGGCCTAGTCAAGGGCGAAGGTTTCGCCGTCGACGCCAGCATCATCAAGGCGGATGCCAGCCGGCAACGTGGGGTGGTGGGAGATGAAGTCGATTGGAGCGATCCAAAGCTCAGCAGCCGCGCCGTGCGCGAGTACCTCGAAGCACTTGATGAAGATGCGTTGGCTGAGGCTCTTCCCAAGAAGATTTCGCTCACCGATCCTCAGTCCCGTTGGACAGCAGCACCAGGCGGCCCGGCCTTCTTTGCCTACTCCACAAATTACCTGATCGACACTGAGCACGGTGTGATCATGGATGTGGAAGCGACCCCGGCGCACCGTACCACCGAAGTCGACTCGACCAGGACGATGGTCGAGCGTGTCGAAGCGCAGTTCGACCTCACACCGGAACGCCTCATCGGCGACACCGCCTATGGCACTGCCCCGATGCTGGCCTGGATGGTCGAAGAGAAGGACATCGAGCCGCATGTGCCGGTGTGGGACAAGACTGAGCGCAAGGACGACAGTCTCTCCAGTAACGACTTCCACTGGAATCAGGAAGCCAATGAATATCGCTGCCCAACCGGCAAACCGCTACGCAGTGAATGGCGCGCCTTCACCCAGAAAAGATCGCGGGTAACCAAGGCCAACACCATCATCTACCGCTCCAGCCAAACCGACTGCGTCACCTGTCCGTTGAAAGCGAAATGCTGCCCCAACACACCGAATCGGAAGATCGTTCGCAGCATCCATGAGGCTGCCCGCGATGTGGCTCGACGCATCGCCAAGACACCGGAATACCTCGTCTCACGTTGCGAACGGAAGAAGGTGGAGATGCTTTTCGCCCATCTTAAACGGATCATGAAACTCGACCGTTTACGACTGCGTGGCCTGACAGGCGCCACTGACGAATTCACCATGGCTGCGATGGTGCAGAACCTGCGCCGCATGGCCAAGCTTTTGCCTCAAGGGCCACCGCTCACGGGATAGGTACGCCTGTGGCGAGCAGAAACCCTCGAATTAACCCTCAAACCTGAGCAAGGACGCTCAGTGAAACGCCGAAAGGTAACTTGAAGTGGCTTGCAGCCACTTCGACAGCAGGTACATCCGACCGCCTTGCTGCCGCTAAACCTACTTTTTCAACAGAATCGGCCAAAAGCAGTCACACCTAAAGTGCATGATGTAGCGGTAGCCGAGAAGAAGAGGCATTTGCTGATTGTCACGAACAAGTAGGCTCCTCGCTCGTGACAACACAGCGTTTCAGATCTTAGTCGTGAGCGTGACCGTGGCTTTCGACTTCGGACTGGGTTTCCGGCTCGCCGCCGCCACAGGCCGACAGCAGACCAAGCAGACAAACCAACAGCAGGGAGCGACTCAGGGTAGTTGTGCTTTTCATCATGTAATCCTTTCTGTTTCGATCATGAAAGTAGAAGCCCCTGTGCCGGCTGACGCAGGGGCTATGTGCCTCAGATAACGCGTTTGACGCTCAGGTACTCGCCCTTGGTCTTCAGCGTGATGGTCACGTCCTGGTTGCTGCGGTTGCGCCAGAACCAACCGTGTGTGCCGTCGAAAATGGCGGTGAACTCGCCTTTGTCACCCTTGATCTGCTTGGCTTTGCTGTAGCTGTGGTAGTAGCCCTTGGGGCCGTTGTAAGGCTCGCCATGAGTGTCGTGGTTGACCGGTACGCCATTGGTTGCCCACTCGTAGCTGACCGTGGCCTTGTTCAGCATCTCCAGCTTGATTTCACTGGCCTCACCTGGCTTCAGGGTGACGGTTATCTCGTCAGACTTCAGGGCTGGCTGTGGCTCTGCGGCTGGTTCAGCCACAGGCACTGCCGCGACTTGCTCTTGAACTACCGGCCGAACAGGCACGGGGGCTTGCACAACGGGGGCCGCAGCGGGTTGAACCGCTGCATCCGCAGCCGCTTCTTCGGCCAGGGTTTTCTTCATTTCGCCCATCTGGGTCAGGCCGAGTAAGCGGCCAACGCCCGTTGGGTCGATGGCGTACTCCGAAGGCATCACTACAGTGACCAGTAAGGCTGCGGCAACGCCCACGGCGATCACAGTGGAGCGCAACAGTTGGCGGCTGGTAGGCAATTCGCTTTGGGTCGGAAGCTTGGTATTGAACATGCTGAGAATTCCTTACTGAGAGACGATCAGGCCGGTGAGCTGGTAACCCATCAAGAGGAAACCGGCGCTCATCATGGCGACGTTTGCGGTATATGCATGGCGCCAGAAGCTGGCGGTGCGTCGCCAGTAGCCCATGACAATCAGGATGGCGCTCAGGGCCAGGAGCTGGCCGATTTCGACGCCGACGTTGAAGGCGATCAGGTTGGTGATCAGGCCATCTGCCGAGATCTCGTATTCCTGAATCTTGGTCGCCAGACCAAAGCCATGCAGCAGGCCGAAAATCAGCGTGGCCGCTTTGGTGTTCGGCTGATGGCCGAACCAGCGCTGGAATGCGCCCAGGTTATCCAGCGCCTTGTACACCACCGAGAAACCGATGATGGCGTCGATCACATAGGAGCTGATGCTGATTTCTGCCAGCACACCGAACAACAGCGTAACTGTGTGGCCCACGGCGAACAGGGTGACGTAGAGCCCAACATCCTTCAGGCGGTAGAGGAAGAAGATCACTCCGAAGAGGAACAGCAGGTGGTCGTAGCCGGTGATCATGTGCTTAGCGCCCATGTAGATAAACGGCAGCACCATCACCCCGGAGCTTTCCTGAATAAAGCCCTTGTCGCCCTCGGCAACGGCGTGGGCCAGCGCCTCAGGCATGCCTAGAAACAGCAATGCCGTGAAAAGCAGCAACAGTAGTAACGAGCGATTCGGACGCACGACAGATGAGTCCATTGCGCCCATAGATAGCGAATGCATGGTTGAGTCCTAAATTAAAGGGGGCTTGGGCCGCACAGCGGCCTGTGTCAGAGCACGAATGTGGCGCGCGGTGGCCGCTCGATCAGGAAGATCGGGCTTGGAGGAATGGAGTAGCGAGGGGCGAGTATCGGCTGCGCACGTTCTGGCAGCGTGCTTATTCTCAGCAGCGCGGTCAGATGCGGTGTTTCATGCAAGTGGTCGGCTGTCAGCGGCGAGTGGCAGTGATCCCCGTACGCAGCACAGGCCTGCGTCTCATCACCATGCGCATGCGAATGAGCACTGTCATTTCCACTCAAGGAAGGCTGGCTCGATCCCATAAACAGCGCAGAGGTATGCCCGGCCCAAGCCAGCAATATGGCGAGAGCAAGGGCAAAAATCACCTTGGTGCTAATGGGATTGCTGAGCATGTTGTGGTTCTTTCGATGCCTAAGCGAGTGGCTTTTATGGAGAGGTAGCCGGTTTGACCATATCCCCCCCAGGGGGATAGCATGGGAGCGTAATTCATCGACGCACGAGACTCAAGGCATGAGCGATCACGAACACGGCCACCAGCACCAAAGTCATGGCGACATCATCAAAAGGTTGAAGCGTGCGGAGGGCCACCTGCGCAGCATCGTCACCATGATTGAAGACAGCCGGGCCTGCGTCGACATTGCTCAGCAGCTACATGCCGTGGAAAAAGCCGTCTGCCAGGCCAAGCGTGTGCTTATCCAAGACCATATCGACCACTGTCTGGAACATACAGTCGAAGCACTTGCGGTAGGCGAGCGCGCTTCACTCGAAGACTTCAAGCAAATCACCAAGTACCTCTAGGCCCCTCCCATGTCGAGTTTCGCCGAATTGCTGCAACAGGGGGGCTCGCAGGCCTGGCTGTACTTCCCCAGCGCCATTCTGCTGGGTGCTTTGCACGGCTTGGAGCCTGGGCACTCGAAGACCATGATGGCGGCGTTTATCGTGGCCATTCGTGGCACGGTGAAGCAGGCCATTCTGCTAGGCCTTGCCGCAACGCTTTCGCACACCGCCGTAGTCTGGCTGGTGGCCATGGGCGGCATGTACCTGGGGCAGAATTTGGATGCCGAAACTACCGAGCCTTATTTCCAGCTAGCGTCCGCCGTAATCATTATCACCATCGCCCTGTGGATGCTCTGGCGCACCTGGCGTGGCGAGCAGATGTGGCGCTTCGAGGAAGGTGATGAGCATCAACACGACCATCACCACCACGATGAAACGCAGCGTATCGACACAGGGCACGGGCGTATCGAGCTGTCGATCTTCGAAGAAGGCGCCCCTCCGCGCTGGCGGCTGAAGACCTTGAGTGGTCATGCCTGGCCGGCTGCTGAAGTAAGCTTGCTGACGACTCGCCCCGATGGCCTGGCCCAGCAGTTTCGCTTCGTCGACCGGTGTGACTACCTAGAGTCACTGGACGATATTCCCGAGCCCCATGAGTTCACTGCGCGCCTGAGCCTCGGCCATGCTGATCACTCCCACGACTATGACCTGGAGTTCCGCGAGCAAAGCCACCGTCATGAGCATGATCATTCCGAGCTGGAGGGGCTAGAGCTGTCGCTGGAGGGCTACCAGGATGCCCATGAGCGAGCGCATGCCAACGACATCCGTAAACGCTTCAGCAATCGCAATGTCACCACCGGCCAGATCATCCTGTTCGGTCTGACTGGCGGACTGATTCCCTGCCCGGCAGCGATCACCGTGCTGCTGCTCTGCCTGCAAGTGAAAGAAGTCACCCTGGGTGCCGTCCTGGTGCTGTGTTTCAGCATCGGTCTGGCTATAACTCTGGTTACCGTTGGTGCAGCCGCTGCTATCGGCGCACGCCAGGCATCCAATCGTTGGCCCTGGCTGGGTGCTGTGGCCCGTCGCGCTCCTTACCTGTCCAGCCTACTGATCATTGGTGTGGGGGTTTACGTCGGCTTCCACGGCTGGATCGGCCTGAACGCCTAGCCGATGTGGGAGTTATCCGGTTATTTCGGCCTGTTCCTCGCTGCCTTCGGTGCTGCCACGTTGCTACCCATGCAGTCGGAGGCGGTGCTGGTCGGGTTGCTGCTGACTGACCGCTATGCGGTCTGGGCGCTGCTGGCGGTCGCCACCACGGGTAATGTACTGGGCTCGGTACTGAACTGGCTGCTGGGTCGCTCTATCGAGCGCTACAGACACAAGCGCTGGTTTCCCGTCAGCGAGGGCAAACTGGAAAAGGCTCAGCAGGCTTATCACCGCTTCGGTCGCTGGTCACTGCTGCTCAGTTGGGTGCCGATCATTGGTGATCCACTCACAGTCGTCGCGGGTGTCATGCGAGAACCCTTCTGGAGCTTTCTGTTGATCGTGATGCTGGCTAAGACCACTCGCTATCTGGCACTAGCTGCCATGACGCTTGGGTGGTTTGGGTGAGCCTGCAGAAGCGCGACACCAACCTGGATCTGATCAAGTGGCTGGCGATGCTGACCATGCTGCTGGATCACCTGCGCTACATCTGGCCTGACAACGGATGGTTGTTCATCGTTGGGCGCTTAGCCTTTCCAATGTTCTGCCTGGGGATCGCCGCCAATGTCGCGCGCTCGCAAACAGGTGAGCTGTATTCCGATAACAACGTTCGCTACATGTGCTGGATGACTGCGTTTGCAGTGATCTCGGAGTTGCCCTATCGCCTGCTTTCTAACGACAGCAGCACGCTCAACGTTATGCCTTCGCTGCTGTTGGGCCTGCTTATCACCTGGGGAGCACATCACCGTGGTCGCGACGGTTTGATCCTGGCTCTGGCCGGCGTGACTGTCGCGGTGCTGATGCAAGAGCGCCTGATGTACGGCGTTTTCGGCGCACTGCTGCCGGCAGCGTTGCTGCTGGCCATTCAGCGCCCAGGGCTTGTGTGGCTATTGCCTGCCGCACTGTGCGTACTGGCCAATAGTCGCAACCGCTGGCTCGCCGAGTGGGAATTGCAGCCCTATACCTTGCTGATCGTGATCACTGCGTTTGTCGCACCCTTGCTTGGGTTGTGGCTGCTGCGCCGACTGCGCCAGTTCAGGGTCTGGCCGGTCAAGCGCTGGGGTTATTGGTTCTACCCCGGGCATCTGGCCGTACTACACATGATCCGCTCGCTCGGCTAGTGCCAGCGACTATCGCGTCATATCGGCGGAGATCCACTACCTCGATATGCTACGGGTGGGCCGGCCAGCGCCGTACCAGCCAGCAAAGCCATCGATCAAGAAGCGAGCATCCAGGCCCATGGCCTCCAATGTGGCGGCGATGCCCTGGCTGATTTCACGCCCCTTGGCGCAATAGACAATCACTGGCCTGTCCCGTGAAACCTGATCTTTCCAGGTGAAGACAGCCTCGGGATCACGCCAGTGTGCGTCGGGAATTTCTTCGGCATCGGCAAGCCGCACGCTCGTACGGCGCACATCCAGCAAAGTGAACGCCCGATCTGCTGCCTGCCATTCCGCCAGTTCGCATATCGAGATTCTGCTCATCTTCTACCTCTCAGTTTTGCAGCAGGTGTACCACCAGTCCGGCCAAAGCACAGGCCATCAGCACTTGGATGACACCGCGTTTAAAGTGAAACAAGGCTACCGCTGCCGCCAGGGCAATTAGCGCCGAAGGCCAGTCGAAAGCCCCCTCGAAGCCTTGCGGCCAGAGCACGTGATAACCAAAGAACAGCGCCAGATTGAGGATTACCCCGACCACGGCGGCGGTGATGGCCGTCAGCGGCGCGGTGAACTTCAGTTCGTTGTGGGTCGATTCCACCAGCGGGCCGCCCGCAAGAATGAACAGGAAGGACGGCAGGAAGGTGAACCAGGTGACCAGGCTGGCGGCCACGACACCGGCCAAGAAGGCCTGATCGACACCGAATACCTGCTGCACGTAGCCACCGACAAAACCGACGAAGGCCACCACCATGATCAGTGGCCCTGGCGTAGTTTCACCCAGAGCCAGACCGTCGATCATCTGTGTCGGGGTCAGCCAGCCGTAGTGGCCGACTGCACCCTGGTAGACATAGGGTAGTACCGCATAGGCACCGCCGAAGGTCAGCAGTGCGGCCTTGGTGAAGAACCAGCCCATCTGCGTCAGCGTGCCTTCCCAGCCGAATAGAGCGGTCAACAGCCCCATGGGCAACGCCCACAGCGTTGCACCTATCGCTGCCAGCAAGAGCAGTCGTGGCCAGCGGAAGCGCGCATGTTCCGGTGTCGGGGTTTCATCATCAATCAGCGCTGGGCCGTAAGACTGCTTGGCCGCGCCATGACCACCGCCGATGCTGAACTTCTCTGGGACGAAACGCCCACCGAAATAACCGATCACTGCGGCCACCAGCACGATCAGCGGGAACGGCAGGTTGAGGGCGAATATCGCCACAAACGAGGCGGCAGCTATCGCCCACAGCCAGTTGTTCTTCAGGGCACGGGAGCCGATGCGATGAGCGGCCTGCACCACGATGGCGGTCACGGCGGGCTTGATCCCATAGAACAGTCCGGCCACCACCGGCACATCACCGAAAGCGATATAGACCCACGACAGCGCGATCAGGATAAACAGCGAGGGCAGCACAAACAGCACCCCGGCAATCACACCACCCCAGGTGCGGTGCATCAGCCAGCCGATATAGGTGGCCAGTTGCTGGGCCTCCGGGCCGGGCAGCAGCATGCAGTAGTTCAGCGCATGCAGAAAACGCCGCTCAGAGATCCAGCGCCGACGCTCCACCAGCTCCTGGTGCATGATCGAGATCTGTCCGGCTGGGCCGCCGAAACTGATGAAACCGAGCTTGAGCCAGAACAGAAAAGCCTGGAACAAACTGACAGGCTCGGCACGTGGCAGATCCTGCTCTACAGGCGGCAGTGTGGTTTCATTCATCAGGGGTCTCTTCTTTCACAAATGCCGCCAGCAACCCATCGAAGATGGCGCAAGCAGCCGTTAGCAACTGGTCGTCATTGAGGATGGTTTCGCGCAGCCCGGCCAATACACGCTCGATGCCAACAGCCTCAGCGGGTTGAACGCCACCGACATCCAGGTAATGCACCAGAGCCGCGATGCGGCTTAGGCCTGGCTCGACCAGTGCAAAGCTGGCTTGCAGGGTTTCGAAGGTGACGCGACTGCCGACATGGCTAAAGGTCGCACCGTCGAAATCGAAGCCCAGCGCGTCAGCAGGGCAATCATTCGGTGTGTCCAACCAGAGAATGCGGGCTCTCGGATCGATGCAGCGCCGAATCAGCCAGGCACTGGCCAGGCGGTCGACCCAGGGCCGCTTGCGCGTAGCCCAGAGGCGGCCCTGGTAGTCGCGGCGATCCAGCTGTTCGATAGGCTGATCCTGACTGCTCGGCTCATCCCGCGAAAGTGCCCGACTGATGGCCGTTTCAAGTGTTTTGAGGGCCGTGTCGGTCTGTTTCCGCGCTGCCGCAGGGAAGAAGTCGATGGCCGCAAGCTGCGCAAATGCCTTGCGCAGCTTGCGTACCTGCTTGGTGCTAGTGAGGGCGTTATCCGAAGTCAGTTGAGCCTGGCACGCCTCGATCTCGACGCGCAGCTTGGCGTAGTCCTCGCTACGGTCGAACAACTCGATAAAGCGCTCGCCTTGCGGATCATTGATGGGCAACAGAAAGGCCGTGCCATTGCTACCCAGCACGTCGCGCTCAACAGCTTCCAACGCTTCCCGGCAGGCGGGAGTATCAGGCAGCAAATAGACACCATCGCGCAGTACCGCTGCGCCACTGCTCTTGAGGGCACGCCAGGCACGCATCCGCTCTGTGGCGTTAGCGGTCGGCAAGGCGATGATCAGAGATAGCCAACTATTCATGTAGAGTAGAATACCTATTAGGTAGTAATCTTTACTCTATTCTTGCTCTGGGTGATTGTGAAGCACTAAATAGTTGGCCGATGATTGCCCGTTACGACTGGTCGCTTTTGGCCGGTTAGCGACGGCCTGACTTCGACCGTCGCTATACATGGTCAAACCTCGGTCTGCTCTGCCATTTCCAAGGCGTCGTCGACCTCAATCCCAAGATATCGAACGGTGCTCTCCAGCTTCGTATGGCCAAGCAGAAGTTGAACGGCCCGCAAGTTCTTTGTCCTGCGATAGATCAGTGATGCCTTTGTACGTCTCATTGTGTGAGTGCCATACATGGCCGGATCAAGGCCAATGGCTTGCACCCAGCCTTTGACGATACGAGCGTATTGACGAGTGGATAGATGGTCTGAGGTGTGCAGCCTGCTCGGGAAAAGGCAGTCCTGGCTACGGAGCTGGGCTTGGTGTATCCAGGCCGCGAGAGCAGACCGTGTTTGCTCAGTAATTTCGAACTGCACTGGTCGCTTCGTTTTCTGCTGCATAACCATTGCTCGTGATGACACATGCTCGCCATGAGCAACGTCGCATACACGGAGCTTAGTTAAGTCGCAGGCTCGAAGCTTGCTGTCGATGGCCAGATCGAACAGAGCCAGATCCCGGGTTCGTTCTGCAAGCTGAAGCCTTACTCGGATGGCCCAGATATCTCTCAGCCGGAGCGGGGTTTTCTGTCCGACCAACTTTCCTTTGTTCCAGGGCCGGCGGGTGCAGGTAGCAGTGATGTTCATGGCAAGTCCTCCACATGTGGGAGGCCAAGCATGGCTAGCCAGAAAAATGGTCGCTAACCGGCCAATAGCGGACGATTGGCTGGCAGGTATGCATCGCTATGTCCCCAGGCCTTGGGGAAATAGCTTGGGGTTTGAGAAAGCCTGCTTAAGGTGGTCGTACACCAATCGCACCCGCTTCGATACAGGACC
>NZ_JBCFXD010000028.1:0-15926 GCF_038562055.1 Stutzerimonas chloritidismutans | reverse complement strand
GTGTCGTCACCCGGGAAGTCGTAGGTCGACAGCAGGTCACGCACTTCCATCTCAACCAGCTCAAGCAGCTCAGCGTCATCCACCATGTCCGCCTTGTTCAGGAAGACCACGATGTAAGGAACGCCAACCTGACGAGACAGCAGGATATGCTCACGCGTCTGCGGCATCGGACCGTCAGCCGCCGAGCAAACCAGGATCGCACCGTCCATCTGCGCAGCACCGGTGATCATGTTCTTCACATAGTCAGCGTGGCCTGGGCAGTCAACGTGTGCGTAGTGACGGATCGAGGAATCATATTCAACGTGAGAGGTGTTGATGGTGATACCACGAGCCTTCTCTTCCGGCGCGTTGTCGATCTGCGAGAAGTCACGCGCAGAGCCGCCCCAAGTTTCAGCACAGACCTTGGTCAGTGCTGCGGTGAGCGTGGTTTTGCCATGGTCGACGTGACCAATGGTACCGACGTTCAGGTGCGGTTTGTTACGTTCGAATTTTTCTTTAGCCACGACAGTAAACCTCTTACTTAAAGGGCTGAATCAACCTTGTTTTTTAACGATAGCTTCGACGATGTTCGACGGAGCCTCGGAGTATTTCGAGAATTCCATGGAGTAGCTGGCGCGACCCTGAGACATGGAGCGGACGTCGGTTGCATAACCGAACATCTCACCCAGCGGAACCTCGGCACGAATGACCTTGCCGGATACCGTATCTTCCATACCCTGGATCAGACCGCGACGACGGTTAAGGTCGCCCATCACGTCACCCATGTAGTCCTCAGGCGTTACCACCTCGACCTTCATGATCGGCTCAAGCACTACGGCGCCGCCCTTTTGGGACAGCTGCTTGGTCGCCATGGAAGCCGCAACCTTGAACGCCATCTCGTTGGAGTCGACGTCATGGTAGGAGCCATCGAACACAGTCGCCTTCAGGCCGATCAGCGGATAGCCGGCGACGACGCCGTTCTTCATCTGCTCTTCGATGCCCTTTTGAATAGCAGGGATGTATTCCTTCGGAATAACACCACCAACTACCTCATTGACGAACTGCAGGCCTTCTTGACCCTCATCTGCCGGCGCAAAGCGCACCCAGCAGTGACCGAACTGACCGCGACCGCCAGACTGGCGAACGAACTTGCCTTCGATCTCACAGGACTTCGTGATTTTCTCACGATAAGAAACCTGCGGCTTACCGATGTTGGCTTCGACGTTGAACTCACGACGCATACGGTCGACGAGAATATCGAGGTGCAACTCACCCATACCCGAGATAATGGTCTGACCGGTCTCTTCATCAGTCTTGACGCGGAACGAGGGGTCTTCCTGGGCAAGCTTGCCCAGCGCGATACCCATCTTCTCCTGGTCATCCTTGGTCTTCGGCTCAACCGCCACCGAAATAACCGGCTCAGGGAAGTCCATACGCACCAGAATGATCGGCTTATCCAAAGCGCAGAGCGTGTCACCAGTAGTGACATCCTTCATGCCGATCAGGGCAGCGATGTCACCGGCGCGAACTTCCTTGATCTCTTCGCGGCTGTTCGCATGCATCTGCACCATACGACCGACACGCTCTTTTTTGCCTTTCACCGAGTTCAGAACACCGTCACCGGAGTTCAGGACACCCGAATAAACGCGAGCGAAGGTCAGCGTACCAACAAAGGGGTCGGTCGCGATCTTGAACGCCAGCGCCGAGAAAGGCTCAGCGTCATCCGCGTGACGCTCCATCTCGATGGTTTCGTCATCGATATCGGTACCCTTGATCGCCGGAATGTCAGCTGGCGCAGGGAGATAATCGATAACCGCATCGAGAACCAGAGGAACACCCTTGTTCTTGAACGACGAACCACAGACAGCCAGAACGATTTCACCAGCGATTGTGCGCTGACGCAGAGCAGACTTGATTTCCTCGGTGGTGAGCTCTTCACCCTCAAGGTACTTGTTCATCAGCTCCTCAGTCGCTTCGGCAGCAGCCTCGACCATGTTGCTGCGCCACTCATCAGCCAGATCTTGAAGCTCGGCAGGGATCTCCTCCTCACGGAAGGTCATGCCCTTGTCGTCATCATTCCAGTAGATGGCCTTCATCTTGATCAGATCAATCTGGCCCTGGAAGTTATCTTCTGCACCAATGGCGAGCTGAATCGGAACGGGAGTATGACCCAGACGCTGCTTTATCTGCGCAACCACACGTAGGAAATTGGCGCCAGCACGGTCCATCTTGTTGACATAGACCAAACGCGGAACACCGTACTTATTAGCCTGACGCCAAACGGTTTCCGATTGCGGCTCAACACCCGAAGTACCACAGAACACCACGACCGCACCATCGAGTACGCGCAGCGAGCGCTCAACTTCGATGGTGAAGTCAACGTGACCGGGAGTGTCGATGATATTGAAACGATGCTTGTCAAACTGCTTCTCGGAACCAGCCCAGAAAGCGGTAGTGGCAGCAGAGGTGATAGTGATACCACGTTCCTGCTCCTGCACCATCCAATCCATGGTCGCGGCGCCGTCATGCACCTCGCCCATTTTATGGTTTACGCCAGTGTAAAAAAGGACGCGCTCAGTGGTGGTGGTTTTACCAGCATCCACGTGAGCGACGATACCAATATTACGGTAGCGGTTAATCGGGGTAGTACGAGCCATAAAGCCCTCGCAAATTGATGACGCTGAAAATTAGAAGCGGTAGTGCGAGAAGGCCTTGTTGGCTTCAGCCATACGGTGCACGTCTTCACGCTTCTTCACAGCAGCGCCTTTACCTTCAAATGCATCCGACAGCTCACCCGCCAAGCGCAGGGCCATGGACTTCTCACCACGCTTACGCGCAGCATCTACCAGCCAGCGCATGGCCAGAGCATTACGACGGGACGGACGAACTTCGACCGGAACCTGGTAAGTCGCACCACCTACGCGGCGGGACTTCACTTCGACCAGCGGAGCGATGGCGTCGAGTGCTTTTTCGAAGATTTCCAGGGGGTCGCTGTTCTTGCGTTCCTTGACCTTTTCCAAGGCCCCATAAACGATACGCTCGGCCACGGCCTTCTTGCCGCTTTCCATCACGTGGTTCATGAACTTGGCGAGAATCAGACTTCCGTACTTCGGATCGTCAAGGATCTCGCGCTTGGCTGCTACACGACGTCTTGGCATTGATAAGCCCTCAAACGGTCTTCAGGTTAGCCCGGGACGATAACAACGAGTTACGCCCGACCTTACTCTTATCGACTCAAATAAATAAAAATGCTGATTACTTCGGACGCTTGGCGCCGTACTTCGAACGGCCCTGCTTACGATCCTTGACACCTGAGGTATCCAGCGAACCGCGCACAGTGTGGTAGCGAACACCCGGAAGGTCTTTTACACGACCGCCACGGATCAGCACGACGCTGTGCTCTTGCAGGTTGTGACCTTCACCACCAATGTAGGAGGCGACTTCAAAACCGTTGGTCAGACGAACGCGGCATACCTTACGCAGTGCAGAGTTCGGTTTCTTTGGCGTGGTGGTGTACACACGAGTGCACACGCCACGGCGTTGCGGGCAGTTCTGCAGCGCAGGGACGTCGCTTTTCTCGACGACGCGCTTGCGCGGCTGGCGTACCAGCTGGTTGATCGTTGCCATCTACTAGCTCCACTGTTGTCTTTCGACACAAACGAAAATGGCAGAGCGCAAGGCCCCGCCAAATTAGGGGTACAAGAGTCTAAAGAGCTTCCTGTCCACCGTCAAGGCGCGCCCCGACTTACGCCGGGGCAGACCGCCAATCAGCTACCGCTCGAATTGAGCGCCTCGGTCAGCGCCGCTTCTACTTCATCGGCACTCACGCGAACCGGTTTTTCAGCATCACGCTTGCGCTTGCGCTCGCTGTGATACTGAAGACCGGTACCGGCCGGGATCAGGCGACCCACGACCACGTTCTCTTTCAGCCCGCGCAGATAATCGCGCTTGCCAGTCACCGCAGCCTCGGTGAGGACGCGGGTGGTTTCCTGGAAGGATGCCGCCGAAATGAACGACTCGGTAGACAGCGAGGCCTTGGTGATGCCAAGGAGTACACGGATGTACTTCGAGCCGAACTTGTCATCCGCAGAGAGACGCTCGTTCTCCTCCAGCACCTGGGTGAGTTCCATCTGGTCACCCTTGATGAAGCTCGAATCACCGGACTCCGCCACTTCGACCTTGCGCAGCATTTGACGCAGGATGGTCTCGATGTGCTTGTCGTTGATCTTCACGCCCTGCAGGCGGTACACGTCCTGAATCTCGTTGACGATGTACTTGGCCAGCGCGCTTACGCCCAGCAGACGAAGGATATCGTGCGGGTTGCTCGGGCCGTCCGAGATAACCTCACCCTTGTTCACCTGTTCACCTTCGAACACGTTGAGGTGACGCCATTTCGGAATCAGCTCTTCGTACGGATCGGTACCATCGGTCGGCGTGATAACCAGGCGACGCTTGCCCTTGGTTTCCTTACCGAAGGAGATGGTGCCGCTGATTTCAGCCAGGATCGACGGCTCTTTCGGACGACGCGCTTCGAAGAGGTCGGCGACGCGCGGCAGACCACCGGTGATGTCACGGGTCTTCGAGGTTTCCTGCGGGATACGTGCAATAACGTCACCCACATTGATCTCGGCACCGTCAGCTACACCGACCAGAGCGTTGGCTGGCAGGAAATACTGAGCGGGAACATCTGTTCCTGGCAGCAGCAGTTCCTTGCCGTTCGCATCCACCATCTTGATCGCAGGACGAATATCCTTGCCCGAAGCTGGGCGATCCTTCGGATCCATCACTTCAATGTTGGTCAGGCCGGTGAGCTCATCGGTCTGACGCTTGATGGTGATGTTTTCTTCCATGCCAACGAAGGTCACGACACCCTTCATCTCGGTGACGATCGGGTGAGTGTGCGGATCCCACTTGGCCACGACCGCGCCCGCGTCAACCTTGTCGCCTTCCTTGATGGAGATAACGGCGCCGTAAGGCAGCTTGTAACGCTCGCGCTCACGACCGAAGTCGTCGGCCACCGCCAGCTCACCGGAACGGGACACCGCAATCAGCGCGCCGTCAGCACGCTCGACGTGCTTCAGGTTATGCAGGCGGATGGTGCCGCCATTCTTGACCATGACGTTGTCGACGGCAGAGGTCCGGCTGGCCGCACCACCGATGTGGAAGGTACGCATCGTCAGCTGAGTACCCGGCTCACCAATCGACTGCGCAGCGATAACGCCCACTGCCTCACCGATGTTCACCTGATGCCCGCGAGCAAGATCGCGGCCATAACACTTGGCGCAAATGCCATAGCGTGTTTCACAGCTGATCGGCGAGCGAACCACAACTTCGTCAATGCTGTTGAGCTCAATGAAGTCAACCCACTGCTCGTCAACCAATGTTCCAGCTGGCACCAGTACTTCTTCGCTGCCCGGCTTGAGTACATCACGCGCAATGACACGACCCAGCACGCGCTCGCCCAGCGGCTCGACCACGTCGCCGCCCTCGATGTGCGGGGTCATAAACAGACCCTGCTCGGTACCGCAGTCGACCTCGGTAACTACCAGATCCTGCGCCACGTCAACCAGACGACGGGTCAGGTAACCGGAGTTAGCGGTCTTCAGAGCGGTATCCGCCAGACCTTTACGAGCACCGTGAGTGGAGATGAAGTACTGGAGTACGTTCAGACCTTCACGGAAGTTCGCGGTGATCGGCGTCTCGATGATAGAGCCGTCCGGCTTGGCCATCAGACCACGCATACCGGCCAGCTGGCGGATCTGGGCCGCAGAACCCCGCGCTCCAGAGTCGGCCATCATGTACATCGAGTTGAACGAGTCCTGCTCGGCCTCGTTACCGTCACGATCGATGACTTTCTCTTTCGAGAGGTTGGCCATCATCGCCTTGGAGACTTCGTCGTTGGCTTTCGACCAGAGGTCGATAACCTTGTTGTACTTCTCGCCCTGGGTTACCAGGCCTGAGGCGTACTGCGATTCGATTTCCTTCACTTCCTCGGTAGCAGCATCGATGATGCGTGCCTTCTCATCAGGGATTACGAAATCGTTCACGCCGATGGAGACACCGGAAATGGTCGAGTAGGCGAAACCGGTATACATCAGCTGGTCAGCAAAGATGACGGTGTCCTTCAGGCCGACCGTGCGGTAGCACAGGTTGATCAGCTTGGAGATCGCCTTCTTCTTCATCGGCTGGTTGACCACGTCGAATGCCAGGCCGGCCGGAACCACCTGGAACAGCAACGCGCGGCCGACAGTGGTGTCGACGATGCGAGTGTTCTTGGTGATCGAGCCGTCGCGATCCTTGATGGTCTCGTTGATACGAACCTTGACGCGGGCATGCAGGGACGCCTCGCCGGCGCGGAACACGCGGTCGACTTCCTGCAGGTCAGCGAATACCCGCCCTTCGCCTTTGGCATTGATGGCTTCACGGGTCATGTAGTACAGACCCAGAACCACGTCCTGCGACGGCACGATGATCGGCTCACCGTTTGCCGGCGACAGGATGTTATTTGTCGACATCATCAGCGCGCGCGCTTCGAGCTGGGCTTCCAGCGTCAGCGGCACGTGAACGGCCATCTGGTCACCGTCGAAGTCGGCGTTGTAAGCGGCGCAGACCAACGGGTGCAGCTGGATGGCTTTACCTTCGATCAGGACCGGCTCGAACGCTTGGATACCCAAGCGGTGCAGCGTCGGTGCACGGTTGAGCAACACGGGATGTTCACGGATAACTTCGGCCAGAACGTCCCAGACTTCAGGCAGTTCGCGCTCGACCATCTTCTTGGCAGCCTTGATGGTGGTCGCCATGCCACGCATTTCCAGCTTGCCGAAAATGAACGGCTTGAACAGCTCGAGGGCCATCTTCTTCGGCAGACCGCACTGATGCAGGCGCAGGGTCGGGCCAACGGTAATAACCGAACGACCGGAGTAGTCCACACGCTTGCCGAGCAGGTTCTGACGGAAACGACCCTGCTTGCCCTTGATCATATCGGCCAAGGACTTCAGCGGACGCTTGTTCGAGCCAGTGATGGCGCGACCACGACGACCATTGTCCAGCAGCGCGTCAACGGCTTCCTGCAGCATGCGCTTTTCGTTGCGCACGATGATGTCGGGCGCCGACAGATCGAGCAGGCGCTTGAGACGGTTGTTACGGTTGATCACCCGGCGATACAGATCGTTTAGATCCGAAGTCGCGAAGCGGCCACCATCCAGCGGAACCAGCGGGCGCAGATCCGGCGGCAATACCGGCAGAACGGTAAGCACCATCCACTCCGGCAGGTTGCCCGATCCATGGAAGGCTTCCATCAGCTTCAGACGCTTGGACAGCTTCTTGATCTTGGTTTCCGAGTTGGTCTGCGGAATCTCTTCGCGCAGGCGACCGATCTCGTGCTCCAGGTCGATTTCGTGCAGCAACTCGCGCACGGCCTCGGCCCCCATACGGGCGTCGAAATCGTCACCGAATTCTTCGAGCGCTTCAAAGTACTGCTCGTCATTGAGCAGTTGGCCCTTTTCAAGCGTTGTCATGCCCGGATCGATCACCACGTAGCTCTCGAAATAGAGCACGCGCTCGATGTCACGCAGGGTCATGTCCAGCAGCAGCCCGATACGGCTCGGCAGCGACTTCAGGAACCAGATATGAGCAACTGGGGAAGCCAGTTCGATGTGCGCCATGCGCTCACGACGAACCTTCGCCAAAGCGACTTCCACACCGCACTTCTCGCAGATCACGCCACGATGCTTAAGGCGCTTGTACTTTCCGCACAGGCACTCGTAATCCTTGACCGGGCCAAAGATCTTGGCGCAGAACAGGCCATCACGCTCGGGCTTGAACGTACGGTAGTTGATGGTCTCTGGCTTCTTGACCTCACCAAAGGACCAGGAACGGATCATCTCGGGCGAAGCCAATGCAATCTTGATGGCATCGAACTCTTCGATTTGACCCTGGTTTTTCAACAGATTCAGCAAGTCTTTCAAGGCCTTTCCTCCTCACGGACCGGCGCCACCCGGCTGATGCCGGGCGCCGCTTAGGCGGTGCGTGGTTATTCGGTTTCCAGATCGATGTCGATACCGAGCGAGCGGATCTCTTTGATCAACACGTTGAAGGATTCCGGCATGCCGGGCTCCATACGGTGATCGCCGTCCACGATGTTCTTGTACATCTTGGTCCGTCCGTTCACGTCGTCCGACTTGACCGTGAGCATTTCCTGCAGGGTGTAGGCGGCACCGTACGCCTCCAGGGCCCAGACCTCCATCTCCCCGAAACGCTGACCACCGAACTGCGCCTTACCACCCAGCGGCTGCTGGGTGACCAGGCTATAGGAACCAGTGGAGCGCGCGTGCATCTTGTCGTCGACCAGGTGGTTCAGCTTGAGCATGTACATGTAACCGACGGTGGTCGTACGCTCGAACTTGTTCCCTGTCCGACCATCGAACAGCTGCATCTGGCCGCTTTCCGGTAGATCCGCCAGCTTCAGCATGGCCTTGATCTCACGCTCCTTGGCACCATCGAATACCGGGGTTGCCATCGGTACGCCACCGCGCAGGTTCTTGGCCAGATCCAGCACTTCCTGGTCGCTGAACTCGTCCAGATTTTCCTGACGGCCACCGATCTCGTTGTAGATCTCGTTCAGGAACTTGCGCAGCTCCGCGACCTTGCGCTGCTCTTCCAGCATGCGGTTGATCTTCTCGCCCAGACCCTTGGCGGCAAGGCCCAGGTGGGTTTCGAGAATCTGACCGACGTTCATACGCGAAGGTACGCCCAGCGGGTTCAACACGATGTCTACAGGTGTGCCGTTGGCATCGTGAGGCATGTCTTCAACCGGCATGATGACCGAGACGACACCTTTGTTACCGTGACGACCCGCCATCTTGTCGCCGGGCTGGATGCGACGCTTGATCGCCAGGTAAACCTTGACGATCTTCAGTACGCCTGGCGCCAGGTCATCGCCCTGCTGCAGTTTGCGCTTCTTGTCTTCGAACTTATCGTCGAGAAGCTGACGGCGGTCGGAAATATAGGCCTGCGCCTTTTCCAGCTGCTCGTTCAGTGCGTCTTCGGCCATGCGCAGCTTGAACCACTGCCCATGCTCAAGACCGTCGAGCATCTCGTCAGTGATGACGGCGCCCTTCTTGAGACCGGCACCACCCTCGACAGTCGCGCCAACAAGAGCGGAACGCAGGCGCTCAAATGTCGCACCTTCGACGATACGGAACTCTTCATTGAGGTCCTTGCGGATCTCATCTAGCTGCATTTTCTCGATAGCCAGCGCACGGGAGTCACGCTCAACACCGTCACGAATGAACACCTGCACGTCGATGACAGTACCCTTGGTGCCGGTCGGCACGCGTAGGGAGGTGTCCTTAACGTCAGAAGCCTTCTCACCGAAGATGGCACGTAGCAGCTTTTCTTCTGGCGTCAGCTGGGTTTCGCCTTTCGGCGTGACTTTGCCTACCAGAATGTCGCCCGCACCAACTTCAGCACCAACGTAAACGATGCCCGCCTCGTCCAGCTTGTTCAGCGCAGCTTCGCCCACGTTCGGAATGTCCGCCGTGATCTCTTCTGGGCCGAGCTTGGTGTCACGAGAAACGCAAGTCAGTTCCTGAATGTGGATGGTGGTGAAACGGTCTTCTTGAACCACACGCTCCGACAGGAGGATGGAGTCTTCGAAGTTGTAGCCGTTCCAGGGCATGAACGCGACGCGCATGTTCTGCCCGAGCGCCAACTCGCCCATGTCAGTGGACGGACCGTCTGCCATGATGTCGCCGCGCTCGACCACATCACCCTTGCTCACCAGCGGACGCTGGTTGATGCAGGTGTTCTGGTTGGAGCGGGTGTACTTGGTCAGGTTGTAGATGTCGACACCGGCTTCACCGGTTTCAACTTCCGCATCATGCACACGCACGACCACACGGCTTGCGTCGACCGAATCGATCACGCCGCCACGACGAGCAACAACACAAACGCCGGAGTCACGGGCTACGTTGCGCTCCATCCCGGTGCCGACCAGCGGCTTATCCGAACGCAGCGTCGGTACGGCCTGACGCTGCATGTTCGAGCCCATCAACGCGCGGTTGGCGTCGTCGTGCTCGAGAAATGGAATCAACGAAGCAGCAACGGATACGACCTGCTTTGGCGATACGTCCATCAGGGTCACGTCTTCCGGCGCCTTGACCGTGAATTCGTTCTGATGACGAACAGCAACCAGCTCGTCGACCAACTTGCGGCCGTCCAGCTTGGCGCTGGCCTGCGCGATCACATGGTCCGCTTCTTCGATCGCCGACAGGAACACGATCTCGTCGGTGACTTCGCCTTCCTTAACAACGCGGTACGGACTTTCCAGGAAGCCGTACTGATTGGTACGGGCATACGCCGCCAACGAGTTGATCAAGCCGATGTTCGGACCTTCCGGGGTCTCGATCGGGCACACACGGCCGTAATGGGTCGGGTGTACGTCGCGCACTTCAAAGCCTGCGCGCTCACGGGTCAGACCGCCCGGTCCGAGCGCGGAAACACGACGCTTGTGCGTGATCTCCGACAGCGGGTTGTTCTGGTCCATGAACTGTGACAGCTGGCTGGAGCCGAAGAATTCCTTCACCGCCGCCGCAACCGGCTTGGCGTTGATCAGATCCTGCGGCATCAAGCCTTCGCTTTCGGCCATCGACAGACGTTCCTTGACCGCACGCTCTACGCGCACCAGGCCGACACGGAACTGATTCTCAGCCATCTCGCCCACACAGCGGACGCGACGGTTGCCCAGGTGGTCGATATCGTCGACTACACCTTTGCCGTTACGAATGTCGACCAGCGTCTTCAATACTGCAACGATGTCTTCGCGACTGAGAACACCCGAACCTTCGATCTCGGTACGACCGATACGGCGGTTGAACTTCATCCGGCCCACGGCCGACAGATCGTAGCGTTCTGATGCGAAGAACAGATTGTTGAACAGCGTCTCGGCAGCGTCCTTGGTTGGCGGCTCGCCAGGACGCATCATGCGATAGATCTCGACCAGCGCTTCGAGCTGGTTGGTTGTCGAATCGATTTTCAGCGTGTCGGAAATGAACGGACCACAATCGATGTCGTTGGTATACAAGGTCTCGAACCGAACAACCTGCGCCTTGACCAACTTGGCCAACACTTCTACGGTCAGCTCGGTGTTGCATTCAGCAATGATTTCTCCAGTCGCCGGATGCACGATAGCCTTCGCCGTGGTGCGCCCCAGGACGTAGTCCATAGGCATGTCGAGCGCTTTGATACCGGACTTGTCGAGCTGATTGATATGGCGCGCGGTAATGCGGCGACCCTGCTCAACGATCACTTTGCCGTTCTCGTCGGTGATATCGAACGAGGCGATTTCGCCGCGCAAACGCTGCGGAACCAGCTCAAGGCTTAGCGTTTCGCCCTTAACGTGGAACACGTTGGTGTCGTAGAACGCATCGAGGATTTCTTCGGTGCCGTAATTCAACGCTCGCAGAAGCACCGAGGCAGGCAGCTTGCGGCGACGGTCGATACGCACGAAAACCGCGTCCTTCGGATCGAACTCGAAGTCCAGCCACGAACCACGATACGGAATGATACGCGCGGAATACAGCAACTTGCCGGAGCTGTGGGTCTTGCCACGATCATGATCGAAGAAGACACCTGGAGAACGGTGCAACTGAGACACGATAACGCGCTCGGTACCGTTGATGATGAAGGTACCGTTCTCGGTCATCAGGGGGATTTCCCCCATGTAGACTTCTTGTTCCTTGATATCCTTGATCGCCTTGCTGGACGATTCTTTATCAAAGATGATCAGGCGAACCTTTACCCGCAGCGGTACGGCAAAAGTCACGCCGCGCAACACGCATTCCTTTACGTCAAAGGCCGGGTCGCCCAGGCGATAGCCGACATACTCCAGCGCCGCATTGCCGGAATAGCTGATTATCGGAAAAACGGATTTGAAGGCTGCATGCAAGCCAATATCGCGGAATTGATCCTTGGTCGCTCCCGCCTGCAGGAATTCGCGGTACGAATCCAGCTGGATGGCCAAAAGATACGGCACGTCCATCACGTGCGGTAACTTGCTAAAGTCCTTGCGGATTCGTTTTTTCTCAGTGTATGAGTAAGCCATCAGCGTTCCCCAGCTTGGTCACCTGCTTGTTTGGCCTCTCCCGACGGGAGCAGCCAGAAAATCTTGCGAATCCTGTGATTCGCACCGCCCACCGGAGCGGTTGTCTTCCGTTCAAACTGCCGAATACTCAACAGGCAGCTATAACGGAAAAAGGCCGGTGGCAAAAGCCACCAGCCATCAGCCTTACGCGAGTTGCTTCGGCTGTAGACGCAAGGTCGCGCTTACTTAAGCTCGACTTTAGCGCCTGCTTCTTCCAGGGCTTTCTTAGCAGCTTCGGCTTCGTCCTTGGAAACGCCTTCCTTGACCACGCCTGGGGCGCCATCAACGACTGCCTTGGCTTCTTTCAGGCCCAGACCGGTCAGCTCGCGAACTGCCTTGATCACGTTTACTTTCTTTTCGCCAGCTTCCAGCAGCATGACGTTGAATTCAGTCTGCTCTTCAGCAGCGGCAGCAGCCGGGCCGGCAGCAGCGACGGTAGCAGCTGCAGCGGTAACACCGAACTTCTCTTCCATTGCCTTGATCAGTTCAACAACCTGCATCACGGACATGTCAGAAACGGCGTTGATGATGTCTTCGTTGGTCAGAGCCATGACTCTAAATTCCTGTATATGGTTGACGGCCTGCGGCCATCTAATTCAAAAGAAAATCGAAAAATGCTGCGCGCGCGTTAGGCCGCGGCTGCTTCTTTCTGGTCGCGAACGGCCGCCAATGTACGAGCCAGCTTGCTGGTAGCGCCTTGCATCACGCTCATCAGCTGGGAAATCGCCTCACCATAGGTCGGCAGAGTTGCCAAAACGTCGATCTGGTTGGCTGCAATGAGCTGACCTTCAAATGCGGCTGCCTTGATCTCGAACTTATCCTGACCCTTGGCAAACTCCTTGAAGATGCGAGCAGCAGCGCCCGGATGTTCATTGGAGAAAGCAATAAGGGTCGGGCCTTTGAACACGTCATTGAGCACATCGTACTGAGTGCCTTCAACAGCGCGGCGCAGCAGGGTATTACGTACTACACGTACATATACACCTGCTTCGCGGGCCTCTTTACGGAGTCCGGTCATGGCCCCCACAGTCACGCCACGGGCATCAGCCACGACAGCGGACAGGGCAGCTTTGGCAGCCTCGTTGACTTCAGCGACGATGGCTTTCTTGTCTTCGAGTTTGATTGCCACGGGTTCTTACTCCTGGATGTTACCGGTTCGCCCAATCGAAACTGGACGGGTTTTGGTGTCTGATTCGGTACGAATCGGGAGCACCTCTGCGTAGGCCTGAAAAGCAGAGCTTCTACGGTTTAAGACTTGCGTCGCCTACGGTCTTGGATAGCCCCCGCCAGGCAGGGACCCCAATATGTCGCGCCCTGCCAAGCAGGGCGCCATATGCTTTAAGCCTCGAGCGACGCCTGATCGATGATCAAGCCTGGCCCCATAGTGGTGCTCAGGGTAACGCGCTTGACATAGATACCTTTGGAAGTGGACGGCTTCAGACGCTTGAGGTCCGACAGCAGCGCTTCGACGTTCTGCTTCAACTGACCAGCTTCAAAACCGACTTTGCCGACCGAGGTATGAATGATACCGTTCTTGTCAGTACGGAAGCGCACCTGACCGGCCTTCGCATTCTTTACGGCAGTCGCAACGTCTGGCGTAACGGTACCGACCTTCGGGTTTGGCATCAGGCCGCGAGGACCGAGGATCTGACCCAGCTGGCCAACTACGCGCATGGCATCCGGCGAAGCGATAACGACGTCATAGTTCAGGTCGCCGCCTTTCATTTCGGCAGCCAGTTCATCCATACCAACGCGATCAGCACCTGCAGCCAGAGCAGCCTCTGCGGCCGGCCCTTGCGTGAACACGGCGACGCGAACGGTCTTGCCGGTGCCGTTAGGCAGAACGGTAGCGCCACGCACAACCTGATCGGATTTACGCGGATCAACACCGAGGTTAATAGCGATATCAAAGGACTCGGTGAACTTTACTGCGGACAGCTGAGCCAACAAAGTGGCGGCATCCTCGAACGAGTACTGCTTGCCCGCTTCGATTTTTTCAGCAAAAGTCTTCTGGCGCTTGGTCAGCTTAGCCATTACACACCCTCCACGTTCAGGCCCATGCTGCGGGCAGAGCCGGCAATGGTGCGCACAGCCGCATCCAGATCAGCAGCGGTCAAATCGGCATTCTTGGTTTTCGCAATCTCTTCAAGTTGAGCACGGGTAACAGTGCCGACTTTCTGAGTATTCGGGCGAGCAGAACCACTGCTGATGCCAGCAGCCTTCTTCAGCAGAACTGCAGCTGGCGTACTCTTGGTCTCGAAGGTGAAGCTGCGGTCGCTATATACGGTAATGATTACCGGTGTTGGCAGACCTGGCTCCTGACCTTGAGTACGAGCGTTGAACGCCTTACAGAATTCCATGATGTTGACACCATGCTGACCCAATGCCGGGCCAACTGGCGGCGACGGGTTGGCCTGACCGGCCTTTACCTGAAGCTTGATATAAGCTTGAATCTTCTTAGCCATAAATACTCCATTCTGGGTGCTAACGCCTTTCGGCTCCCCTGATCACTTGAATATCCCAGTGACAACAAAACCCCGCAACCATCAGCTGCGGGGTACAGGATTCTATTTCAGCTAGACCTTTTCGACCTGACTGAACTCCAACTCTACCGGCGTTGAACGGCCAAAGATGAGCACCGCAACTTGGATGCGACTCTTCTCGTAGTTCACTTCTTCGACAACACCATTGAAATCAGCAAACGGACCATCAGCAACACGCACGACCTCACCGGGTTCAAACAGAGTCTTCGGCTTCGGCTTATCGCTACCGTCTGCAACGCGACGCAAGATCGCCTCTGCCTCCTTGTCAGTGATCGGCGCGGGCTTGTCAGCTGTACCACCAATGAAGCCCATCACTCTCGGCGTATCCTTCACCAGGTGCCAAGCGCCTTCTGCCATATCCATCTGAACAAGAACGTAACCCGGAAAGAACTTGCGCTCACTCTTGCGCTTCTGACCGTTACGCATTTCGACCACTTCTTCAGTGGGAACCAGAATCTCGCCGAAATGATCCTCCATGCCGGCAAGCTTGATGCGCTCGATCAGCGAGCGCATCACGTGCTTCTCGTAACCCGAGTAAGCATGAACGACGTACCAACGCTTAGCCACGGGACACCCTTAACCTACAATCATGGAAACCAGCCAACCGAGCAGGGAATCGAGCCCCCACAACAGCAGCGCCATCACCAGCACGACCGCAACGACAATAAGTGTGGTCTGAGTGGTTTCTTGACGGGTCGGCCAGACGACTTTTCGGATCTCGACTCGCGCTTCTTTCAAAAGAATGAAGAAAGAACGACCTTTAGACGTCTGCAGCGCCACAAACGCAGCGACAACAGCAAACACGAGCAGAGCAAGAACTCTGTACAGAATAGGCTCGGCGGCATAATACTGATTACCCACCACAGCCACGACCACCAAAGCAGCCACAACAAGCCACTTCACCAGATCGAAGCGCGAGTCTTTGGCTTCTGCTTTGACATTCATCTGCTAGAACCCTGTAAATACTGCCAAACTCGATATTGAATTTGGCAGGCCAGGAGGGAATCGAACCCCCAACCTGCGGTTTTGGAGACCGCCGCTCTGCCAATTGAGCTACTGGCCTAACAAGAGTCAGGCCGACTATTATGCCGGCCCGAATAGATCAGATCAATCGATTATTCGATGATCTTGGCAACCACGCCGGCACCAACGGTACGGCCGCCTTCGCGAATCGCGAAGCGCAGGCCATCTTCCATGGCGATCGGAGCGATCAGGGTGACAACCATCTTGATGTTGTCGCCCGGCATTACCATCTCAACGCC
>NZ_JBCFXD010000027.1:0-26977 GCF_038562055.1 Stutzerimonas chloritidismutans | reverse complement strand
GGCAGGGGCGGCTGGATTCGAACCAACGCATGCCAGGATCAAAACCTGGTGCCTTACCGCTTGGCGACGCCCCTGTAACGTACAACCTCTAACCACTTGCTTCCTGTGCCAGCTTTGCGAGCTTTCGGTGCAGCATCGAAATATTGCGACCTTGAGCAGTGAATGCTGGTAAATCGGCTGGAAGTTGGCGGCAAACTTTATCAGCCTCACCTTTGTTTGGGAAGCTCCCAAACACACAAGCTCCAGTGCCGGTCATTCTTGCTGGAACAAATTTGTTCAACAAGCTCAAAGCGTTACGAACCTCTGGGTAACGCCTCTCGACTACCGGCTGACAGTCGTTATGACCGCCCCCTGCAAGAAGGCTGCGAACTGTAATGGCCGGGGTATTGCGTGTCAACTCTGGGTCGGAAAATATTTCCGCTGTACTAACAGAGACTTGCGGAGCGACGACAAGGTACCAGGGTTCGCTCAATTCGACTGGCTGCAGGCGTTCACCGACCCCTTCTGCAAAGGCCGCGCGGCCTCTGACAAACACTGGCACGTCGGCGCCCAGCGTCAGGCCGATAGCCGCCAGTCGATCTACGCCAAGGCGAGTCTGCCAGAGGAAATCCAGGCCCAGCAGGGTAGTGGCCGCGTCGGAGCTTCCGCCGCCGATGCCGCCGCCCATGGGCAGGCGCTTGATCAGTTTTATGTCGGCGCCGAGGGTGCAGGCGCTGTGGGTCTGGAGCAGGCGTGCAGCGCGGACGATCAGGTTACTGTCGTGGTCGACGCCGGGAAGGTCCGTGTGCAATCGAATCTGTCCATCGGTTCGAGCTGTAAAGGTCAGCTCGTCACCGTGGTCAAGGAATTGAAACAGCGTTTGCAGCTCATGGTAGCCGTCGGCGCGACGGCCGAGGATATGCAGCATGAGGTTGAGTTTGGCTGGGGCGGGAAGTGTCAGCGCGCGCATCAGTGTCCGAGCTGGCGCGGTTGCCAGTCCTTCACCACCAGGGTGATCTTGAGGTCTCGGCCTGCCAGTTTGATGCGGTTTGGCAGTGGGTATCCATTCTCCTCGGTGTAACTCAGATACTGAACGTCCCAACCATCCTGCTGCAGGCTCGCCAGCCGCCCGTTGGGATCAAGCGCAATGCGGCTGCGGCTATCCGGAGCGGGAAGGCCGCGTACCCAATAGAGCAGGTGGGAAACAGGCAGTTGCCATCCCAGCTGGCTTTCGACCAATGCTTCTGGCGAATCGGCCTCGAAGCGTCCCTGGCCGGCGACTTCCAGTGCCACCGCATCAGGGCGGCCTGTCAGGCGCGTCGCGCCACGCCCCAGTGGACCAGAAAGGCGGATGTCGAAGTAGCCTTGGCGCTGCAGCCAGAACAAGGTGCCGCTGCCTGAATCCTGTGGTGCCTGGATTCCAATCTTGCCGCTGATCTGCCAGCCGTCAATCTCGCTGATGCGGGCTTTATGGGTTTTCCAGTCCTCGGCATTGCCGGGGCCTTCCACTGTTTCTTGCGGGCCAAGACCGGCGCAACCAGCCAGCAGCAGGGCAAAGGTGGAGATCAGCAGGTTACGCATCAGCTTCATGGGTCAGGGTTTCTCCGAGCCTGTCAGGCGTTTGATGGTTTCGCGCAGGAGGACGCTGTCCGGGTTTTCCTTAAGCGCTTTCGCCCAGATGGCGCGCGCTTCGCGCTGCTTGCCAGCAAACCACAGTACTTCGCCAAGGTGAGCGGCGACTTCATGATCGGGAAAGCGTTCAAGCGCCTTGCGCAGCTGGGCTTCTGCCTCCTGCAGATTGCCCAGTCGATAGTTGACCCAGCCAAGCGAGTCGAGAATTGCCGCATCGTCAGGATTGATACGGTAAGCCTGTTCGATCAGCTCGAGTGCTTCCTCATAGCGCTCGGTGCGGTCAGCAAGGGTATAGCCGAGCGCATTGATAGCCATTGCATTGTCGGGCTCGCGCTCGATGATGTAGCGAAGGTCTCGCTCCAGCTGAGCCAGGTCGCCACGCTTCTCCGCAATCATGGCCCGGGTGTAGAGCAGGTTCAGGTCGTCAGGAAATTCATTCAGCGCCTGTTCCGTCAGTTCCCATGCCGCTTCTATCTGCTGCTGCCCGGAGAGTGCTTCCAGCTCAATGAGGTATAGCTGAATAGCGTAGTCAGGCTGCTCGGCACGAGCGCTTGCTAACAGCTGTGACGCTTCATGGTTGCGGCCGAGGGCAAACAGCAGCTCCGCCTGCATCAGTTTCGCTGGCAGGTATTCATTGCCAGGCCCGACCTTGGCGAACGCGGCCAATGCCTGCTCATTTTTGCCTAACTCACGGTACGCGCGACCCAGATTGAAATGCGCGGCGTCCAGATGGCTCCCGCGGTCAATCAGCTCTTCCAGGTAAACGATCGCCTCGCGCCAGGCCTGCGCTTCAAGGCATACCAGCGCCAGTGAGAAGCGCAAGTCATCGTCGCTGGGGTGCTGCTGGACCAGTGTGGCGAATTCGCCCATTGCGTCCTCGAACCGATCCTGCTCCACCAGCAGGCGCGCATAGGTCAAGCGCAAGCGCTTATCTTCGGGATGCAAGCGGAGGCTGTTTTCCAGCAGCGGCATGGCCTCGTTGCCACGCTCCAGAATCTGTAACAGGCGCGCCTGGAGCAAAATCGACGGAATTTCCTGCTCGTTGGACGGTTGCTCCTCAAGCAGCGCGAGTGCTTCTTCCGGGCGAGCATCCTGCTGTAGCAGGACGGCCTTGCCAAATTTCAGTTGGGGATTGTCGGGATGCTTCGCCAGCAACTGGTCGAAGCTCTTGAGCAGACCGCTACGCGTGTCCGGATCAGTTTCAGCGGCGGACAGCGCGAGGAAGTCGAAATGCGTGTCCCCCTGACCCTTGAGCACCTTTTCCATGAACGACAGCGATTCCTCGTAGCGCCCTGCGCGGGCCAACTGAATGGCCGCCGCGCGCTGAGCGTCGAGATTATCCGGTGCATTGTTCGCCCAGATAATCGCCGTATCCAGCGCTGCCTGGTCGGCGCCGAGGTATTCGGCGATACGGAATCCGCGCTCTGCCACGCCGGCATCTTGGGTCGCGTTGGCCTGTTGGACATAACTGCCCAAGGCGATATCGAAGCGGTTGCGCTGGCCGGCCAGCTCTGCCACCAATAATGCATAGAGGGTGTCGCTGCTGAACGAGCCGTACTCGCTTGGACTTTTTGCCGCAGGCTCCGCCATGACTTCCTCGATTGGCGGGCCGCTGTCAGGGGGGCTCTGCATAAAGCTTTGGCAGCCACCGAGAAATAGAGCGGCGCTGATGGCGAGGAGTTTTTTCATAGGAAACTTAGGCTGGTCTGCGGTCGCGGCATGATGACACAAGCCGCCAGGCAAGCACACGGCTCGGGTTTGGCCCAGCGTTTTGTGGGTTTGGTCCGTAACAGACAATGTCTGGCAATGGTTGTTCTGAGGCAGGCGAAGTAGGAGAATCGCGCGCTCCGTTTTCGAATCAGCGATCCTGCATGGCTTTCATCGCGCTTGGCATTAATCACAAGACCGCATCGGTGGACGTGCGCGAGCGTGTGGCGTTCACGCCCGAACAGATGGTGGAGGCGCTGCAGCAGCTGTGTCGTGTCACACCCACGCGTGAAGCCGCTATTCTGTCGACCTGCAATCGCAGCGAGCTTTACCTGGAGCAGGAGCAGCTCGAGGCCGAGACGGTGTTGGCCTGGTTGGCCAACTACCATCGCTTGAGTCTCGATGACCTCAAAGCCTGTGCCTATGTGCACACCGACGACCAGGCCGTGCGGCACATGATGCGTGTGGCCTCCGGCCTGGATTCGATGGTGCTGGGCGAGCCGCAGATTCTCGGGCAGATGAAGTCCGCTTATGCGGTGGCCCGCGAGGCCGGTAGCGTCGGCCCGCTGCTGGGGCGTCTGTTCCAGGCGACCTTTAGTACCGCCAAGACTGTACGTACTGACACTGCCATTGGTGAAAACCCGGTTTCGGTCGCCTTCGCGGCGGTCAGCCTGGCCAAGCAGATCTTCGCCAACCTTGATCGGAGTCAGGCATTGCTGATAGGCGCCGGCGAAACCATCACCCTGGTTGCTCGGCACCTGCACGAGCAGGGCGTTAAGCGCATCGTGGTTGCCAACCGTACCCTCGAACGCGCAAGCGCACTGGCCGAGCAGTTCGGTGCCCATGCCATCTTGCTTGCCGATATCCCGCAGGAGCTCTACAGCAGCGATATCGTCATCAGTTCGACTGCCAGCCAGCTGCCGATTCTAGGCAAGGGTGCGGTTGAGCAGGCGCTGAAGAAGCGCAAGCACAAACCGATGTTCATGGTGGATATTGCGGTGCCTCGCGATATAGAGGCACAGGTCGCCGATCTGGATGACGTCTACCTCTATACCGTCGATGATCTTCATGAGGTGGTCGCGGAGAATCTCAAAAGTCGCCAGGGCGCAGCCCAGGCTGCTGAAGAGCTGGTTGCGGTCGGCACTGACGATTTCATGGCGCGGTTGCGTGAGCTGGCGGCTGTGGATGTCCTCAAGGCCTATCGGCAGCACGCTGAGCGCATTCGTGATGATGAGTTGCTGCGCGCCCAGCGGTTGCTGGCTAATGGCGGCACTGCCGAGGACGCGCTGGCGCAGCTGGCGCGGGGATTGACTAACAAGCTGCTGCACGCCCCCAGCGTTCAGTTGAAAAAACTTTCTGCCGAAGGGCGTGTAGAGGCACTGAGCATCGTCCAGGATCTCTTCGCTCTGCAAGACAGCACGGACAAACCATGAAAGCGTCGCTGCTCAACAAACTCGATACTCTGCAGGACCGCTTCGAAGAGCTGACAGCGTTACTCGGTGACGCTGAAGTGATCAGCGATCAGACCCGTTTTCGCGCCTATTCGCGCGAGTACGCTGAGGTCGAGCCGGTGATCACTGCCTACCGCGAATTTCTCAAGATGCAGTCCGACCTTGAAGGGGCACAGGCACTGCTCAAGGACAATGATCCGGACGTGCGTGAGATGGCCGAAGAAGAGGTTACCGAGGCGCGCGGTAAGCTCGAAGCGATCGAAGCTCGACTGCAGCGCATGCTTCTGCCGAAAGATCCCAAGGATGGGCGTAACGTGTTCCTCGAAATTCGCGCGGGCACTGGCGGCGATGAAGCGGCGATCTTTTCTGGGGATTTGTTTCGTATGTATTCCCGCTACGCCGAACGGCAAGGCTGGCGCGTCGAGATCCTGTCTGAAAGCCCAGGCGAGCACGGCGGCTACAAAGAAGTGATCTCGCGGGTCGAGGGTGAAAACGTCTTCGCCAAACTGAAGTTCGAGTCGGGCGCGCACCGGGTCCAGCGCGTTCCGGAAACCGAGTCTCAGGGGCGTATTCATACCTCGGCCTGCACCGTTGCGGTTCTGCCGGAGCCGGATGAGCAGATCGCGATCGAAATCAACCCGGCCGACCTGCGCGTCGATACCTATCGTGCCTCAGGCGCTGGCGGACAGCACATCAACAAGACTGACTCGGCGGTGCGCATCACTCACATGCCCAGCGGTATCGTCGTCGAATGTCAGGAGGAGCGCTCGCAGCATAAGAACCGTGCGCGCGCCATGTCCTGGCTGGCAGCCAAGCTGCAAGACGTGCAAGACAGCGCAGCGCACAAGGAAATTTCAGATACCCGCAAGCTGCTGGTGGGCTCGGGTGATCGTTCCGAGCGTATTCGGACCTACAACTTCCCGCAGGGTCGCATTACGGATCACCGTATCAACTTGACGCTGTACTCCCTCAACGAGGTGGTCGGCGGGGCCGTGGAGCAGGTAATCGAACCACTGTTGCAGGAATATCAAGCTGATCAGCTTGCCGCGCTGGGTGATTGACAGCTCTTTTCATCGGCGTACCGGCTTGGTTCGCTGACTGCGATACAACTGAGTCCTGGAAACCTCGAGCATGGCGACAATCGACTTCCTGCTGCGTGCCGCTCAATTACCCGATTCGCCGAGTGCCAAGCTCGACGCCGAGTGGCTGCTCGCCGCCGCGCTGGGCAAGGCGCCGAGCTATCTGCGCACCTGGCCTGAGCGCGAAGTGCTGCCCGAAGTCGAGGCCTGCTTTATCGCCCACCTTGAGCGTCGCCGCCTCGGCGAGCCGATAGCATATATTCTGGGACGCCAGGGATTCTGGAGCCTTGAGCTCGAAGTGGCACCGCACACGTTGATTCCACGGCCGGACACCGAATTGCTGGTGGAAACAGCGCTGGCGTTGCTGCCTGCCAGTGCAGCGAGCGTTCTCGATCTGGGTACGGGAACCGGTGCGATTGCCCTGGCGCTTGCCAGTGAACGCCCGGCCTGGCAGGTCACCGGTGTGGATCGCGTCACTGAAGCCGTTTCGCTGGCGGCTCGTAATGCCCAGCGGCTCGGGCTCGGCAATACGGCCTTTCTCGAGAGTTACTGGTTTTCATCAATTACGGGTCAGTGTTTTGAGTTGATCGTCTCCAATCCGCCGTACATCCCTGCCAGTGATCCCCATCTGTCGCTGGGTGACGTGCGTTTCGAGCCGAGCAGTGCGCTGGTGTCGGGGGTTGATGGTTTGGAGGACATTCGCCTGATCATCGCGCAGGCGCCCAGTCACCTGAGTTCACCCGGCTGGTTGGTACTTGAGCACGGTTACGATCAGGCCTCAGCGGTGCGGAACCTGATGAGCGCCGGCGGTTTCGTTGATGTCGCTAGCTGCAGGGACTACGCGGGCCACGAACGTGTCAGCCTCGGGCGGCTGCCATGAACCAAGTGAGGAAATGTGCATGTTGAGCGACGACGAGCTGCTGCGTTACAGCCGGCAGATCTTGCTGAGACAGGTCGATATCGACGGTCAGCTCAAGCTTAAGCAGAGCCGTGTGCTCATTGTCGGGCTTGGCGGGCTCGGCTCACCGGTCGCGCTGTATCTGGCTGCGGCCGGGGTCGGCGAACTGCATCTGGCGGACTTCGATCGGCTCGACCTGACCAATCTGCAGCGTCAGATTGCGCACGACAGCGCGTCGCTGGGCATGCACAAGGTGGATTCGGCAATGGCCCGGCTGTCTGCCCTTAACCCTTTGATCAAGCTGGTGCCGCACCGTGCCGCGATGGATGCCGACACGCTGGGGGCGGCCGTCTCAGCGGTGGATTTGGTGCTGGACTGCACGGATAATTTCGCGGTGCGTGAAGCAGTGAACGCCGCCTGTGTCGCCGCGGTGAAACCGCTGGTGAGCGGCGCAGCTATCCGGCTTGAGGGGCAGCTGTCGGTGTTCGACCCGAGAGTCGAGAGCAGCCCCTGCTATCACTGCCTTTACGGCCATGGCTCCGAGGCCGAGCTGACCTGCAGCGAAGCCGGTGTTCTTGGCCCTGTCGTTGGGATGATCGGCAGTTTGCAGGCGCTTGAAGCGATCAAGCTGCTGGCCGGCTTCGGTGAACCTATGGTTGGCCGGCTGCTGCTGGTAGATGCGCTTTCGAGTCGATTCCGCGAGCTCAAGGTCAAGCGCGACCCGGCTTGCGTCGTCTGTGGCAGCAGCCGTGACTGACAACCGGCCGATAGGGGTTTTCGATTCCGGTGTGGGTGGGCTTTCGGTGCTTCGGGAGATTCGCGCGCGGCTGCCCCATGAGTCGTTGCTGTATGTGGCGGACAGTGGTCACGTTCCCTATGGCGAGAAAAGTCCGGAATTCATCCGCGAGCGCTGCCGGTCCATCGCTGCTTTCCTGCTTGAGCAGGGCGTCAAAGCGCTGGTACTGGCCTGCAATACCGCGACGGCGGCCGGGGTGGCTGACTTGCGAGAGCAGTATCCGCAGCTTCCCGTGGTTGGCATGGAGCCTGCGGTCAAGCCTGCCGCTCGGGCCACCCGCAGCGGGGTGGTTGGGGTGCTGGCAACGACTGGCACGCTGAAGAGCGCTAAGTTTGCAGCGTTGCTTGATCGTTTTGCCAGTGATGTGCGTGTGATTACGCAGCCATGCCCAGGCCTTGTCGAGCGTATCGAGGCAGGAGAGCTCGCTACGCCAGGCACCCGTATGCTGTTGGAAAGCCTGGTTCAGCCCTTGATCCAGCAGGGGTGCGATACGCTGATTCTCGGCTGCACCCACTATCCGTTTGTGAAGCCCTTGTTGCGCGAGATCCTTCCCGCAACGGTCGCTCTGGTCGATACCGGGGCTGCGGTCGCGCGTCATCTCGAAACCCTGTTGGCGGCCAACGGACAGCAAAGCGAAGGCGAGGCGGTGGTGCGCTTCTGGAGCAGCGGCGATCCCCTGCGATTGGCTGGCGTTCTTCCAGTACTTTGGGGTGAAAACGGTACAGTTTCCTACTGTTCTGCTTAGGAACTCCCCGCTGCGCTTGCCCTCTGTACTTAAACAATATTGAAAAAACGAACAGCTTTGCCACTTTCGATAAGGAAATTTCGCATGAACAAATTGATCTCCTTCGCTGCAGTTGCGGCAGTTTCGCTGAGCCACGTGGCTGCAGCCCATGCTCTTGACCTGACGGCTGCGGTTGGGCGTACAGGCGAGTCGACGATGACTTATCGATTGGGGGCGCAGATGGACTTCAATCGTAGCTGGTTCGAGACGGGTGTGGGTCGGCTGACCGGTTATTGGGATGCGGGCTACACCTACTGGGAAGGTGACGAGACCTCAAGCAATCACAGCATTTCACTTGCGCCAGTGTTCGTGTACGAGTTCAGCACGGGATCGGTAAAACCTTACCTGGAAGCGGGTATCGGCATCGCGGCTTTCGAAAACACCGAAATAGAAAACAACGATCTTGGATCCTCCTTTCAGTTCGAGGATCGGTTCGGTGCTGGTCTGCGTTTCGCTGGCGGACAGGAGATAGGGTTACGGGCTATTCACTATTCCAACGCTGGCATCAAGGACCCCAATGACGGCGTCGAAACTTACGCGCTGCACTATCGGGCCTCGTTCTGACCGCTCGATCATGAAGCTGATGGCGTAAGCCGTCAGCCGTCCAGATACGCACGTGCTGAGCCTTTGCGCTCCTCCAGGCAGTCATCCGAGCCCAGCTCGAACTCTCGACAGATAAGCGGGCGGCGACTGTAGATGGTGCAGCGCATGCTGTCCCGGTCCAGCGCCGCGCACCAACCGTCGCCCAGACGGCGCATGATTTGGCCGCCCCAATCGTCTTCATCGATGAAGCGTTCCGGGACGCCGGTGTCGGTCAGCAGCATGACTTCAAGGCGGCAGCAGCATGCGGCGCAGCTGCTGCAAGTTACTGCTTCGTCAGCCAGTTGGCGGTGGGGGATGGAAGTTTGAGTCATCGCGGCAGTCTACGCGTCTCGCGTCGGGATAGCTGCAAGCCGGGAGCGCCGCGAAAGGGTAAAGCCAGCACGGGCGTACTGGCTCAACGGACTAGCTGTTTTCTTCGATCTGCTTGTTTTTCCAGCCTTCGCCGCCGGGTAGCACCAGATTTAGCAGCAGCGCGATGATGGCGCACAGCGAGATACCGGACAGGCTGAACTCGCCGTAACCGAACGCCATGCCGCCAATACCGAACACCAGCGTGACGGAAACAATGATGAGATTGCGTGCTTCCGCCAGATCCACCTGATGGCGAATCAGCGTGCTCAAGCCAACCACGGCAATCGATCCGAACAGCAGGCAAAGAATGCCGCCCATGACCGGAACCGGGATGCTAAGCAGTCCTGCCCCGAATTTACCGATAAATGCCAGAACGATGGCGAAGACCGCCGCCCAGGTCATGATCTTCGGATTGTAGTTCTTGGTCAGCATCACCGCGCCGGTTACTTCTGCGTAGGTGGTGTTAGGCGGGCCGCCGAACAGGCCAGCGGCCGAAGTGGCCAGGCCGTCGCCGAGTAATGTGCGGTGCAGGCCCGGCTTTTTGATGAAGTTGTTGCCTGTCACGCCACCAATGGCCACTACACCGCCGATGTGTTCGATGGCAGGCGCTAATGCGACCGGTACCATGAACAGAATGGCACCCCAATGAAATTCCGGCGCGACGAAGTTAGGAATAGCCAGCCAGGGTGCCGCCGCGATCCCGGCTGTATCCACGACACCAAACATGAACGACAGGCCGTAGCCCACCGCGACGCCGGCGAGGATTGGCACCAGTCGAAACAGGCCTTTGCCTAGCACCGCCACCAGCAGTGTGGTGAGCAGTGCGGGCATCGAAATCATCATGGCCGTGGCATAAGGGACCAGTTGAGCGCTGCCGTCACCGGCCTTACCCATCGCCATATTGACCGCGACAGGCGATAGGGCGAGGCCAATGGATATGATCACCGGAGCAATCACGACCGGTGGCAGCAGGCGGTCGATGAACCCAGGACCTTTCAAGCGAACCGCAAAGCCAAGGAACATGTAGACGATACCGGCCGCCACCACGCCGCCAAGCACGGCGGGCAGACCGAAGTCTCCTTTGGCCGCGATGATGGGGGCGATGAAGGCGAAACTCGACGCCAGGAATACAGGAACCTGGCGTTTGGTAACCAATTGAAACAACAGTGTGCCGATACCGGCGGTGAACAGCGCGACGTTGGGGTCCATCCCGGTAATCAGCGGCATCAGCACCAGTGCGCCAAACGCGACGAACAGCATCTGGGCGCCGGCTAGTACCTGGCGCGCGAGCGGCTCTTCCAAGGGGTGAGGCATGCTCAGATGTCCTTCTGCTTGGTGCCGAAGATCTTATCTCCCGCGTCGCCCAGGCCGGGCATGATATAGCCGTTCTCGTCCAGGCGGTCATCAATGGAGGCGGTGTAGATGGTGACGTCCGGATGTGCCTTCTCGACGGCCTCAATGCCTTCCGGTGCGGCGACCAGAACCAGTGCGCTGATTTCCTTGCAGCCTGCCTTTTTGAGCATATCGATGGCGGCAACCATTGATCCGCCGGTGGCGAGCATCGGATCGATGATCATCGCCAGGCGCTGATCAAGGTCGTCAACCAGACGCTCCAGATAGGTGTGCGCCTGCAGAGTTTCCTCATTGCGTGCAATGCCGACCGCGCTGACTTTGGCGCCTGGAATCAAGCTGAGCACGCCATCCAGCATGCCGATGCCCGCACGAAGAATCGGTACAACGGTGATTTTTTTGCCGGAAATCTTTTCGACCTGGACTGGACCGCACCAGCCATCAATGCTGTAGTTTTCCAGCGGCAGGTCCCGAGTCGCTTCATACGTCAGAATCGAGCCCACTTCCTGCGCTAATTCGCGGAAATTCTTGGTGCTGATATCGGCACGGCGCATCAGCCCAAGTTTGTGGCGAATAAGCGGGTGGCGGATCTCTCGAATGGTCATGGCTGGCTCCGGCGGTCGAATAAACCGGCGTAGATTAATGCATCGACGTGTTACCGGCTATTGATGTGTAGGAGAGGGCTTGCCCTGCGCCTGGCCGCATCGGTATCGTCGCGCCCCTTGATTTAGGGGTGGCCGTCCGGGCTGCTTCATCTTCTAACTGTCCTGGAGCATCGCCATGTCCGTCGATCTAGCACACATCCGCCAGATTATGGCTGAAGCCGACTGTCTGTACCCCGACGCCGCAGTTGAAGCGGCGATCGACGCGGTGGCCGCGAAAATCAACGCTGAGCTGGGCGCCCGCAACCCTGTGGTGTTCTGTGTGATGAACGGTGGGCTGATCTTCTCCGGCAAGCTGGTGACCAAGCTGAATTTCCCGCTCGAGCTCTCCTATCTCCATGCGACACGTTATCGCAACGAAACGAGCGGTGGAGAGCTGTTCTGGAAGGCCAAGCCAGAAATCTCGTTCATGGATCGTGATGTTCTGATCATCGACGACATCCTCGACGAGGGGCATACGCTAGGCGCGATCATAGATTTCTGCAGGCATGCCGGCGCGGCCGCTGTGCATACAGCGGTGCTGGTCGATAAGGACCATCAGCGCAAGGCTCGCCCAGATCTGAAGGCAGATTATGTTGGGCTAAGCTGTGTTGATCGCTACGTGTTTGGTTACGGTATGGATTACAAGGGTTACTGGCGCAACGCACCAGGCATCTACGCTGTTAAAGGCATGTAAGGTATAGCGTCATCGCACGGGCTGTATCGCTAGGCCCGTGCGCTTTCCTCTCACATCGCGACGACTCCCAGATTCCCTGCATCAATACGCCCGCCATCTGTTTCGTTTCGCCTCACGCGTTACGCTTTGGTAACGCTCCTGTGCATCACTCTCTGCCCGAATGTTGAGACTGTATTGCACGCGCGCCCGCCCGAGGTTTAGTTATCGAGCAGGCAACGGCTAGTCGCGCGCAGCTCTGACAATTTTCTCGCGAAAGGTGTCGCAACTGCTCTATATAGAGGCTTGCGTCTGTATTGCTGGCGGCTAAGCTCTCGGATAGCCTCATAAGCGCCTGCGCTGCGGACAGCCCTGTATGCGGCTGAAAACCAATGCTGGTAAGGCTATTCATACTTAAGGATTACAGAGCAAATCAAACCTTAGTGCGCTTAACCCTCAACCTCCGTGTGGGTAGGGTGAACGTACTTCGAACCAACCAGGAGCGCCTCATGACAAAAACAACAAGGCAAGGAATCTTCCAGCCCAAAACCCTGGCCCTCGCGGTCGCTTTGGGCATTGCGTCACCCGCTTATGCTGTCACGTTCAATATTGGGGAAGTGGAGGGCCAGCTAGATTCTGCAATGTCCATTGGCGCCAGCTGGTCAACTACTGATCGAGACATGGATCTTGTGGGGGTTGCAAATGGCGGCACCGGATATACACAGACCGGCGACGACGGCCGACTGAATTTTAAAAAGGGCGAGACCTTTTCGAAAATCTTCAAAGGCATCCATGACCTTGAGCTGCGGTATGGAGACAGCGGCGCGTTTATCCGGGGCAAATACTGGTACGACTTCGAACTCAAGGATGAAAGCCGTCTCTTCAAAGACATCAGTGACAGCAATCGTAAGGAAGCTGCGCAATCCTCTGGTGCTCAGATTCTTGATGCGTTCCTCTATCACAACTACTACCTAGGCGACCTCCCAGGTACTGTTCGCCTTGGTAAGCAAGTTGTCAGCTGGGGTGAAAGCACGTTCATTGGTAACTCGATCAACTCGATCAACCCGCTTGACGCCGCGGCGTTTCGCCGGCCTGGAGCTGAAATCAAGGAAGGGCTGATTCCGGTCAACATGCTCTACGTATCGCAGAGTCTGAGTGATCGGCTCAGTATGGAGGCGTTTTACCAGCTGGAATGGGATCAAACGATCATCGACAACTGTGGGACGTTTTTCGCTAGCAATGATGTAGCTGCTGATGGTTGCGATGATAACTACACTGTTCTGTCAGCCGCTCAGCGTGACGCAATCATTGGCGCTGGTGTGAGTATTGAGCAACTGAATGCAGCCTTTGGGACAAACTATGCTGGGCTGGATGATCTGGGGATCACCGTTGGGCCAGAAGGCGTAACCATTCCTAGGGGCGGCGACCGGGACGCGCGTGACTCCGGTCAATATGGTTTTGCCTTCCGCTGGCTGGGCGATACGGCTGAATACGGCGCCTATTTCATGAATTACCACAGCCGTACGCCGACGGTGGGCTACAAGAACGCATCGGCCGCTGAAATTGGCGCTCTGCTTGGCTTGCTTGGCACGCCATCGCCTGCTCCGGGTCTGCCGGCGGGCGCCGCATTCGGCGCACTGGCATCGCCCGCTCTGCTGAGCAACGGTGAGTATTTCCTTGAGTATCCTGAAGACATTCGACTATACGGTGCTAGCTTCGCGACGACGCTCCCTACGGGTACTGCGTGGTCGGGTGAAATCAGTTATAGGCCCAACCTGCCGGTGTCGCTCAACTCGACCTATACCACAGGCCTGCTTGCGACGGGCATCGGCGGTGCCATCGCTACGGGTAACGTGGCTGGTGCTCTAGGGCAAGCCGGTGTGGAGCATAAAGGGTACAACCGCAAGGAAGTGACCCAGGTCCAAACAACCTTTACACACTTTTTTGATCAAGTGCTGGGCGCCGGACGAGTCACTGTTGTCGGTGAAATTGGCTACGCGCATGTCGGCGGACTCGAAAGCAAAAGCGAGCTTCGCTACGGTCGTGACTCCATTTATGGGCTGGATACGCCGGAATACGGCAATGACGGTTTCGTCACCGCCAATTCCTGGGGCTACCGGCTGCGCGCTCTGGCGGACTACAGCAACGTATTTGCTGGCGTAAACCTCACACCAAACGTGTCCTTCTCTCACGACGTGGATGGCTATGGCCCGAACGGCCTGTTCAACGAAGGCTCAAAGGCGGTGAGCGTTGGCGTCGATGCGGTTTACCAAAACCGTTATACAGCCAGCCTGTCCTATACCGATTTTTTCGGTGGCGACTACAACACGCTGGTTGATCGCGACTTTCTTGCCCTCAGCATGGGTGTGAACTTCTAAGGAGGCTATTTCAGTAACGCCGTACGGAGCTCTTCCGAGAGCTCCGCTACGCGCCAGTCTACATACAAGGCCTCCGGCCAAAACAAGATCAAGAGGAACTGGAAGCGTATGAAAACAACAAAAAAATTATTCAGTGTCTTGGCTTTCTCGCTGCTGGCAAGCAGTGTGATGGCTGCAGTATCCCCTGAGGAAGCCGCAAAGCTCGGCAATACATTGACTCCACTTGGTGCCGAGAAGGCGGGCAACGCCGAAGGGACAATTCCGGCCTGGACAGGCGGTCTGTCCACCGACGCTGCTCCGCTGGATAACGGCCATCTGACCAATCCTTTCAAAGGCGAACAGCCCGAGTTTGTCATCACCGCTCAGAACGTCGACCAGTACAAGGACAAGCTCACGGCAGGCCAGCAGGCCATGTTCAAGCGCTATCCTGAAACTTACAAAATTCGCGTTTTCCCGACTCACCGCAGTGCTGCCGTACCAGATCGAATCTACGAAGCGGCCAAAATCAGTGCGTTGAAAACCGAGCTGGTGGACGGTGGTAACGGTATCGCCAATTTTTCTGATAGTCGCTACTACGCGTTCCCCATTCCTAAGAATGGTCTGGAAGTCGTTTGGAACCACATCACCCGCTATCGTGGCGGCAATGTAAAACGCAACATTGTGCAAGCCACACCTCAAACAAATGGCAGTTACACGTTGGTGCACTTCGAAGACGAAGTGGCATTCCCAAGCGATATGTCCGATCTGGATGCTGAGCGTGCCAAGAACGCATTGCTGTTTTTCAAACAACGTGTAACGGCCCCGTCGCGTCTTGCTGGTAACGTCCTGCTGGTTCATGACTCGCTGGATCAGGTGAAGGATCCTCGCCAAGCCTGGATTTACAACGCCGGTCAGCGTCGCGTGCGGCGTGCACCACAGGTGGCCTATGATGGTCCGGGCACGGCGGCAGACGGTATGCGGACTACCGACAACTTCGACATGTTTAGCGGTGCTCCCGATCGCTACGACTGGAAGCTGGTTGGTAAGAAGGAGCTGTACATCCCCTACAACAGTTATGAAATCAACTCTAGTGACGTGAAGTACAGCGACGTTCTGAAGGCTGGACACGTGAATCAGGATCTGGCGCGCTACGAGCTGCATCGTGTCTGGGAGATTGAAGCCAACCTGAAAGAGGGCGAGCGCAATATTTACGCCAAGCGCCGCTTCTTTGTTGATGAAGACACATGGACCATCGTGCAATCAGAGCTTTATGACGGCCGTGGCCAACTGTGGCGTGTCGGTGAGGCGCATATGCTGCAGTACTACCAGCACAAAGTGCCGGCCTATGCCTTCGAGGCGCTATACGACATTATCTCCGGTCGTTACATCGCTATCGGTCTGAGTAACGAAGAACCGGCGCACGAGTTCGGTTACAAAGCGTCGGCCCGTGACTTTACGCCTGCTGCACTGCGTAATGCCGGGGTGCGCTAATTAGGTAGCATCTGTATGGTGAATAAGGCGGCCAATTGGCCGCCTTTTTTATTTGTGGGTCAGCGGGCAGTGATACTTTTCAGCCACTAGAGAGCTCGGTATCCATCCAGTCAGGGCGGTATGCTCGTAGGGTGAGTCGACAAAAGATCCGCAATCGTGCAGGTTATTACGGCGGATGCGCCTCGATAAAAACACGTCGACTGCCCGGAGTGGGTGCTGACGACAGCGCTCAACGCGCTCCTCAATGGATTGATACGAATAAGAGAAACCTCGCTATGTCCGTACGCTTCAACCCTGGTGCCCTCAGCACAGAAGCCGCCGCGCAGGTTCAAATTGCGACTATCCCGCGGCTCCCGCCGCTGCATATACCAAGGCCTCGACTCGTCGATGCTTTATTAGATGCCCCTTGCCGACTGCGCTTGATCTGCGCACCTGCCGGTTTCGGCAAGAGCGTGCTGATGAACGAGTGCGCGCGGCTGGTACCTGCCGATACGCATCTCGTCTGGCTTGATCTAGGCGGCAGAGGTTTCTCTGCGGAAGCTCTCTATTTCCAACTGCGTCGGGTATTGAGCCGCACAAATGAGGAGAGCGGTGACGTTCAGCAAGACCTCATAGATCTACTGAATGGTTTTACGCGACCGCTTTGGATCATGTTGGATGATTATCCGCGGGAGGTAACAGCGACTTTGGACGCCTGTCTCGACTTGCTTATCGAGAGGGGACCCGAATCCGTCAGCTGGTGGGTAAGCAGTCGCCGGCAGCCCGCTTGGAAGCTGCCCAGGCTATTGTTGCAGGGTGACTTATTCGAACTGGAGGCCGAAGCGTTGGCGCTGACTGCCAGTGAACTCCGGTTATTGCTCAAAGCGCACCGCTTGGAGCTCGCCGATGACACATTCAAGCAATTGATGTCGGGCACCGAGGGGTGGCTGGCCGGTGTCAGCTTGCTGTTATTGAATGCTGATGAGCAGGCGGTTCGTGAGCGATTGATCGCTGGTACTTCACTGTTACGGGACTACGTGCAGCGCGAAGTACTTGAGGGGCAGAGCGAGGATGTTTGCCGCGCACTTTTCGCGTTGGCGCGCATGCCGCGCTTTTCATCGCAGTTGTGTGAGCACGTCCTCGACGGCATAGGAAGCGATCTTCTCGATGTGCTCAAAACGTCCCAGCTGTTTATCCGCCAGACCGACAACTGTGGTGAATGGTACCGCCTGTGGCGGCCGCTGGCGTTGATGTTGCGTCGCATACCCGGGGTAGCATCTCCCACCCAAACGCACCTGCGTGCCTGCCAGTGGTTTGCCAATCGAGGTGAAATGCGCGAGGCGGTGGAGCATGCGCTGTGGGCGGGGCAGCCAGAAGTCGCAGCCAACTTCCTGCAGCGCTACGGGCAGGAGCAATTGCTCATCGGCGACAACGTTTCGCACTTCATGAAGTGGCGCAGTGAACTGCCGCAAGACTTGTTCAACAGTACGACCCGGTTGATCGTGCTGCACGGCTGGGCTTTGATCATCTCTGCTCGTTTGGATGAAGTGGATGATTGCCTCGCCGATCTGGCGAAGTTTTTTCCTCAGCCCGATGCAAGGCGCCAGGCGCAGCTACTTGCTCAGTGGCAAGCTTTGCGGGGTTTTCTAGCCCGTTTACGAGGTGAGCCGGAGGCTAGGGATTACTGCCTTCAGGCCCTGGAAGTCCTTTCTGATCACGCTTGGGCCCAACGGGTGCTTTGTTATCAGGCGTTATCTCAACAGGCGATAGCCGAAAGCCAGCTCGAATTGGCCCAGCATTACAACAGCGAAGGCATGAAGCTTGCGCGGCTTAAGGGCAGCGTACTGTATGAAGCGATGCTGAGCGTCGATCGAATTCAGCTGCTTGAAATCACCGGCGAGTTCGAGCGAGCCGTTGGGGTTCTCGAAGAGTCTTTGATGGTGCTACGCGACGGTGTCGGCCACAGCCCGATTATTGGTCGGCTAAAGCTGCTGCGGGGCCATCTGCTCGCCTATCAGGGGCTCGATGAGCCGGCCTGCGAAGCGTATCAGCAAGGTCGAGCCGAGACCGAAACCTGCGGCGATTCGTACGTATTTTTCGGCTATGCAGGGCTGGCGGAGCTGGCGGCTCGCAGTCAGGAATTCCCTTCGGCTTACCATTGGTTGCGAGAGGCCGAGCGGTTGGCTCAGTGGCGACATGTGCCGGAAGCGCGTTTCCGCGGCATTCTGCCATTGATTACGGGCGTGACCTGGTTGCATCAAGGGCAGCTGAAGAAAGCCAGGGCCATATTCGTACAGGTGTTGGCGCTCTACGATGGTCACACCTACATTGCACCGTCCGGTTTTTACGAGTTGCTTCCGAGGGTTCATCGCTATCTTGCGGTCATCGACATACTGTCCGGCCGTGGCTCGCTGGCCATCGACACATTGCGCGAACTGATCGACCAGAACCTCCGTTCTCAACGGTTGGGCCTGGCCTGCGAGTGTCGTTTCACGCTGGCCGAAGCGCTTCAAGTGGATGGCCAGCATGACGAAGCAGAACTGGAGTTGCGCAAAGCGCTCGCTGAGGCAGCGAGACAGCATCTGGTCAAGCCGCTTTACGAATTGCAGCATCGTCAGCCGCAATGGCTTGCTAGCATGTTGCCCGCTGGCAAGGGAGAAAGTCTGCGTGATCGATTGTTGCAATTTGAGCGAGAACCAGAAGAGAGCGCCGCTTCAGGCGATGAAATCAGCCTAAGCAATCGCGAGCTCACTGTCCTGCGTCTCATCGCCCAGGGATGTTCGAACCAAGAGATCGCCGAGCAACTGTTTATTTCGCTGCATACGGTCAAGACTCACGCGCGGCGAATCAACACCAAACTCGGTGTAGCCAGGCGTACGCAGGCGGTGGCGCGCGCCAAGGCTTTGGCCTGGCTTTAATTGATCAGCAGCGGCAGACCTACATAAGGGGCAGGGCTGACGACGGGCGCAGCCTGCCGCTGCACGGGCAGGGAAGTTGGCATTTTTCTAGCTGTGTCAGAGGATCGGCGGCGCAAAGACTACCGGCGATAAGGTTGGCCCTTACTGCGCTGCAGAATGCGAATGCTTGGTCAATCGATAGGAGGTGGTCTGCCCGCCTCGTTCGATGGCGAGGCTGAATTGGAGACTGGTAATCAGGCGCTCCAGCTGCTGCTGGTCCCGCCATTGGCTGGAACTGATGAAGCGCTTTACCGCCACGCCCATCGTGTCGGTCAGCGTCAGCAGAATACTTCCGTCGGGTTTCTGAATACTGAAATTGACGTTGTAGTCTGGCTGAAACACATCACTGATTTTCTTGAATGGACTGTCCATGCCGGTTCCTGATTGGATGACTGCCCCCAATGGACCTGATGCTGTTTAACTAGTTTCGCCCGCTGAGCGTGTTGCCCTGTGGCAAAAGGAAGCACTAGCGGCCTGGGCTAAGCATAGCGCTCCGGCACTGTCAGGCCGGTTCGGCGGAAGCCGGCAGCTCCTGCAGTACTTCCGGATTGTTTTTAAAGGCCTTGGCAAAGAGGTCACGGTGTCGGGCCATGAAGACGCCAATGTCTTCAGCCTGCTGTTCGCTGAGTGACGGCGTAGCTTTCTGCAGTGCTGCAGCCAAGGCTTCGGCGAGCTCGAGCATTTTGTCGTGACGATCGGCTTCGGCTTTATCCATGAACAGGCGCTCCAGGTCCCGGCTGCTTCGGTACACAACTTCGACGGCCATCTGCCACCTCGGCTCAATTGGAAGAAATACTGTTTATCTATACAGTATAGGCTGACTGGCGCAGTTTGAAAAGCCTCCGTGTGACGTCTGCATGAGAGCTGTTCAGCTCAGTCAGCGAAGTGCCCTCGAAGCCGCTCGGCGCGAAAGTCGAGGTTGCGGCTGCGGTAGCCCGCGCGCAAGGGTGGTAGCGGGGCACAGGAATGCCAGCGTTGACCGGGTTGCAGGTCGCCTGGGCCGCGGTATTGTGGCGCATCGTAGTTGGAGGTTACCAAGTTGAGGCTTGAGCCGGGCGAGTAGGCGGCTACCTCCCAGCTCAGGCTGCGTAATGGCTTCGGACTATGGTTGTCTAGAATGATGCGCAACGGCTGCCCTGCCGGGCAGCTAGTCGGTGCATACGACATCCGCAGCTCAAGCTGGCCAAGTAGATGTTCTTCACGTTGTTCTTGCCAGATCACCCAAGCGGCAACCACACCAAGGCCGAGCAGCGCTCCCAAAGAAATCGGCACCGCTCGAAGTGGATACCGAATCAGTAAGATCAGCCAGGCGGCGACTAGAAACGCGCCGATCAGCATGATGAGCGGCCGCGCGAATGGTTAGCCATTGAAACCTCTTTTTTTCAGCGTGATCCGGCACACATGCTAACGCCGGCTGGCACAGGGTGCGACTTTCAGATGTCGGCATGTGGCCGTGTAGTGGACGCACGTCAGGCATCATGGTCGGGGCGGGCGTGGCTGGCGAGTCGCTCGAGCGCGGCCCTGAGCTTGGGATCCGTTATGCCACGAGCGGTTTCCTGGATATTGTCTGCTGCTCGCGCCGACAGTTCTGGCGCGGGTCCGGGCTTGTGTCGCGGTGTTTCCGGGGGCTGAACCTTGAACTGAATACGGCTCAAGCCGTTGAATTCGTCCATGCATTGCAGCTGACGTAGTAAGCGCCGTTGTTGATAGCGCAGTCGCGTTGCCCAGTGGCTGTCGGTAACGATCAATAGCAGGGTTCCTTCGCGCCATGAGGCGACACGGCAAAACTCCCGTGCCGCGGGCTGCAGTTGGCTATCGACCAGTTGCTGCAGGCGATCCAGCCGCCTCGCCTCGCCAAACAGCGCTTTTAGTGGTTTGGCCTCGCGCAGCAGCGCCGCGGACGCTCGGGCCGGCAAAGGGCGAAACGACATGGCTGACGCTCGTAACTGGAGGGCCGACATGTTAACAGAAGCAGCATTAGCAATCTGATCGACGCATCGTCGGCTAAACCTGCGGTCGAATCGTCTGATTCCTGGCGCCATTGGCTGGCTCGCCTGCGCAGTAGGCACCTTTCCTCTCGAACGTTTCCGAGTAGAATGCTCCCTTTGCACGAAGCCGTGGTGGCCCTGCGGCCGTGCCTCCATCCCCAGCATGGAAGTCTTTGTCGATATGTTTGCGCCTTTAATGAAGAAGCTCTTTGGTAGCAAGAATGAGCGTGAGGTCAAGCGCATGCTCAAGGCGGTTCAATCCGTCAATGCGCTCGAAGAGCAGATGCTCTCTCTCTCCGACGAGCAATTGCGGAGCAAGACCGAAGAGTTCAAAGCTCGCCTGGGCCAAGGCGAGACCCTCGATCAAATTCTTCCCGAAGCCTTTGCCGTTTGCCGCGAAGCCGGCAAACGCGTTATGGGGATGCGCCACTTCGACGTGCAGCTGATCGGTGGCATGACGCTTCACGAAGGCAAAATTGCCGAAATGCGTACCGGTGAAGGCAAGACGTTGGTTGCGACCTTGGCCGTATACCTCAACGCACTCGCCGGCAAAGGTGTTCATGTTGTAACGGTGAACGATTACCTCGCGCGTCGCGATGCCAACTGGATGCGTCCTCTGTACGAATTTTTGGGCTTGACGGTGGGTATCGTCACCCCTTTCCAGCCGCCGGAAGAGAAGCGCGCGGCGTACGCGGCCGATATCACATACGGCACGAACAACGAGTTCGGTTTCGACTACCTGCGCGACAACATGGCATTCAGCCTGGAAGAAAAGAACCAGCGCGAACTCAATTTCGCGGTCATCGACGAAGTCGACTCGATCCTCATCGACGAAGCCCGCACGCCACTGATCATCTCCGGCCAGGCCGAAGACAGTTCCAAGCTCTATCAGCAAATCAACCAGCTGATTCCTCTGCTCAAACAGCACATTGAAGAGGAAGAGGGTGTCGTTACTCAGGAAGGCCACTTCTCGATCGACGAGAAGACACGTCAGGTCGAGCTGAACGAGTCTGGCCACCAGTTTGTTGAGGAAATGCTGACCAAGGCAGGGCTGCTCGCCGAGGGCGAGAGTCTGTATTCGGCCCACAACCTCGGTTTGCTGACCCATGTGTATTCCAGTCTGCGTGCGCACAAGCTGTTCCACCGCAACGTTGAGTACATTGTCCAGAACAACCAGGTGCTGTTGATTGACGAGCACACCGGTCGGACCATGCCGGGCCGTCGTCTCTCCGAGGGGCTGCATCAAGCCATCGAGGCAAAGGAAGGGCTGCCGATCCAGCCGGAAAGCCAGACCCTTGCGTCGACCACCTTCCAGAACTACTTCCGTCTGTACAAAAAGCTGTCGGGCATGACCGGTACTGCAGACACCGAAGCATTCGAGTTCATGCAGATCTACAACCTGCCGGTGATGGTGATTCCTACCAACAAGCCGCTGGCACGCAAGGATTACAACGACCTGGTCTACCTGACCCAGGAAGAGAAATTCGCTGCCATCATCGCGGACATCAAGGATTGCCAGAACAACGGCCGTCCTGTGCTGGTGGGCACCGCGACCATTGAGACATCGGAATATGTCTCACGCTTGCTGGTCAGCGAAGGCATCGAGCACAAGGTGCTCAATGCCAAGCATCACGACAAGGAAGCCGAGATCATTGCCCAGGCAGGACGCCCAGGTGCGGTCACGATCGCGACCAACATGGCAGGCCGAGGTACCGACATCCTGCTCGGCGGCAATTGGGAAGTTGAAGTTGCGGCGCTCGATAATCCTTCGGACGATCAGGTCGCTCAAATCAAATCAGACTGGCAGAAGCGCCATCAGGCCGTACTCGAGGCGGGTGGCCTGCATGTGATCGCGTCTGAGCGCCACGAGTCGCGTCGTATCGACAACCAGCTGCGTGGCCGCGCCGGGCGTCAGGGGGATGCCGGCTCGAGCCGTTTCTACCTGTCGCTGGAAGACAGTCTGATGCGCATCTTCGCCTCTGATCGGGTGAAGAACTTCATGAAGGCGCTGGGCATGGAGTCAGGTGAGGCGATTGAGCATCGCATGGTGACCAATGCCATTGAAAAGGCCCAGCGCAAGGTCGAAGGCCGCAACTTCGATATGCGTAAGCAGCTCCTCGAATATGACGATGTCGCCAACGAGCAGCGCAAGGTGATCTATCACATGCGCAACAGTTTGCTGGCCGCCGAAGAAATCGGCGAAACCATAGCCGAATTCCGCCGCGAGGCGCTCGATTACGCCATCAACCAGCACATTCCGCCGCAGTCGTTGCCCGAACAATGGGACATCAGTGGCCTGGAAGCGGTGCTCTACAGCGATTTCGGAGTGCGGCTGCCGGTCCAGCAGTGGCTTGACGAAGACGAGAAACTGTATGAGGAGACGCTGCGCGAGCGCATCCTCGAAGCACTGATAGCGGCCTACAACGAGAAGGAAGAATTGGCTGGCGCCGAGGCGCTGCGAACCTTCGAGAAGCAGATTGTGCTTCGTGTGCTGGACGACTTGTGGAAGGACCACCTTTCGACGATGGACCATCTGCGTCACGGTATTCATCTGCGTGGCTACGCCCAGAAAAACCCGAAGCAAGAATACAAGCGTGAGTCCTTCACGCTGTTCCAGGAGCTGCTCGAGTCCATCAAGCGCGACAGCATTCGGGTTCTATCCCACGTGCAGGTCCGTCGCGAAGACCCCGCCGAGGAGGAGCAGCGTTTGCGCCGCGAGGCCGAGGAACTGGCGCAGCGTATGCAATTCCAGCATGCCGAGGTTTCGGCGCTGGAAGCCGACCAAGAGGAACCCGAGGCTGAGGGCGATGTAGCAGCCGCTGTGGCCCCGGCGCGTACCGAGCAGAAGATCGGGCGCAACGAACCCTGCCCTTGTGGGTCAGGTAAGAAATACAAGCATTGCCACGGACAGGTCCAGTAAACGGATCCGCCTGTTGTGACCCGCGCCGCGACCGGCTCTAGCCGCTCGCGGCCTTTTTATCCCTGATTTTCGGTGGCCGTAGGCCATCTATTCCTTCTTAAGGAGCGCATCAATGGCTGTCGGTCTTGGTCCCCTACCTACACTGCACCCGGTTGCCGGATTTGAGCTTGGTATTGCTTCGGCGGGTATCAAGCGACCTGGACGCAAGGATGTCGTCGTGATGCGTTGTGCCGAAGGCTCGACGGTTGCGGGTGTGTTTACCCTCAATGCCTTTTGCGCCGCGCCGGTAATTCTTGCGAAGCAGCGAGCTCAAGGAACAGTACGTTACCTGCTAACTAATACCGGAAACGCCAACGCCGGCACCGGCGAGCCTGGCATGCAGGCTGCGATCCGCAGTTGTGCCAGTTTGGCCGCCCTGGCCGGGGTCGAAGCCGAAGCGATCCTGCCGTTCTCGACTGGCGTCATCGGTGAGTTGCTGCCCGTTGAGAAGATCGAGGCGGCGCTTCCTGCCGCGTTGGCCGACCTGGATGAAAACCACTGGGCCGAAGCCGCCACCGGCATCATGACCACCGATACGCTGCCCAAGGGTGCGAGCCGTCAATTCGAGCATGAAGGCGTGACGGTCACAGTCACCGGCATCTCCAAAGGCGCCGGCATGATCCGTCCCAACATGGCGACCATGCTGGGTTACATCGCTACCGATGCGAAGGTCGCTCAGTCGATTTTGCAGGATCTGCTACGGGACGCAGCCAACAAGTCGTTCAACCGTATCACCATCGACGGAGACACCTCGACCAACGACTGCTGCATGCTTATCGCTACCGGCAAGGCTGACGTCGTGGAGATCACGGAGGCTAGCGGGGAGCTGTTCACCAAGCTCAAACAGGCGGTTTTTGAAGTCAGCATGGAGGTGGCGCAATCCATTGTGCGTGACGGCGAAGGCGCGACCAAATTCGTCACCGTTCAGGTCAACGGTGGTGGTAACCATCAGGAGTGTCTGGACGTCGGCTATGCCGTCGCGCATTCGCCGCTGATCAAGACGGCACTGTTCGCCTCCGACCCTAACTGGGGACGTATTCTGGCCGCGGTTGGTCGTGCAGGTGTTCCCGATCTGGATGTGAGCAAGATCGATGTCTATCTGGGGGGCGCGTGCATCGCCAGCCAAGGCGGTCGTTCGCCGAGCTACACGGAAGAGCAGGGCACCGCGGTAATGGCTGAGGAAGAGATCGAAATTCGTATCGAACTCGGTCGCGGTGATTGCAGCGAGACGATCTGGACCACAGACCTTTCTCACGAATATGTACGGATCAATGCCGAATACCGCACCTGATCCGCTGGCAGTGACCAGCGTGCGCAAACCGCTGCGACAGGTCCCAGGGGCGCTCAGATCGCCGATTGGTATTCGTAGATGAAACGGCTCCACGTCGCCGCGGGCGTGATCCGTGGCGCTAACGGTCATGTGCTGATCGCCAAGCGCCCCATGGACAAGCACCAGGGCGGCCTCTGGGAATTTCCTGGTGGCAAGGTGGAAGAGGGCGAGAGTGCGGAGTCCGCACTTGCCCGGGAGCTGGCCGAAGAGCTGGGGATTGCCGTAACTGCCGCGAGGCCCCTGATACAGGTACGCCACGATTATCCGGACAAGCAGGTGTTGCTCGACGTCTGGGAAGTGCTTGAGTTTGTCGGCGAGGCGCACGGCGCAGAAGGGCAGCCTCTGGCTTGGGTCGCGGCAGAGGATTTGCCGCGTTATGACTTTCCGGCGGCGAACCGGCCAATCATCGCTGCGGCTCGTTTGCCGAAGTCGTATCTGATTACCCCGGACCGCTTGGCGCCACAGCAATTGCTAAGCGGATTGGCGCTCGCGCTTGATGCGGGGACTCGGCTGCTGCAGTTACGCTGCCCCTCTCTACCTGATGCCGAGTATCTGGCGCTGGCGTCTCAAGTACTGGAAATGAGCGCCGGGCGCGCGCAGGTGATGCTTAAAGGGCCATTGGAGTGGGCCGATGATTTTCCGGACGCCGGCTGGCATCTGACGGCCTCGCAGTTGGTTAGGCACGCCGGCGCCGGAAGGCCGATCGAGCCGGGGCGATGGCTTGCTGCGTCATGCCACGACAGGGCCGAGCTGGAGCTGGCAAAGCAGATGGGGGTTGATTTCATCGTGCTCTCGCCGATACTTGCTACGGCCTCGCACCCAGAGGCGACCCCCATGGGGTGGCAGTGCGCCGCTGATCTGCTGCTAGGCTTTGCACAGCCGGCATACCTGCTGGGCGGCCTTGGTCCAAGCGATATGGCAAGGGCTTCGCAGATCGGCGCGCAGGGCGTAGCAGGCGTTAGCGCTTTCTGGCCATAGCGTCAACAGAGCAAAGTCGGTTTAGCAAGTTCGAATTGTCGCCGCCACCAGGTGTCATAGCTGCCGACGCCGGTGAGGATGGTTACGATAGCTTTGGTCTATTGGGCTGATTTCCTCAATCAATTAACCATATCTCGCTGCCTGCGTTATCTTAGGCGACGTTAAATTCTGAATCCCAAAAGGAGTTAGTAGATGTCTCTGATCAATACCCAAGTCCAGCCGTTCAAAGTCAACGCTTTCCACAATGGCAAGTTCATCGAAGTCACCGAAGAGTCCCTGAAGGGCAAGTGGTCGGTGCTGATCTTCATGCCGGCAGCCTTTACCTTCAACTGCCCGACCGAGATCGAAGACGCTGCCAACAGCTATGCCGAATTCCAGAAGGCCGGTACCGAGGTGTACATCGTTACCACCGATACCCACTTCTCTCACAAGGTCTGGCACGAGACTTCCCCTGCTGTCGGTAAAGCCCAGTTCCCGCTGATCGGCGACCCGACTCACCAGCTGACTCGCGCTTTCGGCGTGCACATTGAAGAAGAAGGCCTGGCCCTGCGCGGTACTTTCCTGATCAACCCGGAAGGCGTGATCAAGACCGTTGAGATTCACTCCAACGAAATCGCTCGCGACGTTTCCGAGACCCTGCGCAAGCTGAAGGCTGCTCAGTACACCGCTGCGCATCCAGGCGAAGTTTGCCCAGCCAAGTGGAAAGAAGGCGAAGCCACGTTGGCCCCGTCTCTGGATCTGGTCGGCAAGATCTAAACAGCCGAAAGGCGCTGCGCTCAGCGCAGCGTCCAACGTGCTGTTTTTCGGACGATTCATCAGTCCGAGCTCCAACGCCTGGGCGTGAACCGTCCGGGCGTTTTATTACCTGAATTTCGTAAGAAGGGGATCGCTGCTCATGTTGGACTCCAATCTCAAAACGCAACTGAAAACCTACCTGGAAAAGGTCACCCAGCCGTTCGAGATCGTCGCGTCCCTCGGTGACGGCGCCAAGTCC
>NZ_JBCFXD010000026.1:0-29556 GCF_038562055.1 Stutzerimonas chloritidismutans | reverse complement strand
GAGGGCCTGTCTCTTCGGCGTCAGGCCCCGCTTATCTGGAGTGAAAAGCGGTGAGTGCCACATGGCCCGGAAGAAAAGAAGCAAGCGCTCGATGCAGGTGCTGAATGCCCTGCAATTCTTCAGCAGCTTGCAGCTGTTCGTGGGGCTGACAACGGATTGATGGCAACGGTTATGGAGAGCTATCTACGGGAAGAGTTTCCCAGTAGCGAAATCAGGAGCGATTCGCAGAACAAGTCCATTGACGAGACCATCTCCATCGTCCGCTCCTACCTGCGGTAGAGGCACCAGGGTGCCCTCGGTGAGGGAAAATTTAGTTAGCTAGTAAAGGAAGCGCCATCATGAAATCACGTGCAGCAGTTGCCTTCGGGCCTGGAAAGCCACTGGAAATCGTCGAGATCGACGTCGAGCCGCCGCGCAAGGGCGAGGTGCTTGTCAGGATCACGAATACCGGCGTTTGCCATACCGACGCCTTCACCCTGTCGGGCGAGGACCCGGAAGGCGTGTTCCCGGCGGTGCTGGGCCATGAGGGCGCCGGCATCGTGGTCGAGGTCGGCGAGGGCGTGACCTCGGTCAAGCCGGGTGACCACGTGATCCCGCTGTACACCGCCGAGTGCGGTGAGTGCCTGTTCTGCAAGAGCGGCAAGACCAACCTGTGCGTGGCGGTGCGCGCCACCCAGGGCAAGGGCGTGATGCCCGATGGCACCACCCGCTTCAGCTACAACGGCCAGCCGATCTACCACTACATGGGCTGCTCGACCTTCAGCGAATACACGGTGGTGGCCGAAGTCTCGCTGGCCAAGATCAACCCGGACGCCAATCCCGAGCATGTCTGCCTGCTGGGTTGCGGTGTGACCACCGGCATCGGCGCTGTTCACAACACGGCCAAGGTTCAGCCGGGTGACTCTGTGGCCATCTTCGGCCTCGGCGGCATCGGGCTCGCTGCGATTCAGGGGGCACGCCAGGCCAAGGCGGGTCGCATCATCGCCATCGACACCAATCCAGCGAAGTTCGAGCTGGCTCGTACCTTCGGCGCGACCGAATGCCTCAACCCGAAGGACTTCGACAAGCCGATTCACGAGGTTCTCATCGAGATGACCGGTTGGGGTGTCGATCACACCTTCGAGTGCATCGGCAACGTCAACGTGATGCGCTCGGCACTGGAAGCAGCACATCGTGGCTGGGGCCAGTCGATCGTCATCGGCGTGGCTGGTGCAGGCAAGGAAATTTCGACGCGCCCGTTCCAGTTGATCACCGGTCGCACCTGGAAGGGCTCGGCTTTCGGCGGGGTCAAGGGCCGCACTCAACTTCCCGGCATGGTGGAGGACGCAATGAAAGGCGAGATCGATCTCGCCCCGTTCGTCACCCACACCATGGGCCTCGACGACATCAACAAGGCCTTCGACCTGATGCATGAAGGCAAGTCGATTCGCACGGTGATCCACTACTGATCGCCCACTACCCATTCAACGCCAACCACCAAGGAAATTAATCATGTCCACTCCTGTCATTTCTGGCGATGGCATCTTTTCGCACATCTTTATCGGCGCTGCCGACCTTCAGAAGTCGGTCGCGTTCTACGCCGCCGCTCTGGGTGCTCTTGGCATCAAGAACCTCGGTCCTTTCAACAACGGATGGGTACTTTTCGGTCGCGAAAAGCCGGCTTTCATCATCGCCCGCCCGGGCAATGGTGAAGCGCCTTCCAGCAACGGCGTGACGATCGGCTTTGCGGCCGCCACTCCCGCTGAAGTGGATGCCTTCCACGCCGCCGGCCTTGCCGCAGGCGGCACTGACGAGGGCCAACCTGGCGCACGTGGTCACCTGCCGGGTGCCTATGCTGCCTACCTGCGTGATCCGGCGGGCAACAAGGTCTGCTCGTACACCTTCGTCTGAAAGCAAGGAAGCTGAGAGCGTTCTGACAGGGTCAGCACAAGCCTCTATTATACGGCGAGCCTGTTAGACGGACTGCGTAACGCGGTGCATGCTCATGAAGATCGGCCCGCAGCCATGTGTGAAACGCATGGCTGCGGGCATTTGTTTTGAAGCGTGCTTTTCAACCAATGAGAAATGAGGTCGTTATGAAAGAGCCGGCCAATATCAATACGACGACCGTACAACCCACCCCAACCGCCACCGTGTACGGCATGCCGGCTTATGCCGATCGTGCTGCAGCCGTGGGTGAAGTGCATGCGCGCCCGCATCTGTTGCTTGAGGCCCCCCGCGGTATATTGCAGCTCGCTTTCATGACCGAAGGTGACCAGACCAGGGATCAGATGGCGATGAGCGAGTTGTCTCATCGCTTCGGCGTTGCCGAGCCCGACCACGCTACGCCGCTACACGGCATGACATGGGATGAGGGAGACCTTCACTGTGAAAAGCACACCGAGTTCTCTACGTATCTCTGGTGCGCTTCGCTGGATTCCAAGACGGGAGAGCCTTGCGGAGAAAATCCCTTCAAACATGGATTTGTTCCTCCGGGCCCGGTCATATCCGGCATCCGCTTGAGACTTCTTCCGTGGATACCAGAAACGGAGAAGGAGGCTGATCGCTTCGATCCTGCCAGCCTGTGCTACTCGTTGGTAGAGAACGGCTCTGCCGCCATCTTGACCGACTTCCGACAGGATGAGGATGGCCTGACGCAGATCCTCATCCTTGCTCGTGATTTGACCCCGGCGCGGGCAGGTGCGCTGGCTCAACTTCTATTGGAGATCGAGACGTACCGTACCTTGGCGTTGCTGTCTCTGCCGTTGACGCGATCGATGACGTCGGAGCTGCGACACATGGAGTCGCGCCTTGCTGCGATCACTGACGAGATGTGTACGAATTTGGTAGAACGCCGCGATAGCGACGTGCTGCTTTCCGAATTGACAGGTCTGGCCGCCGAACTGGAAGCTGGCGTCGCGGCAAATCTCTATCGCTTCGGCGCCAGCCGTGCCTACTACGAGATCGTCGAGGAAAGGCTGGCTGCGCTTTCAGAAGTGGCCGTATCCGGATACAGCACCTGGGCGGATTTCCTGCAGCGTCGCATCGCTCCAGCCATGCGGGAGTGCCAATCCGTAAAGGAGCGCCAGGCCAAGCTCTCCGACAAACTGACCCGAGCCATCGCGTTGCTGCGTTCGTGGATCGACGTCGAACTTGAACGCCAGAACCGCGATCTGCTGGCTTCGATGAACAACCGGGCCAAGTTGCAATTGCGCCTTCAGCAAACCGTCGAAGGCCTGTCGGTCGCGGCAATTTCTTATTACGTCGTGAGTCTTCTCGGCTACCTGCTCAAGGGCATTCCGATCGTTCACGACAGCGTGGCGCCGGTGATGGCGGTTCTGGTACCTGCGGTGATGCTGACGATCTGGTGGATCGTCCGCAGGATAAGACACGCCCACAGCGACACGGCGGCGGAAGAGAAATCTTCCTGACGAGCTGCCGTCCTGGCGCGCGATAGCTGCGCCGTCCGTTTGAACAGAGGAGAACAACATGCCAAGCAATTCTTTCGGTGAATCCTCTTGTACCGCTGCGGCCTGCATTGAAGCGTTTGTAGACCTTATTCCAGTAGCCAAACGCCTTGGGCAGGTCTCTCCAGGGACATCCCGTGCGCATGCGGTACAGCATGCCCTCCACGGTCATTCGTAGATCACGCTTGTTGTAGATGGCCTTGTGCAGCAGAATTTCCCGCAGCTTCGACCAATGCTCATCGCTGAGCAGTAATCGGGGCATTGCAAGCTCGTATCGATGTTGGGTCAGAGCTTCAACGATACGGGCTTGCTCTTATAGATCAATGGGTTAGCGCGAAATGGCAACAGACCCTAGCAAACCAGTTCAAATAACGTGGCGCAGTAGTTTTATCAGGTCCAAATGCGCCGTTTGGCCTGCGTCAGTTTCCCGGTGGTCTCCAGCCGTACATACACCAAACGCCTCTGGTCATCCACCGCGTCGCAACTCCCTGACACCCCGGCCCAGCTTGCGGCGCAACAGGGCCCGCAGGGTCACCCCATCCGAGTACCCGACCTGTGCGGCGACCTGGTCGACGCTCGCGTTTCCGGTGCGCAAGAGATGGACGGCATGCTCCACGCGCAGGTCCTGGAAATACGACAGCGGCGTCTTGCCCAAAACGCTTTGCAGCCGCCGCGCCAAGGTGCGCTCGCTTGTGCCCGCGGCGCAGGCCGCTTCGGCCAGCGAGAACCCCTTCGCGAGCCGACGTCTGGCCCAGCATTCGAAGCGCTCCACCATCGGGTCGGCATGCGCAAGGTGGTCGGGAATCACGAACTCGGCTTGCGAACTGCGTGCCTCGACCAGCAGATAGCGTGCTACTAGGGCCGCCAGCGCCGGACTGCGCCCCCGGATGATGCGCAAGGCCAGGTCGACGTGGGCCAAAGCGGCACCCGCGGTAGTGAAGCGTGTCGAGTTCACGATCATGCGTGACTCGTCCAGCGTGACGTTCGGATAGCGCTGCCGAAACATCGGCCCCAGCCACCATGACGTCGTCGCACGATGCCCATCAAGCAGGCCACTCTCTGCAAGCAAGAAACTACCGGAGCAGGCGGCACCAAGGTGCGCGCCAGCGGTGGACCACTGCTGTAGCACGGCGACCGCATCGGGCACGTCGGGGCGTGTGAGCCGAGCCGAGAGCGTGTCAGGCATCTTTTCACCAAACGCGGGCACGAGCACGACGTCTGGTTCCGGCACACCACGCGCAGTGACCACGGGGACCGTCAAGCCTTGCGCAGTTCGGATGCGACGCCGCACGCCCACCAGCGTGAGCTCTATGTGCGCGGGAGCCTGTGGCAGCGAGCCCGACATCGCATTGGCCAAGCCCACTGTGTCGGTGAGCGCCGCAAGCCCCAGATCAAACACGCCATCACAAACAAGGATGTGGATTTTCATGGCAACAATGATATCAATGTTGTCATTATTGTCTATAGAGATGGCTGTCATGAAGACTTAGACTGCAGGCTCGTCGATCCATTCATCTAACCCAGTTACCCAAAGGATTACAGTATGACCAAGCTCGCCCTGTTTGTTCGCCTCGAAGCCAAACCCGGCCAGGAGGCTGCGCTTGCCGACTTCCTGGCCAGCGCACTGCCGCTCGCCAACGCCGAGTCCGGCACCACTGCCTGGTTCGCATTGAAGTTTGGCCCTTCGACGTTCGGTGTGTTCGATGCCTTTGCCGATGAGGCAGGTCGCCAAGCACATCTGAACGGCCAGATCGCCGCGGCCTTGATGGCCAACGCCGCGACCTTGCTCAGTTCTCCGCCCAATATCGAGAAGGTCGAACTGCTTGCAGCCAAACTGCCTGCATGACAACCCGGCCTTGACCCAATCAGGTCACGCTGCAGGATGGGGGGCACAAGCTCTACGCAGCGATCCCCCCCTCGATTGCACTTGCCCAGGGAGCTACCTTCCACAGCGACGGGGGGCAATATTGCAGCCAGAACTTCCAAGCTGCGTCAGCAAGCAGGGGCAACATCAGGGCTGGCTGTGATGTTCCGATTCGTCGGGTAGTTATCGAGAAGTACCGACTGTTTGCAACGTGTCGGTACCGAGAGCCGTCTGGGCGAGCCAGATTTCCGGCCCATTGGAAGTCCGCAGTCCGCAAGCGCGGATCGATCGAGCGATTTGTTGAAAATCAACGACCTAGCACCGGGCCGTTCGGGCTAGTGAGGGTTTCTGGGGGGGCGTAACGATTCGAACTCCTGCAGGGGCTCGGTGGGGTGGAACCCTGCGCCAAACCTATGTAACTCAGCGCCTTGCGACCGCTGCAAACTCCTGCGGAAAGGTGCGGAATCCGGGCCTTGATGCCCGCAATCCTACCAGTTCTGCCCTGGTCGGGTCACCAACCGAGCGCATCAGACAGGGCGCCAGTTCTATTCCCGTTTGGGAATTGAACCCGCGTCAGCATCCACTCATCCGACGTTCGATCAGGCGGTGACGAACCGCTCCCGAAATGCTCGCCGGACCTGGTCGTAAGGCACAGGGCTGGTGGCGTGCGGGACCAGCGCGCTTCTGTCGCCGATGAGGTAGTTGATCCGGTAGGTGCAGTTTCCGGAGGGGTGCAGCATGCCGGCAATCACCCGGTCGGGATTCAGAACCCGCTCCTGGATCAGGCGGTCCAGCACGCTCTGGACCTACGGCCCCAAGCCAACGAACATGGCATCTTTCAGTTCTTCGACTTCCGCCGCGAAGTGCTACAGCAGGTACTTCCTCAGCAAGGGGTGCTTGGTCATATCCGGTGAGCCACGGTAATCGTCGTCCTTTACGAATACCGGATAGCGCAGACATTGATTTTCGTGCGTTAGAGAGGGCCTCGCTGCCCAAAAGCCTCACGCGCAAACTCCAAGAAGCTGCGCAGCTTTGGAGTCATTCTTCGGTCAGGGGCATAGAGGATGTGCATTGCGGTATTCGGCACCGGGTACTGCGGCAACAGACGCACCAGTGTCCCATCGCGCAGTGCATCGCTAACCAACTCTATCGGCTGTAGAACCACGCCTAGACCAGCTACAGCCGCTGCCAGCAGTGGATCACCTTGATTGATCGTTAATTTGCTTGTAATAGGAACATCTATACGCCCCTCCGGGCTGTCGAAGCTCCAGTGTGAGCGGCCATCAGAATAGGTAAACCCCAGACATTCCTGCTGCTGTAGATCCCACGGATTGATGATGGGAGGGCGACGTGCAAGATAGGACGGCGCAGCGCATAAAACCATCTGATAGGGCTCCAGTGGCAATGCCTTCAACCCACTGCTCGCCAGCTCGCCGATGCGAAATACCACGTCGTAACCATCATCAACGATATCGACCAGTTCGTTCGATAACGTTAGGTCAACAGACACCTGAGGATACCGAACCATGTATTCCAGCAGGCGTGGCGAAAGCGTGCGGATTCCGAACGTGACCGGCGCGTTGATGCGAAGGCGGCCGCTTGGTGTGCCCCGAGTGAGGGCAGCCAGGCTCTCGGCAGACTGCATGTCTGCAAGGATCAGTTTTGCTCGCGGGTAGAACGCCCTGCCGAAGTCGGTGAGGCTTTGCCTGCGCGTAGTCCGGTGCAGCAGGGAAACACCCAGATGTTGTTCGAGCATTTTCACCTGTTTCCCTACCAATTGAGGGGACAGATTCAGGTCGTCCGCAGCGGCGCTGAATGAACCCAGCTCAACTGTTTTGACGAACGTGGCCATCTGGGTCAGGCGATCCATTATAAACACTCTGTTTCTAGTAATACGCCATCGTAGGCATTTATCTAGCGCCAACCAATGACTAAATTTTTGTCACCTTTCGAGTGCCCGGATACCTTCCGGATGTACGTCGAGGCCCATTGATAAACGAGGTATTTATGATGGCACGCATTGTCAGAATTCATGAATACGGTGACGCCAGCGTTCTGAAGCTGGAAGATCTGGAAGTATCGGCACCAGCAGCAAACGAGGTGCAAATTAGTGTTAAAGCTTTTGGCTTGAACCGAGCCGAAGTGATGTTCCGCAATCACGCATACCTACAAGAAGCGGAGTTCCCCAGCCGCTTAGGCTACGAGGCCGCAGGCATCGTAACGGCAGTTGGGAGCGACGTAACCGAGATCACGATTGGTGACTCGGTCGCTCTGATCCCACCTCTGGATATTGCTCGCTGGGGCACCTACGGCGAGTTGGCCAATGTACCGGCCCACCTGGTGGTAAAGAGCCCTGAGAACTTGTCCTTTGAAGAGGCTGCGGCGTCTTGGATGCAGTACGTCACCGCCTGGGGGGGATTGATTGAACAGGCGAAGCTACGTCAGGGCGATTTTGTCATCGTTACCGCCGCGTCAAGCAGTGTTGGCTTGGCCGCCTTCCAAATGGCTCGTATGGTCGGCGCCACATCGATTGCGATCACTCGAACTCACGCGAAGAAGCAAGCCCTACTTGATGCAGGCGCTGCGCATGTCATCGTCAGCGATGAAGAGGATATCGTCGAGCGTGTTATGACGATAACTGCCGGTCAAGGCGCTCGCGTTGTATTCGATCCTGTAGGCGGGCCGTCCTTGGAACCTCTCACGCAGAGCATGGCGCGGGGCGGAATTTTGCTGGAGTACGGCGCACTTAGCTCTGAACCGACACCATTCCCACTGTTTACCGTGCTGGGCAAAAGCCTGACTTTGAAGGGCTATCTCTACGCAGAGATTGTGGCCGACCCTGAAGCCCTAGAGAGAGCAAAGGCTTTTATTCTGCAAGGGTTGGAGTCCGGTGCGTTGCGCCCGATCATCGCAAAGACATTCACACTTAGCGACATCCAGGATGCCCATCGTTTCCTTGAAGCCAATCAGCAGATCGGCAAGATCGTGGTAACTGTCTGACCAGCAATTATGGGGCTGAGAGCGTAATCCTTCGGCCCCGATTCAAGCCAGCCCTGATGACCGCTTTTGGCCGATTCTGTGTATCCGTCCGGCCAACACACCTTCTTGGCCCCGACGCCAAAGGCGATGGTGTCCACCTGATTTAAGTGGACACCATTTCTAGCCTTTTATGCCGCTGGGCAAACCTATTTTCCCGAGGGCGTGGCGCGGCCGGGTTGGTATCAGCCAACGGACAGAGGTGTTGAGCGCAGGCTGGGAGAAAGACTCGCTTGGCTGCGCTCGCTCGATGATGAGACGCCGCCAGAGGCGGACGCCTGATCGGTCCATCCGAAACCTGCCCATCGTGATCTCACAAACTACAGGATAAGCACATGCCAGCCTCTTCTTTCGGTGAGTCCTCGGCGCATATCAGACGGAGACGCGTTGCCCGCTATCTACGCACTGAGTCTGGGGCTGCGGTGCTGCTGGTGATCGTCACGGTTGTGGCGCTGGCGTGGGCGAACTCGCCGCTATCCGATGCCTATTTCGAGTTGTGGCACCTGGACGTCGGGTTCAACTTTGGGCCATTGGGCCTGCACATGGATCTGCATCACTGGGTCAACGACGGCCTGATGGTCGTCTTCTTCTTCCTGATCGGCCTGGAGGTGCGTCAGGAATTCGCCCACGGGTCGCTCAGGGACCGCAGCCGTGCCCGTCTCGCTCTGATCGCGGGGGTCGCGGGTGTCGTGCTGCCCGCGCTGCTGTATGTCCTGATCGTGGGGCTGGCAGGAAGTGAGGGCCTGCGCGGGTGGGGGGCGGTGGTCGGTACCGATACGGCGTTCATGCTGGGCACCCTGGCGATCGTCGGCCCGCGGCTATCCGGTCAGTTGCGCGTGTTCTTGCTCACCCTGACCGTGGTCGATGACTTCCTCGCCGTGTCCATCATCGGCATCGTCTATAGCGAGGAGATCCGCGTCGTCCCGTTGCTGATCGCCCTCGCCAGTCTCGTCGGGTTGTGGTTGCTGGGGCGCACCCGCCAGTGGCGGGCAACGCCGTATGTGCTGATCGTGATCGTGCTGTGGCTCGCGACCGTGTACTCCGGCATTCATGCCTCCCTCGCCGGGATGGCCGCGGGGCTCCTGATCCCCGCCTACGCAACGCAACGTCACAAGGTCGTCGCGGCAAGACAGTTGTTCCGTGACTTCTGGCAGTCTCCGAGTGCCGCATCGGCTCGCGCAGTGGACTGCGGGCTGTCCCAGGGTATCTCGGTGAATGAGCGGCTGCACGAGTTCCTGCGGCTGCCGACAGCGCTGCTGATCGTGCCGGTGTTCGCCTTGGCGAACGCCGGGGTGGACCTGCGTGGTGGGCTGCTCGCGGAGGCCTTCGGCTCGCCCGTGACCTGGGGCGTCATCGCGGGGCTCGTGCTCGGCAAGCTCCTGGGCATCGGGCTCATCACTCTCGCCGCGGTCCGCCTCGGCTTGGGGCGCCTGCCGGCGGGTGTCGGAATGGGGAGCGTGTTCGGTGGTGCGGCACTGTCCGGGATCGGGTTCACCGTGTCGCTGCTCATCATCGGACTCGCGTTCGGCACGACCTCCGACCTGGGCCGCCAGGCGACGGTCGGCGTGCTCGTGTCGATGATGCTCGCCACGTTGCTCGGGTGGCTCATCTTCAAGGTTGCCGCACGCAGGTGGGGTGAGGAGACCGCCGATCTGCCGATGGTGCTTGAGCCGCCGGTCGATCCCGAGGTCGATCACATCCGCGGGCCAGAGGACGCGCAGCTCACGCTGGTGGAGTACGTGGACTTCGAGTGCGCGTACTGTGCGCACGCTACCGGTTCTTGGGAGGATCTGCGCGCCCACTTCGGGGACGACCTGCGGTATGTGGTGCGCCATTTGCCGCACCACCCGCATGGGCCGATCGCCGCGCGTGCGTCCGAGGCGGCATCGAATCAGGGGATGTTCTGGCCGTGGCTGGACTTCGTGTTTACCCGTCAGCACGCGCTGGAGCGCGAGGATCTGATCGGCTACGCCGTAGAGCTTGGGCTCGACGTCGATCGGTTCATCGCGGATCTCGACAGCTCTGCGGTGATCGAGCGTGTCGAGCGCGACCTCGCCAGTGCGGTCGCCAGCGGTGCGCATGTCACGCCGACGTTCTTCGTCGAGGGTCGCCGCCTGCGCGGTAGCTACGACGCCCGCACTGTCACCGCAGCGCTCGAAGCCAGTCGCCGCGGCCCCCGGACTCAGGAAGTCCCGTCCTGAGCGGGACGAACTACAGGATAAGAACATGCCAAACAATTCTTTCGGTGAATCCTCTTGTACCGCTGCGGCCAGCGGCCTCGTGCAGGTGCGTGGCGCGCGCGAGAACAACCTCAAGGAGGTGGACGTCTCCATCCCGCGTAACGCGCTGGTGGTGTTCTCGGGTGTCTCCGGCTCCGGTAAGTCCTCGCTGGCCTTTGGCACCATCTATGCCGAGGCCCAGCGGCGCTACTTCGAGTCGGTGGCCCCCTATGCGCGGCGACTGATCGACCAGGCGGGCGTGCCGGACGTCGATGCGATCGACGGCCTGCCGCCGGCGGTGGCGCTGCAACAGCAGCGGGGCTCCAGCAACGCGCGTTCCTCTGTGGGCAGTGTGACCACCTTGTCCAGCCTGGTGCGGATGATGTATTCGCGCGCCGGCGCCTACCCAGCCAACCAGCCCATGCTGTACGCCGAGGATTTTTCGCCCAACACGCCGCAGGGAGCGTGCCCGACCTGCCACGGCCTGGGCCATGTGTACGAGGTGACTGAGGCCATCATGGTGCCCGATCCCTCCCTGAGCATCCGCGAGCGGGCGATCGCCTCCTGGCCCCCCGCCTGGCAAGGCCAGAACCTGCGCGACATCCTGGTCAGCATGGGCTACGACGTTGACCGACCGTGGAAGGACCTGCCAAAGAAGGATCGCGACTGGATTCTGTTCACCGAGGAAACACCGACGGTGCCGGTGTACGCCGGCTTCACGCCCGCCGAAACCCGCGCCGCGCTCAAGCGCAAGATGGAGCCGAGCTACATGGGCACCTTCACCGGCGCCCGGCGGTATGTGATGCACACCTTTGCCAACACCCAGAGCGCGCTGATGAGAAAGCGCGTGTCCCGGTTCATGGAGGGCAAACCGTGCCCCACCTGCCACGGCAAGCGGCTCAAGCCCGAGGCGCTGTCGGTCACCTTCGCCGGCGTGGACATCGGCGCGTTCATGCAGATGCCGCTGGACCAGTTGGCGGCCTTGCTCGAACCCATCGCCCAGGGCGATTTCCGCGCCCATGCAGCGGGGGCGGCTACGGACAAGGAAGCGACCCGACGCGACCGTGCCGAACGCGCGGCCTCCGGTCGCGCCGTCCATGCGGTATCGCCCGACGTGCGCCGCACCTCGGCGCTATCGGAAGAAAAGCGCCTCGCCGCGCAGCGCCTGGCTGGAGGCGTGATGGCGCGCCTGCGCCAACTGCGCGAGCTAGGCCTGGGCTACCTGACGCTGGACCGGGCCACGCCGACGCTTTCGGCCGGCGAGTTGCAGCGCCTGCGGCTGGCCACGCAATTGAGTTCCCTGCTGTTCGGTGTCGTGTACGTGCTCGACGAGCCCTCCGCGGGCCTGCACCCCTCCGATAGCCAGGCCCTGTACGACGCACTCGACCGGCTGCGCGACGCCGGCAACTCGGTGTTCGTGGTGGAGCACGACTTGGACCTGATGCGCCGCGCGCAATGGCTCGTGGATGTCGGGCCGGATGCTGGGGAGCGTGGCGGCCGCGTGCTCTACAGCGGCGAGCCGGATGGCCTGCGCAAGATTGCCGAATCGCGCACCGCCCGCTATCTGTTCGAGGAGATCCCCGCGCCGGGAAGCCGGGCACGCGAAGCGACCGGCTGGCTGGAACTGCAGGGCATCCACCGCCACAACCTGCATGGCGTGGATGCACGCATTCCGCTGGGCGTGCTGACGGCCGTCACCGGTATCTCCGGCTCCGGCAAGTCCAGCCTCGTCGCGCAGGCCCTGCCGGAGTTGGTGCTGCTGCACCTGGGCCACGAGCCGGAAGACGATGCGGCCGAAAGCGCCACCAGCGAAGGGCCGGCGGTGATCGAAGCGACTGGCGGTCATCTGGCGGGCGATGTGGACGCCATACAGCGCCTGGTGCAGGTGGACCAGAAGCCGATCGGGCGCACGCCGCGCTCGAACCTGGCTACCTACACGGGTCTGTTCGACCATGTGCGCAAGCTGTTCGCCGCCACGCCCGATGCTCGACGCCGCCGCTATGATGCCGGACGGTTCTCGTTCAACGTCGCCAAGGGGCGCTGCGAGACTTGCGAGGGCGAGGGTTTCGTTAGCGTGGAACTGCTGTTCATGCCCAGCGTGTACGCGCCGTGCCCGACCTGCCATGGCGCGCGCTACAACGAGGCCACGCTGAAGGTGCAGTGGAACGGGCGCAACATCGCCGAGGTGCTGCAGATGACCGTGGACGATGCCAGCGAATTCTTCGCGGGTGAAGACGCGGTGGCAAGGCCCCTGCAACTGCTGCGCGACATCGGACTGGGCTATCTGCGCCTGGGGCAACCGGCCACTGAGCTTTCCGGTGGCGAGGCGCAGCGCATCAAGCTGGCGACCGAGCTTCAGCGCAGCCAGCGCGGCCGAAGCCTGTACGTGCTCGACGAGCCGACCACCGGGCTGCACGCGTCGGATGCCGACCGGCTGCTGGTGCAGTTGCAGCGCCTGGTCGATGCCAGCAATACCGTAGTGATGATCGAGCACGACATGCGTGCGGTGGCCCAAGCCGACTGGGTGATCGACGTAGGGCCAGGCGCGGGCGCTGCCGGCGGCAGCATCGTGGTGGCGGGTTCCCCTCAGCAGGTGGCCCGAAAGTCTGGCAGCCGAACCGCTCCGTTCCTTGCACGGGAGTTGGCGCGGGTCGAGTAGCTTAGTTCGCCAAATGTTGCCAGCTTCGCGGGGCATTGATCGTCGCCACACGGTGGTGACGGTCGCTGCCCGAGTCGCGTCATCCTTCCTGAGTCAAAGCAAGATAGGGATTGTTGGGCGGTATTTCGGCGAATACCAAGGACCCATTTTCGAGGAGGTAGCCATGCAGTCGGCGGGACTTCCTCGGGCCCGTGACTTCACAGGTCCAAATGTTCAGGCCATTTGAGTGCTTGCGGTGTAGCTGCAGTTTCTCAAAGCGCTTTTGCACCCACTGCCAATCCTGTTGCTTGTCCTGCCTGGCTAGCGCATCCACCTGGGGATGTTCCTGCGCATAGCGATGGAACACGCCGGGACTGACCAGGTAGGCGGTGTCGCTCACCGTATGCACGAGCGCCTTGGCGTCGTTGATGATGAGTCGCCGCGCGGCGACTCCCTGTTGCAGCCACGTCATGAAATGCTCCCCGGATGGTATCGCGACTATTGGAGTTGATGCAGGTCCAGGCGCAGGGGTAAGTGGCAAGGGAGACGCTGCGGCTGTGGTTGGGGCAGGAACGTCAGGCTGGGCAGGGACTTTCTCCACTGGCTCTTCACTCTTCCCCATGTCGGCCGTGCCATCCAATCCAACCATCGGCAGCATGTCCTCCATGACGTCGGGCACGGGCGGGGCCGCAGTCGGCAAGGCGGTATCGCTGCGAGGGCATTCCCAAGGGGGAGTCTCCTGACCTTCGGGTGCTGGCTGCCCCACGACCGCGGGCGGTGTGCCTGGTGCACTGCCGTTGATTTCCGCTGGCGTCGTGTCGATCGCCACCGTGCCTGCGAAAAGCGCTGGCCGCTCGCCGGATTCCCAGATCAGCGCGGGCGCGAGGCGCAACAGGGTGAACGAGTAGGACCAGCCGGTCGCACTGGTCACGGTCGCGCGCCAGACCGCCTTGCCGTCTGAGGTAGGCTGGAGCATGCCGTGGTCCTGCAGCACGTTGAAGACGGCGGTGTTGTTCGCAGGAATGCCGTCGATCCCCTGAGACAGCAGGTGCGCGCGCAGCTTGTCCGAGACAGTCTTGCTCACCAGCCACAGCCCATCCTCAGTGAGCCAGCCATCGGAGGCTTCCGGCTGATTCAGCTTCAACTGTTCCTTGAGCAGGAAGCGCAGCCCGTCCAGCAGCTTGCGTTGCAGCGCGTGCCTGGGCGCGGCCATGGCGCGCGCGGGATCGCCGCCCAGTTCCTGTGCCACAGAAGCGCGATCAGCCTGCACGACCAGTTCACCCAGCACGCCGGCGTGCTCGTACTGCCCGGCCAAGACGTAGAGCAATGGTGCCCACAGAGACGGATAGCCGCTGAGCCAGTCTAGGAGCGGACCATCGAGCAATTGGCGGTAGAGCAGCCCTGTTGCGGCGCTGTGCAACCGGTACTCGCGGTCTTCGCGGTAGCGGAAGCGGTACGACTGGTGCAGCGGGCCGTGCCAGGGATGCCACAGCGAGCCGTCTGCCAGCTCGACCAGCAGATCGACGGCCACCTTGCCGATGTCGTGCAGCCACGGCGTTGTAACCGGCGTAGTCGTCGGTCATCAGGTAGCCGCGGTAGCCATCGAGCAGGCGTAGCGGCACCTCCTGCGCGCGGCTGGCTGTGTAGTCGAAAAGGATCACCGGCTTGTCCGGCGGCCCACCGCTTTGCACCCACATCCAGGATTGTGCCGAGGGGTCGCGTCCCGGTTCATGCAGCACCTGCAAGCGCGTTTCGTCGCAGTGCAACACGGGGTAGTCCAGCAGCTTGTCGCGCATCAGGTTGAGCAACGGTTGCAGTTGCTCGCCACTTTGGATCACCCAACGCGCCAGGGGCTGGCGTGGGATGTCGACGCCGTGGCGGCTGCCCCCTAAAGAAGGTTGGCCGTAGAAGAGCACTTGAAGGGCTTCGCGTCCCTCTCTGGAGTGTGCTGTCTTTTGCGTGTACAGCCCTGGTTTCAGCGTTGTCAAGTGGCAGTTTTGCTATAGGAGCGTTTTTTCCGCGCACCGCATCACTGGTAATGCTATTCGATCACTCGAAGCTTCGGATGATCTGATCGTTATTTGGTCAGATTGCTGTTTTTGACATCGGCAAAGACTGAAATCAGTCAGAAATACAAGGGTGTGCAGCCCTAGATTCTTTCTTGCAGCGCCTTGAAGAAGGCATCGATATTCTCATCGTGGCGTTTGTAGTAGGTCCAGGGGCCGATCCGCTGCGATGTCACCAATTGCGCGCGCTGTAGAGCTGCGAGATAAAGCGATGTCGTTGACTGCGAGAGGCCCGTGCGCTCTTGGATGATACTGACGCACACGCCTACCGTTTCTGGGTCGACTTCCTGCTCGGGAAAGACTGTCCTGGGATCCTTGAGCCAATTGAGGATGGCAAGGCGCGTCGGGTTCGCCAATGCTTTCAGGGCTTCGTTGACGTCAATAGTCATGAATTTTTTGAGACCTGTTTTTTTCGATATCTAGATATCTTCCTGATTCGCGCATCAAATTGGAAGGCTTCGCCATGATCTCTGCGCGCCTGCCCGTCGCAATGACGGGCTGGTTTGGACTGGAATCCTATTGCCCTGTCAGGTAGGACTATCGGGCACCTGTGCGCCGAATTGCGGGACGATATGTTTGCCAAGTTCCTCGATAACCTCTGCTGCGGGGCGTTTACCATACTTGAGGTTCAGGATGACGTGATCTACACCGATTTCCTGAAGTGTATCCAGCAAGGCCCGCAGGTGGTTACGTCCCAGTCGGAATCCTAGATGGATAGGCGAGGGTGGCGTGGATGGGTGTTCGTCCAGGTCGATATACAGCGATTGCAAGAACGGCTTGTAGATAGTGCCACATTGTTTAGCCGTTTCCTGTCGCCAATCTTCCACGATGAGTCGCTGCATTTTTGGCGGACGTGGATAGTTGATCCATCCATGGCTTTCACGCGCGATCCAATCGAGCGGCTGGCGGCTGTGTCCGGTTACGAATAGCGGTATTTCCCGAGTCGTAGGTTTGGGAACGAGATCGGCCCCCAGTAACTCGCCGTGACTCCAGCGAATGGGCTCGAAGTGTGTTCGATGGGCTTGGCGTATCACATTGAGGTTTTCTTGAAAGGTCTCGCCACGCTGTTCTGGATCAATGCTGAATGCGGGAAACTCCACGGGACGATCGCCAGAGGCTACTCCCAGGAGCAAGCGACCTCCGCTCAACTGATCAATGCTCGCTGCGGCCTTTGCCGTGTGCAAGGGATTACGCAGAGTAAGGGCGATGGAGGCGGTGCCTAGTGCGATTTTTGTTGTATGGGCTGCCATGTAGCCCAGATACACCCAAGGGTCGAAAACCTGGCCGACATCGCCGAAGCTTGGGTCCCTGAGTGGGACGTCGCGAAACCAGAGCGCCGAAAAACCAAGTGCCTCTGCACGTTTGGCCAGCGCGACCTGATCTAGCATGCTCGGTGTATCACCTTCGAAAGCCTCCAGGGGAAAGAACAGCCCAAGGCTTAGATGACCCTGCCTGAAGGTTCGTTTGAATCCCCTATGCTCTTGGTAGGGGATCGTGCTCGGTTGGTACATGCTTAACTTCCTCGGTCAACAATCGCTGAGCCACGCCCCTGAGTTATGGGGCGTGGCATTGAGCGTTTAGGATTTGTAAGTCGGGTAGTCGGTGTAGCCCTTATCGGTACCGCCGTACATGGTGCTTGGATCAACTGGGTTAAGCGGCCAGTTGTTGGCGATACGAGCGGGCAGGTCGGGGTTCGCAATGAAGGGGCGGCCAAAAGCGATCAGATCGCCCCAGCCAGCTTTTATCACGCGATTTCCTCGTTCAGCGGTGTACTTGCCGGCATAGATAATCTTGCCGCTGAATGTCTTACGAACAGCTTCCCGGAACGTCTCAGGCAGCTCGGGTGCGTTTTCCCAATCGGCTTCGGCGAGCGACAGGTAGGCAATGCCCACTTCCTCGAGGATCTTCACTGCCTCGATGTAGGTTTGATGAGGATCTTCTTCGACCAGACCAAGGTAGACGCGGTCTTCGTCTGTGGTCGCGAACAGCGGGGCGAAGCGAACGCCAACGCGCTCCTTGCCGACCACACCAGCAACAGCGAGGGTGATTTCGCGCAGGAAGCGAAGACGGTTCTGCAGCGAACCGCCATATTCATCATCACGCTGGTTGGTATGGGCCGAAATGAACTGGTTTACCAGGTACCCGTTCGCGCAGTGAAGCTCCACCCCGTCAAAACCTGCGTCCAAAGCATTTCGGGCTGCTTGGGCGTAGAGCTCAACCAGTTCCTTTACCTCCTTGGTGGACAGGGCTCGTGGGGTCGAAGGGTCGGCCAGTGTACCCGTGCCGGGGCCAGTTTCGATGAACACCTTGACGTTGTCCGCGCGGATGGCTGATGGCGCGACGGGCGCTTCACCACCGGGTTGCAGCGATGTGTGCGACACGCGGCCCACATGCCAAAGTTGAGCAAAGATCACCCCCCCTTCGGCGTGAACAGCGTCGGTGACCTTACGCCAGCCTTGTATCTGTTCCGGGCTATGAATGCCAGGTGTCCAGGCATAACCCTGTCCTCGGGGTTCGATCTGTGTGCCCTCGGTCACCATGAAGCCAGCACCGCTGCGCTGACGGTAATATGTGGCCATTAGGTCGTTCGCAATATTGCCGGGTTGGGAGCTGCGCGAACGCGTCAGTGGCGGCAGAACGATACGGTTCTTGAGGGTGTATGGGCCCAGCTGAGTCGTTTTGAAAAGTTCTGATTGTGTCATTTTGCTTACCTGCATATCTGAAATATTCGATGTCGTAGGTCGAAAAAACATGGATCAACGAGGTCTGAAGAGTCCGAGCGGTGCAGGTCACGAAGGCGCGCTGTGCGCCCTGCACCGCGCGGGCGACGTCGGCAGCTGTGGCGTTGGGATGTTGGTGAGAATTTTTCCGTTGGCGGGGTTGATAATGTCGAGGGCTTCACCGTATTCGTCCGAAACTCATTGGTTGTCAATAAACAGGCCGTAGCTGCTGTCGGGAAGGTGATTCGGACGGGTATCGCTGGAATCTTTCATGGGAGTACCTCCTGAGGTTTCTAGCGCGGTTATGGGTAGGCTATTCTCGATATTCATATATGTCAATATATTAATATCGCTTCCGGCACGTACGCATGGTTCCACGCCCTTGCAGCTCACTTCTGGATCAGCTGGGAGCGCGCCGTGCTTCGCGCTAGGGTTGCCTATGCAGTCAGCTCCCTTGAGCTTTTCATCATGGAGGCTGGCTGCATCAGGTATGCCATTGCCGTGATTGCGTTGATGCTATTGCCCGACAACAAAGGTATTCACCTTGACGATCTGGATGACAGCGAAGTTGACGCTACGCCCGCACTTCAACCTTCTTCTCCTCAGACGCATGTATAAGGAATGTTCGCGATGATCCGAATTGTCTACTTGTTGGTAAAGCCTATGTTCCGCCAGGAATGTTTGCGTCACTATCAGATGAGTGAGGGTATCCCTGGCCTGTTTAAATATGAGGTTAGGTTGGTGGCTGAAAACCCTGCCGATACCCATGTGCCATACCTGGATGTAGGGCCGGTTCACGCGATTGGCGAATGCTGGTTCCAAAGCCCGGAGGACTACCAACGATATATCGAGTCGGCAGTGCGCAAAGCCTGGTTCGAACATGGTAAAACGTTCATTGGCCAGCTCAAGCCCTTCGTCACTGAAACACTTGTTTGAAAGCTGCTCGAAGCGGTTATCTCCGATCAGGCCACCCCTCCATTCATTCTGGAGGGGCTTTCATCTACGAGTGAACCCCTGGTTATTGATTTAACGTAAATCACTGGCAGATTCCCCAATGAACATGGGGACCCGTGCGAGTCTCAATTCGCACGAGGTGCCGTCTATGTGTCGATTTGACAGCGTGTCCAACGACTGCGCGTGGGAACCATCGATCAGGTCGCCGATGGGGTAAAACATATCGAGCGGCTGATGCCTGCAAATCTCTCAGAAATCCTGGCAAGTTGCCGGGATGGTTCAGTGACGTGCCATGCAGCAACCCCAAGATGGCCCAACTGCAGGCAGTGAAACTCATTTCGCAGGGGTACACACCGGGACACTGCCTGGACATCAGTACCATCTGGTAGCGCAAAAGGTTGTAGCCCAGCAGCACACCCCATAGCTCTTGAGCGATCATCTCTGGCGTCTTGCTTCTCAGGGTATATTCGCCGCCCAGCAGTCTCTGCTTGATCGCCCGATAGCCCAGCTCGATTTCCCAGCGTTGACTGTAAAGGTCGACGATCTCCCCACCCGGAAAGCGCAGCGGGTCGACCATCGAAGTCAGTACGCTTACCATTTTTCCCTTGATCATCTTGCGCAACAACCGCGCTCGCATTTCGAGCGGACGACAGGTGGTATGTGGTCGGTAAATACATAGCGGCCATACTGTAAGCGCGAGTAGGCGGGTCTTTGGGCTGACGCCCGGCGATATCGTCAGGGCGTCAGATCCATACAGCCGTTCGATCAGGCTGCCGGCTTCAGAATGACCTTTGTCCAACCCTCATCTCGCGCATCGAAATGCTTGTACGCATCGGGCCCTTCCGCCAATTTCAGGCTGTGAGAGATGATCTGCGAAGGCTTGGCGCGGTCGTGATGGATCAGCTCCGCAAGCCTGCGGTTATAGGCTTTGACGTTGGCTTGCCCGGTGCGTATCTGCTGGCCCTTGAACCAGAACGCGCCGAAATCGAAGGCCATTTTGCCTTCCTTCGCCAGTTCATTTTTCGCGCCCGGATCCTGAGGAACAAACACCCCGACGACGCCGATGCCACCCGTGGCCTTGGTGGAAGCTACCAGGTTGTTCATCGTCAGGTGATTGGCCTCATGGCCGTGATTGTCACAGCACTGGTACCCCACACACTCACAACCTCGATCAGTGCCTTTGCCGTGAGTCAGGTTGAGGATCTGATCAACCGCCTCTTTCTCCAGGGAGTTGATTGGCGTGGCCCCCATCTGCGCGGCCAATTTCAATCGATCCGGATGGTTGTCGACCACGAACACTTGCGAGGCGCCTTTGATCATCGCGGCATGAGCTGCCATCAGGCCCACTGGCCCTGCACCGTAAATGGCGATGCTTTCACCCGGCATCAGGCCAGCCAGTTCAGTGGCATGCCATCCGGTGGGGAATATGTCTGACAGCATGACGTAGTCGTTTTCTTTCTCTTGCGCATCCTCTGGCAGCACCAGGCAATTGAAGTCCGCATATGGCACACGCAGCAGTTCTGCTTGACCACCCTGGTATGAGCCCATATCGGCAAACCCGTAAGCAGCACCAGCACTGCCGGGGTTGGCCGTGAGGCAGAAACCGGTCAAACCTTTTTCACAGTTTTCGCAGAAACCGCAGCCGATATTAAATGGCAAACAGACGCGATCACCTACCTTGATGCGATCTACGCCGGCGCCGACTTCGATGACTTCCCCGAGGTTCTCGTGACCGAAAACACGTCCCGTCTCCATCGAGGTGCGGCCCTCGTACATGTGCAGGTCAGAGCCGCAGATATTGGTAGTGGTGATGCGCACTACGGCGTCGGTAGGTTTTTCGATCTTGGCGTCTGGGACATTTTGCACGCTGACGTCGCGTGGCCCGTTGTAAACGATGGCTTTCATTAGACTCTCCCGTTCGAGCGACGATGAGGTGGTTTCGTCTGCTTACGAGATATCTGTTTAGATCTACGAACGTATGTTCCACAAATCGAGCTATGACCAGACGAGTGGTGATGCCGTCGCCCGCGCGTGGCGGTCCTTGAATTTGCAGCTCGTGACGAACTTAGACAGTTGAACGCCATAGAAGGAATATGGCTACGTGTAGTGGTCTACTAATCCTGGACACCCTTTTAGGGCGAGAATGCTCGCCATTCAGAGGTGTTCGATGAGCAGACAACGACGTACTTTCACCCCCGAGTTTAAGCGCGAAGCAGCCAGTCTAGTGCTCGACCAGGGTTACAGCTGTCCTGAGGCAGCCAAATCCCTTGATGTAGGTGAGACCGCACTGCGGCGCTGGGTCAACCAGTTGCAGTTGGAGCGCGGTGGCATCACCCCCACAGCCAAAGCGCTTACGCCTGAGCAGCAGACTATTCAGGAGCTTCAAGCCCGCATCAACCGGCTGGAGCTTGAGAAGAAAATCTTAAAGGAGGCCACTGCGCTCTTGATGGCCGAGGAGCACGGGCGCAGACGTTGAAGTCGATTCGGCAGTTAGCAGCACGCTACCCAGTTCAACTGCTGTGTTCAGTGTTTGAACTGCCTCGTTCCTGTTACTACGCCCATATGGCTCGGCGCCGTCGCATTGATGTTCGGCGGGTGGGTTTACGCAGCCGTATTAGCGAACTTTTCAGTCAAAGCCGTAGTTCAGCTGGCAGCCGCAGTATCGTTGCCATGCTCAAGGATGAGGGCGTCAAAGTAGGTCGCTTCAAGGTCAGGGGCCTGATGAAGGAGCAGGGTTTGATCAGTAAGCAGCCAGGTTCTCATGCGTACAAAAACGCCACTGTTGAGCGGCCTGACATTCCCATGCTTTGGTGGCTGGTTGGGAGATCTAGAGCCACGATTCGCAGCCCTTTTCCGTCGATGGCGGCCTTGAGCTTCGACCAGTCTTCAGCCGGCAGGCGGGACAGTCGGTCGATAGATTCCACCAGCAGTACATCCCCCGGGTGGGAATCGGCCAGCAGGCGCACCAACTCGGGGCGATCAGCACGAGTACCAGATGCGTTCTCAATGTATTGCGCGGCAATGGCCTTGCCATGATCGGCAGCAAACTCCTCCAGGACGGAACGGGCTCGGGCAGCGTCTTGTTCGGCAGTAGAGGCCCGAAGGTAGGCACGGACAAACATTTCTTGATCCCTATGCGTGCTGTTTCAATTTGGGCGTTGCAGAAACATCGTTACAGTTTGGGTGTTAGTTATAGAGCGGCAAGGACGAATCTGCCGCGCCTTTTCCGTATCAGTTGAGGCATACCTCTAAAAACGCTAGCGTAGATTGATTACTTTTTGGTCTGCGATGGGCCGGAGTCGTTGCCGTAGCGGAGGTCCGTTGGCAACGCGACGGTGATTTTGGAAGTTAACGCCATCTCGAGCATGAGCCTGTTGCCGCAGTGGAGGTCAAACGGCAACGGTAGCTTCACCATTTGTCGCTCCTGAGCCCGAAACAGATGCAGTAGGTTCCGGGTACGGCCATGACGACGCAGACGATTGGCCCCACGCCCACGATTTGCCCCCAGAGGCTTTTCAGCAGCGGATAAGCGAAGAACACCGCTGCCGCTTCTGCCGGTTGCATGGTGGCCAGTCTGCCGAGGATGGCGGCACTCATTCCGGAAAGAAGTAGCAGCATGCAGCCTGTTACCGCCAATACTGGTCGGAGTCGGGATTGTGGATTGTGACGATAGCCAGAAGCTGGGACGTCCAGTGGCAATGGAATCTGCCGGACGAGCCTGCTGCGCCCAATGCGTGCGTCGAGGGTCAGGGCCAGCCAGGAAATTCCGATGGCGAATGTGAGGATGAAGCTAACAACCAGTGCAAGTGGCGACATGATCAAACTCCTCTGAGTGCTGTGGCGACTGCCCGTTAGTCGAAACCGAAGGACGAAAAACTGTCTCCGAAGCTGCTTATGCCGTGATCAAACGACAGGCTGTCAGTCATCGTGTCCGTGCCGAATGCGTTACCCATGACATCGAAACAGCTGTCGAGCATGGGCATTCCGTTGGCGGGATTGAGCCAGAAGGTTTCCATGGGTTCGAAGTGGGTCGATGAGAAAGCTGAGAAAGTATCCTCGGCTTGGGTCTGGCCTACCGGGTCAAATGAATCAGCCCAGTTAGTGTGATCCTGCAGGATGCTGTCGAACGACGTACTCGTGTCCCCATCTTCCAGCGAATCGACCTGATACCACCAACGTTCCTGGCGAATACCAAGGCCGTCATGCACCACGACCGCTTTTCCCTGGCTGGGATAGATGACCGTGGTGAATGCCGCTTTTTCTGGCCGGACGACAGAGGTGATGAGATTGGCAATGTGCGTAAACAGGTTCATGGCTAGCTCCTCGGTTTAGTTGGTTTCAGCATCTCCTGAACCCCAAATAACCCAAGGCATGGGTAAGATCGCATACCGCCTTGGAGACGGATCATCTATTGCAAGCTCGGGTGCGTAGAGGGGCACAAGCACGGCCCGGATCAGCAATCCATTACCGCAGCCAGGCCCTTTCCCTTCCAGGAGAAGCAGCACAGCAGGCGCGCGATGCCGGCTACCGCGCGGATACCCGCCACAATTGATCTACTCGCGTCGTGAAACTCTGGCTCATCAGCTCGCGACGCATGCTCCAGGCGGGGGCTGCTGGTACCACACCAGGTCGCAACGTTCCCCGTCCCCATTTGGCGTTGATCGAATCAAGCACGGCCATCACCTTCTCCGAATTAGCTGGCTGACTGGAGGCGAACAGGTCGTCGGTGAAGGCGTTTACGTCGGGACTAGTCATGCTTCCGCAGTCAGCGGCGAGGTAGTCCCTGAGCTCACTGGAGCCCAGGGTTTCGAAGCAGGCCGTCTTCAGCGTCTTCCTCGATGAATTGACTCTCAAGCCAGCCTTAGCCGCGCTGAGATAAGATCGTCTCGAGCAAACCAGGAAATCGATTGTTCAAATCATCCCTGCGCAACGAGTTCATATGGGTCGTGCCGATGGTTTGGGTTTGGACCAACCCGGCATCTCGCAGCACCCTGAAGTGATGGGACATGGTGGACTTTGGTCGGCCACCGTCCAATTCGCCACAGCTGGCTTCGCCCAGTTCGGCAAGGCGTCGGACGATCTCCAGGCGCACAGGATCGCTCAAGGCGTATAGCAGACGCTCGAGGACGATTTCAGTGACGGGAGGGTGTTTGTAGGGGCGCATGAACGAAGCATACACGGGTTTGCTCTATCTCCATAGTTCGAATACTATCGAATTAACGTAATAGACAACCCTCGGAGAAACCAATGTCTGCGCTGTTCCAACCCTTCACGCTTAAAGACGTCACGCTTCGCAACCGTATTGCGATTCCCCCTATGTGCATGTACTCGTCAAACGATGGCCTGATCAACGAGTGGCACAGTGTTCACTACGCCTCCCTTGCGCGTGGCGGGGCGGGGTTGGTGATTGTCGAAGCAACCGCTGTAGCGCCAGAAGGGCGGATCACTCCTGGCTGTGCGGGTATTTGGAACGATGAGCTGGCCCAGGCCTTCGTACCGGTGGTGCAGTCGATCAAGGCAGCCGGCTCGGTCCCCGGCCTGCAGATCGCCCACGCCGGTCGCAAGGCAAGCGCAAACCGTCCATGGGAAGGCGATGACCACATCGCTGAAGATGACGCCCGTGGCTGGCAGACCATCGCTCCATCGGCCATAGCTTTTGGCGGTCACCTGGCCAAGCAGCCGCAAGCCATGACGCTGGAAGACATTGCCCGTGTGCGTGAGGATTTCGTCGCAGCCGCTCGCCGTGCGCGTGACGCTGGCTTCGAGTGGCTGGAGCTGCATTTCGCCCATGGTTATCTGGCCCAGTCGTTCCTTTCCGAACACTCCAACCATCGCGATGACGCCTACGGCGGCAGTTTCGACAACCGTAGCCGCTTCCTGCTTGAAACGCTGGCGGCTGTTCGTGAGGTTTGGCCGGAGCACCTGCCGCTAACCGCTCGTCTAGGGGTTATCGAATACGACGGCCGGGACGAACAGACGCTGACCGAGGCTATCGAACTGACACGTCGCTTCAAAGATGGTGGCCTGGATCTGCTGAGCGTCAGCATTGGTTTCACCATCGCTGAAACCAACATTCCCTGGGCGCCTGGCTTCATGGGCGAAGTTGCCCAGCGCGTGAAGCGTGAGGCGGGGATACCAGTGGCTTCGGCATGGGGCTTCGGCACGCCAAGCGTTGCCGAAGAAGCGGTCAAGAGCGGTCACCTGGACTTGGCGATGATTGGGCGAGCACATCTGGCCAATCCAAATTGGTCCTATCTTGCCGCCCAAGAGCTGGGCGTAGAGCGTGCGTCCTGGACCTTGCCGGCTCCCTATGCCCACTGGCTTGAACGCTACAAGTGATCCGTCGGGGCGAAGACGGCCGTCATGGCCTAATCGCCCGCTGCCTCAGCGCCGATGTGCGCTGGTGGCTACCTGGCTGGGCCGCTCATGGCTCGGCCCTTCCGATAGATAGCTGAGGATTACGCTATGTCTCGCGTCATACGCTTTCATCGCACCGGTGGACCGGAGGTTCTCCAGATCGACGAGATCGACGTGCCGGCTCCCGGCGCGAACGAGGTTCAAATCAACGTCAGGGCGCTCGGCATCAACCGGGCTGAAGTGATGTACCGCACAGGCCAGTACGTCATCGAACCGACGTTTCCCGCCATGCTGGGCTATGAAGCGGCTGGGACCGTATCTGCAGTGGGTCCCGGTGTGGTCGGCTTCGCTGTTGGCGATGCGGTCAGCGTAGTGCCCGCGTTCTCCTTTGACGAATACGGCTTGTACGGTGAATTGGTCAACGCGCCGGCTCACGCGGTGGTCAAACACCCGGAAGTGCTCTCTTTCACGGAGGCAGCAGCGACCTGGATGAAGTTTGTCACCGCCTATGGCGCATTGATCGAGCTTGGTGGGCTGCAGGCCGGCGAGACGGTGCTAATCCGTGCGGCGTCCAGCAGCGTGGGGCTTGCCGCTATCCAGATTGCGAACATGGTGGGCGCCGTTCCTGTGGCGCTGACCCGCACCAGCGACAAGCGCGAAGCCTTGCTTCAAGCGGGGGCGGCGGCAGTCATCGCGACCCAGGAGCAGGACATGGTGGCTGAGGTCATGACGGTGACTCATGGCAAAGGCGCTCGCATGGCCTTCGATCCCGTTGGCGGACCCGAAGTGGCCTTGGTGCTCAAGGCGCTAGCGAACCACGGCATCTTCTTCCAGTACGGCGCTTTGGACACTCGGGATATCCCTGTGTCGGTCATGGACCTGCTCGGCAAGCATCTGACGCTGCGCGGTTATCAGCTGTTCGAGATCACCCAGAATCGAGAAAAACTCGAACGGGCCAAGCACTTCATCAATGAAGGGCTCGCCTCTGGACAGCTGCGTCCGGTGATCGACCGTACATTCAGCTTCGACGAGATGGCCGAGGCTCACCGGTACATGGAATCGAATGCCCAGGTGGGCAAGATTGTTGTAACGCTGTAAACCACGTTCAGGTCTTCGCGGCATGGCCGGTAGGGTCACCTTCGGTAAGCCCATGCCAGTTCGATGCGTCTTTCACACATGCACAGACAGGAGGTTCGATGACCACCCCACTCACACTGGTTGCCACATTGGTCGCCAAGGCCGGCTCCGAAGATGAGCTCCAGCAGACGCTGCAGGATCTGCAAGGCCCAAGTCGCGCCGAAGCGGACTGCATCCAATACGACTTTCATAAAGATGCAGAACAGCCTCGCACCTTCCATATGGTTGAGCAGTGGCGAGACGAAGCGGCGCTGACTGCGCACGAGGCCACCCCGCATTTCCAGGCAGCGCTGCCGGTTATCGAGCGCGCCGCCGAAAAATTCTCCGTCATGAAAATGTACCGCGTCTCCTGAGGAGCTCCGAATGAAAGCGATTGCACACTTCAAATGCCTGCCTGTTGAGAACCCTGACGCCCTCGTGGAGATCGATCTACCCGAGCCAGTGCCGGGGCCGCGCGACCTGCTGGTAGAAGTCAAGGCCGTATCGGTCAACCCGGTCGATACCAAAGTCCGCCAGGGCTACGTGCCGCATACAGACGAAACACAGCCGCGCATCCTCGGTTGGGACGCTGCCGGCGTGGTCAAGTCGGTCGGTTCCGACGTAACGCTGTTCAAGCCCGGTGACAAGGTGTGGTACGCCGGGTCGCTGATCCGCCCGGGCAGCAACAGTGAGTTGCAGCTGGTAGACGAGCGCATTGTCGGATCGATGCCACAGTCGCTGGAGTTCGCCCAGGCCGCGGCGCTTCCCCTGACGTCTCTGACCGCTTGGGAATTGCTATTTGATCGCCTCGGCGTAGCGCGCGACACCACCGACCGTGGCGAAACGCTGCTGATCATTGGCGCTGCAGGCGGGGTGGGTTCAATCATGACTCAGCTGGCGCGTCAGTTGACCGGCCTGACCGTCATTGGTACGGCTTCGCGCCCTGAAACCCAGGCCTGGGTCACCGAACTCGGCGCCCATTACGTGATCGATCACACCAAACCACTGAGCGAAGAGCTCAAGCGCATCGGCCTTCCGCAGGTCAGCTACGTCGCAAGCCTGACGCAGACCGATCGGCATTACGAGCAGATCATCGAGTCACTGAAGCCACAGGGCAGGTTGGGCCTGATCGATGACCCGGCCACGCTGGACGTCGTACCGCTCAAACGCAAGAGCCTGTCGCTGCACTGGGAGCTGATGTACACGCGCTCGCTGTACGAGACCGAGGACATGCAGGAGCAGCACAACATCCTCAATGAAGTGGCCCGCCAGATCGATGCGGGTGTGTTGCGCACCACCGTTGGCGAAAACTACGGGCGTATCAGCGCCGAAAACCTACGTCGCGCCCATGCCTTGCTGGAGAGCGGCAAGGCAAAGGGCAAGATCGTTCTGGAGGGCTTCTGACGGTATCTGGCTACCGGCTCATGCGGTAGGTAGCCAATGCTGGATTCAAGAGTAGCGCCCATGAGCGATTCAGTGAGCGCCTTGAAATGCCTCCTATTGAGATCGTCTCGCAAGACCATCACCCAGCCGTCAACGACTTCATCCGAAACGTCCAACTAATAGGAACCCCATATGAACAACGCTACCGGCTATGCCTGGACTTGCCCCTACAAAACCGGACACCAACTCCCCGTTAAATTGATGCTGCTGCCAAGCGCCTGAACTCCCTCGGCGAGCGGTATTTCAAAGCGCTGTGCGGATGCTGCTCGTTGTAATGCTCGAAGGCAATTGCCAGGTTGCGCAGCGCCGTTTCTCGATCCGGTTTGGGCATGTGCGCCACGTAGTCACGCTTGATCGTCTTCACGAAGCTCTCAGCCATGCCGTTGCTTTGCGGGCTGCGAACTGGGGTGGTCACCGGCTGCAAGCCGATCTGTCGAGCAAACAGGCGTGTCTGTTCGGCGGTGTACGCCGAGCCGTTGTCGCTTAGCCATTGCACCGGCGTGGCGGGCAGTTGATCACCAAAGCGCTTCTCCACGCTTTCCAGCATCAAATCGCGGATATCATCGCCGCTGTACCCGGTCGGGCTCGCGACCCAGCCGATGGCTTCGCGATCACAGCAATCCAGGGCGAAGGTCACGCTCAGTTTGGCGCCGTCCTTGCAACGGAACTCAAAGCCGTCCGAGCACCAACGCGTATCGCTGGCTTCCACCGCAATACGGCCTTCGTGCCGACGCGGCACACCGGGCTGTTTGATGCGGCGCTCAAGCAGCAAGTTGTGATCACGCATGACCCGGTAAACCCGCTTCACATTGATCGCCGGTAGCGACTGGGTTTCACGGGCGCGACGCAGCAATCCCCAGACGCGGCGGTAGCCGTAGCTGGGAAGTTCGCTGACCTGTTGCTGGATTTCAACTACCAGATCAGCATCGTTCACAGGCCTGCTCCGCCGTACTTTGGGGGATGCCGATTGCTTGATTCGAACCGTTAATTGCGAGCGCGCCACACCGAGACATTCGCTGACCAGCTTCACTGGTCGTCCCCCGGCAACAAGGGTGAGTGCGCAATCCATTTTCGCGACCGGGCGATCTCCACGGCCTCTTTGAGGATTTCTGCTTCCATCGTTTTCTTGCCCAGCATCCGTTGCAGTTCACGGATCTGCTTGAGCGCATCGCTCAGCTCGGAGGCAGGTACCACGGCTTCGCCAGCACTGACCGCCGACAAACTGCCGTCTTGGTAAAGCTTGCGCCACAGGAATAGTTGGTTGGCATTGATGCCGTTACGCCGAGCCACCAACGAAACGCTCTGCCCGGGCTCAAGGCTCTCTCGAACCATGGTCAGCTTTTGCTCAGGGCTCCAGCGGCGCCGCCGCTCCCGACCCAAAAGCTCCCCACTCTTATCGTTGCTATTAGTCATAAACATAACCGTTTGCCTATCCCTTATCGTAAGGGGGAAACGGTGTCCTGTCTTTCAGGGGGCTCGTTCATCGATTGGGTTAACGCCGCTGGCTTTAATCTTTACCAGTACCTGCCCTTGTTGTGGCGAAGGCTTTGCGACTTCGACTTCAAGCAGGGTGCTCGCGTCATAGCTGTCTAGGCGCAAGGCCTTCATCAGTCCCCCACTCGAAAGCGATTCAGTTACGTTGCTCACAGCTTTTCACTCCATATAAGCGGGGCCTGACGCCGAAGCGGCAGGCCCTA
>NZ_JBCFXD010000025.1:0-35547 GCF_038562055.1 Stutzerimonas chloritidismutans | reverse complement strand
AAGCTCATGGAGGGGGCTGGTTGAGGGGGCTCAGTGTGCCAAGGGTGGGGGCGGCTGGCTATTTATGCAGTGTCTCCCTAAAGCACCAAAAGAAAAGGGAATAGATTTATTTATTCGGCCCATTTCCCGTCCGCTAACTCCGTTATCTGTTTTAACCGCTGCACGAATCACCGTGAAAACCCAATGGCTCATCGCTGCCCCATCCAGAGGGAGCCCGGCGCGTGGAAAAAGGCTTCGCTTGTCCACGCGCTGCTGCCTGATGGCAACGCCTAGAAAAAAGGGACAGACTTATCGTCTGCCGATATTTGCCGGGTCGCCTATGTCTTACCTTCGCGGCCCGCCCGCTTACTCATCAGGTGACATGACATGAACCACGCCTTTTCCGTCCTCCCCCAGAGCTTCGTGATTGCACAGTTAGAGCGGGATGCTGACCTGCCGAATGAGGTTTTGGCGTCACCAGGCTTCATGTCGATCACCCGGACGGACGATGAGCTTTCGATTGTCTGCGCTGAGGGCGTTGCAACCGGTTTAGCCCGAGTGGATAGCGATTGGCGCGTGATCAAGGTGCAGGGTCCGTTCGCCTTTGATCAGACGGGTGTCCTGGCCTCCTTCCTTGACCCCCTCGCGGCTGCCGCGATCGGCATTTTCGCGGTGAGCACCTTCGATACTGACTACATCTTGGTCAAGTCGACGAATCTTGAAAATGCCGTGCAAGTCCTGAAAGACGTGGGTCACCGTCTCCTGGAGTGACAACTCTGAGTCGGGAAAAGCGAACGGTTATTTACCTTTCAGGTAGCAAGCTTCATAACACCCTGTCACTTTCTTCGACGAAGCCGCTCAATCCCACAAGGCGTGAACCCATGCAGCTAACGACACTGCTCATCCCAACCTACACCCAAATGCTCAAAACCCTCTCAGGCTGGCTAAAGAAGGCGCAGGCCCAGCTGCCAGAGGCAGAGGCACAAGCGCTGTTATCGGCACGTTTGGCGCCCGACATGTATCCGCTGTCGACGCAGGTTCGCTTTGCCTGTGTGCAGGCGCGAGAAGCCGTGTGCCGTCTGAGAGGAGAGGCGTTTCCGCCTGCTATCAACGAGCTGCTGAACGAGGGACGTCAGGCTGTCAAAAGCCCTGGATCGCTCGCTGACGCTCATGCGCGGATCGATGAGACGGTCGCGTTGCTCGACGGCCTCGCAGCTGATGCGCTCGATGTAGATGGAGACAAGCCCATCGCCCATGAACTTCCAAACGGGATGGTCCTGGATCTGACCGCAGACCAATACGCCCGTGACTGGACGCTGGGCCAGTTCTATTTCCACGTCATGACGGCCTATTCGATATTGCGCAGCGAAGGGATCAATCTTGGCAAGGCTGACTACGTGGCGCACATGCTGACCCATGTCCGGCCGGAAACCATTCCGAAGGGCTAGGAAAGTTGCCACGACACGGCGTGTGCAAAAGGCTCCGCCGTTTTCACCCCACGATGCCGAGGGCCGGCGGAGTAGGCGGGTGTGGTGGCGTAGGGTGGCAACGCTTTTCTGTCCACGCGGTTATGGCTTATGGCTAAGCCTTCAAAGGAAGGGGACAGATTCATTTACCGTTCAGATTGCGAGCGTGTCCCGACCTGAATAGCCCGGCGCGTCTGAAACCGCATGTCACCGCTGCGGAATCGTGTCCCCCCAAATCCAGCCATGTTGCGCTCAGCTTCAACCGTACTCTCTCGTGACTCAGCCGTTCGGCACGACCTCGTAGGGCGTATTGCTGAAGAAGATGTTGCGCCAGTCCGGGCGCCATTGAGGAATGCTCAGGGTGAAGCGTTGGGTGCGCTTGTTGAAGTCGATCCAGGTCACGCCCAGGCTTTGGCTGTCCTCGCTCGCCCGCAGGTCTACTGAGCGAGTGGTAAAGAGCGGGCTGCGATACACCTTCGACCGATCCGCACGGTCGACGATGCGCAGATACGACAGGCCACCGTCAGGGGCCAGCAAGCCCTGTACCGGTACGCTTTCGATCAAATGGCCACCTTGCGGGCTGACTTGCGAAACCGACGGCGGCGCGCTCAGCGCTTCGCTAAGGCTCCAGCCAAAGAGCAAGGTGAGTAACGCGAGAAGGCTGCATATAACGAGAATGGATTTATTCATGTCAGCGTTTCGGCAGGGTGATAGCGGGCGTGCCAGGTGGCAGGGGTTCGCGTAGCAGATCGGAAAACACGCGGAAGTCTCCGCCTCGTTTGTATCTGGCCCGGTAGTCGGCGAAATGGCTGTTCAGCACAAGCACGTAGCGTTTGCGCTGCTCGTCTATGTAGCGCCTTTGGTTCTGCGCACTCATTCCAAACAACGACTGCTGCATGATGCCTCTGGAGACCGAGTCGACGCCGGCATTATGCGCTGCGGTCTCCCTGCGTTCGCTGCCTGATCACGACTCACAGACCCAGCTATCGATTCGTTCAGCATGGGCCTGCCTGCCGCGGCTCCTGCCGTATCATGCCTACCCGTTTCTGCTATTGATCACTCCCATGACTACCCTCGAACTCATCGCCTCCGCACTGGGCGTCCTTTCCGTCTGGCTCACCGTGCGGCAGAACTCGCTGTGCTGGCCTAGTGGGTTGGTGATGGTGTCGCTGTATGCCTGGTTCTTTTTCGAGGTGCGGTTGTATTCGCAGGTGCTGCTCAATGGGGTGTTCGCCGCGATGCAGGTCTATGGATGGTGGCAATGGACGCGGGGCAGCGGGCGGGAAGGTGGGCGGCCGGTGGTAGGCGCGACGGCAATGGAGGTCGGCGTTGGGCTCCTCGTGGCGGTGCTGGGGAGCGTCGGGCTGGGTGTGCTGATGGCGACGGTTACCGAAGCGGCGTACCCCTGGCCGGATGCAACGCTGACGGCCTTCAGCTTGCTGGCGCAGTTGTGGATGGCGCTTAAGCGCTGGCAGTGCTGGGTGTTGTGGATTGTGGTGGACACGCTCTACGTGGGGTTCTTTGCCTTTCAGGAATACTGGCTCACCGCCGGGCTGTACGGCTTGTTCACGTTGCTGGCGGTGATGGGCCTGCACGAATGGTGGCAGGCGAGGGCGGCGGTTCATGAACACGGGACGCCCGCAAACAGTTGACGATGCAGGGCAGGCTTTTAGCCCACCGGAACGGTGTTGGGCCAAGAGTGGTGGGCTGAAGCCCACCCTACGAATAAAGGCCAGCGGCCCCGGTGTCGTAGACCTGATAAAAGGCTCAGCTAGTCCCAGGCTGGCCGGCGCACTTTAAGCTCTTCTTGCTCGCCTAGATTGGCAGGCCTGTCTACGTTCGGGACAACGCTCATTTCCGACCAAGGTGCCGTCAGGCACTTCGGATACTGCTACGCTGCATCAGCAAAACCCGCGTTTCAGAGCGCCTCGATCCACGTCCAGGTAGACCCCGGTTGCCGCTCTCAAAGATCGGCATCGCCCCTGTCAGCAACAAGCCCGCCCATTCGCCAGAGCAGACTGTTCCTCATGTTGTTCCGCCGTTTCGAAAACCTGATCGATGTCTTCAAGCCCAGCCCGGACGTCGCTCCGCCCGCTGGCATGCTGCGTTTTTATGTCCATTACCTGAAGCAGGTCTGGCCGTTGATGACCGCCGTGCTGGTGGTCGGCTTTTTCGCGGCGTTGATCGAGGTGGCGCTGTTCAGCTTTCTTGGCCAGTTGATCGACATGGCGCAGACCACTAGCGATGCGCAGACCTTCTTCACCGAGCACCGCAACGCGTTGCTGTGGATGGCGGCGGTGGCGCTGATCATCCGGCCCTTGGTGTTCGGCCTGCACAACCTGCTGACGCATCAGGCGATCAACCCGGGATTGACCAATCTGATCCGCTGGCAGAACCACCGCTACGTGCTCAAGCAGAGCCTGAACTTTTTCCAGAACGATTTCGCCGGGCGCATCGCCCAGCGCGTGATGCAAACCGGCCCGTCGCTGCGTGATTCGGCCATGCAGGTGATCGACGCGCTGTGGCATGTGGTGGTCTACGCCGGTAGCGCGCTGTACCTGTTCGCTGCCGCCGACCTGCGTTTGATCGTGCCGCTGGCGCTGTGGATCGTCGGCTACAGCGCCGCGCTTTGGTACTTCGTGCCGCGCATTCGGGCGCGCTCGGCGGCGGCGTCCGCGGCGCGCTCGAAGGTGATGGGGCGAGTGGTGGACGGCTACAGCAATGTCGCCACGCTCAAGCTGTTCGCCCATTCGCGGGAGGAGGAAAGCTATGCCCGCGAGGCCATGCAGGAGCTGCTCGGCAAATTCCGTCTGCAGTCGCGGGTGATCACCAGCCTGGATTTCCTGATCACCTGCATGAACGGCCTGTTGATCGTCGGCACCGGCGCGCTGGCGCTGTGGTTATGGAGCGAGGCGCTGATCACGACCGGCGCCATCGCCCTGGCGCTGGGCCTGGTGATCCGCATCAACAACATGGCCGAGTGGATCATGTGGGTGGTCAACGGCATTTTCGAGAACGTCGGCACCGTGCAGGACGGCATGCAGACCATTGTCCAGCCGCGCCACGTGATCGATCGCGAAGACGCCAAGCCGCTGCAGGTGGAGCAGGGCGGCGTGCGCTTCGAGGACGTGCACTTTCATTACGGCAAACAGGGCGGCGTGATCGGCGGGCTCAGCATCGATATCCGCCCGGGCGAGAAGATCGGCCTGGTCGGGCCGTCCGGCGCCGGCAAGTCGACGCTGGTCAACCTGCTGCTGCGCCTCTATGACCTGGAAAGCGGGCGCATCCTCATCGACGGCCAGAACATCGCCGACGTCAATCAGGAAAGCCTGCGCGCCAACATCGGCATGGTCACGCAGGATACGTCGCTGCTGCACCGCTCGATCCGCGACAACCTGCGCTACGGCAGGCCCGAGGCCACCGATGAGCAGCTCTGGGCCGCCGCGCGCAAAGCGCGGGCGGACGACTTCATCGCCAGTCTCGACGACAGCCAGGGCGGGCATGGCTTCGAGGCCAAGGTCGGCGAACGGGGTGTAAAGCTCTCCGGCGGCCAACGTCAGCGCATCGCCATCGCAAGGGTGCTGCTCAAGGACGCGCCGATCCTGGTGCTCGACGAAGCCACTTCAGCACTGGATTCGGAAGTCGAAGCGGCGATTCAGGAAAGCCTCGATACGCTGATGGAGGGCAAGACGGTGATCGCCATCGCGCACCGGCTGTCGACCATCGCGCGGATGGATCGGCTGGTGGTGATCGACGAAGGCCGGGTGATCGAGACCGGCACGCACAACGAGTTGATCGCGCAGGGCGGCCTTTATGCACGGTTGTGGCAGCATCAGACCGGTGGTTTCGTCGGTGTGGACTGAAGGGAACGGCTAGGGCAGATGAAAGGGTTCATCAGACAGAACAGGCGCGCGGGACAATGAAGGTGCTGGTCCTCACCGGCGCCGAATCTACCGGCAAGAGCTGGCTCGCCGCCCGCCTGCAGCAGCGCTTCGGTGGCCTGGTGGTGGGCGAGTACGTCCGGCATTTCATCGACCGCGAACAGCACGATACCTGCCTGGCGGACATCCCGGCCATCGCCCGTGGGCAGCTGGCCTGGGAAGACGCCGCCCGCCGCCAGCAGCCGGAGCTGCTGATCCTCGATACCCACTTGCTGAGCAACATGCTCTGGAGCCGGACGCTGTTCGATGAATACCCGGCGTGGCTGGAGGATGAACTGCTGGCGCGCCGTTACGACCAGCACCTGCTGCTCTCGCCCGAAGGGGCTATATGGCACGCAGACGGCCAGCGCTGCCAACCGGAGACCCTTGAGCGCTTTCGCTTTCATGACGCCTGTCGGCAATGGCTCGAGCGGAACGAGCAACCCTACGTGGAGATCGGCGGGGATTGGGCTAGCCGCGAGCAGCAGGTGATCGCTCAGGCTCAGGCGCTGTTGGGGGCAATGGATCGACACGCGCACAAGCGCGGGTAAATGATCGCTGGCGTGTGGCGTAGGTGGACCGGTGAGGCGTGATCCACTCCTACTGTTTTAGGGTGGGTGTCGCTTTTCACATCCACCGCTGGCGCGGACGGTGAGTCGGCCCTTAGCTTGGGTTGGTTTTATCGGCGGTGAAAGCGGCCTGGTTTGTCGCCGCGTTCTCAGCCTGCCGATCCCGCTGCAAGGCGCGCTGGAGACTGCACTGGCTCGCTGATAAAGTGCGCCCGCTTGCCAACCATTGGCTGACAGGATGTCTGCCCAGCCGCCGCACAGGATGCTTCCATGAAAAAGCTCGCACTTGCCGTTGCCATTCCACTGGCCCTCATCGGCGGCGCCACTGTTTACACCAGTACCCAGGTCGAATCGACCGCCCGCGATGCCGTCGACCAGACCAACATCGGTTTGCGCGAGATGAGCGTTGGAGCCGGTGCCGACGTCGCCGTCAAAATGCTCAGTTTTGAAGGCGGTCTGCTTTCCAGTAGCGCCCGCTATCAGGTCGACATCGAAGTTCAGGACAGGGACGGCGAGACCCGGCATTACGCCGTGCTGTTGAAAGACCGCATCGAGCATGGCCCTTTTCCGGTTTCACGCCTGGCCAATGGGCAGCTGATGCCGGTTGCGGCCAAGAGCCATTTCCGCCTTGAGCGGTCTGTGCAGACCGAAGCGCTGTTCGACGCCGCCTCAGGTGAAAATCCGCTGGTCGGTGACGTCGCCTTCGGCTATGACGGCAGCCAGCATGGCGCGCTGCGCTCGGCCCCCCTCAATCTTGCGAATGAAGACGGCACGCTTCGCGTTGCAGCCGGCACCGTGAACTTCGAAGTGGCCGACGAAAACACGGCCGTGCGACTGGACGGCCAGCTGCCGGAAGTCGACATGAACCTGCAACGCCGTGACGCTGCCAAGCCGGTGCGGGTCAAGCTAAGCGGTGTCGGCCTGACCGTCGACAAGCACGACTACGTCAACGGGTTCGGCCAAGGCCCCTCGGCCATCACGCTTGAACGCATGGAAATTCAGACCGACGACAAGCTCGCTGTGGTCGTCCAGAACGCCTCCATTGACGAGGTGTCGAGCCGCAGCAGCGACGGCTTTGGCCAGTCGATCGCCTACCGCGTCGGCGAGGTGGGGGCCAACGGCCAGTCCATCCGCAACCTGGCGCTCGCCCTCAGCCTGCGCAACCTGGACGAAAGCAGCCTCAAGGCGCTGGTGGAAAGTTACAAGCAGATCCTCGACAGCGCGGCCACCCCGCAGGACGCACTGGACAACGTCACCGACGCTCAGCAGCAGGAGCTGCAGGCGCTCGCGCTGCAATTGCTGAAGCACAAGCCCACCCTGGCGCTCGACGAGTTCGGCTTCGAGACCGCTAACGGTGCGGCCCGCCTGTCCATGGTGGCCGATCTGCAGGGTCCGAGCGCGGAAGCCTTCACTCCGGATGCGATGATCATCAGCCTGCTGGCCTCGCTCAAAGCCGAAGCCGGGATCGATAAAGCTCTGGTTCGCGACGTTGCCCGCCTGATTGCACAACGTGAGCTGCAAGGCGGGCAGGCCGACTCGGTTGAATTGCAGCAGCAGGCAGACCTGACGACCGAGTTGTTCAGCGGTATGGCACTCGGTACTGGTTGGTTCCAGCTGCAAGGCGATCGCCTGGCCAGTTCTCTGCACTACAGCAATGACCGGGTGACCTTGAATGGCCGTGATATGAGCATCCAGGAATTCATCGGCTTTGCCTTCGGTTCGGTACTGGGCGCCAACCAACTCGGCCAGTAAGCACCGGTCAAGCAAGAAGAGGCGACCTTAGGGTCGCCTTTTTTTTCTGCAGAAACCGCATGCGCTCTATCGTGACGGCTCGGGCGGCGGGGCGTCCTGCGAGCGGGCAAGCGCGCCGTATCGATGCCCTTTTTTGCTATCGTGGCCGCCACTTCGTCGACGCTGCCTGTTGCTCGGCAAACTCAGAACCCTTACAGCACGATGGTCGAATCTTCGGCCTCGCAACCGTCCAGGTGCCGCCTTTGCTACACAATGCTGCTCGCCGACCGGCACGTCTCATACCGCTCGCCTTTCTTGTCGCAACCTTGTTGGGCACGGCGCTGCTGTCGCTCCCGGCGGCCACGGCTGGGCCCGGTCAGGCGCCGTTGCTGACGGCGCTGTTTACCGCCGTGTCGGCGGTCTGTGTGACGGGGCTCATCGTGCAGGACACCGCCGTGTATTGGTCGTTTTTCGGGCAATGCGTGATTTTGCTGCTGTTCCAGATCGGCGGCCTGGGCATCATGAGCGGTGCCACGCTGCTCGGCCTGATGGTCAAGCGGCGCCTGCAGTTGAGCAGCCGCCTGGTCGCCCAGCAGGAGACGCGATCGCTCGGGCTCGGGGATGTCGCAGGCGTGTTGCGGCTGATCCTGCTGGTTACCTTGAGCGTCGAGCTGATCGTGACGGCAATCCTCACCCTACATTTTCGCCTGAGCTACGACCTTACCTGGTCCAAGGCCCTCTGGGACGGGCTTTTCCATGCGATATCGGCATTCAATAACGCGGGCTTCTCGACTTACTCAGACAACCTCGTGCAGTTCGCCACGGATCCTGTGGTGCTGGTGCCGATCATGCTGGCGGTGATCATCGGCGGTCTGGGTTTTCCGGTGCTCTACGAGTTTCGTCGCGATCAGCGCGGCAGGCCCTGGACCATCCATACGCGCATCACGCTGTGGGGTTCGGCTGTGCTGCTGTTAGGCGGCATGGTGGCGATCCTGTTCTACGAGTGGAGCAACCCGAACACGCTCGGCGGCATGAGCCTAGGCGACAAATTGCTGTCGGGGCTGTTCACTTCAGCGGTGGCGCGCACGGCGGGCTTCAACAGTCTGGACGTCGGCCAGTTCGAGGCGCAGACGCTCGCCGTGCATTACTTCCTGATGTTCGTCGGCGGCGGCAGCGCAGGCACCGCAGGCGGCATCAAGGTGACGACCTTCTTCCTGCTGTTCTTCTTTATCTGGGCGGAAATTCGTGGCAACGCAGATACGGTCGCGTTCCGCCGGCGTATCTCTTACGCCACGCAACGTCAGGCGCTGACGGTGCTGTTTCTCGGCTCGCTCACCGTCGGTATCGGCACCATGTTGCTGCTCAGCGTGACGGACTACGAGCTCGGCGTGGTGCTGTTCGAGGCCGTGTCCGCGTTCGCCACGGTCGGCTTGTCCACCGGCATCACGGCGGACCTGCCAGCGTCCGGCCAGCTCGTGATCATCGCCCTGATGTTCATCGGCCGGGTCGGCACCATTACCCTGGCGACGGCCCTTGCGCTGCGCAGCGTGACCAAACATTACCGCTATCCGGAGGAACGCCCCATTGTTGGATAACCTGTTCGGCAAGACATTCGATAACGACAGTGTCGCCGTCATCGGCTTGGGGCGATTCGGGTCGGCGGTTGCCGATTCGCTCACATCCATGGGCCACGAGGTGCTGGGCATAGACAGCAACAGCGCCAATGTGCAGCAATGGGTCGATCAGCTGACCCACGTGGCCCAGGCCGACGCGACCGACATCCGCGCGCTGCGCCAGCTGGGGGTGGATCAGTTCCGCCATGTGGTGGTGAGCATCGGCACCGACCTGGAAGCCAGCGTGCTGACCGTGCTGGCGCTGCAGGAACTGGGCGTGCCGGACATCTGGGCCAAAGCCTTGAGCAAGCGCCACGGGCTGATCCTCGAACGCACTGGTGCGCATCACGTCGTCTATCCGGAAACCTCGATGGGTGAGCGGGTGGCACATCTGGTTACCGGCAAGATGTTCGAATTCATTGAATTCGACGACGGCTTCGCCATTGCCTCGACCCATGCCCCGAAGCGTATCCACAACAAGACTCTCGCCGACTCCGGAGTGCGCACGCATTACGGCGTAACCATTGTCGGGGTCAAGCGGGCCCATGAAGACTTCATCTACGCCAAGCCGGAAACCCTGATCCACCCTGGCGACATCCTGATCGTGGCGGGTGAAACCAAACGGGTAGAGAAGTTTGCGGCGGCGAAGGGCTAGCGACCTCACCGAGCGGGACGACCTGACCGCTCGGAGCTGAACATGAACGGTCGATGCTTGGACCCGGTCGCATCTAAAGGCCATCGGGAGACACATGCATGACCACGCTGAGCACTGTTTGCTGGGGCGCCCTGGTGCTCGGCCTGGTAAACGGGCCGCGTCATGCGGCCCGTGATCGTCCAGCGGTCGGTCGTCAGCTTTCTCGCTTGATCACGCAAACGCGGTCCGTACAGGTGCCCGCTTGGGTGGCGTCCAGGCCTTTGGCGGCGTCGCGAGTGCCGACCGTTTCGCCGGCCAGTCCACCGCCGGTTGGGGACGCGGTGCCGGCGTTTCGCGGGTAGTCCGTGCCGGCCCGTTTGGCCGCCGTGCCCACATCGTAGCGGCCGGTATCGCCGGAGTCCGTAGGGGTGTCGGCGGTATGGCCTGCAGCCGTGGTACCGGTGGTGCCGGTAGCCGGGGCGCCCGCCTCGCGATGGGCCGTCGCCGAGTGGTCTGCATGACTGGCAGACCCAGCGAAATGCTTGTCCAGATGGCTGTCGCCGCCGGTTGCGCCGGCATAGGGACTGGTTGCGCCGGAATAGCCAGGGGTCGTGCCCGCACCGGTGCCGTTGTCGTCGATATTGAGCGCGCCGTTATACTCCAGCGCATCGCGCGCACGGATCAATTGGTCGTCGTCGTACACATCGACCGCCAGTACCAGCGAGCCACGGCGTACGGCTTCCGGGTAGGCGGTCGCATGGCGACGGTGTTCTTCGTGCGGCTCATGGCCGAACAACGATTTGAAGAAGTGGGCGACTTTGCCCTCGTGATGCTCGCGGTCGACGGTACCGCCCTCGGTGGAGTAAGGCGCGTCGTAGGCATGAATATTCGCGCTGTCGGCACCTACGGAGTGAATCTGCTCTTTGCCGATGCCCCGTGACATCAGGTCGCCCACGGTACGGTTGGCGTCGGTCGGCGTCGCAAACGCCGCTACTAGTGTGTGTTTCATGGTTCACCTCGCGTTGTGTTGAACAACTGGGAAGGTAGAGCGCTGCGCGGGCCGGGGTGGAGCGGGTCCTGCTGCGAACCGTCATGGCGACGGTTGCTGCGGCGACCGATCAAAAGCAACGCTCTTGAATATTGGGTCTGGCCGCAGGGGCATAGTTCAGCACGAAGGATCAGCGGTCGGCTTCGTCTTATGTCGGTGGCCGCTCGAGCGCATGGATGGCGTCGCTGGTGAGTGGCGCGCGGTGATGGGTAGAGGGTTGGAGGCGAGCGGCGTATCGGGCTGGAAGCGGCTCGGGTCCGGCGACCAGGGGGAAAACGTTTCCGATCTCCACCCTGTTTGCGGTTGGAGGGTTTAGTCGAGGTCTGCGGCGCTATGGCGCTCGGCGGCTTGCTCCGATTCCTCGCCCCAGGTGCGATTGACCTTGCGTCCGCGAATCACGCCGGGTCGCTCGGCCAGTTCGGCGGCCCAGCGCTGCACGTGCTTGTAATCCTGCACCGAGAGAAACTCACCGGCCTGATAGAGTTCGCCGCGTGCCAGCACGCCGTACCAGGGCCAGATCGCCATGTCGGCAATGGTGTATCCGGCGCCGGCGATGTAGCGGTTCTCCGCCAGCTGGCGATCCAGCACGTCGAGCTGGCGCTTGACCTCCATCGCGTAGCGGTTGATCGGGTATTCGTACTTCTCCGGTGCATAGGCATAGAAGTGACCGAAGCCGCCGCCGAGGAAGGGCGCCGAGCCCATCTGCCAGAACAGCCAGTTCATCGTTTCGGTGCGCGCACGGGTTTCGGTCGGCAGAAAGGCACCGAACTTCTCAGCCAGGTACACCAGGATCGAACCGGACTCGAACACTCGCAGCGGTTCGCCTTCGACGCTGTGGTCGGCGAGTGCAGGAATCTTCGAGTTCGGATTGATCTCGACAAAGCCACTGCCGAACTGGTCGCCATCACCGATCTTGATCAGCCAGGCGTCGTATTCGGCACCGCTGTGGCCGAGCGCCAGCAGCTCTTCGAGCATGATCGAGACCTTCACCCCATTGGGCGTGGCCAGCGAATACAGCTGCAACGGATGCTTGCCCACCGGCAGCGTTTTTTCCTCCCGCGCACCGGCGGTCGGCGCGTTAATGCTGGCGAACTTGCCGCCCGAGGGCGCGTCGTGGGTCCAGACTTTTGGCGGTACGTAAGGGGTGTCAGGCATGGGCAATCTCCTCGAGTGGGTTGAACCGGGGATGTGCACAGCATCCTACGCGTTTGGACGGCAGGGTCGAAATCAAGCAGGTTGATAGTGCGCATCAACGTTGCGTAGGCGCGCGCTTTATTTAGCTGGGCAGGACTGGCGGCCCGTGGCTAAACGGGCCTATTGAGCACCAGCAAGCTGGCGCCTACAGCGATCTATCCAGGGCGACGGTGGCGAGTCAGGACTCTCGGAAATGCGGCAGGTCGTGTTTGGTCAGCGGCAGCCGGACGATAAAGGTCGTGCCTTGCTCGGCATTGGATTCGACATGAATGGTGCCCTGGTGGGCGGCCACTATCTCGCTGGCAATATAGAGCCCCAGGCCTAGCCCGGAGTGAGGTCCGTGCTCCCCAGCGGCGTACTGGGAGTGGCGGCTCATGGGGTTGAAGATGTCCGCAATTACCTCCTCCGCAATCGGTTCGCCCTGGTTGTGCACGGAAAACACCGCATGCGTCTGTTCAGCGTGCAGGGACACCCTGATCTGTGACGTGGCGCTGCCGTGCTGCACGGCGTTGCCGATCAGATTGGAAAATACCTGCTCCATCCGCGCGGCGTCGAACGGCCCGGTCAGGTTTCCGCTGGTCTCGCAGAGAATGTTGCGGTCCGGGTGATAGGCCAGCACTTCTTCAGCCATGCCTTCGCACACCGCGGCCAGATTGGTTTCCACCCGGTGCACCGGAATGCCTGCACCGCTCTGCGAACGGGTGAAATCGAGCAGGTCGTTGACGATCTTGTTGGCACGTTTGACGCTGGTATAGATGCGCGACGCCAACATGGTCGGCTTGGGCCCGAGGCTGCCGTCGAGCAACAGCACCTCTGCACCGAGCTGAATCGCGCCTAGAGGCGTGCGCAGGTCGTGTCCGAGGATGGCCAGGAAGACGTTCCGCGTACCCTTGACCGTTTGTGAGTAGGCGTCCACGGATTCGGCAAGCGCCTGGTCAATGGCTTCGTTGAAGCGGGTCATGTCCTCGACTTCGAAGTCGGTACCTGACTTGATTACTTGCAACCACTTGCTCAGTACGCTGGAGCGCAGGGCACGGTACTCGGACACCATTTCATTGATGCTGAAGCCGGCGCCATGACGCAACACTGCGTGAGATTGCGCCGCCGTTTCACCGCTGCTCTTGTGGGTCTTGCCGATGGATTTGTCGAACTGCTGGGCTTTGGACTGACTGGTGCTCAGGTCGTCGGCAATCGTTCGCAGCATCTGCTCGGCATGGTCCCGCAGGGCGTCGGTGTCCATGGAGCGGGTTCCCAGAATGGTTCTGGCGAAGTCTTCCCACGACTGGAGAATGGGCTCGAGGTTATCGAGAATGAACGTGGCAAGGCGCATCGGGCTGCTCCGTAGGTTGGACGCCGCTAAGCTCACCTGGACACCGGGGGCGTCTTGCTTGCCCACGGCTGATGCGGATGTGGCCGACGCGAAATCAAAGGATCGGGTAACGCGCACCCAGTATGCACCAGCCCTGTCGCAGTTATGGCGCGAACCGCTGCTCGGTCACCGGGCGGCGGCCTGGGTAAGTCCAGCGAAGCGGTCAGCAGCGAGCGTCGAGGCGCAGGTGGTGCGGCTCGTGAGGTTGATCAAGCCGATTTGATAGGGAGGCGTCGGCATCGACTAGCCGAGCGGCGCCTACAGGGGAAATGGCTTACTGCTGAAACGAAAAAGCCGCTGCCCAGATCATGCTGCAGCGGCTTCAGGTTTGTTTTGCCAGAGTGCTTAGCCGCGAGCGCCCCGTACCCCTTCGCTCAACTCGCGGCACAGACCGAGCACGCCCTTGACGGCTTGTTCAGAGTTTTCGGCATTGGCGATCTGGTCGATCAGCGCCGAGCCCACCACCACGCCCTCGGTCAGTCGGGCGATGGCGGCGGCCTGTTCCGGCGTGCGAATGCCGAAGCCGACACAGACGGGCAGATCGGTATGGCGCTTGAGGCGCGCCACGGCTTCCTCGACGTGTTCCAGGGTGGCGGAACCGGCACCGGTCACGCCGGCCACCGAGACGTAGTAGACGAAGCCCGAGCTGCCGTTTAGCACGGTAGGCAAGCGCTGGTCGTCGGTGGTCGGGGTGGTCAGGCGGATGAAGTCGATGCCGGCGCTCTGGGCCGGGTCGCAGAGTTCGTCGTTATGCTCCGGCGGCAGGTCGACGACGATCAGGCCGTCGACGCCGGATTCTTTCGCATCGCTGACGAAGCGCTCGACGCCATAGGCGAAGATCGGGTTGTAGTAACCCATCAATACCAGCGGGGTGCTGCTGTTGGTCTCGCGGAATTCGCGGACCATCTGCAGCGTCTTCGGCAGGTTCTGCTTGGCCGCCAGGGCGCGGATGTTGGCCAGCTGGATCGCCGGGCCGTCGGCCATCGGGTCGGTGAACGGCATGCCCAGCTCGATGACGTCGGCGCCGGCCTCCGGCAACCCCTTGAGGATGGCGAGCGAGGTGGCGTAGTCCGGGTCACCGGCGGTCACGAAGGTGACCAGCGCGGCGCGGTTTTCCTGCTTCAGCTGGTCGAAGCGCGTCTGCAAACGGGCGTTTACCGAGCTCATATGTGTTCTTCCTGTTCGTCGTAGTGGTGCATGACGGTTTGCATGTCCTTGTCGCCGCGGCCGGAGAGGTTGATCACCATCAGGTGTTTCTTGGGCAGCGTCGCCGCGCGCTTGAAGGCTTCAGCCAAAGCGTGAGCGGATTCCAGCGCAGGGATGATGCCTTCCAGGCGGCAGCACTGGTGGAAGGCCTTCAGCGCTTCGTCGTCAGTGCAGGGCACGTATTCGACGCGCTTGATCTCGTGCAACCAGGCGTGCTCCGGGCCGACGCCGGGGTAGTCGAGGCCGGCGGAGATGGAATGTGCGTCGGTGATCTGGCCGTCGGCGTCCTGCAGCAGGAAGGTGCGGTTGCCGTGCAGTACACCCGGTGCGCCACCGGCCATGCTCGCGGCGTGCTTGCCGGTGTCGATGCCGTGACCGGCCGCTTCGACGCCGACGATCTGTACCGCTTCGTCATCGAGGAAGGGGTGGAACAGGCCAATGGCGTTGGAGCCGCCACCGATGCAGGCGACCAGCGAGTCGGGCAGGCGGCCTTCTTTCTCCATGATCTGCTCGCGTACTTCGTTGCCGATCACCGACTGGAAGTCACGCACCATGGCCGGGTAGGGGTGCGGGCCGGCGGCCGTGCCGATCAGGTAGAAGGTGTCGTGGACGTTGGTCACCCAGTCGCGCAGGGCTTCGTTCATCGCGTCCTTCAGCGTGCCGGTGCCGGCGGTGACCGGGATCACCTCGGCGCCAAGGAGCTTCATGCGGAAGACGTTGGCCTGCTGGCGCTCGATGTCTGTGGTGCCCATGTAGACCACGCACTGCATGCCGAAACGCGCGGCCACGGTGGCAGTGGCCACGCCGTGCATGCCGGCGCCGGTCTCGGCGATGATGCGCTGCTTGCCCATGCGCTTGGCCAACAGGATCTGGCCGATGCAGTTGTTGATCTTGTGCGCGCCGGTGTGGTTCAGGTCTTCGCGCTTGAGGTAGATCTTGGCGCCGCCGAACTGCTCGGTCAGGCGTTCGGCGTAATACAGCGGGCTGGCGCGGCCGATGTAGTCGCGCTGGAAGTAGGCCAGCTCCTCAAGAAACGCCGGATCACTCTTGGCCTTCTCGTATTCGGCGGCCAGCTGGTTGATCAGCGGCATCAGGGTTTCGGCGACGAACTGGCCGCCGAAGCGGCCAAACAGGCCCCTGGCGTCAGGGCCGCTGCGGAATGAAGTCATGGTCATCTCCTGCGGGAATGAGTGGCAGCCGCCCTGGCTTGGCCAAAGGCATGCGCGATGGGCAGGAAATTACCCGAGTCGAGCCACGATAAAAAGCGATAAGATCGCCTGGACCTGTCAGGAAATCTCACACATGAGCCAAGCCCTTCCTCCCCTCAACGCGTTGCGCGCCTTTGAAGCGGCTGCCCGGCTGCAGAGCGTAAGCCAAGCGGCAGCGGAACTCAGCGTGACCCACGGTGCGGTCAGTCGGCAGATCCGGCTGCTCGAAGACGACCTCGGCGTGGCGCTGTTCAGCAAAGATGGTCGCGGCGTAAAACTCACCGATGCAGGGCTGCGATTACGTGAGGCTGCCGGCGAGGCATTCGAGCGATTGCGGGACGCCTGCGCCGACCTGCGCCAGCAGACCGCCGATGCGCCGTTCGTGCTCGGCTGTCCGGGCAGCCTGCTGGCGCGCTGGTTCATTCCGCGGCTGGATCGGCTTAACCGCGAGCTGCCGGATCTGCATCTCCAGCTGGCGGCCAGTGAGGGCGAACTGGACCCGCGCCGACCGGGGATGGACGCCACCCTGCTATATGCTGAGCCGCCGTGGCCAGCCGATATGCAGGTGTTCGAGCTGGCCACCGAATGCATCGGCCCGGTGTTGAGCCCGCATCACCCCAACTGCGCCGCGTTGCGCCAGGCGCCGCCATCGGTGCTGTTCAACGAGGCGCTGCTTTACACCGCCTCTCGGCCGCAGGCGTGGCCCGCCTGGGCGCAGGGCAATGGGCTTGATCCCGGCATGTTGCGCATGGGGCAGGGTTTCGAACATCTCTACTTCCTGTTGGAGGCCGCGCTGGCCGGACTGGGCGTGGCCATCGCGCCGCAACAGCTGGTCGCCGATGACCTGCGCCAGGGCCGCTTGCTGGCGCCGTGGGGCTTTGTCGAAACCCCGGCACGGCTAGCGTTATGGGTGCCGTCTCGGCGGTCCGATCAGCGGGCTGAACGCCTTTCCGGTTGGCTGCGGAGCGAGCTGGGGCAGGCTTCGCTTTAGCCTTTCGGGGAATACAGGGTTTCGGTAGGCGCGATCGACCAGAACGGCCGTCGCACGGGTTTCTCGAACTATGGCGTGAACAACGTGCACATCGCCGCGCCGAGCGTCGACATCATTTCGACGGTGCCGACTTTCAACTGGCGCGGCCGGATTCGCCTACATGAGCGGCACCTCCATTGGCGGCGCCTCACGTGACCGGTGCGGCGGCGCTATATGCCTCAACCCCTGTGCCACCGCCCTCAGGTTCGAGAGGCATTACTGCGCACAGCGGTGATCGACCCGCAGCTCACCGGGGCGGTACAGCAGAACCGCCGGCTCGATGTTTCGAAAATCCGCGCTGAACTGAACTGCAGCGCACCGTAAGACGCAGGCTGAGCATCCGCGTGGCGGGTGCTCAGCTGGCCATGGCGGTATTGCTGTTCGCCGCCACTGGAGCCTTGGCCGCTGGCTTCTCCGTTCCATAACCCTGTGGATTGCGGCTCTGCCAGCGCCAGGCGTCGGTCAGCATTACCAGCAGGTCACGCTCCGCCTTCCAGCCCAGATCGTCACTGGCCTTGCTCGGGTCCGACCAGCACTGTGCGGCGTCACCCGGTCGGCGCGCCTTGAACACATGGGGCAGCGGTCTGCCGATCACTTCTTCAAACGCGGTGATCATCTTGCGTACCGAGTAGCCCCGGCCGGTGCCGAGGTTCCACGTGGAAACACCATGAACCAGGTCGAGGCGCTCCAGTGCCTTGAGGTGCCCCTTGGCCAAGTCCACCACGTGAATGTAATCCCGCACTCCCGTGCCGTCCGGCGTCGGGTAGTCCGCTCCGTATACGTTCAATTGCTTAAGACGGCCCACCGCTACCTGCAGCATGTAGGGCAGCAGGTTATTGGGAATGCCGTTGGGGTCTTCGCCGATCAGGCCGGATTCGTGAGCGCCGATCGGATTGAAGTAGCGCAGCAGGGCAATCGACCAACGCGGGTCCGACTCGGCCAGACCCTTGAGCACGTTTTCCGCCATCAGTTTGGACTGGCCGTAAGGGCTGGCGGGCAGGCCGGTCGGGCAGTTTTCGGTGATCGGCATCTTGGGTGAGTCGCCGTAGACAGTCGCCGATGAGCTGAACACCAACTTGAAGACGCCGGCTTCGGCCATGGCCTGACACAACGCGATGCTGCCGCTGACGTTGGTTTCGTAATAGCGCAGCGGTTCGCGCACGCTTTCACCGACCGCCTTGAGACCGGCGAAGTGCAGCACCGCCGTGATGGGGTAAGAGGCAAACAGCGCCTTGAGCAGCGAGCGGTTTCGCACGTCACCCTTGATGAACTGCAGCGTGCGGCCAGCCAGATGTTCCACGCGGTCCAGTGCCACTTTCGAACTGTTGCTGAGGTCGTCCAACACCAGCACTTCATGGCCAGCCAGCAGGAGCTCAAGCACCGCATGGGACCCGATATAACCAGCACCACCCGTGACGAGAATCATGTCTCTACCTCATGAACCGAATTATCTGACGCACACGGGAGCGCACGGCTGACCGTATGAGCGCGGCCGCTGCAAGCATCTCCAGGGTTGGGTCGGCGAATCGGGCGGTACTGACTGCAGGGAGCACACAGCACCGATGCCGGGTGAAACAGGCGTCCTGTGATAGGGACGGGGGAAGGTGTGAGCAAGTTCCAACGAAACGGCAGTCACCCGATGACCGACCTCTGCAGTAGGGCATCGGGAACCTTGGCTCATCAGCTGTCGTCCATAGCCGGCGGACAACGCTCGCGGATTGTTCATTTCTGCCGCCGAGCGCCACCAGGTTTTGCTTTGCGCGGGCTGCGCAGGCCTATGCGATGCGGCAGAAGGGACTCTGGAGGGCATTGCCACCCTTTACGAGGTTTCCATGAGCTGGGCCGGCCCCTATCAATACGAAATTGGCAAATCCCCCGATAAACAAGCGACGCCACCTGAAGTCATTTTCGATGAGCTGGTGCCGACCTTGTTGTGTCTTTCCCATTTGCGCTGGCGCTTCGTCTATCAACGCCCACAGCACCTGATGTCGCGCTTCGCCCGTGACTTCAACGTGCTGTTTGCCGAAGAGCCGATCCCAACCGAAGACGCCCAGCCCTGGCTGGAGGTACGGCCCGAGGAAAATGGCGTCCAGGTACTGATTCCGCGTCTGCCTCAGGCCTGCGAGGGCGAGGCAGCGCTGCGCGTGCAGCGCGATCTGCTCGACGGTTATCTGGAAAAGCTCGGCGTCAATGAGCTGATGCTCTGGTTCTACACGCCGATGGCGCTCGGTTATGCCGGCCACCTGAAGCCCGAGCTCACCGTCTACGACTGCATGGACGAACTCTCGGCCTTCCGTGGCGCGCCGCCCGAGCTGGTGCAGCGCGAGCGCGAGCTGCTCGAGCGCGCCGATTTGGTCTTCACGGGTGGCTACAGTCTCTGGGAAGCCAAGCGCACGTTGCACGACAACGCCTTCGCCTTTCCCAGCAGCGTCGACGTGGCGCACTTCGCCGAGGCCCGGCGGACCCAGGCCGACCCCGACGACCAAGCCGAGATCCCTCATCCACGGCTGGGCTTCTACGGCGTGATTGACGAGCGTTTCGATATCGAACTGGTGGCCGACATGGCGGAAAAACGCCCTGACTGGCAGTTCGTGCTGGTTGGGCCAGTGGTAAAAATCGACTCGGCCGACCTGCCGCAGCGCGACAACATCCACTACCTGGGCGGTAAGACGTACGACGAGTTGCCCAAATACCTGGCCGGCTGGGACGTGGCCATCATGCCGTTCGCGATGAACGAGTCGACCCGTTTCATCAGCCCGACCAAGACGCCGGAATATCTGGCAGGCGGCCGGCCCGTGGTGTCCACGCCGATCAAGGACGTGATGCGCACCTATGGCGACACCGAGATCGTCTACATCGCCGACACGCCTGCTGCGTTCATCGAGGCGGTGGATAAAGCCTTGGCCGATGGCCAGGACCGCGACCGTTTGTTGAAGACCGCTGACGAAATCCTCGGCGACATGTCCTGGGACCATACCTGGGCGCTGATGAAGGAGAAGATGCAATGCGCGAAGTGAGCCTGCGAGACAGCAACGCCGAGATGGCAGGCGGCGGGGCCAGCGAAAGCTCATCCCATGGCCGCCGCGGCTTCGACTACCTGATCGTTGGCGCCGGTTTCGCCGGCAGCGTGCTGGCCGAACGGCTGGCTGCCGGGCTGAACAAGCGCGTGCTGGTGGTCGACCGGCGGCCGCACATCGGCGGCAATGCCTACGATCACTACGACGAAGCCGGCGTATTGATCCACCGCTACGGCCCGCACATCTTCCACACCAACGCCCAGCGCATCGTCGACTACCTGTCGCAGTTCACCGAGTGGCGGCCTTACGAGCATCGTGTACTGGCGCAGGTGGACGGGCAGGAAGTGCCGATCCCGATCAACATGACCACGCTGAACAAGCTCTACGGTCTGAACATGACCACCGAACAGGAAGCGGCGGACTTCCTCGCCGGTCGCGCCGAGCCGGTGGAAGACATCCAGACCAGCGAGGACGTGGTGATCAACGGCATCGGCCGTGAGCTGTACCAGAAGTTCTTCCGCGGCTACACCCGCAAACAGTGGGGCCTGGACCCGTCGCAGCTGGACAAGTCGGTCACCTCGCGTATCCCGACGCGAACCAATACTGACGACCGCTACTTCACCGACACCTTCCAGCAGATGCCCAAGCATGGCTACACCAAAATGTTCGAGAAAATGCTCGCGCACCCGAATATCAAAGTCATGATCAACACCGACTACCGCGAGATCCGCGACGATGTGCAGCACGACCACCTGATCTTCTGCGGGCCCATCGACGAATTCTTCGACTACCGCTTCGGCAAGCTGCCGTACCGCTCGCTGAAATTCGAACACAAGCAGCTCGAGCAGGAGCAGCTCCAGGCCGTCGGTACGGTCAACTACCCGAGTGAAGACGTGCCCTACACGCGCATCAGCGAGTACAAGCACCTGACCGGGCAGATTCATCCGAAAACCAGCGTCACCTACGAATACCCGTCGGCGGAGGGCGATCCCTATTACCCCATTCCGCGGCCGGAGAATGCCGAGCTGTACAAGCGCTACCAGAAGCTCGCGGACGAGACGCCAGGCGTGACCTTCGTCGGCCGCCTCGGCACCTACAAGTACTACAACATGGATCAGGTAGTCGGGCAGGCGCTGGCGCTGTACAAGCGCATCGAAGAGGCCGAGCGTGGCCCTGCTGCGGGCGAGAGCGCGGCGCACGGTCAGTCCCTGGCCGAACAGGCCCCCTGAGAGAGGCACACGGATGCATCAGCCAAGCGTATTTCGGAGCTTCTTTATGGGCGGCTTCGAATGCTCAAATCATCGCCGCAGCGATGGCCGACGCCTCGACCTGCTGGCCGCTACCGGGCATGACCGCTGGGCCGCCCATGATTACGCAGTGCTGCATCGACACGGCTTGCACACCGTGCGTGACGGCCTGCGCTGGCACCTGATCGAACCGACGCCCGGGCAATACGACTGGTCAAGCTTCCTGCCGATGCTGCAGGCGGCCCGGCGCCAGGGCACCCAGGTGATCTGGGATCTGTGCCACTACGGCTGGCCGGACGACATCGACATCTGGCGACCGCAGTTCGTCGAGCGCTTCGCCCGCTATGCGGCCGCGGCGGCGCAGTTGATCAAGGACGAGACCGATACGGTGCCGTTCTACGCGCCGTTGAACGAGATCTCGTTCTGGGCCTGGGCTGGCGGCGACGAGGCCTACTTCAACCCCATGGCACGCGGCCGTGGCTTTGAGCTCAAGCATCAGCTGGTGCGCGCCACCATCGCCGCGATGCAGGCGATCCGCGAGGTTGAACCGCGGGCGCGTTTTATTCAGGTCGAACCGGCCATTCACGTCGTCGCGCCAAATGATCGGCCCGGCCCGCAGCGCGAGGCCGAGCGCTACCGCCAATCGCAGTTCGAGGCCTGGGACATGCTCTGCGGCGAACTCTGGCCGGGCCTCGGCGGCGCCCCGGAATACCTTGATCTGCTCGGCGTGAACTATTACCCCGACAACCAGTGGTATCACGGCGCAGGTAATACCATCGGCCGGGACAGCCCAGACTACCGTCCTTTCAAAGGCATCCTCAGCGAGATCGCGCAGCGCTACAAGCGCCCCATCGTGATCGCCGAAACCGGCGCCGAAGGCGATGTGCGCGGTGACTGGCTGCGCTATGTCAGCGAGCAGGCCGGCCTGGCGATGCAGCGTGGCGTGCCGGTGGAAGGTATCTGTCTGTACCCGGTGGTGGACTACCCGGGCTGGACCGACGACCGTCATTGCCCGGTGGGGCTGCTGGGCTTCCCGGACGAAGCCGGAAACCGCCGTGTGCATGAGGGGCTGGCCGATGAGCTGCGGCTGCAACAGGCGCGCTTCAGCCACTCGAGTCCGGTTTCAAACCTCGCCAACGCCTTGCCATGAACGCGCCGGCACTGCACACACCACCGCGGGTGCCGCTCCTGCCGGATCGGCCGGTCGCCTTCTTGTGGCACTACGTGTGCGCGCGGCCTTGGCATTTCGGCGGCTTGCTGCTGCTGATCGTCGGTGCGGCGACCTGCGCGGTGGCGGTGCAGTACGGCATGAAGCTGCTGGTCGACGCCATGGCGCAGGGCAGCGCCAACCGGGGCGCGGCGGATGTATGGTTTCCACTGGGGCTGTTCATCGGCCTGATCGTGGTTGAAAACATCTTCTGGCGCCTCGGCGGCTGGCTTGGCTGCCGCACGGTGGTGGCGAGCGTGGTGGACATCCGGGTCGATCTGTTCAAGCACCTGACCGGCCACCCGATGCGCTACTTCACCGAGCACTTCGCCGGTTCGCTGGGCAACCGCATCTCGGCCCTGGGTGCCGCGGCAGGCGCGATCTACGGCGGCTTGGCCTGGAAAATCGTGCCGCCCATCGTCGACTTCATCGGCGCGGTGGTGGTGCTGTTGACCGTCGATTGGCGCATGGCCGTGGCGTTGGTCCTGTTCGTGGCCATCGTCGCGACACTGATCACCGGCTTCGGCATTCGTGGCCGCGCCAAGCATCAACGCTTCGCCGCGCAATCGGCGCGGGTCGGCGGCGAGCTGGTCGATGCGGTGTCCAACGTCTGGACCATCAAGGCTTTTTCCGCGCGCGACCGTGAAGCGGAGCGCCTCGCCAACGAGATCGGCTACGAGGCCAAGGCCCAGCGGCGCAGCTGGATGTATCTGGAAAAGGCCCGCGTCATCCACGACATCTGCCTGTCGCTGATGGCCGGCGGCATGCTGGTCTGGGCGATCAGCCTGTGGCTGGACGGTTCGGTGACGGCCGGTGACGTGGTGCTGGTCAGCGCGTTGACCTTCCGCATCCTGCACGGCTCACGCGATCTGGCGCTGGCGTTGGTGGACGCCACCCAGCAGATCGGTGCCATCGACGACACCCTGCGCATCATCCTCCAACCGCACGGCCTGGACGACCCGGAAACCCAGCTGATGCTGGCCGAGGGGGACATTACCTTCGACGACATCAGCTTCGGCTACCCCAAGCGCGGCATGGTCTTCGAGCACCTCAACCTGCACATCCCGGCGGGGCAGAAGGTCGGCGTGGTCGGGCCGTCCGGGGCGGGCAAGTCGACCCTCATTCATTTGCTGCAACGGCTGGACGACGTACAAGCCGGGCGCATCCTGATCGACGGTCAGGATGTCCGCTCCGTCAGCCAGAACAGCCTGCGCGAGAAGATTGCGGTGGTGCCGCAAGAGACCGCGCTGTTCAACCGGACGGTCCGCGAGAACATCCGCTACGGGCGCCCTGACGCGACCGATGGCGAAGTGGAGGAAGCGGCCCGTCACGCCTTCTGCGATGCCTTCATCCGCGAGCTGCCGCAGGGCTACGAGACGCTGGTTGGCGAGCGCGGCGTGATGCTCTCCGGTGGCCAGCGTCAGCGGCTGGGAATCGCCCGCGCCTTTCTCAAGGACGCGCCCATTCTCATCCTCGACGAGGCGACTTCGGCACTGGATACACAGTCGGAAGGTGAAATCCAGGCGGCACTGAACAATCTGGTACACAACCGCACCGTGGTCGCCGTCGCCCATCGGTTGTCGACGCTGGCAGGCTTCGACCGGATCATCGTGTTGCGCAACGGACTGATCATCGAAGACGGCGCACCGATGGAGCTGCGCAGCCGCGGCGGTGCTTTCGACGCCTTGTGGAAGATGCAGGCCGAGGGCTTCAAGCATGAGGCAGATCCGGCGCTATGAAACGGGTCGCGGTGAATTCGAGCAGCCTGCGCGCCTTGGGTTACGACCCGGACCAGCAGGCGCTGGAAGTTGAATTTCACAACGGCTCGCAGTACCGCTACGAGCAGGTGCCTGCCGAGGTGGTGCAGGCGTTGCTGGAGGCCGATTCCCTCGGGCGGTATTTCAATCTGGTGTTCAAGGCGCAGCAGTATCCGTATCGGCGCATTGATTGAGCGGTGCGAAGGGCTTGCCGCGTTGGTAAGGGGAGGAGTTTTAGGGTGGCTTGAGTTGTCGGTGGGCTGCGGCCCACCCTACGGTCAGCCGCCGCCCCAAGCGGGCGCTGTTTCTAGACCGCTGGCGCTCATTGAATGGAAACGTCCATGGAAGGCTATCCAAATGGCTTATCGATGGCTCCATTGAGCCGTTGCGCTGAACTTCCGGCCTGCTGCACGGGCCTCAATTGGACAGGACGCGTCATTACCGAGCGGAGGCTCCACAGACCACAAGGGGACACGCATGTCAGACCATCACACGTACAAGAAGATTGAAATCGTCGGATCTTCGCGCAACAGCGTCGATGAAGCGATTCAGAACGGTATCGCCGAGGCCAGCAGCAAGCTGCAGAACGTCGAATGGTTCGAAGTGGGTGAGATTCGCGGCCATGTCGAAAACGGCAAGGTCGGCCATTTCCAGGTCACCATGAAGGTCGGCTTCCGCCTCGCGAACAGCTGATCTGCCGTCCAGGCGGCCCGGCAGCGGCTCTTCAGCCAGCTGCCCGGGATGCCGCCCCGCGAAGCAGGGCTCAGCCGCTTGTCGTGGGCGTCTGCCCTCGACTGCACTCATAACGGCGTAGCAATGGCTGAGTGCTCAGGCCGTGGATGACAATGCTCAGCGCCACCACCGAAATGACCAGTGCAATGATGTCGTCAGCTTCTTCCGGCAATAGCCCATGGGTCACCGCGTAGCTGAGGTAGTAAAGACTGCCGATACCGCGGATGCCGAACCAGCCCACCGTCAGCCGCTGGGTACGATCCAGATAGTGGCGCGGCATCAGCAGCCACACGCTCAACGGCCGGATCACCACGAACAGCGCCAGCGCCAGCGGTAGCGCACGCCAATCCCAGTGCACCGACACCAGCACGCCAAGAATGGTCACCAGCAGCACTTCCAGGCTGCGCTCCAGTTGCCCACCAAAAGTCAGAATATCGCCCATCATCACGCCTGCTGCGACCTTGGGTTCGGCGAGCTTGTCACCTTTCAGCGGTAGTTCGCGAGGCGCCATGCCGCCTTCGGCCATGTGCGGCAAGGCGTGGGCGATCAGCTCCTCCGAAGGCGTTTCCGACTCGTCGGCGGCGATCTTTTCAGCATGGCGCAAGCCGATCCCCGCGGCGAACACGGCGAGAAAGCCCCAGGCGCCGATCAGTTCCGCCCCGACGTAAGCCAGTGCGATCAGTGCCAGGGCCAGTGAATCGTTGGGTGACATAGAGGTATCGGCATTGCGTGCTCGCAGAAAGATGGCCAGCTTGCCGATCAATTTGCCCAGCAGGTAGCCGAACGCCAGCCCGGCCGGAACCGCCCAGACCAGGCGATGTAATGCCCATTCGCCGATCCAGCCCGAGGCCAGGGTTTCCTGTTCGATCAGCAGCAAGCCGAACACCACGAAGGGAAACGCCGTGCCATCGTTGAACCCGGCTTCGCCGGACAAGCCGTAGCGCACGCGATCGCTGTCGCGGGAGTTGGTGACCTGTACCAGGCTGGCCAGCACCGGATCGGTGGGCGCCAGGATCGCACCGATCAGTACCGAAATGCCCCAGCTGAGACCGAGCAGGTAATGGCAGAGGGCGGCGACGCCGGCGATGCAGGCGAGCATCACCGGCCCGGCGAGGACATAGGCGCTTTTCCACGCCGGGTGACGCAACGGCATGCGCAGCTTGAGGCCGCTGACGAACAGCGACACCAGCACCGCAATCTCGGTGAGGTGTTCCATCCAACTGGCGATCTGCATGAAGTCCATGTCCCACAGGCCGATGCCAAGCTGGCCGATCAGCAGGCCGAAGCCGAGGTAGATCAGCGACGTGGTGACCGGCAGCCAGCGCAAATAGGCCGATGCCAGGGCGAGGATCAACAGCAGGACGCCAAGCACGGCCATCCATTCGAGAAAATTCATGCAAGGTTCCGGAGCGAGCGTGAGGCGCAGAAATGCGCATGAGCTGCAGCTTCGAACGGGTTGGCTCGAGGGGGTTCAGCGCCGTTCGCCGGACAGCCACCGGACCGGCTAGCTGCGCCTGGGCCACCTGCCCGAGCGCAGCCGGCAATGACAGCGGTGAGCGAGGGCGCCGGCTCGCGCTTGCCGCGTCCGAGCCAACCCCCCGCTGGTTTCAGCGCAGGCTGGCGAGGATGTCGAAGGCGCGGTGACGGTCGGCGGTTTCGTAAAGGTCGCAGGTAAAGATCAGCTCATCGGCCGCTGTCTGCTCCAGAAGGATCTCCAGCCGCGCGCGAATCTTCTCCGGCCCGCCGATCAGCGCCATGCCGAGAAAGCTGCCAACAGCGTCCTGCTCATGGGGCAGCCACTTGCCCTGCATGCTGGTGACCGGTGGCACCAGCACCAGGCTCTGGCCACGGATCAGGGCAAGAATGCGCTGGTAGGCGGTGGTGGCCAGGTATTCGGCCTGCTCATCGGTATCGGCGGCCATCAACGGCACGCCGAGCATCACGTAGGGCTTGTCCAGCACCTCGGACGGACGGAAGTTCTCGCGGTACAGACGAATCGCCTCGTGCATGTAGCGCGGCGCGAAATGCGAGGCGAAGGCGTAGGGCAAGCCTTTGGCCGCCGCCAGCTGAGCGCTGAACAGGCTCGAACCGAGCAGCCAGATCGGTACATTGCTGCCCATGCCCGGCATGGCGATGACTCGCTGGTTGGGCTGGCGCGGACCGAGCAGCCGCTGCAGTTCTTCTACATCGGCTGGAAAGTCATCGGCATTGCCCATGCGGTCACGGCGCAAGGCATGGGCGGTGAACTGATCGGCGCCCGGCGCGCGACCCAGACCCAGCTCGATTCGCCCAGGATAAAGCGCTTCCAGCGTGCCGAACTGCTCGGCGACCACCAGCGGCGCATGGTTGGGCAGCATGACGCCGCCAGCGCCCAGGCGAATCCGCGACGTGCCGGACGCCAGGTAGCCGATCAGCACCGAGGTGGCGGCGCTGGCGATGCCGTCCATGTTGTGGTGCTCGGCGACCCAGAAGCGCTCGAAGCCAAGCTTCTCCACGTGCTGAGCCAGCGCCAGCGAGTTGCGCAGGGCCAGACCGGCATCGCCGTCATCGCGAATGGGCGCCAGGTCGAGGGTGGAGAAACGGGTGTGTTCGATACGGGACATCGTCTACCTCTTTGCTGACGGCTGCTCAGTAGCAGTGCTCGGCCTCGGCGCGCGCCAGGACATTACGGTCTTCGTCGCGCAGCCAGCCTTGTGGGTTGAAGCCCAGCGAGCGGGCCTGGAACAGATAGCGCCGCCCGGGCTGGAAATCGTCGTAGTTGATCACCAGGGTGCAGCGCAGGTACTGGGTGTCGCCGAAATCGCCGAAGTCACCGCTACTGATTTCGAATTCGTAGCGTGCCTCGAGTTCATGCGCACCAGGGCTGACCTGGAAATAGCGACCGTCTGGCGTGCGCTCGCCGTCCAGCTGGTCGGACATGAAAATGTCGCTGGGTTGGGCGCTCATTTCGACCCAGGCCATGTCCGGATCGGGTGCAGGCAGCGGGCCGGCACAGCCGATCAGGCCGAGCGCCAGCAATGGAGCGATGAACAGACGCATGATGAATCCTCCGGATAACCGCAGGATCAGCCTCTGCTGTCGCGGTCAGCCAATGAGCCTGAGCCACCTGGGGCTCTTTTTCAACGACTGCACCACGACAGAACGGTTCACAGCGAAACGTCAGCGGGTCGCGACCCCGCCGCAGCCTCGCTCGGTGGCCTTGGCCAGCATGCGGTCATGCTGGTCATACAGTTTGGCCCAGGGACGGAAACCGTAGCCGCCAGCAACCAGCCGATAGCGGGCCCCGGCGTTAAAGCTGTCATAACTCAGGGTCAGGCGGCAGTCACGTGCCAGCGCTTCGCTGTCACGACCCACATCGGCCGGGCCGACTTCGAAGCGATAGCGCATACCCAGCTGATGGCTGCCGGGGGCGACCTGAAAGTAGCGATCATCCTTCAGCGGTCGCTCATCGACCGCCACGGCCATCAATTCGGTTTCACCATGGGGATCAAGATCGATCCAGGCCTGGTTCGGATCGGGCTGGGGCATCCACAAGGCGCAGCCGCCAAGGCTGGATAGCGCAACAACAAGCATCAGGATTCGCATGTAAGGGGATCTCCGGTCGGTGACGGCCTGGCTGTTTGACACCGGCGTGTTCGGTATTTGGGCGGGCTTCGAACTCGTTGTAGGCTCAGCGCATCGCCCCGTGGGGCCTGCAGACAGGTCAGCGTGTGTTCATGTCGAAGCCGAAAATCGCCGCAGTCGACACCCGAATAATGCGCTGGGTTCCCCTGCTGCTGGCGGTGGGTCTGACGGGTTGCAGCAGCTATTACGGGCAATTAGCGGTCGGTCAGCTCGAGCTGCTGCGCCAGCGCGAGCCCATTGTGGCAATCGTCGACGATCCGCAACGCGAGCCACAGTTGCGCCAGCGACTGGCCCTCGCCCTGCAAGCCAGAGGCTTCGCCAGCGATGCGCTGGCACTCCCGGACAACCAGAGTTATCAGGTTTACGCCGAGATCCAGCGGCCGTATGTGATGTGGAATCTATTCATCGCCGAGGAATTTTCGGTGGAGCAGCGGACCCAGTGCTTTCCGATAGCCGGTTGCGTGGCCTACCGCGGCTACTACCAGCAGGGCCGCGCTCGCGGCGCCGCGGCGCTGATGCAAGCCGAGGGCTACGACACGCTGGTCTCCGGCGTGCCGGCCTATTCCACCCTGGGTTGGTTTGACGATCCGCTGCTCAGCTCGATGCTGCGCTGGGACGATGATCGCCTGGCCGGGTTGATCTTCCACGAGCTGGCGCACCAGCAGCTATATGTCACTGACGATACGGCGTTCAACGAATCCTTCGCTTCCTTTGTCGAGCGCGAAGGGCTGCGGCAGTGGCGCGCCAGCCGGGGCCTGCCAGCGCCGAACGAGACCGCGCGCAAGCATTACGCCGACCTCAGCAAACTGGCCCTGGCGACCCGCGACCGATTGGCCGAGATTTACGCGTCCGACCTGAGCGAGTCCGCAATGCGCGCTGCCAAACGTGACGAGTTCATGCGCATGCGGCAGACCTATCTGCAGCTGCGCGACGGCCCGTGGAAAGGCGACGACCGCTTCGATCGCTGGATGAACCAGCCGCTGAACAATGCCAGCCTGGTTCCGTTTGGCCTCTATGACCAATGGGTGCCTGCCTTCGCCGCGTTATACGAGCAGGTCGGCGGCGATTGGTCGCGCTTCTATGCCGCGGTGGCCTCCTTGGGTCGCCTGCCTGCCGACGAGCGGAAACGGCAACTGGATGCGCTCCGCTGAAACCTCTCGCCGCTTCGTTTGAAGCGCGATGCGGCAAGGCGTGGCGGCTGATCACGCTGCGCTGAATCGGAGCCTGTTCGAAGGGGTTGGGCGCTGCCGCTTGTCGAGTCCTTGCATGTTCGCACCAGATTTCACGGAATTGTTTTCCGCTTGCCTCCGTCCATTTTCTAGACCGTCAGCCCAGCCTGACCCGTGATTTGGCCGTACGAATCTGTACGTCCAGCCAATACAAGCCGTTTAAACGGAGGCTCCATGGATAACCTAACCGGCATCCTCGATAACAAGGGCACGCCCCTTGAAAAGCAGAAGTTCACCTGGAAAGAGATGGCGGGCAAGCCGATCAGCAAGCTGGATGACGACGCTTTTACCCGCGTGCGGATCATCCTGATGAACGGGATCGAAACCGATGCGCTGCGTCTCAAGCACGGCATTGCGCGGATCACCGGACAGCTACGTGGCCCGCTCGCCGAGATCCGTCGCGTCGAGCAGCATCAGGCGACCATGGTCAACTGGCTGATCTCCGCCGACCACTCGCCGCTGGAAACCACCGTCGCCTATGAGCAGGTCGCGATCGAAGTCACCGCGGCCGTGGCCCAGACCGAGCCGGACCCCTACCAGGCGCAGACTTACCGCTTCGGCCTGCTGGAAGACTTCGACCACCTGTATCGCTACTCGGCCATGCTCGATCGCCTCGAAGGCAAGGACGCGAACAATATCCTGCAGGGCTACACCGACATCGTCCCAGGCCGGCAGACCTCCGAGCACCACCGCCATCCGGACAACGACCTGCGCGAAAGCTATGCCAAGGAGCAGGCAGATCTCATCACCAAGATTCATGCGGCCATGATCACCGCGGCTGAGTACCAGACCCACGACTACTACATGAACATCGGCCCGCTGTTCGCCGATCCGTTGGCACGTCAGCTGTACGCCGAAATTGCATCGGTCGAAGAGCAGCACGTCACCCAGTACGGCTCGTTGGCCGACCCGCAGGAATCCTTCATGGAGAAGTGGCTGGTGCACGAGGCGATGGAAGTCTATGCCTACGCCAGCTGCGCCGAGCAGGAAACCAACCACCGTATCAAGGCCATGTGGGAGCGCTTCCTCGATTACGAATTGGGCCATCTGCAAGTGGCCTGCGAGCACTTCAAGAACATCGAGCGTCGCGACCCGGCCGAGATTCTCGGCGGCCCGCTGCCGAAGATGATCGAGTTCAAGAGCCAGCGTGAGTTTGTCCGTCAGGTCCTCGCCGCCGAGGTCAACCTGCGCACCAGCGGCACCCAGTACGTCGACAAGAGCCAGGAGCCGCAGAACTCTCTGGACTACCGCGCCCAGCTCAATTCCGAAGGTATCGCGTCGAACATCGTCTCGGCCGGTTACCAGTGGGCACCGGGCGGTGAACTCATGCAGATGCGCAAGGTTTCTTGAGGAGAATAGACATGGCAACTTCAGCAAAACTGGGCACCAATTTCACCGGCGTGCAGATGTCTCCGAAGGACACCAAGCGCCTGCTCGATGCCGTTAACGAGATCCATCCGGACGTTCCGGGCGATTCCAAGGGCATCATGCTCGAACGCACGACCCGCGCCGAGGAAGCCGATCGCATCGGCTCGGTGCCGGTCCCGGGTTCGGCCAAAGGCATGCTCAAATCCACCTTCGACATGGCGCTGGGCAAGAGCCCGGAGCTGCTGGTCGACAAGCTCGGCGAGCGCCTGGCCTTCGAGCGCAGCGGCGTGCGCATGTACGACGCCATGATCGCCAAGGCCAAGGGACTCGAAACCGCCCAATCGGACCTGGTCCAGGTGCTGCAGCACATCCGTGACGAAGAGTTCGAGCACATGAACATGGTCGCAGAAGCGATCGAAACGCTAGGCGCCGACCCTACCGCGCAGACGCCATCTGCCGACGTCGTAGGGGTCAAGTCGATGGGGGTGATGCAGGTGCTCACCGATCCTCGAACCAACATCGCTCAAGGCATCAACGCGCTGCTGACCCTCGAACTTGAGGACAACGCCGCCTGGGAGCTGCTGATCGAGCTGGCCGAGGCCGGTGGTCACCCGCGCATCGCCAAGGGCTTCCACAAGGCCAAGGCGCAGGAAGATGACCATGTGGTGAAGATCAAGTCACTCCTGCGCAAGGACCTGCTCAGCCAGGTGCAATGAATACCGCGTGCGCTTCAAACCTTGGCGCGCCTTCGGGGGCGTCTTTTTTTGCGGGACGACAAGCAGGTGGCTTGATTAGACGCTTTTAGTGCATAAGCAAATTCATTCTTATTCTTTCTGGTAGCAGTCGTTCCAGCTATAGACTCGCGGCCCAGTGACCATCGAGAGGCCATTTCATGCGGCGTGGATCGTTTCATTACCTGATAGTCCCCGGCTGGCATGGCTCGCCTGAGGATCATTGGCAGAGCCACTGGCAGCGCACCCTGCCTCACAGCCAGCGCGTCGAACAGGCCGATTGGCTTCAGCCGCAGCGGTCTGACTGGGTGGCCGAACTGAGTCGTGGCATCGCCGGCGCGCCAGAACCGGTGGTGCTGATCGCGCATAGTCTCGGCTGCGTAACCGTCGCACACTGGGCGGCGCAGGCAGCGCCCGATGCGCTGCGGCGGGTGCGGGGTGCGCTGCTGGTCGCGCCGGCGGACGTCGAGCGGCCGGGCTGCCCCGGGCCGCTGCGCAACTTCGCGCCGTTGCCCTTGGCGTCGCTGCCGTTTCCGAGCGTGCTGGTGGGGTCCGACAATGATCCTGCTGCCAGCGCCGACCGCTCGCGTGCCATGGGCAAGGCCTGGGACAGCCAAGCGAGCGTGCTCAGTGGTGTCGGGCACATCAACGTGGCCTCAGGACACCATTGTTGGGAAGAGGGACTGGCCTATCTCGAGCGTCTGCAATCGCTGCTCAACGAGCAGGCACGACGGCGGGCTTGACGGCGTCCGGGTCGATTGGGCGAGTGACCCTTCGTTCAGAGGTCATTCGCCACCGCTCGGTGGATCAGTGAGGCGTGCACCCTACAAAGGCTGAGCCTCATCACTGAGCAGCCTGACCACAATCCAGGGCGAACCGGCGCCATTCGTTACACTCTGATGCTCCATTGCCGTCCATCGAGCTGTTGCATGCCCAGCCCCGCATCATCCGACACTGCTGCATCCCTTCCCCTCGTGCTTGCCGGGCCCATGCTGCGCCGGCTCGAGGCGGGGCGGCTGGTGCTTTGGCTGGTGGCCAGCGAGCCGCTGCAGTTGCGCCTGGCCTTGCAGCCCGAAGGGGAGGCTCCGGTCTCGCTGGCCCTGGAAGGCGAATGCTGTCGTCAGCTGCGCGTTGGCACCTCAGCCTGGCTGCACCTGATCGATCTCAAGCTGGAAACGCCGCTGCCGGTCGAACGCCTGGTCGAATACGACCTGCTGATCCAGCGCGATGGCACTGAGCAAGGCATCGCCGAGTGGGCGCCGCACCTGATCCATGACGGGTTCGAGCGTCCGGCATTCGTCGTCCGGTCGCGCTACGACGACCTGCTGCATGGCTCCTGCCGCAAGCCTCACCATCCCTCGGCGGACGGCTTGGTCACTGTGGATTCGCTGGTGGCCCAGACCCGCCGCTCCCCCGAGCGCTGGCCCGCCGCGCTGCTGATGACCGGCGACCAGATCTACGCCGACGACGTGGCCGGGCCCACTCTGGTAGCCATTCATGCGCTGATTCGCCGGCTCGGGCTGTATGGCGAATGTCTTGAGGGTGCCACCGTCTCAGGCAGCGATGAATTGCTGGCGCATCCGGCCACCTACTATCAGCGCGAACAGTTGCTGCCGGCGTTTAAATCCAACGAAGCCCTGCGTGAGCGCTTCTTTGGAGGAGTCGAAAAACCGGTGTTCACCACCTCCAGCGCGCACAACCATCTGGTGTCGCTGGGCGAGGTGCTGGCGATGTACCTGCTGGTCTGGTCACCGCTGCCCTGGGGCCTGATCGAGCTTCAGCGGCCAGCGCTGGACGGCGAGCAGGCTGAGCGCTGGGCGCGTGAACTGAGTTGCATCGATGCCTTCCAGGTCGGCCTGCCGCAGGTGGCGCGGGCATTGGCGCACCTGCCGTCGCTGATGATTTTCGATGACCACGACATCACCGATGACTGGAACCTCAGCGCCCGCTGGGAGCAGACCGCCTACGGCCATCCGTTTTCCCGGCGCATCATCGGCAACGCCTTGCTCGGCTATCTGCTGTGTCAGGCCTGGGGCAATGCGCCGGATGCCAGCGTCACGTCGTTGAGCGCGGTTGAGGCGTTGCTCAATAGCGGCGAAGGCGGGCGACTCGATTGCGCCCTGCATGATCAAGTGGTTGACGAGCTGCTGGCGCGCGGCGACTGGGGTTATGTCATACCCAGCGAGCCGGCGCTGGTAGTGCTTGATACTCGTACGCGACGCTGGCGCAGCGAGCGCAACCTGAGCCGGCCTTCGGGGCTGATGGATTGGGAAGCACTGACGGATTTTCAGCAGGAATTGCTCGATCATCGTTCGGTGATCATCGTCTCGCCGGCGCCGATGTTCGGCGTCAAGCTGATCGAGACCGTGCAACGCGTATTCAGCTGGGCCGGCCTGTCGCTGTTGGTCGACGCCGAAAACTGGATGGCCCATCGCGGCGCGGCGCAGGTCATGCTCAACATCTTCCGCCACACCCGCACGCCGGGTAACTACGTGATCCTCTCCGGCGACGTGCATTACTCGTTCGCCTATGAGGTACGCATTCGCGGCCGTGTCCAGGGCCCGCGGTTATGGCAGATCACCAGCAGCGGCGTGAAGAATGAGTTTCCGCCGCGCTTGCTCGACCTGTTCGACCGGCTCAACCGCTGGCTGTATTCGCCGCGCTCGCCGTTGAACTGGTTCACCAAACGCCGACGCGTGCGCGTCCAGCCATGGCTGCCGAGCCGCAGCCGGTCTGGCGAACGCCTATGGAACGGCTCGGGTATTGGTCGCATCCGGCTCGATGCCAAGGGCCGACCGTCGCAGGTTCAGCAGATCAACGCCGATGGGTCGCCACCGGTGAGCTTCGCCCCCGAGCGCGACCCGGCGCGCTAGCCGAACGCCGCGCGCAGCGCCGGCAGCGTGGCGTAGTAGTAGGCCGGCGATTGCGCCATCAGCTCGGCATGGCTGCCAAAACCGTAACCCACCCCGACAGCCTGCAACCCGTTGCTGTGCGCGCCGATCAGGTCGTGCTTGCGGTCGCCGATCATCAGTGTTTGCTCGGGATCGAGGCCTTCTCTGGCGATCACATGGGCGATCAGCTCGACCTTATTGGTGCGGGTGCCGTCCAGCTCGCTGCCATAGATGACCTTGAAGTGCTGATCGAAGGCGAAATGCCGGGCAATTTCGCGGGCGAAAACCGAGGGTTTCGAGGTCGCTACATAGAGCGTCCGGCCTTGCCCGCGCAAGTGTTCGAGCATCTCCAGCACGCCGTCGAACAGCAGGTTTTCGTAGAGGCCGACCGTCTTGAAGCGCTCGCGGTAATGGCCGACCGCTTCCCAGGCCCGCGCTTCGTCGAAGCCGTAGAACTCCATGAACGCCTGCAGCAGCGGCGGGCCGATAAAGGACTCGAGTTTGGCCAGATCTGGCTCGTTGATGCCGAGCTGCGCCAGTGCATGCTGGATCGAGCGGGTGATGCCTTCGCGTGGGTCGGTCAGGGTGCCGTCGAGGTCGAAGAGAATGGTGGCGTGATGCATGGAGACGAGCCGGCTGCTGGGTGGCCGCCGATTGTCCCGTATCGGTCGGTGTCAGGGCAAACAACGCCCGGCGAGCGGTTCGCGAGCAAGCTCGCTCCTTGTATCTCGACTGCTGCCTCATTGTGGGCAATAGTCCCCGACTGATCATCGGGGG
>NZ_JBCFXD010000024.1:0-40113 GCF_038562055.1 Stutzerimonas chloritidismutans | reverse complement strand
ATAAGGCCGGTAGGTTGAAAAAACCGGGTTGAAAAAGGGGGACGGTGAGAATTGGCTAATTGTTCAGCGTCTCCTTAGGGAAAATCACGGCCTAGCTCCCAGCGCACATTTTCTTTATATAATTTTGATTTATCGATGATTTGCGCCAATTTCTTATCTAGGTCTTGTTGTAGTCTCTGGCGCTGGAAGGTAATTAAAGATTTTATGTCGCTTATTCTTTCATGGCTTATATCTATCATTGTTGGTCTGAAAAGTAATTTTCCGCTTTCAAGCCACACTTCAATTTTGTAGGCGCCTTCTTTATGGCCTTTAGTATTTTGAATGTCTCGATGAGCATATAATTGATTGCGCGCAGCAATTATATTTACATGTGACTCCATGAGTTTGGAGTCTTCGAACTCTTCATAAAAGCTTGGTAGCGAGCCTAACCCGTTAGCTTTATTGAAATTCATTCCGTATGTGGTGATAACCCCGGCCATCATTGGGTTGTATAAATCTTCACTGACTTTCAGTTCATTTTCTTTGATGTGTGAAAGTAAGGATTCGGCCTGCTGGAAGGCGTCAGATGCATAGATTAACTTTTTAATTTGCTTGATGATTTTCTCATTCATCGGCCTGCACCTAACGTTTGGTTAAGGGGCGGGCTTTAGCCCGTCCCAGTGAGCGAAGCGAACGATTTGAACCAGTTGTTATGCCTTTGCTGCAATGGCTTGTTGAATTTCGTTCTGATGCAGCTTTTCAATAATTCTTTCAGTATTTATTGTTCTAAATTTGCCGCCGGCATCTATATATTTTAGCTCGTCATCCTCTACAACCACTTGCTCTCGCCCAGCAAAATCGCAGAGATTATGAAAGTAACCTTTAGCATATCTGTACGCCGCGACAGCTTCATCAGTAGTTTTACCAACAGTTAAAAGCTCCATTTGCTCTCTGCCATCCAGCTTCGTAGGGACGAGAAGGCTATTTTGGGCTAGCTCGACATAAATTTCAGGCAAACCAAGCTTTTCGCTAAGCCGATAAATAGTGCTGCAGAAATTAGCAATATAGAAGCTGTAGGTCAGCTGCGGATTTTTATCTCGAATAATTGCATCGAGTTGCCATCTAGCAGAGGAAAGCTCTCCTTCAATGTCTTTAAATGCACCTTCATTTATAAGTGGAACTCCGTTTTCAGGTTTTCCGGTAAAAAATAATTTATGAACCCTTGGGTGAACCTTAAATTTTCCGGTTAAACAGTCAAGATACTGAACTTCCCCAATTTGGCTGAAATAGCTAAATAGCTCCTTTCTGTGAGAGTGAAATAGATCAAGGTTGTTTTTTTGCTGTGTGATTTTAATCTGCTTTGCAGTCTGTTTCGTCGCGTGTAAACGGGATACAAGAACGGACAATGGTAGCGATAGAGATAAGGCGCCCAAAGGAATTGCGCTAATTGAAAGAAATGTTTTTAAACCTTCACCTGTCACGGATACGGAGTATCCGTCCCACGAAACCACACCTAGAGCGAGAAAGTATAAGAATGGTGACAGGATTGAAATCCACAACAAGCCTTGTTCGGAAAGTCCACTTTCCTCATTCAGTGCTAGCGTGGACTTGAAACGTTGAATGCCCCAGGCCCCTCGTCCTAGAATGCATGCAACGGCTAAGATGGGAATTAATATAGGTAGCAATATAATTGCGATAAGGCTGGGTATTTCAGTCAATCAGATTCTCCGTATAGGCATAACGGTTAAGCTAAGGGGCGGGCGTTAGGCCGTCCCAGCGAACGAAGTGAGCGGTTTGAGCGCATTGTTGGGCACCGCACCCACCTTATTAGCTTAGAAAGCGAACGTATAACTGCCATAGCGTAATTCCGACTGCTGCAATAGCACTGCCTATAAGTGTTAAGGCTTTTTGGTTACTAGCGTCTGTTAGCCATTTCCAACAAGCTTCACTCCGGCTGCCAATGCTAAGCCTATGCTGCTTTTCAAAGCGGTCTCTCTCTGATTTTGTTATCAGCAAGTCTTTGGGCTCAAAGTAAAGTGGCTGTGCGTAGCCTGCGCCACTTTCTTTATTTCTTTCTGCTGACGTATAAAGGACTGATATTGCAATTTGCTCGCCCTCTTTTGCTTCAAGTATACGCCGAGCATCGTTTGCCTTGAGGTATCTTATTGGCTGATAAGTAAAACCTGGGGCAACAAATTGCACGGCGCTTACCGTGGTTGTTCGGATTGCCCCATTGGGTTCAATGATCTCGCGTTTGTGGCTCCCGATTTCCCTCAAGTAAACGGAGTAAATCAGTAGATCTCTTCTTGCATAGTCGAGAAAAGTTGTTTGATCGACCTTTGAACGAGCCCAGCGATCGATAATTTCAGTCAAAGTGAAATATTCTTTTTCAGGGGCCGGCATTCTGGGGAGTTACCTCGAGATTAGCTTGTGGTACCCAACTATAATTAGACACCAAGTGGTGTATAAGACGCCCGACGGGACTGGTGTATAACATTCCATCTATGCCTATCCGAACAGCTCTAGCATAGGTGTTACAAGGATATCGGAGCCCGTCCGGAATGTTATACACCAACGAGCTAATCGGCTGAATGCCCGGCATCCTGCTCCTTCGGCAGCAGTGTTACTAAAAACACAGTAAGGGCCGGTAGTTACCGGCCCATTTCCAGCCGCTACTGCCCAACCTCCAACATAATCTTCCCGATGTGCTTGCTGCTTTCCATCAGCCGGTGCGCTTCGGCGGCCTCAGCAAGGGGGAAGGTGGCGTGGATGACGGGGTGGCACAGGCCCTGGTCGAGCAGCGGCCAGACCTTGTCGTGCAGCGCCTTGGCGATGTCGGCTTTTTCCTCGCGGCTGCGGGGGCGCAGGGTGGAGCCGGTGAAGGTGAGGCGCTTGCGCATGATCGGCATGGTGTCGAGTTCGACGCGGCTGCCTTTGAGGAAGGCGATCTGTACCAGGCGGCCTTCGACGGCGAGGGATTTGACGTTGCGGGGGATGTAGTCGCCGCCGACCATGTCGAGGATGACGTCGACGCCGTTGCCGTCGGTGGCTTGCTTGAGCACCTCGACGAAGTCTTCTTCGTGGTAGTTGATCACCCGGTCCGCACCGGCACGCCGGCAGGCATCGGCTTTTTCGCTGCTGCCGACCGTTGTGTAGACAGTGGCGCCGAACTGCTTGGCGAGCTGGATGGCGGTCAGGCCGATGCCGCTGGAGCCGCCGTGCACCAGGAAGGCTTCACCGGGTTGCAGGGCACCGCGCTCGAACACGTTGCTCCAGACGGTGAAGTAGGTTTCCGGCAGGGCGGCCGCTTCAAGCAATGACAGCCCGGCGGGCACTGGCAGGCAGTGTTCGGCCGGGGCCACGCAATATTCGGCATAGCCGCCGCCGGGGGTGAGGGCGCAGACCTGATCGCCGACTTTCCAGCCGCTGACCTGGGCGCCGAGGGCAACGATTTCACCGGAGATTTCCAAGCCGAGCAGCGGCGAGGCGTCCGGTGGCGGCGGGTAGCTGCCGGAGCGCTGGAAGACATCCGGGCGGTTGATGCCGGCGTAGGCTACGCGCACCAGCACGTCCTGCGGGCCGGGTTCCGGCACGGGCCCTTCGGCCATCCGCAGGCACTCGGCCTCGCCGCCGGGACGGTGATCGATATGTCGCATGGTTTCTGCACTCATCAGCTGTTTCTCCTTTCGAGGGGCCGGGCACCGTGAACCTGCTGCGCTCAGCCATGCGGTGTTCAGAACAGCCTGGCGTTCGCTCGTTACCGATTCACAGGCGCTGTGTGGCCGCGTTGATTGAATGGGTCTGGTCGGTACACGGTAGTGCCCGCGCGTCGCGGCGCCAACCTTGATCGTTCAGGGCAGGCGTTGCGCTTAGCTTAAACGTAGCGCAACGGCTAGGCGCGGCTGGCGCAATTCGGCAACCCGGTGCCCGAACCGTGCTGCAGCGGGGCGCGGCTCAACGGCCATGCGGACCTAGCATTTCCCCGACCTTTAGGGCGAAGGCATCGATGGCGAACGGTTTGGTCATCACGGCCATGTCGGGGCCCAGCAGGTCATTGGCGGCGAAGCTTTCGGCATAGCCGGTGGCGAAGAGCACTTTCAGCCCAGGGCGTTGCTGACGGACGATTTCGGCCAGTTGCCGACCGTTCATGCCGGGGAGGCCAACATCAGAGACCATCAGGTCGATCCGCTGCTGGCTTTCGGTGATCTGCAGCGCTTCGGAGGCTTCGCCGGCCTCCAGTGTTTCGTAGCCAAGGTCGTTGAGTACTTCGACCACCAGCGAGCGGACCACGGGCTCGTCCTCGACCACGAGGATGGTTTCGCCGGCCCCCTGTGGCGTGCGTTCAGGCTCGACCTTCGCTGGGGTGATAACACCGTGGTGGACGGGCAGGTAGAGGTGCACGCTGGTGCCATTGAAGGGCTTGGACTCGATCTGTATGTAGCCTTTGGCCTGCTTGATATAGCCGTAAACCATCGAGAGCCCGAGGCCGGTGCCCTGGCCGATCGGCTTGGTGGTGAAGAAGGGTTCGAAAGCGCGCTCGACCACTTCAGGCGCCATGCCGGTACCGGTATCGGTCACCGATAGCAGCACATAGTCGCCCTCGGTCAGTCCGCGGCGGGCGGCATCTGGCTCGCTGCCCACCTGGACACTTCGCGTGGACAAGCTGACCCGACCACCATGGGGCATGGAGTCGCGCGCGTTGATGACGAGGTTGATGACAGCGCTTTCGAGCTGATTCATGTCCATGCAGGCAGGCGGCAGCCCGGCACTGAGCTCGGTGACCACCACAATGTTCTCACCGGTGGTGCGATGCAGCAGGTCTTCCAACGAGGCGACCAATTGGTTGACGTCGACCGGTTTGAGATCGAGCGCCTGCTGGCGGGAAAAGGCCAGCAGGCGTTGCGTCAGCGCAGCGGCGCGCTCGGCCGAATTGACAGCGGCGTTGATGTAGCGGTCGAGATCCTGCTCGCCGCGCGCGTTGCGCCTCTGCATGAGGTCGAGGCTGCCGATGATGCCGGTCAGCAGATTGTTGAAGTCGTGGGCGATACCCCCGGTGAGCCGGCCGACGGCCTCCATTTTTTGCGCCTGGCGCAACGCCTCCTCGGTATGGCTACGCACGGCGACCTCGGAAGCGACGCGGGCTTCGAGTCCTTCATTGAGCTGGCGCAGCCGCGTTTCACTGATGCGCAGGGCATCTTCAGCGTGTCTGCGGGCGCTGACGTCGAAACAGGCACCGGCCATGTAAGCGAGTTTGCCGCTGGCATCGCGGAAGGCCTTGGCTTTGCAGGCCAGCCACCTTTCCGGGCCCGGCCGGGCCAGACGGAACTCCACGGCGACATTCTGGGCCTGGCGCGGGTTACTGAACGCCAAGCGCACCTGAGCGCGATCGTCAGGGTGTACCTGATCGATAAAGCGTCCAAAGGTGTCGAGCTTCCACCCCAGCGGCAGCTGAAAGATCTGTTCCAGTGCACTGTCGGGGTAGAAACCGCCATCGTTCAGATACCAGGTGAAGGTACCTGTACCTGAGGCCAGCAGGGCGGCGCGGAATCGCTCTTCGGAATGGCTCAGGGTGGCGGCGTCCTGCCTGAGCACCTGGTCGGTCACGTCCTGCGTCTGATGGATGATGCACGTGACCTCTCCCTGATCATTCAGCACCGGGACGTTAATCGGGTTCCAGTAACGTACTTCGAAACCCCCGCCTTCGGACGCGCGCCGAGGAATGTCGTATTTGGTGGTCGCCATGCGATCCGGCGCACGGGTCTCCAGCACCCGCTCCAGCGATGCGCGCAGTAAGCCGGGCCCCGACGCTGCCTTTTCGTCCGGGTTGTTGCCAAAGACCTCGAAAATCGAATGACCGATGCACTCTTCGCGAGTGACGTTAGTGGCCTGCAGTCGCACGTCACTCGCCGCCAACATGGTGAACGCTGTGTCCGCGGAGACGATCAGGTTGATGTCGGGCAGGGCGTCGAAAATTGCCTGGAAGTCGAGTGGCTGTTTCATCGGGACGGTCGGGCCTTATCGAGGGTTTCTGCGCTGGGCGGCGAGGCAACCCTCAAGGCGCAGAGGCGGACGACTTACCGTCGGTCGCCATTAAGGAACTGGGGGTCGCCCCAACGGAGGGGCGAAAGCCATGCAATGCCCGGTGATGTTCGCGCACGGAACAAGCGCCAGTGCGCGCTCATTGCCTGTCTTCGCGCTTAGGCATCGGAATCGCGACGCTGCTTTCGACGCTGCCAGCCGTGGCATCGCCCTCCTTGTAAAAGGGCTCCAGCTCGTCACGGGCCTGCGCCCAATGCTCCTGCTCATGTCCTTCTGGACGGCCCTTGGCTTCCCATATTTCGTGGGCGCGTTCGCGGATACGCTGTTCGTCAGCCATCTACTGACCCTCGCTGTGCTGGCCGAAGCGTCGTTGCAAAGCGTCTCGGCTCGGTTAGCTGCATTCACACCAGGTATGCAGCAGAGGCGAGAAGCGGGCAGATGGTTCCAGTGCAAAACAGGTTAGCCGACGAAAGCCCTAGCGAAAGGGTAGGAATTCAGCCGCGCATCGCTGCCGACTGTCCGATGAGCTCATGCATCCGTTCGGCCAGATCGTTGACTGCGAATGGCTTGGTAAGCACTGCCATACCCGGTTCAAGCCGACCGTTGTGGAACAGAGCGCTCTCGGCATAGCCGGTGATGAACAGCACGCGCAGATCGGGTCGGCTGAGGCGGCCTGCGTTGGCGAGCTGCAGCCCGTTCATACCGCCGGGCAGACCGAAATCGGTGACCAGCAAGTCGATGTGTACTCCCGATTGCAGCACTTCGAGCCCGGCGATTCCGTCTGCCACCTCAATGGCGCGATAACCGAGGTCACCCAGGAAGTCGGTAACCAGTACGCGCACGGTCGGCTCGTCATCGACCACCAGCACCGTTTCGCCGCGCTGCGCCGGCAGCATGGGTGGCAAGCCGGGCGAGCCGCTCTCGCCTTCGGCCGTGCCGAGGTAGCGCGGCAGGTAAAGACTGACCGTGGTGCCGCTACCCAGCTGTGAGTAGATGCGCACCTGGCCGCCGGACTGCTGCGCGAACCCATAGATCATCGACAGGCCGAGCCCTGTGCCTTCACCCTGCGGCTTAGTGGTGAAGAAGGGATCGAATGCCTTGGCCAGCACCTCGGGCGACATGCCGGTGCCGCTGTCGCTGACCCGGATTGCCAGGTACTCGCCTTGGGGGATGTCGTGCTGACGAGCACTCACGGCATCGAACACACGGTTGCCAGTTTCAACCGTGATGCGTCCGCCCTCTGGCATGGCATCGCGGGCATTGAGACACAGGTTGAGCAGCGCGTTTTCCAGTTGAGACGGATCGACCAGCGCCGTCCACAGACCAGACGAGCAAAAATGCTCCACCACGACAGTTGGTCCTACGGTGCGCTGAACCATGTCGAGCATGCCGCCGACCAGCTTGCCCGCATTGATCGCTTTGGGGGCCAGCGTCTGTCGACGGGAAAACGCCAATAAACGATGCGTCAATGCCGCGGCCCGCCTGGTGGCGCTCTGCGCGACCCGCAGGTACTTTGCGACGTCACCGATGCGGTCCTGCCTGACGCGAGTCTCGATCATCTCCAAGCTGACCGAGATGCCCGCGAGCAGGTTGTTGAAGTCGTGTGCCAACCCGCCGGTAAGCTGGCCAACCGCTTCCATCTTCTGTGCCTGACGCAGCTGCTCATGAGTCGACTCGAGCTGTGCCTGCCGTGCGATTTCTTCAGTAATGTCACGGCCGGTGGCGTACGTCCTGTCCCCAGATGGTGCGGCGACCCAAGAAATCGAGTGTTGCGCGCCGTTCTTGTGCCGGTAGCGGTTGACGATCCGAACCGTGTCACCAGCGGCGGTGGTCAGGTAGGCATCAACGGTAAGCGGATGGTCTTCGTCGGTGATGAACTCGTTGACGTGGTGGCCGATCAGTTCTTCGGGTAGGTAACCAAGGACTGCCGTCCATGCCGGATTCACACGCTGGATGACACCCGCGAAGTTGATCACCACCATCAGATCGGGCGAGGTGTCCCACATCAGGTTGCGCTCTTCCGTGCGGATGGCCACCTCGCGGGCCAACTGCTCGTTCAGGTCACGCAACTGCTGCTGAGCGACCAGGCGCTGATGTTCGGCGAGTACCTGTCCGGTGATTTCGATGCCCTGGTTCAAGAGGCCGAGAATTTGGCCATCTTCACCGAAGATCGGCGTCGCGCTGATGTTCCAGTAGGTGACCTCAGGCTGGCCGTTGCGAACCATTGGCAGCTCGACCCGGTTCTGGGCGAAGCCTTCCCCGGTGCGCATCGCGTGATGAAACGGTGGCGCCACGATCTCCCAGACTTCACCCCAGACCTGCGCCACCGGCAGCCCCAGCGCAGCGGGGTGACGATCAGCCATGGAGGGGATGTAAGCATCGTTGTAGAGCATTCGCAGCTCCGGCCCCCAGAGCACGGTTCCCAGAAGTGGCGAATTCAGACAGGCACCAACCATCGCGCGCAGGGACTGCGGCCAATCCTCGATCGGGCCGAACGGCGTGGCCGCCCAGTCATGGCTGCGCATCAACGCCCCCATCACCCCGCCACCGGAGAGAAAAGCAGGCACCTCATCTATCGCATCAGGCATGTCCGTGCATCGTCCTTTGGTGCCGCCACCGGGCGTGTGGGCGGCATCCTGCTGCTGGGTTGTCGGTTGTTTGAACCCCACCGGGCCGAATTCACTTGTATGCCGTGGGGGTTGGAAAACGATGCGGCCAAGGCGTTCCTGCGCGACACCGGAGAGATAATCCTACACATATGCGGGCGCGGATCCGAGACGAGGACGCCCATGCGCGACACCACTGCAAACCTCTTGTCGGCACCTCGTCAAGGAAAAAACGCACCGGTCGATATACCGGCAAGAGGTTCTGTTGTGCTGATTCCTTGGGCCTGACCCTGAATGCCGTACAACCCAATCCGAACGTCGCGCTGACGGTTCGGCCCCATTTGAATTTCCAGGCAGTGATCGTATGGCGGGTGCTCCAATCCCGATAAATGAAGCGCAGCGCCAGTTGCAGGTGACGCAGTTGTGCCGGCTGGACACAGCACCCGACGAGGTGTTCGAGCACATCGTGAGCATGGTGGCGGAGTATTTTCAGGCGCCGATTGCGTTGATCTCGATCGTCGACGAACAGCGCCAGTGGTTTACCGCGCGGGTCGGGCTGCTGGCGCAGGAGACGCCGCGGGAGGACTCCTTCTGCGCCTATGCCATTCTCGCCAACGAGCCGTTCCAGGTACTTGATGCGGCCCAGGACGCACGTTTCCAGGATAACCCGCTGGTCACCGGTGAACCGGGCATTCGCTTCTATGCGGGCATGCCGCTGATCACGCCGGAAGGGCTGGGCCTTGGCAGCCTGTGCATCATCGACACTCAGCCACGGCAGGCGATGACGCCGCAGGAACTGTCGATGCTCGAGCATTTCGCCAAGCTGACGATGGCGCGCATCCTGACCCTGCGTCGCACCAACTTCATCGATGCATCCACCGGATTGCTCAACCGCTCACGGCTCGAGGATGATGTGGCGCGGGCGGCCTCAACCTCGCAGAGCAATGTATTGGTCGTGGCCGATGTGATCGGGCCGATGCTGCTGAACGACATCATCAAAGTGCTGGGTCACAGCTTTGCACAAGCGCTGATGCTGCGCATGAAGCAGACGCTGCAAGCGCAGCTTCCCGACCCCTGTGGGCTGTATTGCATCAGCCCGAGTCGTTTTGCCTTTCTGATACCGGACGGGCCGCCGGGTGAAATGACCCAACTCTATGCCCGGATCATCGCGGCGTTCGATGCGCCGGTGCAATGCAATTCGATTCCGATCAAGACCCAGATCGGGCTCGGCGTGCTGCCGCTGCACAGCGGCGTGCTGGAGCAGGACTGGCTGCGCCTGGCGATCACCTCGGCTGACGACGCGCGCGACCGTGGCATCGGCTGGTCGCCTTACGAATCCCGACTCGATGCGGTGCAGCAGCGTGCCTTCACCTTGCTCAGCGGTCTCGCCGAGGCGCTGCACGGCGGCGGCCAGCTGCGGTTGGTCTACCAGCCGCGCATTAGCCTGAACGACGGGCGTTGCACCTCGGTCGAGGCGCTGCTGCGTTGGGATCACCCGACGCTTGGCGCCATCGGCCCGGCCGAATTCATTCCGCTGGCCGAAAAGACCGCACTGATCCGCGAGCTGAGCCTGTGGGTGGCCGAGCAGGCCGTGCTGCAGGCGGCAGCCTGGCAACGCCAGGGGGCCAGGTTCAAGGTGGCGATCAACGTGTCGGCGTCGGATCTGGACAGCCCGGCCTTTGCCAACCGCTTCATCGAATTGCTGAACAGCCAGCGTATCGATCCGACGAGCCTGGAGGTGGAGTTCACCGAAAGCGCGCTGATGCGTAACCCGGGCGAAGTCAGCCACCAACTGCAGCGTTTGCGCTCACTAGGTGTGGAGGTGGCCATCGACGATTTCGGCACGGGCTACAGCAACTGGACCTATCTGCGCGACCTGCCGGCCTCGACGGTCAAACTCGATCAGTCGTTCATCCGCCACCTGGGTGACGACGAAAAGGATCGCCGGCTGGTACGGACCATCATCGACCTGGCCAAGCGCCTGGAGCTGCGCATCGTTGCCGAGGGCATCGAAACCCAGGCGATCTGCGATCTGGTGGCTCAGTGGGGGTGTGACGAGGGACAGGGTTATCACATTGCCCGACCCATGGCGCCCGAGTTGCTGCTGGGTTGGACTGCTCAAAACGCGCTGACAGCTCAGGGCAGCGCAGGTTGAATCACTGCAGCGAGGCCGTATCGGTCAGCCTTGGACGCTGACCGAGACTCGTGCGCCAGCGCGCGTTCCACTGGCCGCAGCGGTCACTCTTTCCCTGCCTGATGGTTGTCACTGGCGCGCACAGCACTTTGGGCCGCTTCCACATCATCGAGTAAGTATTGCGTGTTGCCCTCATGGTCGGTGACGCGGAAGACCACTTGAACGTCGGGCCCACGCATCGCCTCCGGTATATCGTTGCCCCGGAGCTTGGTCACGGTCACAGTCATGGCGGTCTCCTCATGGCGATAAGGTTGTGACCGGAGCCGATCCAAGGCGATCCCTCGACCTAGATCATTCGGCTGAGTGGCGCCGAAATGTGATTTCGCCAGCTTGGCGCAGGGCCGTTTCGCGCTCGAGCTGTAGCTCCATGGCATAGCCCGGCTGCTCGACGCTGCCGTAGTCGCGGGTGTAGCGCCGGGCGAATTCACCCACACCCCATTCGAGGTATTGCTCGACGTGCTTGAGCTCATGGGCCCAGAGCGCGACGTTGTCGAGGGCGTCGGCTTCATTGCGGAAGGCGATGATGTCGATCAGCGTTACCGCGACGATGTCCGGGTTACGCAACAGGGTATTGGCCGCGGTGAGCACGCCGTCGTCACCGACGCGGTAGCGCGCGGTTTCCAGCACCACCAGGTCGAAATAGGGCTCCAACTGGGAGCGGATGTGCAGCGGGATCGGCCGGCTCTCCTGCAGCGCCAGCCGATCGCGCGACTGGCGGATCCAGGTCTCCAGCCCCGCTGCGGCCAGCCATTGCATCTGCTCGTACAGCGTTTCGGAATGCTGCGCAGAGGCCGGCATGCAGACGCAGGCGCCCAGGCAGAGGGGCTGCTGACCCGCCGGGCAGGCCGTCTGCGCCTGGCTGGAAAATATCGAAGACCCGAGCAGGCAGGCCAATGCCGTGCGCAGGAAACGGAAGCGGGAGGTGGCGGACACGTAGGTACTCTTCGGATCAACAAGGCAGCCCCCAGGGCCGGCCGGCGCGCACTATAGCTGCGCCGACCGGCCAGGCGAAGAGGGCGCTGATGCCCGGTCAGAGCACCGGTGAGGCGGCGCTGACCACGCGCAGGGCAAGGCCTTCGTAGGGATCGAGATTGAAGGTTATCTCGCCGTTCTCGGTCAGGTCGCCTTCGATGCTTTCGTGGATGATGTCGACCACAGGGCCGGGCGCGATGCCAGGCAGGGTGACCGTTTCGCTGATGGTTTCGGCACTGAAATTCAGCGCGGTGATCTGCACGCCTTTGCCGGCCGGCAGTTCGTGGACCATGACCAGCAATCCGGGCGCCTGCACGTCCGGAATCAGGATCTGCTTGCTCGCCGCAATGTCGTAGGCGCGACGGACGCTGAGGATGCGCTTGAGCTGGCAGGCAAAGGAACCGCCATTCTGCAGCTGCTCGACCAGGCTGCCGTATAGCGAGCGCGCCTTGGGCAGGCCTTCGCTGGAGGTTTCCACCTCGGGGGCAATATCGGCCAGGTCGTAGCCGCCGCGGTGCAGCCAGCGGGTGTCGCCCTCAGTCATCAGGTGCTCGACCTGCTCGGCTTCCAATGGCAGTGCGCCGACCAGATCCCAGCCGGAGAGGGCGAACACGCCGGGCTGCATGGCGTTGAACATCACCAGCAGGATATGCAGGCGCTGGATCTGTTCGATGTCGGCGGCGGTGATGGTGTCGAGGTCGCGGATGCCCAGCGCCGCCGTGATGACGCTGACCGTGGTGCAGGACACGCCATTGGTGACGAACTTGAGGTTGTAAGGCGCGTGCTCACCCGTGAGGCGCTCGTACATCTCTTCGCGGATGTGCTCGCGCAGGATGCCACCGGACAAGGTCTGGCCGTGGTAGTGGTAATGGTCGTAGGCATGCAGCGTCCAGAAGTGCACCAGCTCCAGGGTCAGCTCGTCGTGGTTCTGCATGGCGTGGATCAGCGACGCCGGGTCGATGCCGAACGCGTGCACCTCGCGCAACATCAACCGCAGGAATTCGGTATCGCCCGTGACCAGTGCATGGTGATAGGCCGGACGGGTGATGAAGTCGTAGGACAGATCCGCGCCGCCGTGGGACATCGAGGCGATGTCGTCGATGGTCAGGTTCAATTCCTGGAAGCTGAAGCCGCCGGCCTTGCGGATCGCACCCGCAATCAATTGGTTGCCCGTTACCGACAGCGGATGGCTCTCGGACCAGGCGGTGCCCTCGGCGCGTCGCTCGACCCCGAGAAAACCGTTGGCATCCAGGCGCAGCACGCGCGCGCCGGACACGTCGATGGCGTGCAGCGCATCGCCAATGATCAGCTGCTGGGCGGCGAAGGTCGGGTCGAGCCAGTTCAGCGATGGCTGGCCTTCCTTGAAGTAGTGCAGATAGACCCAGCGCCGGCGCTTGCCATCCACCCCGGTCACCACATTGGTGACGCTCCAGTCGGTGTCCTTGATGCCCGGCTCAAAGAAGATCACCCGCTGCAGCTGGCCGACGATGTAGTGCTTTTCCTTGAGCTGATCGACCACTGGCGGCGAGAGGTTTACCGCATCCCGGCCCTTGGGCACGTCCGGCAGTAACGGCCAGTCTTCCTCGTTGATCTCGACCATGTGGTAAAGGCCGGGATAGTCGCCGTAGGCCATCTCGGCGAGTCGGAAATCCGCGCCCTTGCCGGTGTGGGCCGGCACAATGTCATCAATGACAATGGCGTTGTGCGCGGCGGCCATGCGGCTGAGCTGCAACATCTCCTGTTCGGTCCCAAGGTTGGGGTCGATATCGAAGCTGATGCGGTCGAAATTGCCGTCGATGGTCGGCGTGTACTCGCGTCCGCGCAGCCCGCCAGAGCGCTTCATCGGGCCGTTGTGAATACCTTGCACGCCCAACTCGGACAGTGCGCTCCAGAGGCGGTCATCGCCCAGCGCCTGCAGCACCGAACCGCCTTCGGGCGTGATGATGGCGGCGGGGTAGGCGGTAAACCACACCGAGGAGATCGCACTGGCGTCGCGCGGCCGCGCCTGCGCATAAGGCCGCTGCCAGAGCCGCGACTGACCGGCGTAGAGTCGGGCCCGTTCGCGGGCAGCTTTCAGCATGGACTGGTTTTCCAGCCACTCGATGTAGGTATTGTCTGGCGTACTCATAACGACCTTCGATTCCCGTTGCGCTGAGGGCAAATGTAGTCGTTTGAGTCGACAGCACCCGCATCGTTGCATCGAATCGAAAAGTCACGCCGAAGCCGGTTGCTCAGTGCAGCGCCGTAAGCGCGGCGGGCACCACGCGCGCTGGCGGCGCGCCTCGTGGGCCCGTTCGACGCAACGCCGGAGCAAGCCCTGCAACCGCCGCTTCACCTCCGCCGCCAGGCACGACCCCGGCGGAGAAGCGCTTGCTGGCTGCCTAGGTCAGCGGGTGCCGATCACCGTCGCGGCGTCACCTGGCCGTCCGGCGAGCTGACGCTGCGCCATCTTCTGCTGCTTGTAGGCCAGGGCTGCCGGCGCCACGGGCGTGACCTTGCCGGTTTCCATCCACTTCTTCAGGCGGTTGGCATCGGCCATGTGGGTGTACTTGCCAAAGGCGTCGAGCACCACAAAGGCCACCGGGCGCTTGTTCATCACCGTGCGCATCACCAGGCAATGGCCGGCGGCGTTGGTGAAACCGGTCTTGGTCAGCTGGATGCTCCAGTCAGGCTTGCGCACCAGGGCGTTGGTATTGCGGAACCCCAGGGTGTAGTTGGGCTTGTGGAAAGCCACGGTCTTCTCGCTGGTGGTGCTGAACTGTTCGATCAGCGGGTAGGCCTGGCTGGCCTTGAGAAGTTTGACCAGGTCATTGGCGCTGGAGACGTTCTGCTCGGACAAACCGGTCGGTTCAACATAGCGCGTGTGGGTCATGCCCAGCGCCTTGGCCTTGGCGTTCATTGCCTGGATAAAAGCACCGTAGCCACCGGGATAATGATGAGCCAGGCTCGCGGCCGCGCGGTTCTCGGATGACATCAGGGTCAGCAGGAGCATTTCCCGGCGGCTTATCTCGCTGCCGATGCGCACGCGCGAGTAGACGCCCTGCATCTCGCGCGCATCGCGAATGGTGACCGACAGGCGCTGGTCGAGCGGCAACTTGGCGTCGAGCGCCACCATCGCGGTCATCAGCTTGGTCACCGAGGCAATCGGCACAACCACATCTGGATTGCTGGAATAGAGAATTTCGTTGGTTTTCAGGTCGACCAGCAGCGCGCTGCCAGAAGCCAGTTCCTGCTGAGCAGGGGCTTTGGGTGCAGCGAGCGAGACGGGGGACGACATGACGCTGCTGCAGGCGAGCAGCAGACCGAGAAGGGTATGACGAAGCTTCAAGATGGACACCGATGAATTGGCAGTGAAAAAAGGCGCGCCGAAGCAGACGGACGCGGCGCGCATTATACGGAAAAGGCGAGCATAAACATGGCCGCCAGCCCTTATATTTCGGCGCTTTCAGCGGATCGACCAGGCGCAGGGCGCTGGCCGTTTCGCTCGTTTCGCCGTCCGGACCGCTCAGCGCAACGGCCCCGATACAAAGCTTAGATCAACCGGCGCGGCGCGGCCGCAGGCGTACGAATTAGCCGTCAAACACGCTATCGGCCGCGCGGCTTTTCGCCACAACCGAGCCGACCAGCGGAACCCGGCTGCTATTGATAGGTCACCTCATAGCAATCTGGGTGTTTTGGTTGAGCACGGCCGAACGCACCTTCACGGCTTCGCAGAGTCCAAACCGTACATTCAAAGGGGAGAACGCTATGTCCCGCTTCAGCCGCACACCGACTACCCGCGACGAAATCGAGCGCGAAATACAGAATTTGATGACTGCACTCGATGACCTCAAGGACGACGCCTCGCGCGAATCACGTAACCGTTTCAATGCACTGCGCTCGCGCGCTGAATCGCTGTGGCACGACAACCGTTGGGATGAGCACTGCCACGACCTGTCCCGCCGCAGTCGTGACGCCGGGCGCATGGCCAAGGACTGCGCACGCGAGCATCCGCTGAGCACCGTCGCCCTGGCCGCTGGCGCCGTCGCGCTGATTGGCTATCTGGCCACCCGACGCTGATCCGGCCAGGCGTTCATGCTTAACGCTGAAACGCCGCGGCTCAAATTCGCTCTTTACGGAGCGCATTCGAGCCTCGGCAACGCGCTGCTTTGCGAGCTGTTGACCCGTCAGCACGAAGCCGTGGCCCTGGTCGACGATCTCAACTCGATGACCGTGCGACCGGGCCTGCGCGCCAAAACCGGCGATCTGTTCGATGCCACCAGCGTCTCGCAGAGCGTGGCCGGGATGGATGCGGTGATCTGTCTATTCGACGGCCCTGCATTGGCAACAGCCTCCGGCTCGGTAGCCAAGCACCAGCCGCATGATCTGTCTCAGGCGGTCGACGCTCTGCTGTCTGGGTTGCCTAAAGTCGGTGTCGATCGGTTGCTGCTGGTCGTGGACCTGTCCGCCAAGGGTGACGATCCAGCTGTTAGTGCAGCGCTGCAACGCATTGCAGCGCATCCGTTGAAGTGGACACTGGTGGATGCCAAAGCCGATGGTGACGATCTGTCGATCGAGGATTTCAGCGTGATCGACGATCTCGACCCCGGCGATCGACGCGTGCAGCTACGGCGTATCGCGGCGGGGATGGTCGATGAGCTGGAGACACCGCAACACCTGCACGAGCAGATTCACTTCAGACTCTGATTGCGCGGGAATTCAGCCTGCGAGCTGACGACGCAGCGCCGCCAGCACAGGAGCCGATTCCGGCCGCACGCCTCGCCAGAGTTCGAACGCTGCTGCCGCCTGTTCGACCAGCATGCCGAGCCCGTCGCGATTGGGCGCATCACGCATGGCCGCCCACTGGCAAAAAGGTGTCGCCAGAGCGGCGTACATCATGTCGTAGCAGAAGGTGATGCCCGGCTCGATCAGGTCCTCACCTAATGGCGGCAATTCACCGCCGAGGCTCGCCGACGTGCCGTTGATGATCACATCGAAGGGGCCTTGCAGCTGCTCGAAAGCGCTCGCACTGATCGGCCCCAGCTCGGCAAACTCGTCAGCCAGCTGCTCGGCCTTGGACAGAGTGCGGTTGGCAATGACCAGCACTGCCGGGCGCTGCGCCAGCAGAGGCTCAAGCACTCCACGCACCGCACCCCCGGCGCCCAACAGCAGAATCCGCTTGCCTTCTAGCGTGACGGCAGCGTTATCCCGCAGATCGCGGACCAGACCAATGCCGTCGGTGTTGTCACCCAGCAGGCTGCCGTCTTCGAGCTTTTTCAAGGTATTCACCGCGCCGGCACGCTGGGCGCGCTCACTCAGACTGTCGGCCAGGCGGTAGGCCTGCTCCTTGAACGGCACGGTGACGTTGGCACCCAGGCCCGTCTCGAAGAAGCCCTTGGCAAAACCGGCGAAGTCATCCAGCGGCGCCAGCAAGGGTTCGTAGCTGAGAACCTGGCCGGTCTGTTCGGCAAACAGCCGGTGGATCTGGGGCGACTTGCTGTGCCCGATGGGGTTACCAAAGACGCCGTAGCGGTCCATCAACAATTACTCCGCTTCAAATATGTTCTGACCCCGTCAAGCGGGAGGGCCTGGCAGACGCAACGTCTGAGAATGCCCCGTCAGCGCTGCTCGCCCAGCCAGTCTCGATCCTGTAGGAAATACTCGGTCAGGCGCGCCTCGGGTGAGCCGGGCTCGGGATGCTTGTCGTAACCCCAGCGCACCAGCGGCGGCAACGACATGAGGATCGACTCGGTACGTCCACCCGATTGCAGCCCGAACAGGGTGCCGCGGTCGTATACCAGGTTGTATTCCACATAGCGACCGCGACGCAGCTCCTGGAAGGCCCGCTCACGTTCACCGAACGGCATCGCCTTGCGACGCTGGACGATGGGCAGGTAGGCCTCGATGTAGGCATCGCCGACCGCCCGCATGAAGGCAAAGCTGGTATCGAAATCCCAGTCGTTCAGGTCATCGAAGAACAGCCCACCGACACCGCGCGGTTCGTTGCGGTGCTTGATGTGGAAATATCGGTCGCACCATTCCTTGTAGCGCGGGTAGACATCGGCACCGAACGGCGCACAGGCATCCCGCGCCACCCGATGCCAGTGCACGCAGTCTTCTTCGTTACCGTAGTAAGGCGTGAGGTCGAAGCCGCCACCAAACCACCAGACTGGCTCCTCACCCTCCTTTTCGGCAATGAAGAAGCGCACGTTGGCGTGGGAGGTCGGTACGTAGGGGTTCTCCGGATGGATCACCAGCGACACGCCGAGCGCTTCGAAGCCACGACCGGCCAGTTCCGGACGATGGGCACTGGCCGACGGCGGCAGACCACTGCCGTGAACGTGGGAGAAGTTGACGCCGCCCTTTTCGATCAGCGCACCGTTTTCGATGACCCGGGTCCGGCCACCGCCGCCTGCAGGACGAGTCCAGGCATCCTCGACGAAGCGCGCGCCGCCGTCCTCGGCTTCAAGGGTGGCGCAGATACGGTCCTGCAGATCGAGCAGGTAGGCTTTGACGGCTTCGGTACGCTCGTTCACGAATTCACCTTGGCAAGTGGGCTGCGCTGCTGCCGGCCATGGGCCCAGAGCGGCAGCGCTAGAACAGAAGGCCGGCAAGCATATCACCGGGCCAATTGACGGACGCGCCCGGGAAGCGTTGGATAGGCTCCTTTGTATTTGCCAGGAGTCGATATGTCGCAGCGCATCCAGTTCAGTCAGCACGGTGGTCCTGAAGTCCTCGAACAGGTCGACGTCCCGGTCGCGGCACCAGGCGCCGGTGAGATCCGCGTGCGTAACCATGCGATCGGTCTGAACTTCATCGACACTTACTTTCGCAGCGGGCTCTACGCGCCGCCGAGCCTTCCGTCGGGCCTGGGCACCGAAGGTGCCGGTGTGGTCGAGGCGCTGGGCGAGGGCGTCGATGATTTCGCGGTGGGTGATCGTGTCGCTTACGCGACCGGACCGCTGGGTGCTTACGGTGAACACCACACCCTGCCAGCGCGGCATCTGGTCAAGCTGCCCGACAGCGTGAGCTTCGAACAAGCGGCTTCAGTGATGCTCAAGGGCCTGACGACCCAGTATCTGCTGCGCCAAACCTATGCGCTGAAAGCCGGTGAAACCATCCTTTTCCATGCAGCCGCGGGCGGTGTCGGATCGATCGCTTGCCAGTGGGCCAAAGCCATCGGCGCCAAACTGATCGGCGTGGTGGGGTCGGCGGAAAAGGCTGAGCGCGCCAAGGCGCTGGGCGCCTGGGCAACCATCGATCGCACGCAGGAAGACGTCGTGCAGCGCGTACTGGAGCTGACCGACGGCCAGAAATGTCCGGTGGTCTACGACTCGGTGGGCAAGAGCAGTTGGGAAGTCTCGCTCGATTGCGTCGCCCCGCGTGGCCTGCTAGTCAGCTTCGGCAATGCCTCCGGAGCGGTGACGGGGGTCAACCTCGGCGTATTAGCCCAGAAGGGCTCGCTGTATGTCACGCGCCCGACCCTGGCTGGCTACGCCACCTCGGCCGAACGCCTACGAGACATGGCGACCGAACTGTTCGAGATGATCGCCAGCGCAAAGATAGAGGTGGAGATCGGCCAGCGCTACCCGCTCGCCGACGCAGCCGAGGCGCAGCGCCAGCTCGCGGCAGGCAAGACGACCGGTTCGACCATCCTCCTGCCCTGAGCCGGCAGACGTATACGCCCTGACGCCAGCGGCGTCAGGACGCTCGAATCACCTCGCCATTGCGTATGTCGCGGATGGTGGAGGGGTTTTTACGTCCGCCCAGGCTGCCACCAAGCACGCCGTCCAGATCCCCCGGGAAGTACTGTTCGACGCGCAGACGCGAGCGCGCCGAAGGTCGGCCGGCAGGGTTGGCCGATGTGGATACCAACGGGCCGGTCAGGGCGCACAGCCTGGCCACCAGCGGGTGATCGGTCACACGAAGGGCGACACTGTCGTGTTGGCCGGTGATCCAGTGTGGCAAGCGATCACGGTGCGGGACCAGCCAGGTATTCGGACCAGGCCAGCTGCCAACCAAACGGTCCAACCAACGCTCAGGAAGGTCGTCTAGCAGAAAATCGAACTGCTCAACGCAGTCGGCGACCAGAATCAGGCCTTTCTCCACCGGCCGCTCCTTCAGGGCCAGCAACCGATGTACCGCGTCGCTATCCCAAGGATCGCAGCCCAAGCCCCAGACCGCCTCGGTCGGATAGGCGATCACCCCGCCACGCCTGACGACCCGCGCCGCCTGCTGCACACGCCAATTGCCGACCATTGCCACCTCCCCTGAGACTGATCGACGAAGTGTACCCAAGCGCTGTCGGCAGTACAGCAGGCCTCAACTTGCACAGGCGACCCAGCGACCGTTCTCGCAAGCGACGAGCCCCTCGATTTCCAGCTCGGTGAGCGCTGCGAGAATTTCTGACAAGGGCAGGTTCACGGCATCTGCCAGCACCTCGCTGCTCATGGGAGCGGCATGCAGCTGGGCGAGCAACGGGTGCATCGATTCGGGTCGTTGCGCTTCGGGTGTGGCCGGGGTTTGCTGCCAGCCGCGCAAGGCCTGCAGTACGTCCTCGACACTTTCCACCAGTGCAGCGCCCTGACGAATCAGCTGGTGGCAGCCGCGGGCGCCGGGATGGTGGATTGAGCCGGGAATCGCATAGACCTCACGGCCCTGTTCGGCAGCCAGACGGGCGGTGATCAGCGAGCCGCTCGAAGGACTTGCCTCGACCACCAGCACGCCTAATGACAAGCCGCTGATGATTCGATTGCGACGAGGGAAGTTGGCGGCCTGCGGCGGGCAGTCGAGCGGCAGTTCTGAGACCACCGCACCACCACCCTCAACAATGCGCGCAGCCAGCCCAAGATGACGACGCGGATAGAGGCACTGCAGCCCTGTACCCAGCACGGCGATCGTCTTGCCACCCACATCCAGCGCACCCTGGTGGGCTGCGCCATCGATGCCCAGGGCCAGCCCGCTGGTAATCACGAAACCGCCGCGAGCCAGGCTGCGTGCGAAGGCCGTGGCGTTATCCAGCCCCGGCCGTGAAGCGCGTCGGCTACCCACCATGGCCAGTTGCGGGCGCTCCAACAGGCCAGGATCACCCTCGATGAACAGCAGCGGTGGGGCGTCCGACAGCTCCTCCAGCAACCCGGGATAAGCCGGGTCATCCCACATCAGCAGATGCCGCGCTGGCGTTTCCAGCCACTTGAGGCTGGCTGCGGCTCGCTCACGAATCGCCGGGCTGCGCCTGGCTTCGGCACAACCAGCCGGTAAACCCAGCGAGCGCCAGGCTGATGCAGGCGCGCTGAGTGCTGAAGACGCATCGGGAAATGCGCTGAGCAGCTTTCGCAGGCGACGCGGGCCCAGCTCCGGCAACACATGCAGGCGCAGGCGCGCTTCCAGTTCGGCAGGGGAAATCGAAGGCATGAGCACAGTCCTTGTCTCGTCACACCGCATCCATGCAGTGCTTGTTCAGCAGAAATGAAAAGCCCCGCGAGGCGGGGCTTGGGGGCTCAGGGGTTGCGTACCTTGTCCATCACGGCCAGCGAACGGGTCGCCTGCAGGACCAGGCCATAGCTGAGCTTGTCGTAGGTGCGGAACACCATCAGCAGGCCCGAGCGCTCGTCCGGGATCTTCACGTTCTCACCGGTGACCCGGTCGCGGACAGTTTCGCCGGTCTTGTACACCGCCAGCACATTGCCGACGTTCAGCCCGTCACGCGCACCGCGGTTCAGGGTGACCACGTCGAACTGACCGATCTGGGTCACGCCGCGCGGTACATCCAGAATCACACCGTTGATTTCTTGTTTCGGCTCGCTCGGCATGAAGGTCGAGTTGACCGCACGCTCTTCACTGGGGAACAGACGGTCGCCAATGCGCGCTTCCTGGGTAACCCGGGTGAGCATCATGGTGGCAATGTCGCCCTCCATGTCGAGAAGCTCGGCGGTGCCTACGTCGTCGGCGTTGATGCCAAGAAATTCACCGCTATCCGGGTCCACGTAGGTCTTGCCCTGACGGAAGATGCCGTAGACGCTGATGTCATCCTGAAACTCGCCGCGGCCGTAGACGCGGTCACCAGAGCCACTGATCACGCGCTCGGCGTTGCCGGCAACGATGTAGGGGGCGGCTTCGAACTCAGCGGCGCTGTCGACGATGCGGTTGCTCAGCAAAAAGCTGTTAATGGCCTCCAGCGGGATGGTGCTGATGGCCTCAGCCATGGGTGTCGTGCGAACGGTTGGGGAGAGTTTGATCGTTCCGCGCGAAGCACCACGGTTGAGCATGATGCGCGGTTGGCCGTCGATGTAGACCAGACTCAGGCTGTCGCCAGGATAGATCAGGTGAGGGTTTTCGACTTGCGGGTTGGCATGCCAGAGCTCCGGCCACTTCCAGGGTTCGCTGAGGAAGCGCCCGGAAATGTCCCAGAGTGTGTCGCCTTTCACTACGGTGTACTGCTCCGGATGGTCATCCTTGAGCTGTACAGCGGCGTGCGCCATGCCGCCAACCGCCACCAACAGCAGGGCGAGTAGTGATTTCCTCATGTGGTGAATCCCTTTATGATGTGCCTTCACGTAAAGCGCCCTAGCGCCGCAGAAACCCTTGTGGAAAGCGGCGTTAAGCCGTTTACAAGCTGCCTGGCATCTTAGCAGCGGCTTTTGACTTTATTCCATAAGTGCATCACAAACGCATATGGCAATCCTGAACATCCTAGAATTTCCCGATCCACGCCTGCGCACCATCGCCAAACCGGTGGACGTGGTCGATGACGGCATTCGTCAGTTGATCGACGACATGTTCGAGACCATGTACGACGCACCCGGCATTGGCCTGGCCGCGACGCAGGTCAACGTGCACAAGCGGGTCGTGGTGATGGACCTGTCCGAGGACAAGACCGATCCACGGGTCTTCATCAATCCCGAGTTCGAGTTTCTCACCGACGAGATGGAGCAGTATCAGGAAGGATGCCTGTCGGTGCCCGGCTTCTACGAAAATGTAGACCGGCCACAGAAAGTGAAGATCAAGGCGCTGGACCGCGACGGTCAGCCCTATGAGCTGATCGCCGAAGGCCTGCTCGCCGTGTGCATCCAGCACGAGTGCGATCACCTGAACGGCAAGCTGTTCGTCGACTACCTGTCCAATCTCAAGCGCGACCGGATCAAGAAGAAGCTGGAAAAGCTTCACCGTCAGCAGGCTTGATCTCCCACCCCAAAGGCTTGCAGCGCAGGCTGCTTGAAAACGTAGCGAGCGAAGGTCAGGCAAGGCAAAAACAGGCGAAAAAGCGCAGTTTACGAGTTGTAAATGAGCATTTTGAGGCTGTTTTTAACGCAGCATGACCGAGCGCAGTAGTTTTCATGCAGCCTGCAGCAAGCCTTTTTCATTGAAGAGTCCTTCTATGCGCATCGTTTTCGCCGGCACGCCGGAGTTCGCCGCCCAGCATCTACAAGCCCTGCTCGACGCCAAGCGTCAGGTGGTGGCGGTGTATACGCAGCCGGATCGTCCTGCAGGCCGTGGTCAGAAACTGATGCCAAGCCCCGTCAAGCAGCTCGCGCTGCAGCATGAGATTCCGGTCTATCAGCCGCAAACCCTGCGCGACCCGGCTGCACAAGCGGAGCTGGCCGGTTTGCAAGCGGATCTGATGGTCGTGGTGGCCTACGGCTTAATCCTGCCACAGGTCGTGCTGGACATGCCGCGCCTGGGCTGTATCAACAGCCACGCGTCTCTGTTGCCGCGCTGGCGCGGCGCCGCGCCGATCCAGCGCGCCATCGAGGCGGGCGATGCTGAGTCCGGCGTGACCGTCATGCAGATGGAAGCGGGACTGGATACCGGGCCAATGCTGCTCAAGGTCAGCACACCGATCACTGGCGAGGATACCGGCGGCACCCTGCATGATCGCCTGGCCGGCCTCGGCTCGGGGGCCGTGGTCGAAGCCGTAGCGGCACTGGAATCCGACACGGTCAAGGGCGAAGTCCAGGACGACAACCTGGCCACCTATGCGCACAAGTTGAACAAGGATGAAGCACGGCTTGACTGGACGCGACCGGCGGTCGAGCTCGAGCGGTTGGTGCGAGCGTTCAACCCCTGGCCGACCTGCCACAGCAGTCTCGAGGGCGTACCGGTAAAAATTCATGCCGCGCGTGTATCCACGGGGCTGGGCGCGGCTGGACAGATCATCCAGGCAAGCAAGGACGGCGTGGAGGTCGCCTGCGGCGAGGGTTCACTGGTGCTTACTCGCCTGCAACTCCCGGGCGGCAAGGCGCTCGCCGTCAGCGACGTGTTCAACAGCCGCCGCGAACAGTTCGCCAGCGGCAAGGTGTTTGAATAATGTCGATGAACCCGCGTCTCGCCGCCGCCCGTGCATTGGCCGTGGTGCTGTCCGGCAAGGCGTCGCTGAACAGCAGCCTGCCCGACGTGCTGGCCAAGGTGGACGCTCGTGATCGTGGCCTGACCCAAGAACTGGCGTTCGGCACCGCCCGCTGGCAGCCGCGGCTGTCCGGCCTTGCCGAGCGATTGCTGCAAAAGCCTTTCAAGACGGCGGATCGCGATGTCGAGGCCTTGCTGCTGGTCGGCCTGTACCAGCTGTTCTATACCCGGATTCCGCCGCATGCCGCCATTGGTGAGACCGTGGGCTGCGCAGAGAAACTGAAGAAACCCTGGGCAAAAGGCCTGCTCAACGCGGTGCTGCGCAATGCCCAGCGTGACGGCGAAGCGCTGTTCGCCGAGCTTGAACGTGACCCGGTGATTCGCTTTGCCCACCCGCGCTGGCTGCAGAAGTCGCTCAAGGCTCATTGGCCGGCACATTGGGAAGCGATCTGCACCGCCAACAACCTGCATCCGCCGATGATATTGCGGGTCAACCATCGCCAGGTCGAGCGAGATACCTATCTTACGGAGCTGCAGAAGGTCGGCATCGAAGCCTTTGCGTGCAGCCACAGCAGAGACGGTATTCGACTCGCCGCGGCCTGCGATGTCACGCAGCTGCCGAGTTTTGCCGAAGGGCGCATCAGCGTGCAAGACGAAGCCGCGCAGCTGGCCGCCAGCCTGCTCGATTTGCTGCCCGGCCAGCGCGTGCTGGACGCCTGCTGCGCGCCGGGCGGTAAGACATGCCACATCCTCGAACGCGAACCTGCCCTGGCTGAAGTGATCGCCCTGGACCTCGAGCCGAAACGCTTGCAACGTGTGCAGGAAAACCTTGATCGCTTGCAGCTCGACGCCACGCTGGTGGCTGCCGATGCCCGTGCCACTGACCTCTGGTGGGACGGCAAACTCTTCCAGCGGATCCTGCTCGACGCGCCGTGCTCGGCCACCGGTGTGATCCGGCGCCATCCCGATATCAAGCTGGCCCGCCAGGCCGACGACATCGCGCCGCTGGCGGCGCTGCAAGGCGAGCTGCTCGACGCGCTATGGCCGACCCTGGCTGTCGGCGGTGTTCTGCTGTACGCCACCTGTTCGGTCCTGCCGACCGAAAACCGCGAGGTGATCGAAGCCTTTCTCGCACGCACACCCGGCGCGCGCGAACTGGACCTGCCCAAGGGCTTCGGCGTCGAACAGCCGCATGGACGTCAGCTGTTGCCTCAGGACAATGGCCACGACGGCTTCTACTACGCCAAATTGATAAAAGTCGCGGCCCAATGGCCGACAATCTTAAGGTGAGCCAGACGGCAACGTCTCGGCTACCTCATGCTGTGGCGGTTAAAAGCCGCCTTTCAGGAGCGATCGCGTGAAGATCATCATTCTCGGTGCAGGGCAGGTGGGCGGTACGCTTGCCGAAAACCTTGCCAGCGAAGCCAACGACATCACCGTGGTCGACACTGACGTTGATCGCCTGCGCGATCTGGGAGATCGGCTGGACATCCGCACCGTGGTTGGCCGCGGCTCATTCCCGACCGTGCTGCGCCAGGCCGGTGCGGACGACGCCGACATGCTGGTGGCCGTCACCAACAGCGACGAGACCAACATGGTCGCCTGCCAGGTCGCGTACACCCTGTTCCATACCCCGACCAAGATTGCGCGGGTACGCGAGTCGGTGTACTTGACCCGTTCAGGTCTCTTCAGCAACGAGGCGATCCCGGTCGACGTACTGATCAGCCCCGAGCAGGTGGTGACCAACTACATCAAGCGCCTGATCGAACACCCCGGCTCGCTGCAGGTGATCGATTTCGCCGAGGGCAAGGCGCAGCTGGTCGCCGTGCGCGCCTACTACGGCGGACCGCTGGTGGGCCAGGAGCTGCGCCAGATCCGCAAACACATGCCCAACGTCGACACCCGGGTAGCAGCCATCTTCCGCCGCAATCAGGCCATCCTGCCTCAGGGCGATACGGTTATCGAAGCTGACGATGAGGTGTTCTTCATCGCCGCGCGTGGACATATTCGTGCGGTGATGAGCGAGATGCGTAGGCTGGATGACAACTACAAACGCATCGTCATTGCAGGCGGCGGACACATCGGCGAGCGCCTCGCCGAAGCCATCGAAAGCCGCTATCAGGTCAAGATCATCGAGATGAATCCGGCGCGTTGCCGCTACCTCTCCGACACCCTGGACAGCACCATCATCCTGCAGGGCAGCGCCTCCGACCGCGACCTGCTGGTGGAAGAGAACATCAACGATGCCGACGTCTTCCTTGCACTGACCAACGACGACGAAGCGAACATCATGTCCTCACTGCTGGCCAAGCGCCTGGGTGCGCGCAAGGTGATGTGCATCATCAACAATCCGGCCTATGTCGACCTGGTTCAGGGTGGCGAAATCGACATCGCCATCAGCCCGCAGCTAGCCACCATTGGCACCCTGCTGACCCACGTGCGCCGCGGCGATATCGTCAGCGCTCACTCCTTGCGCCGTGGTGCCGCCGAGGCCATCGAGGTGATTGCCCACGGTGACTCCCGTTCGAGCAAGGTGGTCGGTCGGGCCATCGGCAAGATCGCCCTGCCGCCCGGCACCACCATCGGAGCCGTGATCCGTGACGAAGAAGTACTGATCGCCCATGACAATACGGTCATCGAATCAGGCGATCACGTGATCCTCTTCCTGGTCGACAAGAAGCATATCCGCGACGTGGAACGCCTGTTCCAGGCGGGGCTTACCTTCTTCTGAGGGTCAGCCGGTGATGCGCTGCACGCTCGGCCAAACTTCACAGGCCGAGCGGTAGCGGGGCGATCTACTTCTTAAACTGTCGCAGCCCGCTGACCGGGCAGCAGACGCACGATGGCGTTCAGCAGCATGCCGTAGAGCGGCACGAACAGCGCCAGGCTGATGATCAGCTTGATGACGTAGTCGACGCTGGCAATCTCCACCCAGTTCGCCGCCATGAAGGGGTCGTCGCTGTGCCAGAAGGCGATGGAGAAGAACAGGAAGGTGTCCAGCAGGTTGCCGAAGATCGTGGAGGCGCTTGGCGCAATCCACCACTGGCGCAAGCGGCGCAGCCGGTCGAACACCTGAATGTCGAGAATCTGGCCGAAGGCATAGGCAAGGAAGCTGGCGACCGCGATGCGGAACACGAACAGGTTGAATTCGCCCAGCGCTGCGAACCCGCCAAACGCGCCCTGGTGAAACAGCACCGAGACCACATAGGAAGCGACCAGCGCCGGAACCATCACCTGTGCGATGACTCGACGCGCCGGGCCTTTGCCGAGTAGACGCACGGTCAGGTCAGTGGCGAGAAAGATGAACGGAAAACTGAACGCGCCCCAAGTGGTGTGCCAGCCGAACAGGGTGATCGGCAGCTGCACCAGATAGTTACTGGCGATAATGATGAGGATGTGAAACGCGATCAAACCGGCCAAGGTGGCGCGGCGGACCGATGGTGGGAGCTGCAACATGGCATTTCCTTTTTGAAGTGATGGGGTTAGGGAACCCATTGCCGCGCCGACATGGCCCGAGCGGCGCGCATTCTAGTGTCATTTCGACCTGGCGGGTAGCGCGCCGGTCGGAACGCCCGGATGCATGTGTCTCTGTCGAGCCCCAGGGGGCGACAGCATTCTTGGCTCAAAGGGCTTGGCGGCTGGGCGCCAAGTGGCTAACGAGCGCCGCGAAATTCATGGATTTCCGGGTACTGCTCAAAGACGTCTCGGATGCTTGCCAGGCCTGTGCGCAAGCGCTGATCGCTGCACTCGGCGCCGATGCACAGGCGCATTGCTCTAGGTCTCGGACTGCCGGGCGGAAGGAACGGATCAGGCAGCGTCAGCGCTATACCGCGCGCGCGCAACTCGTGCTGCAGGGCGTCGAGATCCCAGTGCTCGGGAACATCCAGCCAAGCGCTGAGTGAAGCGGGATGGCTGCCGCGCAGGTAATCACCCAGTTCGGTGGTCACCGCAGCCTGCCGAGCCGCGATCAGCTCCCGCTGCAGGCTCACCAGCTCCTCGGCACGGCCACGCTCGATCCAACGCGTCGCGATCTCGCCAAGCAGGGGCGCTGCCATCCAGCTGTTCACCCTGAAGATGCTCTCGGTGCGCAACGCCAACCGCCGCGGCATCGCCAGGTAGCCCAGGCGCAAGCCCGTCAGCACGGACTTGGTCAGACTGGTGCAATAAAAGGCCAGCTCCGGCAGATAGTGACTCAGCGGCGGCGCCGACCGGTCGTTACCGAGCAAGGGGCCGTATACGTCGTCTTCGATCACGTAGACGCCGTAGCGACGTGCGATCTCGACAATTTCTCGCCGACGGCTGTCTGGCATCAGACTGCTGGTGGGGTTGTTCAGGTTCGGCGTGCAGACCAGTGCGGTGACCCGTTCGTTGGCACAGATGTCTTCGAAATGCTCCGGATCGAGGCCGTCACGGTCAGCCTCTACGCCCTGGAGCTTGAAGCCCAACACCTGCGCGGTACCAATCACGCCGTGATCCGTACAGTTTTCACAGAGCACCAGGTCATCGGGGCCGGCCAACGAGGCAAGGGCAAGGAAGATCGCCTGGGAAGCGCCATTGGTCAGCAGCAGATCCTGTGGTTCAACACACAGGCCCAGCCCGGCGAGCCACTGCACACCGGCCTCACGGTGATGTTCGAAGCCGGCAATCGGGCGACAGGCATGGATCCACGGCTGTTCGTGCTCGGCAGCCAGTTCTGCGCAAGCCTGCCGCCAGTAGCGGTCATGGCGCTCGTTGCGGACGATGCGCGCTGTGGAGAAGTCGAGCAGCGAATGTTCGCCGCGGTCGAGCATGGAGGTGGCGACCCGTTCACTGATGCGCCGGCTGACAAAACTGCCGCGTCCAACTTCGCAGCGCACCCAGCCCTGGCGCTCCAGTTCCTTGTAGGCGTTGGTCACCGTCTGCACGCTGATGTCCAGTTGCTCAGCCAGCAGCCGTTGCGTTGGGAGACGCTGGCCATCTTGCAACTCACCCCGCTCGATATCGGTCGCGATGGCCGTAACCAGCAGCTTGTATTTCGATCCGCCGCCATGCGCGGCGAGCAAGGCCTCTTTCCAGTTGTGCATGACGTTCCACCTCCGTCGAGCCAACAGGATCGGCTGAAGCGCAATGTCATGCAATTGTCCTAGTGCAATCCCATCAGGAAAACCGCTTTTGTATGCTCAGGAAGCGAAACGCGGCGCACCCTCCGGCAGAAGAAGGGACTGAAGCCGCGTGAGGCAGGGAATGCCCTGTCCTGATGCTCTTGAAGCTGTCCTCTGAACTGCAGGTCTCGGCCCGCGAACGATAAAAAGCACAGGAGAATTACGATGAGTCGCGCACGTCCTTTCCGTTTCGGCAAACGTTTGTTGGCCTCCGCCGTCCTGGCTGGCCTCTCCATTGGTGGCCTGGCCCAGGCCGACACCTTCGACGACATCAAGGCAGAGAGCAGCGTCCGTATCGGCTACGCCAACGAGACCCCTTTCGCCTACACCGATACTGACGGCAGCGTCACCGGCGAATCTCCTGAGATCGTCGAGAAGGTTTTTCAGGCGATGGGCGTCGATACCATCAAGCCCGTGCTTACGGAATGGGGCTCCCTGATCCCTGGGCTGCGCGCAAGCCGTTTCGACCTGATCGCGGCCGGCATGTACATCACACCCGAGCGCTGCAAGCAGGTGTTGTTTACCGATCCGCACTACCAGTTGCAGGACACCCTTCTGGTCAAGGCCGGTAATCCCAAGCAATTGCAGAGCTACGAAGACATCGCCAAGGATGAATCGATCAAGCTGGCCATCATGTCCGGCACCGTCAATCTCAATTACGCACGCAAGGCTGGTATCAAGGACGCTCAGATCGTTCAGGTCCCTGACACCACCTCGCAATTGCAGGCCGTTCGCACCGGCCGCGCCGATGCAGCCGTGGGCACGCAACTGACAATGCGTGGCTTGGCCGAGAAGGCTGGCGATCAGGTCGAAGCCACCGACGATTTCAAGGACGATCCGGCCAATACCGGTTATGGCGCCCTGGCGTTCCGTCCGGAAGACAAGGCGCTGCGTGACGCAGTCAACGCCGAACTGAAGAAATGGCTCGGCAGCGAAGAGCATCTTAAGACCGTCGAGCCCTTCGGTTTCGACCGCTCGAACATCACAGACAAGACCGCTGAAGAGCTGTGTAGCGCCTGACCAATGGAGCCGGTACGGCAGCCTGGCTGCCGCACCGGACTTTCCTCTGTGAATAGCCTTTTCATTGCTCCGCAACCTGCTCCCGACCCTGTCGCACCCATGCGATATGGCCACTCCCGGCTGGCTGCTGCCCTTTGCCCGTTGCTGGACGCTGGCAGGCAAGACTGTCACCGCGCTCACGCAGCCAAGCTTCGCGAGCCGCTTGTCTTCTCAGCGGCTACTGCCGCGCCGGCCACTGGAAATCCAAGATGACCGAACTCCTCCCCCTCCTGCTGCAAGGGGCCTGGGTGACCATACAGATCACCTTTTTCGGCTCCCTGCTGGCCATTGTCGCCGCGCTGATCGGCGCTCTGGGCCGACTGTCGCCAATCAAGCCGCTGCGCTGGCTGGCCATCGTCTACATCGAAGTTTTCCGCGGCAGTTCGCTGCTGGTGCAGCTGTTCTGGCTGTACTTTGTCCTGCCGATGCCGCCGTTCAATATCGCCATGAGCGCGTTCAATGTTGCCGTGATCGGACTCGGCCTGAACATCGGCTCCTATGGTGCCGAGGTACTGCGTGGCGCCATCCGCTCGGTGCACGAAGGCCAGTACGAGGCCTGCCAGGCGCTGAACATGACTGCCGGCCAGCGCTTGCGCCGGGTCATCCTGCCGCAGGCGTTGCTGGCCGCGATCCCGCCCGGTACCAACCTGCTGATCGAACTGCTGAAAAACACCTCGCTGGTATCCCTGATCACACTGTCCGATCTGGCCTTCCGGGCTCGCCAGCTTGATCAGGCCACCCTGATGACACTGGAAATATTCGGCCTGGCACTGGTGATGTACTTCGTGCTCGCACAGATCATCAATTTTTCCATGCGCACCCTTGAGCGGCGACTGGCGCGCGGCCGCATGCGGGGAGGCATGTCATGAATTTCTTCGATTGGGAATTTGCCTGGGAGATTCTGCCCAGGCTGCTTGATGCCTCACTGAAAACCATCGGCATCACCATCGCCGGGTTTTCCATCGCCATCGTGCTGGGGCTGTTCCTGGCAGTGGGACGTCGCAGCCGGCATCGCTGGTTGTCCTGGCCAATGACCGGTCTGATCGAGTTCGTCCGCAGCACACCGCTGCTGATTCAGGTGTATTTCCTGTTTTTCGTCCTGCCCAACTACGGCTTCAACCTGTCCGCGCTGCAGGCGGGCATCTTTGGTATCGCGCTGCACTACGCCTGCTACACCGCCGAGGTCTACCGCGCCGGACTCGATGCGGTGCCGCGTGCGCAATGGGAGGCGGTCACCGCACTGAACATGAAGCCGCTCAACGCCTACCGCAAGGTAATCCTGCCGCAGGCGTTGCGACCGATTCTGCCAGCGCTGGGCAACTACATGATTTCGATGCTCAAGGACACGCCCGTGCTTTCCGCCATCACGGTGGTGGAGATCATGCAGCGGGCCAAGAACATCGGCTCGGAGCACTTCCGTTACCTCGAACCGATCACCATGGTCGGCCTGTTCTTCCTCATTCTCAGTCTTGGCCTCGCCTGGTTCGTACGCCGACTGGAAAACCGTATGGAGCTTGCCCGATGAACGCATCGATGCCTGCCGGCGACACACAGAACTCAGCCAGCACCGCCAACGAGCCGGAGCTGATGGTGCAGTTTCGCGATGTGAGCAAACACTTCGGCGATCTGACCGTGCTCAATCATCTCGACCTTGATGTCCGAACGGGTGAGAAGGTCGCCATCATCGGCCCCAGCGGATCCGGTAAGTCCACGCTTTTACGGGCGTTGATGACCCTGGAAGCTATAGACGAAGGCGTAATTATGGTCGACGACGAACCCCTGACCCACATGCCGGATGCCCACGGCAATCTGATTCGCGCCAACGCACGGCACCTACGTCGCGTCCGCGGCAAGGTAGGCATGGTGTTCCAGAGCTTCAACCTGTTCCCGCACATGAGCACCCGGCAGAACGTGATGGAAGCACCGGTTCAGGTGCTAGGGCTGTCGAAAAAGGAAGCCCGCGAGCGGGCCGAAGAGCTGCTGGCGATGGTCGGTCTGGAAGACAAACTCGAGCATTACCCCTCGCAACTGTCCGGTGGTCAGCAACAGCGCGTAGCCATTGCCCGTGCCTTGGCGATGCGGCCGAAGGTGATGCTGTTCGACGAGGTGACCTCTGCGCTGGATCCGGAGCTCTGCGGCGAAGTCCTCAACGTCATCCGTCGTTTGGGTGATGCGCACAGCCTGACCATGCTGATGGTGACCCACCAGATGGGCTTCGCTCGCGAATTCGCGGACCGCGTATGCTTCTTCAACGAAGGCCGCATCCACGAGCAAGGCAGCCCGGACGAGCTGTTCGGCAACCCCCAGGAAACGCGCACGCAGGAATTTCTGAGTGCGGTCACCCAGGCGAGCTAGGCTGTTGGTGCGAACATGCCACTGCTTCGGCGGCTACCGTACATTTGAATACCCAGGGGAGCGCGATGATCGAGTCACTGCAGAAGATGCTGGCCAAAGGCATGGACAACCCAATGCTGCGCTTCGGGCTGGGCAAGGGTTATCTGGACGCTGGTGACGCTGCAGAAGCCGCGATTCACCTGCAACGCAGCGTCGAACAGGATCCGAACTACTCTGCCGCCTGGAAACTGCTCGGCAAGGCACGGCAGGCCAGTGGAGATCTCGACGGCGCGAGGCGCGCCTGGGAACAAGGCCTGCTCGCGGCCCAAGCGCATGGCGACAAGCAGGCCGAGAAAGAAATGGACGTGTTTCTTCGCAAACTCAATAAACCGTCCGGCAGCTAGCGCCAGCCGCTCGAGCCTGGGCGGGCGGCTGAATCAGTCTTCTTGCTGCACGAAGCGCAGGCCAACCCCTTCGGCGTCGACCCGCATCACTTCCATCTGCAGCACCGGCGCGGGAATCGGAAGATCCTGAACCTGCCCACTGACCGTCATGCCCGGCTGAAGCTCGGTCAGCTGCGGGTGTTTGACGTATACGCCGCCGTCGGAGAGATCGCGCGTGTGCGCGAACAGTTCGCCAAATGACTCATGGGTGATGCGGATGCGGCACTTCATCGGTGCGCGTGGGTGCTGTCGCTGATTCGGGTTGCTCATTGAAGTCCCTTTGCTGGATGAGCTGTCGTTAATACCAGCGTTTTTCGCCGGCGGGCCGCTTTTTGAAGCGCTTCATGGTCCACATGTACTGGCTCGGCCAGGTACGCACATAGCGCTCGATGACGCCGCTCATGGCCGCCACCGCGACCTCGACATCCTCGTCGTACATGGCAGGCGGCGCTGCTTCGAGGATCACCTTGTAGCCCGAACCGTCATCCAAGCGCAACGCATGAAGAAACACGCCCACCGCCTTGCCGCCTGTGAGCATACCCGGCACAAACTTGCTCGTCAGCGCTTGCGTGCCGAGGAACGGAACGAACACCCCAGCGCCTTCGCTAGGTTCCGGGTCCGCCGGGATGCCCACGGCGCCGCCCCTACGGACTTCCTTGATGACACTGATGATGCCTTCTCGAGTAGAGGGTGCAACCTTGTTGCCGAGCTGGACACGCTGGCGTTGCAGGAGATCATCGACCGCCTTGAGCTTCGGCGGGCGATAGAAAATGATCGGTTTGCATTGTGCGCAGTAGAAGTGATTGAGCACTTCCCAGTTGCCAAGGTGACTGGTGATGCCGACCACGCCCTTGCCTGAAGCCAGCGCCTGCTCCAGAACCTCAAGGCCTTGGACCTCCTTGACCAGACGCAACGTCTTGTCTGCAGGCCAGATCCAGGCGCAGGCACTCTCAGTAAACGCCATGCCGATCTGCTGCAGACTCTGTCCGAGCAAGCGCTCCCGTTCGGCAGCGTCGAGTTCTGGAAAGCATTTGGAAAGATTGATCCGGGCGACTTCGCGAGAGCGGTTGGGTAGCTTCCACATCAGCCAGCCAATAAAGCGACCCGCCCCCTGAACCGCGCGCCAGGGGAGTAGGGCGAACAGGCGCAGAAAGCCAACCACCAGCGCACCTTTGAGCTTGTCCAAGGATCTCTCCCGAAAAATCAAAGACGCTAGTGTAACTGCTTCGTGCAGTTGGCAACTCCTGAAGCCGTCACGTCAGGCGCTGCTCGCGGTTGTTGCCAGTGCCGGGTATTGATCGCAGTCCGTGGTGTGGTCCATGACCATGCCGCACGCCTGCATAAAGGCGTAACAGATGGTCGGCCCGACAAAGCTGAACCCGGCCTTCTTCAACGCACGGCTCATGGCTTCGGCTTCGGCGGTTACTGCCGGAACCTGGCTGATCGAGTCGAAATGGTTGATCTTCGGCTCGCCACCCACAAAGGACCATAACCAACCGGCCGGATCGTCCAGCTCGAGCCAGCACTGCGCATTGCACCGTGCGGCTTCCAGTTTTCGACGGTTGCGGATGATGCCGGCATCGAGCATGCGTTCGTCGATCTCGGCGTCGGTCATCTGTGCCAGACGCTGCGGATCGAAGCCGAACAGGACCTGGCGATAACGCTCCCGCTTGCGCAACACCGTGATCCAGGAAAGGCCCGCCTGTGCACCTTCGAGGATCAGAAATTCGAACAGGACCTGAGGATCACGGACGGGCACGCCCCACTCGCTGTCGTGGTAATGGATGTACAACGGGTCGTCACTGCACCAGGCGCAACGCGGCATGTTTTTTCAAGTCCTTGAACGAGGCCAGCGGCCGATCGGGGATGAGTGCCAATACGCCGTAGGCGACCCGTCGCCACGGGTTCGAGCCGTTATCGGGTATACTCCGAGGCTTTCTGTCGAAGCCAGCACAGGTGAAATTTTGACTCAGCCTACGCCTGCCGTGCGCACCTTCCAAGACCTGATCCTAGCCCTGCAAAACTACTGGGCAGAGCAGGGGTGTGTCGTTCTGCAACCCTATGACATGGAAGTGGGCGCCGGTACGTTCCATACCGCCACCTTCCTGCGCGCGATCGGTCCCGAAACCTGGAACGCGGCCTACGTACAACCTTCGCGCCGGCCCACCGACGGCCGCTATGGCGAAAACCCCAACCGCCTGCAGCACTACTACCAGTTTCAGGTGGTGCTCAAGCCCAACCCTGACAACTTTCAGGAGTTGTACCTCGGTTCGCTCAAGGCCATCGGCGTCGACCCGCTGGTCCACGATATCCGCTTCGTCGAAGACAACTGGGAATCGCCGACATTGGGCGCCTGGGGTCTGGGCTGGGAGATATGGCTCAACGGCATGGAAGTCACTCAGTTCACCTACTTCCAGCAAGTGGGCGGCATCGAGTGCTATCCGGTGACCGGCGAAATTACCTATGGCCTCGAACGGCTGGCCATGTACCTGCAAGGCGTTGATTCGGTCTACGACCTGATCTGGACAGACGGCCCGTTTGGCACTGTCACCTACGGCGATGTGTTCCATCAGAACGAGGTGGAGCAATCCACCTACAACTTCGAACACGCCAATGTTGAAAAGCTGTTCGAACTCTTCGACTTCTACGAATCGGAAGCCAACCGGTTGATCGAACTGGAGCTGCCGTTGCCCACCTATGAAATGGTGCTCAAGGCCTCGCACACCTTCAACCTGCTGGATGCGCGCCGGGCTATCTCGGTCACCGCACGGCAGCAGTACATCCTGCGTGTACGAGCCCTCGCTCGCGCTGTCGCGCAGAGCTATTTGCAGGCGCGCGCCAAACTCGGCTTCCCCATGGCCACCCCGGACCTGCGTGACGAAGTACTGGCCAAGTTGGAGGCAGCAGAATGAGTGCACTGGATTTCCTGGTCGAGCTCGGCACCGAAGAGCTGCCGCCCAAGGCTTTGGGCAAACTGTCCGAAGCGTTCCGCGCGGGCATCGAGAAGGGTTTGAAGGACGCCGGTCTCAAGCATGGTCGGGTGCAGGCCTTCGCCGCACCTCGGCGTCTGGCGGTATTGATAGAACAGCTCGGCACCGAACAGCCTGACCGCAGCATCAACCTTGACGGGCCGCCCCTGCAGGCGGCCTTTGACGCCGACGGAGAGCCGACCCAGGCGGCTTTGGGCTTTGCCCGCAAATGCGGTGTGGACCTGGCAGAAATCGACCGCACGGGTCCAAAACTCAAATACAGCCGTTCGATACCTGGCCAGGCAACCTCCGAGCTGCTTCCGGCTATTGTCGAAACATCGCTCAACGAACTGCCGATCCCCAAGCGCATGCGCTGGGCCGCGTTGAGGGAAGAGTTTGTCCGGCCGACACAGTGGCTGGTCATGCTGTTTGGTGATCAGGTTATCGATTGTACCCTCCTTACCCAACGTGCCGGCCGCGAGTCGCGCGGCCATCGCTTTCACAGCCCGAACCCGGTACGCATCTCCAAGCCAACGAGCTACTTGGAAGACCTGCGCGGCGCTCATGTCATCGCCGATTTTGCGGAACGTCGCGAGCTGATCGCCAAGCGTGTCGAGCAGCTGGCCAGCGAGCAGAACGGCCGCGCCATCGTGCCACCAGCGCTGCTGGACGAGGTGACGGCACTGGTCGAGTGGCCTGTCCCTCTGGTGTGTTCCTTCGAAGATCGCTTCCTGGAAGTACCGCAAGAAGCCTTGATCACCACCATGCAGGACAACCAGAAGTATTTCTGCCTGCTGGATGCCGACGGCAAGCTACTGCCGCGCTTCATCACGGTCGCGAACATTGAATCCAAGGATCCGGGTCAGATCATTGCCGGCAACGAGAAGGTGGTGCGTCCGCGCCTCACCGATGCCGAGTTCTTCTTCAAGCAAGACAAGAAACAAGCGCTCGGCAGCTTCAATGAACGCCTGAAGAACGTGGTCTTTCAGGCTCAACTCGGGACTGTCTACGACAAGGCAGTCCGCGTTTCCAAGCTAGCCGCGTTTATCGCTGAACACACTGAAGGCAATGCGCAGTGGGCAGCGCGTGCGGGCCTGTTGAGCAAATGTGACCTGGCCACTGAAATGGTTGGCGAGTTTCCCGAAATGCAGGGCATTGCGGGTTACTACTACGCGGTCAACGATGGTGAACCCACCGACGTCGCCTTGGCACTGAATGAGCAGTACATGCCCCGCGGCGCCGGGGCTGAGCTGCCCAGCACCCAGACCGGCGCCATCCTGGCTGTGGCTGACAAGCTGGACACCCTGGTAGGCATCTTCGGCATCGGCATGCTTCCCACCGGCAGCAAGGACCCTTACGCACTTCGCCGCGCGGCCTTGGGCATCCTGCGCATCCTTATCGAGAAACGCCTGGATCTTGATCTGGTCGCCGCGGTGCGCTTCTCCATCAGTCTGTTCGCTGGCCAGGTGAAAGCCGAAGGCCTGGCCGATCAAGTTCTCGAATTCATCTTCGATCGCCTTCGCGCCCGTTATGAGGACGAGGGCGTCGAGGTAGCCTCCTATCTGGCGGTTCGTGCCGTTCAGCCGGGCTCGGCGCTCGACTTCGATCAGCGCGTGCAAGCCGTACAGGCGTTCCGCAACCTGCCGGAGGCTGAGGCCTTGGCCGCCGCGAACAAGCGCGTCTCGAATCTGTTGAGCAAGTTCGAGGCGAAATTGCCAGCAACTGTCGAGCCCCGTTACTTCGACAGCGCAACCGAGTTCTCTTTGTATTCTGCGCTGCAGCAGGCCGAGCAAGCCGTGCAGCCTCTGGCTGCGGACCGTCAGTATCGCGAGGCGCTTGAGCGTCTGGCGCATCTGCGCGGTCCGGTGGATGCCTTCTTCGAGGCGGTACTGGTCAACGCCGAAGACGCTTCGGTGCGGGCCAACCGCTATGCCTTGCTTGCCCGGTTGAGAGGATTGTTCCTTGGCGTTGCCGATATTTCCGCACTTGGCTAGGCCGGTGAAGCTGATCGTGCTGGATCGCGACGGCGTGATCAACGAGGACTCTGACGCCTATGTAAAGAGTCTGGATGAATGGATTCCGATTCCAGGCTCGATCCAGGCGATCGTACGGCTGTGCAAGGCTGGCTGGACAGTGGCGGTCGCCACTAACCAGTCGGGCCTTGCCCGCGGTCTGTTTGACGCCACTACTCTAGGCGATATGCATTTCAAGATGCAGCAACTCGTAATGGAGGAGGGTGGTCGCATCGACTTGATCGTTCACTGTCCGCATGGTCCCGACGATGGTTGCGATTGCCGCAAACCGCTGCCCGGCTTGTTCCAGCAGATCGCAGAACACTTCCACCTGGACGATCTCAAGGGCGTTCCGGTGGTAGGTGACAGTCAACGCGATCTGCTTGCTGGCATGCGCCTTGGCGGCCTGCCTTATCTGGTTCGCACCGGAAAAGGCTTGAAGGCTTCAGAAGGTACGCTGCCAACCGACACCCAAGTGTTCGATGATCTGGCTGCCGTGGTCGATCATCTGTTGGGAGCAAAACGATGAACGCCTTGCTGCCGATTCGCATCGTCCTGTTCTACCTGTTGCTGTCATTCACGGCGTTTGCCTGGTGCTTGATCAGCTTGGTGTTTGCACCCTTCATGTCGTTCCGCACACGCTACCGCTTCGTGGTCCAGACCTGGTGCCGCAGCGCCGTCTGGTTAGCCAAGACTGTTATCGGACTGCGCTATGAGGTGAGCGGTGCGGAAAACGTGCCGGAAAAGCCCTGCGTGATTCTGTCCAAGCACCAGAGCACCTGGGAAACGTTTTTTCTTTCGGCTTACTTCGAACCGTTAAGTCAGGTGCTCAAGCGCGAACTGCTCAACGTGCCTTTCTTTGGATGGGCGATCCGGCTGCTCAAGCCCATTGCGATCGACCGTGAAAACCCCAAAGAGGCGTTACGTCAGGTCGCCAAGCAGGGTCTGGAGCGGCTAGGGCAGGGTGCCTGGGTGCTGATCTTTCCAGAGGGTACCCGCGTTCCCGTTGGTCAAGTCGGCAAGTTCTCGCGCAGCGGTGCGGCGCTGGCAGTCAATGCCAAGCTTCCTGTATTGCCGGTGGCGCACAACGCCGGTACGTTCTGGCCGAAGTCCGGTTGGGGCAAGCGACCCGGTGTCATTCAGGTGGTTATAGGCCCGGCCATGCATGCTGAAAGTGAAGGTCCTCGGGCAGCAGCTGAGCTAAATCAGCGCGCTGAAGACTGGATCAATTCGACCGTGGCGGCCTTGGAACGCAACGTTTGACCTAAAAAAAATAGGGCAATACAAAAGGGGAGCAGGCTGATGTCTGCTCCCCTTTTTTCTACCCCGACGCTCAGTCTTCGACTGAGCTGCGAATCAGGTGATCGAAGGCACTCAGCGAGGCCTTGGCGCCCTCGCCAACGGCAATGACGATCTGCTTGTACGGCACCGTGGTGACGTCACCTGCCGCGAAGATGCCTGGCAGCGATGTCTCGCCACGCGCATCAACGATGATCTCGCCGCGGGAGGTCAGTTCTACCGTACCCTTCAGCCAATCGGAGTTGGGCAGCAGGCCGATTTGGACGAAGATACCTTCCAGCTCCAGCTCATGAAACTCGCTGGAGTTACGATCCTTGTAGGTCAGGCCGGTCACCTTCTGGCCATTGCCGATCACTTCGCTGGTCAGCGCACTGGTGATCACGGTGACGTTGGACAGGCTGTGCAGTTTCTTCTGCAGCACGGCATCGGCGCGCAGCTGGCTGTCGAACTCCAGCAACGTGACCTGAGACACGATGCCCGCCAGGTCGATGGCCGCTTCCACACCAGAGTTGCCACCACCTATCACCGCCACACGCTTGCCCTTGAACAGCGGGCCGTCACAATGCGGGCAGTAGGCAACGCCACGGCCCCGGTATTCCTGCTCGCCGGGTACGTTCATTTCGCGCCAGCGAGCACCGGTCGCCAGGATCAGGGTCTTGGCTTTAAGCGAGCCACCATTCTCGAGTTTGATCTCGTGCAGACCACCTTCGCTGGAAGCGGGGATCAACTGCGCAGCACGCTG
>NZ_JBCFXD010000023.1:0-40500 GCF_038562055.1 Stutzerimonas chloritidismutans | reverse complement strand
GATGCCATGGTGGAGGTACCTAGCGCAGACGCTGCCAGGCTGCTGAAGAGGAAGAAACGGCTCAGGGGTTTCAATTGCATGATCATCTCTCTTGTTATTGTCTTCGTTGGTGCAGCTGATGGACCCGACCTCGCTCCTGTCGAGCCGCATTTACCGCCAGGGCGGTAAATCTTTTTACTGCCGCTCAGTTCGCGACAGCCTTGGGCACCCGGCCCAGCAAATAGAACTCGTCGTTTGGCGGTGTTCTCGCCATCGACACCAGACGATTGGAAAGACCGAACAGCGCGGCAATCGCCCCAATGTCCCAAATATCGTTCAGAGTGAAGCCCATCTTTTCCAGTCGCGCCTGCCACGCGTCATCCAGCACGCCACGCTCAGCGGCGAGATGCAGCGCAAAATCGAGCATAGCCCGTTGACGATCACTGATTGTCGCGGTGCGGTAATTGACTGATATCTGATCGGCAAGCAGCGGGTCCTTGGCGAGAATTCTCAGAATTGCGCCGTGCGCCACGACGCAGTACAGACAGCCGTGATCGGCACTGACCGCTACGACGATCATCTCCTTCTCGGCTTTGGTCAGGCTGTCACCTTCCCTTTCCATCAAAGCATCGTGGTAGTTAAAGAAGGCACGAAATTCATCGGGCCGATGAGCCAACATAAGAAAAACGTTAGGCACAAAGCCTGCTTTTTCCTGCACGGCGACAATCCGCTCGCGGATATCAGCCGGTAGCGCGTCCAGTTTATCGACCAGTGGAAAACGACTGATGGCTTGAGTCATGTGGCGCTCCGAATGGATACACGGATGGGCAACCGGCCGGCCTCTGCCGACCGGGTAACCGTTCTAGTCAGCAAGCCCCAGCTCGGCGACGCTCACCTCACGCATGCGAAATTTCTGCACCTTGCCGCTGATCGTCATTGGAAACTCTTCCACGAACTTGATGTGCCTGGGCGTTTTGAAGTGCGCGATGCGGCCCTTGCAGAATCCGCGCAGATCGTCAGCGCTGGCCTCATGCCCCGGATGCAATTTGACCCAGGCGACGATCTCTTCACCGTAGGTCTTGTCAGGCACGCCGATCACTTGCACGTCTGCGACGGCCGGGTGGGTAAACAGGAACTCCTCGACTTCCCGCGGATAAACGTTCTCACCGCCGCGAATAATCATGTCCTTGTTACGTCCGACGATCTTGATATAGCCCTCGTCGTCCATGATTGCCAAGTCTCCGGTGTGCATCCAGCGCGCCCCATCAATCGCGCCGGCGGTAGCCTCCGGATTGTTCCAGTAGCCGAGCATCACGCTGTAGCCGCGGGTACACAGCTCGCCGATCTGCCCGCGCGGAACGATGCGGTTGTGCTCGTCTACAACCTTGCTTTCCAGGTGGGGCTGGGTGCGCCCAACGCTGGTGACGCGACGATCAAGGTCATCATCCGGGCCGGTTTGAGTCGAGACAGGACTGGTTTCTGTCATACCGTAGGCAATCTGCATCTCGGCCAGGTGCATGTCGTCGATAACACGCTTCATAACTTCGATCGGGCAGGTGGAGCCGGCCATGATCCCGGTACGCAGGCTGCTCAGATCCAGCGACTGCCGCTCGGGGTGGTCGAGCATGGCGATGAACATCGTCGGTACGCCATACATGCCGGTGGCCTTTTCTTCGGCCGCCGCCTGCAGAGCTGCCAGCGGTTCGAACGCTGCACTCGGATAGATCATCGTGGTGCCGTGGGTCACACAGCCCAGATTGCCCATGACCATGCCAAAGCAGTGATAAAGCGGGACCGGAATCACCAGCCGGTCATGTTCGCTGAGCTTGAGGCTCTCACCGACCATGTAGCCGTTATTGAGGATGTTGTAGTGACTGAGCGTGGCGCCCTTGGGGAAGCCGGTGGTGCCGGACGTGTACTGAATGTTGATCGGATCATCGAACTGCAGCTGCTCGCCGCACTGGCGAAGTTGTTCCGGGCCTACGTTATCAGCCATGTCCATCAGACTTTTCCACAGCAACATGCCATCTACGGGTTTGTCGCACAGACTGATGACGCCACGTAGCTCCGGCAGCATATGGCTCTGCAGCGCGCCGATTGCGGAGCGCTCAAGCTCCGGCAGCAGCTCATGGAGCATCGCGTGATAGTCGGAAGTCTTGAACGCATCTGCGCAGATCAGCCAACGGCAGCCGGACTGCTTCAGCGCGTATTCGAGTTCGTTCAGGCGATAGGCCGGGTTGATGTTTACCAGCACCACGCCCACCTTGGCGGTTGCAAACTGCGTGATGCACCACTGCGCATTGTTGGGCGACCAAATGCCCACCCGCTCGCCAGCCTTGAGGCCGAGCGCCAGCAAGCCTCGTGCGCAACGGTCCACTTCGTCGGCCAGCTGTGCCCAGGTGTAACGCAGGTTCTGGTGACGAACGACCAAGGCCTCACGGTCGGAGAACCGCTCGACAGCCCGGTCGAACGCCGCACCGATGGTCATCGGCAACAGGGGTTTGGTCTGCGGTCCGCAGGTGTAGCTCGGAAGACTCATGTCGAAATTCCTCAGTCTTATGTTTGTTATGAGGCCTTACTGCCACGACGGCTGCAGTTGACAGTCATTCGGGACGTGGTTACGTTAACGTAAAGGTAACAGCGTGACAACCCACCGCACCCTACGCCTAAAGTCGGTACGGAAACGGGACAAACTACAGGCTGAACCGCAGGTGAAAACCGGCTCCTACTCCCCATCGGCGGCCGGATGAGAACAACTACAAGACAGACAGGTGGCACATGAACTATTCAGGCCTCAACTTCGCTCTCGGTGAAACCGTGGACATGCTCCGCGACCAGACCCGCGGTTTCGTTGCGAATGAACTGGCGCCACGCGCCGAAGCCATCGACCGTGACAACCTTTTCCCCAGCGACATGTGGCGCAAGTTCGGCGACATGGGTCTGCTCGGTATCACCATAGACGAGGAATACGGCGGCGCTGGCATGGGTTACCTGGCGCATGTCATCGCCATCGAGGAGATCAGCCGCGGTTCAGCCTCGGTGGGCCTGTCCTACGGCGCGCATTCCAACCTCTGCGTCAACCAGATCAACCGCAACGGCACACCAGATCAGAAGGCGAAGTACCTGCCCAAGCTGATTTCCGGTGAGCATGTCGGCGCACTGGCCATGAGCGAGCCCAACGCCGGTTCCGACGTGGTCTCGATGAAGCTGCGCGCCGACAAGAAAGGCGACCGCTACGTACTCAACGGCAGCAAGACCTGGATCACCAATGGTCCGGATGCCAACACCTACGTGATCTACGCCAAGACCGACCTCGACAAGGGCGCCCATGGCATCACCGCGTTCATCGTCGAGCGCGACTGGAAGGGGTTCTCACGCGGCAGCAAGTTCGACAAGCTCGGCATGCGCGGCTCCAACACCTGCGAACTGTTCTTCGATGACGTCGAGGTGCCGGAAGAGAACGTGCTCGGCGCCGAAAATGGCGGGGTCAAAGTACTGATGAGCGGCCTGGACTATGAGCGAGTGGTGCTGGCCGGCGGCCCGGTCGGGATCATGCAGGCCTGCCTGGATGTCGTGGTGCCTTACATCCACGACCGCAAACAATTCGGCCAGAGCATCGGCGAATTCCAGTTCATCCAGGGCAAGGTGGCCGACATGTACACCCAGCTCAACGCCAGCCGCGCCTACCTGTACACCGTCGCGCAGGCTTGCGACCGTGGCGAAACCACCCGCAAGGATGCCGCCGGCGTGATCCTCTATACCGCCGAGGCGGCCACGCAGATGGCGCTGCAGGCTATCCAGATTCTCGGCGGCAACGGCTATATCAACGAATTCCCCACCGGCCGCCTGCTGCGAGATGCCAAGCTCTACGAGATTGGCGCTGGCACCAGCGAGATTCGTCGGATGTTGATCGGCCGCGAGTTGTTCAACGAAACCAAATAATAGGGCTGGAGGCGAACTCAGTAGGGTGGGCTAAAGCGGAACGACGCCCGACCCACCCTACGCGACCGAGCGCATCCACCCCGCGGATTGAACCGGAGCCGAACATGGCCATCCTGAACACCCAGATCAACACCCGCTCGCCCGAATTCGCCGCCAACCGCGACGCCATGCTCGAGCAGGTGGAAAGCCTCCGCACGCTGCTCGGCAAGGTCAGCGAAGGCGGTGGTGAGAAGTCCCAGCAGCGCCATGTCGCTCGCGGCAAGCTGCTGGTGCGTGACCGCATCAACGCCCTCCTCGACCCTGGCTCGGCCTTTCTCGAGGTCGCGCCACTGGCCGCCCACGAGGTGTATGGCGAGGACGTCGCTGCCGCCGGCGTGGTTGCCGGTATCGGTCGAGTCGAGGGCGTCGAATGCATGATCATTGCAAACGACGCCACGGTAAAAGGCGGCAGCTACTACCCGCTCACCGTTAAAAAGCACCTCCGTGCTCAAGCTATCGCCCAGCAGAATCGCTTGCCATGCATCTACCTGGTGGATTCCGGCGGTGCAAACCTGCCGCGCCAGGATGAAGTGTTCCCTGACCGCGAACACTTCGGTCGAATTTTCTTCAACCAGGCAAACATGAGCGCCGTGGGCATTCCGCAGATTGCCGTGGTGATGGGCTCCTGTACCGCCGGTGGCGCTTATGTACCGGCGATGGCCGACGAAACCATCATGGTGCGTAACCAGGCGACGATCTTTCTTGCCGGCCCGCCGTTGGTTAAAGCCGCGACCGGCGAAGTGGTGACCGCTGAAGATCTGGGCGGCGCCGATGTGCACTGCAAAACCTCCGGCGTGGCCGACCACTACGCTGAGAGCGATGAGCACGCGCTGGCCATCGCCCGGCGCTGCGTCGCCAACCTGAACTGGAAAAAGCTTGGCCAGGTGCAGCCGCGCCAACCACGTGCGCCGCTGTATGCCGCCGATGAGCTTTACGGCGTGATCCCCGCACAATCCAAGCAGCCCTACGACGTGCGCGAGGTCATCGCGCGGCTCGTCGACGGCAGCGAGTTCGATGAGTTCAAGGCGCTGTTCGGGACCACACTGGTCTGCGGCTTTGCCACGCTGCACGGCTACCCGATCGCGATCCTGGCGAACAACGGGATTCTCTTCGCCGAAGCCGCGCAGAAAGGTGCTCACTTTATCGAACTGGCCTGCCAGCGCGGCATCCCGCTGCTGTTCCTGCAGAACATCACCGGCTTCATGGTCGGGCAGAAATACGAAACCGGCGGCATTGCCAAGCACGGCGCCAAGCTGGTCACAGCGGTCGCCTGCGCGCAGGTGCCGAAATTCACCGTGGTCATCGGCGGCAGCTTCGGTGCAGGCAACTACGGCATGTGCGGCCGTGCCTACGACCCGCGCTTCCTGTGGATGTGGCCCAACGCCCGTATCGGCGTGATGGGTGGCGAGCAGGCTGCGGGGGTATTGGTGCAGGTCAAGCGAGAGCAGGCCGAGCGCAGCGGACAGACCTTCTCAGAGCAAGACGAGGCGCAGCTCAAACAGCCGATTCTCGAGCAATACGAGCACCAGGGGCACCCCTACTACTCCAGCGCGCGACTGTGGGATGACGGTGTTATTGATCCGGCACAGACGCGCGACCTGCTGGGGCTGGCAATCTCGGCGAGTCTCAACGCACCGATCGAACCGACCCGGTTCGGCGTCTTCCGGATGTAAGACCTGCGACAGAGCGGTAGTACAGACCGCTGGCTGGCGCGTACAGGAGAAGCAGATGACCGATTTTCAGACCATCGAATTAGACAAAGACGCGCGCGGCTTCGCCACTCTGTGGCTCAACCGGCCGGAAAAGAACAACGCCTTCAATGCCGAAATGATCCGCGAGCTGGTACAGGCCATCGACACGGTGCAGGCAGACAAGAGCCTGCGCTTCCTGCTACTGCGCGGCCGTGGCAAGCATTTCTCGGCCGGGGCGGATCTGGCCTGGATGCAACAATCGGCGAAGTTGGATTTCGATGCCAACCTCACCGACGCCCGCGAACTGGCCGAACTGATGTACAGCCTCTACCACCTCAAACTGCCGACGCTGGCGGTGGTACAAGGCGCAGCCTTCGGCGGTGCAGTCGGGCTGGTGGCCTGCTGCGACATGGCCATCGGTGCCCATGACGCCCTGTTTTCTCTCTCTGAGGTGCGCATCGGTCTTGCACCCGCGGTGATCAGCCCCTTCGTGGTCAAGGCTATGGGTGAGCGCGCCACTCGCCGCTACGCCATGACCGGTGAACGCTTCAGTGGCGAGCGCGCCCGCGACCTCGGCCTGTTGTCTGAGACTTACGCCGCCACCGAACTGGGCGACGCCTTGCACGGCTGGCTCGACAACCTGTTGCTCAACAGCCCGCAGGCCATGCGAGCCAGCAAGGATCTCTTACGCGAAGCCGCCAGCATCTCGCTGAGCCCGGCGCTACGCCGCTACACCGAAAATGCCATTGCGCGCATACGGGTCAGCCCCGAAGGACAGGAAGGCCTCAACGCCTTTCTCGAAAAGCGCACACCCAATTGGACGCAGGAGCCAGAACAATGATAACTACCCTGCTGGTCGCAAACCGGGGCGAAATCGCCTGCCGCGTGATGCGTACCGCCAAGGCCATGGGCCTGACCACCGTCGCCGTGCACAGCGCCATCGACCGTGATGCCCGGCATGCACGCGAAGCCGACATTCGCGTTGACCTCGGCGGCGCCAAGCCAGCCGACAGTTACCTGCTGATCGACAAGTTGATCGCCGCCGCCAAGGCCAGCGGCGCGCAGGCGATCCATCCTGGCTACGGCTTCCTTTCCGAAAATGCTGACTTCGCTCGCGCCATCGAGGATGCCGGCCTGATCTTTCTTGGCCCGCCCGCCTCGGCCATTGATGCCATGGGCAGCAAATCGGCGGCCAAGGCACTGATGGAAAAAGCCGGTGTACCACTGGTGCCCGGCTATCACGGCGAAGCTCAAGACGTGGAAACCTTCCGCGTCGCTGCAGAAAAGATCGGCTACCCGGTCTTGCTCAAGGCCACCGCAGGCGGTGGCGGCAAAGGCATGAAGGTGGTCGAGCGCGAAGCGGATCTGGCCGAGGCGCTGCAATCGGCCCAGCGCGAGGCGCAGTCATCGTTCGGCGACTCGCGCATGCTGGTCGAGAAATACGTCCTCAAGCCCCGTCACGTCGAGATCCAGGTATTCGCCGATCAGCACGGCCACTGCCTCTATCTCAATGAGCGGGATTGTTCGATCCAGCGCCGCCACCAGAAGGTCGTCGAGGAAGCGCCAGCCCCCGGCCTATCGGCCGAACTGCGGCGGGCAATGGGCGAAGCCGCGGTCAAGGCCGCGCAGGCCATCGGCTACGTCGGCGCCGGAACGGTCGAGTTCTTGCTCGATGCTCGTGGCGAGTTCTTCTTTATGGAAATGAACACCCGCCTGCAAGTCGAGCACCCTGTCACCGAAGCCATCACCGGCCTCGATCTGGTGGCCTGGCAGATCCGTGTCGCGCGTGGCGAGCCGCTGCCGATCACACAGGATCAGGTGCCGCTCAACGGTCACGCCATCGAAGTGCGGCTGTATGCCGAAGACCCCGACAATGATTTCCTTCCTGCCACCGGCACCTTGGACCTTTACCGCGAATCCGCTGCTGGACCGGGCCGACGCGTCGACAGCGGCGTAGCCGAAGGAGACCAGGTGTCACCCTTCTACGACCCGATGCTCGGCAAACTCATCGCCTGGGGGGAAAACCGTGAAGAAGCGCGCCTGCGTTTGCTGGCGATGCTGGATGAGACCTGCGTTGGCGGTGTGCGCACCAACCTTGCTTTTCTGCGTCGCGTAATCGGGCATCCGGCTTTCGCAGCGGCAGCGCTGGACACCGGCTTCATCCCGCGCCACGAAACCGAGCTGATGCGCGCACCCGGCGAACTGCCCGGCGCATTCTGGCAGCTGGCCGCCGGGCTATTCGTGCAGACCGAGCCGGCGAAAATTCGTGAGGACGACCTTCATTCGCCTTGGGCAAAGCGCGATGGCCTGCGCTTCGGTATGCCGGCGCGGATCGGCGTGCACCTGCAATGCAACGGTGAAAGCCGACTGGTGCGCATCGATACCGCCAGTGCCAGAAGCGAGTTGGCCGCCTCGCAAGCCAGCCGTCAGCCAAAGACCATCCGAAAGGACGAAACGCTTTACCTTGAATGGAATGGCGAGTTGCAGGCGGTCACCGCGTTCGATCCCATCGCTGAAGTCGAGGCCAGCCACCAACATCACGGCGGCCTCACCGCCCCCATGAATGGCAGCATTGTTCGCGTACTGGTCGAGGCCGGGCAGACCGTCGAGGCTGGCACCACACTGGTCGTGCTGGAAGCGATGAAGATGGAGCACAGCATCCGAGCCGCCGAAGCGGGCGTGGTGAAAGCCGTCTACTGCACTGAAGGCGAGATGATCAGTGAAGGCACCACTTTGGTAGAGCTTGAGTGATGATAGCCGCCGCAGGCCGGGCAATCGGGCAGGCTCTGCCGGCCTCGCCAGGCGCTGGCGGCGTAGGACCGGCCGCTCAGAACGGCAGTTGTAGAAGCGAGCCTGCTTGCGAAGGCAGCTACCCGAGAGGTCGCCGCTCTCGCGGACGAGCAATAAATCGCCCTTCACGCTCCGGGAGCTGCGCAGTCACAGCGCAGCGGCTACATCCGGAAACGACGCACCAGTCCATTCAGATCCACAGCCAGGCGCGACAGCTCCTGAGTCGCCACACTGGTTTGCTGCGCGCCAGCGGAAGTCTGCACCGACAGATCACGAATACTGACCAGGTTGCGATCAATCTCGCGGGCCACTTGCGCTTGCTCCTCCGACGCACTGGCGATAACCAGATTGCGCTCGTTGATTCCAGCTACCGTCTCGGCAATTTGCACCAAGGCAACGCCAGCCGCTTCGGCCTTGTCCAGCGTGGTCCGCGCACGCGAGGCGCCTTGTTGCAGCGCTTCGACGGTCAGTCCGGTGCCTTGCTGAATGCTGCTAAGCATCGACTCGATTTCTCGGGTCGACTCACCGGTACGTTTCGCCAACGCTCGCACTTCATCCGCCACAACGGCGAAGCCACGGCCGGCATCTCCGGCTCGCGCTGCCTCGATGGCAGCATTCAGGGCCAGCAGATTGGTTTGCTCGGCCACAGCGCGAATAACATCCAGCACACGGGTGATGTTGTGGGTCTGATTAGCCAGCTCACCGGCACGGGCCGAGGCGCTGACAACATCGTCCGCCAGCGCCTGGATCGACGCGATGGCGTCTTCGAGCTGCATACGCCCCTGCTGAGCCGACTCGCTGGAGGCTCGCGACGCCTCGGAGGTGGAGACAGCATTGCTAGCCACCTCTTCGACCGCACACGTCATCTCATTCACCGCCGTGGCAGCCTGCTCGATCTGATCGTTCTGCCGCTGCAAGCCCTCGGTGCTATCCAGCATGACAGCGCTCATTTCTTCGGCCGAAGCCGTCAGCACCTGGGCCGACTCGTTGATCTGCCCGATGATGCTGCGCAGGTTGACCTGCATCTCGCTCAGCGAGGTCAGCAGCTCAGTGGCTTCGTCGTTACCATTTACATGAACCTCATGGGTGAGATCGCCTTTGGCGATCTGATTCGAAACGGCGACAGCGCGACGCATGGGCCGCACGATGCTGGCGGTCAGCAGCAGCGCCAACGCAACAGTCGAGACCAACGCAACCAGGATCACCGAGGCAATCACCCTCTGCGCGTTCCGGTAAACGGACGTGGCCGCCTCGACAGCCTGATGGGCGCCCTCCTCGTTAAACGACCGGAGTTCCAACAAAGCCTGCTCGAACTGGTGACTCAGCTCGCTAACCCGCGCGCTCACCGCGGCAGCCCTGTCCTCACTCGGGTAGGCGGCAAGCACGCGCTGGCGCTCCTGAAGCGCTTGGGGATAGTTGGCGTATGCATTCTTGACGACACCGAACACGCGAGCCTCATCAGGATTGGATATATGCCCCTCGTAACGAGCCATCAGCTGGCTGAGCTCGTTCATTGCCGCAGAGATCTGCTCGTCACTCTTGCGAAGCGTTTCGGCGTCATGGAAGGCCAACTGCCGCATGGATTCGATACGCACGTGAGCAAGATGAAGCGCCATATCGTCAGCGGCCGCCTGGCTTGGCATCCAATCAGAATCGATCTCGCTGCCCGCGGCACGTATCGCTGCCATCTGCATCAGGCTGAACAACCCAAGCGCGGCCAGCAGCACGGCTACAAGCGCAAAGAACAGCAGCGTGCGATGGGAGATTTTCAATTTGCGTAGCATGGCGGTTCTCAAACGTGGTGGCGCCAGCAAGAGGCGGGGCTTCCAGTTTTATCTGCCATGCTGTTGATAACTTGAGCCGCAGAGTCTTGCTATGACCTGCCGGTCATCGGCTTTCACCACTCGGCGCTCGAACTTGTTCATGAGGACAACCAATGACTCCAACCACTGAAATGCCGCGTCGGGTACGCCTTGTGGAAGTCGGCCCCCGCGACGGCCTGCAGAACGAAAAGCAGCCCATCAGCGTTGCTGACAAGGTTCGCCTGGTCGACGACCTCACCAGCGCGGGGCTGCACTATGTCGAGGTGGGCAGCTTCGTCTCGCCCAAATGGGTGCCGCAGATGGCGGGCTCTGCCGAAGTGTTCGCGCAGATCAAGCAGAAGCCCGGCGTCACATACGCCGCGCTGACGCCCAATTTGAAAGGACTCGAAGCAGCCATCGAAGCCGGCGTCAGTGAAGTGGCTGTGTTTGGCGCCGCCTCGGAAGCCTTCTCGCAAAAGAACATCAACTGCTCAATCGACGAAAGCCTGGCGCGCTTCGCTCCGTTGATGACTGCAGCGCGCGAGAACGGCATTCAGGTACGCGGCTACGTCTCTTGCGTGTTGGGCTGCCCTTACGAAGGCGAAGTGGACCCCAAGCGCGTCGCGCATGTGGCGCACGAGCTGTTCGCCATGGGCTGCTATGAGGTTTCGCTGGGCGACACCATCGGTTCCGGCACACCGGGCAAAACCCGTCAGCTGATCGAGGCGGTCAGTCGCGAGGTTCCGCGAGACAAGCTCGCCGGTCACTTTCACGACACCTATGGTCAGGCGCTGGCGAACATCTACGCCAGCCTGCAAGAGGGGGTCTGTACCTTCGACAGTTCGGTCGCCGGACTCGGCGGCTGCCCCTACGCCAAGGGCGCAAGTGGCAACGTCGCCAGCGAAGACGTGCTCTACATGCTTAACGGCCTGGGTATCGAGACCGGGATTGACCTGGACATGCTGATCGCCGCAGGGCAACGCATCAGTGATGTACTGGGGCGCCCCACCGGATCGCGGGTCGCTCGGGCGCGTCTGGCCGCGCAATAACCCAACGCCATCGCCGCCACTCAAATAACAAGAGGCCTCCATGAACAAGATCTACCCCAACGCCCAGCAGGCACTCGACGGTCTGGTCGAAGACGGCATGACACTTGCCGTTGGCGGTTTCGGCCTGTGCGGCATTCCCGAAGCGCTGATCGAGGCGCTGCGCGACACGGGCAAGAAAGACCTTACCCTGATCAGCAACAACGCCGGTGTCGACGGCTTTGGCCTTGGCCTGCTGCTCGAGACGCGCCAGGTGCGCAAGATGATTTCCTCCTACGTCGGCGAGAACAAGGAGTTCGAGCGGCAATACCTGGCCGGCGAGCTGGAACTCGAATTCACGCCACAAGGCACCCTGGCCGAGAAACTGCGCGCCGCGGGCTCCGGCATACCCGCCTTCTATACCCGTACCGGTTACGGCACGCTGATCGCCGAAGGCAAGGAAACCCGCCAGTTCAACGGCGAGTGGTACGTGATGGAAGAGTCGCTGCCCGCCGATGTATCGCTGGTCAAGGCCTACAAGGCGGACAAGGCCGGCAACCTGGTTTTCAACAAGACCGCGCGCAACTTCAACCCGCTCGCCGCCATGGCCGGCAAGGTGTGTGTGGTGGAGGTCGATCATCTGGTCGAAACCGGCGAGCTGGACGCCGACCAGATTCACCTGCCCGGCATCTACGTGCAGCGCATCATCCATAACCCGAACGCCGAGAAGCGCATCGAAAAACGTACGGTGAGGAGCTGATCATGGCCTGGACACGCGAACAGATGGCGCTGCGCGCCGCGCAGGAGCTGCAGGACGGTTTCTACGTCAACCTGGGCATCGGCTTGCCGACTCTCGTCGCCAACTACATTCCCGAAGGGATGGACGTCTGGCTGCAGAGTGAGAATGGCCTGCTCGGCATCGGACCCTTCCCTACCGAAGACGAGATCGACCCGGACCTGATCAACGCCGGCAAGCAGACCGTCACCGCCCTGCCCGGCAGCGCGTTTTTCGATAACGCCATGAGCTTCGGCATGATCCGAGGGGGTCATATCAATCTGGCCATCCTTGGCGCCATGCAGGTCTCGGAGAAAGGCGACCTGGCGAACTGGATGATCCCCGGCAAGATGGTCAAGGGCATGGGCGGCGCGATGGATCTGGTGGCGGGGGTCAAGCGCGTGGTCGTCTTGATGGAACACACCGCCAAGGGCGCGCACAAGATCATCAAGCAATGCGACCTGCCGCTGACCGGCGTCGGCGTCGTCAACCGGATCATCACCGATCTGGGCGTGCTTGACGTGACGGAGCAAGGCCTGAAGCTGGTAGAGCTGGCCGACGGGGTGAGCTTCGAGGAGCTGCAAGACGCCACTGGTTGTTCGATCCAGCAATGAGTGGCGCGATATGGCCCGACGCCACTGTGCATCGGGCCAACGCAGCGTGTAGCCTTGACTCGCTTTCAAACCGTAGTAAACGCGCCCGGCTCTACGTGAGCCGTGGGTGGATAGGCAAAACTGGATACTTTCATGGCAAAGCAGACGTACAGCATTTCCGATTTGGCCAACGAGCTCGATATCACCACCCGCGCCATACGCTTCTATGAAGAACAAGGCATGCTCTCGCCGAAGCGGCGCGGCCAGGAGCGTATCTACACCCCCAAGGACCGTGTTGCCTTGAAGCTCATCCTGCGTGGCAAGCGCATCGGCTTCTCGCTCGCCGAATGCAAGACCCTGATCGAACTCTACGACCCCAAGGCCGGCAACCAGAAACAGCTGAACATCATGCTTGGCATGATTGCCGAACGCCGCCAGCAGCTCGAACAGCAGTTGCTTGATATTCAGCAGATGCAGCTGGAACTCGATACCGCCGAAGAACGTTGCCTCACAGCGCTGAAGGCGACCGTGGAAAAGGACGTGGGCTGAGTCCGGCCCGCGCTTCAGCGAAAGGCACCATGAAGGAAAGATCGCAGCGCCCGTAACGCCACACTTGCTGCTGGCTAAGCGGCTGCACAGTCCAGATAAATAGACACCAGTCCAGCATTTTGGACAGCTCGCCGGTCGGCTCAGATGAATGTCCGGCCAGTTGGACACACGCAAAGTTGGCTGAACGCCGAGAAGCCTCTGGCCCGTGGGTTATCAGGTTTTCCCACAGTCAGGCACAGAACCTGCTAAGTAATAAAGGCAAGACGCCAGAACACCTGGCGAGACGAAAATTCAGTGCTGCCTCGTCTCGCTTTCCGGCCAACTGAACGCCGGCCTGCGCCTCTGGTTACCAAAACAAAAAAAAGAAGGAAACCTGCAATGTCGATATCCAAAAAGCTGTCCCGACTCGCCTGCGCCATCGGTGCTACTACCCTTCTCAGCGCCAGCCTGATCAGCGCTGACGTCATGGCTGCCGAGAAGATTCGCTGGCAAGTTCCGCTGGCCTTTCCCTCTCACCTGGTCGGTCTGACCACACCCATCAAGCATCTCTCAGAGTCCCTCAAAGCCATTTCCGGCGGCGATATCCAGCTGCGCTATTACGAGCCCGGCGAACTGGTGCCACCCTTCGAAATCATGGATGCGGTCAGCAACGGCAAGTACCCGGCTGGCTATACCTGGATCGGTTACGACCAAGGCACCATCGCCTCGCTACCCCTGTATTCCGGCGCGCCGTTCAATATGGAACCGCCAGCCTATCTGGCGTGGTACTACGAGGGCGATGGCAAGAAACTGCTGGAAGAGATCTATGCCGAGCGCAACATCCACCCGATGCTCTGCAGCATCATCGGTCCTGAGGGTGCTGGCTGGTTTGCCCAGCCAATCGAGAAGCTGGAAGACTTCGATGGCCTTCGCATCCGCTTTGCCGGCATCGGCGGCAAGGTACTGGAGAAACTCGGCGCCTCGGTGACCATGATCCCCGGCGGCGAGATCTACCAGGCGCTTGAACGCAAGACCATCGACGCCACCGAGTTCTCGCAACCTGCAATCGACAAAATGCTGGGCCTCGATCAGATCATCAAGAACTACATCATGCCGGGCTGGCACCAGACGCTGACCACCTCGCACCTGCTGGTCAACAAGGACGTCTGGGACAAGCTGGAGCCACAGAGCCGCGCCTTGATCGAGATGGGTTGCGAGTCAGCCACCCTCAAAGGCTTTGCCGAGAGCGAGTGGGCCCAGCCGACCGCCTTGCGCGAGTACGAAAAGCAGGGCGTGAAGGCCCAGGTGCTGCCTGAAGAAGTGCTGAGGGAGCTGGAGCGCGTAACCAATGAAGTGCTGGACGAAATCGCCGCCAAGGACGAGATGTTCAACCGCGTTCTGAGCAGCCAGCGCGACTTCATGAAGCATCACTCGATCTGGCACGGCAAAGGCTACTTGCCGCGCGATTACTACAAGTACGAGTGATCCACTCAGCAAAGCCTAGTACCCGCTAGGGTTGGCCTGTCATCTACGTTTGGATCCTGCTGCGCTGAGGTCTCTGCGGTCGGTCGGCAACTGCCGAAGCGCAGTCACGCATTCTTAGCACAGCAGGTGAAGAATCTTGCCGACCTGACAGGTCGCTAGCGCACGGTTCGCGCCGTGCTTTCTCCTGATTCGGATCTCCGAGGTGGCCGTGTCCGCTCATCCCGTTTCCCCTGACGAAGCCGTGCCCGCCGTTCAAGCGGATGCACTGCCTCACAACAAACTGTCCTGGTGGCTGGACAGAGCGCTGGTCGCCATTGGCGAAGCCAGCGCATGGATCTGGTTACTGGTTCTGGCGGTCGTGCTGACCAACGTATTCAGCCGCTTCGTGCTGTCTCGCGGCTCGATTGCGTTGGAAGAATTGTCCTGGCACCTGTTCGGTGCAGCCTTGATGCTCGCCCTGGCATACGCGGTGGTGCGTGACGACCATGTGCGCGTCGATGTACTGCGTGAGAAATTCACGCTGCGCAGCCAGGCCATTATCGAGCTGCTGTCGATCCTGGTCTTGGCATTACCGATCGTGGTGTTGATGGTCGACGCACTGGTGCCCTTCGCCTATCAGGCGTTCATCTATGACGAGCGCTCGCAGGCGCCAAGCGGCCTGCCGCATCGTTTCATCTTCAAAAGCGTATTGCCCATCGGCCTGACGCTGGTGGCACTGGCACTGCTTTCACGGGCCACACGTTGCAGCACGCTGCTATTCAATTTCCCGCGGGCCTTTATAGCCTCGACGCATGACCGCGACCGCGGCCATTCGCAGCCCTGATGGAGTAGCCGTAATCATGGGTCTGGAAGAAATTCTCGTCATCAGCATGTTTGCCACCTTCATGGGGCTGCTGCTGCTTGGCTTCCCCGTTGCCTGGTCGCTGGCCGGCATCGGGCTGCTGTTCGCCGTGCTCGGCCACGTAATGGTCGAGCACTTCGACGCCGATCTCTGGTTCACCTGGGATGGCACCATCGGGGTACTGGACGCACGTATCTACGGCATCGTCGCCAATGAGCTGATGGTCGCTCTGCCGTTGTTCATCTTCATGGGCATCATGCTTGACCGCTCCGGCATCGCCGAGCGACTGATGCACAGCCTCGTTCGGGTACTCGGTCCGTTGCGTGGTGGCTACGCCGTCACGGTAGTGCTGGTGGGCATCTTGCTGGCCGCATCCACCGGTATCGTCGGCGCTTCGGTGGCCCTTCTGGGCATGCTCTCGATTGGGCCGATGCTGCAGGCCAAATACAACAAGAGTCTCGCCGTCGGCACCGCCTGTTCGGTCGGCACCCTGGGTATTCTGATTCCGCCAAGCATCATGCTGGTCTTGATGGCCGACCGGCTCGGCACCTCCGAAGCCTCGGTGGGCAAGCTGTTCATGGGTGCTCTGGTGCCCGGGATGATGCTGGCGCTGATGTACATCCTCTATATCGTCGTGGTGTCGTGGCTGAAGAAGGACTTTGCGCCTGCTCCGGCCAACCGCCAGAAGCTTGATGCAAAGGCGCTGATCAATGTGTTCTGGGCGGTGGTGCCACCCTTCGTCCTGATTCTGGCCGTGCTGGGCTCAATCTTTTTCGGTATCGCTACGACGACCGAAGCGTCTGCGGTCGGTGCGTTTGGTGCGGTGCTGATGGCGGCCCTCAGCCGCAAGTTGAATATGGCGGTGTTGAAGGAAGCGCTCTACCAGACCAGCCGCACCTCGGCATTTATCTTTGGCATCTTCATCGGTGCCACGGTGTTCGCCGCGGTGCTGCGCGGCCTGGGCGGTGACGACGTGATCCGTGCCGCACTCACGGGTTTGCCGTTCGGCCAGACCGGCGTATTGCTGACTGTCCTGTTCATCACCTTCCTGCTGGGCTTTTTCCTGGACTGGGTCGAGATCACTCTGATCATCCTGCCGCTGGTGGCGCCGGTGCTGTTTTCCATGGGCGTCGATCCGCTGTGGTTTGCGGTGCTCTTCGCGCTGTGCCTGCAGACCTCCTTTCTTACCCCGCCGGTGGGCTTCGCGTTGTTCTACATCAAGGGTGTCTGCCCGCCGGAAGTCACGACGCGGGATGTCTATCTCGGCGTTATGCCCTACATTCTGATTCAGCTGCTCGGCCTGGCTTTGGTGTTCTTCTTTGCACCGTTGGCCACCTGGCTGCCCAACGAGGTGTACGGACTCTGAGCCCGGACCGGCTGCCTTGCCCATGGCAGCCGGTGCCTTCCATAATCGGCCGAACCTCACCGGACTGCTCGAACCCATGGCAATCGCCCGCAACGACCTTGACCTCAACGGCCTGACCATCGGCGTATCTCCCGAACGCTTCCGGGCGGTCGCCATGCCGCTGTTGTTCGACCACCTCAATGCCCAGTGCGAAGGCACCATTGCGGTCAATCGCCAGGCGCGCATTGTCTGGATCAATGACAAATACGCGGAAAAGATCGGCATCAGCGACCCGCGCAGTGTTCTCGGCAAGGAAATCGAAGAAGTGCTGCCCGCCAGCCGTTTGCGCGAAGTGGTAGAGAGCGGTCAGCCGAGCATGCTCGACCTGATGGCCTTCGGCAGCGAGCATTTTGTCGTCACGCGTATTCCACTTCGGGACGAGGACGGCACCCTGGTCGGCGCGCTGGGCTTCGTGCTGTTCGACCGGGCACGGCACCTCAAGCCGTTGATGTCGAAGTTCACCACGCTGCAGACGCAGCTGGTCGCGACCCAGAACGAACTGGCCAAGGCTCGCCGGGCGCGCTACACCATTGCAGGCTTTATCGGCACCAGTCCGGCGGCGAGCGAAGTGAAACGCCAGGCCCGCCGTGCCGCCCAGCTGGACGCCACCGTGCTGATCCGCGGCGAGACCGGCACAGGCAAGGAGCTGCTGGCTCAGGGCATCCATAACCTGTCGCCGCGCGCCAATGGGCCTTTCGTTGCCGTCAACGTCGCGGCGATTCCAGAGACGCTCGTCGAAGCCGAGTTGTTCGGCACCGCACCCGGTGCCTTTACCGGTGCTGATCGCAAGGCGCGCATCGGCAAGTTCGAAGTGGCCAACGGGGGCACGCTTTTTCTCGACGAAATCGGCGACCTGCCGCTGGCCCTGCAAGCCAAGCTGTTGCGCGTGCTGCAGGAGCAGGAAATCGAGCCGCTGGGCTCCAATCAGGTCAAGCCACTGAACGTGCGGGTGATCGCCGCCACGCATATCGACCTGGAAGCCAAGGTCGCCGCCGGCGAGTTTCGCGATGACCTCTACTACCGACTCAACGTGCTGGCGCTGCAGGTGCCACCGCTGCGCGACCGTGCCGCTGACATACCGGCCGTGATCGAACACCTGCTCGATGACATAGCCAACCGCTCCGGCCAGGCACCCATGGAACTTGCGCCGAGCGCCATTGCATTGCTCTGCACCCAGCCCTGGCGCGGCAACGTGCGCGAATTGGGCAACCTGCTGGAACGCGCCCAGTTGAGCGCGGATGGCACACCGCTGGAAGCGCGCCATTTCCTTCCGCTGGTGGACGCTAAAACCGCAGCCGCGCCGCAGGCTGCTGTCACGCCCAGTGAACCGATGCTTGCTGAACCGGCACCGGAACCCAACGCACCATTGCAACGTCTCGCAGACAGCATCGCCCAGGCCGAACGTCGTGCCTTACAGACCGCCCTGCTCGCCTGCAAAGGCAACCGCCGCCGAGCCGCGACGGAGCTAGGTATATCCCGAGCCAGTCTGTATTCGAAGTTGCAGTTACATGGACTGAGCGAACGGTAGCGCGACAGCTAGAAGTTCGGACAGCAATGGTGGGTACCTTGCTGCGGCTGATGTCCGTCGTTAACGTAACGAACCGTTGACTGTCGCAGGATGCGCAAAGAATGACATTTACGATTCGCCCGGTTTGCCACGAAGATCTGCCGGCTATCTGTGAATGGCCGCAGGACGAAGCCGAACTCTTCTATTGCTTTCCAAAAGCTCATTACCCACTCACTGAGGACCAACTGCTCGAGGCGATCGCTCAACGCGCCGAGTCGTCCGTCGTCGTCCAATCAGGCCGGCCCGTAGCATTCGCGAACTTCTACCGGTGGGATCAGGGTGGGGTTTGTTCAATCGGGAACGTTATCGTTGCGCCAAGCGCGCGCAGGTTCGGGGCTGCAGGGTTCCTCGTCGACCACCTTTGCGCGGTTGCCTTTTCGAAATTTGCGGCCGCCCAGGTGCAGATCTCCTGTTTCAACCTGAACACAGCGGGCCTACTGCTCTATCCGAAGCTCGGGTTCGTGCCATTCGCGATCGAGGAAAGACAGAGTCGGGCCGGTAAACGCATCGCGTTAGTTCATCTCCGTCGCAACCCGCCATCGGCAGGGCAATAACAAACTGTTTTGCCACCGGTAGCCGCAGACGACACACCCGCTGCGGCCATGGATGGCCCGAATGACTATTGCGCCAGCCAGCCGCCGTCGACATTCCACGCAACCCCGCGGACCTGGCGAGCAGCATCGCTGCACAGGAAAACGGCCAGCTCGCCCAACTGTTCCGGCGTCACGAAATCCAGCGACGGCTGTTTTTCCATCAGCAGCTCACGGGTCGCCTGACTCTGGTCGCCGTGGGCCTGGGCCTTGCTATCGATCTGCTGCTGCACCAGCGGCGTCAATACCCAGCCAGGACAAAGCGCGTTACAGGTAATGCCGGTGGTAGCTGTTTCCAACGCCACGGTTTTGGTCAGCCCGACCAGACCGTGCTTGGCGGCCACGTAAGCAGCCTTCTGCACCGAGGCCACCAGGCCATGAACCGAGGCGATGTTGATGATCCGCCCCCAGTTGCGCTCGCGCATGCCCGGCAAGGCGAGACGCATGGTGTGAAATGCCGAGGTCAGATTGATGGCAATGATGGTGTCCCAGCGCTCGACTGGAAACGACTCGATGGGCGCGACATGCTGGATGCCGGCATTGTTGACCAGCACATCGACCGAACCGAGGTCGCGCTCCGTCCGGCTGACCAAATCGGCGATCTGATCCACATCGGATACGTCGGCAGGATGGTGCAGCACTCGCGTGCCGTATGCCGAGACGCGCTCAATGGCGGCATCAACATCGCCGAAGCCGTTGAGCATCACGTCCGCGCCGGCCTCGGCCAACTTGCAGGCAATGCCCAGGCCGATACCACTGGTCGAACCCGTCACCAGAGCAGTCTTAGCGTTGAGCGTCATGGCGTGCTCCGATTGGGTTGCGCAACTGGAACAGCGCCGCCAAAAACAACGCTTTGATTGCCAGCAAAGCGGCATTCACAGACCATGAGGGATACTCTGACAGGCAAGGTGCTGGACGAGTGACTGGCACAACGGCCAAAACGAAAAGAAGGGTCATCTGCGGTTTTCCTTGTTGTTCTTGTCACCTCACTCGGATGCATCAGCTTCAACGAGCAAAGGGAGACTTTGTCAGAGCGAAAGCCATGCCAATCCAAGCGCGGCCTGCAGAAATGGCTCCCAGGCCCTGGATTCGCTGACGTCCAGCTGCCAAACCGAGGTGAGTGGACGAACGACGGGACAACGGCGAATCACGTCAATGTACAGATTTGTGTACATGCCCATTTCGACGTACTGCCTTCATGACGATATGTCCGGATGACTGGACCCATGCGTGCCCGTCCGCTCCGCATAACGCCGCTAACCCGATTGACCAAACAAGTGATGCCGTTTACCGCCGGGCACACAACTTCAGGATGGTGCGGCTGGCCATGTTTGGTCAGGACAGCCCGAGGCGTGGCTTAGCGACGTTCCGTGATTCCTAAAGCCAGCATTTCCTGGACGCGTGTGGCAAGGGTGTCGATAGCAAAGGGCTTCGTCAGTACCTGCATCCCGGGTCCAAGGGTTTGATACCCAAGGGCTGCGCTCTCTGCGTAACCGGTGATGAACAAAGTCTTCAGGTCGCTACGGACTTCCCGGCCCGCATCGGCCATCTGCCGTCCATTCATGCCGCCCGGCAAGCCGACGTCGGTGATGAGCAGATCGATGTTGACGTCCGATTGCAGCACCTTGAGGCCGCCAATGCTGTCGGCCGCTTCAATCAGCGTATAGCCAAGTTCGCCCAGAACATCCATGAGGAACAAGCGCACGGTTGGTTCGTCATCGACAATCAGAATGGTTCCCCTGGCTTCGCCGAGGACACTATCAGTGCACGTGGGAGCAACTACGGGCTCGCTGACTTTACCCCTGTAGCGCGGTAGAAACAGCGACACCCGGGTGCCGCGTCCCACCTCTGAGTCAATACGAACCTGGCCGCCAGACTGATTGGCAAAGCCATAGATCATCGACAGCCCCAGGCCTGTACCCTGGCCGATCGGCTTGGTGGTGAAGAAGGGCTCAAACGCCTTGGTAATCACTGCCGGCGTCATGCCCGTTCCGGTGTCGGTAACGCTCAATGACAGATATTGGCCTTCAGGAACATCGTAGGCACGAGCCGATTCGCCCTCGAGCCATCTGTTGGCCGTCTCGATGGTGATCCGTCCGCCGTCCGGCATGGCATCACGAGAGTTGAGACAGAGATTGAGGATGGCACTCTCAAGCTGGCTGGCATCGACGGATGCCGACCACAGGTCATCAGCACTGACAGTGTTGACCTGGATGCCCGGACCGACCGTGCGCTGAATCAGCTCAGTCATGCCCTCCACCAGCAAATCTGCGTCGATCGGCCTTGGATCGAGCGTCTGCCGCCGCGAAAACGCCAGAAGACGGTGGGTCACACCGGCTGCGCGTTTTGCAGCGCCCTGGGCGGTCGCCAAGTAGCGGTCGATATCGTCAAGACGGCCCTGGGACAAACGCAGGCTCATCAGCTCCAATGCACCCGTTATACCGGCGAGCAGGTTGTTGAAGTCATGGGCGAGCCCGCCAGTGAGCTGTCCGACTGCCTCCATCTTCTGCGACTGGCGCAGCTTATCTTCGGCCTGCATCAGTGCTGCAGTCCGGTCGGCCACACGTTGTTCCAACGTGTCATTGAGCGATCTCAGTGCTGCGGTTGCCCGGTCGCGCTCTGCCTCGATGGAGCGCTTGTGCTCGACATCAATCAGAACGCCTGGGAAATTCTGAGGGGTACCGTCCAGGGCATGATCGACACGTCCATTCGCCTCTATCCAGTAGTACCTGCCGTCAGCCCGCCGAACCTGGTATTGATGGGCATAGGCACCACCGCGGGAGATTGCTTCCGCAATCGCAGTTTTGAGTCCCTCCCGGTCCTCGGCGTGCACGGTGGCAATGACCTGCGCAAGGCTCAGACCTTCACGGCCTAAGGACGGATCGAGGCCAAAGGTATGTGCGAAGCCCTCATCGACGGTGAAGCAGTCGTTGGGCAGATGCCAGTTCCAAGTGCCGATGATTGCGCCCGCCGCCAGGGCAAGCTGAACGCGCTGAACGTTTTCCCGCGCCAGCGATTCACTGACGCGTAGACGCTCTTCGGCCGCTCGCCTTTGTGTGACATCACTAAAGAGAATCGCGATCTGGCGGTCGGCGGGGTTTCCTACCCGAACAGCCCGAACATCGAACCATCGCTCGAACGCCTCAGCATAATTCTCGAAATTGGCAGGCTCCCCGGTTTTGGCAACATGGCCATAGGTTTCAAACCAGAACTGCTCCAACTCCGGGGCGAATTCAGTAACCCATTTGCCTCTCAGATCGACACCAGCCTGACGTTCGAAGGCGGGGTTGGCCTCCAGGAACATGTAGTCCACGGGCTGATCATCCGCGTCAAACTTGACCTGAACGATAGCGAACGCTGCTTCGATCGTCTCCAGAATGGTTCTGAACCGCTCTTCGCTCTGACGCAGCGCTATCTCTACCGCGCGCAGGCGGGTCAGATCAAGCATCGCCCCAATCATGCGCACCGCCCGCCCTGCAGCGTTGCGAATCACCTGTCCGCGATCGATTACCTCGGCGTATGTGCCGTCCTGACGGAGAAAGCGGTACTCGTCTGTCCAAGTGGTGCCGCCTCCATCGATAACGGCGTAGATCGATGAATGAATCCGTGTGCGGTCGTCAGGATGGATGCGTCCGATCCACCACTCTGCCGCGTTATCGACGTCCGCTAGCGAGTAGCCATACGCCTGTTCCAACGCTTCGTTCCAGAGCACTTGATTGCTGCTCAGATCCCAATCCCAGATGGCGTCATTGGTAGCTTCAGCAGCCAGACTATAGCGTTGTTGGGATTCTTCAATAGCGAGGCCCGCCAGCTGTTCGCTGGTGCGGTCCTGGATGACTTTCATGTATCCGATATGGCTCCGATCATCGGCGTACAGCGGCGACATCGCCTCCGACATCCAGACCTCCTGACCATCCTTGTGCAGATGCCAGCGCTCGTTGGTCACCCGCCCCTGATGGAGGGCATCGTCCATTTCCTGTTTGGCCCGATGGGTGGCTTGATCGGTCGCCGTGAAGATACATTCGATGCTCTGGCCAATCATCTCTTCCGCTCGCCACCCCATCACCCGCTCGGCTCCTGCATTCCAGTCGGTAACGATACCGGCCGGGTCGGTCAGGATAATGGCCAACTCATTGAGGTTGTTGAACACCGCAAGTCGGCGTGCGTCGCCACAGACACGCGCGCCTGTGCTGGGGGCTGTTTCTCCGGCAGGCCCTTGCACGTGCACTGGACTGCTCGCACTTGTCGCGAGGGGCATCATTACAGCAGCCGGCTGATGGAGATTGGGCCACGCCTGTTTGTTCGCGCCTGTTCCTGCCTGTTCGAGCAGCATGCGCAGGCGCTTTATCTCTGCCTCAAGCGCCTCTCTGGTAGGGTCTTTCAAGCAATACTATCTCTCTAATGACGACGCCGCGGCCACTCTCCGCGACCCGCTGACCAGACGGTCTGGGCGCATTATCCAGCCTTCATTCGACACAAGCACCTACCCCGATTTTGGCGGGGTGAGCTTAAACGTACGTGCGGTGGCACGACAAACCTCATTGCATCCACCGCCATTACACCGGACGCGCTCACACCTTCAGCTGGGAGTCATGCTCCAACAAAGATGATGTGCTTCAGGCTGCTTCGCTAGGAAACGGCCCCGCTGCCAGGAGCTGGCGTTCAAGTCGCGCAAAGCAAATCGCCTGCTCCGATCAACAAGCCTGTGCAACGCCTTGCCGCCCTGGCAGTGCAGAAATTTTCATCCTGCCAGCACCTTGTCGACCAGCGCCTTGGCCTCTTCCTGAATGCGCTTAAGGTGAGCGTCGCCCTCGAAACTCTCCGCATAGATTTTGTAGACGTCCTCGGTACCGGACGGCCGCGCGGCAAACCATCCGTTTTCGGTCACGACCTTGAGGCCGCCAATGGCGGCACCGTTGCCTGGAGCTTCGGTGAGAATCTGGGTGATGGGCTGACCCGCCAGTTCGCCCGCCGTGACCTGAGACGCCGAGAGCTTGCCGAGTTTGGCTTTTTGCTCACGGTTGGCAGGAGCATCGATACGCTGATAGACCGGAGCGCCGAAACGTTCGGTCAGGGCCTGGTAGCGCTCGCCTGGGTCCTTGCCGGTCACTGCGGTGATTTCCGCAGCCAGCAGGCCGAGGATCAGGCCATCCTTGTCCGTCGACCAGGCGCCGCCCTGCTTGCGAAGGAACGACGCGCCAGCGGATTCCTCACCGCCGAAGCCCAGACTGCCGTCCATCAAACCGTCGACGAACCACTTAAAGCCCACCGGCACCTCGACCACCTTGCGGTCGATGCCCTTGGCAACACGGTCGATCATCGAAGACGACACCAAGGTCTTGCCGATGCCTGCCGCAGCGTTCCACTCGGGGCGATGCGTGAACAGGTATTCGATGGCAACGCCCAGGTAGTGATTGGGGTTCAACAGCCCCACCGAGCGCGCGACGATCCCGTGGCGGTCGTGGTCGGTGTCGCAGGCAAAGGAGACGTCGAAGCGGTCCTTGTTCTCGATCAGGCCAGCCATGGCATGCGGTGAGCTGCAGTCCATGCGGATCTTGCCGTCCCAGTCCAGGCGCATGAAGCGGAAGGTGGGATCGACGCGGGTCGAGAGCACTTCGAGCGGCAGGCTGTAACGCTCGGCGATGCGCGTCCAGTAGTGCACACCCGCGCCGCCCAGCGGATCGACGCCAAACTTCAGCCCGGAATTACGGATCGCTTCGAGATCGATCACCTGCTCCAAGCCGCTGACATAGCTGTCGATAAAATCGAAACGCTGAGTAGTGGGCGCTTTGAGCGCTTGGGCGTAATCCATTCGCTGGACGCCCTTGAGCCCCGCGACCAGTAACGCATTGGCGCGCTCCTGGATCCACTTGGTCACGCCCGTGTCAGCCGGGCCGCCGTTGGTGGGGTTGTACTTGAAGCCGCCGTCAGCAGGCGGATTGTGCGATGGCGTAATGACGATGCCGTCAGCCAGGCCGCTACTGCGAACGGCGTTGTATTCGAGGATGGCGTTGGAAATAGCAGGCGTCGGCGTGTAGCCCGGCTCGCCACTGGTTTCGCTGCAGCCCGCGTCAATGCGCGTCTCGACACCATTGGCGGCCAGTACTTCCAGCGCGGAGACGAATGCCGGCTCGGACAACGCATGGGTGTCCATTCCGACGAAGATCGGCCCGTTGATGCCCTGTTCACGACGGTAATCACAGATGGCCTGGGTGGTCGCCAGTATGTGCCACTCATTGAAGCTGTTTTTCAGCGAAGTCCCGCGGTGGCCAGAGGTGCCGAATGCAACCTGCTGCGCCGGATCAGAAGGGTCCGGGCGCTCGCTGTAATACCGCGAAATCAGTCGCGGTATGTTGGTCAGAGTATGTTCGTTCGGGAGGCGTCCTGCGTTGAGGTCGAGGCTCATCGGTCGTTCCTTTGAAAGGTCGGTAAATCGATTCAGGCAGAACCCTGGATTCTGCCGAGAGTGTTGATGCAAAAGTGATGGTGCCGTTCGGCATAGATCTACGCGCTTCGACCATCCACCCTCGGGCTTTGTTTCCCCGCCGATGCATCGAAAACGCATGGTCGGCGGCGGCATGATAGAGCGCGCAGGCCCCGCCGCGTAGATGCCGCGATTGCTGCCTGCAACCAACCGGGATCAAACCAGCAAGCAGGTTCATGCCGAGCCCAGCAGCACCCTGTCTGCATCGAGGTTCAGGTCGACCCATTTGCCCCCCAACTCTGTTGCCTGTTTCAGACAGACATTGTCGGCCCAGCTAAGACCAGACGAGCCAGAGCGTTGGTGCAGCGATCAGTCACCTGTCGGAATGCTTCAATCAGAGCAGCGGCCTGGCTGCCTTCAGCCGATACAACGCTTGCAAGCGTTCATTTAGCGCACACCTGTCGAGCCTGGCCAATCATCAATGACCACTAACATCGCTACTCGCGTATCCAATGAAGCCGCAGGCTACACCGCCATGACCCGCCGGGCGTCACTCGGCTTCATCTACGTGGTCGCTGCGCTGTTCATCACCGTCGGCCTCGCACTGGTCTATCTGTGCATGGCGCTGGACAATCATCAGGTGCAGCACAGTGAAACAGACGCCGCCAAGGCAATGCAGAGCCGGCGAGACAAGATCGGAACCGCGCTGGCCGACTACGCCTTCTGGAACGATGCCTACAAGCATATGAGCGGCAAAGTCGATGTAGGCTGGGCCTTCGACGGCGATAACATCGGCCCGTCGCTGTTTTCGACGTACGGCCTGAACGGCGTCTTCGTTCTGGGTCCTGACGCATCGACCCGCTATGGCATCGTCGATGGCGCGTTGAGCAAGGTGGAAGCCAGTGACTGGATAGCGGGCGACCTCGCCGCCTTGCTAGCCAGCGCGCGACGCGCTTCTGCACAGGACGAGGTCACGCAGGTCTACTTCTCTGTCAAGGGAATGCCGGCTGTAGTGTCGGCCGCGGTGATACGGCCGGACAGCTCATACGACGATTTCGAACACCTGTCCTATCTCGTCTACGTCGACGTGCTGACCAGCCCAAAGCTAAAGGTGATTGACGAAGCGTTCGATCTGACCGGGCTGACCGCCACGGTTGGCACCTTTCCCAACGGCCCAAGACCCACGCTGACGCTGCAGGAGGACATTGGCGTTGCGATGACGTTGCACTGGCAGAGCGAAGCATTGGGTCGGACGGTGCTGCAGAAATTCCTACCCCTTTTGCTGCTGCTCGGAACGCTGGTCGCTGTGCTGATGTTTTGGCTGCGTCTGCGTGTGATCCATGCAGCGGATATGATCGATGAAGCCCAGCAGGCGCTGCGGGTCAGTGAGCAACGCTTCAAAAATATTTCGGAGGCGTCCTCGGATTGGATCTGGGAAACGGATTCGGAGCAGAGGCTGACCTATCTGTCTGAGCGTTTTACGCAAGTAACCGGCTTGCCTTGTCACGCCTGGATCGGCCGGCCACTTACCGATTTGCTGACATACGACAAACAGCTGATGGCAGCCACAGCCGATCGCGGGGTCCCTGCCGGTCGCAAACCGATACCGTGTGAAATGCGCGACGACCACCAGAGCCCACGCTATTGCCAACTCTCCGCCCGCGCCGTGCGAGTTGCTGACCATTTGCAGGGTTACCAAGGCACAGTCTGCGATATCACCGAGGAAATCGAAGCCAAAGCGCGCATCGAGCACATCAGCCAGCACGATGCCCTGACTGGACTGGCCAATCGTCACCGTTTGAATAACTTCCTCAACACCCGTTTGAGCGAAGGCCTGAGCGGTGACCACCCTGTGTTTCTTCTCGCCTTGGATCTGGACCGTTTCAAGCCCGTCAACGATACCTTTGGTCACGCTGCGGGCGATGTGGTACTGCGCGAAGTCGCAAAGGCCCTCACCGGCGGCACTCGAGAGACAGACCTGGTGGCCAGGCTTGGCGGCGACGAGTTCATCGTTGTGGCCACCGACTGCCGCACCCAGGAGCAAGCAGAGCGGCTATGCCTGCGGCTGATCGAGCAGATCAACCAACCCATACGAATCGGCACGAACGACGTCAGCGTAGGCGCCAGCATCGGTATCGTTTCGGCGCCCTTTGACGGGCTGACTGCGGAGGACCTGCTGCGCTATGCCGACATTGCGCTGTACGAAGCCAAGTCCAGTGGCCGTAATCTGTTCCGGTTTTACGAGCCGGCGATGAATGAGCGAATCATGGAGCGCCGGCAACTCGAAATGGACATGCGCCAGGCGTTGCGCCGCCACGAGTTCCGCCTCGATTTCCAGCCGCGCTACGATGCGTCTTCGCAAACCATTGTCGGTGCCGAGGCGCTGGTGCGCTGGCAGCATCCGCTCCGCGACTTGCTAAGCCCCGCCTGTTTCATCCCATTGGCCGAGGAAACCGGCCTGATCGTGGAGCTTAGCGACTGGGTGCTGCGTGAAGCCTGCCTTAACGCCCTGAGCTGGGGCGATGAGCTGATGGTTTCGGTGAACCTTTCTCCGGTTGAGTTTCAGCGCAGTGATCTGGTTGATCGTGTTGCAACAGTGCTGGATAGCACAGGCATTGCGCCGCAGCGTCTTGAGCTGGAAATCACCGAAAGCGTCATGCTCGAAGATGCCGCCTCGGCGCTGACGACCATGAACGGGCTCAAGGCGCTGGGAACTCGCCTGTCCATGGATGACTTCGGCACCGGCTATTCCTCGTTGAGCTACCTGCGCAGCTATCCGTTCGATGGCATCAAGATCGACCGCAGCTTCATCTCCGGGCTTGACCAGTCACAAAGCAGCGAAGCAATCGTCCACGCCATCGTCAGCATGGGTCACGCCCTCTCGCTGACCGTTACCGCAGAAGGCATCGAGACCGTCGCTCAACTTGGAAAGTTGACCGAGCTTGCATGTGATCAGGCGCAAGGCTTCTATCTCGGTCGGCCTATGTCACCGCTGCTGTTTCAAAAGGTTCTGGCGGATGCGCGGGTGGAGCGTGTCCTCGAGCCAGGCGTGAGCTAAGCGCTGATCAAGCCAGCACGCACTGGACGGCTCCTGTGCCGGACTGTGCTTGCATGTTCAAACAGCACCCGGTGCAGCCCTTCCTTCAAAGGCGGCTGAAACCGTAGCTGCCAGATGCTCAAGCGTGAAGGGCTTGGTCATCATGCTCATCCCCACGCCGAGAAACTCGGAGCGAATCGCCGCGTTTTCCGCGTAGCCACTGATGAACAGGACGGGCAGACTTGGCCGCTTCTGCTGGATGATTTCTGCCAGCTGGCGGCCGTTCAGACCGGGCAACCCGACGTCGGTTATCAACAAGTCCAAAGCATGCAAGCCATCGAGCAGACTCAACGCCTGCTGACCGTCTTCAGCGAGGTGCACCTTATAGCCGAAGTCCTCCAGCGCACTGGCGAGCAACAGGCGTACCGAATCATCATCCTCGACCACCAGAATCGTCTGCCCTTTTCCGCAAGTGAAATCCACTGGCGCGATGGTCGACGCTTTCTCGACGGCAGACGTCAGCGCCAGCGGTATATACAAGGTGATCGACGTACCGGCCCCCTCCTCACTGGTTACCGAGACGAATCCGCTGCTCTGCTGGACGAATCCGTAAACCATGGAAAGGCCCAGCCCGGTACCTTGCCCCAAGGGTTTGGTCGTGAAGAAAGGCTCAAAAATATTCCCCAATACAGACTCAGCGATACCGACCCCGGTGTCCGATACCCTGATGCTGACATAGCTCCCCTGGTTACCACCCAGTCGAATCGCGTCTGCCTCGTCGATATCAGCTCGGCTGGTCGCAATCGCCAGCGTGCCCCCATCGGGCATGGCATCACGTGCATTGATGCAGAGGTTCAACAAGGCATTTTCAAGCTGGTTGGGGTCGACCAATGCCAACCCAGCATTGTCGTCAAGCTGAAGTTCAAGTTTGATTCGCTCCGTCATGGTCCGTTTGAGCAAATCACCTAACGACAGGATCAGAGGATTAACCGAAGTGGCGCGGGCTTCAAGCGACTGTCGGCGGGAGAATGCCAACAACCGCTGGGTCAGGGCTGCTGCTCGGCTGGCGGACGTGTAAGCGGCCGTCATGTAGCGATCCAGATCGCCATATTGCTGCCGACCTATACGAAGGCGCATCAGGTCCAGCGCGCCGATCACACCGGTCAGCATGTTGTTGAAGTCATGAGCGATGCCACCGGTCAGCTGTCCCACTGCGTCCATCTTCATGGATTGGCGGAGCTGTTCTTCGGTTCGGGCGCGCTCCCGGGTCTCCTGCGTCAGCTTTTCCAATGCTTCTTCCAGCGCACGGGTGCGTGCCTTGACCTGGTACTCGAGATCATCGTTAAACCGGCGCAGCATCTCTTCGTTCTGCTTTTCAGCGTTTAGATCGATAACCACCAGGGCCGCGCCTTTGATGTTCCGCTGGCTGTCATACAACGGCACCGCATTGACGCGCGTCCACAGCTCAGGCCCGTCGTCTGGGTAGTAGCGGAAATCAGCCCCTTCCACCGTTTCTCCGCGCAGCGCGCGAGCGCCGGCGAACCGGTTGCGCGGTATCAGTTGCCCCTCGCTGTCCAGCCCCACCCACCGTTCGGCATACTGAGTGTCGGTAGATGGGATTCTGCGATTGGGCACATATCGCTCGTAGGTAGGATTGCTGAGCACGGTGGTCCCGTTCACATCGATCAGGCATATGCCAACCGGAAGGTGTTCGACCAGCTTCTCGAGCGTCGCTTGCTGCTCAGCAAGTTCGACAAGGCGGTCTGCAATTTCGAACTGACGGAGCCGTGAGCGCCAAGCCATCGCCACGGTACTCAGCAGAGCTGCTGGTGTTACAGGTTGCTCAAGAATCACCAAGTCCGTTAACCATCCAGGCAACTGCTCCTTGATCGCGATGAAGTCGTCGCGTGATTCGCTCTGGGCGTCGGAAATCAGGATAAAGGGGATATCGGCTTTGTCGCCCTGCTCAGTGACGCCGCTTCTCGCCACTGCCGATGCAAGGAATCGATCCGTGGCGATCACCGCACCTGTACGGTGATCCAGCTGTTGAAAAAAACTGTCACTGGAGCAGAAAGCGATCTCATAGCCCTCTTCCACCAGTAGCTGGATCAGGTGAGAGAAATCGACGCCGCAGCCAGTGCCAATTAATAGCCGCCTGGCCTCGGATGAAATGTCAGCAGTCACGTCGGTGCTTTCCGGTAGTTAGGAACAGGTGAGGTTGCCCTTCGCGTCCGTCTAGCACTCAAACGTCTGCAGCGAAGAAGCCACTACGTAAGCCCCCGAAGTCTCATGAGTTGCTGTGCCGGACAGCAGTGCGCCAGTCAGCCGTCGCAGCGGCCTGGCCAACGCATCTAAGTAGTGGTGTAGGCAAATGGTACAGAGCCGACCGTGCGGGCAGAAGCCACCGTGCATCTGATTCCGGCAATTATCGAGTGTGATGGAGCAGTCCAAACGGCGTAAAAGGTCAACTCGCCCGGCGATCGATGATGTAGTCCCCCAGCTTGGACAGCGGCATTGGCTGGGCGAACAGATAGCCCTGCGCCTCGTCGCATGACGACCGCAGCAACTGACGCAGCATATCGGCATCCTCCACGCCTTCGGCTACGACACGCATGCCAAGCGAGTGACACATTTCGGTCACCGCCTTGATGAAATCGAGACAATTGCCTGCCTTGCTCGAGGGACAGAGAAATGTCCTGTCGAGCTTCACGACATCAATCGGATACTGGCGCAAGTAGGCAATTCCGGCGTATCCGGTGCCGAAATCATCGATTGCAAGCCGCACACCGATGGCTCCGAGGCTTCTCAGCAGCTGATGGGAAGTGTCGGTGTCTTCGATAAGCCCGGACTCGGTCAGCTCCAATTCAAGACGGTGCGTATCCAACCCGGCTGCACGCAATGCTCCACTGACCTCACTGCACAAAGTCGGCGATTTTAGCTGCACCGGTGACACGTTGACCGATAGCATCAGCTCGGTGCCGATGCGCTCGGTCAACTGCTGAATGTCTTTGCACGCCTGCTGCAGCACCCAGTTACCGATCTTGCAGATCAGCCCCGTGGCCTCGGCGATGGGTATGAACACTGCCGGTGAAACCAGTCCCCTGCTTGGATGGTTCCAGCGGATCAGCGCTTCCACGCTGCACGGAGTGTCGTCGTCCAGGCAGATGCGCGGCTGGTAATGCAGCACAAATTCGTTTCTTTCCAGCGCTTCGCGCAAATCGAGCTCAAGCGCCATCCGGTTCTTGGTCTCGATGCTCATCTCGGCGGAGAAGAACTGCATCCCGGTGCCGCCTGCACCCTTGGCGCGATACATGGCGATATCGGCGTGCTGTAGCAGTTCGTCGATGCTGGTATCAGGGTTCGGATACAGACACATGCCCATCGATGCGGAGGGGTAGTAACGGGTGCCGAGCACGTCGCAGGGCACCTGAATCGCGCGCAGCAGATCGGCGGCCAGCCGCTCGGCCGAGCGCACGCCGTCAGGTAAATGGGCCACCACCACAAATTCGTCACCACCCAGGCGCGCCACCAAATCACCGGAAGGCAGCGCCTCGCGCAAGCGATGGGCAATCTGCACCAGCAGCACGTCACCGTAGCCATGGCCCATTGAATCGTTCACTTCCTTGAAGCGATCGAGGTCGATAAGCATGATCATCAGCTGCTGATTTTCCGGGATGAAGCTGACCAACTCACGCAAGTGATCGTTGAGGTAGGTTCGGTTGGGAAGGCCCGTCAAGGAGTCATGAGTGGCCATGTGGTGCAGCCGGTGCTCGACCTGCTTACGGTCGGTAATGTCAGTCAACCCGCCGGACCATTCCTTCATGATTCCGCGGTCATCAAAGATCGGCACCGCATGACCGGACATATGCCGATACTCGCCGTCCGCCCGCCTAATGCGGTACTCCGCGCGCTTGTTGGTATAGACCGAACACATTTCTTCAATGACGGATTCAAGCTCGGCGCGGTCTTCTGGATGCACGGCTTCGAGCCAGCCCTTGCCTCGCGATTGCTCAAAGGTCTGCCCAGTGAACTCAGCCCAATCGTGCTGCGGCTCGACAAGATCAACCTCAGGCGAAGCAGACCAGATCAGACTATTCGTCGCTTTGACCAGCCCCCTGAAGCGGCGCTCGTTGGCTGCCATTTTTCGTTCAACCTTGGCCCGCGCCCGGTTGGCTCGATCACGCTGCACAACCAATGCTGCCGTGTTGGCCAGGAGGGTGATGCCTTCCTGCTCCAGGGACGACGGCGCGCTGCAGACAGTGCTGTAACAGGCGATGGTGCCCATCACCTCACCGCCGTCGGAAAGCACGGGTGTCGACCAGCAGGCGCGCAGGCCATGCTCGAGCGCCTTGTCCCGGTGCGTGGCCCAATACGGATCGCTACCGATATCCACGGCGACGCTTGGCTTGCCGGTGCGCACCGCCAAGCTGCAACTCGATTCATTGGAACCGGCATCCATCTCATCTACCGCTGCGACAAAATCCGCAGGGAGGCTGGAGGCTTCAACGAATCGCAGCTTGCCATCCTCGTACAGGCGCATGATCGCGGCACGAATGGTTCCAGCCGACTGCTTTTGCGCCGAGCGGGTAAGTTCAACCAGCACCTCCTTCAAGGGTGCACCGGCCACCGCCAGCTCGAGTGAGCGCATCTGCCCTTCGGCAATCGCCTCGGAGCGGCGGCAGTCAGTCACGTCCTGGCTGATGAAGTGCAGCGCACGTAGTTCGGGATGCGCGGTGGAGCGACCGGACACGCTGACCATTTGCACGCCGCTGTCACCAACCAGAACACGGCATTCGAAACGAACCTCATTGCCGGTCGCGAGGGCAATGGCGACATGTTCGGCGACCGGATCGCGGTCGTCGGGGTGGATATGTTCAAGAAATTCGGTAAGTGAAGTGCCGCCTAACGAACAGGCATCGAGCGCATGAGTAACGGCTTCGACCGTCGCCTGGCTATCGCTCAGCGAATCGTCCAGTTCGACGTACCACTCCAGCAATCCAGCCGATTGCAGCGTAAAAGCAAGCCGGGACTGTAGATCTGGTTGGGCCATTCAGATTATCCAATGGAATGTATGGCGGGCTTCAGTTTGGACCCACAGAGTCGGTTACCGTTCTGAGGCGAATCCAGATGCGCGGCATTGGCTTGCCTTCCACCTTGACAAGGGTAGTCCAAGAGCCCCGCAGGCCCCGGAAAAAGCCTCTGTAGCCGACGTTCGGCGCGGCAGGCAGACGCTCTATCTCGTCGATTCAGCAAGCCGGGGTCGGACGTCCCTGCTCCGCCAGCACGTCCCGCACACAGCGGCGAAACAGCTGCTGCACCGGCAGCTGTCGGGCGCTGTGTCGGCCAACCAGGACCAGCTCCCGGTGAAAGGTCGCGCCCCCCAGACGCAGGACGCGAACGGTCGGCTGACGCTCGAGCCATAAGCCGGCCTCTGGCACCAGCGCGACGCCTAAACCACAGGCGACCATCTTGACGATGGCATCCAGCTCATCGAGTTCCAGGCCTGGGCGAACATCCAGGTGATATTTGCGTAAAAACTGACTCACCTGCCGACCGCCGAACGAGCTGCGGTCGTAACGCACGAAAGGCTGCTCGACCAGCAGTTTCAGCGGGTCGTCACCGGCTACGTCGAGCGGCGTGATCAGCACGAATGGTTCGCGCTGAACCAGCTCGGCGTGCAGTTCCTTGGGCAGGGCGAAAGGCGGTCGGATCATGATGGCCAGGTCGATCTCGCCAGCATCGACTTGTGAAAGCAGATTCAGCGAAACGCCGGGAATCAGCTTTGGCACGACGCCCGGCGCTTGTTTCAGCAGGCGAAGCAGGACTGACGGTAACAGCCCGGTCTGTACGGTTCCGATCGCACCGATCCGCAGTTCGCCACGGTAGTCTTCCAGCAACTCCGGTTGCCCCATCAGACTGAACATCTCCAAAATCTGCGCGGCCATCGGCACGGCCCGCAGTCCGGCAGGATTGAGATAAGCCGAGCGGCCCGTTCGATCGAACAAACGCAGGCCCAGCGCCGCCTCAAGATTCTTGATCTGCGCGCTGACGGCGGATTGAGTCAGACCGACCTTGTTGCCTGCAGCAGCAAAACTGCCGCAGCGGGCGACCGCGAGAAAAGTTCTCAGTTCACGGATCATAAAGACCTTGATTGATCGAAATATTCGAGGCTCGCCACGAACGATATCCGCTGTTGACGAGTGCGACAAATCGGCAAGATGGCACTCAAGGCCCCACAACAGAAGGAAGCTCTGATGAGCCTCTCCCCTTTTCACCTTGCGATTCCCGTCTACGACTTGCCCGCCGCACGCCGCTTTTACGGTGAGATCTTCGGCCTGACCGAAGGACGATCGTCCGAGCACTGGGTCGACTTCGACTTCTACGGCCATCAACTGGTCATTCACGAGCACCCTCGCACTGCTACGCAGGAAGCCGCAAACACCAATGCGGTGGACGGACACGACGTCCCGGTGCCGCATTTCGGCATCGTGCTCAGCTGGCCCGAGTGGGAAGCCTTGGCAGAGCGCCTGCGCGCCCGCGGCACTCAGTTCGTGATCGAACCCTATGTGCGTTTTCAGGGGCAGGTCGGCGAACAGGCCACCATGTTTCTCTTCGACCCCTGCGGCAATGCCCTGGAATTCAAAGCCTTCAAGGACATGAGCCAGCTGTTCGCCAAATGACGCCGATGGCCAGGCTGATTTGAGCATCGGCCATCCCGTGCGTTGATTTCCCCGGACGTTAACGCACTGCGAATCAACGCCAATGACCGTCAACCGAGAACGGATGTTTATTGAAGGACGGCCGTAAACCGCTCGACTAGTCCGTTATCGGGCTGATGCTGCTGTGCTCCGTCCGAGGCATGCAGCAGATCGCGTTGAAGCATCGCAGCGGATTGCTTACTGGTGCTCAAACCCCGCTGCGAGTGGGGGCCAGTGCAATGCCGGTACTGAGCGGAATCCTGTTGAGCAATAGCCCCCGCATCAAGCAGCGAGACGTCTCCCGCCAAACCGTCATCCGTTCGCCGCAGCCTGCGGTCTCCACGCCCCATCTTTCTGGTCGGGCGCGCCCACGGCTGTAACGCGATCAGCACCACCGTGGCGGCCAGCGACCACGCATTCAAAGCGGATGATAACTGGCTGTTGGACGAACCTTTCGCTCGCTCGGGGCTAAACAAAACCCTCGATCAACCGATAACCCGTCATGCCAAGCGAAGGCTGATCAGCTCACAGCAGGAAGCCTCACACCGCGCTATCTCGTGGATTTCGTCCTGCTGCGTATTGATCGCTTCAGCCCGAAATGCGCAACCATCCCCCTGCAGACGGAAGCCATGACCGTGCAACTCATCGATAACCGAGCGCTGATCAACGATGCCTTGAGCCAGTCGGCGGAACTGACGGGGGGACGTTTCGATCATCGCTATTGGTTGAGCAAGGTGGCGGATGTAAAGCTGCTGATCATCTCCAAGCCGGAAGTGCTTTTCGATCTTTCGGTCAAGGTCTACATCCCCTTACCAGCCGGGCAGCACACGCCGCTGACCTATGGCGATGGCTGGTTCAACTGGCACTTTCTCGGCAGCAAGAGCGCGGTTGTCACCATTGCTCGCGAGATTCTGGCGATCGCGATGCGCAACCGGAAATCTCACTCTCCGGTGCTGCAGGCCTGGTTGACCCAGCTGGTGGCGTTCAAGCACAGCGACCATACGATCGCCGTACTTGAACCCGAGCAACAACAGGACTCGGTAGGCGGTTAGACGCTCTCACCAGCGCCCAGCGCAGCCTCTTCGTAATCGAGTTCACGTAGCAGCGTCTGCAGCATCTGCTCGTCGATCTCGTGCCGCTTTCTCATCCGGTACATTTCCTTGCGCTGCACAGCAATGGCGTTGAGGCGGATATCGCGCTCCAGCGCCATGGTTTCACGTGCCTGATTCGCCCGGCCGTGATGATCCATCAGGGCCTCGATGTCGTGCCGGTAGGATTCGGTAACCCGCGCCGTGACTTCACTGCGCAGCAGCATCTCGTCCGGGTTCTCGACCGGGTTGGCCTGTTTCCAGTTCTCCAGCCAGCTGACCGCCGCCTGAGCGGCGATTCGACGGGCTTTTTTCAACTCTTCCCGATGTTCTTCGAAGTCGTTGTTGGGTAACTGCTTGAGGAAATAGGGAATACCCAGCGCCCCGATCAGCAGGGACAGGATGATCACCGCCGCAGCGAGGAAGATCATCAGGTCCCGACCGGGAAACGGCGTGTCGCCAATCATCAATGGGATCGAGAGCACACCGGCCAGGGTGATCGCGCCGCGCACGCCAGCCACCGCGCTGAGTGCGGAGAACAAGCCAAGAGGCTTGGGCTGAACCGTCTTGCCGAGCAGGCGGCGCACCCGAGCCTCGCCCCAGTGATAGGCAAACACGAACACGAAGCGCACTACCAGCAGCAGCGCCATGATCGCCAGCGCACTGAACACCAGCATTGGCATGCTGTAGGTCTCGTGCCCGGCCGCTTCCCAGACACGCTCAACGATCCGCGGGAACTGCAGACCGAGCAACAGGAACACCAGTCCGTTGAAGCTGAAATCGAGCATTTCCCAGATGCTACGGTTGAGGATGCGGGTGCTGGTCTTGACCGGCAGCATGTCGATGCGGCTCTGCACCATGCCTGCTGCCACTGCCGAAAGAATGCCGGACATGCCGGCATGCTCAGCCAGGAAGAACGCAGCGAACGGCAGCAGCAGGATCATCACCACGTAGGTCGAGGGATCGAACAGGTTTCGCGCGGTCATCCACTGCTTGGCCTTGCCCACCGACCAGCTCAGCCCTGCTCCGATTGCCAGCCCGCCCAGCGCAATAACGAAGAACTCTCCGGTGACGTTCAATAGAGAGAACGAACCGGTGATGGCCGCAGCCAAGGCGAACTTGAACGAGACCAAGCCCGTGGCGTCGTTCATCATCGCCTCACCTTCCAGCTGGTGAGACATGTGCCGTGGCAGCCGGCCCTGGGCGATGGCGATGACTGCCAGCGCATCGGTTGGCGAAAGGATCGCGGCCAGGGCGAAACTGGCGCCCAGCGGAATGGCCGGCAGCAACCAGTGAATGAAATAGCCCACCACCACCAGAATGATCAGCACCAGCACCAGCGCCATGGCGGTCATTTCCGGACCGTGCTCGGTAAATTCGCGCTTGGGTATCTTCCAGCCGTCGTAGAACAACAGCGGGGGAATGAACAGCAGCATGAAGATCTCGGGCCGCAGTTCCACGCCCATGCCAAACGGCGGGAGCGCCAGCACGCTGCCCATGATGATCTGCATGATCGGCAGTGGTAGCGGAACGACATTGGCCAGGATGCGACTTGCGCCGACTGCGAGCAGCAGCAGGAAGATGAGGTAAAGCGTTTCCATGGGGCGGGCTGATCTCTACAAAAAATAGGCGGGGGCATGCGGCCTGTGAGCGCACGCGACGAAAGTATAGTCGGGAGGTTTTGGAATAGCCGGTTCGCGGATCAGATCCGCTTGGACTAACTGGCGACAACCGCGACGCTTCGCTTGCTACAAGCACAGACGTCATCGCTCAGGTGCCCCGTCACGCCTGAACGCAGCTTTTCTGCGACTCTCCCCGCACCGCCTGTCGAAAAAGTCCGAGTAGCCATACAGAGTGTCCAGACGGGACGACATTGCGCCTGTCCATGTCGTGCAACCTGGACAGACGAGATCGTCTGAGAGCACCGCGTTCAGCCTGCTGCTCGACGCGCTAGAGCGGTCCGCCGGTGATCTAGTGACCAGTCATCGGCCTCAACCTCCACCCACGTATGACTGGCACAGCTTTGGCTCAACCTCCAGGCCCGGTTGCAGCGCTGTCTTCTCGGGTATCCACCTTGTGGCGTCAGCTGCAAGGCATTACAACAAGAAGAGGAAACGCCAGATGAAAGCACCCCATGCACCCCGCTTTCGCTACGCCACATCCCAGCGGCTGCGGCTGACGATCCCGGCCTTACTCGCGCTTGCAGCGGCCGAGCCCACGTTCGCTGCCAGTTGCGCTGAGTTGAACGGTGCCCAGATTCCTGCCGCTGCGATAGCTCTGCCGACCTCTGGGGCGAAAGTTACCGCTGCGACGTTGATGCCAGGCGGTGGCAGCGCACAGCAAACCTTTGGCCCATATTGCGACCTGAGCGTGGAAATCGCGCCGATTGACCGAAGTGCGCCCAACATCAGGATGCGCATCGTTCTGCCTGAACAATGGAACAGCAAGGCGATGATGTATGGCGGTGGCGGCTATAACGGCACCGTGCCAAACGTGGCCGGCAATGTTCCGGCCGGCCCGGTCGACCAGCCGACGCCGCTGGGCCGGGGCTATGCGGTGTTCGCCAGCGACTCGGGCCACGTGGCCAATCCCCTCAACCCCGGCGACTTCGCCTGGAACGAAGAGGCCTTGGCCAACTATGGTCACGATGCCTTGAAGAAAACCCGTGATACGGCGATGTACCTGATCGAGCAACGCTACGGCCAGCCTCCGGTGCGCAGCTACTTCGCCGGCGGATCCACCGGGGGCCGAGAGGCGCTTGCGGTGGTGCAGCAGTGGCCAACGGATTTTCACGGCGCGATCGTGCTCTACCCGGCCTACAACGCCGCCGCACTCGATTTGCAATTTGGCCGCATTACCCGCGCGCTAGCCGCGCCGGGCGCCTATCCCAGCCTGGAAAAGCGCTCTGCCCTGCTGGAAGCCTCGATGCAGGCCTGCGACGGGCTTGATGGCGTGCGCGACCGGGTGATCAGCAACCAGGCGGCATGCAACGCCCGGTTCGATCCGGCCACCGCCAAGCTCAACGGTCGCCCCTTGCGCTGCCCCGATGGCGCTGACACGGGTAGCAGCTGCTTGTCCGATTCGCAGATCAGTGCGCTCAAGGTGTTCGATACGCCGATCCATTTCAGCCAGCCCTTGGCCAGTGGTGAACGCGGCTACCCCGGTTTCAATACCTGGGGCACCGATCTGGGACGGCCTGGCGAAGGCCTGCAAGCGATCGTCAACCGGCTCGGCCTCAACACGCTGCAGCCCGACTATCCGATGCCGGTACACGGCACAGGCTTTGCCGAGGGCGCGCCCTACCACTCCGGGTTCTGGGATGAGTGGGTGCGCTACTTCGTGACCCGCAATCCGGCCTTCAACTCGCTGACACTTGACCCCGCCAACCTTGGCCCGTGGCAAGCGCGAGTCGATGCGCTGTCGTTGCGTCAGGACGTCAACCAGACTGATCTGTCCGCGTTTGTTGCCAATGGCGGCAAGATTCTGATGGCTCACGGCACCTCGGATCAGCTGGTCAGCACCCGCGCCACGGCTGAGTATTTCCGGCGCGTGCAGCAAGACATGGGCGTCGGGCAGACCCGTCGGTTCATGCGCTATTACGAGATCCCCGGCTACGCCCATGCGGCCAGCACGGTGTTCGACGCCGCCTGGGATTCGCTGTCAGCGCTGGAAAACTGGGTCGAGCTGGGCGTGGCACCCAAGCGCCAGGTCGTCACTGACACCGTCGCCGTGCCCGGTCGCACTCGCCCACTTTGTGAGTATCCCGGCTGGCCGAAGTACAAGCGACGCGGCGATGTAAACGACGCCTCCAGCTTTGTCTGCGTGAAGAGCCATCAAGGCCGGCACTGAAGCCGCCGCCGCATTCATGCTGCTCAGGATGAATGCGGCGCTTCGTAGCCTCACCGACAAGCGTCCAGCGGACTGAACACTTCCTGGTTCCTGCCCTGAACATGTCCGCACGATTGGACATCCGATCCATCGCCGCTGCCTCAGATCCTCGGTACGCCAACTGCACATCCTGCTCCGATGACGCTCTGCGCACGCTGTTCCGGGATTTGCTAGCGCGCCCTGCCAGAGCTGGCACGGCATTCGCTGAGGCCAACCCAATAACAACAAGAGGAAAGACCATGCAAGACCACCGCAAGACCACCCACGGCCTCCTTTGCCTAGGCGTTGCGCTAGGCACTGCCGGCACCGCCAA
>NZ_JBCFXD010000022.1:0-46793 GCF_038562055.1 Stutzerimonas chloritidismutans | reverse complement strand
CCTTCCCCCGATGATCAGTCGGGGACTATTGCCCACAATGAGGCAGCAGTCGAGATACAAGGAGCGAGCTTGCTCGCTAGCTCGCTCCTACATAAACACCAAACAGAGCAGTCCCTATGCGCACACTCAAGATCGAACCGCTGACCAAGGAAGCCTTTGCCCCCTTCGGTGATGTCATCGAAACCGAAGGCAGCGACTACTTCATGATCAACAACGGTTCCACCCGCCGCTATCACAAGCTGGCGACGGTCGAGACCGCGCAGCCGGACGACCAGGCCATCATCAGCATTTTCGCCGCCGACGCGCTGGAAATGCCGCTGGTCATTCGCATGCTCGAAAGACACCCGCAGGGCAGCCAGGCTTTCATTCCGCTGCTCGGCAACCCCTTTCTGGTCGTGGTCGCGCCACTTGGCGATGCACCTGTACCGGGTAACGTCCGCGCCTTCCGCAGCAACGGCAGGCAGGGCGTCAATTACCACCGCGGCGTCTGGCACCACCCGGTGCTGACGATCGAAAAGCGGGATGAATTCCTGGTGGTCGATCGCAGCGGTTCTGGCAACAACTGCGACGAGCATTTTTTCACCGAGGACGACCAGCTTCTCCTCGACCCCCACCGGGACTCCGGCCAGGCAACCGATTGATCAGCGCAAGCATGACCGGCGCGGCTGTGGACTAGCCGACACCAGACATGCGTGCTTCAGAACAAGCGGAACACTTGCGACGAGTCGAATAAGAAGAAACAACGGTTGGCGTGCCAACCGTGCAAGAGGTAATTATCGTGGAAGCACATCTGACCGAATGGCTGAACCTTACTGTTCGCTGGATACACATGATCGTCGGCATCGCCTGGATCGGTGCGTCGTTCTACTTCGTCTGGCTGGAAAACAACCTTAACCGCGCCAACCCCCGCGACGGCCTGTCCGGCGATCTCTGGGCGATTCACGGCGGCGGTATCTACCACCTGGAAAAATACAAGCTGGCACCGCCACAGATGCCGGAGAACCTGCACTGGTTCAAGTGGGAGGCCTACACCACCTGGCTGTCGGGCGTGACCCTGCTGATGGTGGTCTACTACCTCAACCCCTCGCTCTACCTGATCGCGCCTGGCAGTGATCTGGCGCCAGCGATGGCTATTGCCATCGGTTTCGGGTCGCTGATTGTCGGCTGGTTCGTCTATGACCTGCTCTGTGACTCGCCGCTTGGCAAGAAGCCCGCACTGCTCGGTCTGATCCTGTTCGTCCTGGTGATCTTCGCTGCGTGGGCCTATTCGCAAGTGTTCAGCGGACGTGCGGCGTACATCCACACCGGCGCGCTGATCGGTACCATCATGGTCGGTAACGTGTTCCGCATCATCATGCCGGCACAACGTGCGCTGGTCGCCGCCATCGAGCAGAACCGTACACCAGACCCGCTGCTGCCCGCCAAGGGCCTGCTGCGCTCGCGCCACAACAACTACTTCACCTTGCCGGTGCTGTTCATCATGATCAGCAACCACTTCCCGAGCACCTACGGCAGCCAGTACAACTGGCTTATCCTGGCCGGTATATCGGTACTGGCGGTACTGGTGCGTCACTACTTCAACACCCGTCATGACAGCAATCGCTTCGCCTGGACACTGCCTGCTGCTGCAGTCGGCATGATCTGTCTGGCGTTTGTCACTGCGCCGAACCGCCAGGGTGGCGTACCCAATGCGGTGCCAACCAGCCCTCGCGAGCAGAGCATCGAAGCCCAACGGGCCGCTGCCGAAGCGCCGGCCGCGCAAGCCGGCAACAGCGAGTTTGCCGCTGTTCATCGGGTGATCAACGAGCGCTGCACCGTTTGCCACGCCGCGCAGCCGAGCAGCCCGCTGTTCAGCGCAGCGCCCGCAGGCGTGATGTTCGATACGCCTGAGCAAATCCGTCTGCAGGCTGCGAAGATTCATGCGCAAGCCGTGGCTAGTCAAATCATGCCGCTGGGCAACATGACCAACATGACCCAGGAAGAGCGCGACCTGCTCGGAGCCTGGATCGACAAGGGCGCGCCGATCGACTGATCGCCGCTCACCAGCCGCGCTTTCGAGCGCGGCTTTTTTTTTCACCTCTTCAACGCTCAAGCCGCGCTGCGCCAGGCGAGGCCTCAGCTCAACCCGAGATCAAGCCCAACGTTCCGGCGACAGCCGAAACCCGAGCACCCTATACCCGGCCGCCGCTCGTTCGGCGGGGCCACCGCGACCATCCAATAACAAAAGCGTCCGAGGTGTTTTTGCATGAACGATGTAACCGAGCGGGAGACCGCACCCGCCACGGAGAAGCGGCTGCCCTTGCTGCAGATGCTGCTGGTGAGTTTCCAGCACGTGCTGCTGATGTATGGCGGCGCAGTTGCCGTCCCGCTGATCGTAGGCCAGGCAGCAGGGCTGTCTCGTGAGGAGATCGCCTTCCTGATCAACGCCGACCTGCTGGTAGCGGGCATCGCCACGGTCGTGCAGTCGATGGGCATCGGACCGGTGGGCATCCGCATGCCGGTGATGATGGGCGCCAGCTTCGCGGCGGTCAGCAGCATGGTAGTGATGGCCGGTATGCCCGGCGTGGGTATGACCGGCATCTTCGGCGCGACCATCGCAGCCGGCTTCTTCGGGCTGTTGATCGCGCCGTTCGTGTGCAAGATCGTTCGGCTGTTTCCGCCGCTGGTAACCGGCACCGTGATCACTGCCATCGGGCTTTCGCTGTTCCCGGTGGCGGTGAACTGGGCGGGCGGCGGCAGCGGCACCGGCCAGTTCGGCGCCCTGCCCTACCTTGGCGTGGCAGCCGCTGTGCTGGCGGTGATCCTGTTGATCAACCAGTTCATGCGGGGCTTCTGGGTCAACGTCTCGGTGCTGATTGGCATGGCGCTGGGCTACGTGCTGGCCGGTAGCCTGGGCATGGTGGACTTGTCCGGTATCAGTGCTGCGCCGGCCTTCCAGGTCGTCACGCCAAACCACTTCGGGGCGCCGCAGTTCCTGCTCGCACCGATCCTGTCGATGTGCCTGGTGGTGGTGATCATCTTTGTCGAGTCCGCCGGTATGTTTCTTGCGCTGGGCAAGATCACCGGGCAGGACGTCGACCCGAAGCAACTTCGCCGCGGCCTGCTGTGTGACGCCGGGGCGACCTTTCTGGCCGGCTTCATGAACACCTTCACCCACTCTTCGTTCGCTCAGAACATCGGCCTGGTTCAGATGACAGGCGTGCGCAGCCGCTACGTCACGGCGATTGCAGGGCTGTTTCTGATCAGCTTGAGCCTGTTGCCCAAAGCGGCGTTCATGGTCGCCTCAATTCCAGCGGCGGTGCTGGGTGGTGCCGGCATCGCCATGTTCGGCATGGTGGCGGCCACGGGCATCAAGATCCTTCAGGAAGCAGACATCGGTGACCGTCGCAACCAACTGCTGGTGGCGGTGAGCATCGGCCTCGGGATGGTGCCAGTGGTTCGTCCTGAGTTCTTCGCACACCTGCCGCACTGGATGGAGCCGATCACCCACAGCGGCATTGCGGTGGCGACACTCAGCGCGGTGACCCTCAACCTGCTGTTCAACGTGCTCGGTGGTGCCGAACGCCAGGCGCTCACGGGCGCTGCACATCACTGACAACCCCGCTCCGTGTCAACCCCGGGCCCGCCATGTGCGGGCCTTGTTATTTCTGCCTTGCTTTATTCTCCAGCCGCCCGACACTCGACAAGCACCGCACCACCGTTAAAATGCCCCGCCGCCCTATCCCCGCCCGCCCGAACGAGAAGGTCTGACCATGATCGAAGCAACCTGGATCGCCTTCGCATTCATCCTTGGCCTTGCGACACGCTCGATCGGGCTACCTCCCCTGATCGGTTATCTGGCCGCCGGCTTCGCCCTCGCCGCTTTTGGCGAGCATTTCGGGGTAGGCCCGACCGACAGTGTGATTCTCGAGCACCTCGCGCACCTGGGCGTGCTGCTGCTGCTGTTCACCGTCGGACTCAAGCTCAAACTGAGCAATCTGGTCCGCCGCGAAGTCATCGGCGGCAGCTTGTTGCATTTCGGCATATCCAGCCTGGTGGTGCTGCCGGCGATTCTGCTGTTTCTCGACACCAGCTGGCGCGACAGTCTCCTGCTGGCAATCGCCCTGTCGTTCTCCAGCACCGTACTGGCCGCCAAGGTGTTGGAAGGCAAACGCGAGCTCAAAGCCTTTCATGGCCGAGTCGCCATCGGCGTCCTGATCATTCAGGACCTGATCGCCCTGGTGGTGATGAGTATCGCCAGCGGCAAGGTGCCGTCAGCCTGGGCGCTGCTGGTGTTCGGCCTTCCGCTGCTGCGCCCGCTGCTGTTCCGCCTGCTCGACCACAGTGGCCACGAGGAACTGATGGTATTGCTGGGGCTGATGCTGGCGCTGGTCGCAGGCGGTCTCGGCTTTGAATATTTGGGCCTCAGCTCCGAGCTGGGCGCACTGGCCTTCGGGGCGATGCTGGCCAAACACAAGCGCGCCACCGAGCTCTCCAACTCACTCTGGGCGATCAAGGAAGTCTTCCTGGTCGGCTTCTTTCTGCAGATCGGCATCGGTGGCTTGCCGGACATGAACGCCATGCTCTTTGCCGGCGCAGTGGCATTGCTATTGCCGCTCAAGGGCGCGCTGTTCTTTTTCCTGTTCCTGCTGTTCCGCCTGCGCGCGCGCAGTGCCTTTCTCAGCGCTGCAAGCCTGACCAACTACAGTGAGTTCGGCCTGATTGTCGCCAGCGTGGTGCTGCCGCAATGGCTTACCCCACTGGCCATCACCGTGGCCCTGTCGTTTGTTGTCTCTGCTCAGCTCAACCGGATTTCACACCCGCTCTACGACCGCTTTGCCAGACGCCTGATCCCTCTGGAGCGCAACACACGCCACCCAGACGAACAGCCGGTGTCGCTGGGCGATGCGCAGATCCTGATCATGGGTATGGGCCGCACCGGCCGCGCCGCCTACGACCATTTGCAGAATCAGGGCTGGCGATTGATCAGTCTCGATTCCGACCCGGTAACCGTAGAAAAGAGCAGCGAGAAAGGCCGCCACGTACTGTTCGCTGACGCCGAAGACCAGATGTTCTGGGAAAGCCTGGAGATGAACAAGGTCGAGGCGGTGATCCTGGCGATGAACGATGCAGAAGCGAAGATCATCTCCACCCGTAAACTGCGTGGCAAAGGTTTCGACGGGTTGATCGTCTCTCACGCGCTTTATGAAGATATCGCCCAGCAGATCGAGGAAGCCGGGGCAGATCGCACCTACCTGACCATGAGCGAAGCCGGGGCGGGTCTGGCCGAGAACGTCTCGCGGGAGCTGCAGCCCAACCGCTGACTGACTTCAACCATCAGGCTCATTCAGCGGACAATCACTGCTCCGCCAGCAAAATTGTGCACAATCGTTAAATTAATTGTTTCAACAGCTGTTCACAGGTTGTTATAGTCGAGCCCAACCTGACCGAACGAACAGCTTTTCGCCGGTCAGTCTACGAGGTCCGTGCAGCCTCGGAAGCCCATGACCGAACAATAACGAATGGCAGGCTTGACTCATGACCGCAACCGAATCCAGGAGCGGTGACGCTCCCAACCAGGACCTGATCTATCAGCTTGAAGATCGCCCGGGTCCGATCCCCGCTACATTTGCCGCGATACAGCACGTACTCGCCAGCTTCGTTGGCGTCATCACACCGACCCTGATTATCGGCAGCGTGCTGGGCCTGGGCGACTATGTCCCTTACCTCGTGAGCATGGCGCTGTTCGTCTCAGGCCTCGGCACCTTTATCCAGGCCAAGCGAATCGGCCCGATCGGCGCCGGCATGCTCTGCCTGCAGGGCACCAGCTTCGGTTTTCTCAGCGTGATTCTGGCGGCCGGCTTTATCGTGAAAAATCGCGGTGGCAGCCCGGAAGACATTCTCGCCACGCTGTTCGGCGTCGGCTTCTGCGCGGCCTTCGTCGAAATCGCCGTCAGCCGCTATATCGATAAACTGCGCCGAATCATCACGCCCGTGGTCACCGGCACCATCATCAGCCTGATGGGCCTGTCGCTGATCAAGGTCTCGATGACCGACATCGCCGGCGGCTACGGCGCGGAAAATCCCGGTGCCCTGCCCAACCTTGCGCTGGCCGGGCTGGTCCTCGGCACCATCATCGTCCTCAACCGCTTTGGGCTCCCCTTGCTGCGCCTGTCGGCGGTAATCGTGGCGCTGGTGGTGGGCTATGCGGCCGCCTGGATGATGGGCATGGTGGATTTTTCCAGCCTGGCCGCCTTGCCGGCAGTCAGCGTGCCGCAGCCGTTCAAGTTCGGCTTTGCCTTCGACTGGATGGCGTTCATTCCCATCGCGGTGATCTTTCTGATCACCCCGCTGGAGACAGCCGGTGATTTGACCGCCAACTCGATGATCTCGCGTGAGCCGGTCAAGGGCCCGCTGTACATGAAGCGCATCAAGGGCGGCATTCTCGGCGACGGTTGCAGCTCGCTGCTGGCCGCGACCTTCAACAGCCTGCCGATGACCACCTTCAGCCAGAACAACGGCGTGATCCAGCTGACCGGCGTCGCCAGTCGCCACGTGGGTCTGTATATCGCCGGCATCCTGATCTTGCTGGCGCTGTTCCCGGTGGTTGGTGGCGTGTTGCAGCTGATGCCCAAGCCGGTGCTCGGCGGCGCCACGCTGATCATGTTCGGCACGGTCGCGATTGCAGGGATCAAGATCCTCGCCGAAGCCGGCCTCAACCGTCGCAACATGCTGATCGTGGCAATCTCGCTGGGCCTGGGCCTGGGCGTAGCCGCCGTACCGGATGTGCTGACCAACCTGCCCGACGTGCTGAAGAACATCTTCGGCTCACCGATCACCATCGGTGCGTTCAGCGCGATCCTGCTCAACTTCTTCCTGCCACGCGAGCCGGAAGAGATGGATGACTACGATCCGGACAACCTGATCGAGGACACGGTTGGCACCAACACCCTGGCCGTGAATATCCCCGATTACTCCAAGGTCCATCCGAAAGCCACCACCACCGACCCATCGGCCCAGCTGACGCCTACGGGCTGACAGCTCCAGCGCCCGGCCCCAAGAGCCGGGCGCTGCACCCGCATTCATCACAACAACAAAACCAAAGGGTATCAACATGACCTTCAAGCGCACTTCATTGTCGCTGGCGCTGGCCGGCTGCCTGCTGTCCGCCCCGGCCTTTGCCGACGGCATGCTTCACTGGCAGAACAACAGCCTGAGCTACCTCTATGGCAAGGATTTCAAGGTCGACGCCGGCGAGATCCAGCAAACCGTGACCTTCGAGCATGCCAGCGGCTGGAGCTGGGGCGACATGTTCCTGTTCGTCGATAACAAGTGGTACAACGGCCTGTCAGGCGAGGAAGGACATACCTACTACGGGGAGTTCAGCCCGCGCCTGTCGCTCGGAAAACTAAGCGGTCAGGACGTGAGCTTCGGCCCGGTCAAGGACGTATTGCTGGCAGCCACCTACGAGCGCGGCGAAAGCAGCGCCGGCCGGCCTAATCAGACCTATCTGCTAGGCCCCGCGGTTGATCTGGATGTACCGGGTTTCGATCGTCTGGCCATCAATGTGTACTACCGCAAACCCGACGGCACCACCCGCCGCGCCTCCGGTCAGTGGCAGGTAACCCCGACCTGGGCGATGACCTTTCCGGTTGGCAAGTCCGACATCCTGTTCGACGGCTTCATCGACTGGGTGGTCAACGACGCCGGCTCGGAGCGCAGCGGTGATTTCATGTCGAAGAACCTGCACATCAACCCGCAGATCAAGTACGACCTGGGCAAGGCGCTGGACGGCGAACCAGGCAAACTTTACGTCGGTATCGAGTACGACTACTGGTCTGACAAATACGGCATAGAAGACGGTGGTTTCGTCAGCGATCTGGTCGGGGGCACCAACCAGAACACCGCCAGCCTGCTGGTCAAAGCGCACTTCTAAGCCAGCTGGCGCAGGGACGCGGAACAAAAAAGCAGCCGAAAGGCTGCTTTTTTATTGGTCACGCCTTTAAAGCGGCGTCGCTATGGCGTGTCCCAGGATGCGCTGAGTCGCGCGCGGTTCGATCGCTAGCCCGCCATTACAATGATCGGCGAGCGGATCGCTGAAGCATTACCGCGCTACAGCGAGCCACCGCCTAATAAGCGCGCCGCGCCGCAAAGGTCACAGCTTGAAGCTGCCCATCTGCCGGCTAAGATCGTCTGCCAGGCGGCTCAGCTCATGACAATCTTCTCGACAGCCCTGCACATCACTGGCGGTGGCCTGGGCCAGGTCGGCGATGCCCTGCACGTTGCGGGTGATCTCCTCGGTCACACTGCTCTGCTCTTCGGTCGCTGCGGCCACCTGCGTGTTCATGTCGCTGATCGCTTCGACTTGCTCGGTGATTGCGCTGAGCGACTGGCCGGTGCGCTGACTGGCCTGCACCCCGGTGCCGGTCGCAGCCTGCCCTGCATGCATTGAGTTGACCGCGTTTTCAGCACCGTTCTTGAGACCCTGAATCATCTGCTGGATCTCGTCGGTGGACGTCTGAGTCCGGCTGGCCAGGGTCCGGACTTCATCGGCGACCACCGCGAAGCCACGGCCCATCTCCCCGGCGCGTGCAGCCTCGATGGCCGCATTCAAGGCTAGCAGGTTGGTCTGCTCGGAAATGCTGCGGATCACCGCCAGCACCTTGTCGATGGATGCGACCTGTTGCGCCAGATCGGTAACCGACTCAGCGGCGTGACCGATATCACCCGACATCTTTTCGATGTGCGCAATCGAATCGCCGACGACTTTTCGTGCGGTGATCGCCTCGCTACGCGCCCCTTGCGAGGCCTGTGCGGCATTGCTGGCGTTACGTGCGATCTCCTGTACGGTCAGGCCCATCTCGTGCACGGCAGTGGCAACCATGTCGGTCATTTCATGCTGGCGGCCGGCACGGGTCGCGGTGTTGTCCACCACCTGAGCAACCTGTCCCACAGAAGTGCGCAGTTGCTCGCTGGTGCTCAAAACATCACCGATCAACCCGCGCAGGCTACCGATGAACCGGTTAAAGCCACGGGCCAGATCGCCCAGCTCATCAGCCCGACTTTCGTCCAAACGACGGGTAAGATCGCCACCACCGCCACCGATCTCGACGAGCGCATTGGTTACCTGACGGATAGGCTTCACCAGCCCGCGCGCCAGCAACACCACCAGCCCGAGGAAGAACAGTGCGATACAGGCGCCGATCAGGCTGATGGTCCACAAGGTTCGGCGTGCCTCGGCAAAGATTTCCGCTTCCGGCACTTCACTGACCAACACCCAGCCCAGACTTTCCAGTGGCTGAGCGACTGCCAGAAACGCCTCGCCATCACGCTCGAAGCGCACCGCGTCGGCTGCGCCGCCGAGGAGCTTCTGCGCGGCTTCGCTACCAGTCAGCGCGGCAAGCTCGATCTGATCGTTGTTTTCGGTTTTCGGATGCACCTTGACGCGACCGTCGCCGCTGATCAGATACACCTCACCGCGCTCGCCGAAGCGAAAGTTGCTGATTAGTTCGGACATGCTCTTCAAGCTGAAGCCCAGCCCAGCCACCCCCAGGGTCCTACCGCCCGCCGCGATGCGCTGGTTGATGAACAGGGTGGGCTGGCGAGAGGCCTTGTCGATGTCGATCTCGAAGCGCCGTTTGGTGCCGCTGTCGATCAGGCTGTAAAACCAGCCGTCGCCAGGAGCATTGCGATTGAGGGTGCGTGAGAGCCCTGCTTCCGAATAGTAATTGCCGCTATCGAGCACGGCGATGGAAGTCGTCAGCGCATTCTGCTGGGCCTTGACGCCCTCCAGGTATCGGCCCATCGCCTGCGCCTGGTCGGTGCTTTCACCGTATTCCAGCCAATCCTGAACCAGCGTATTGCTGGCAATCCCGGCCGTGGCGGTGATCGGCGCCGCCAGCGTGCGCTCGATGTCATTGCGGATTGAGGAAATGTTGGCAGGCAGCGCCTGCCCCACCAGGTAGCGCTCGGCCAGGCGGTTGACCGCCGACGAATAGACCAGAATGACAATCAGGATACTGGCAAGCAAAGCCGCCCCCATGCTGACGATCAATTGCCATTGAATACTGCGTTGCATGAAAGGCATGTGTGTGTGACCTCGGTTGTTTTTTAGTAAACGTACACAACCTTTATATCAATGTGTATACATAAATTATGTTTGACGCCAATATCCTATCGGTCAAACCCACAAAGGCTTGATGACCGTCTGGCGGACTGTGCGTTAGCCATCGAATTAAGCGCTGCGAACGGGCGTGCTGGGGTTGTGACGTGTGCAGCCCCGACCTCAAACGACACAGACAAGCGCTAAACTCAGCTCCCCGGCTTTCCTCGTATCAAGCCTGCCTCTTGCCTTGAGGCCGTTCGGAAGCCGGTGCTAGGATGCGGCGGCAGGCCACCAGGCTGGGTGGTCATGAATCGAACAGGCCCTATGTCCAGTATCCGCGAGCGCAACAAAGAACTGATCCTTCGTGCTGCCAGCGAAGAATTCGCCGAGAAAGGCTTCGCCGCCAGCAAGACCAGCGACATTGCCGACCGCGCCGGACTGCCCAAGCCCAACGTCTACTACTACTTCAAGAGCAAGGAAAACCTCTATCGCGAAGTGCTGGACAGCATCGTCGAGCCTTTGCTGCAGGCATCTGCTCCGTTCAATCAGCCCGGCGAACCAGCAGACGTGTTGCGCGCCTATATCCGCACCAAGATTCGCATTTCCAGGGAGCACGCTTGCGCGTCCAAGGTGTTTGCCAGCGAGATCATGCATGGCGCACCCCATCTACCGGCCGAGCGTGCCGCGCAGCTCAATGCCCAGGCCAGCCACAATGTGGCCTGCATTCAGGGCTGGATTGACCAGGGATTGATGGCGGCCGTTGACCCCCATCATCTGATGTTCAGCATCTGGGCAGCGACCCAGACCTACGCCGATTTCGATTGGCAGATCTCTACCGTAACAGGCAAGACAGCGCTCGATGATGCCGACTATGAAGCCGCGGCCGCAACGATCACAAGGATGGTCATCAAAGGCTGCGAGGTGAAGGAAGCGAATCCGGTTGCCTAACGCTGCAGTCAAAGCGAAATGGGACCTGAGGCATAGCCTCGCGGGGTCACTTTCCGGTTCAATCAGGATTTGATCGAGGGAAGAGCAGGACACTCGCCAATCTGATACGTTTGCCTCGCGTCGGCAGCCCGCGTCTTTGACGCATCCCTCACGACAATTAATACTTGCGCTGGCCACCGGCTCGGAAGAAGGAAATTCTATTGACCGCATTGCGCAACAGTCTGTCCAGAACACTGCTCCGCATCGTGCTGCTGTCCGCGCTTGCCGTTGGCCTGGTCCTCAGCTGCGCACAGATCATCTTCGATGCCTACACGACCCGCCAGCTGATCGATGCCGAAGCGCAGCGAATCCTGCGCATGACTCGCGACCCGTCCACTCAGGCGATCTATAGCCTTGACCGGGAAATGGGCGCACAGGTCATGGAAGGCCTGTTCCAACACGAGTCGATTCGCAAAGCCTCGATTGGTCTTCCCGGCGAAGCGCCGCTGGCTGCCAAGTCCCGCCCGCTAATGTCGCGCTCTTCGCGCTGGTTGACCGACCCGATACTCGGGCGTGATCAGGAATTCTCGATACCATTGATCGGCCGTCCGCCATACAACGAGTACTACGGCGACCTGCGCATCACGCTTGATACCGCCCCTTATGGAGAGGCCTTCCTCAGGAGCTCGGTGGTGCTCTTCGTCGTCGGCATCCTTCGCGCGCTAGTACTAGGTTTCCTGTTGTACCTGATCTATGAATGGTTGCTAACGCGACCGCTGACCAAGCTCATCGAGCACATGTCTCGCATCAACCCGGGCCGCCCCGGCGAGCATTCGCTGCCGATGCCCAAGGGGCATGAGCGCAATGAGCTGGGCCTCTGGGTCGAAACGGCCAATGGCCTGCTCGCTTCCATTCAGCACAACATGCAGTTGCGTCATGAAGCCGAAAGCAACCTGCAGCGCATGACCCGATATGACTCGCTCACCAACCTGCCTAACCGTCAACAGCTGCAGCAGCAACTGGACAATATCCTGAGCGAGGCCGCCAGGTTGCAGCGCCGCGTGGCGGTGCTCTGCCTCGGACTCGACGATTTCAAGGGCATGAACGAACAGTTCAGCTACCAAAACGGTGATCGGCTGCTGGTGGCGCTGGCCGATCGTTTACGCAGTCAGAGCGGGCGCGTTGGTGCGCTGGCCCGGCTGGGCGGTGATCAATTCGTCCTGGTGCTGGTAGGCTTTGAACAACCTTACGAAGCCGCCGAACTGGCGCAGAAGGTGCTCGACGACCTGGAGCGTCCCGTCACCCTCGACGAGCAACACATACGTTTGCGCGCCACCATCGGTATCACCCTGTACCCCGAAGACGGTGACAGCACTGAAAAGCTGCTGCAGAAAGCCGAACAGACCATGACGCTGGCCAAAAGCCGCTCACGCAATCGCTATCAGTTTTATGTAGCCAGCATCGACAGCGAAATGAGGACCCGCCGGGAGCTGCAGAATGACCTGGCAGAAGCCCTTCCCCGGGGCGAGTTTCACCTGGTCTACCAACCACAGATCGATTACCGTCTCAAACGCATCACCGGGGTCGAAGCCCTGCTGCGCTGGTCTCACCCGAGCGGCAAGATGGTTCCGCCCGACACCTTCATTCCCCTCGCGGAACAGAACGGCAGCATCATCGCCATAGGCGAGTGGGTGCTCGACCAGGCCTGCCGACAGCTGAGCGAATGGCATCAACAAGGCTTTCGGGACCTGCGCATGGCTGTCAACCTTTCCACCGTACAACTGCACCACGCCGGACTGCCGGAGATGATCAGCAACCTGCTCAGCAGTCACAAGTTGCCACCCGAGACGCTGGAGCTCGAGGTGACTGAAACGGGTTTGATGGAAGACATCGCCGCTGCCACTCATAACCTGCACTGCCTACGTCGCTCAGGTGCGTTGATTGCCATTGACGACTTCGGCACCGGCTATTCATCGCTGAGCTATCTAAAAAGCCTGCCGCTCGACAAGATCAAGATCGACAAGAGCTTCGTTCGCGACATGGCGGCCGTCGAGGGCGACACGACAATCGTTCGAGCCATCATCCAGCTGGGCAAGAGCCTGGGCATGTTGGTAATCGCCGAAGGTGTGGAAACAGCCGAGCAAGAACGTTACCTGATCGACGAAGGCTGCAACGAAGGCCAAGGCTACTACTACAGCAAACCCATTCCAGCAGCTGAACTGACCGCTTTGCTCAGCCAGTCGCTGCGGTTCGAGCGCCGCCTCAACTCCGAACACCTGTAAGTGCTGTTTGCCCTATTGCGCTTCAACCCCGCCCCTCCAATTTCAACCCAAGAGCGTCACCGATGAAGCGTTTTGTACTGATTGACACCGCCGAGATTCCGGATGGCGGCGGTGCCCTGTGCCTGTTCGAGTACGGTGACGATTTCGTCATCAAGATTCAGGGCGGCAACGGAAACCAGTTGATGAACACACGCACGCACGGGTCCGAAGATGCACTGGCAGAACTACCCTGCCGAAAGATCGCGCATCGGCCACAACCGCGTGTGCTGATCGGCGGCCTGGGCATGGGCTTCACGCTCGCCTCGGCACTCAGGCATCTGGGCGAGGATGCCGAAGTGCAGGTCGCCGAGTTGGTGCCCGGCGTAATCGACTGGAATCGTGGCCCGTTGGGCGAGAAATCCGGCATGCCGATCAACGACCCACGTACCCGCGTGCTGCGCAAGGATGTCGCCGAGGTTCTGAAGAGCGAGCCGAAGGGGTATGACGCCATCATGCTCGATGTAGATAACGGTCCAGAAGGGTTGACCCGCAAGGGCAACAGCTGGCTGTACTCCTCAACCGGGCTCGACGCCTGCGCCAGAGCGCTACGCCCCAAGGGTTTGCTTGCCGTATGGTCGGCCAGCGCCGATCAGGCGTTCTCCCAACGCCTCGCCAAATCAGGGTTTGTTGCCGAGGAGGTCCAGGTTTTCGCCCACGGCAATCGTGGTACTCGACACACCATCTGGATTGCCGAAAAGCGTAGCTGAGCGCCCAGAACCGCGGGCAACGTGGCCTTTAGCCACCCAAGCAGCTATCGGCTTCAGAGGGGCTCCACTACACTCAACTCTGACCACACCGATACGTCCCTATACCGCGCAGTCTCAAATGGCACGTACGATGAAAACCGAACCTCGTCCTTCTCTGGAAACTGTTCTGGATCTCATGCTCGACGCAGTCTGCGTAGTCGATGCCAATGGCCATTTCGTGTACGTCAGTGCGGCATGCGAAAGCATATTCGGCTATACGCAGGAGGAAATGATCGGTCGCCAGATGATGGAGCTGGTAGCGCCTGAAGACCGCGAGCGCACCCTGCTGGCGGCACAACAGGTGATGTCAGGCCAGCCTAGCCTGCACTTCGAAAACCGTTACATCCGCAGGGACGGAACACGGGTGGATATCATGTGGTCTGCCCGCTGGTCCGAGGGGGATCAGCTGCGTATCGGCGTGGCCCGCGACGTCACCGGACGCAAGCGATCTGAATCGCTGCAAGAGACGGTCTATGCAATATCCGAAGCGGCCCACAACACCGCAGATCTGACTTCGCTGTTCGAACAGGTCCATCAGATCACCGGTCGACTCATCCCCGCGCCGGGGTGCTTTGTAGCCTTGAAGGACGCTGATCAGGGCCGTCCGACATTTCCTTACTGCAGGACCGGCGGCGATCCGGCACAGCTTCCCCTCGAGCCGGCCGCGATACTGTGTGCGGAAGTCACCCGGACCGGGCGAGCGTTACTACTCACCGCGAATAGCGAGGGGGCCTGCGACAACCTCAAGGCATTGACCGCCACAAACAGCTTCTGCTGGTTGGCAGCGCCCCTCGCCACTGGTCAGGGCTGCATCGGAGCGCTGCTACTCTACGATACGGCAGAAACCGCGACCTATTGCGAGCAGGACATAGACTTGCTGCAGTTCATCGCCAACCAGGTCGCCACCGCCATCGAACGCAAACAGCTGCAAGCTCGCCTCGAGCGGATGGCTCAGTACGATGAACTTACCGGCCTGCCCAACCGCGCGTTCCTCTTCGACAGGTTGAAAACCGCCCTGGCGCGGGCGCGGCGAAACGACGAGCGCTTAGCGGTACTGTATCTGGATCTCAACGGATTCAAACAGGTCAACGATGGCTATGGTCACAGCGTCGGCGACCTGCTGCTGCAAGCCTTCGCCCAAAGGCTGACGCAACACATCCGCGAAACCGACACGGTTGCACGGATGGGCGGCGACGAGTTCGTCATGCTGTTGGAAGGCAGCCCCACAGCAGCCGATACGGCGGTGGTGGTCACGCACATTCTTGCCGCGATGCAGGCGCCGATAGACCTCGCCGGCTTGGCGCTGGCGATTCAGCCGAGCATTGGTGTGGCCTACTTTCCCGAGCACGGAACTGACGAAGCCTCGCTGCTCAGACGAGCCGATGAGGCGATGTACCAGGCAAAGTCAGAATGCGCACGGCAGCACGACAGCAGCCCTCTGACCGTCGATACCTTGCTCGATAAAGATCAGCGCTAAGCGAAAAGCGGACGACTCACTGGATGGCGCTGCGGCTCAACCAGCTACCCGAGCCGCCAGAAGCGCCGCACCAAACAAACATAACATTGCGCCGCCAGCCGCTTGCCAGCGATAGCGCCTGACGAGCACTTCTTCGCCATGACTGGACAACACGAACGGCAAGCCCTCGCCAGGGCGCACCAGTTGGTGCAGCGCTTGTTGGCTGCTGGCCAGACGGTTGCGCCGGTGTGCTTCGAGGTCGGCGGCGAGGCGCACACGGCCCCACTCCGCCTGGTCGAGCCTGCCGTCTCGATTGTTGTCGAATCGCTGCAACAGCCCTGCGTAGTCTTCTTTCCATTCCCGCACAACCCGGCCCTGGGCGGCCGTTAGGTCGAGGCCCTGCCGACCTCCGCCGGAGGTCCGAAAATCACCGATCGCATACAGCGGCTCATCGGCATGCAACCGCTCTTCGGTGTAGCGGTACTGCCGATGACCAGTCAGCCAGGCCAGTACGCCACCGGGCGGCGCGCCCCGAGGGCGGCGCTGGTTACCGGTCCAACGGTCACGCCGCGCGGGAAGCACTTCGGCACCTCGCGGATCGATCAGGCAGTCTCCGGTCGCATCGAACAGCCGCAGCAGCTCCTCGCTGCTGCCCTGCTCGAGTATCCGCCAGCTGCCGCGCTTGCCACCGGATTGATACTCCTCGATACGGTAGCGCCACCAAAGACAGGGTGTGGCCGTCAACGGCGCCATCAACGGCGGTGTGTCAGGGAGGCCTCGCAGCACGCCGGCCAGCTCGACGTAGCCTTGCGCCGCCGAGCGGATCCGCGAAGTCGGTGTATCCAGCAGGTGACGCAATTTTGACCAGCGAGTGATCCACAGCCAGCCGCCAACCAGACACATCGCCACGCCTGCAGCGCTAAGCAGCATTCCGCCCCCGCTCAACCGAACAGCGGTTTGAAGTCGAGATCGGCTTTCTCCGCCTCACTGAATTGCAGCAAGGCTGCCTCGCGAAACCCGAACGCACGCGCCAGCAACACATCGGGAAACTGCTCGACGCGCACGTTATTCAGATTGACCGATTCGTTGTAAAGCTCACGGCGATCGGCGATGCCGCTTTCCAGCCCGCTGATGCGTTGCTGCAGATGTCGAAAGCTGTCGTTCGCGCGCAGTTCCGGGTAGCTCTCAGCCAAGGCGAACAAACGCCCCAGCCCTGCACGAAGCCCGGTTTCCGCCTGGCCAAGTGCGCCGACATCGCCCTGCTCGCGGGCATCGGACACTGCAGTGCGAGCTCTGATCACCTGCTCCAGGGTGCTGCGTTCGTGCTGCATGTACTGCTTGCAGGTTTCCACCAGCTTGGGCAATTCATCGTGACGCTGGCGCAACAAAACATCGATGTTCGACCAGGTCTTGCTTACGCCGTGCTTGAGTCGCACCAGGCCGTTGTAGAGAACCACGGCATAAGCCGCGGCGAGAAACAGCAGGACACATGCAACGGCGGCACTCAGGCTCATCAGGGCGACTCCATAAGATGACCAGACTTCAGAGGGGGCATTCTAGCTGCGCCGGCGGAGGCGATACGCGACCTGTCGCACGCATTTTCTTTGCACAAAATGCAAATCTTTCGCATTATGTTCTGCATCCGTTTGTCGCAGCCCTGCTGCCGGCTCATTCACACCACCCTGCAAGCAAAGGAACCCGCCATGCTACGCACTCCCGTCTGGGCTACCGCCAGCCTTCTGGCTGTCGCCATTTCACTCGCTGGTTGCGGCGAAGACAAAGCTCCGGCCGAACAGGCCGCTGCCCCGCAAGCTGCCACCACCCAGAGCGAACCGGCACCGGCTGCCCAAGAGACCGTGAACAGCGAAGCCGCGCAGGCCGTGGTCAAGCACTACGCCAATATCGCCCATGCTGTGTTCAGCGATGCGCACCTTGCCGCTCTAAAGCTGCAGGCTGCCGTTGACGCTCTCCTGGCCAATCCGACCGAAGAAACACTGCAAGCGGCCAAAGCGGCCTGGATCGCCGCCCGCGTTCCGTATATGCAGAGCGAAGTATTCCGCTTCGGCAACCCGGTCGTCGACGACTGGGAAGGTCAGCTCAACGCCTGGCCGCTGGACGAAGGCATGATCGACTATGTCAAAGGTGACTATCAGCACGCCCTCGGCAACCCTGGCGCAACGGCCAACATCATCGCCAACAAAGAGGTGCAGATCGGTGAAGACAAGATCGACGTCAGCGAGATCACCGGCGAGAAGTTGGCCAGCCTGAACGAACTGGCCGGCTCCGAAGCCAATGTCGCCACCGGTTACCATGCCATTGAGTTCCTCTTCTGGGGCCAGGATCTGAACGGCACTAACGCGGGGGCTGGTGAGCGTCCGGTGAGCGACTTCATCGAAGGTGAAGGCTGTACTGGCGGCAATTGTGACCGCCGTCGTGCCTACCTGAAAGCCGCCACAGAGTTGCTGGTCAGCGACCTCGAAGAAATGGTCGGCGAGTGGAAGGCCGGCGTTGCCGACAACTATCGCGCCAGCCTGGAAAAAGAGTCGGCCGAAAATGGCCTGCGCAAGATGTTCTTCGGCATGGGTAGCCTGTCGCTGGGCGAGCTGGCAGGTGAGCGCATGAAGGTCGCGTTGGAAGCGAACTCGCCGGAAGATGAACACGACTGTTTCAGCGACAACACGCACAACTCGCACTATTACAACGCCAAGGGCGTCCGTAACGTCTATTTGGGCGAGTACGAACGCATCGACGGCACCAAGATGACCGGCCCAAGCCTGGCATCGCTGGTGGAAGGCACTGCGCCTGAGGTCAACAGCACACTGAAGACCGACCTGGAAACCACCGAAGCCAAGCTGCGCGTGCTGGTCGAAAGCGCCGAAAACGGCGAGGCCTTCGATCAGTTGATTGGTCCAGATAACAGCGATGGCCAGGAAAAGGTCCGTGCTGCGATCGCCGCGCTGGTCCAGCAGACCGGCTCGATCGAGAAGGCAGCTGGCGCTCTGGGCATCAGCGACTTGAACCCGGATACCGCTGACCACGAGTTCTGATACACCGGCCTGGGGAGCGGCGCAATGCCGCTCCCTCTGGCACCGCTCCCCCTCCATTGGGCTTCATTGCTCGATTAGCCATTCGGCCACCGCTAAATGCAAATTGCTCTTATTCAAACACTCGTAGCCTGCTAAGATTGCCGACCTTTGAAAGGCTCAGGGCTACCGATGCGTCCGTTTTACTTCCCTGTCGTTGCAACGCTGCTGGCCTTAGGCCTGACCGCTTGCGACGAAAACCCGCCGCGCTTTGAACAGGCAGAACCAGGCGAGGCGCTTTCCGGTGGTAGCACCACGGTCATCAAGTCCGACCAGAATGCCTTCTCGATGCCCTCTGCCAACCTGTCACCGGTGCGCCGGCTGGACTTCAGCGTAGGCAACAGTTTCTTTCGCAACCCCTGGGTTATCGCCCCCTCGTCGACGACGGCACGCGACGGCCTTGGCCCACTGATCAACACCAACGGCTGCCAGAACTGCCACATCAAGGACGGCCGTGGTCGTCCAGCAGAAGACGAGCGCGGCAACGCCGTGTCAATGCTGGTACGCCTGTCGATTCCGGCCGGCGAGGAGCACGCCGAAGTGGTGCATCAACGTGGCATCGCGCCTGAACCCACCTATGGCGGCCAACTGCAGGACATGGCGATTCCCGGCGTTGCACCGGAGGGCAAAGTTCGCCTTAGCTACAGTGTCCATACCGAACGCTTCGCTGACGGCTTCGAAGTTGAACTGCGCACGCCGCAACTGAACATTACCGACCTAGGCTACGGCCCAATGCATCCCGACACACTCTTCTCGGTCCGTGTGGCGCCGGCAATGATTGGCCTGGGCTTGCTTGAGGCGATTCCGGAAGCCGCGATACTCGCCAACGCTGATCCGGACGACAGCAACGGTGATGGCATCTCCGGGCGCCCGAACCGAGTATTCGATCAGGTTACACGCGAAACCTCCTTGGGCCGCTTCGGCTGGAAAGCCGGCCAGCCGAACCTGAACCAGCAGAACGCTGACGCTTTTTTCAACGACATGGGCCTGACGACCAGCCTGCTGTCCGGCAGCAGCTGCACGCAAGCGCAGACCGAGTGCCTGGCGATGCCCGACGGCGGCGAGCCCGAAGTCAGCGACCATATCGTGTCTCTGGTGCTGTTCTATTCGCGCAACTTGGGCGTGCCGGCTCGACGCAACGTGGACGATCCACAGGTCCTGGCCGGCAAGACGCTGTTCTATCGCGCAGGGTGCCAGAGCTGTCACATCCCGAAATTCACCACCGGCGAGGCCGCCGAACCGGAACTCGCGAACCAGGTGATCCGCCCCTACACCGACCTGCTGCTGCATGACATGGGCGAAGGGCTTGCCGATCACCGGCCGGAGTTCGAGGCCAGCGGGCGTGAGTGGCGTACTCCGCCGCTCTGGGGCCTCGGCATGACCGAGGCTGTCAGCGGCCACACCCAGCTGCTGCATGACGGTCGCGCCCGCAACCCACTCGAAGCCATACTGTGGCACGGCGGCGAAGCGGAGCGCGCCAAGCAGGCGGTGCTTGGCTTTGGCAGTAACGAGCGCAGCGCCCTGCTGGCCTTTCTCGGGTCCCTTTGAATGCCCAACCATACGCACCCTTGCCCTGCCCTGAGGAGCAACATGTACCGCAACCAGATTTTTCGCGCCGTCACGGCCACCGCACTGGGTTTGCTTTTAGGCGCCTGTACGCCATCCGATCCGTATCAGGAAACAACCCAGGCACTGACCGACGAGGTCCTGCTACCGGCCTATACCGACTGGGCTGAAGCCAACCGCCGTATGGCGGCCAGCGGCATCGCGTTCTGTGCAGGCAATGAAGAACTGAACGATGCGCGCCAGGCGTTCCTGCAGGCGCAGTTTGCCTGGACGGGATTGCAGCCCTTGCTGATCGGGCCGATGGGGGAAGGCAACCGGGCCTGGCAAGTACAGTTCTGGCCTGACAAGAAAAATCTTGTCGGTAGGCAGGTCACTGCACTGCTGAAAAAGAAGCCACAGCTGACTCAGGCCGATCTGGAGAATGGCAGCGTCGTCCTGCAGGGCCTGTCTGCTTATGAATACGTGCTCTATGACAAAGCCGTCGACCTCAGCGAAAGTGCGACCAAAGCGCGTTATTGCCCGCTATTGATAGCAATCGGCGAGCATCAGCAAAAGCTCGCAGCCGACATGCTGCAAGCCTGGAAGGCAAAGGACGGCATGGCCGCCCAGCTGAGCGAGTTCCCCAACGAGCGCTACGCCGAATCGACCGAAGCGATCGCCGATTTGCTTCGCGTTCAGGTCACCGCCCTGGACGGTCTGAAGAAAAAGCTTGGCGCACCGCTCGGCCGCCAGAGTAAGGGCTATCCTCAGCCCTTCCAAGCCGAAGCCTGGCGCAGCGACGCTACGCTTCCCAGTATCGATGCCACACTCGCCGGCGCCCAGCGGCTCTGGCTTGGCACCGATGGAAACGGATTGAAGGCACTGGTCCCGGCCGAACAGGCTGATCTGGCCAAGCGCATCGACGTTGCCTACGAAACCGCACGTCAGCATCTGGTGGACATCATGCTGCCGTTCAGCGAACTGATCGCTGACGAAGCCGGCCGAACACGTCTTGATGCGCTTTATCAGGACATTGACGCCTTGCACCGTCTGCACCAGACCGAAGTGGCGCGCGCTCTTGGGGTACAGATCGGCTTCAACGCCCATGATGGAGACTGATCATGAAACGTCGTGCTTTCCTGGGCCTGGGCAGCGCACTGGTGGCCGCTTCAGCCGTCGGCGGCTGGACGTTGACGCATCACACCGAACAACCCTTGCTACTGTCGGCACGTAACGATGCCGATGGACGCCACTATGCGGTTGGTTACCGTCTCGACGGCAGCCAGGTTTTCGCCACGCCCGTCGCCGAGCGCTGTCACGATGTCTATGCGCACCCGCACCTGCCGCTCGCCGTGTTCGTCGGACGCCGCCCGAGCCGTGAAAGCTATCTGATCGACAGCCGTGACGGAACGCTGCTGCAAGTACTGGCTTCGCCGCCGGACCGCCACTTCTATGGGCACGGCGTCTTTCACGCCAGTGGCGACTGGTTCTACACCACCGAGAACGACACCGCCGAGGCCGGCCGCGGCGTACTCGGTGTCTACCGTGTCGAGGGACGTCAGCTGGTGCGCAGTGGTGAGCATTCGACCCACGGCATTGGCCCGCATCAGCTATTGTGGATGCCGGATGGCGAGACACTGGTGATCGCCAATGGCGGCATCCGCACCGAGGCCGACAGCCGAGAGATGATGAATCTCCATGCCATGGAACCCAGCCTGGTGCTGCTGCGCCGTGACGGCACGCTGCTCAGCAAGGAGCAGCTGCCCGAACAGATGAACAGCGTGCGTCATCTGGCGGTGGCGGCTGACGGCACGGTGGTGTCGGGCCAGCAGTACGAAGGTGACCCGATGGATCAGGTGCCTTTGCTGGCCATCAAACGGCCCGGCCAGGCCTTCCAGGCCTTCCCCCTGGGCGAAGCACAGCGCCAGACGATGAACCAGTACACCGCCAGCCTGGCGATCAACGATGCCCTTCGCCTGCTGGCCGTGACGGCTCCACGCGGCAATAAGGTCTTCATCTGGGACCTGGACACAACGGCCTTGCGCGAGGAAGTCCACCTGCCGGATTGTGCCGGCGTCGCGGCAGTCAAAGAAGGCTTCGTCGTCAGCTCTGGCCAGGGTCGATGCCGCCTCGTCGACTGCACCAAAAAGGAAGTCGTCAGCACTCCACTGGAGCTACCCGCTGGGCTCTGGGACAATCATCTACGCTTGGTCTGAAAGCGTTCAAGTATCGAATACCGTGGCCGAAAAAGCGGTTAAGCGAACAGTTTCCCTGACTGCTCGTCCTCACTTGCGGGTCACGCAAGCCGCACCCTTCGATACGAGAACGCTCAGATGTTCCTGAAAAAGTCCTTACGTGCACAGTTGCTCGCGCTGATAGGCGGCAGCTTGCTGTTGATGCTTACCATCGCGCTAGCCAGTTTTTCGTTTCTCTCCGATGAAATCACGGCCTACCAGCGTCTTCTCAAGGGACCGATCGAAGCTTCGCGCCTCATCGACCAGTCCAACCTCGAATTCAAGGTCCAGGTCCAGGAGTGGAAGAACGTATTGCTGCGCGGTAAATCTCAGGAGAGTCTGACCAAATACTGGCAGAGCTTCGAAGAGCAGGAGCGCGAAGTGCAGGCGTTGTTGGGCACGCTCATCCAGGCCAGCCAGGGCGACCCTGCGCTGGCCGGTCAAATTACAAGTTTGCGTGACGAACACCTGAAGCTCGGCACGGCCTACCGAGTGGGCCGCGACGCATTCATCGCGGCTGGCGGTGACCCGGTTGTCGGTGACGCGGCCGTCAAAGGCATCGACCGCGCCACCAGTGAGCAGCTCAGCGCCCTGGTGGTGCAGCTACGCGAGTCCGCGCTTGCCGATTCGGCGACCATCAGCCAGGCCGCAGACCGAACCATTATCGTCGGCTCGCTGATCATGCTTGCCGCTGGCGTGTTAATTGGCCTGCTCAGTGCCTGGCTGGTCAACCGCAACCTGATCAACCCGATCCGCCACCTGATAGACCATGTTGCGAATCTCAGCCAGGGCAATTTCAGAGAGCGTGTCGATACCAGCCGCGCCGACGAGCTGGGCCGCCTTGCGGTAGCCGCCAATGTGCTGCGTGATTTCCTCGCTGATACGTTTACGCGCCTGCAGCGCAGCACCTCTGACCTCGACACCGCCAGCGGCGAGCTCAACGCCATTGCAGCGTTGATGGGACAGGGTACCCGTGATCAGTTCTCGCGAACCGATCAGGTGGCCACGGCGATGCACGAGATGTCCGCCACCGCGCAAGAAGTCGCCCGTCATGCAGCGGACGCTGCGCACGCAGCAGACGCCGCCGACCAATCGGCGCAACAAGGCGAGGCCATGATGCGCTCGACGATCGAAACGATTACCCACATGCGCGGCGAGATCAGTAACACCGCCAGCGTGATCCGCCAACTGGAGGCCGACAGCGGCCGTATTGGCAAGGTGCTGGAGGTGATCCGCGGCATTGCCGACCAGACCAACCTGCTCGCACTGAATGCTGCGATCGAAGCCGCCCGTGCAGGCGACGCCGGACGTGGCTTTGCCGTGGTAGCGGACGAGGTGCGCACGCTGGCCAAACGTACTGCGGATTCCACGGCAGAAATCCATCAGATTATCGACACGGTACAGACGGGGGCGGTGGATGCGGTACGGGCCATTGAAAACGGCCAGGCCCGTAGCGACGTCGGCGTCGAGCAGGTCACGGAAGCGGGCGGCATGCTCCAGCGCATCACTCTGGAAGTAGAAGCCATTCGTGACATGAACCGCCAGATCGCGACCGCCGCGGAAGAACAGACATCTGTTGCAGAGGACATCTCACGCAACCTGATCGAGATTACCGCCATCGCCACAACCAATCAGGACAATGTAGAGCGCACCGAGAAGGCCAGTCACAATCTGCACGGGCTGTCCGCTCAGCTCAGCGAAGTCACTCACCGCCTGGCGGGCTGACCTCAAATCAAATGCAAGGCCCTGCCCACGCGGGGCCGTAAGCGCATTCGACACAGCGGCCTGGCGCGCGAAGCGCGCTGTTGACGCCCCTCTTCCTGATCCTCAGGCAGCGCCTGATATCCCGCTTTACTTGCACTCGGTTCGCAGCTAACGTCCATTCTCCCTCTCCTACAGGGCTGCATCACGACGCCATGGTTGGTGCATAACTGCGCTGGTCGTGGCTTGCGCATTCGATACGGCTGCGTCGTTCCATAGCCGTGGTCAGCCGCCTCATTACTCCAAGGAATACGGAAAAAATGTTGCGCCGCATGCTGCTGATGCTTGGCGCGGTGATCGTCGTGGTATTGATCCTTGCCGCCCTCAAGTTCAACTCGATCTACACACAGATTCAGCAATTCAAGGCACCGAAGCCGCCGATCAACGTGGAGGTTGTCGCCTCCAGTCAGGAGCCATGGCAAAGCCGGCTTCCGGCGGTTGGCACGCTCACCGCCTCGCAGGGCATCGAACTTTCGGTAGAGATCGCCGGCACCATCAGCGACGTGCAGTTCCGCTCGGGTGAAAAAGTGCAGAAGGGTCAGCCCATCGTTCTGCTCGACAGCGAGATCGAGCAGGCGAGCCTGGCAGCCGCGGAAGCGGACCTGCATCTGGCAAAGGTGGAATTCCAACGAGCACGCAGCCTGATCGAGGGAAAGGCCATTTCTCGCAGCGAGTTCGATCGGCTCAACGCCCAGTCGCAAAAAGCCGACGCCACCGTCGCCCAGCTGAAGGCCAGCCTGGCGAAAAAGCGCATTCTCGCCCCCTTCTCCGGAACCATCGGGATCCGTCAGGTAGATGTCGGAGACTTCGTCGCTACCGGAACACCGATTGCCACGCTGCAGGACCTGTCGACGCTGTTTGTCGATTTCTACCTGGCTGAACAGCAAGTGCCTCTGCTCGCCATCGATCAACCCGTGCGGGTGCAGGTAGCCGCTTTCCCCGGTGAACAGTTCGAGGGCCGTATCGTCGCCCTGAACCCCAAGGTTGAGGTCACCACCCGCAATGTGCAGGTTCGCGCGGAGCTCGCCAACCCTGGCGAGCGCCTGCTGCCCGGCATGTTCGCCAATCTGCAGGTGCTGCTGCCCAGCGAGCAATCCAGGATCGTGGTACCGGAAACCGCGATCACCTACACCCTGTATGGCAATTCGGTACTGGTGGTGAAGGAGGGTCAGCCTCCCGAACTCGAGGAAGGCACCGCGGCGACCGAGAGAGACGAACCCTACCTGGTTGTTGAGCGCCGCTTCGTCAAAACCGGAGAGCGACGCGACGGTCGCGTAGTAGTTCTAGAGGGCCTCGAAGCGGGAGAGCAGGTGGTCATTGCGGGGCAGCTCAAGCTGGACAGCGGCGCCCACGTCGCCATTGCCGAAAAGCGCACCCTCGAGCTCAAGCCCAAGGCCCGCTGAGACGCCTATTGAAGGGACATAGACCCCATGGCTTTTACTGATCCATTCATTCGCCGCCCGGTGCTGGCCAGCGTGATCAGCTTGCTGCTGGTGTTGCTTGGCTTCCAGGCCTTCAACAGCCTGGTGATCCGCCAGTACCCGCAGATGGAAAGCGCACTGATCACGGTGACCACCGCCTACCCTGGCGCCAACGCAGAAACAATCCAGGGCTATATCACCCAGCCCCTGCAGCAGAGCCTGGCCAGCGCCGAAGGCGTGGACTACATGACGTCGGTCAGCCAGCAGAACGTCTCCGTCATTTCGGTCTATGCACGTATAGGTGCCGACACGGATCGCCTCTATACCGAGTTGCTCAGTCAAGCCAACTCGGTCAAGAACCAGTTGCCCCAGAACGCAGAAGACCCTGTACTGAACAAGCAGGCGGCCGACTCCACGGCGCTCATGTACATCAGTTTCTATAGCGAACAACTGAGCAATCCGCAGATTACCGATTACCTGTCGCGGGTCATCCAGCCAAAGCTGGCCACCCTGCCCGGCATGGCCGAGGCGGAAATTCTGGGTAATCAGGTGTTCGCCATGCGCCTCTGGCTGGATCCGGTCAAGCTCGCCGCCTACGGACTCTCGGCCGGCGACGTGAACGAGGCCGTGCGCAAGTACAACTTCCTGTCCGCCGCCGGTGAGGTGAAGGGGCAGTACGTTGTCACCAGCATCAACGCCGATACTGAACTGAAGACCCCCGAGGCGTTTGCCGCCATCCCGCTGAAGACCCTTGGCGACAGTCGTGTGCTGCTCGGTGATGTGGCGCGCGTCGAGATGGGCGCGGAAAGCTACAACGCGATCAGCTCGTTCGACGGGATTCCCTCGGTCTATATCGGCGTCAAGGGCACGCCGAGCGCCAACCCGCTGGATGTCATCAGCGAAGTACGAGCGGTGATGCCACAGATCGAATCGCAATTGCCGCCCGGCCTCAAGGTGACCATCGCCTATGACGCTACGCGGTTCATTCAAGCCTCCATCGATGAGGTCGTCAAAACCCTCGCTGAAGCAGTTGTGATCGTCATCGTCGTGGTCTTCCTGTTCCTCGGCTCAGTGCGCTCGGTATTGATCCCGGTGGTGACCATCCCGCTCTCGATGATCGGTGTGCTTTTCTTCATGCAGACCATGGGGTATTCGATCAACCTGCTGACGCTGCTGGCGATGGTGCTGGCGATCGGCCTGGTCGTGGATGACGCCATCGTCGTGGTGGAAAATATCCATCGGCATATCGAGGACGGCAAAACGCCCTTTCAGGCAGCGATCGACGGCGCGAGAGAAATCGCGATGCCGGTCGTCACCATGACCGTCACCCTCGCCGCGGTCTATGCGCCGATCGGCTTTCTGCAAGGTCTGACGGGCGCGCTTTTTCAAGAGTTCGCCCTGACCCTGGCCGGTGCTGTGCTGATTTCCGGCGTGGTCGCGCTGACCCTGTCGCCGATGATGTGCTCGCGCCTGCTACGTCACGCAGAGAATCCGACGGGCCTGGCGCATCGGTTGGACCTGCTTTTCGACCGGTTGAAAAGGCGTTATCAGCAAGCCCTGCACGGCACACTGAACACACGGCCGGTTTTACTGGTATTCGCATTGATCGTACTCGGCCTGATTCCGCTGCTGCTCAAGTTCACCGAAAGCGAACTGGCGCCAGAGGAGGACCAGGGCATCATTTTCATGATGGCGAGCGCGCCGCAAACGGCGAACCTCGATTATCTGAACGCCTACACCGATCAGTTCCTCGAGATATTCAGATCGTTCCCCGAGTACTACTCCTGGTTTCAGATCAATGGCTTCAATGGCGTACAGAGTGGGATTGGCGGCTTCCTGATGAAGCCCTGGGATGAACGGGAGCGCACCCAGATGGAGGTTCTGCCCGAGGTGCAGGCCAAGATCGATCAGATCCCGGGGCTGCAAGTCTTTGGCTTCAACCTGCCCTCGCTGCCCGGAACCGGCGAAGGCTTGCCATTCCAATTCGTCATCAACACTGCTAACGACTACGAGTCGCTATTACAGGTCACCGAGCGAATCAAAGAGAAGGCCCAGGCTTCCGGTAAGTTCGCGTTTCTCGATGTAGACCTGGCGTTCGACAAACCGGAGATCGTCGTCGAGATCGACCGGGAAAAAGCCGCCCAAATGGGCGTCACCATGGAAGACCTCGGCCTTACCCTGGCCACCTTGCTGGGCGAAAGCGAGATCAACCGCTTCACCATCGAAGGACGCAGCTACAAGGTCATCGCTCAGGTCGAACAGAGCTATCGGGATAACCCTGGCTGGCTGAACAACTACTATGTAAAAAACGAGCAAGGCGACATGCTGCCGCTGTCGACCCTTATCACGGTTCATGACCGCGCCCGACCGACCCAGTTGACCCAGTTCCAGCAGCTTAACGCAGCGACCATCCAAGGCTTCCCGATCGTCAGCATGGGCGAAGCCATCGAGACGCTGCGCAGCATTGCACTGGAGGAGGCGCCGCAGGGTTATACCTTCGATTACGCAGGCGCCTCGCGCCAGTACATTCAGGAAGGCAACGCGCTGTACACGACCTTTGCGCTCGCGTTGGCGGTCATCTTTCTGGTGCTAGCGGCACAGTTCGAGAGTTTCCGCGATCCGCTGGTGATCCTGGTCACGGTGCCACTTTCCGTCTGCGGTGCGCTGGTTCCCCTGTTCCTTGGGCTGTCGAGCATGAATATCTATACCCAGGTGGGGCTGGTGACGCTGATCGGGTTGATCAGCAAGCACGGCATCATGATCGTGGAGTTCGCCAATCAGCTGCGTCGGGAGAAGGGTTTGAACCGCCGGGAAGCAGTCGAGGAAGCCGCTGCGATCCGGCTCAGGCCGGTCTTGATGACAACCGCGGCGACGGTATTCGGCATGGTTCCGCTGATCCTGGCCAGCGGTGCCGGCGCGGTCAGTCGCTTCGATATCGGCCTAGTAATCGCCACAGGCATGACCGTGGGCACATTGTTCACGCTGTTCGTGCTACCGGCTGTGTATACCGTGCTGGCGAACCCGGACCAAGGGACAGAAGCGGCCACAGGCGCGCGGCCGTCAGAAGGCTATTGAGCAGGGAACGGAATGCGCGAACGTCGCTCAGCTGCGCCCTATCAAGCTTTGGGAAAGCCCGTACATGAACAACAGCAAGTCCTGATCGGGACGCGCGTCTGGAACAGAGACGCGGGCAATACGCGGCACCGCGCAATGGCTGCTCAAATCACTCCTCGCAATCACCTTGGCGTCCGGCTCACTCCATGCCGCCGCACAAAGCGACGCAACACCCAGTGAACCGACAAGAAACAATCCTCGAGCGATTTCAAGTTTCATTGCGCAAGCCTTTGTTATTTGGCGATTCGAGAAATCACCATAGTCGAGCAATCGACCCGGCGCCGAGAAATATGACCGATGGTCGATTTGAGCGGAGAATCGAGCTCATACGCGCCTCGGCTTTTCGACCCGCGACAGCACGAACCGCAAAAAAAAACCCCGCACTAGGCGGGGCTTTTTTTAGCAGAACAGGCTGGCTTACATCATGCCGCCCATGCCACCCATACCGCCCATGCCACCCATATCAGGCATGGCTGGAGCAGCCTTGTCGTCGATGCTCTCGGCAACCATGGCTTCGGTAGTCACCATCAGACCGCCAATGGAGGCCGCAGCCTGCAGAGCGGAACGGGTTACCTTGGCCGGATCGAGAATACCCATCTCGATCATGTCGCCGTAGGTGTCGGAGGCGGCGTTGAAGCCGTAGTTGCCTTCACCTTGCTTGACCTTGTCGACCACGACGCTCGGCTCGCCACCGGCGTTGGCAACGATCTGACGCAGCGGTGCTTCAACGGCACGACGCAGCAGCGCGATACCGACGTTCTGGTCTTCGTTCTCGCCCTTGAGCTCGGAGATGGCCTGCAGAGCGCGTACCAGGGCAACACCGCCGCCAGGTACAACGCCTTCTTCGACGGCTGCACGGGTGGCGTGCAGGGCGTCTTCGACGCGGGCCTTCTTCTCTTTCATCTCGACTTCGGTGCCGGCACCGACCTTGATCACGGCAACACCGCCAGCCAGCTTGGCCAGACGCTCTTGCAGCTTCTCTTTGTCGTAATCGGACGTGGTGTCTTCAACCTGCTTGCGGATCTGCGCAACGCGGGCTTCGATATCGACCTGCTGACCAGCACCGTCGATGATGGTGGTGTTTTCCTTGTTCAGCACGACGCGCTTGGCGTTACCCAGGTGCTCCAGGGTAGCGGTTTCCAGGCTCAGGCCGACCTCTTCGGAAATCACGGTACCACCGGTCAGGATGGCGATGTCCTGCAGCATGGCCTTGCGGCGGTCGCCGAAACCAGGCGCCTTGACGGCCGCTACCTTGACGATGCCACGCATGTTGTTGACGACCAGGGTAGCCAGCGCTTCGCCTTCGACGTCTTCAGCCACGATCAGCAGCGGACGGCCGGCCTTTGCAACGGCTTCGAGAACCGGCAGCAGCTCACGGATGTTGGAGATCTTCTTGTCAACCAGCAGCAGCAGCGGGCTGTCGAGCTCGGCCACCATCGTGTCCGGCTTGTTGATGAAGTATGGAGACAGGTAGCCACGATCGAACTGCATGCCTTCAACGACGGACAGTTCGTTTTCCAGGCCCGAGCCTTCTTCAACGGTGATTACGCCTTCCTTGCCGACTTTTTCCATCGCTTCGGCAATGATCGCGCCGATGGAGCTGTCGGAGTTGGCGGAAATGGTGCCGACCTGGGCGATGGCCTTGAAGTCGGTGCACGGCTTGGCCAGGTTCTTCAGCTCGGCGACAACGGCGATGGTCGCCTTGTCGATGCCGCGCTTGAGGTCCATCGGGTTCATGCCAGCCACAACGGCCTTCAGGCCTTCGTTGACAATGGCCTGGGCCAGAACGGTTGCAGTGGTGGTGCCGTCACCGGCTTCGTCGTTGGCCTTGGACGCTACGTCCTTGACCAGCTGCGCGCCCATGTTTTCGAAACGGTCCTTCAGCTCGATTTCCTTGGCAACGGAAACGCCGTCCTTGGTGATGGTCGGAGCGCCGAAGCTCTTTTCCAGAACCACGTTGCGGCCTTTCGGGCCGAGGGTCGCTTTTACCGCGTCAGCCAGGACGTTGACGCCTGCCAGCATTTTCTTGCGGGCGGAATCGCCGAATTTAACTTCTTTAGCAGCCATTTTGATTCTTCCTCAAATTCTGTTGATGGAACGCTGTTCGCTATAAGCGAGCGCTGATCAGGCTTCTACGACGGCGAGGATTTCGTTCTCGCTCATCACCAGCAGGTCTTCACCGTCGACCTTGACGGTGTTGCTGCCGGAGTAAGGGCCGAATACGACCTGGTCGCCAACCTTGACGGCCAGCTGACGCACTTCGCCGTTGTCCAGAACGCGACCAGTGCCAACAGCGACGATCTCGCCCCGGTTAGGCTTCTCAGCAGCGGAGCCCGGCAGCACGATGCCACCGGCAGTCTTGGTTTCTTCTTCGCTGCGACGGATCACGACGCGGTCATGTAGAGGACGAAGCTTCATTGTCGATCTCTCCTAGTACAGTGGTTTCCATGCCGATGAATTTCATCGGCGGGTTGGGCAAATCCGGCGGTGCCGGTTGCGGCCCGCAATGCGAGCCGCAGAAGACGGACTGTCAAATCGCGACAGCGACCTTGCGGTGACCGCTACATGCGGGCGCGGAAAATGATTTCAAGGGCGGCGGCGATGATTTTTTGCATTTGACGACAATAAAAAAGGCATGCCGAGACATGCCTTCGCGAGAGGAGCGGTGATTATTTGTCGCGACGCTCCCACTCGCCTTCGATCACATTGGGACGTTGCGGTCCGCGTTGATCTTCCTGCTGCTGACGCAGGTCATCGGCAAAGGCTCGTCGCGGCTGGGCCTGAGCTTCTACACGACGTCCGACAAACCCGAGGAAGAGTTTGCGAGTCGGCGGAAAGAGCACCAGCAGTGCAACGAGATCGCTGAGAAAGCCCGGCAAGAACAACAAGCCCCCAGCAACAGCCATCATCAAGCCCTGGAGCATTTCCCGTTCCGGCAATTCGCCGCGGGCCATGCGCTCGCGCGCACGCCACGCGGTGGCAAAACCGGCCAGGCGCATCAGCAGGATACCGGCCATGCCGCTGATGACCAGCAGCAGGATGGTCGGCAGCACACCGATGGAGCTGCCGACCTTAATCAGCAACGCCAGCTCGGCCAGCGGGAACAGGAGAAACAGCAGTAAGAAAATTCGCATCGATAATCCTTGGCGGAAGTACGGCTTCCGATTTTGTGTAGATGACGGCGGGCTGCAGTGAATTCAACCCATCCGCCAAACAGGCTGTAACCGGATTATTCTCCGCTGCGCTTATGCGGACATTAATCAGTGCCGCGCCATCGCCACCAACGCCTGGCGCACGGCGCCTGGGCTGGTACAGGTCTCCGGAAACGCTAGCCAGTAAATGGCCTGACCGATGCTCAGGTGAAAGCCTTCGCTGTCGATACCGACCATGCGCGCTGCCGGAGCAGATGGCAGGCCTGCCTGCTGCACGTAGTGAGCAATCGCCGAGCGGTGGTCCTGATTCATATGCTCAAGCATGTCGACCTCGCCCCCGCCTGTACGTGCAAACGGGTTGGCCAATGCCACCTGATCGAGCCAATGAATCGCGCCGAAGCCGCCGATATAGCGCCAGCGTACTGGCTGCAACGCCCAAAAGTCGAAGTCATGAACGCTGTGGTAGTCGCGCGATTCAGGGAAATAACGGTAGTAGCGCGCGGCTGCGGCCTCGACCGCTGCGTCGTCCGTGAGAGGCACCGCTTCGGCCAGCAGGGTGAGTCGGCCGGTTGCCTGTACATCCTCAGCACCACGTTCGGCGACCAGCAATGAGCAGCGCGGATCTGCCTGTAGATTCTTTGTGTGCTGGGCGATCCGACTGATCAGGATCAACGGCCAGCCCTCCTCGCTCAGGCAGTAAGGGACCGCTGAGCCAAAGGGGAATCCGGGCATGGCCTTGGAGTGAGTCGAGAGCACGCCGCGGTATTCCTTGAGCAGGAGTTGTCGGGCATGCTTGGCGGCTTGAACGCTCACGGGAGTTCCTCAAAAGGGGCGATTCGGCAGGGCATCAGCATAACGGTTTCGTCAGCGGACGTCGTTTCTCGACGTTGGCAGATATAGATAGGAGATGGGCATGCAGCTGAAAGACAAGGTCATCATCATTACTGGCGGTGGCCAAGGACTCGGACGCGCAATGGGCGAATACCTCGCCAGCAAGGGTGCCCGACTGGCGCTGGTCGACCTCAACCAGGAGCGACTGGACGAAGCGGTAGCGGCCTGCAAGAGCGCTGGCGGTGAAGCGCGAGCCTACCTGTGCAACGTCGCCAACGAGGAGCAGGTCAGTCACATGGTAAGCCAGGTCAGCGACGATTTCGGTGGTCTGGACGGCTTGGTCAACAACGCCGGCATTCTCCGCGACGGGCTGACCATCAAACTCAAGGACGGCGAACTGTCGAAGATGAGCCTGGCGCAATGGCAGGCGGTGATCGACGTCAACCTCACCGGCGTGTTCCTCTGCACTCGCGAGGTGGCGGCGAAAATGATCGAGCTGAAGCGCCAGGGCGCGATCGTAAACATCTCCTCAATATCCCGTGCTGGCAACATGGGCCAGGCGAACTACTCGGCCGCCAAGGCGGGCGTCGCAGCAGACACCGTGGTGTGGGCGAAGGAGCTGGCGCGCTACGGCATCCGCGTCGCCGGTGTTGCCCCCGGCTTCATCGAAACCGAAATGGTCGCGAGCATGAAACCCGAAGCGCTGGAGAAGATGACTGCTGGAATTCCGCTAAAGCGTCTGGGCAAACCCCAGGAGATCGCCCATTCGGTGGCTTACTTATTCGAGAACGATTACTACACCGGGCGCATTCTGGAGCTCGATGGAGGCTTGCGGCTGTAGAACACCAGAAACGAATCCGGGCGCGCTGAGGCGCCCGGTCGACAACGATATAAGCCTTACCAGCCCACACCGAATCCGATGCTGTAACGGGTTTCGTCAAGATCGCTCTCTGCTCCGCTGACGATGTCTTTCTCAGCCTTCATATTGAGCGATGCCCAGTCGGTCACCTTGTAACGCAGCCCCATTTCAGCGTCTAACTGGTAGTCGGCGACGTTTTCCAGCGGCTTGCCAATCTCACCGTTGCTGAAAATTTCGAAGGTCTTGCCCACCAGATAACGGTTGTAATTCCACTTCATCGCCAACGAATAGAACTCTTCCGTGTTGCCACTGGCGAACTCGTAGTCGCTGCGGTTGGCCAGTGAAGCCAGCGAGAAGGCGCCCAGCTCGTTGTCCCAGAACTGGTAACCCGGACCGGTACCGATGGTGCGCTGGCGCCGTACGTCCTCGATCTTGTCACGCTTGTATTCCAGGCGACCTTGCCAGAACCAGTGCTCGTCGAGGAAGCGGTCCAGCGCATATTCGGCTTCCCAGTTATCGGTGGCCGTCACCCCGTCGCGGTACTCACGGTTGTAGCCGCCGGAACCGTTATGACGCCAGAGGCCATGGCGCGCCGAGGTCTTGAAGGAGATGTCGTAATCATCGGTATCGGTTTCGGCGCGCTTGTAGTCCAGCGCCATATCAACGTTGCCCTTCCAGGTCAGGTCCTGAATGATTGGCTTCGGATGGATAATCTGTGTGATCGACTTCAACGGGACCGTACGCGGAGCGCCGCCGTTGCTGAGCGTGACCATGCCATCACTGGCCGCCTGTAGTGATTTCGCAACCTCACCAGACGCAGCGTCTTCCTTGACCAGCAGCTGCTGGTTGCTTTCCAGTGTCGCAACCTGGCTCCATTTAACCGGAATGGAACCGCCGTACTCGGTTTCGATGAGCAGCTTGCCGCCATCGAGCACACTGATCTTGCCGGTCAGGCGATCACCGTTTTTCAGCCACACGGTATCGGCAAATGTCGGCAGCGAGCACGTAGAAAGGGTTACGCAAAGCAAGGTTCTTGAAAGCGGTCGGGAGAACATAGGTAAGTGGGTGTCTGTGGGGTAAATGAGAAAGGCAGGCATTATCCTTATGCGACCGAAGACGACAAGCGTTGGCCGCCAAACGGAGCCTCGAGCCGTGGCCAACCTCATCGCTAATGGAGCTCTTCCATGACAAGCCAGCCGGCTGATGCACCACACAGCGATCCCCGCACTGGAGATGCCGAAACTCGCCGCGCCGCATTGTATCTGGCGCTGGCTCAGATCCCCGAAGGCAAGGTCACCAGCTACGGAGAGCTTGCCGCCGTAGCGGGGCTTGGTCGCGCGGCGCGCTGGGTCGGTAGGGTCCTGTCGCAATTGCCGGACGATACGCGCCTGCCCTGGCACAGGGTGATGGCCGCAGGCGGTCGCCTGAGCCTGGCCTCCGGCACCGTCTCCGGTGAGGAGCAACGTGCCCGACTTCGCGCCGAAGGTGTGCAGGTGATCAACGACCGCGTCGACATACGTCGGCACGGCTGGCATTCGGCGGAGCACAGCGGGTAGAGTGCGCGCTTCATGTTCAGCCCTTGATCTGCCTTTATGTCCCGTGAAACCTGGCGCGCCGCGCTAGCCGCCTACGCCAGTCCGGCCTCGTTGACTCTGCTGATTCTTGGCTTCGCTGCCGGGCTTCCAGCGATCCTGGTTTTTTCCACGCTCTCTGTATGGCTGCGCGAGGCTGGCGTGTCTCGCGAGACCATCGGTTTTGCTAGCTGGATCAGCCTCGCGTATGCCTTCAAATGGGTCTGGTCGCCAATGCTAGACCAGTGGCGGCTGCCCTGGATTGGCGTACTGGGCCGGCGACGTTCATGGCTGGTACTGTCGCAGGCAGTGATTGCGATCGGCCTGATCGGCATGGCCATGTGCAACCCGCAGCAGAACCTGACGATGCTGATCGCACTTGCCGTGGCAGTGGCTTTCGCCTCGGCCACACAAGACATCGCCATCGATGCCTATCGGCTGGAAATCGCCGAGGACAAGTTGCAGGCCACGCTGGCGGCGAGCTACATGACCGGCTACCGCATCGCCATGCTGCTGGCCAGCGCCGGCGCACTGTTTCTGGCCGAATGGCTGGGCTCCAGCAACGTCGAATACAACCAGGCCGCCTGGGCCACGACCTATATCGCATTCGCCCTCCTGATCCTTCCAGGCCTCGTGACCAGCTTGTTGATCCCCGAGCCCCAAGGCGCCTCGCCCCTGCCACACGAGCCGTCCAGGTTCAGTTTCAATCATCAAATGGCAGCCGTCGGCCTGCTACTGGTACTGCTGATTTCCGTTCCGGCCATGATCAACGCACTGATTGCCCAGGCTTGGCCACGGGCAACGCTGTACCTGCTGTTCATCATCGGTTCGCTGTCACCCTGGGGGCGGTCGCTGATGGTTCCGGTGCGCCAGATGCTCCAGCAGGCCGGCCAACGCCAGCGCCCGGCACGCTTCGATTTCGTCCATCAGGCCGTTTCGGTGATTGTTCTGATCATCCTCATGGTATCGACCACGGGCATGTTCCAATCCTACTGGGGCGGCTACTGGCCACGCGGCACCATGTATCTGCTGATCTGTTGGGGCTGCCTCTCAGGACCGGGCCGGATTCTGATGGGCCCAGTGCTGACGCCCATCACCGACTTCATCCTGCGCTACCGCTGGCAGGCGCTGTTGTTGCTGGGGCTGATCGCCACCTATCGGATGTCGGACACGGTAATGGGGGTCATGGCCAACGTGTTCTATATCGACCAGGGCTTCAGCAAGGATCAGATCGCCAGCGTCAGCAAGCTTTTCGGTCTAATCATGACACTGCTAGGCGCTGCCTTTGGCGGCCTGCTGATCGTGCGATTCAGCATCCTGCCCATCCTGTTCATCGGTGGCGCTGCATCGGCGGCGACCAACCTGATGTTCATGTTGCTGGTGGAAATGGGCGCCAACCTCAATATGCTGATCGTCACCATCTCCTGCGACAACTTCAGCGGCGGACTGGCCTCGACCGCATTCGTTGCTTATCTTTCGAGCCTGACCAATCTGAAATTTTCCGCTACCCAGTACGCCCTACTCAGCTCATTGATGCTGTTGCTGCCCAGGCTGTTGGGCGGCTACTCCGGCGTGATGGTTGAGCATCTGGGTTACAGCAACTTCTTCCTTGTGACTGCGTTGCTTGGCATACCGACACTGGTCCTGATTGTCTGGCAGTGGACGCGTAGTCGCCAGCAACCCAGCAGCGCCGAACCGATTTCCTCGACCGAGCACAGCTAATAAAAAAGCCGGCATCAGCCGGCTTTTCTTTTCGCTTCTCGCGTCGCAGATCAGCGCTGTACCAGATGCACCGTGCGCTGCGGGAACGGAATACCGATCCCTGCGGCGTCGAAGCGCTCCTTGACCAACTCCGTGAAGCCGAAGGTCACTGGCCAGAAGTCACCGGTGGCGACCCATACCCGCAGCGACAGATTCACCGAACTGTCGGCCAGCCCGACCACATGAACCACCGGTTCAGGATCGCGCAGCACACGCTCGTCCTCGGCGATTTCCAGCAAGATCTTGCGAGCCAGCTTGATATCGGCGCTGTAATCGATACCAATATTGATGTCCGCGCGACGTCGCGGCTCGCGGGAATAGTTGGTGATATGGCCGTTCGAGAGGCTGCCGTTGGGCACCACGATGGTTTTGTTGTCAGCAGACTTGAGGACGGTGTGGAAGATCTGGATCGAATGCACAGTGCCGGACACGCCCTGAGCCTCAATCCATTCGCCAACCCGGATGGGGCGGAAGATCAGGATCAGCACGCCTCCGGCGAAGTTGCCCAGGCTGCCTTGCAAAGCCAGACCGATCGCCAGACCGGCTGCACCGATCACAGCGATGAACGATGTGGTCTCGACGCCGATCATCGACGCGACACTGATCAGCAGCAGTACCTTCAGAATGATGCTTGCCAGGCTTTCGATGAAGCCATGCAGCGAAGCGTCGACCTGGCGACGCTTCAACACCGCTCCCACTTTGCCGACGAGCTTGTTGATCAGCCACCAGCCGAGGAGAAAAGTGAAAAGCGCCAGGGTGACTTGCGCGCCGTATTGAATGACAACAGGCAACCAGGCCTCGGAAAGCTCGACCAGGTAATCGACACTGAAATCCATTGAAAAGGGTCTCCATGGGACACCGAGCGTCCCGGTTAGAGGCGCTCGGCTAATGCGGGAAGTGGCACGAAAACGCGCGCGGGCTGATCAGTCGCGGAAGTTGTTGAATTGCAGCGGCATTCCGAAGTCCTTGGCGCGCAGCAGAGCGATTGCTTCCTGCAGGTCGTCGCGCTTCTTGCCGGTCACACGCACCTGTTCGCCCTGAATAGCCGCCTGCACCTTGAGCTTGGCTTCCTTGATGTACGCGACGATCTTCTTTGCCAGCTCCTTGTCGATACCCTCGCGCAGCACCACTTCCTGCTTGACGGTCTTGCCGGACGGGTAGGGATCCTTCAGCTCCAGACACTGGATATCGATCTTGCGTTTGACCAGGCTCAACTTGAGGATTTCCAGCATCTGCTCCAATTGGAAATCCGCGTCGGCGGTCAGATTGATGGTCAGCTCCTTGAATTCGAAACTGCCTTTGCCACGCAGGTCATAGCGGCGGTCGAGTTCCTTGACAGCGTTATCTACCGCGTTGGTTACCTCGTGTTTGTCCAGTTCGGACACCACGTCGAACGAGGGCATGGGCTTCCTCCTTTGGAAACGGCGCAGGGGTGTGACCCAGCGCGCTTAGCTTGACGGTTCAAATGCGCCATCATTATAACTGTTCGCGCTGCTCTGGCCCCTCCATTCCCAGTGCCAGCCCTCTCCTTCTCCGAGTCCTTGAATGCCCAACCCCCAACTCAGCATCCTGGTAGTCGACGACGCCAAATTTTCCAGCGTCATGATAGGTCGCGCACTGACCAAGGCCGGGTACGAAGATATTCGTTTCGCCAACAGCGCCAGCGCGGCGCTGGAGCTGATCGAACAACGCCCCGCGAACGTTCTGCTCGCCGACTGGCTGATGCCGGAAATGGATGGTCTGGAGCTGACCGCCCAGGTCCGCCAGCAGGATGAGATGTCCGATCATTACACCTACATCATTCTCCTGACCGGCCGCGATGGCCAAGACGTGCTAAGCAAGGCCTTCGATCACGGCGTGGATGATTTCATCGGCAAATCGGTGATGAACGACCAGCTCGTGCCCAGGGTGTATGCCGCTGATCGACTGTGCGGCTCACTGCAGCGGCTGATGCGGGAAAATCGCCTGTTGACCGAAAACATCGCCAGCCTGGAGAAGCGAAACCTGATCGACCCGATCACCGGGCTTGGAAACAGCCGTTACCTCCATCAGCGCCTTGGCGACAGCCTGCGCCAGATCGAAAGCCGAGGCGGTGCGCTGTGTTATCTGCTGATCGGCTTGCCGGAGATCCCAAGCCAGCGGGAACGCTACGGTGAGCATTTTCATCAGGAACTGCTACGCGGTGTCGCTCGACGCCTTCAGCAGCTAGTACGTCCGCTCGACGTGCTCACCCGCCTGGACGATCGCCATTTCGGCGTGCTGACCTTGATCGACGACCTACGCGGCTGCTCACCAAGCAGTTTCAAGCGACTCCATGAAGGACTCAACCTCAAGGCGTTCAAGACCGCTGAAGGCTTCATCTCGATCAAAGCTGGTATCGCGATGCTCAGCCTTGATGCAACCGCGATGCCGGTTGATCCCAAGCGGGTGACCGCGCAGGCTGAAACGCTATTACCTGACGCATACGCCACGGGACGTATCGTGCCCCAGCGCTACAAGCAGCCCGTGTTATGACAGGGGTTTGGCATGTGCTCGGCGCAGGCAGTCTGGGCGGGCTATGGGCAACGCGATTGTTCCGTGCTGGCGTACCGCTGCATTTGATTCTGCGCAATCCACAACGGCTTGCCGAGTACCATGCTGCGGGAGGCCTTGAGCTAGTCGAGAACGGTACGAGCCGTTTCTATCCGATACCCGCGGAACTACCTGAGGCCACCACTCCGATAAAACGGCTGCTAGTCGCCTGCAAAGCCTATGATGCGGAAGCCGCTGTCGTCGAGGTAGCACCGCGACTTGCCAAGCATTCGGAGATCCTGCTCCTGCAAAACGGTTTGGGCAGCCAGCAAGCCATTGCGAAACGGTGGCCAGAGAGCCATTGCATCTTCATTTCCAGCACCGAAGGGGCCTACCGTCAGGCCGGCTTTCGAATCGTGCATGCCGGTCGGGGACAGAACTGGCTAGGTGACCTTGTCAACACCCAACCGCCGCCCTGGCTTGCCGAACTGAACCTGGCAGACATTCCATACAGCTGGGCCGAAGACATCATGGGTAAGCTCTGGCGCAAGCTGGCGATCAATTGCGCCATCAACCCCCTTAGCGTGCTGAATGATTGCCGCAACGGCGAGCTATTGAATCATTCAGAGAAGCTGCATGAGCTCTGTTGGGAGCTCAGCGAAGTGCTGCGGGCGTGCGCCCAGACAGAGGCAGCCGATGGGCTCGAAGCCGAAGTGCTGCGCATCATCCAGGCGACCGCGCAGAACTTCTCATCGATGCATCAGGACGTGCAAAGCCGGCGCCGGACTGAAGTCAGCTTTCTGCTGGGCCAGGCTTGTCGCGCCGCACATCAGCATGGTTTGGCGACACCCGAGCTGTGCGAATTACTTGATCGGCTCCAAGTGCTCCTGCGCCGTCACGGATTGCCCGACGACTGAGCCACCGCTACCCTGCAGGAACACCCTTCGCCCGTACCTGCCATGACCCTGCGCCAGCGCCTCGAAAATCTTCCGGTCGGCCGCAAGCTGCTTATTGCCCTGCTCGTGCTGTTGGCTACCTTGTTGCTGGTGTCCAACCTCACTTTCATCAGCGCGGCCTACTGGATTTCACGCCAGAGTGTCGCGCCCCAGGCAATGCATACGCTCGGAGCGCTGTTCGCCACACCCGAACTGAGTAGTCGGGCCCTGGAATCCAAAGCCGCAGCTGATGAGCTGCTAGGCAAGCTGAACGAATATGCGCCGCTGCGGGCGGCTGTTGTCTATGACCGCACCGGCCGCCGCCTGGCTGAGCTGTATCGTGGCGATCCGCTGGACTTGCCGCAACAGGTGGGCGACCTGCCGGATTGGCAGAAGACCGAGATGCGCGCCAATCTGTTGATCGAACTGCCACAGGCAGCAGGGCCACCTGGCCATTTATTGATGGTCGCCAGCAGCGAATTGCCGGGTGCGTTCTATACCGGCACCTTCACCGCCAGCCTCGCAATCCTCCTTGCCAGCCTGCTGCTATGGGCGTTGGTGGCCCGGCAGATCCGCCGTCTGATCACCCGCCCGATTCGCGACCTGGAAGCCCTGTCTCGCCAGGTGACGCGGGACGAGGACTATTCCCTGAGGGCAACACCGAAAAACAGGGACGAAATCGGTCATCTGGCCGATGCCTTCAACACCATGCTGTCGCGCATGGAGGCCCGCGAGCAGCAGCTCAAACGCGCCCGCGACGAAGCCCAGGAAGCCTTCGACCATGCCCAGGGCCTGGCTGAGGAAACCCGCCATTCCAACCGCAAACTGGAATTGGAAGTACAGGTTCGCAGCAAGATCGAAAAGAAACTCACCGGCTTCCAGAACTACCTGAACAGCATCATCGACTCGATGCCTTCAGTGCTCATTGCGCTGGACGAGCAACTCTACGTGACTCAGTGGAACCAGCAGGCCAGTGCGCTATCAGGAACGTCGATCGACGACGCCCTGAACCAACCGGTGTTCATTGCCTTCGAGCCGCTGCGCCCGTTCCTCACTCAGATCCGCCGGACATCCGAACATCATCAGGTCGAAAAGATTGAACGGGTCACCTGGGCATTCAACGACGAGCCTCGGCATTACGCCTTGACGCTGTATCCCTTGATGGGGGGTGGCGGGCGCGGCGTGGTGATTCGCATCGACGACATTACCGAGCGGATCAATATGGAAGAGATCATGGTGCAGTCGGAAAAAATGCTCTCGGTTGGCAGCCTCGCCGCCGGAATGGCGCACGAGATCAACAACCCGCTCGGAGCCATCCTGCACAACGCGCAGAATATCCGCCGACGCCTCTCCCCTGACCTGGAGCGCAATAGAGAAGCTGCAGACGAAACCGGTGTATTGCTGGAGGCGGTGAACCGGTATCTGCAACGGCGCGAAATACCCCAGCTGCTTGACGGCATTCAGCAGGCGGGCTCGCGTGCAGCCAAGATCGTCAGCCATATGCTCAGTTTCACCCGGCTCAGCAACCGCCAGCTGGCCGAATGTCAGCTGGCGGTGCTGATCGACCAGGCATTGGAAATCGCCGGAAATGACTTCGCGCTCATCGAAGGCTTTGATTTCCGAGCTATCAAAATTGTCCGCGATTTCGACCCGCAGATTGACCGGGTGCCCTGCATCGGTAACGAGTTGGAGCAGGTATTGCTGAATCTGCTGAAAAACGCGGCACAGGCCATTCACCAGAAACCCGAGAGAGTCCGCGGGCAGATCACTTTGCGCACACGCCTGAATCCCCCCTGGGCCGAAATCCAGGTCGAAGACAACGGCAGCGGCATTCCAGAACACATCCGCAAGAGGATCTTCGAGCCGTTTTTCACCACCAAAGAGGTGGGTCAGGGAACCGGGCTGGGGCTTTCCGTTTCGTACTTCATCGTCACCAACAATCACAAGGGTCAGATGGAAGTGCAATCCAGACCGGACCAGGGCACCTGCTTTACCCTGCGCCTGCCGCTGGTCTCGCCTAGCGACCCCACCAACAACTGAAGCAAAGGAATCCAGATGGGCAACCGACTCTCGAAAATCTATACCCGCACCGGTGATGCAGGAGAAACCGGCCTGGCCGATGGCCGCCGAGTGCCCAAGGATCACCCGCGAATCGAGGCGATGGGCGAAATCGACACCCTCAATAGCCAACTGGGCCTGCTGTTGGCGGAGCTCGCCGAAGCCCAGGCCCGCTGGCCACAACTGGCCGAGCTGATCGAGGTTTTAAGCCCATGCCAACATCGCCTCTTCGACCTGGGTGGCGAGCTGGCGATGCCCGAGTACCAAGCCTTGGCGGAGCCCGAGGTAGAGCGCCTGGAAGCTGCAATCGACCACTGGAATCAAGAGCTCGGCCCGCTGGAAGATTTCATCATGCCGGGTGGCTCACGCCTGATTGCCCTGGCCCATCTGTGCCGGAGCATGGCACGGACCAGCGAGCGCCGTTGCCAGCAGCTCAACGCGACTGAGCCGCTGCGCACAGTCGGTCTGGCTTATTTGAACCGTCTCTCGGATCTCTTTTTCGTGGTCGCCAGGCTGATTGCTCGGCGTCAGGGTTGCCCGGAAATCCTCTGGCATGCTGCCGACGCGCCTGCCCATGCCGATGCCTGAGCAAACGCGGCGGCGCGAGCGCGTCATCGACGGGATGCATGCGGCGTGGGAAGTCCTGATCGTCCTGCTGGTGTGCATCAACCTTGGATTGATCCTGTTCGATAGCCTGTTCATCGTGCTGCCGATCAACGACGCACTGGCCGAATGGGCTCCTGTCCTGCATCAACGCTACGACACGCTGATTCACCAGAACTTCCAGCACATCGACCTCGCCTTCGTCGCGATCTTCATCTTCGACGTGCTGTTGGGCTGGACCGTTGCGTTGTTCGAGCGCCGCTACGCCCGCTGGTATTACTACCCCTTCGCTCACTGGTATGACGTGCTCGGCTGCATTCCGTTGAGCGGCTTCCGTTGGTTGCGGGTGCTACGCGTTGGCAGTCTGCTGATCCGCCTGCAACGGCTGGGTCTGATCGACATGCGTCGCTGGGCGGTGTTTGGCCTGCTCAATCGCTACTACCTGCTGTTGCTCGAGGAACTGTCCGATCGCGTCATGGTTCGCCTGTTCAGCCGCATGCAACAGGAAATCGGTGCCAGTGACGACCTGTCACGGCGCCTGCTGCAGGAGGTGGTCAGGCCGCGCAAAGAGCGACTGCTCAATGACCTTTCACGCCGCATGCACAGCATGCTGGAGAGCGGTTACCGGGATAATCGCGGCGCCATCGAGGGTTATGTGGGCGGACTGATCCACCAGGCGCTGCTGAACAACCCCGAGGTGATCCGGTTGCGTCGCCTGCCCATGGGCGGACGGGTCGCCGACACCCTGGACGAAGCGCTCGCCGACATTGCCGCGCAACTCCTTCAAGGCGCTGCCGAAGGACTCCAGAGCCCGCAATTTCGACGACTTGCGCGAAACCTAGCGGACGAGTTTTTCGAGGCTTGGGTTTACCAGGACGAAAACACCGACCTGGCACTAGAAGAGCTGCTTGTGGACGTCATCGAGGTGCTCAAACAGCAGGTGCTGGATCGCCGCTGGAGCCGGTTCGTCGGCCCCATTCAGCCACCTTCGCCGCCAGGCTAGTTCCGGTTGGCGGCGGCAAGACCTTCCTGCTGATCGAGTCGAGCCCCGACCACCATCTCGGTCGCCCAATTGACAAGGATGTCGGTGTAGGCCTTCTGGCAGCAGTCGCTTGTCAGCGCATGATCAGCGCCGAGAATGATCCGGTGCGTCAGCGAGTGCGTCTGATGGAAGGCAGCGCGATAGCTCATGATGGTGCTGTGCGGGACCAGATGATCGTGCTCGGATTCGACGATGAGCACGTCGCCGCGAAATTCGGCGCACGCCGCCAGTGCGCGATTTTCTTCAGGCACGACACGTCTGCCGCGCAGCTGATTGAGCAGATCGCGATTCAACTGACGCTTGGGCACCATCCAGTCATCGTCGCCGTACAGCGCCGGAACCCTCATGGCCAGCCACTTCACCGGCCGCATAGCTGTCAGCAACGCCGCCAGGTAGCCGCCATAGCTGGTCCCTACCACAGCGATGGCGGACGGATCGATATGAGGATGCTGCGCCAGCAGATCGTAGGCGGCCAACAAGTCATTCAGATTCTGCTCACGGGTAACGGTCTGCTGTTGCGCCAGCGTCAAGGCATGCCCCCGCAGGTCGAAGGACAAGCAGATACAGCCCAGGCCCGCGATGCCGCGGGCACGCGCCAGGTCGCGCTCCTGGCTGCCTCCCCAACCATGCACGAACAGCACCCCGGGCAACTTGGTGGGCGGTGAGAGGAACGTACCCGCGATGTGTTCGTCATCAACCAGGATGTCTACGCATTCACTCTGAGTTGCCATAATCCTCCACCACTACGTATTTGGTAATGAAACCTACGTCAGCGTCTTCGTCGCGAAACAGTACGGTCGCTCCAGGCGGAACGGCTTGCGACTCACCATAGACTTCCACGGTTGATGCCCGTACTGCTCCGCGCTCGTCCTGGATGAATGTTTCAAGTGCAGCGATTTCAGCACCACTTGCGCCTCCGATTCGCCAGGACTGCTCCAGCACACCGGAACAGGCACGACCACGGCCATCCACTCCCTGGGCAATATCGTAATTACGACGGGACGCAAAGAAACCGCGGAAGCACGCCGACGCGGCATCGTCATAGACCTGCGCTTGCATTACGGCCAGCCGAGCCTTTTCCGGCAAATCGAGCTTCAGCAACGCCTCAAAATCTCCGCCCGAGACGACCAGATCCGATCCGCCGTAAACCGTCTCGCCAGAATTGTCAGGTGTCAGCCGCTGAGTGCCGTAGTAGCTGAGTGTTCTGCCCGCTACTCGAATCTGCCCAACGCTGAAGGTCGTTACATGCTCAAGATTGGCCTCGAGAACCAGCCCATACTGGGCCATCTCGTTTGCATCAACATGTTCCAAAGCATCATCCAACTGATGCTCGGTATTGATTCGTTCCTGCCCTCGCCCGCCAGTGGCACGCACCGGCTTGAGCCTCAAAGAACCTTCGTGCAGCAGCCGTCGTCCTGCTTCGCGAGCATCGTCGAGTGAAAAGACGCTATAGCCAGGCAGCACGCTGCCACTGACACGAGCCGCGAAGTCACGGGACCAGCCCCTCGGCGCATCCGCGTCGGGCCGCACAAGCGGATGCGTGATGGCCTTGGTTTCTATGAACCCCTGAGGCACTACGCCACCGAACAGATCTTCCTCATCATCAAGGCCCAGCTCACGAGCTGCATCTGTACCAATGATGGTGCCCGAGGGCACGAAGTACAGTAGGTGCGGATAATCAATGGCCGGGTCGTACTCACCGAGAAACGTCAGGCCTTTAAGTGCCGCAAGACGCTTGGCGAGATGCTCGTGCACGGCCTGTTCATGTTTGGGTTCTCTGGCTCTGTTGGCCAGAGTCACTACTGCCCCGCGGGGCATTTGCGGCGCATCCGCATTGATCATTTGAGGGCTCGCTCCATGGACTACTGGTACATGCACGGCGAGCGGTCAAAAGCCGCCCGTTTCGCTCGTTTTCACCCGAGCCAAAGCGGATCCGGTGTAATGAGGTAGACCCTGGATATCGGCTATCTATCCTTCGAATCGGTCGCAGACGCATGTCGAACGTCCACAGTCAGAACGAAAAAGGGGAGCAAACCTAAGCTTGCTCCCCTTTATTTTCTACCCCGACGCTCAGTCTTCGACTGAGCTGCGAATCAGGTGGTCGAAGGCACTCAGCGAGGCCTTGGCGCCCTCGCCAACGGCAATGACGATCTGCTTGTACGGCACCGTGGTGACGTCACCTGCCGCGAAGATGCCTGGCAGCGATGTCTCGCCACGCGCATCAACGATGATCTCGCCGCGGGAGGTCAGTTCTACCGTACCCTTCAGCCAATCGGAGTTGGGCAGCAGGCCGATCTGCACGAAGATACCTTCCAGCTCCAGCTCATGAAACTCGCTGGAGTTACGATCCTTGTAGGTCAGGCCAGTCACCTTCTGGCCATTGCCGATCACTTCGCTGGTCAGCGCACTGGTGACCACGGTGACGTTGGGCAGGCTGTGCAGCTTCTTCTGCAGCACGGCATCGGCACGCAGCTGGCTGTCGAACTCCAGCAGCGTGACCTGAGACACGATGCCCGCGAGGTCGATGGCCGCTTCCACACCAGAGTTGCCGCCACCGATCACCGCCACACGCTTGCCCTTGAACAGCGGGCCGTCACAGTGCGGGCAGTAGGCAACGCCACGTCCCCGGTATTCCTGCTCGCCGGGTACGTTCATTTCGCGCCAGCGAGCACCGGTCGCCAGGATCAGCGTCTTGGCTTTCAGCGAGCCACCATTCTCGAGTTTGATCTCGTGCAGACCACCTTCGCTGGAAGCGGGGATCAACTGCGCAGCACGCTG
>NZ_JBCFXD010000021.1:0-49809 GCF_038562055.1 Stutzerimonas chloritidismutans | reverse complement strand
GGGCTGGTTGAGGGGGCTCAGTGTGCCAAGGGTGGGGGCGGCTGGCTATTTATGCAGTGTCTCCATAAGAAATTTTTTAGTTCAGTACCCCTCAAGGAAGTATGATTTGAAAATTGTTGTGCAAGTCGTTCAAAAATCCGTGTGTGTTTATCGAATAGCGCTTTGTTCCAAGTCGGAATTACAGCGCTCCGCGGGTGACCGAAACCCTTCCCGCAGGTCAGGAATAACTCCTTCCATCGGCTGTCGCCAATTCCCTTGAGATATTTTCTTAACGGTGCTGTGATCTTTATTACTTCGAAGATTCGCTTTGTTGAGTTCGCGTTTAGTTGTATTTTCTGCTCGCTTAGCTTTCCACCTCTTCTATCCTTGAAGCCGACCAACTGATACCCGGTGTCGGTTTTCACAAAGCCGGATCTTCTACCTTTGTCGTCATACAAACGAAAATTCTTAAGGAAAGATTCTGTGATCTCATTGTGCTCTGCTACCAGTAAGCATTGGTAGGGATAAAGAGTGCCAGCAGCCGGAAGTCCAAGTATATTTGCGACATCAGCAGATAATATGGTGTATCCGTATTGGTGTTCGAAGTCCATGCGCGAGGATGGAAAGCCGTTGCTTTGAAAAATCGCGCAAATTGATTCGTGATCGTAACTCCGACGCTGCCAGCCTTTTCGAGGTTTGATTTCCGAGGAGTTTATCCGTGTGGTTGCGAGTATACGAAGTTGGACTCTCGAGTAAAGTTCATTGGCTTGTTCTGTTGCCCAGGATTTTACGGTTTCGATGTCTTTGTGGATACTTTTGAATAATATTTCTATTGCCTCGTTATCAGTTATTTCGAGAGGGACTCTAGTGATAAGTTTTTCATGGATTTCCACCCCCTCATCAGACACGGACACTCTTGTTTGCGCTCTGTGTTGTTTGGGGCGGATGGGCCGTGGTAGTCCATCCCCAAAAGGGGTTGCCCAAACTCCTGATTGTATAAAGGCCTCTTCGCAGTTCGATATGAACCTGTTCCACGTTTTTATCTGGGTTGGTATATTTAGATTTTCTCTATATGCGGTTAAGAAGTGCTCCTTCATGAAGTGCAAAAAGAATGATTTTATATTTTCTGGGTTTTGGAAGGTTGTAGTTGGCCACTCCAAAGAGTTCTTCGATAAATAGCTGGCCAGCTTGTTGCACAATGTGGTGTTGCATCTTGCTTGCTTGGCCGAAAAAGTCTTCCATGTCCGGTAGTACTCTTCTGTAAACTCAGGGCCATGGGAGTGCCATAGTTCTCCCAGCGCGAGAAAACTTGGTACTCCTTTTAGGGAGTCGACTTGCCATCCGTTCCAATAGCGCAAGGCCAATGGGTTCAATTTTTTCTGCTGGGAATCCCAGAGTTCTTTCCCTTCTTCGAGGTCGGCCATCAAATAGTCGAAATTGGGCATGCCTGGAATTTCGTCGCGCAGACTTGTAAGTGTTTCTACGAAACGTCGAGCCCAGCGAATCCGAACAGGCTCTTTGCTATCGGCCAAAGTTCTTGATCGCAATGCACCGACAAAACCGATGATGATCGGCTCGCAGCTTCGACTCGACAGATGGACGTAGGAGAGTTCTGCCTCGATGAGTTGGAGGTAGCACTCGAGCAGCTTCAGCGGAACGTTAATCAACTCCGACGACGCGTGGGTTTGAAAGGCCTTGGCTAGGGGCTCCGAAATTTTTCGGAATGGATAGTTGGGTAAGAACAGGGTGCTGCTGATGATTGTCAACGAATTCTTGTCCTTGCTTTGGGGTGGAAGATCCCGTATTTGCTGGGTTTAGGTATCTAATGATAAATCCATGCGAATGGCAAAATGCGAGAGCGCAGCCTGGACGCCGATCTGGCCCTTGCGCTGACCCTCAATGCGCGCGTGCTGCTGCGCGATGAACCGCTCAAGCTGTTGCTCATGTCCGCCACGCTGGAAGGCGCGCGGCTGTCGAGCTTGTTGGATGATGCACCGGTGGTGCGCAGTGAAGGACGCATGTTTCCGGTCGTGCAGCGCTGGGGACGACCGTTCCAGGCCGGTGAACGCCTCGAGCCGCGGGTTGTGCACACAGTTTTGCAGGCGCTGGATGAGGAGCCGGGTAGCGTGCTGGTCTTCCTGCCGGGGCAGGCCGAAATTCGCCGTGTGAATGACATGCTCGCCGAGCAGCTGGCGGATTGGGGCGAAGTGATGCTCTGCCCTTTGCACGGCGAACTGGAATTGACCGCCCAACGCGCCGCCATCGAGCCAGCGCCAGCAGGCAAGCGCAAGGTGGTACTGGCGACCAACATCGCCGAGACCAGCCTCACTATTGAAGGCGTACGGGTGGTGGTCGATGCCGGGTTGGCGCGGGTGCCGCGGTTCGATCCCGGCAGTGGCATGACCCGTCTGGAAACCCGCCGCATCTCGCGTGCCTCGGCAACCCAGCGGGCCGGACGCGCGGGGCGCCTCGAGCCTGGCGCCTGCTATCGGCTGTGGTCGGAGGATCAGCACGCGCAACTTGCCGCGTATGGCGATGCGGAAATCCTTCAGGCGGATCTGGCTGGCGTGGCGCTGCAGCTGGCGCGCTGGGGTGTCGAGCCGGATGAGCTGGCCTGGCTCGATGTGCCACCGGCCGCGGCCTATCGACAGGCGCAGGACCTGCTCCAGCGCCTGGGCGCACTCAGCCTTAATGTCCGTGGCGGTTGGCAGTTGACCGCGCACGGTCAGGCCATGGCTGAGTTGCCGGCGCATCCGCGTATCGCCCATCTGCTATTGCGCGGCCAGGCGCTGGGGCTGGCGCCCTTGGCGGCTGATCTAGCCGCGCTGCTAGTCGAACGTGATATTCAATCCGGGGGCCAACGCACCGGCGGTGCAGACATTTCAACCCGTCTCGGGCTGCTCGATGGCAGCGCCGGCCGGCATGCGGGCGCACAGCGGGTGCGCCAGCTGGCGCGGCAGTTTCGCGGCCTGCTGCGCGGTGCCTCGGCTGCTGCACCTGCCGATGCGTCCGATCATCGCTGGCACGGTGCGCTGCTGGCGTTCGCCTATCCCGACCGTATTGCTCGCCAGCGTCGGTACGGTGGTGGCGAGTACCGTTTGGCCAACGGTCGCGCGGCGGTCTTCGGTGAGCCTGATGCGCTGATGAAAGAATCCTGGTTGGTGATCGCCGAGTTGGGCAGCCGTCAAGGTCAGCGCGAAGAGCGCATTTACCGCGCGGCGGCGTTGGACCCAGGGTTGTTCGACGAAGAGCTGGCCGAGATGGTTAGCCAGCGTGACGAGTTGGAATGGGACGAGCGCGAAGGCGTGCTGCGCGCGGAGCGGCAGCGACGGATTGGCGAGCTGATCTTCAGTCGCGAGCCCTTACCGGGGCTGAATGACGACGCGCGTGGGCGAGCGCTGCTCGGGCTGGTTCGACGCAAAGGGCTGGAACTGTTGCCGTGGACGGATGAACTGCGCCAGTGGCAGGCACGTATCAGCCTGCTCCGGCAGATCGACCTGGCGGCTGGCGCTGGCAGCGATTGGCCTGACGTCAGCGACGCGGCGCTGCTGGAGCGGCTCGAAGACTGGCTGCTGCCCTATCTGGGTAAGGTTTCGCGCCTGGCGCATTTCGCCCAGCTGGATCTGAAAGCCATGCTCGCCACCTTGTTGCCCTGGCCGCTGCCGCAGCGGCTCGACGCACTGGCCCCGGTCGCCATTGGCGTGCCATCCGGGTCGCGGGTGCGGCTCGACTACAGTGAATCGCCGCCAGTACTCGCGGTGCGCTTGCAGGAACTGTTCGGATTGGGCGATACGCCCCGTATCGCCGGTGGGCGTCTGCCGGTGAAGCTGCATCTGCTGTCACCGGCGCGCCGCCCGGTACAGGTGACGCAGGACCTGGCAAGCTTCTGGGCGAACACCTACCTGGAGGTGAAGAAAGATCTGAAAGGCCGGTACCCGAAACATTATTGGCCCGATGACCCGCTGGTAGCAGAGCCCACCGCGCGCGCCAAGCCGCGCGGTACCTGAGAGCACGGCTGCACCTAGGCTGATCATCTCTGAGGCCTTTCAGCCCCCATATGCGCGTGCGGCTACTCAGGCAAACTCAGGTCTTCTCCGGCCGCTGCCATCTCGGCATAGGCGCGATCCAGCGAGTCGACCACCGTCTGGCTGTCTTTGGCGTGGCGCGACACGATGAAACGGATGGCGACCTTGTGCAGTTCGACGTGGGGAAGCGCCTCCATGCCGAGCTGTTTCATCGCTTGGTTCACCGGGGCCTGGTAGTCGAGCAGATAGTCGGCGCGACGATGTTTCAGCATCTCCAGCGCCGACCTGTGGGTGGCCGTCCGGTGCAGGAGAATTTGCAGTTGCGGGTCGTGCAGCATGCGGTTCACCTGGGGCAAATAGTTATAACCACCGATGGTGATGACGCCGCGTTTGCGCAGGCTGCCGGGGATGCTCGGGGGCGGGGTGTCGGGCCGGTGATAGAGGTTGAGGCTGATGTGGGTCAGCGTTTCTCGGCCCTCAAGCGTATCTGCATGCAGCTCCGGCTTTCCCGGCGCGCCGGGCCAGAGGTCAACCGTGCCGCTCTGCAAGGCGCCATACAAGCGGGCACTCGGCATACCGCGGAATTGCGCCTGAAAGCCGGCATGGGCGAGTACACGCCGGGTGAGGTCAACCAGTGGTCCGCTTGGGCGGCCTTGGGCGTCGCTGTAAATCGCCGGAGGGAAATCGTAGTAACCGACGGTCAGGGTTCTCGGCGTCTCGGACGAGGCCGCATAAGGTGCTGCCAGAGCCGCTGCTAACGGTATCCAGAATAATGGCTTCAAGGTAATTCACTGCCCCTTGTGGTTCGCGCGCGCCCAAGCATGGCGCGTGACGCCTCCGGCTGTCCAGAAGGCGCACGCGGGCTATTTCCGTCTAATCCGTGATCACTCGCCGGGGTGATGCCTCAGCGGATAAGGTGCAGGCTGGCTATGCTTGAGGCTAGCGCTGCCGCGCTGATCGGGTTCGGTAGCCCGGATGATTCGATGGAGACGTTTATGTATCGCAAGGTATTCACCAGCAAGGTGTTCGATCGCAAGGTGGTGGTGATCACCGGCGGCTGTGCGGGCATCGGCCGCGCGCTGGCCGAGCGGATGGCCCAGGCTGGCGCACGGGTGGTCATCTTCGACCTCGAGCAGAACGCCCTCGATGGGTTGGTGCAGCATCTGGCGGACCATCACAACGCCGATGCGCTAGGGCTGGTCTGCGACGTGTCGGATGCCGGGGCGGTGCAACGGGCCGTTGCGCTGGTGGTGGAACGCTTCGGCGGTATCGATGTGCTGATCAATAACGCCGGGATCACCCATCGCAGCCGTGTGGCTGACACTAGCCTGGCGGTGTTCGAACGGATCATGGCGGTCAACTTTTACGGCGCGCTGCATTGCACCCAGGCAGCGCTACCCAGTCTTGTATCCCGCGGCGGGCAGATCATCGTCCTCAGTTCGCTGTCGCAGTACGCGCCGGTGCCCGATCGTGGCGCTTACAACGCCAGCAAGCATGCGCTGCACGGGCTGTTCGAAACCCTGCGCAGCGAGCTGGCCGATACTGCCGTCAATGTGATGCTGGTGTGTCCGGGGTATACCGCGACGGATCTGCGCAAGAATGTGTTGATTGGCGATGGGTCCACCGCGCCGCAGCCGGTACTGACGGTGGGGCGCGTGGCGTCGCCGCATGACGTGGCGGAATCCATTTACCAAGGTGCATCGAAAAGAAAGCGGTTGCTGGTGCTGTCGAACCTGGACTGGCGAGCGCGGCTGGTGGCGCGTTGCTTTCCGCGCACTTTCGAACACCTGCTGTTACCGCGGCTGGCAGGTGCTCGGGCGGCGACGGAGCCGCGTTGAACCTGTAGTCTGCGCGGGCCGTCAGCGTTTTTGTTCGCTGCGGCTGGGCGGCTCGCTGCAGAGCATGAAGCAGCGGAACAGCACGACGGTGGCCAACAGCTGCACCAGCCCGACCACAGAGTCGACCACGACGGCGAGCACCCCTGGGGCTGTATCGCCCGCCCAAAATTGTGCGGCCATCCAGGCTTCCAGAAGCCACAGCGGCGCCAGCACCACAAGGATGCAGCCGAGTATCAGCAGGAAGTGACCACGGGTTTCCAGGAAACTCTGCTTCAGTGCCGCCAGCGGGCTCAAGCCACGTATCACCAGCAGGTATTCGGCAAAGGCAATCTTGACCATCACCCACAGCCCCGGCAGCACGAACAGCGAGGCGCCGAGCATGATCAGCAGGGTGCCCAGACCGGCCAGCACGGCCATCGATGGCCATAGCGGCAGCGCCCGCTTCATCACCTCGCGTAACGGCGGCGCGTGACCGCGGCTGCGGGCGTCGAGGAACAGGATCAGCGCGGCGATGTACAACGGATAGAAGATCAGGCCGACCAGCAGCTCCTGAGCCGGCATGGCGCCCTTGCCGAACAGCTGGTCGATGGCCAGGCGTACGAGGCTCTCCAACAGGATCAATGGCAGACACAGCCGCGCGATGGACAGCAGATTGCGGGAATAGAAAAACCAGGCGTCACGGAGGATGGACAGAACATTCATCGCGGGGCGGCAGCTCAAGGGGAAATCAGGCGCGCACTTTAACAGGCCGGTGGAAGGGGCGACGAGGCGGATCAGGCGAAGTCCAACGACCAACGAGGGAAACTGGCGATGGCTGGCCCATTGTTAAACAGCGCGAGGCAAAACAGCTGAAGCATCGGCGTTGGGTGCTCTGAACAGCAGTTTGACCGCCCTGACGATTGAGGCTATTTCAACGATTTGCAGGTCGTTTGTACCCATGTTTTAGCCGAGCGCCCGGCGGGCGACAGGTGCGCTCTCGCAGTTCATACTGGCTGGCCATTCCTCCGCTCGGGTTGCCGCGTGAAGAAGATCGCCCTGTTTGCCGACGTACAGAACCTGTACTACACGGTGCGCCAGGCCCACGGCTGCCATTTCAACTACGCGGCCTTGTGGGACGAGGTCAGCGAACGCGGCGAGATCGTAGAGGCCTATGCCTATGCCATCGATCGGGGGGATACCAAGCAGCAGCAGTTCCAGCAAATCCTGCGCAACCTCGGGTTCACGGTGAAGCTCAAGCCCTATATTCAGCGCAGCGACGGCTCGGCCAAGGGCGATTGGGATGTGGGGATCACCATCGATGTGCTGGACGTGATCGGGCGTGTCGATGAGGTGGTGCTGGCTTCGGGCGATGGCGACTTTGATCTGCTACTGGACCGAGTGCGTGCCGGCGGCGCCGAAGCAACGGCATATGGCGCGCCGGGCCTGACCGCGAACTCGCTGATTCGCGCGGCGTCGCGTTACGTGCCTATCGAAGGCAAGTTGCTGCTGCGATAGTGTGGTTTCACCGTCATTTTTGGGTTACCGGTGGGGGAGCAACGGTGGATGTAGAAAGCGACATCCACCCTACGCTTGGCTTCCAGCTTCCAGCTTCCAGCTTCCAGCGTGCTTTCGAGTAAACTGCGCAGCCTGTTTTCGTCTTCCCGGTTACTGTCATGACCTTCGCCTCTTTGGGCCTGATCGATCAGCTGCTACGCACCCTCGAATCGCTTGATTACACCCAGCCGACGCCGATCCAGGCCAAGGCCATTCCGGCTGTGCTCAAGGGCCGCGACCTGATGGCCGCCGCGCAGACCGGAACTGGCAAGACGGCGGGTTTCGCGTTGCCGCTGCTGCAGCGGCTGCTCCACGAAGGTCCGCAGGTGGCCAGCAATTCAGTCCGAGCGTTGGTGCTGGTGCCGACCCGGGAGCTTGCGGAACAGGTGCATGAGTCCTTCAAGACTTACGGGCAAGACCTTCCGCTGCGCACCTATGCGGTCTATGGCGGCGTCAGCATCAACCCGCAGATGATGGCCTTGCGCAAGGGCATCGACGTGCTGGTGGCAACGCCCGGGCGACTGCTCGATCTCTACCGGCAGAATGCCGTGACGTTCAGCCAGGTGCAGGTGCTGGTGCTGGACGAGGCTGATCGCATGCTCGACCTCGGCTTCTCCGAAGAGCTTGAAGCATTGTTCAGTGCACTGCCGAAAAAGCGCCAGACGCTGCTGTTTTCCGCAACCTTTTCCGATGCGATTCGGCAGATGGCGCAGAAGCTGTTGCGCGACCCGCTGTCCATCGAAGTCAGCCCACGTAATGCCGCCGCCAAGACGGTCAAACAGTGGCTGGTGCCCGTCGACAAGAAGCGCAAGTCCGAGCTGTTTCTGCACTTGCTGGCGGAAAAGCGCTGGGGCCAGGTGTTGGTGTTCGTCAAGACGCGCAAGGGCGTCGACCAGCTGGTGGAGGAGCTGCAGGCCGAAGGCATCGCCAGCGACGCGATCCACGGGGACAAGCCGCAGGCGTCGCGGCTGCGCGCATTGGAGCGCTTCAAAGCCGGTGAGGTACAGGTGTTGGTGGCGACCGATGTGGCTGCACGCGGTCTGGACATTCATGACCTGCCGCAGGTGGTCAATTTCGACCTGCCCATCGTCGCCGAGGATTACGTGCACCGCATCGGCCGCACCGGGCGGGCGGGCGCCACGGGTGAAGCGGTATCGCTGGTCGCCGCCGATGAAGTCGATCAACTGGCGGCCATCGAAACCCTGATCCAGCAGGTGCTGCCGCGCCACGACGAGCCAGGATTCGTCCCGGATCACAGGGTGCCGACGACCCAGCCCGGCGGGCAGATCATCAAAAAACCGAAAAAACCAAAGAAACCCAAGGAGGGGGCTGGCAAGGGCCGCATCCACCTGGGCAACTGGTTCGATGAAAGCGAGAAGCCCAACGCCAAGCCGATCCGCAAGGTGCCGAGTCTGGGCGGCTCGAAGCCGGCGAAAAAACGCTGATCTTCAGGGGCCGGCCCCACGCGGCCTGCGCTGCACCGAGTTGCACGGGCATTGTGGCGAAATGCGATGGGCTCGGTGGTCATACCTATTTTGATCGCCTCACGCGGGGAAGGGCCGGGGGGGACGAACCTCTTTGCGCTCACCCCTTCAGATTATTAGAGAGGTCTTGTTTGGCAAACGCCGAAGCGGAGCTGCAAGCACTTGGTCGCGCTGATGTATGGGCCGGCTTCAGACAGTTGACGCCCATCTCGCTGTTCGTAGTGGTGTTCGGCCTGGCTTTTGGTCTGGCCGCGACACAGGCTGGGCTCGACGACTACTCGATCCTGCTGATGAGCGCGCTGGTGTTTGCCGGTGCCTCACAATTTGCCTCGCTGGAGCTCTGGGGCACCCATGTTCCGGTCGTTCCGCTGGTGGTCACGGTGTTTGCCGTGAATGCGCGGCATCTCCTGATGGGCGCGACGCTGTATCCCTATGTACGCCATTTGCCGCCGGTGAAGCGCTACGCCGTGATGCTGGTCGTCTCGGATGCCAATTGGGCGATGTCCATGCAAGCGTTCAACCTCGGCAGGCCGGGGCTAGGCATCCTCTTTGGCGGTGGTCTGGCGCTCTGGACCTTCTGGGTGCTGGGCACCTGGTTGGGGCTTTATTTCGGCAGTGCCATCCATGATCCGGTCAGTTGGGGGCTGGACATGGTCATGGGCTGTTTTCTACTGGCGATGGTCGTCGGCGGCAAGAAGGATCTGCGGATGACCGTGATCTGGGTCGTCGCTGGGGTTATGTCGATGTTGGCGTACTGGTACCTGCCTGCCAACAGCCATGTGGTGGCCGGGGCGCTGGCCGGCGGTCTGTTGGGCGCGCTGTGGATGGAGAAGTCGAAGTGACGCTGCAGACGGCGGGATCCGGAGCGCTGGTCATCATCCTGATCATGGCCGTGGTCACCCTGGTGACCCGTTGGGGTGGTGTGTTTGCCATGTCGTTCGTGCCCATCAGCCGGCGAACGGAGCAGTTCATTAGCGCCATGTCCGGCTCGGTGCTGGTCGCCCTGCTGACGCCGATGGCGGTGAACGGTGACAACGGCGCGCGCCTGGCTTTTCTGGCCACCGCGGTGACGATGCTGCTGGTCAAGAAGCCGCTGCCGGCGATTACGGCCGGAATCGTCGCCGTGGCGCTGTTCAGGCATCTGGCTTAAGCGAACGCCAACCGGTCAGGGCTTAGTCGAGCTCTCGATCCCCAGCCAGCGCAGCATGCCCACCGCTGCCGCTCGTCCACTGGCAAAACAGGCGGTCAGCAGATAGCCGCCGGTGGGCGCTTCCCAGTCGAGCATCTCGCCGGCACAGAACACGCCCGGCGCCTGGCGCAGCATCAGGCCCTCGTCCAGTGCTTCGAACGGCACGCCGCCGGCACTGCTGATGGCTTCGTCCAACGGACGCGTGCGCAGCAACCTGACCGGCAGCGCCTTGATCGCTGTTGCCAACTGCTGCGGATCATCGAAGGCCTCGGCGGGCGCGAGTTCGCGCAACAGCCCCGCCTTGACACCCTCAAGGCCGAGCTGACGCTTGAGATGCTTGGCCATTGATTGCGAACCGCGGGGCTTGGCCAGCGAGCGAAGGACACGCTCCGGTGCATGGTCGGGCAGCAGGTCCAGCGTGACGGTAGCGCTGCCGTTCTGCTCGATTGCCTGGCGGATCTCGGCGGACAGCGCGTAGACCAGACTGCCTTCGATTCCTTTGGCCGTAACGACGAACTCACCCTTGCGCGGGGCGCCACCGGTAAGTGCGAGGCTTACCGTTTTAAGCGGCGCGCCGGCAAATTTATCCAGCAGATGCTGGCTCCAGGCGTCCACTTCGAAGCCACAGTTTGCGGGGCGCAGTGAGGCAATCGAGATACCGCGCTGTTCCAGCAGTGCAACCCAGGCGCCGTCGGAACCCAGGCGAGCCCAGCTGCCGCCACCCAAAGCAAGCAGCACGGCGTCCGCGCGGACGCTGAGGTCGCCATCCGGGCTGTGCAGCTTGAGCTTGCCGTCAGCGTGCCAGCCCAGCCAGCGGTGACGCGTATGAATCTGTACGCCGGCGTCACGCAGGCGGCGCAGCCAGGCACGCAGCAGCGGTGCAGCTTTCATGTCCTTGGGAAACACACGCCCTGAGGTGCCGACGAAGGTGTCGATGCCAAGCCCGTGAATCCACTCTCGCAGCTGCTCGGGTGTGAACGTCTCCAGTTGAGGACGAAGCGCCGTTGCGCGTTCGCGATAGCGCGCGACGAAAGGCTCGAAAGGCTCGGAATGGGTGATGTTCATTCCGCCGACGCCGGCCAGCAGAAACTTGCGGCCGACCGAGGGCATGGCGTCATACAGGTCGACGGCAATGCCTGCCTGGCTCATCACTTCAGCAGCCATCAACCCGGCAGGGCCGCCGCCGATAATGGCGACGCGAGATTCTGGTGTGCGCATTGAATAACGTGGCCGAGGTTCGGGGGCCGCCATTCTAGCGGTTCGCGATGGGAAGTCTGCAGCGGGGGTGGAGAGAGTGGGGCGGGTTACGGAGTAGAAGAAGCCCCGGCGCTGGGAGCGCCGGGGTGCAGCGGGTTACACCGCGTCGGACTGTTTTGGCTGACGGCGGAAGCCGAACATGCCGGCGAAACCAGCCACCACGGCGTTGATCAACAGGGTGATCAACAGCGCCCAACTCGCCTGCGAAACGCGCTTGGCCGCCTGCTCGGCAGCTTCACGGGCTTTCATCTCGGCCTGAGCGCGCAGTTCCTGAAACTTGATGTAGGCCTGCTGATACTGCTGCTCGATCTGGCTGACCATTTGCTCGGCTTGCTGCTCGCTCATGTTGCCGCGCTCTTGCATCAGATTGACCAGCGCTTCGCGGTCGGCGGCGTTCAGCGTCTCCTCAGCCTTCTGCTGGATCTGCTCGATCAGCTGGGTCAGTTGCTCATCGGCCTGCTGCGGTTGCTGTTGAGCCTGTTCAACGCGGGTTTGCGCCTGCTGCTGAACCGCTTCGGCGTCCTGTTCGAGGTTCTGTGGCGCCAACTGCGGCTCGCCGGTCTGACGCAACGCCTGCTTGATTTCGGCCTGGATGTCGCTGAGGTCAAGGTTGATATCCGCCTGTTTGACCTGCTGCTTGATCTCGCCGCCAATCGCTGGCGCCACCGAGGCAATGCCGGAGCCGACTGCCTGCAGGCCCGAGCCGACCATGCTGGCCGTGCCTGATACAGCGGAACCGACCAAGCTGGCGATCAGATAGACCGTGACCAGCGTGGTCACTGCCCAGACCAGCAAGCCGTGCAGCATGCCGTGACGAGGCGCCATGCGACCCGCGACATACCCCCCTATGGCCAGCGACACGATGCCGGCGAGCACCATCCAGATAACGGCACCTTTTCCAAGGCCTGCAACAGGGTTGGCTTCGGTGGCCGGGTCGATGGTGGCTGTGCCAATGGCTGTACCCAGGAGGTGCAGCAGCAACGAAATGGCCAGAGCCAATGCGATGCCGGCGAACACGGCACTCCAGGATGCGTGGGGCCGGTAGCGAGTGCGAACGTTGCGATAGGCAGTGGTGTCGCGGTCAGTTTCGAGCATTGGAGCGTCCTCATTGTTATGTTTGCCAGTGCTTGAACAGCGGTCCAGAGGTGCCGGGGCGGTTCATTCACACATAGAAGTGAGGGTTTCGCTGTCGATCGAAGTTCCGCACTGCGGCCTTCGGTGTGACCAGTGGTGTCAGCCTAAGCCGTGACGCTGCCAGGCGTCGGCGGCGCTGATGTGCAGCTGCGCATGGCGCCGCGCAAGCAGCGTGCGGTCCTTGTCGTAGCCGCCGCCAATCACGCCGACCACCGGAATGTCCCGCCCCAGACAGTGTTCGATCACGGCGCTGTCGCGCATGGCCAGGCCTTCGTCGCTGAGCGCGAGCAGGCCCAGCGCGTCGTCGCGGTGCACATCGACGCCGGCGTCATAGATGACCAGATCCGGCTGATACAGCGGCAGCAGGTAGCTGAGCGTATCGTCGACGACTTTCAGGTAGTCGGCATCGCCCAGGCCTGGCGCCAAACCGATGTCCCAGTCGCTGCGGGCCTTGCGCGTCGGGAAGTTCTTTTCGCAATGCAGCGACACGGTGACCGCGTCCGGCACCTGCTCGAGAATTCGTGCAGTGCCGTCGCCCTGATGCACATCACAGTCGAAGATCAGTACACGGCCGACGCGGCCGCTCTCCAGCAGCGAAAGGGCGATAATGGCCAGGTCGTTGAATATGCAGAACCCGGAGGCATGGTCGTAATGGGCATGGTGGGTGCCGCCCGCCAGGTGACAGGCCAGCCCGTGCTGCAAGGCAAGGTCGGCGGCCAGCAGCGAGCCGCCGACCGCGCGTACGGTGCGCTGCGCCAGTTGCGGGCTCCATGGCAGGCCCAGGCGGCGCAGCTCCTCGCGGCTCATGTCGCCGCTGCAGTAGCGCTCGACATAACCACGGTCATGTGCGAGCGCCAGCCTATCGGGCGGGCAGACTTCGGGACGTAACAGCGCGGCATCCGTGGTCAGACCGCACTCGACGAGATGGTCGCGTAGCAGCCGGAACTTCTCCATGGGGAAGCGGTGCCCCGGCGGCAGAGCTGGGCTGTAATCGTCGTGAAAAACCAGCGGCAGAGACATCGAATCGGGCCCATTGAGGTCAACAGCGAGTATGCAGAGCCGCCGCCGAAATCTTCAAGGAAACAGCACGGACGAACCGATGGAACGTATTGAACTGGAAACACCGCGTTTGCACCTGCGCGCCTGGCATGATGCCGATCTCGATTACCTGCATGAGTTGTGCAGCGATCCGCTGGTGATGCGCTATTTCCCCAAGCTGCTCTCACGCGATGAATGCGCTGCGGTGATGGCGCGCAGCCGGATGCATTTCGCGCGATTCGGCTTCGGTTTCTGGGCGTTGGAGCTGAAGAGTGACGGCCGCTTCATCGGTATAGCCGGGCTGTCCTGGAGCCGTTTGCCGCTGCCGTTCTGCCCGGTTGTGGAAATCGGCTGGCGGCTCGCCCATGAGCATTGGGGGCAAGGCTTCGCCCGCGAAGCGGCGGAGGCGTCGCTGGCATGCGGTTTCGATCAGTTGCAGCTGCCGGAGGTGGTGGCTTACACGGCAGCAATCAATGACCCTTCGCTGACGTTGATGCAGGCGCTTGGCATGAGGCACGAACCTGAGGATGACTTCGACCATCCGATGATTTCCGAGGGTGATCCCTTGCGCCCTCACGTGCTGTATCGAATGACGCAGGATTGCTGGGCTGAACGGCGTCGGTAAGCGCAAGCAGTGGAGCCGCTTCGGCGGAATCCGTAACATTGCGCGCCTGCTTCGTGCCTCGCATACATAAAGGAACTACACCATGAGCGACACCCTAGACACGCTGGTCAACCTGCTGTCGCTGGAACGTATCGAAGAAAACCTCTTCCGCGGCGACAGCCAGGACCTGGGCTTTCCGCAGCTGTTCGGCGGCCAGGTGGTCGGTCAGGCGCTGTCCGCCGCCAGCCAGACGGTGGCACCGGAGCGTCACGTGCATTCGATGCACGGTTACTTCCTGCGCCCTGGGGATTCACATCATCCGGTGGTTTACGACGTCGACCGGGTGCGTGACGGTGGCAGTTTCACCACGCGCCGCGTGAGCGCGATCCAGAAAGGGCAGACCATCTTTACCTGCAGCGCCTCGTTTCAGGCCGACGAGACCGGGTTCGAGCATCAGTTGCCGATGCCTGACGTGGTCGGCCCCGAAGACCTGCTCAGCGAATGGGAGCTGTTGCACAAGCTGACACCACTGGTCCCGGCGCGCGTGGCAGAAAAGCTGCGCCGTCCAAAACCCATCGAGATCCGTCCGGTCACGCTGCAGGACCCCATCAATCCGCAGCCGATCGAGCCTGTTCGGCACATCTGGTTCCGCGCCGATGGCTCGCTACCGGACAACCCGGCCCTGCACAAGTACCTGGTCGCCTACGCCTCGGACTTCAGCTTTATCGGCACCGCCCTGCAGCCACACGGCGTCAGCTCCTGGAGCAAGTTCATCCAGCTGGCGAGCCTTGACCATGCCATCTGGTTCCACCGCGAAGTGCGCGCCGATGAGTGGCTGCTGTACTCCATGGACAGCCCCTGGGCCGGCAACGCGCGTGGTTTCGCCCGTGGCAGTATCTTCAACCGCGCGGGTGAGCTGGTCGCTTCGGTGGCGCAGGAAGGCCTGATCCGCGTGCGTGAGGATTGGAAGTGAGCCTGGCCGATGCGCGGCACTGGGTGTTCGACATGGACGGCACCCTGACCCTTGCCGTGCATGATTTCCCGGCGATCAAGCGGGCGCTCGACATTCCCCAGGAAGACGACATCCTGCATCACCTGGCTGCGCTGCCGGCTGACGAAGCCGCCAGCAAGCGCGCCTGGCTGCTCGATCACGAGCGCGAGCTGGCTCATGCCGCGACACCCGCGCCAGGTGCTCGTGAGCTCCTGCATATGCTGCGTGAGCGGGGTTGCCGGCTTGGCGTGCTGACGCGCAACGCACACGAGTTGGCGCTGGTAACCCTGCAGGCGGTGGGCATGGGTGACTGCTTCGCCAGTGATGACATCCTCGGCCGTGACGAAGCACCACCGAAGCCCGATCCGGGCGGCTTGCTGCACCTGGCGGACAAATGGAGCATCGAACCCAGCGAGCTGGTGATGGTGGGTGATTTCCGTTTCGACCTGGAATGCGCCAAGGCGGCAGGCGCGCGCGGCGTGCTGGTCAACCTGCCAGAAAACCCCTGGCCTGAGCTGACCGATCTGCACGCCCGTGATTGCCTGGCGTTGCGCCAGCTACTCAGTGGCTAGCCGAAGCATCGCACAAAGATCGGCATGCATTCAGCGGTAGGGTGGATCACGCTCTACCGATCCGCCGCGCTGTCAGGCTGGACCAGCACCCGGGTATGAGAAAAGGGACATCCCCGGCTCGGATAGCCGACCTATCCGAACCGGGAGGATCTATTGCTGAAGACGCTTCCGTCGATGGCTCAGTAAAGCGCCTGATACAGCTTGCGGCGGTAGGTTGTGACCAGCGGATGGTCGCTTCCCAATAGGTCGAATACCTGCAGCAACGTCTTGTGCGGCAGGCCGTCCGCGTAGCCGCGATTACGCACGAACAACTTCAACAAACCGTCCAGCGCCGCTTCGTGCTGCTGGCGTGCCAGCTGCTGAATGGCCAGCTGGTAAGCCGCCTCGTCATCTTCGGCGTTCTGCGCCAGGCGGCTTTTCAGATCGGCCACTTCCGGCAGATCAGCGGCTTGGCGCAGAAAGGTCAGCTGCGCGCGGGCGCCGGCAAGTGCCTGCTTGTGCTCGTCGCCCTTGACCGCGTCGAGCACCAGTTCGGCTTCGCCAAGCTCGCCACGCTCGACCAGGCAGCGCGCATAGAGAATCAGTGCTGCCGCGTTTTCGTTGTCTTCGGCCAGCAATTGCTTGAGCAGGTTTTCCGCTTCGCTGATGCGCCCTTCGGCGAACAGCGCTTGGGCGGTTTCGAGCAGATCAGCTTCCGGCGCGGCTGGCGCCTGCACGTGTGGCTCAAGCATGGCGCGAATGGCCGATTCCGGCTGAGCACCGGCAAAACCGTCGACCGGCTGACCGTCCTTGAACAGCACCACGGTAGGCAGGCTGCGTACGCCGAAACGCGCCACCACGTCCTGCTCGATATCGCAGTTGACCTTGGCCAGTACCAGTTCGCCCTGATACTCCTCGGTAATCTTCGCCAGCAGCGGCATCAGCGCTTTGCACGGCGCACACCACTCGGCCCAGAAGTCCACCAGCACCGGCTTGTGAAAGGAGTTTTCCAGCACCAGCTGCTCGAAATTGGCGCTGGTGACGTCAAAGATGTAGGGAGTCTGGCTCATTGAAATTCTCGGAATGGGCACATGCGAAGTAGGCGTGCATGTTATGTGGGGGCGAGGCGATTCGGAAGCAAGGGTGCAGGTTGCAGATGCTCAGCGGCTGGGTGCAGCCAGCGACCAGCTTGCCAGCTCGGTGTAATGAGCACCTTGTGCGGTGTTTTCTGAGAGGTAGAGCCCGAAGTGGTTCACGGCCCAACGGAAAGCCCGTGGCTCGATAGTGGGCAAGGCGTGAACCTGCCGCGACAGGGTGACATGCGGCAGGAACGGGCGAGAATCAAGCACGACACCGTACGCGGACAGTCCGGCGTGCAATTGCCCGACGAGGTCAATCAAGGGCGAGGGGCTCAGGCTGGGCGTCAAACAGGCGAAATTCTTGCCGATCATCTGCAGCTGGTCGAGCTGCAGCAAGAAAGCGTCAACACGCAGGCTGTCCGCAAGCTGCTTCAAGCCATCCACCGCTGTTGCCGGTTGGTTACCGAGAAAAGCCAGAGTCATATGCAGGTTGGCCTGGGCGACAGGGCGCCCGCCCAGCGCATGACTGTCGCGCCAGTTGCAGATGGCATCCGCAAGGTCGGAAGGGCAGGACAGGGCGAAGAACAGGCGTAATGGTTTGTCGGTCTGCATGTGTCCTCCAGAGCAAAGCCTGCGCTGCGCTTCAGCACATTGCGACGGGCACAGCTTGGCGATGGGCGTGGTAGAGGCTGACCCGGCGAAACTCCGCCGGTTCGGCCAGATCCGGCCAGGTGCAGGCGTCGAGAATATCCAGGCGCTCATACAGGGGGTGCTGAAAGTCCCGCACGCGGGAATCGGCGACCAGTGCCACCTGGCCGCGGCTGAGAAACTCATCGAGCAGGGGCAGGTTGGCCCGGTCATAGAGCACATCGGCGACGATGATCAGGTCGTAACGGTCAGCCTCGGTAAAAAAATCGTCCGAATAGTTGAGCTGCACACCGTTGAGCTCCGCGTTGGCGCGACACGCGGCCAGGGCCAGCGGGTCCAGATCACAGGCCACAACCTCTGCGGCGCCGGCCTTTGCTGCGGCAATGGCCGCGACACCTGACCCCGCACCGAAGTCCAGGACGCGCTTGCCTCGCACCCACTCCGGACGCTCGGCCAGCCAGCGCGCCAGGACCAGGCCGCTGGCCCAACAGAAGCACCAATAGGGCGGCTCTTCGAGAATCCTCCGGGTTTCCTCGGGGCTGAAGGCGCGGTCCATGTTCAGCGCATCGATCAACCACAGTTGGATATCCGTGCCGGGCAATGACTCGATACTCAGCGAAGCATCGCCGAGCAGTTCTGCCAGTGCCTGTTGCAGCGCAGCGGGCGGCTTCATGGGGCTGGCACCAGATGCAACGGGCCGAGGGACTGGTTGGCCGAACTGCTGACCTGCACGGCGGGCAGGCGCATGATCAGTTGCCCAGAACGGGTCACGCGTCCGCGCAGTTCCACATCCCGGCCCTTGGGGAATTTCTCGGCATTGAACTTGAGAATGAACGGCAGCTCGGTTCCCCGGCCTTGCAGCCTTACATTGCTCAGCAGTCGGTCTGGCTGGTCACGACGGTTGACCTCCAGCAACGCCAGCTCGACTTCGCTGTCAGCGGGTACGCCGATCAGACTGCCGTGCAATTCGTGCATCAAGGTGCTGGCCTCGGGCGGCTCTTCGAAGGTGACGGCCGCGGTAGGGCGCTGGGAACGCTCATTCGCACAACCAACCAGAACCAGCAGCAGCGCAGGTAGAACAAAGTGGCGTAACAGCACGAACGGCTCCATAACATGACGTAGATGCGCGCCTGTATAGCAACAATCCGCTCGATTTGTCTTGCTGGCGGGATGCGCTACCATGGCTCTCCCGACGTCTGACAGCTCTAGCCCATGCATTGTCCCTTCTGTGGTGCACATGACACCAAAGTCATCGACTCGCGCCTCGTGGCCGAAGGCGATCAGGTGCGCCGTCGCCGTGAGTGCCTCGCCTGTGGTGAGCGTTTCACCACCTTCGAGACCGCTGAGCTGGTCATGCCTCGGCTGATCAAACAGGACGGCAGCCGTCAGCCGTTCGACGAGGAAAAGCTCCGTGCGGGCATGCAGCGCGCGCTGGAAAAACGCCCGGTCAGTGTCGAGCGTCTCGAAGAAGCCATCGCTCATATCAAGCATCGCCTGCGTGCCACCGGCGAACGCGAAATCAAGTCGCGCGTGCTCGGCGAGCTGGTGATGGTCGAGCTGCAGAAACTCGATGAGGTCGCCTATATCCGCTTCGCGTCCGTCTACCGACGCTTTCAGGACCTCAACGAGTTCCGTGAGGAAATCGAGCGCCTGTCCCGCGAACCCGCCAAAACCGAATGAGCGCCAACGATCACCTCTGGATGGCCCGTGCGCTGCAACTGGCGCGCAAGGGGCTTTATTCGACCCACCCTAATCCGCGGGTCGGCTGCGTCATCGTCAAGGACGGTGAACTGGTGGGTGAAGGTTGGCACGTGCGTGCTGGCGAGCCGCATGCCGAAGTCCACGCCTTGCGCCAGGCTGGCGAGCGCGCCGCTGGCGCAACCGCTTATGTCACCCTTGAACCCTGCAGTCACCACGGCCGCACACCGCCCTGCGCCGAGGCGCTGGCCAAGGCGGGGGTTGGCCGGGTAGTCGCAGCCATGCAGGACCCCAATCCACAGGTGGCCGGTCGTGGCCTGGAGCTGTTGCGCAGCTCGGGCATCGAGGTCGCCAGCGGCGTGCTGGAAAGCGAGGCCCGCGCGTTGAACCCTGGTTTCATCAAGCGCATGGAAACGGGGCTGCCTTACCTGCGGGCCAAGTTGGCGATGAGCCTGGATGGGCGCACAGCGATGGCCAGCGGCGAAAGCCAATGGATCACCGGGCCGGATGCACGCGCCGAGGTACAGCATTTGAGAGCGCAGTCGAGCGTGGTGCTCACCGGCGCCGACACGGTGCTGATGGACAACGCTCGGCTGACCGTGCGTGCTGCCGAGCTGCGGCTGGATGACGAACTGTCCGCGCTGGCGTTGCAATGGCAACCGCTGCGGGTTCTGGTCGACGGGCGACTACGTGTGCCGTTGGACGCGCCGTTCTTTTCGGCTGGACCCGCACTGGTCGTCAGCAATAGTGAGGATCAGGCCGCTCGTTATCAGTCGGCGGGCCATGAGTTGCTGGCGCTTCCCGGTGAGGCGGGGCGTGTCGATCTGCGTCGTCTGTTGCATGAACTGGCCAAGCGCGATGTCAACGAGGTGCTGCTCGAAGCCGGGCCGCGCTTGGCCGGTGCTTTTGCCGCGCTGGGTCTGATCGACGAATACCAACTATTCGTCGCCGCCAAGTTCCTTGGCTCCTCGGCGCGGCCGCTCCTCGATCTGCCGCTGGATCGCATGAGCGAGGCGCGCGAACTGCAGATCAAGGACATCCGGGCAGTTGGCGACGATTGGAAAATCACCGCCACCCCGAGCGTCTGATCAGGCGCTGTATAGCCGCCCGATTGACAGCACCGTTGCGCAGAAAACGCTCAATTCACCGGCCTCAGCCCATTATGGTCCAGCTTGGCCCGACGTTTGTTGGCGCCCAGAAGTGATCGCGCCAGCGCGCTTTCGTGATGCGGATTGCCGAAATGAAACAGCGCCGTGGCGCGCAGCATGGAAGGATCGCATACATCATTGGCATGCAGGCTGCGGTAGCCCGAGAACAGATACAGGTTGCCGGGCACCAGCTTCAGGCGGATCGGTTTCAGCCAGCCGCGCCGCACCGCAAAGGCGACCAGCTTCTGACTGACAGTGTTATGCAGCACGGCCTTTTCAATAACGTTGCGCAACGCGTTGAATCGGATATGCCGCGTATTGGGGAAAATGATCAGATCGCCGCAGTGTTCGCCTTCAGTCGGAATGTACAGCGGTAGCAACGCGGTAACGGCCGTGGCGTCGAAGTGGTAGAAGTGCGATTGCTTGAGCCCACTGCGCCCTTGCAGACAGCGAATAACCGGAAAAACCTGCTCCTCAGTGGCCGGCTCTCGGCCCGACTGAAGGCGATAAAGCTGCGCCATTCGGTCCTTGAATGGCGTTGAGAGCGCCAATCCCGCAAACATGGTGCCGCTCAGCTCTTCAATACCATGAATGCAGAAATACTCACCGTTGCGGGTGGCCGCTTGTTGCTTGATGAAGGCGCGGCCCAGTTCGAGTTGTTCGGGTGAGATGTAGTGCTCTATGACGGTGTAGCCCTTGCGGTCGATCTGGGCAGCATGTGCCTCAGCCGACGGTTCCATAGCCGTAACCTCTGACATACCCATCCCTCATGGCACATGTGAAGGTTCGGAGCGTTCGTCCTGATCGTGTCCTGGTCAGCGCGGAGGATCTGCAACTACGAGCGGATCCTGGCTCGGCGTGTCGGTACGAAGAATGCGGGCGTGACGTTCCTTCCTGATCGTCTTGTGTTGCACGGGTGCAGCTGGCGGCGTCTGCGCGCGAATAGACTGCTGCGACGCGTATGGACAAACAAACGCAACGGTAGTTGCTTAGATGTTTGAAAATGTTTCGCTGCCGCAGCGCCGGTCTGGCGGTCGTTTGTCGGCTGCAGAATCGACGCAACTGTGGTAAAAACTGCGCCGGGCCTGAAAGGGCCCACGTTCTCAGGGCGGGGTGAGATTCCCCACCGGCGGTAATGGCACAGTTCAGTGCCTAGCCCGCGAGCGCTTGCCCAGGCAAGGTCAGCAGACCCGGTGTGATTCCGGGGCCGACGGTATAGTCCGGATGAGAGAGAGCGGGATGCCTCGACGGGCGCCTTTCGTGCGCGCGTCCACTCCCTATCGATCTGCAGCGCCCTGTTTTATCCAAAACAGGAGTTCGTCATATGCATCGTTTCAACAGCCTTCCACGGGAGGCCGCATGTTCACAGGAATAATCGAATCCATCGGGACCATTGGTGCCATGACGCCGAAGGGCGGCGACGTTCGCGTGCTGGTCGAGACCGGCAAACTGGATCTGGGCGACGTCAAGCTCGGCGACAGTATTGCTGTCAATGGCGTCTGTCTGACCGCCGTTGAGCTGCCGGGCAACGGCTTCTGGGCCGATGTCAGCCGTGAGACGCTCGCGCGCACCGCCTTCGTTGATCTCAAGACCGGTAGCCGGGTGAATCTGGAGAAGGCCCTGACGCCGACCAGTCGCCTCGGCGGGCACCTGGTCAGCGGTCACGTCGATGGCGTGGGTGAGGTGGTTTCGCGTGAGGAGAATGCCCGCGCTGTGCAATTCCGCATTCGCGCGCCACGGGAATTGGCCAAGTACATCGCGCTCAAGGGCTCGATCACCGTCGATGGCACCAGCCTGACGGTCAATTCGGTCAATGGCGCGGAGTTCGAACTCACCATTGTTCCGCACACCCTGGCCGAAACCATCATGGTCGACTACCGCCCCGGGCGGAAGGTGAATCTGGAGGTGGATCTGCTGGCGCGTTACCTGGAGCGCCTGCTGATGGGTGACAAGGCCGCCGAACCCAATGCCTCGGGCCTGACCGAAAGCTTCCTCGCCGAACACGGCTACCTGAACCCGGCTCGGTAAACGAATAGAAGGAATGGCCACCATGGCTCTGAACACCGCTGAAGAACTGATCGAAGACATTCGTGCTGGCAAGATGGTCATCCTCATGGATGACGAGGACCGCGAAAACGAGGGCGACATCATTGTCGCTTCCGAATGCGTGACCGCCGAGCACATCAACTTCATGGCTCGTTTCGCACGTGGCCTGATCTGCATGCCAATGACCCGCGAGCGCTGCGAGACCCTGCAACTGCCACTGATGGCGCCGCGCAACGGCTCCGGCTTCGGTACCAAGTTCACCGTCTCCATCGAGGCGGCCGAGGGTGTCACCACCGGCATCTCTGCCGCCGACCGCGCGCGTACTGTGCAGGCCGCCGTGGCAAGGAATGCAGTGGCCGAAGACATCGTCAGCCCCGGTCATATCTTCCCCTTGATGGCGCAGCCAGGCGGCGTGCTGGCGCGTGCCGGGCACACGGAAGCGGCCTGTGACCTCGCGCGCATGGCAGGTTTCGAGCCGTCCGGCGTGATCTGCGAAATCATGAACGACGACGGCACCATGGCGCGTCGCCCAGAGCTGGAGCTGTTCGCCGAGCAGCACGGCCTGAAGATCGGCACCATCGCCGACCTGATTCACTACCGCATGATTCACGAACGCACCGTCGAGCGGGTTTCCGAACAGCCGTTGGAGACAGAGCTGGGTCAGTTCACGCTGGTTACCTATCGCGACGACGTGGAAGACACGGTCCATATGGCGTTGACGCGCGGTGATATTTCTCCGGAAGAGCCCACCCTCGTGCGCGTGCACAACATGGAACCCTTGCGTGACCTGTTGCTGGTGACCGTGCCGGGGCGCTGGAGTCTGCGCGCGGCGATGGGCGAAGTGGCAAAAGCTGGCCGTGGCGTGGTGCTCCTGCTGGGCAATCCGCTGACCGGACCGCATTTGCTGGCCCAGCTCAACCGTCAGCAATCACCGAGCCCCGCAACTTACAGCACCGTGGGTGCCGGATCGCAGATCCTCCGCGACCTCGGTGTTCGAAAGATGCGCTTGCTGAGCTCGCCGATGAAGTTCAATGCGATATCCGGCTTCGATCTGGAAGTTGTAGAATACCTGCCCGCTGAGTAAGGGCCGCCGCGCTACTGCGCTTGGACATACTGCGTTGAAAACAGGCGAGGCTTGCTCATTTACAGCAGTAAATTCCGCCGCCTCACCTGTTTTCGCCTTGTCTGTCCTGCACTCGCTACGCGCTGCTCCGCCGGGCTGCCTGAAAGCCCACAAGCTCTTTAACGCTATATGAGATTGTTTCCATGACACTGAAGACCATCGAAGGTACCTTCATCGCCCCGCAGGGCAAGTTCGCCCTCGTCGTTGGCCGCTTCAACAGCTTCGTTGTCGAAAGCCTGGTGAGTGGCGCTGTCGATGCGCTGGTGCGCCACGGCATCGCCGAAGACGCCATTACCATCATCCGCGCGCCGGGTGCCTTCGAGATTCCGCTGGTCGCACAGAAAGTTGCCCAGCAGGGTGAGTACGACGCGATCATCGCCCTCGGCGCGGTCATCCGTGGAGGCACTCCGCACTTCGAGTACGTAGCTGGCGAATGCACCAAGGGCCTGTCGCAGGTTTCCATGGAGTTCGGCGTGCCGGTCGCCTTCGGCGTATTGACGGTCGACTCCATCGAACAGGCTATCGAGCGCTCCGGCACCAAGGCTGGCAACAAAGGCGCCGAAGCTGCACTGTCCGCTCTCGAAATGGTGAGTCTGCTGGCGCAGCTGGAGGCCAAGTGAGCCTTAATCACGACGACAGTCAGGATGCTCCGCAGCCAAAGGCCAAGGGCAAGATCGCGACGCGCCGTGTCGCGCGTAGCCTTGCGATGCAGGCGCTGTATCAGTGGCACATGGCGGGTCAGAGCCTCAACGAAATCGAGGCGCAGTTTCGCGTCGACAACGATTTTTCCGGTGTCGATGGCAACTACTTCCATGAGCTGCTGACAGGCGTTGCGCGTGCGAAGACTGAAGTCGACGGCGCCATCGTGCCGCATCTCGATCGTCCGCTCGAAGAGCTCGATCCGGTTGAACTGGCGGTTCTGCGGCTGTCCACTTTCGAGCTGATGCATCGCATCGACGTCCCGTACCGCGTGGTGATCAACGAGGGCATCGAGCTGGCTAAGGTGTTTGGCGCCACTGACGGGCACAAGTTCGTCAATGGTGTGCTGGACAAGTTGGCGCCCAGTCTGCGCAGTGCCGAGGTCGGCGCACACAAGCGCTGAGCCATCCGCCTGATGGGTGAGTTCGAGTTGATCCGCCACTACTTCGCCGCCGCCGCTTGTGCCAGGGCTGGCGGCGATGTCGCGTTGGGTATCGGCGATGACTGCGCGTTGCTGACCGTCCCGGTCGGCGAGCAGCTGACAGTTTCCACAGACACGCTGGTCGCTGGCGTGCATTTCTCCGATCCGTGCGATCCCTATCTGCTTGGTCAGCGGGCGTTGGCCGTATCGACCAGCGATCTCGCTGGGATGGGCGCGACGCCCATTGGTTTCACGCTGGCACTGACAATTCCTTCCGTTGATCCCGACTGGTTGAGTGAGTTCGCCCGTGGTCTCGACACAATGGCCGCTGGCTGCGACATGCGTTTGATCGGCGGCGACACCACGCGCGGCCCCTTGAGCATGACGCTGACGGTCTTCGGGCGCGTACCGGTAGGTCAGGCGTTGTTGCGCAGCGGCGCGCAACCAGGTGATCTGCTGTGTGTCGGTGGCGCGCTTGGCGATGCGGCCGGGGCTTTGCCGATTGTGCTCGGCGAGCAGCAGGCAAATACCGTGGAAGCAGCAGCGCTGCTCCGGCGCTACTGGTCGCCGCAACCGCAGCTCGCGCTCGGTCAGGCGCTGCGGGGCAAGGCGACCGCGGCGTTGGACATCTCCGATGGCCTCTTGGCCGACTGCTCGCATATCGCCACGTCCTCCTCTGTTTTGCTGGTAGTCGATCAAGCGAAGGTGCCGCTGTCAGACTCGCTGTTGCAGTTTGCCGGCGCTGAGCAGGCGCTGCGGTGCGGCCTGGCAGGCGGCGATGACTACGTGCTCGCGTTCACCTTGCCAGCTGATGCGTTCCCCCTCATGCAGGCCGAAGGCTGGCCCATTCATGCGATTGGTCATGTGGCTCTGGGAGAGGGCGTTCGGTTGGTCGATGCGGAAGGAAATCTGGTGAGTGTCAGCCATCGAGGCTACAACCATTTCACGAGCTGAGCCGTTGCTGCTCGATAGAACAAGAGGAACACCGTTTGACCGATTCCCTGCAGCCCGTCGCCGAACCGATCCCACATTCGGTGTGGAGCAATCCTTGGCACAACCTGGCCTTTGGTTTTGGCTCCGGCACGCTGCCCAAAGCACCCGGCACCTGGGGATCCCTTGTGGCGCTGGCGTTCGTACCCCTGTGGCAGATGTTGCCGGCGTGGAGCTACGGCGCGCTAATCCTTGCCAGCATGCTGTTTGGCATCTGGTTGTGCGGGAAGGTTGCCCAGGATCTGGGCGTGCACGACCACGAGGGTATTGTCTGGGACGAGTTCGCCGGTATCTGGATTACCTTCTGGCTGGTGCCTGCGGGCTGGTACTGGCTGCTGCTCGGTTTTGTCGTGTTCCGCCTGCTGGATATCCTCAAACCTTGGCCAATCAGTTGGGTTGATCGTCAGGTGCATGGTGGACTGGGCATCATGCTTGACGACATCCTTGCCGGATTCGCCGCGTGCGGTGTGATGCATATAGCCGTGCGGTTGCTGGGCTGACCCGATTTGGGCGCTGGCTGTGCATCGGATCGCTGAAAGGCCTGGATGCCCTGTGAAAGAATGCAACCTGCCCAGCCTCAAGGAGCCGCCACTGATGCGTCCCGTTGCCCTGCTATTCGCCGTTAGCCTTTCGCTCGTCACGCTCGCTGTCACGGCCGCGTCCCGAGTGCAGGTTGTCGGCCTGTTTCCCGGCGCTGCGGTGTTGAACGTCGATGGCCAGCGCAAGCTCGTACGGGTCGGCCAGGCAGGGCCTGGCGGTGTTGAGGTGATAAGCGCCGATTCGAAAGGCGCAGTGCTGCGGGTGGAGGGCGTCGAGCGCCGTTATGGGCTTTCCCGTGAGCTGAGTTCGGGGTTCGCCGAACCTGATCGTCGGCAACTGAGCATCGCTCAGGGGCAGGGCGGTCACTACTGGATAGCCGGTTCGATCAATGGACAACCTGTGCAGTTTCTCGTCGATACCGGTGCTACCTCGGTGGCGATCAACGAAATCCAGGCTCGGCGCCTCGGTATCGACTATCGGGTCGACGGCAGGCAAATCGTCGTGGGTACGGCAAGCGGCACGGCCAAGGCCTGGCGGGTCAACCTCAACAGCGTGAAAGTCGGTGCGATCGACGTACTCGGTGTCGAAGCCGTGGTGGTCGAAGGCGGCTCGCCTACCGACGCCCTGCTTGGCATGAGCTTTCTCAGTCGAGTCAGCTGGCGCGAGGATCAAGGCGTTCTGAAGCTCGAATCCAAGATATAGACGAGGTCCCTCGTTACAGGGCCTTGCCTGTATCGGCCGTGGTCTGCGGCATCTTCCGATACAGCTTGCCGCAGCACTGCTGTTACAATATCCGCTTTTCCGCCTTCTGGAGTCTCTCCGGTGTCAGTCGTGTTCGTCGCCGCTTCCCAACTGCCGACGCCGTTCGGTGTGTTCACCATGCATGGTTTTCTCGATCAGGACACTGGCAAGGAACATGTCGTACTGACCCTGGGCAATGTGGCCGACGGCAAGCCCGTCTTGGGTCGCCTGCACTCCGAGTGTCTCACCGGTGATGCCCTGTTCAGCCTGCGCTGCGATTGCGGGTTTCAACTCGAAGCCGCGCTGCGTGCAATCTCCGACGAGGGTCGTGGGGCGTTGCTGTATCTGCGTCAGGAAGGCCGCGGCATCGGCTTGCTGAACAAGATCCGCGCCTACGAACTGCAGGATGCCGGCGCCGATACGGTCGAGGCCAACGAGCGCCTGGGCTTTGCGCCAGATATGCGTGACTACGCCATCTGCCTGCCGATGCTCGAGCATCTGGGCATTGCCGAAATCAAGCTGATGACCAACAACCCTCGCAAGGTGAAGGCGCTGCAAGGGTTCGGCATTCGTGTCGCCCAGCGCATGCCGCTGGAAATTGCACACAATCCGCATAACGAAAAATACCTCGCTACCAAGGCCGGCAAGCTCGGTCACATGCTCGGCGAGATCCATCAGGGCGAAGCCGAGCAGTCGTGAATCGTGCTGCCGCCCGTCGCCAGCTGTCACGTGACGGCTGGCTGCAACTGCTGCTGGTAGTAGTGCCGGTGCTTGCTGCCAACCAGCTTCCCGAGCTGACCGGTAGCCACCAAGATTTACTTGCGTTCCCGTTGTTCTTTATCGGCCTGGGCCTGTTGTTTCTCAGCTTGCCGCGCTTCACCGCGTACAAGCATGCGCTGATCAAAACCGAGCAAGCGTTCGACAGCGAGGCAGAGCCCTCAGCGTGGTCCGCGTTGCGAAATGTTCGTCTAAGCGCCCTACGGATTGCCGGGCTGCCGGCCTGGGTCGCTGCGGTTGGCGCACCGCTCGGCGTCGAGCCGGTGGCACAGCTGCTGCTGGTGTGCGGCAGCCTGATGCTGCTTGTTCTCTATCGCGTCCCACGTCAGCTTCAGTGATGCGTACCTTTCTGCTGTGCCTTGCGCTGCTGGCGTCGCCGCAATTGTCAGCCGTTGAGCGTGTCATCAGCCTGGCGCCCTCGCTCAGCGAAATCATGCTGGAGCTCGATGCCGGTGATCTGTTGGTCGGCGTCCTTGACGGTGGCGAGCGGCCGGTGGCGCTGGAGGATGTGCCCTCGGTCGGGCGTGTGGGGCAGCTCGAAATGGAGAGCCTGCTTGAGCTGCAGCCAACGCTGGTACTGCTCTGGCCAGAAAGCATCAGCCGTGCGCAGCGCGACCAGCTCACTCAGTTTGGGATTCCGGTGCTTGTCGCTCAGCCAAGCTCTCTGGCGCAACTCGCCGACCAGTTTGCCGTAATCGGTCAGCGAGTGGGACGCGCTGAACAGGGCCGAGAACTTCAACGCCAGTTCGATCAGGGGTTGGAGCAGCTAGGTGAACGCTATCGCCGAGAGCCGCCGCTGGACGTGTTCTATCAGATCTGGAATCGCCCGCTTTACACGCTCGGTGGTCCGCAGATCATTGGCGAAGCCATCGAGATCTGCGGCGGTCGCAATGTTTTCGCCGATCTGCACCTGCCGGCGCCGCAGGTCAGCGTGGAGTCCGTACTGTCTCGGAACCCTGACGTGATCCTGGCCGGCAGCGGTGCGCAGCTGTCCGAATGGAACGCCTGGCCCCAGCTGAAAGCCGTGCGTAAAGGGCAGCTCTGGGAAGTGCCCGACAAGGGGTTGGAGCGGCCGAGCTTCCAGATGCTTGGGGCGATCCGGAAGCTCTGCGAGGTGATGAATCAGGCGACAGGCCAGAATGCGCCTGCCCTGGATTAGAGGGTTGGGGACCAGGTTATTGCAAATACTGCTGTCCGGCCTTCCGTAGCGTACTCGTACCGGCCTGAGCTGTAGGTCGCTTCCGCATAATCCTTGTTTAACAGGTTGTTCAGCTTGGCTTCCAGGCTGATCTCGTTGTTGACTTTCCAACCTCCCCGCAGGCCTAGCAAGCCATAGCCGCTGAGCTCGAGCGTGTTGCCTGCGTCGTCGTAGCGCCCGCTGACAGCCCGCCAGTTAGCGCCAATCGTGAAGTCGCCGAACTGGCGATCCAGATCCAGATTAAGGGTGCGCTTGGCGCGTCGGGGCAGGGTGTGCCCGCTGTTTCGGTCGCGCGGGTCAATCAGTCCGATCGCAAGCTGGGCCTGCCAGCCGAACAGTTGTTCGCTCAAAGCGGCCTCCAGGCCATTGATGCGGGCTGTCTGAACATTGTAGGGCTGCCAACCGGTGCTGATGTCCGAAACGATGGCGTCCTCTATATCGATGCGGTAAAGCGACAGCTCCAGCGAACCACTATCGCTGTAGCGGCTACGCCATTGCGCTTCGTAACTCTTCGAGCGTTCGGGTGAAAGGTTCGGGTTTGCGCTTGAATAGCAGACGCCAAAATAGCACTCGTCCGGATAGTAGAGATCGTTGAACGTCGGCGCGCGGAAGCCTTCGCTGTAGGAAAAGATCAAATCATTACGGATATCCAGCGGGATGGTCAGCGCGCCGTTCCAGCTGTTTTGGGTACCGTATTGCTGGTTCTTGTCGTGACGTATGCCCAGCTCAGTGGAGAACCGGCTGCCGGTATAGCGGTGCTGGATGAAACCTGCGTGGTTCCAACGGGCGTCCTCGACGAAATCCGTAGTGCTGTGCAGTCGGTCCTCATACCAGTCCGCGCCTAGCGTGACCTCATGCTCGCGTGTAAGAGATATCGTGTTGATCCAGCTTGCTGAGTCGCGGTAGGTGCTGAAGCTGTAGAACATCCCGGGGTCGGCTAGCGCCAGATCATTGCCTGTATCGCGTTTGTCTTCGCTGTGACCAAGCTCGACGCGGCTGGTCCATTGATCGTTAATCGCCCAGTTGACGAAACCTGAGGCCGTGCTGAGCTGGAAATCGGTGGTCGGCTTGGATGGGCCGAATACATCGTCGTACTCGATCTGCCCACGCTGATCCAGCGCGCTGAAACCAGCATCCAACCGCTCGGTGAAACTGTGCAACAGATTGAAGCTCAGGGCGCGGTTGCGGAAGGCATCGTCGTCGCGATTGAGGCTGTCGCCATGACGGGTGGCGTCGATACCAGCCGTTTCGTCAAGCGACGCGGCCAGGCTCACTCGTGTCTGGTCGTCCCCGCCGGATAGCGCCAGGCTGCGCTCGAAGGTCGAATGACTGCCAACGCCGAAGCGCAGGCGTGGGTTGAGGCCAGTGTCGTTTCCTTGCCGCGTGAAAATCTGCACTACACCGCCGATGGCGTCTGATCCGTACAGTGCCGAACGTGCACCTCTCACAACCTCTACCCGTTCAATTTGGTCCGGATCGATAAATTCGATGCTACTGGTGCCGCTGGATGCGGCGGCGATGCGCTGGCCATCGACTAGTACAAGCGTTTGTCCAGTGGTGGTGCCGCGGACAAATATGCTGGTCAGGCTGCCGGGGCCGCCGGTACGCATGACGCTTACACCCGGTACACGTTCAAGCAGCTCAGAGACTGTACGTACCTGCAAGCGGTCGATGTCGGCACGAGTGAATACCGTTGTGGCGGCTGCAGCCTGGGTTCGCAGCTGAGGCACGCGGTTCGCAGACACGATGGTATCGCTGAGCTGCAGCGCATCATTGTAGTCAGGTGTCTGGGCGTGCGCGCAGAAGCTATACAGCAGCGCCACGGCCAGTGTAAGACGGGACAGTTTCATCAGGATCGATCCTCAAAAGTTCAGCGCTTTTGAGGAGGGCAGTAACAAGTGCGAATGACGGGCAGCCGCGCTTGACGGTGCTGCCCTCCGCAACACCAGTCGAATCCGTCAGGCCGGTCTCCGGGCTTTCGACACGCACCGTGCTCGCCTTCCCGTGCTTGGCACAGTGGCGGTTGAGCGGGCGGTGATCCTCTGATCACGGTCGATTACCGTTGCGGGGGCAGCGCCGGCCTTGCTCTTCGAGCGCACCGGCTTCCCGTTTAATGCGGACCTCGCGGTCGCGCACACCTGGGCGGATAGGAAAATCGCGCGAACCTTACGACCTGGCCTGAGGAAAGACAAGCGAATGAATGATGGGCCTCAGGCAAGAGTTCTACCGTCAGAGCTGATCGTTTAGGTTTTGGTGACGCCCACGGACCGTAAAGTTGACCTGCCCAGCCGGACCGCAGAAGCCCTAGAACGATCATCCTGCCCTCGATCCGCCGAGCATGTGGCGGATCGAGGTGACGCAACTTTCGCGGTGTGGCGAGCCGTCTCGCCGCGACCGATGGCGGCGCTAGACCTTACGACCGAGTGTGCAAGTTTGCCAGGCGCGCTTGAACCGCGGCTTCGATTCCGGCGGCGTCAAGGCCGCACTCCCTGATCATCTCACTGGGTTTGGCATGTTCGACATAGTAGTCGGGCAGGCCCAGGTGAAGGATCGGTGTGCTCAGGTTCTGCGAGGCGAGGAACTCGCCGACCGCGCTGCCAGCACCGCCCATGATGCTGTTCTCTTCGATGGTCACCAACAGGTCGTGGCTGTCGGCCATCTGGCGAACCATTGCCTCATCCAGGGGTTTGACGAAACGCATGTCGACGACGGTTGCGTCCAGGGTTTCGGCCACCTGCATGGCTTCCGGTAGTTGCACGCCGAACACCAGCAAAGCGACCTGCTTACCTTCGCGCCGCATCACAGCCTTGCCGATTTCCAGCGGTTCGAGGCCCGGTTCCAGCCTTGCGTTCGGGCCAGTACCACGCGGATATCGCACGGCGGCGGGACCTTCGAAATGGTAGCCGGTGCTGAGCATCCGGCGCATCTCGTTCTCATCGCTCGGGGTCATCACCAACATGCCGGGGATGCAGCGCAGATAGGTCAGGTCGAAGCTGCCCGCGTGGGTCGGCCCATCCTCGCCAACCAAACCGGCCCGGTCGATGGCGAAGAGTACGTCGAGGTTTTGCACCGCAACGTCATGAATCAGTTGGTCGTACGCGCGCTGCAGGAAGGTCGAATAGATCGCTACCACTGGCTTGGAACCCTCGCAGGCCATGCCTGCTGCCAGCGTCACTGCATGCTGCTCGGCAATCGCGACATCGAAATAGCGGTCCGGATAGCGCTCGCTGAAATCGACCAGGTCAGAGCCTTCTTTCATCGCCGGGGTAATGCCCAGCAGGCGTGGATCCGCTGCGGCCATGTCGCAGAGCCACTGGCCGAACACGTTGGAATACTTGGGTCCGCTGGGTTTCTTCGGCTTGACCGGCTCGCCGATGGGTTCGAGCTTACTGATCGCGTGCCAGGTGATTGGGTCGACTTCCGCCGGGGCGAAGCCTTTGCCCTTTTTTGTCACCACGTGCAGAAACTGCGGGCCGGAGAGGTCGCGCATGTTACGCAGGGTGCCGATCAGGGTCGGAAGGTCATGGCCGTCGATGGGGCCAATGTAATTCCAGCCGAGCTCCTCGAACAACGTGCCGGGGACCAGCATGCCCTTGGCGTATTCCTCGGTGCGACGCGCGATTTCCCAGGCCCCGGGCAGGCGCGAGAGGACCTTCTTGCTGCCTTCGCGCATGCTCGAATAGGTGCGGCTGGAAAGGATCTTGGCCAGGTAATTGGAAAGCCCGCCGACGTTGCGCGAGATCGACATGTCGTTGTCGTTGAGCACCACGAGCATGTCCGCACCGACTTCCGGTGCATGGTTCAGTGCTTCGAAGGCCATCCCGGCTGTAAGCGCGCCGTCGCCGATGACTGCAATCGACTTGCGCTTCTTGCCCTGCATGCGGGCGGCGATGGCCATGCCCAGTGCAGCACTGATGGACGTGCTGGAGTGGCCAACGCCAAAGGTGTCGTACTCGCTCTCGCTGCGGCGCGGAAAGGCGGCGAGGCCATCCTTCTGGCGCAGACTTTCCATGCGCTCGCGGCGACCCGTGAGGATTTTGTGCGGATAGGCCTGATGACCGACATCCCAGACCAGGCGGTCTTTCGGCGTGTCGTAGACGTAATGCAGGGCAATAGTCAGCTCGATCACGCCAAGGCCAGCACCGAAGTGTCCGCCGGTCCGGCCCACGCTGTAGAGGAGGTCCTGACGCAGTTCGTTGGCGAGTTCTTCGAGTTCCGCTTCGCCTAGGCGGCGCAGCTGCTCGGGCGTAGCCGCGCGATCTAGAACGGGCGTCGCAGGGCGGACCCGAGGAATCTCATGAAACGTCTTGGGCATCGGGCGAATCATTTTGGCTGAAAAAAGAGCCGCAGTTTACCCGATGGTTACAACGATAAGAACGCCTCCAGCATCAACGGTCACCGCCAGGCGGAACAGCCACAGCGGCGAGAACCTTCGATTTGGCTTTTAACTGCGGCGTTCGACGATAAAACAGGCCAGCTGGCGCAGCGGCTCGGCGCTAGGTCCGAGCGGGGCGATGGCGTCGAGCGCCAGGTCACGCAACTCCAGCGCATAAGCCTTGGCGCTGTCCATGCCCAGCAGAGCCGGGTAGGTGGGTTTGTCGCGTGCGATGTCGGCACCTTGGTGCTTGCCCAGCGTCGCGGTGTCGCTTTCCACGTCGAGGATATCGTCCTGGACTTGGAAGGCCAGGCCCACGGCTTGCGCGTATTGCTGCAGCGCTGACAGCGTGGAGGCGTCGGCACGGCCGCTGGCAAGGGCGCCGAGGCGCACGCTGACCTCGATCAGCGCACCGGTCTTGTGCCGGTGCATCAGCTCCAGCGCGGTTCTATCAAGCTTCAGACCCACCGAACCCAGATCAATGGCCTGGCCACCGACCATGCCGGCCGGTCCGGCTGCGCGTGCAAGGCTGGCGACCATATCCAGGCGCAGTGAGGGATCCGCAGGGTTGTGAGCATCGAGCGACAGGGCCTCGAAGGCCAGGCTCTGCAAACCGTCGCCGGCGAGAATGGCGCAGGCTTCGTCGAAGGCTTTGTGCGTGGTGGGCTGGCCACGACGCAGGTCATCGTCATCCATAGCGGGCAGATCGTCATGCACCAGCGAATAGGCATGAATCAGCTCGACAGCACAGGCTGCACCATCTGCCAGAGCAACCTCACCCTCGAGTGCCTCGCACGCGGCGTAGACCAGCAGCGGGCGGACGCGCTTGCCACCATTCATCACGCTGTAGCGCATGGCCTGATAGAGGCGTTCGAGCTGCGGCCGGGGCGGGTAGAAGAGCGTGTCGAGGCAGCTGTCTACGCGTTGCTGGCAGCGTTTCTGATAGGCGCCGATCATGCTTCAGGGTCCATCTCGAATGGGGCTTCCTGCAGTTTTCCGTCGCGCTCGAGGAGGATCTGCACCTTCTGCTCGGCCTGGCTAAGTGCCGCCTGGCAATCGCGAGTCAGGCCGATGCCCTGCTCGAAGCAGGTCAGCGAATCCTCCAGCGACAGCTCGCCACTTTCCAGGCGCTCGACCAGCTGCTGTAACTCAGTGAGGGATTGTTCAAAATCGAGGGCGACTTTCTTGCGGGCCATGCGGGAACCTGTTCTCTGCGGCTGCTCTGAATCGGTCGCGACACTAGCAGAGCTCTGCGGCAGAAGCCATAAGCCGACCGGGCTAGATGCCTGTGGTCAGGGCAGGTACATCGCCTTGAAGTAATAAAGGGTCATGACGCTGCCGACCAAAATGACGAAAAGACGCAGCGAGGTTGCCGGTAGTTTCTTGCTCAGCGCACCGCCAGCGTAGCCGCCGAGCGTGGTGCCCACCAGCAGGATCGCCAGCTCGTAGCCGCTCACGCGACCGGCAATCACGAAGGTCGCCGTGGCAACGCTATAAATCACCGCAGAGATCAGGTTTTTCAACGCGTTGGCGCGGACCAATTGATGACCTTCGATGGAAAAGGCCGCGAGCTGGAGGATGCCCATACCCGCGCCGAAATAGCCGCCGTAGATCGAGACCAGTCCGTGAGCGGCCAAAGACATCGGGGCGTGAGGCGGCACCGCATTGCTGTCTTTACGGCGCGCTGCGAGCCAGCGGCTCAGCCAGGGGCTGGCGGCAAACAGCACGGTAGCGAGCAGTAACAACCAGGGAATGAGCAGGCTGAAGACGTCATCGCCGCTGGCCAGCAGCAACAGGCCGCCCAGCAGACCACCGACCAGGCCCGCCAGCAGCAGGGGGATCAGGTAACGGCCAAGGGGGCGTAACGCCGAGCGCGCTGCCCAGGCGGCGGCGAGGCTGGCAGGCCAGAGCGCTACGGCATTCGTCGCGTTGGCGGTCACGGGTGGCAAGCCCGTTGCGAGCAAGGCGGGAAACGAAAAGAAGGTGCCGCCGCCTGCGAGTGCGTTCATGCCTCCCGCAGCAAAGCCGGCAGCGATCAACAGCAGCATATCGAACAGGGGCATTGGAAAAGCTCGCGGCAAAAGAGCCGAAGAGTATCGCTGCCGCTCTGTTGCGCCAAGCATGTCATTTGCAGCTCTCAAGCGACCAGTGCCAGCGAGGCGCCTGCTGGCCATGTTTTGCTCTGGGATGGAGCTGTGCGCGTGCCAGGTCTCGCTAGCAGCGCAGTGGCCGCGGCGAGAAACTGCTGCCTACGGCTGCGTATCGTCGCTAGCTATCGGCGAACTGCTCAGCTCGTTGAGAATGCCGCAGCCGTGCATGGCGCTGTTGCCAGGGCAGCAGCTGCGCAATTCCTGCAACTGACGTTCAAGGGCATGTAGGTTGTCCAGCCGGGTGCGGACGCGTTCGAGCTGCTCGTCGATCAGCAGATTGATGTCTCCGCAGCTGGCGTCAGGGTGGTTGGAGAATTCCAGCAGCCGGCGGATATCAGCCAGGCCAATGTCCAGTGCGCGGCAATGGCGAATGAACGTCAGCTGCGCCAGCTGCTTGGATGAGTAGGACCGGTAACCGTTGGCGCCGCGCTCCGGGGCGGGCATCAAACCGATCTTTTCGTAATAGCGAATGGTCTCGACGTCGACCTCGGCCGCTGTGCTCAGCTCGCCTATGCGCATCATGGCCTCCTGCTTGTCGGCTTGATTCGGTAAATAGGGCTTGACCCTGGAGTTGCTCCAGGGTGTGCAATGGCTCCGAATATAGTTCAGGAGGACATCCAATGTCGTCGAGATGCTGTGATTCCGGTTGTTCAAAACCAGCAGTCAACCCGGTTTTTCGCAAGGCGCTGTGGGTCGCGCTGGCGATCAATCTGCTTATGTTTGGTGTTGAACTCGTCAGTGGGCTGCGTTCAGGCTCGGTCTCTCTGCTGGCCGACGCCATCGATTTCGCAGGCGATGCCGCCAACTACGGCATTACCCTGGTAGTGCTGTCGATGGGGCTGGTCTGGCGCTCACGGGCGGCCATGGTCAAAGGCGTGACGATGCTCGCGTTCGGCGTATTCGTGCTGGCTCGCGCGGGCTGGTCGATTTATGCCGATGTGGTGCCCGAGCCGCTGACCATGGGCATCATCGGTGCGCTGGCGTTGATTGCCAATGTTGTTGTGGCGCTCATGCTCTATGCCTTTCGCGAGGGTGATTCGAACATGCGCTCGGTCTGGCTGTGCAGCCGCAACGACGCGATTGGTAACGTCGCTGTAATGGTCGCCGCCGCCGGGGTGTTTGGCACCGGCTCCGGCTGGCCGGATCTGATTGTGGCACTGGTCATGGCCGGGCTTGCCTTGTCCGCCGGTTTTTCGGTCGTTCGGCAGGCGCGGCAGGAGCTGACGTCTCACTCTGCGAAACAGGGCGCCTCTGTCTCGTCAGACACCAAGGCGGGCTGACGGAGCCACGGGCCCTGGCAGGTCGCCGATGCGTGGCCCTAACTGGCGATGGCCGCGACCAGGGCGATGACGAGTAAGGCGATCACGGCCAAGCCTCCGGCGGCCAGCTTGCCGACTGTTTCGGCACTCAGGCCGAGCGCTTTGTCTTTCACCTGGTTGCCGAACCGCCCGTCGATTCGATGCAGGCCGTCGACCGGCTGGAACAGGTTGTCTGGCTGGTCGTCACTGGCCGGCTCATCGGTCATCTGGCCGCTCCAGGCCTGCTTGGCCATCATCCGGTCAAGCAGGCCGGGCATGAACATGTTGCCGATGATCGCCTGGAACGCGGCGCGCCCCAGCCAGAGTTCACGCGGCGCATCGGTCGCGGCACGCAGAATGGCGCGTGCGGCCACCTCCGGCGTATGGATGGGCGGAACCGGCTGCGGGCGTTTGCCCATCTTGTTACGCGACCAATCGAATTGCGGCGTGTTGTGCGCCGGAAGCTGGACCATGGTCAACCGGACCTGGCTGTTGGTATGGATCAGTTCGCAACGCAGCGAATCGGTGAAACCTCGGATTGCGAATTTCGCCGCGCAGTAGGCTGATTGCAGCGGAACTGAACGGTAGGACAATGCTGAGCCGACCTGGACGATGGTGCCGCGGTTGCGCGCCTCCATGTAGCGCAGCGCCGCCAGCGTGCCGTGAACGAAACCCAGATAGGTCACCTCGGTGACCCGCTTGAATTCCGCGGCGCTGGTCTTGTTGACTGGTCCGAACACCGTCGCCATGGCCGCATTGACCCATACCTCGATCGGGCCCAGCTCCGCTTCGATTCGCTCGGCGGCGTGATCGACGGCTTCGGCATCGGCAACATCGGCCGAAATCGCCAACACCTTCGCGCCGGCCGCTTCCAGTTCTTCGCGTGTGTCGGACAGGCCCTGCTCACCGCGCGCGATCACTGCCACGCGAAAGCCCGCCTGCGCGAACGCATGGGCCGTTGCCCGGCCCACGCCAGCGGTGCCTCCACAAATCACGGCAGTTTGTTCGCGGTCGCTCATCTAAAAACTCCTGTCTGTGATGGGTTAGCGCAGCAGCGCGTTCCAGCCTGCATAGCGGTGGCGGATCGGCCCCCGCGGAAGGCTCAGGCCGATGATCAGTACACCGGCAATCAGGCTGCCAACGGTGGCGGCGAAGCCGGCGCCGTCTAGAAAGGACGGCGCGGCGATCAGCCAGGCGCCGATCGGCAGGTTGAGAAAGCGCAGCGGACGTGCGACTTCGGCAAAGGCCAGCACCGAGACGGTGATCAACAATGAGCCCATCAGGTGATCGCTGTTGGCCATCGAGCCCTCAGTGCCGAAGATCAGACGGGTGCACATCAGCCAGACGCCAAGGATGCAGAGCAAGAAAAGGCCCCAGGGCAGGTTCACGCCGCGCAGGCCTTTCAATGTCATGGATGACAAGCTGCCGTCGAACTCCGGCGTGTTGTCTTCCCGTGCGCCTTCCATTGCATCGCCGTGCCAGAAGGTCTTCCAGAAGGGCTTGCCACGCCTGCGCGCATCCTTGAGGAACTGCCCCATGGCCACCAGCTCATCCAGGGCGTAGGGCATCATCACCAGCATCGCCAGCGCCTGGACCAAGCAGAGGGTGCACCAGGTGTCGATGAAGATCGGCTGCGCGATGATGAAAAAGATACTCACCGCGCCCAATGGCACTACCACCACGCCGAACGCGGCGACCATCCAGGGCATGGTCCGCCACCGGCGGGCGTCGCCCATCACCGCCATCAAGAGTTCGATCATGTAGGCCATGACCCCGACACCGGCATCGGATACCGGCCAGGCGCGTGACATGTCGGAGGTGATGATGGTCTCGGTACCGTTGGGCTCGGTTCCGAAGAATGGATCCCAGGCGTTGGCGGTGTGCCCCAACTGGTAGCCGGCCAGGTAACGCGCCAGCAGGATGCCGATTACGGCGAGAAAGGCGATCGGCAACCGCTGCATCCAGGTCGAGGGGTTGTAATCCCAGCCCGGCGGCACGGCGGCCTTCTGCATCATGCCGCTCATGCTCATGCCGGGCATCATCGGCACCAAGGTGGAAAAGGCGATCACCAGTCCGCCCACCAGAAGGGCGTTGCCGTAGCTGGCAGGCGACGGCGTCCAGAACAACAGCGGCGCGAGCATCAGCCACAGGCCCATGGCAGTGTTCGCCCACTGCGCCCAGGCGATACGTTTCAGCGAAAGAATTGAAAACAGCACGATCAAGGCACCACTGACGACATCATTCCAGCTCATCATCAGCACTCGCGTGGCGACGTCCGGCAGCTCACGCTCGCTCGCCAGTCTCGGCAAGTCGAGATCGGTTGGCGAGATGTTCAGGTAGCCAAAGATGAAGGGGGCGCCGAGCACCCAGAGCCCCAGCAGTGCGTTGACGAAATGGCACCACAGCGTAGCGAGCCGGCGTCGCTCCATCATCTGCATGTGCGCGTCCATGCCCATGTCCGACGGCATGGCGCCCTGTCTCAGGTACTCACCTTGATGCTCCACGAATCCCCCGCATGACCGGTCGTTGTGCTGAGGTCAGCCCAGGTAGCCAGGGCTGCTATTCAGTTGACCGGAGGGGCCTGGGTGAGTTGCAGAAAAAGCGCCGGGCTTGCGGCTTGATGCCGACGGCAGCGCTCAGCGTGCTGGCTAGCGCGCAGTGACCGGACGAGTTTGGAGTGTGTTTACTGCCTAGAATCGGGACAGCTTGGCTCGACGGTAAAGGTCTTGGATGAATCCACCGGGCCGACCTTTTCCAAGGTGCGGCGGCCAATCAGCACCGGGTAATTCATTTTGTCCCTGTCGTTTAGCGAGAACTGTTCTTCGTATATCTGGTTGCCGAGGCAGACCTTCATCAGCACCACCGGCCGCTCTTCAGCGCCGCCTGCACCGCGCACCTTGATGTCGCGTATCAGCTCGCGTTCCAGGCGCGTGCGCACCTGCTTGTCGGTGTTGATGTCTTCCAGCTCGACGGTGAACCGAACCCAGTCCTCGCCATCCTTCTCGAAATGATCGATGTTTTCCGCATGCATGGAAGAGGTCAGCGCGCCGGTGTCGAGCTTGAATTTCACCGCCACTCGTTCGGGAAGAATCAAGCCTTCCTCGACCCAGCCGAGCACCTGTGGCGAGTCGGCAAATCCTGACGTGCTGCCAAGCGAAAGCGCTGCGGCTGCAAGAAGCAAGGGGACGAACCGGTTACGGATGGAGCCTAAGCGATGACGCATCTGAGACCTCGATCAGCAAAAGCTGTGGATTCGATAGAGTCGTCTGGCTTGGAACCGTTCACGTGTTTCATGGCAGACCAAGCAAAAAATGGGCGGAAGACCGTCAAGCAGCGACGAGAAGCCATCTCTATTTCTCATGGGCTCCATTAAAAAAAATAATCGGACGGCTGCTACTTCTTGCACTCCATAACTAGGGTCGCCTGCAATCAGTGCAGTTCGCAGCGACCATTTCAACCCATAGACAGGAGGCAGTGAATTAGGGAAGCCCAACTTGAGAGGTGAACCATGTTCGTCCATAACAAACGACTTCAATATACCGTGCGAGTAGCCGCTCCGAATCCGGGGCTGGCCAACCTGATGCTCGAGCAGTTCGGCGGACCGCAAGGCGAGTTGGCCGCTGCGATGCGTTACTTCGTCCAAGGTGTCGCCGAGGATGACCCAGGCCGCAAAGACATGCTCATGGACATTGCGACCGAGGAACTCAGTCACCTGGAAGTCATCGGCTCAATCGTCGGCATGCTGAACAAGGGTGCCAAGGGCGAGTTGTCCGAAGGTGTCGAAAAGGAAGCGGATCTGTATCGCTCCCTGACCGGTGGCGGCAACGATTCGCACATCACCTCGCTGCTGTACGGCGGTGGTCCGGCGCTGACCAATTCGGCGGGTGTGCCCTGGACGGCGGCCTACGTGGACTCCATTGGCGAGCCGACCGCAGATCTGCGTTCCAACATTGCCGCCGAGGCGCGCGCCAAGATCGTCTATGAGCGTCTGATCAACGTGACCGACGACCCCGGCATCAAGGATGCACTCAAATTTCTGATGACCCGCGAAATCGCGCACCAGAAATCCTTCGAAAAGGCCTTGCACGCGATTCAACCCAACTTCCCTCAGGGCAAGCTGCCGGGTGATCCGCAATTTGCCAACGTCTACTACAACCTCTCGCAGGGCGAAGGCGACTTGCGCGGCCCGTGGAACCAGGGGCCGGAGTGGGAATTTGTCGACAACCCGGAGCCGGCAGTAAACGGCGGTGATGGGAAGCCGTCCGTTGATCTGAGCAAGGCACAGCAGAAAGTGGTGCAGCAGATGGCGGTGCGAACCCAGTCCGACGTGTCCGTCGACCCGATGACCGGTGCCGATCTCGGTTCGGGAGAGGCCATCAAGAAAGGCAAGAGCTGACGGGCGAGCGCTACCGATTCGTCTGTAATCAGACGCATCGGTAGCGTTTTGTTTGCGGCTTCGTGAGCCGGCCTTTAAGGCCGGCTTTTTCGTGTCGGACGGCCCGTTGCTGAAAGGTGAGCCGTGGCATCGAAGCGTTTCGCCTGGCTGCCTGCGCGAGTGCTACGTGTGGCTCGCATCAGTCTCAACACTGGGAAGAAACCGAGCCACCACGTGCAGAGCGCTGGCCCAGCGGTCAGGGCATGCTGCCGTCGCCTGAGCGAGTGGCTGCCTTCCAGCAGCCACTGCAGTTACGCCTGTTTCACCGAAGCCGAGGCGTCCATCAGCTTGTCCAGGGTGATCGGCAGGTCGCGGATGCGCTTGCCGGTGGCGTGGTAGACCGCGTTGGCAATCGCGGCGGGTATCCCGGTGATGCCGATCTCGCCAATGCCGCGCGCACCGAACTCGTTGAACTTGAAGTCCGGATAGTCGAGCAGGATCACGTCGATATCCGGCTGGTCCGCATGCACCGGCACCAGGTATTCGGCGTAGTTGTTGTTGACCGGGCGTGCATCGCGGTGGTCGTAGTCGGTCTGCTCGAAACGCGCCATGCCGATGCCCATGACGATGGAACCCTCGACCTGGTTACGCGACGTCAGTGCGTTGATGGCGCGGCCGACATCGATGGCGCTGACCACGCGGGTGACGCGCAGGTTGGAAATGCCCGGGTCCCAGCGAACTTCGACGAAATGTGCACCGAACGAGCGGAAGGCATAGGTCTCAGTGGGGGCGCCTTCGGTATGCGCCTCACCGTCGGCACTGGCCAGCTGACGGGCCTTGAGCACCTCGGCGAAACCGATCGACTTCCCATCGGTGTTCTTCAGCTGACCGTCTTCGAAAGTAAGGTCCTCTGGCTTGGCATCTGGAAAGGCCCCGTTTTCCGACGTCGCATACTCCTTGAGCACCTCGATGGCCTTGCGCCCGGCTGCGGCGATAGCGGGCAGGGTGGTCGCCGTCGCCCAGGAGCCGCCGGAGATTGGCCCTGACGGATAGGAGGAGTCACCCAGCTCGACCTCGATCTTTTCCAGCGGCACGCCGGTCACGTCACTCACCGCCTGCGCCACGATGGTGTAGGTGCCGGTGCCGATGTCCTGAGTGGCGCAAGAAGCGAAGGCGGAACCGTCTGCACGCAGCGACACCCGCGCGTCACAAGGTCGGCGGATCGCCTCCCAATTGCAGCTCGCCATGCCCCAGCCAATGATTTCATTGCCCTCGCGCATCGAGCCGATTGCTGGATTGCGTTTGGCCCAGCCAAAACGCTGGGCGGCCTGGTCGTAGGCTTCACGAATCTGATTGCTCGACCAAGGCAGTCCCTTGCTCTCGTCAGTGTCGGAGACATTGCGACGGCGGAATTCGAGCGGGTCCATGCCGAGTTGCTCGGCCATCTCGTCCATCGCCGATTCCAGCGCAAACATGCCCGGCGCCGCGCCTGGCGCGCGCATCGAGGTGGGCGTGCCGCGGTTGGTACGGGCCGCAGCGTGGGTCACGCTCAGGTTGTCGCAGCTGTACAGGCCCTGAGTCATCTTTCCGCAGGACTCGACGTAGGTATCGACCTGGTCGACCGTAGACGTGGTGTAGACCGTTTCGTGGCGCAGCGAGACCAATCGCCCTGCATTGTCGGTGCCCAGCCGCATGCGCTGGCGCGTTTCGGGGCGGTGGCCGGTGGTGGTGAACATTTCCTGGCGCGGTACCACGAGCTGCACGGGCCGACCGATTTCCCGGGCGGCCGCCGCCGCGGCAATCGCGTTCGGCCAGGGCCACAGCTTGCTGCCGAAACCCGAGCCGAGAAACGGCGTCAGCACCTCGACCCGATCCTGCGATAGGCCAAACACCTTGGCATAGACGTTGCGCGCATTCACCACGCCCTGGGTCGTGTCGTACATCGTCAGCTTGCCGTCATTCCAGGCCGCTACGGTGGCGTGCATCTCCATCGGATTGTGCGTTTCGACCGGCGTGTAGTACGTGGCATCGATGGCCTTGGCCGCGCTCCCGTAAGCCTGCTCAGGATTGCCCCGGGTATGGTTGGATTTTTTCTGCATCTTGCTGCCGTTGCGCTCGACAGCCTGGTCTAGGTTGGCGATGGCCGCACTCTTCTGATAATCGACCTTGACCTTGTAGGCGGCGGCACGGGCGTTCTCGAAGGTGTCGGCGACCACCAGCGCGACGAACTGCCCGGCGTAATAGACCTTGTTGTCTTCGAACGGCAGGCGCACCTCGTCGACCTTGTTCTCCTGCGCCATGCTGCTCGGCGTGTGGTACAGCTTCGGGAAGTGGTTGTGATGAAAGATGTCGATCACGCCCGGCGACTGTTTCGCCACGCTTGTATCGATGTGGGTGATTTCGCCGCGGGCGATGGTGCTGAACACGCCGTATGCGTACGCCATGCCGGGCAGGTTGTTGTCCGAGGAATACTTGGCGCGGCCGGTCAGCTTCTGCGGGCCGTCGATGCGTGGCTTGGCAGCACCGATGATTTTTTCGCTCATGGTTGCAGTCCTGTATTGGCTGGCTCTATCCGGCGGTGAGGTTTGTCAGCGTGCGCACGATGGCTTGCTGGCCCAGCGGAATCTTGAAGGCGTTGTGCTCGTAGCCCTTGGCCCCTTGCATGGCGATGCGTGCAGCCTTCTCGAAGGTGGCGGTATTAGCCGGTTGCCCTTTGAGAGCCTGCTCGGCTTCCAGGACGCGCCAGGGTTTGGTCGCGACGCCGCCAAGTGCCAGACGCACCTCGCGAATGGTGTTGCCCTCGAGCGCAACGATGACCGCGCTCGAAGCCAGGGCAAACTGGTACGAGGAACGGTCGCGCAGCTTTAGATACGCGCTTTTTCCGCCCTGCATCGGCGCGTTAAGGGTGACATGGGTGATCAGCTCATCATCCTTGAGCGCGAACTCTTCCCAGGGCTTGTCGCCCGGCAGCAGGTGAAAGTCGAGAAAGTCGATATCGCGTGCCCCATTGGGGCCGACGACGTTGACCTTGGCACCAATGGCCGCCATCGCCACGCACATGTCGGAGGGGTGGCTGGCGATGCACTGATCACTGGTGCCCAGCACCGCGTGCACCGAACGGTTGTGCCCGCCGATGGCCGAGCAGCCAGAGCCTGGGTCGCGCTTGTTGCAGGCCGAGGTGCCGTCGCGAAAGTAGGGGCAGCGTACCCGTTGCATGACATTGCCACCGGTGGTCGCCTTGTTGCGCAACTGCGTCGAGGCGCCGGAGAGCAGTGCTTCGGACAGCACCCGGTAGTCTTTTTCCACGCGCGGATGTCGGGCCAGCGCAGCGTTGGAAACCATGGCGCCGACCTTGAGTCGTCCATCATCCAGTTCTTCGACCTGATTGAGCTGCAGCCGATTGACGTCGACCATCAGCTCGGGACGCATGAGGTCGAGCTTGACCATGTCCAGCAGGTTGGTCCCACCGGCCAGGAACGAGGCATTTTTGCCCGCGGAATAAGTTGCGACCGCCTGCTCGACGCTGTCGGCGCGGCTGTATTCGAAATGGCGCATGTCGGCCTCCTAGGCGGGCTTCATCTGCTTGCGCGCCGACTGGATGGCGCTGAGGATGTTCTTGTAGGCCCCGCAGCGGCAGATGTTGCCGCTCATGGCCTCACGCACGGAGAGATCGTCCTTGCCCACGCTCGGGTCGTTGAGGATGGCCACCGCCGTCATCATCTGGCCCGAGGTGCAGTAGCCGCATTGATAGGCATCGTGTTCGAGGAACGCCTGCTGGATGGGATGCATCTGGCCGTCGCGCTCCAGGCCTTCGACCGTGGTGATCTCGTCGCCGTCGTGGGCAATCGCCAGGCTCAGGCAGGAATTGATCGCCTGCCCGTTGACGTGAATGGTGCATGCGCCGCACTGGCCGTGATCGCAGCCTTTCTTGGTGCCGGTCAGATCAAGCTGGTGGCGCAGCACGTCGAGCAAGACCATGTTGGCCGCGACGTCCAGCGTGTGGGGTTTGCCGTTGACCTTGAGCGTGATCCGCTGCTGGCCGGCCGTCGGGCCCGCTTCGCCATCCGGTCGCTGCGCCGCCGGCTCCTCCTTGTCGTCATTGACGTAACCGACGCGGCCCCAGGCGGGCACCGCAGCCGCCGCCAGGCCGGTGGCCCCGACCGCCTTGAGAAAGGCGCGACGCGATCGGGACGCGTTGTCGGGGTCATGGATCTCGACCCCGCTGCGTGAATTCTTTTCGCGAGCGTCCTGCCCGGGCGGGTTTCGGTTGTCATCGGCCATGGTCTGCCCCATCGCTGGGCTGCCTTGCGGCAGCGGGTTGCTGACTGGCGTTCTTCACACGCCGTCCTGATGCCGGCGGCGAGGCGCCGAGCAGGATTGAGATAGGGTTGGACTGCCCTGGGGCGGCAAGCGTTTCAGGGCAGGGCGTGCGTGACACGGGATGCGGAAGATGACAGCCAAGGTGACAGAAGCGGACAAGCGCTGCGATATCGGGGCAAAGCCCCTCTAGCAGCGGGGTGGCGCGTTGGCTTTTGATGGTTCAGAGGGCGGCGACCGCTCGTCGATTTGCGATCCGGGGCCGGGGTGAAGTGTCGAGGCTCGGGCTGTTGCGAACAGAAATTTTAGGCAATAAAAAGCCGGCTTGTGGCCGGCATTTAATCTGCATAACCTTTTGTTTTTTCAGTATTTATTTTTAGTAAAACAATCTTACCCGCACGCCTACCCACACAGAGGTTTGAGCTAGTCCTTCAGAACGGTGTCATTGCACCTAAGCTGGGCACGATCAACCTTGAGGAGGCAGGCACTTTCACGCCTAGTCAGTATGATGATTCGCGGCCCTATGTCCGATCACATATCGTCGCTGATGTGACTCGGCAAGTCCTGATCTGGCGTGGATGACGATACTGGCACTAATCGTATTTTGCCGTCGATTGAGGCCTCCTCTAGGGGTGGCTTGCGAGTGGCATCAAGCATGTATTTTAGCGTGGTTTCTAAGCTCTCCATCGACCCTTCTTCAAGGACTACCGGGCGCTCCGTCCACATTTCGATCTCGCCGCTTTGGTCGTAGTAGACTTCATGTATCTTGAAGGTGGCCCCTTCGATAGGGTCTTGGCTCTTGATGACCCTATAGTTCCAAGTGTTCATTCGAACGTGTCACCAATCGATTACGTTGGTGAGAAGGTTAGCAAATACTCGCGTGTGGATTGGATCTGACCAAAGAGTAATACTCCTTAAGGTTCGCCATTTTATCGTCGAGCGAGGTCCCGAGTGGTTCACAACAAGGGGTGGGCGATCGGATTGATAAGTTCGGGCCCCTCATTCCGTGCGTTCCCGACGGCCCTGCCCACTGGATGCCATTGGAATTCCTCCACGCACAAGCCATGCTCTAGTGCGAGCACTTCAGCCTCGCTTGGCGGTAAATCCGGGGCCATCCACTGAGCGGCGTACTCCGGCGATAGAGCCAGTGGACGCCGGTCGTGAATGTCAAGCATGCCGGCCTCACTGGAGGACGTAATGACAACAAAGCCGTCGCCGTCTCGCGGTTCCAGCGAGCCGCCTCGCTGAAACCGCCCGAGCGCTGCGAAGAACATCGGCTCGCCGCTACGGAGCGTGATGTAGTAGGGCTGCTTGATCTTCGGGTTGGACGCGTCCTTCTTCCACTCGTACCAACCATCAGCGGGCACTATTGCGCGGCCGGTTTGCCAGATATCGCGAAAGAACTTGCTAGTCGCGGCCGTTTCCACCCTGGCATTTATCGCTGGTGGTCGCTTCCCCTGTGCCCACAATGGGGCGTAACCCCATTTGAATGAATCCATGCGCAGCCCATCATCGTCCTGGTGCAGGAGCTGAACCATTGATTGCGGACACACGTTGTATCGTCCGATCGGCTCAGGATTCACGCCGCCACGCAATGGCAAGGGTAGCTGCACCGCGATCTTGTCCAAATATTCATAAGCGACTCGGTACTGAGCAAAACGTCCACACATGGGTGCCCCCGCACATCTGGTTCAATTGACCGGACTCTAGCCTCAGAATACTGTATGTGCATACAGTTACGAGGTCTGTACCATGCCCGTCCACATCTTGGGACCTGCTGCTCCCGCCACAATTGCACTGCCGTTTTTCAGTTTCTGCGTGCCCGCGGGATTCCCGAGCCCAGCGCAGGACCACATGGAAGGGAGCATCTCGCTCGACGAGCTGATGAACATCCGAGCTCCGCATACCTACCTGGCGCGCGCAGACGGGGAGAGCATGATCCAGGTCGGCATTTTCGACCGAGACATTCTGATCATCGACCGGGGACGGGAGGCCGAGAAGGGGGAGGTGATCATTGCAGCGCTGAATAACGAGCCTCTGGTCAAGATTTTCGACCGAGCCGGCAGCCAGGTCATTCTGCGCTCGGCCAATCCGAAGTTCCCGCCGCGGTACCTCCTCGAAAGCGAAGAACTCTACGTATGGGGCGTGGTGTCATACAGCATCCGAATCCATGGCAAGTACTGAGCGGGCCATTGCCCTCATCGATTGCAACTCGTTCTACGCCAGTTGCGAACGTGTCTTCCGACCAGACTTGCGTCGTACGCCTATCGTCGTGCTTTCGAACAATGACGGCTGCGTGATTGCGCGTTCGGCCGAGGCCAAGCAGCTCGGCATCAAAATGGGCGTGCCGTATTTTCAGATCCGGCGCGATCTGGAGCGTTGGGGCGTCGTGGTGTTTTCCAGCAACTACGCCCTGTACGGCGATATGAGCGAGCGCGTCATGACGGTCATTGAGAGCCTGGTGCCTGAGGTTGAGGTGTACTCGATCGACGAGTCGTTTGCGGACCTTACCGGTGTGCCAGACGTCGAAGTGCTCGGCAGGCGGATCCGCGCTGAGGTACTGCGCAGCACAGGTATCCCGGTCGGGGTGGGCATTGGGGAGACCAAGACGCTCGCCAAGCTGGCGAACCATTCAGCGAAGCGCTGGCAGAAGCAGACGGGTGGGGTAGTGGACCTTCTCGACCCGGTGCGGCGCGACAAGGTACTGCGTGTGACTGAAGTCGGCGATGTATGGGGTGTCGGACGCCGGATGACCGAGCATCTGAACAGGATGGGCATACGTACTGCTTGGGATCTAGCCAGCGCGGATGCCTGGACCCTGCGCAAAAAATTCAGCGTCGTTATCGAGAAAACTTCCCGCGAACTGCGCGGCACGCCGTGCCTCGATCTGGAGGACGTCGCGTCACCCAAAAAGGAAATCTGCTGCTCGCGGATGTTCGGCAAGCGCCTGCGCGAGCTGGAACCAATCAAGGAGGCAGTGGCGGCATACGCCGCCAGGGCCAGCGAGAAACTGCGGGCCCAACAGTCCATGTGCAAGCGCGTACGGGTGAGTATTCGCACCGGGATGTTCAACCCCGATGAGCCGAAGTTCGCAAAGGGTGTGGTATGCGAGCTGCCTTACCCGACTGACGATACCAGGTACATCACCCGCGCGGCACTCGCAGGGCTGGCGCATGTGTATCGAGCGGATTTTTCCTTCAGTAAAGCCGAGGTTCTGCTGATGGACCTGCGGCAGCGAGGTGAGTACACCGACGATCTCTTCGCCGAAACCCAGCCGGAGGCGTCGGAGCGCGTGATGGGCGTGATGGATGCAATCAATGCAAAGTGGGGGCGCAACACGCTTCGGCCAGGCCGCGTACCCACCGCGCCCGATTGGGGCATGCGGCGAGAGATGATGAGTCAGAGTTTCACGACGCGGATTGATCAGCTGTGGACGGTAGGGTGCAAGTAAGACGCTCTATCGGCAATTGCCCGCTTTCCGGTAGCCTGCCGCACTGGCCTCTGCTTCCGATTTGAACGGTACCTGATTCTTCGGTGACACCGCGCCGTAGCTAGGGCAGCCCTGCGGCAGGTGGTAGATTTTGCTGTTGCGGTTGCCGATGATTAAATCAGCGCTAGCCTTCTCTGTCGTGGAGGCTGCGGCTCGGGTAGGAATGGCGCTCACGATGCCGTCGCGGGTCGGCTTGTGGCCAAGGCTCCAAGAGCGCTCACCAGTGATGAAAGGATTCGGGTGCCCCATGACCTTCGCGGTACGGCTGTTCCATTCCTTTTCCCAGGCGGACACTGGGTACTGCCGATTCCATGCCATTAGCAACTGCTGCTGTTGGCGCGACATAGACAGCCCGTATCGATCGTACATATAGAAGGTGGCTCGCGAGGCAATGCCTTTGGCTTCGTTCCGCGGCTCGGCGGCGCGCTCCTTGAAATCCACCTTTGTGGTGCACGCTCCGTACTGCGGCGCTACGCCGGTGACCATGCCGTACTGGTAGTTGCTACGGTCGCCATTGACCTCGCCAACCGAAGGGTACAGGTTGAATAGGTCGGCCTACATAACGCGAAAAACCGGATCGTCCGAAATGCAATTTTTACGTCCGCCGTTCTGCCAGCACTGGCGCTGATGGCCGAACACCCAGGCGGGCACGATATGTTCCCACTCGATCCGGTCGGCGCGGTTCTGCTGAGCGCGGGTTTCGTAGCCGCAGGACGCGGGATCAATTCGGCCGCCCGATTTCCCTGTCCATTCCCACTTGCAGCCACAGTAGAGTTCGCCAAGAGGGCTCGATGCCTGGTCGAAGAAAATTTGCTGCTTAGCAATCACCTTAGCTGTGGCGAAGCTGGCGGGCGCTTCGGCATGTGCGCTGATGGAGGAGAAGAGGGCGGCGAATACTACGAACAGCAGGGCAGTCATATCGAGGATGGCTTACAGAAGAAATAAGTGCGTATTGTACGGATGGCGCGCAAGCAGCTAAGCATCCAGCGGCTGCATTCGGCCGATTCTGTTGAAAAAGTAGGTTTAGCGGCAGCAAGGCGGTCGGATGTACCTGCTGTCGAAATGGCTGCAAG
>NZ_JBCFXD010000020.1:0-52167 GCF_038562055.1 Stutzerimonas chloritidismutans | reverse complement strand
ATGTGAGAGTAGGTCATCGTCAAGCTTCTACACCAAACCCCCGATCTTCGTAAGAGGATCGGGGGTTTGTCTTTGGGGCGAGATATCTTGTATCCGTCGCTGATGAGCTCTAGCAGCCTCTAATACAGCAATCGTGCCGAGTGCTGTGCAGACATACTGTCTACTGTGCATCCGGTTCGTTTTTGGCGAACATTGCAGAGCTTGCATGAGGGGCCACAACGTTGCATAACGAACGGCCGACCAACTCGGGAATTTCCATGTGAGGAGAAACAGCTGCTCGACGCGCTTAGGTGCCACCCGAACGCCCTAAACCGACCAGAAAAAATGTGCGGTGACGAATTGCCTCGCTGTGCATCCATGTTCGCTCAGGCTCTGCCTGCGGATGTTGCAAACGAGGTGGTGCGGGCGCATCGATAGAGTTTTCGGGCAGAGGAATCTCCGGCCTTGAATGCCATCCTCGGGTGACTTGGACGTTGGTATCCGGACCGCGGCTGAGAGGAACAAGACCAGGCTCGGTAATACGCAGGCGATGCCGCAGCGCTGATGGCAGAGAGGCTTCAGCCATCACGCGTACACGCTCAAGTCAGCGCGGAACCGATGTTGGCACCTTGTCTGGGGGCTCGGTGCGCACGTTCTGGAAGCTAATAACGAAACGTCCGGGCGGCCAGCCAGTCCCAGCAACCAAGGCCTGGCGACTTTGACGTCGTTGCAAAAGAGTCCTAATGGCTCAGTCAACGGACAGCTCGGTAGGTGAGTAAACGCTAGAAGGGAGAGGGCCAGCCGACATTACTGGCAGACTGGCTCTCAACCTAGCGATCAGCTGATCGGTTCGGCTTCTGGTACCGCGTTTCGCTCAGCTGCTAAAACCGGTTGCCCAGGCTGGTCCCGCCGTTTGATGTATTTCCAATCCGCTTCGTCTATGTATATCCCGCTCGGACCGCTACCGCCTTCCAGGTCGATGGCCACATGCGCTGATACTTGCGGTTTGACAGAGGCCAGAATCGGAACGAAGCCCAGCTGCAAGCTGGTTTCGATCAGAGCCTGCTGATTGCGCTCGTCGATATCGGCTGCTTCATCTAGGTAGTAGGGCAGACGTATGCGTCCGGCTTGTTCACGATCCATCAGGTGTAGCAGCAGGTACATGTTGGTCAGCGCTTTGATGGTCATGGTCGTACCGTTGGATGCCGCCCCGTCGATGTCGGTATGGATGACCGGCTGACCGCCCACCTTGGTGATCTCGAATGCCAGCTCGAACAGATCCTTCAGGCCCAACTGGTTGTTATTTGCTGCAACCAGGCGCGCCAGGTATTCCTTGGCTTCCTCGTTTCTGCTGTCCTGTTCGCTGCTTTGCTGCAGGTCGAATACCGATAGTGTCTCGCCTTGCTCGTACTGCCCTGCGCTGTGGATGATCTGATCGATATGCTTCAGTGCATCCTTATTAGGGGCCAGCACAATGCGGAAGCTCTCAAGATTCGATACCTGCCGTTTGTTGATCTCTCGGTTGAACAACGCCAGCTGATGCTCAAGGCTGTCGTAATCGCTGCGAATGTTGCGCAAGGTGCGTGCTATATCGGTCACTGCCGCGCGACGTGCCTTGGCAAGCGTCAAGGCTTCGTCCTGGCGGTGCGCGTAGGCATTGACCAGCAGCTGTAACCGTCGCTCAGGGTCTTCTTCGCTATCGAATTTGGCAACACCCTTGAGGCGTACCTGTGCATAGAGTGCTTCGATCTGGCCATCGACACGCTGCAGTGCCTGCCAGCTGTCTTGGTAGTCGTTGAGCAGCGGCTGGAGATTGTCCAGGGTGTCGTCCACGGGGTCCATGAACGGTGTGCCGAATGGCAAGTCGGCAGGGAGCAGCTGACGACGGCGTAGCGCGTCCTCCAGCGTGCGTTCCTTGGCCTCGAGATCAGCCAACTGGCGGCCGACCAGCTGCAGCTTTGCTGACAGGTGTTGCACCCGCTCAGTGAAGACGTCGCTGGTCCGCTTGAGTTCATCCTGAGCCGCTTCGTTCTGAGCCAGCTGCTCGAGCTTGCTGTGCTCTTCGGCCGATAGCGTCTGGCAGCGGCGGTAATCCTCCAATGCTTTTTGAGCGTCAAGCACCTGTTGGTAAAGCTGCTCGGCTTGCGCTTTGCTGGCGGCACGGTCCACCGCTACCGAGTGCTGGGCCTTGAGTTGCTTCAGCTCGCGTTCCAGTCGGTCTTTCTGGTCACGCAGCGCGGCCCGGTCAGCCAGCGCCTGCAGTGCCGGTGGTTCGATATGGGACAGATCGATGGACAATCCGGGCACTTCGAATCGCTCGCCCTTGAAACCGTCGAGCACTGCTTCCAGCGACTTGACCCACGTCTCGCTGTCGTCCGTGCATATGCCTTTGTCTCCCAAAGGCAGGCTGAACAGCTGACTGTTGAACAAGCGCATCAGACGATCTACATCGGCCTGAGAGAACTCTTCACGCAGGCGCGAATAGCTGTTGTTGTCCGCATGGTCCAATTGCTGCCGGACAGACTTGAGGCGCTTTTCCAGGTCTCGTAGACGCTCATCGAGATCTTCGCTGGAGAACTGGCGTGATTGCGACAGCGCGCCAGCCAGCTCGTCGTGGGCGTCCTTGGCGGCGAGCAGCTGTTGTTCGAGAACATGAGCATCCTCAACCAGCGCAAAGCGGTTCTTCAACGCCGAGAGCTCACCCAGCCAGCGTTGAATCTCACTGATTTCACGCTCGAGACGCATCAGCTCAGCGGTGCCGCCACGCTGTTCGTTCTGCAGGCCGTCCTGCTCGCGGCGATAGTGTTCGGCCTGGATGACCAGCTCTTCCTTGCGGGCGCCGGCATAGTCCTGCCAGGTGCCGAGTAGTGAGTCGAGCAAGGGGGACAAGCGATGCAATTTGCCGCGCAGCAACTCACGTTGAGCTACGCCAGCGGCGAGGGCTTCTACCAGCGGGCCGGCTGCGACCAACGCCTGATAGTCCTGCTCCATGCGGCGCACATCACGGAAGGCTTCTTCGGTAGCGGCGATGTAGTCGACACTGCCGGAACGCAAGCTGTGTTCGAACGCATCGAGGAACAGTTGCTTGAGTTTGGCCGCGGTTATCTCGCGCATGTGCAGCAGGTTGATGAACAGCGCACGGAATGTTTTCAGGCTCTGCTCGCTGGTTGAGCGCAGCGGTATGAGTGTCATGTCCAGCGGAATCGCAGTATGCCCACCAACCAGTAGACGGCGAAGCTCGTCCGGCTTGGCCTCGTAGGCTTTGATACCGGCGCGCTCCAGATTGGCGAATAGCTCGCGCTGACGCAGGCAGGTGCCGTTCTGCTGGTAGTGATCGAGGTCTAACGAGCCTTGGTAAACGAAGAACTGGTGGCCAAACCCGCCGCCCGGCCCGCGCCCGGCAACACCGATGACGTGCGGGCCATGGGGCAGGGCGACTTCGACCAGGATGTAACTGGTGTCGCTGGCGAAGTAGAACTTTCGTGACTGTTCCAGGCTGTACTTGCCGAAGCTCATGTCTGACATGCGCGCCAGAATCGGGAATTGCAGCGCGTTGATCGATGCAGACTTGCCGAGGTTGTTGGCGCCGTAAACTGACAGTGGCGTTTCCAGCGGAAAAATTCCGAGGCTGTAGCCGGCGGTGTTCAGCAGGGCAAAGCGACGGATACCGTATCGTTCCTGGCTCATGCTTCAAGCTCCTTTTCATCAGCGATGGCACGCGCTAGGGCATCTTCTTCGGATTCGTCCGGATCACGGTCGAGAAGAATGATCTCGTCCTCATCCTCCTCGGCGAAGAGCTGAGGGGCGGGCAATGGCAGGTCACTGCTGTGCAGGCTTGCCGCGAGGTCGCGGTCCTGCTGAACCGACAAACAGACGTCGAGGAAACGGTGCATGGGCGGCAGGAAACGGTAAATACCATTGCTGTCTTCGGCAAAACCCAGTTGCGTCAGCCGGCGAATGACTTTTTCTTCCAGCTCGTCCTGGGTGGTCACCTCAGCCTGCAGAAACAGGTCGCGGTACTTATCCAGCAAGGCCGGCAGTTCATCCCGACCCAGGGTGCCGCCATCGAGAACTGCAAGCGGATCGCGGCCCTGATCGGCCAGATGTTCGACCAGGATGAAGGTAAACAACGCCAGGCGCTGAGCCGTCTTGTTGACCTGGGCGCCCATCTGCTCGGGAACGAAATAGTAAAAGCCGCGCGGGTCGCAGACCAGTTCAAAGCCGAGCGCCTTGAACAGCGCGCGGTACAGGTCCTGCATGTTGGATAGCTGGGCATAGCACTCCGGCTCGCTGCGCGACAGGTGATAGCCCTTGAACAGCTCGCGGAAGATAGGCGCCAGCTGGGTCATTTCTTTCAGATCGATGTTCATACGCAACTCAGGCAATCATCGTGTGAAACCGCGAAGCGCATTTCACGAAAATGGATAGTCGGGACGGGCGCGCAGCTTGCCCGTGGAACACAAGGCTCAACCATTGGCATTGGCCAGCAGCGCGAATGAGCTGAGGCTGACCTGATGCTCGCGCGTCAGGTACTCGCGCCGCTCCAGGCGCTCGCGCTGAAAACGTGCATCGCGGGACAGGCGCGAAAACCAGTAGAGCAGCTCATCGGTCGCGCCTTCGGGCTCCTGCTCCAGCAACCATTGCATCAGGTCAGGCAGCGGCAACGCCTGTTCGCAGCGGTCGAGCATTTCACGTGCCGTCAGCGGAGAACGTGGTGCATCGGTCTTGCGTTTGCTGCCGGCTCGGGGGAATCGCGCGGGTTTTGGCTCAAAGCGGGCCAAGGCATAGACGTAGGCTTCGACCTGGCTGGCCGAGCCGAGAAAAGTACTCTGCGGCCGGGTGAACAGCGGCAGCGACGCCTGCGGCACGGCATCGAGGCCTTTCTTGCGGATAGCTGACAGCGCCAGCGCCGCGCCACGGGTCACCGCGTTGTGACGACGCGCTTCTTCACGCAGGGGCAGCAACAGCTCACGAGCATGACGCAGGGTCAGCTGGGCGGTGCTCTGCATTTCCAGAATCCGCGCATGCGTGCGTAGCAGCAGATCGTCGTCGACCAGTTGGCCGAGTCGCTGTTGCTCGCCGAGCAGCTTCATCAGCACCTGCTCGACGCGGTAAACGCCTTGTTCGAAGGCACCGTCAGCCGCGACCAGCTGGATCATTGGCTCGACGTACTCGTCCCAGGTCGCCAGGACTTCTGCATAACGTTGCCGCAGCGGAATCTGCCGGTCGCTGGTCTTGGCCCGATCGGCCACGCCGATCAGCGCTTGTTCATCATTTGCGAGCTTTTTCAGCACGTCACGCACGCGCATATCGAGCAGGCGCAGCTGCCGCGCCAGGTCCTGGCCATCACGGATTTCGAAGGCGTCTTGGATGTGTCCCGCCAGGCGTTCGAGGTGACGCAGATAGGCTTCGATTTCCAGGCACAGGCCCAGGCGATGTTCGCGGCGCAGGTACGCCAGAAAATCGTGAATCTGCGCGTTCAGCTCAAAGCGATTCGGGCTTTTCGCCACCGGCACCAGGATGTCGAGGCGGATCCACTGATCAAGCAGGGCTGTGATATCGGTGGGCGTTCCTTCCGGAAGCTGTGCTGCGAGCTGGTGACGAAGTTCGATCAGGCTCAGGGTGCCAGCGTCGAAGCGCTCGCACAGCGGCTCGAGCAATGTCCAGTGTTCGGCGAGGGCGCGCAGTACGCGCTTGGGTTCGATCATCGAGGCGCCAATCCAGCCATGAAAAAAGGCGCAAATTGTACTGCATCCCCACCGAATTAATGGCAGGCGGAGACGATCGGGTGCGCCTTCATCGGCATTCCTGTCAGCAAATTCAAAGGTTCATCCGGTCGTCATCTTTTGCCATCTAGTCTGCAGCGTATCGCTTCAGTCCAGCAATTTGGTGGCGACCGAACATCATGAAAGTCGACGAAGTGTCGAAATGCTATTTCGATATGCGTTAGTTACCGGCACAATTCGCCCTTTTTTCCAAACGGGAAGCGGTCGGCTTCCTGCCGGCGACCTTTTCGGGGCACGCACACATGATCAAGACGCCGTATTACCTCATCGATAAACAGAAGCTGCTGGGCAATCTGGAAAAGATTGCCTATGTACGCGAGCAGTCCGGCGCCAAAGCGCTGTTGGCGCTCAAGTGCTTTGCGACCTGGTCGGTTTTCGACCTGATGCAGCAGTACATGGACGGTACTACTTCGTCGTCACTCTATGAGCTCAAGCTCGGTCGGCAGAAATTCGCTGGAGAAGCGCATGCGTACAGCGTGGCCTGGGCCGACGATGAAATTGAAGAGATGGTCGCCAACTGCGACAAGATCATCTTCAACTCCATCGGCCAGCTCGATCGTTTCGAGGCCGCGACCGAAGGCACCATTCGGGGTTTGCGTGTGAATCCCCAGGTCAGCAGCTCCGACTATCTGCTCGCCGATCCGGCGCGCCCGTTTAGTCGTCTCGGCGAGTGGGACCCGGAGAAAATAGCCTCGGTCATGGGCAAGATTTCCGGCTTCATGTTCCACAATAACTGTGAAAACGGCAGCTTCGAGCTGTTCGACAAGATGCTTGGCACCATCGAGGAGCGCTTCGGCTCGCTGCTCGAGCAGGTTCAATGGGTCAGCCTTGGCGGCGGCATCCACTTCACCGGACAAGACTACCCACTCGATGCCTTCTGCGCCCGCCTGAAAGCCTTCTCCGAGAAGTATGGTGTGCAGGTCTACCTGGAGCCGGGCGAAGCGGCCATTACCCTCAGCTCCTCGCTTGAAGTGACGGTGCTCGACACTCTGTACAACGGCAAGAATCTTGCGGTAGTCGACAGCTCGATCGAGGCGCATATGCTCGATCTGCTGATCTACCGCCTCAACGCCAAGATGGCGCCCAACGACGGCGAGCACAGCTATATGGTGTGCGGCAAATCCTGTCTGGCCGGCGATATCTTCGGCGAGTACCAATTCGATCGTCCGCTGACCATCGGCGATCGGCTGTCGTTTATCGACGCAGCGGGTTACACAATGGTCAAGAAAAACTGGTTTAACGGTCTGAAAATGCCGTCCATCGTTGTAAAGCAGCTCGACGGCAGCGTCGAGCTGGTTCGCGAATTCAACTTTGACGATTACCTGTCCAGCCTTTCCTGAGGCAGCGGCTTAAGGAGTGACAAAACAATTGAAGAAAAACGTTCTTATCATTGGTGCAGGAGGTGTCGCCAAGGTGGTGGCCCATAAGTGCGCGCAGCACAACGACGAACTCGGTCGTATTGCTATCGCGTCGCGCAGCATCTCCAAATGCCAGGCCATCATCGACAGCGTGCAGGCCAAGGGCGGATTGAAGCAGCCCGGTGAGATCAAGGCCTACGTGCTGGACGCCCTGGACGTAGAAGCGACCAAGGCGATGATCCGCGAAACTGAATCGCAGATCGTCATCAATGTGGGTTCAGCCTTCCTGAACATGGCCGTACTGCGCGCGTGTATCGACACCGGCGCTGCGTATCTCGACACGGCTATTCACGAAGAGCCGAACAAGATTTGTGAAACGCCGCCGTGGTATGGCAACTACGAGTGGAAACACCTGGCCGAGTGTCAGGAAAAGGGCGTCACCGCCATTCTGGGCGCTGGCTTCGACCCGGGCGTGGTCAATGCATACGCCGCCCTGGCGCAACAGGAATACTTCGACAACATCGAGTCGATCGATATTCTGGACGTCAACGCCGGTTCGCACGGCAAATATTTCGCGACCAATTTCGACCCGGAAATCAACTTCCGCGAATTCACCGGTCAGGTCTACAGCTGGCAGAACAGCCAGTGGACGACCAACCGCATGTTCGAGGTCAAACGCACCGACAATCTGCCAGTCGTGGGCGAGCAGAGCCTCTACCTGACCGGCCATGACGAGGTGCATTCGCTCTCCAAGCACCTCGACGTACCGAACGTCCGCTTCTGGATGAGTTTTGGTGATCATTACATCAACGTCTTCACCGTGCTGAATAAACTCGGCCTGCTTTCGGAGCAGCCGGTACGTACAGCAGAGGGCCTGGAAGTGGTGCCACTCAAGGTGGTGAAAGCCGTGCTGCCTGATCCCGCTTCGCTGGCGCCTGGCTACACCGGCAAGACCTGCATCGGCGACCTCATCAAAGGCACCAAGGACGGTCAGCCGCGCGAGCTGTTCATCTACAACGTGGCTGATCATGAAGAGGCTTACGCCGAGACGGACAGCCAGGGCATTTCCTACACCGCTGGCGTACCGCCAGTTGCCGCCGCGCTGCTGGTGGCGCGTGGAGAGTGGGATGCGCATCGCATGGTCAACGTCGAGCAATTGCCGGCGCAGCCATTCCTCAAGCTGCTCGACGCGATGGGCCTGCCGACTCGGATCAAGGACGAGCGCGGCGACCGGGCCTGGGATCAGTAAGCCAGCGACAAGCTGCACGCAAGAACGAAAGGCCCCGCTGCTTCGGCAGCGGGGCCTTTTACTTTGTCCGCGGCGCGGCGGTGGATGTAAAAAGCGACATCCACCCTACGTATCAACGTGGGGTCTGGCATTCGTAGGGTGGAAAACCGCGACGCGTTTTCCACAGACGTTTTTGGCTATTGATGGCACACGCACCAGTGCCAGCACCACACATGCTTCGTGGTGAAGCAAAAGCGACATCTCCTCTACGAACGCAGCTGCGCCTTCCCGCCCCGTTCATTTCACGCGACAATCCGCGGACAACAGCGCCCAATGAGAGGCGCTTGGCAGCCGTGAGGACCTTCCTATGAGCAGCAATGATCGCGTCATCATCTTCGATACCACTCTGCGTGACGGTGAGCAGAGCCCCGGCGCCTCCATGACGGGCGAAGAAAAGCTGCGCATCGCCAAGGCCCTCGAGCGGCTGAAAGTGGACGTGATCGAAGCCGGCTTCGCCATCGCCAGCCCGGGCGATTTCGCAGCCGTCAAAGCCGTGGCCGACCATATCAAGGACAGCACCGTCTGTAGCCTGGCGCGCGCCGTCGATGCCGATATTGAACGTGCTGCCGAAGCACTGACTGGAGCCAACTCCGGGCGCATCCACACCTTTATCGCCACCAGCCCGATTCATATGCAGTACAAGCTGCGCATGCAGCCGGATCAGGTGGTCGAGCAGGCCGTTCGGGCGGTGACCAAGGCGCGCAACCTCTGCGCCGATGTGGAGTTTTCCTGCGAGGACGCCGGGCGGTCGGAAATCGATTTCCTCTGCCGCATCATCGAGGCGGCCATCAATGCCGGGGCGCGTACGATCAATATCCCGGACACCGTGGGCTACGCCATTCCGCATCAGTACGCCGAGACCATCCGCCAGCTACTTGAGCGCATTCCCAACGCGGATAAAGCTGTTTTCTCCGTGCATTGCCACAACGACCTGGGGCTGGCAGTCGCCAATTCGCTTGCCGCGGTAGTCGCCGGTGCTCGGCAGGTCGAGTGCACCATCAACGGGCTTGGCGAGCGCGCCGGCAATGCCGCGCTGGAAGAAATCGTCATGGCGATCAAGACCCGCCAGGACCTGCTCGACGTGCACACCCGGATCGAGACCGAGCACATCCTCAGCGCCTCGCGTCTGGTCTCCGGGATCACCGGCTTTCCCGTGCAGCCCAACAAGGCCATCGTGGGTGCCAATGCCTTTGCCCATGAGTCCGGCATCCATCAGGATGGCGTGCTCAAGCACCGCGAAACCTACGAAATCATGTCCGCGCAATCGGTGGGCTGGAACGCCAACAAGATGGTGATGGGCAAGCACTCGGGGCGCGCTGCGTTCCGTTCGCGGCTCGAGGAGCTGGGCATCGTCCTGCCGGGCGAGGGCGAGCTGAACGCGGCTTTTGCACGTTTCAAGGAGTTGGCGGACAAGAAGCACGAGATCTTCGACGAGGACTTGCAGGCGCTGGTGTCCGACACGCTCGCCGAGGACGTGCAGGAGCATTTCAAACTGGTCACCCTGGAGGTGGCGAGCAAGACCGGCGAGGTGCCAGACGCCAAGCTCGTACTGAGCGTGGACGGCAACGAGCAGGCCGCGTCCGGACAGGGTTCGGGACCGGTCGATGCGACCTTCAAGGCCATCGAGTCGATAGCCAATTCGGGCGCGACGCTTCAGCTGTATTCGGTCAACGCCATCACCAAGGGCACCGACTCGCAAGGCGAGGTCACGGTGCGGCTGGAGAAGGGCGGGCGCATCGTCAATGGCAACGGTGCCGACACCGATATCGTCGTCGCCTCGGCCAAGGCTTACCTCAATGCGCTGAATCTGATGCAGGTTGGCGCCAAGGCTCATCCGCAGGTGGCCGGGGTTTGATTACCGAAAGTCGGCGTCGGGCCTTTCTCGATGCCATGCAGATCACCACCTGGCTGCCGCGCGCCGAGCTGCCGTTTGCCGCGCCTTCGCGGCCGGAACTGTTGCAGTTCTTCGAGGCGGAAGAAGAGGCCGCGCCAGTCGTCGAGCCTCAGCCAGCGCCACAGCCGGCCCGTGCCACATCCGAGGGACTAGCTCCGGCCGCGGCCGCGTCGACGAGTCCGGCTGCGGATGCGGCCCGCGCGGTTATGTCGCGGGTTTCCATGCCCGAGTCCAAAAAGTCAGCCATCAAGGCTGACGAGGGGCAAACACGAGCGGTCGAGCAAAGCGTTGCCGTACCGCCACCTCGCTTCGCCTTGCAGTTATTGCGTGCCGGCAATGTTTTACTGTTGGTCGAGCTGCCTACTGGGGAGTCCTTTCAAAGCCGCGATCCGGCTTACATCCTGCTCAAGGACCTCTTGCGCGCAGCCAGACTGCCGGACAGCCCGCAGCAGGTCGGCGACGGTGAGCCGATTCGCTGGCCGCTGCTCCATCGCGGCAGCCTCGATCAGGGGGCAGAGGCCGCGCGAGACTATGTGCAGGGCGTGGTCGCCGCCGAGTTGGAAGATATGGGATGTGCCTGCCTTTGGCTGGTCGGGTCACCCGCACTGCGGTTTGCTGGCGAAGTCGAGCCGGACGCCTGCTACCGCGAGTTGACCATTGAAGGCCTGGGCGTTGCGTTGACCATGCCGGGGTTGGAGCAGTTGATGGAGCAGCCCGGGAGCAAGGCGCAGCTGTGGAAAGCCATGCGCCGCAGCATGCCGCGCTGGGTGATTGGTTTGAGTGGGTCCACGAGTAGTGTTCATGAGTGATGCAGTGAGCTTCCGCCCGATGACCGCGGCGGATATCGAAACCGTGCTGAAAATCGAATACGCGGCCTTCAGCCATCCCTGGACTCGCGGCATCTTCACCGATGCGCTCACCGCCTATGAGTGTTGGGTGATGTTCGAGGGCGAGCAGCAGGTCGGTCATGGCGTGATCAACGTCATTCTCGACGAAGCACATCTGCTCAATATCACGGTCAAGCCGCAGAGTCAGGGCCACGGGCTTGGCTTGCGGCTTCTGGAACACCTGATGATGCGGGCTCATGAGCGTGGTGGACGCGAGTGCTTCCTTGAGGTGCGCGCGAGCAACACTTCGGCTTACCGTCTGTACGAGCGTTATGGCTTCAATGAGGTCGGACGCCGCAGAGGTTACTACCCGTCCGCCGAGGGTCGCGAGGATGCTCTGGTAATGGCCTGTACGCTGATCGACTGAGCCTCGAAGGCCCGACACAAGAAGGCCCGACTCGAAAGAGCCGGGCCTTCTTTTATCGCCATGAATCCATTGAGTGCGGGCCGGTTAAGTAATGCTACTGCCCAGGCGTTTTGTCCCGGGCAGAATCCAGCGGGGCGTCGCCGCCAAGTTCTTCGTCGTCCATCACATCGTCATTTTCATGCAGCACGGCATCGCCGCCGCCAAGGCCGGTGTCCGGATCGCCATCTGCTGGCCCGTCCCACGGTTTGCCATCCAGAGGGTCGGAGCGGCCCGCTTCGGCCTCGTCCAGATCCACATCGGCACCGATACGGTGCTCCGAAACTTCACTCAAATCCTGATCGGCCGGCCCGCCGTGGCCGCGCTCGCGCGGTGAGCGAGCGCCATCGTCAGGAATCAGCGTCTCTGGCGCCATGTCATCCATGGTGGTCTGCCCGCCAGGTACTTCGCCAGTCGTCATGCCGGCTTCGGCTACGCGCTCTGGCGGAAACTCGTCCTCGACTTCTTCAGCAGGTACTTCATCTCCAATACGGCCTTTACGATCGTCCCGATGCTCATCGAAATCGAGCTGCTCGATGGAGCCCATGCGGTCCTCGGTGGTGTCGATTTCCTTGGGGGTGTAGGGTTTGGAATCGTTCATGACAACCTCCTGCTAGAACTCTGGTCTTGCAGGTTGTGACCCGGTGGCGATCTGAAGATTCAGGCTGGCCGCTGGCCGGTTCCGGCTTTATGAACCAAGCTGCAGTGGCTGTGCTTGTTGAATTGCAGGCGGTAGCCGCGATAAAAAAACGCGAACCACCACCGTTGAACGGGGGTCCCAGCTACATGAGTAAACAAGATGATGAACCCGAGCTAGAAACTCGGCGCTGCGCTTTTTTCTTCGATGTCGATGGCACGCTCGCTGAAATCCAGCCGCGTCCCGAGCTCGTTTTTATCCCGCCTCGTTCGCTGGCCGCGCTCGAACAGCTGAGCGCTAACGGCATTCCTGTTGCTGTCGTGTCAGGCCGGCCAATCAGTCAGCTCGATGCACTGCTCACTCCTCTGCAGCTGCCAGCAGCCGGTGTGCACGGCGCCGAGCGTCGTACCGCGACCGGGGAGCTGCGGAATCTGGCTCTCGATAACCAGATGCTCGACGCTATCCAGCGCGAGCTGGCGCGGGCTTGTGCCGAGCACGCAGGCCTCTCGCTGGAGAACAAAGGCGTCGCCTTTGCCCTGCATTTCCGCCTGGCCCCTGAGCTGGAGGAGACAGCGCGTCACCTGGCCGAAGATTTCGTCTCCCGTTATGGTGAGGTGCTGGCGCTTCAGCCTGGCAAGTGCGTATTCGAGCTCAAGCCGCGCGGCGCCAGCAAAGGCGAAGTCATCCGTACCTTTATGCAGGAGGCGCCATTTGCCGGGCGGACGCCCGTCTTCATTGGCGATGATTTGACCGATGAAGCTGGCTTCACGGTGGTCAACGAGCTGGGCGGGGTCTCGATCAAGGTGGGCAGCGGAGCGACCGAAGCCGCGCAGCGGCTGGAATCGGTAGACGCTGTTGCCGCCTGGCTGGACCGTTTGCAAAGCACCCTGTCGAGCCGCAGTAACAACCAATAAAACCAGATTGAAGCGAGAACGAGCATGAGCCGACTAGTGGTGGTTTCCAACCGCGTAGCGCCGATCAAGGCGGGGAAGGTCGCTGCTGGCGGGCTTGCAGTGGGTGTGCATGACGCGTTGCGCCAGGCCGGGGGAATCTGGTTTGGCTGGAGTGGGGACGTGAGCAGCTCCCCGCAAACCAGCACTGAGACCGTCGGTAACATCACCTACGTCACGCTGGGCCTGACCAAGCAGGACTACGATCAGTATTACCGTGGGTTTTCCAATGCCACGCTGTGGCCGATCTTTCACTACCGGATCGACCTGGCTCGCTACAACCGGCAGGAGTACGAGGGCTACAGACGGGTCAACGCCATGTTGGCGGAAAAGCTCAAGCCCCATCTCAAGCCAGACGACATCATCTGGATTCATGACTACCATCTAATTCCTTTTGCCGAAGCCTGCCGCCAGTTGGGCATTCGCAACCGCATCGGCTTCTTTCTCCACATTCCGTTCCCGCCACCTGAAATTCTCACGGTCATTCCGCCGCACAACGAACTGCTCAAGACGCTCTGCTTCTATGACCTTATCGGCTTCCAGACCGAGACGGATCGGCTGGCATTCCAGGATTACATGACCCGCGAGGTGCGCGGCATCCTCGAGTCAGATGGCAGCCTGACGGCTTATGGTCAGAACTTCCGCGCCGGGGTCTATCCCATCGGCGTGGTGCCGGATGAGATCCAGGAACTTGCCGAGTCTTACAAGGGGCGCACCAAGCCCATGCGGCGCACCACTGACGTGGATCGCAAAAAGATTGTCAGCGTCGACCGGCTGGATTACTCCAAGGGGCTGGTGGAGCGTTTTATGGCCTACCAAGCGTTCCTTGAACGCTACCCGGAGCATCGGCGTGCGGTGGAGTTTATCCAGATCGCACCTACATCTCGCTCGGATGTGAAGACCTATCAGGCGATCAGGCAGCAGCTGGAAAGCCAGGCCGGACACATCAACGGATGGCTCTCCGATCTGGACTGGACGCCGCTGCATTACCTCAACAAAAGCCACGACCGCCGCGCCCTGATGGGCCTGTTTCGCCAGTCCGACATCGGCTTCGTCACACCGCTGCGTGATGGCATGAATCTGGTTGCCAAGGAATTCGTCGCGTCCCAGGACCCGGAAGACCCCGGGGTACTGGTGCTTTCACGCTTTGCCGGCGCCGCGCGGGAGCTGACCTCGGCGCTGATCATCAACCCCTACGATTGCATCGGCATGGCCGAGGCGCTGGATCGTGCGATGCGCATGTCGCTGACCGAGCGCAAGGATCGCTATGAGCACATGATGCGGGCAATACGTGCTGCTGACCTGGATGCTTGGCGCGACAATTTCCTGCGGGACTTGCGCGCCTTTTCTTCCCGCCCACGCGCCGAAGTTCAGGCGAATCCGCTGTTCGCCGTCTAATGCTGTGACGTACCGGTCTGCGTGCTTGTCAAAACGCCGACCGGTTCGTAACGTGCGTGTCGGAATGGAAGGGGCAGTCGATGAGCAACGAGCTTCAACAGTTATTCGAGAACAACGCGCGCTGGGCTGAAGCGATCATCGAGGAAGACCCAACGTTCTTCACCAAACTGGCCAAGCAGCAGGTGCCGGAGTACCTCTGGATTGGCTGTTCGGACGCGCGCGTGCCCGCCAACGAAATTGTCGGGCTGCTGCCCGGCGATCTCTTCGTTCACCGCAACGTCGCGAATGTCGTCCTGCACACCGACCTCAATTGCCTATCGGTGATTCAGTACGCGGTGGATGTTCTCAAGGTGAAACACATCCTCGTCACCGGTCATTACGGCTGTGGGGGGGTTCGCGCTTCGATGCGTGACGATCAGCTCGGCCTGATTGATGGCTGGCTGCGCACCATCCGCGATCTCTATTACGAACACCGCGAGCACATCGGCAGCTTCCCGACTGAAGAAGCACAGGTGGACCGGCTCTGCGAACTCAACGTCATCCAGCAGGTCGCCAACGTCAGTCACACCAACATCGTCCAGAACGCCTGGCATCGCGGCCAACCACTGTCCGTGCATGGCTGCATCTACGGCATCAGGGACGGTATCTGGAAGAACCTCAACGTCACCATCAGCGGTCTTGATCAGCTGCCGCCGCAGTACCGCCTGCGCACGCATCAGCCCGTCTGATGGTGTCGCGACAAGGATGGGCTTTCGCTGGCCTGCTGCTCGCTGTGCTCTGCTGGAGTGGAAACGCTCTGGTGGCGCGCGCTTTTCATGAGGCGATTCCACCGTTGACCCTCGCGTTCTGGCGCTGGACGCTGGCCACCTGTCTGTTGCTGCCATTGGTGGCGCGCTCCATCTGGACGCATCGCGCCACGCTTCGCGCCGCTGGCTGGCGCTTGCTGGTGGTCGCGGCGCTGGGTATCAGCAGCTATAACTCGCTGCTGTACTCCGCTGCGCAAAGCACCGAAGCTATCAACCTGACGCTGGTCAACACCTGTCTGCCTTTGTTCACCTTCATTGGCGGTGGCCTGCTGTTGGGGGAATGGCCAGCCCGTCGCGCCTGGTTCGGCATGGCCATCGCCGCGTGCGGACTGGTCTATCTGATCAGTCGTGGCAGCTGGGATGCGTTTGCGAATCTGGCCTTCAAGGCCGGCGATCTCATCATGCTCGTGGCCGTGCTGGTCTGGGCGCTGTACACCCTGTCGCTGCGACGCTGGAGCAGCTTTCTTCAGGTTCCGCCGTTAACGCTGCTAGGCGTGTTGATGGCAATCGGTACGCCGCTGATCCTCCCGTTCTACCTGCTCGAGTTCAGTCAGGTCGGTGGTTTCACGCCCACCCTGACCAACCTCAGCGTCATCGCCTACACAGCGGTCTTCGCCTCGCTGATCGCTTACCTGTCGTGGAACCACGGCGTCAAAACCGTTGGCGCCGCCAAAGCGGCAATGGCGACTTATCTGATGCCGGTTTTCACCGCGATTCTCGGCTGGCTGCTGCTGGGGGAAGGCTTGCAGCTGTTCCACTGGATTGGCGGTGGACTGATCTTTGCCGGCTTGCTGCTGGCGACCCAAGTCAGGGCCGGTAGCCCGCTCTTAAATCAGGCGAAACAAAGCCCGCGCTAGCGGGGCCGCTTAAGGTCTACCTGGGCATTGGTGCGTTTGGATTGAGAGCCTCGGAAACGCAGCCGTCTCGTTAGCATTCAAGCGCCGCAGCCGGGGTGCAGCGCATAGCCGTTTTTAACGATGGCGCCGCTCTTGGTTGTGCGGCGCACAGTGCGGGTTATGGCGCGCGGTAGATGGCGCACAGTTTGTTGCCGTCAGGGTCGCGCACATAGCCCAGGTGCATCGGGCCTAGGCTGCTTTCGCGCAGCCCTGGTGGATCTTCGCAAGTCGTGCCGCCATGAGCCACACCCACGTCGTGGAAGGCTTTGACTTGCTCGGGTGAGGTGCACTTGAACCCAATCGTGCCGCCATTGGCGACCGTCGCCTCTTCACCGTTGATGGGCTCGGTGACACCAAACAGGCTACCGTCATGTCGGTAGAAGAGGCGGGCGTGCCCGGTCGGGCCAGTGTTACGGATAGGCTCGCCAGCGCCTAGCAGGCCGAGCACGGCATCGTAGAACCGCTTTGATCGTTCAATATCATTCGAACCGACCATTACATGGTTGAGCATGAGCGCCTCACTAAGGGAGTTGTGGAGTATGTCGCTATCGAACGAGCACTCTAGCATCGGGATGAAGAGGGTGGTCAAACGGTGGGGTAAGTGGCCAGCACTCAGATGTGCGGGCGGAAGATCATTGGACGCTTTCGGCTCCACAAGCGCACATTTCGGAATCATCGTGTGTCGGGGATGACTCGTCGGGCTACTTAACATTTATGGTTGAGCCAGGATTAATCGACAACCATTCCTAATCACACCAAGCAGCCCCCACTCTTTTGTCTATCTTGATTGGAAATAGCCAGGCTCTGACTGGCTGATAAGCACATCCAGGATGTTTCACACCACGGCAATTTGCTCGCCCACCCGTGCCGCTCTGCTCACCGGGCGCAACCATCATCTGGTTGGGATGGGCACTATCATCGAGCTGGCCACAGGCTACCCGGCCACAACAGTGTCTGGCCCAAGAGCACGGCCAGTGTGGCGCGCCATCCTGCGCGACAACGGATATAGCACGGCGGCTTTCGGCAAATGGCACAACACGCCGCACTGGCCTGGGCTGGATCGTCGCCGTTCCAGTGGATGAAGCGCGTGCCCTCGCACTTTGGCGATTCCCATAACGCATGGTGGTGACCTCACCGGCGAAGATTAGCGAGGCTGGCGGTCTGCGCTCGCAGTTCTCGCATGTAGTCGATATCGCACCAATTCTTGCGGCGGCACATATCCCGCAACCCAAGACTGTCGATGGTATAGAGCAGACGCCAATGGCGGGCCTTGATCTGAGCGCAGCGCTCATGGACGCAAGGCTCCCGAATTTCGGCACACCCAGTACTTTGGAACTGGCGGTCATCGGGCCATCTATCACTGGCAGCATCTTTCCACGGAGCGCCTTGGGTGAGATCAAAACGGTTCGTTTTGATTTGGAGTAATCATGAATAGCCGCCCTTGCGAAAAGGGGCGGCTAAAGCAGACCGTTTCGTAGCTGCTGCTGGCTGATCGCTATAACCGATTGCAGCTGGTGACGACGAGCAGCTACCGCGCCAAAAGCGGCCCTCAGTGGCTGGCTGAAGTCAGCCAAAAATCGACGCCAATAGACTCTTCAGAATCGCGGCGATTCGGTTTGCTTCATTGCGGCGACACCCAGGCGAGCAACATCGACAGTTAACCGTGAAGTCAGCCGCAACGGTGGCCAAGGATGCTACGCGTTGCACGTTTTTACCTGATGCCGAGTCCTCAGAAAAACCTGCTATTTCCGCCTTGGCAGATTAGTTGTCAGCTCCGGAAATCCATCTAGAGTAAATGCGTTGCTATCGTCATCAAGGACGCATCGCCATGATCTGTTCCAAACACTCCTCGTGCAGAAAAACCGCTGCCATTCTGGGAGCTTTCGCCAGCATCCTGGGCGTGGCCAACGCAGTGGGTGCAGAGACCGCGCAGACGAGCGCTGCCGAGGCTGCTGTTAAGGAGAATGAGCTCAAAGACGCTTATTTCGGAGAAACCCATATTCATACCGGGGTGTCGATGGATGCCTTCATCGGTGGCAACCGACTGACCCCGGATGACGCCTACCGCTTCGCCCAGGGCGAGGAGATTATGGTTAACGGCAGCCCGCATAAGATAAAGCGCCCGCTGGATTTCGTAGCGGTGACCGACCACTCTGAGTTCATGGGCGAAGCTTATTCCCTGATGAACCCAGGAGCGCCAGGCTACGACGACCCCATTGCCAAGTCGTTTCGCGAAGCCACCGACCTGGAGACTGCGCTGGGTCTGTATGGCAAGTACGTGCTAGAGCCCCTGAGCACAGGTAAAAGCCCTCATCCGGATTTCTTTCAAGGCGCTGAAGCGATCAAGTCCACCTGGCGGAAGAACTACGAGGCCACCGAGAAGCACTACCACCCCGGCAAGTTCACCACCATTCACGCTTATGAATGGACGGCGGCACCCGGCGGCGGAAACCTTCATCGCAACGTTCTGTTCCGTGACAACAATGTCCCGGATATACCTTTTTCTTCGAACGAAAGCCCGGACCCGGAAAAGCTCTGGGACTGGATGCAGGTGCAGCGCGAAAAAGGCATGAAGGTCTTTGCCATGCCGCACAACTCCAACGAGAGCAAAGGGCTGCTGTTTACCGAGGAAACCCTGGAAGGCAAGCCGATCACCAAGGCTTATGTGGAGACCCGCGCCAGTATGGAGCCCCTGATCGAGATGATGCAGATCAAGGGTAATTCCGAAGTTGTGCCCGACTTCTGGCCCAACGACGAGTTCGCAGATTTCGAAAATGCACGCTCGCTGCAGGATTACAACGACCGCAAGTACATGAAGCGAAACTTCGTGCGCTACGGCCTCGGCCGCGGTCTGAAGTACAAGGATGACCTTGGTACCAACCCGTTCAAGTACGGTTTCGTTGGCGGTACTGATAGCCACAACGGCGCTCCCGGCAATATCGAAGAAGATAACTGGACGGTGGGGAGCCATGGTCTTGCCGACCAGACAGCCGAGATTCGCGCCATAGCCATCCTCGAAGGCGAGATGAAAGTGTCCGATCTAAACCCGGGTGCCCTGACTGGGGTCTGGGCCACATCCAACACTCGAGGGGCAATCTGGGATTCCATGTACAGCAAGGAAACCTTCGCCACCAGCGGTCCTCGCATAAAAGTAAGGGCCTTTGCCGGCCAGGGCTTCAAGAGCAAGTACGAATCCTATGAGGCGATGGTCAAGGATGGCTATGCCAGGGGCGTGCCGATGGGCGGCGACTACTCAGGAGAGAAAGCGCCGCAAATCCTGGTATGGGCAGTCAAGGACCCGATTGCGCCCAATCTTGATCGCATCCAGATCATCAAAGGATGGCTGGAAAATGGCGAGATGAAGGATCAGGTCTTCAACGTTGTCGCATCCGGTAATCGGCTGCGTGAGGACGGTACGGTCGATCCCATTGACGCGCCTATCAATCTTAAGACAGGACAGTTCAATACCGAGAAAGGCAGCCCGGAACTGATGGGGCTCTGGATTGATCCGGACTTCGACCCCAAGCAGCAGGCGTACTACTACGTTCGTGTGCTGCAACTTCCCACGGCCCGCTGGACGCTTTACGACGAGCTCAAGGCCAATGTGAAGTTCGCCGACGATGTGAAGCGGGAAATCGTCGAGCGCGCCTGGGGCTCGCCGATCTGGCATGAAGTCAATTAAGGACTGCTGATGCTGCGACTTGCCAAGGAACCCTTCGTCCACTTTCTGCTCCTGGGTTGCCTGATTTTCACTGCCTATTACTGGCTGAATCGCGACCAAGTGCAGGAAGACCAGATCGTGATCGATCAGCAGGAGCTGGATCATCTGCGCAAGCTCTGGAGTATTCAGTGGAAGCGCGAGCCCAATACCAGTGAGATTAAGGCCTTGCTGGAGCGCTATGTCCGCCAGGAGGTGTTCTACCGCGAAGCTCTGCGGATGAACCTGGATCGCAACGACGAGATCATCCGCAAGCGCTTGTCACAGAAAATGGAAGCGGTAGCCAGTGACCTTGGGACGCTGATGAAACCCGCGAATGACGAGGAACTGCGAGCGTTCTTTGACCAGCATCCGCAACTTTTCCAACGGGCACCTTCCTACACCTTCCGGCAGGTGCTGCTTAGCCCTAGTGAGGTAAACGATAAGACGCAGTTGGGAGACGTACTCGTCCGGTTACAGAACGGCGAAGCAATCCCGCAAATCATGCGCAACAAACTGTCCGTGCCCAACGAATGGCCACGAACCCCCGCCCCTGAGCTGGAGAACGCCTTTGGCGGTGACTTTACTCAGGCTCTGGCCAATGTGCCTCTGCGCCAGTGGTCCGGTCCAGTACGCTCAGGTTATGGCTGGCACCTGGTTTTCGTCGAATCGCGGCAAGGGCTGATGCTGCCCGAGTTCGAGGAAGTGCGCGAGTACGTGGCGCAGGAGCATGCTTACGTGGCCGAGCGGGAAATCCAGGAACGGGTCTATCGCGAGTTGTTGGCACGTTATCGAGTCACTATCACCGCTGCTAACCTGCCGGCAGAGGCCAAAGCCTCGTTCGCGGTGCAGTAATGAGCCGTCTTCTTTGTCCGTTGCTGTTCGTGTGGCTTGGTTTCTCCAGTGCGATATGGGCGCACGAGATCAGACCCGCCTACCTGCAAATCGACCAGATATCGCCGTCAAACTACGATGTGCTGTGGAAGGTACCAAGTGCCAATGACGCGGTGCCGGATATTGAGCCGCAGTTTGACTCCACACTGTCGTTGCAGGAGCAAGGCGGCCCGAGGCTGCTGGCGGGGTTCGTTGTTTTCCGCTATCGCCTGAGTGGCGACAGTGGGCTATTGGGTACTCGGGTGCAGATCAGTAACCTGGCGCTGACTACCATCGACGTTCTGGTCAATCTGAACCTGCTTGATGGCAGCAAGCAGAGTTTCTTGTTGCACCCCACGGACAATGCAATCGAAGTGCCTCGGGTCCCCGGCAAATGGACTGTGGTGCAGACCTACATCAGGCTGGGTATCGAACATATTCTGCTTGGGATAGACCATCTACTCTTTGTGCTGGCGCTGATTATCCTGGTCAGCGGCTGGGGCAACATCATCAAGACCGTCACCGCCTTCACCGTCGCGCACAGCATCACCCTGAGCCTCGCAGCGCTTGGCCATGCGCATGTCCCTGGCCCTCCGGTGGAAGCCACTATTGCACTGAGCATAATGTTTCTGGCGCTGGAGTTGCTGCGCAAGATAGAAGGCAAAGCCACCCTGACCAGTCGCAAGCCCTGGCTGGTAGCTTTCACCTTTGGTCTGCTACACGGCCTGGGTTTTGCCGGGGCCCTGGCCGAAATCGGCTTGCCACAAACCGAGATCCCGTTGGCTCTGGCCTGTTTCAACATCGGCGTCGAGCTAGGTCAGGTGGCCTTCGTGGCGGTTATGCTGTTACTGATTGGCGTGCTGAGACGGCGAACAAACTGGTCCCTTGCGCTACAGCGGCTACCCGCATACGCAATCGGTTCGGTCAGTGCGTTTTGGGTGGTCGAGCGGACCCTGGCTTTTGCCCTTTAACCCATGGGGCGCAATAGGTCTGAGCGGTTGGTGATTCAACTCTGTGCCTGCTATTGGCCAAGAGCCGACACCTAGCGTCTACAGGGCAGGCATCATCTCCTGGCCAGTCAGCACGCAGGTTGCTCAGCGATAGCCAGTTAATACCCTGTTCGCGATTGGCACCGATAGGTGCCCTCCCAGCGAAGCAGCACCCAAGCCGCTGCGCACCGCGGGGCCCAACCAACGAAGCTGCTTGCTAAAAACCCCTGCCTGGCAGGTGGTCGACGCGGCCTGGAGTGACCGTGCTAGGCTTGGTTTTGGCTGTTCCGACAGCCGATACGAACAATTACGCAAGGCCCGACTCGGCGCCTTGTTTGGAGTCCCGCATGATCGCGCGTCCGCCCTCTGAGCTTCCAACCGATCTTTCAGCATTCGTTGCCTCGCACTTTGCCGACCGAGGCTCCAATCCGGATCGGCTGATTGCCGAGTCCTGGTACCGCAGCGTCCACGAGCACGGGCTCGACCCCACTCAATCGGCCGTCCATGTTCAGCTTGAGCACCACGAGATCCGGCTGCATCAGCAGGAGCATCATGACTTTCTGGCCATCGCGAGCCAGGGCATGGAAGGTCTGTCGCGGCGCCTGAACCCGGCGGGGTTTGCGGTGCTGCTCAGTGATCGCCGCGGTATTACGCTCGATGCGCGACTGCCTGGGCTGCACAGCCCTTATGCCGACTCGGGGCTGGTGATTGGCAGTTGCTGGGACGAGTCGCTGGTAGGGACCAACGGCATCGGTACGGGGCTGGCCGCGGGCCAGCCGCTGATCATCCATCGGGACGAGCACTTTCTAAGCAGCAACGCGATGCTGAGTTGCTCGGTGGCGCCGCTGTTCGATCCACAGGGTGCGTTGCTGGGCTGTCTCAATGCGTCGTGCCTCAACAGTGGCGGGCCGAAACAGGCTCAGTACCTGACGCTCCAGCTGGTGAGCCTGTATGCGCGGCTTATCGAAAACGCCAGTTTCCGCCAGCGCTACGCCCATTGCGCCATGCTGACTCTGGGCGGCGATGCCGGTGACCTGGGCAACGAGCGGTTGCTGGCGCTCGATTCGGCGGGCCGGATTCTCGGCGCGAATCGCGCGGCCTTCATGGCCGCCGGCCCAGGGGGCGCGCTATTGGGTGAGGTGGTGCAGGACGTCCTGTCGACGTCACTGGATGAGCTGATCACGCTGACCCAGGGTGGCCAGCGCAGCGCATCGTTCCGGCTGGCCGGTGGGCCGGCGCTGGAGCTTACGCTGCGTATGCCGGCTGCCCCCGCGCGGCGCGGCAGGAACGACCGCGGCCTGAACGTGGTTCCGGTAGAACCGACACTTGAACACTTGGCCGGGGAAGACCCAGGCCTGCAACGCGCCGTGCAGCAGCTGCGGCGCGTGCTGGATCGCGACATTTCTCTATTGCTGACCGGTGAGACGGGCACTGGCAAGGAAGCATTCGCGCGCGCGATCCACCAGGCCAGCGTGCGCGTCAAAGGGCCCTTCATCGCGCTCAATTGCGCGGCGATCCCGGAGTCCCTGATCGAGAGCGAGCTGTTCGGCTATCGCGCCGGGACCTTTACCGGCGCCAGTCGGCAGGGCATGAAGGGCAAGTTGGAACAGGCCAATGGCGGGACGCTGTTCCTCGACGAGATCGGCGACATGCCCATGCATTTGCAGACTCGGTTGCTGCGCGTGCTGGCCGAGCGGGAGCTGGTGCCATTGGGCGCCGCTACGCCGGTGGCGCTGAACGTGCAGCTGGTCTGCGCGACGCACCGCGACCTGCCCGCCATGGTGGCCGCCGGCGAGTTTCGTGAAGACCTCTATTACCGACTCAATGGCTTGACGGTCAGGCTGCCCGCCTTGCGTGACCGGGCGGATCGCGGCGCACTGATCCGTCGCGTTCTGCAGCGTGAAGCCGACGATGAGCCGGTCGAACTGACCGCAAAGGCAATGGAGCGGCTGGTCGCTTATAGGTGGCCGGGTAACGTGCGCCAGCTGATCAACGTGCTGCGCTGTGCTGTCGCGCTGGCGGACGAGGGGGTGATCGGTCTCGACTGCCTGCCGCCTGAGGTCATGTCGGTGCCGGCGGAGCGGTCGCCCGCTGCTCAATCGCTGGAGACGACCCGCGAGACGGCCGAAGCGGCCCATCTGCAAGCGACACTCGATCAGCACGGCGGCAACGTCACCTCGGCGGCGCGTTCCCTTGGCATCAACCGCGCCACCCTCTATCGCAAGTTGCACCGTTACGGGCTGACAGCGCGGCGCGGCTGATGGCACGCAGGCGAATCGGTGTTTTCGCTGAGCGGGGCGCTCGCTCGGCCCTGTAAGCCTTATAAGCCCTACAGCAAGAACCCCGCCGCGGCGGGGTTCTTGTTCCTCAAGTCACCTAGCTCTGCACGTACACCGCATGGGTGTGGGTGTATTCGTACAGGCCATGCTTGCCGTCGGCACCGCCGATGCCGGATTTGCGCACACCGGCATGGTAGCCCTGCATCGCCTCGAAGTTCTCGCGGTTGATGTAGGTCTCGCCGAAGTCCAGCCCCGCAGCCGCCTTCATCGCGGTGGACAGGTCGCGGGTGTAGATCGAGGAGGTCAGGCCGTACTCGCAGTCGTTGGCCAGCGCAATGGCCTCGTCCAGATCATCGATGATCTGCACCGGCAGCACCGGACCGAAGACTTCCTTGCGCATGATTTCCATGTCATGCGAGCAGTTGGCGAGCAGCGTCGGTTGGTAATGGAAGCCCTTGCCCAGGTCCGCCACAGCGCCGCCGGTCACCAACTGGGCGCCCTGGCTCTGTGCGGTGCGCACCATCTGCTCGACCTTGCGCAGGCCGGCCTCGTTGATCAGCGGGCCCATTTCCACGTCCGCCTGGGCGCTCGGATCGCCGTAGCGTGTCTCGGCCAGGGCGCCGGCGATGCGCTCGATGAATTGCTCGGCCACGCCGCGCTGCACGTAGACGCGCTCAGCGCAGTTGCAGACCTGCCCGGTGTTGATGATGCGCGACGCGCGGATGGCGTTGACGGCGAGGTCCAGGTCCGCGTCGTTCATCACGATGGCCGGGGCCTTGCCGCCCAGCTCCAGGTTGAGCTTGGTGACGTTCTGCGCCGCGGCGGCCATGATCCGCTGGCCGGTGCCGACGCTGCCGGTAAAGCTGATCATGTCGATCTTGTCGCTGGTGGTCAGGGCGCTGCCGACGCCCGCGCCGCTGCCGCAGACCACGTTGAACACGCCTTTGGGCAGGTCGATCTCGGCCACCAGCTTGGCGAATTCGAAGCAGTTGTTGGGCGTTTCCTCGCTGGGCTTGATGACGATGGTATTGCCGGTCACCAGCGCTGGCGCCATCTTGCGAGCGATGAGAAAGAACGGGAAGTTCCACGGCAGGATGCCCGCGACCACGCCCAGCGGCTTGCGGAACAGGAAGATGTTCTCGCCCGGCCGGTCGCTGGTGATGATCTCGCCTTCGATGCGCCGCGCCCACTCGGCCATGTAGTCGAGGTAGTCGGCGGTAAAGTTGACTTCCACCAGCGCCAGGCTCTGAATCTTGCCGCCTTCCTCGGTGATGACGCGGGCCAGGCGCTCGGCATTCTGGCGGATCTTGCTGGCGATGGCGCGCAGGTAGCCGGCGCGCTCGATGGCAGGCTTTTGGCTCCAGCCTTTCTGCGCGGCGCGGGCGGCGGCAATGGCGCGTTCAGCGGTGGCGGCATCGGATTCGGGCACGCGTGAGAGCACCGCACCGGTGGCCGGGTTGCGCACCTCGATGAGGTGGTCGCAGGCGACGAAGGTACCGTCGATGTAGTTCTGATAGGTGATTGGATCAGTCATGTCGGTCTCCTGAGGGTCAGTTGCTGGCCGTTTTCTGGCTGGGCTGCGGCAGGTCGTTCGGGCCGTGCTCGAGTCGGTCGTGGGCACGCTTGATCAGGTACTGATGGATCTGCTCCATCTGCTCGCGATCGAACGCTTCGGCAAAGGAGGGCATGCCATCGGGGATGCGTGCACCGTGGAGAATGCCGACGAACTGTTCATGCTTTTCCGGGGTGAGCATGCGCAGGTCAGGCAGTACGCCACCGCTGACGGCATGGATGCCGTGGCACTGCGAGCAGTAGCCGTCATAGAGTTTGGCGCCAGCTTCCACCGTGGCTGCATCGGCGGTCAGTGGCGGTGGCTTGGGTGCATCGTCACGCGGCGCCGGTTCCTGCAGTTCGGCGGTGCCGCCGAGCTTGTAGGTCAGCACCTGTGCATAGGGCTGCACACCGGCGCGTAGCGACAGGGCGCCGGCAAAGGTGGAGAAAGCACCGCCCCAGCCCGCCATGAAGGTCACGTACTGCTCGCCGTCCACGCTGTAGGTGATGGGCGCGGCCATGACGCCGCTGGCAGCGGGCTGCTCCCAGAGCTTCTTGCCGGTGTCGGCGGCATAGGCGATGACACGGCCGTCGGCGCTGCCCTCGAACACGAGGTTGCCAGCGGTGCTCAGGGTGCCGCCGTTAAAGATGGTGACGTAGGGCACTTCCCAGGCCTGCTCTTGCTTGACCGGGTCCCAGGCAATCAGCTTGCCGGACCAGGTGTCGGCGTACTTTCCGAGGCCTTCCGGGTCCTCGGGCATCATCCCGGTCTTCAGGCCCAGCTGATACATGCTCTTGAATTTGTTGCGCGCCGGCTTATCCGGCACGTGCTCGTACCAGGCCGACATGATGTGCGCGGGGATGTAGACCAGCCCGGTGTTCGGGTTGTAGGACATCGGGTGCCAGTCATGCGCGCCCCAGAAGCCGGGCTGGACCAGCTTGGCTTTCTTTTCGCCTTTCCAGTAGGCGGCTGCCTCGTCGTCGACGATGGGGCGGCCGGTCTTCAGATCCACACCCTTGGCCCAGTTGATCGGCACGATGTTCTCGGCGGACAACAGCTCGCCCGTGGCGCGATCTATCACGTAGAAAAAGCCGTTCTTTGGCGCCTGCATGAGCACCTTGCGCGGTTTTCCCTCGATCTCGAGGTCGGCCAGGATCATGTGCTGGGTGGCGGTGTAGTCCCAGGCATCGCCCGGCGTGGTCTGGTAGTGCCAAACGTATTCGCCGGTGTCGGCATTGACCGCGACGATAGAGGACAGGAACAGGTTGTCGCCCTTGCCCTCGCTGCGCCAGATCGGGTCCCAGAGCGAGCCGTTGCCGACACCGATATAGAGCAGGTTCAGCTCCGGGTCATAGGCGAAGGAGTCCCAGGCGGTACCGCCGCCGCCCTGTTCGACGAAGGCACGGCCGTGCCAGGTCTTCTTGGCGATCTCCATGCCCTTGCCTTCGGCGGGCTTGTCCGGATCGCCCGGTACGGTAAAGAAGCGCCAGGCCTGATCACCGGTTTCGGCGTCGTAGGCGGTGACGTAGCCGCGCACGCCGAACTCGGCGCCACCGTTGCCGATCACCACCTTGCCATTCACCACCCGTGGCGCACCGGTGATGGAGTAGCTGCGCGCCTTGTCGTAGCGGGTATCGACCGACCAGACGCGCTCGCCGGTCTTGGCGTCGATGGCTTCCAGGCGGCCATCGAGTACGCCGACGTAGACCTTGCCCTTCCACACGGCGACGCCGCGGTTGATGGCATCGCAGCAGGCCTCACCCGCGCGGGCGCGGTCGGACTTCGGGTCGTACTTCCAGATCTCCTTGCCGGTGCGTGCGTCGAGCGCATAGACGATGGAGAAGGGGCCGGTGGTGTACATCACGCCGTCGACCACGATGGGTGTGGCTTCCACGCCGCGGTCGATGTCCAGCTTGTAGCTCCAGGCCAGCCCGAGTTCATCGACGTTGGTATCGGTGATCGTCTTCAGCGGGCTGAAGCGCTGCTCGCCGTAGTCGCGGCCATGGCTCATCCAGTTGCCGGGTTCGGCGTCGGCATTGGCGATGCGCTTGCCGTCGACTTCGGCGGCGTGCAGCGGCAGGGACAGCAGGGCCGCCAGGCTAGCGCCAAGCAGGGTGGCGGGCCGTCGGCCCATATAGGGATCGAAACGATTCATCGCAGGCTCTCTCTTGTTATTGGTCTGGCCGCCCCGTGGGGCAGGTCTTTCTGGGAGAGCAACCGCTGTGCCAGCCGTTGCGGTCAGGTCGTAAAGCCAGAACTGGCGCGGGCTCGCGCGATTCAGGTTGGCCGCGGATGAAGTGGCCTGTCGCACCTGAGCCGTTGCATGGCTGCGACAACTGTCGCGCCGGTGCGACAGGGAAACAGGCGCAAGCAGGCCGCCCGATCACAATCTGGCTGCCGAGGCGGGGATTCGATTCGGACTGTCGGAACGGGTGGGTTGGCGGTCTGAGGGTTGTATCGACGCGCAATACGGTAAGCGGTGAAGCCGTCAGGCTCGCTTGGCATGTGGGTTGCCTAGATGACGCTAAGGGAGGATTTCCCGCTTCAGGTCGTTTCGGTAGTTTGGAACATGTTTACCGGAGCGCTGGGCTCCAAGGCTGCCCAGTCGCTTTCTTCTGGTAGGCTTTTTTTCAACAGAGGTCGGCGACAGCAACGTCACTCCATAACAACAAGGCTCAACCATGTATCGACTGTTTCTTGCCGGATCGCTCTCGTTGGCGGCCGGACCCTTGCTCGCGCAGACGAGCGAACCGCTCACGCTCGACCCTCTGTGGGTGAGCTCGCCGCGCGCAGAATCGGACTGGTTCACCTTGCCGATGGGGGTGTCCGCCGTGTCGGCGCAGGATCATCCGGGCGAGCAACTGCTGACCCTCGACAGCCTGCTGGGGCCGGTGCCGGGTGCGCTGTCGCAGAGCCGCTACAACCTGGCGCAAGGCATGCGTTTGTCCATTCGCGGTTTTGGCTCACGCTCCAGTTTTGGCGTGCGTGGCGTGCGGGTGCTGGTCGATGGGGTGCCGCTGACCATGCCTGACGGGCAGACCGAAATGGACGGTCTGGATACCGCGTTGGTCGAGCGTATAGAGGTCATTCGCGGCCCTTCGTCGACTATCTACGGCAATGCCGCCGGTGGCGTCTTGGCGATCCAGACGCGGGAGCCTGGAGACACGCCGCGCACGCAGGTCGAAGTGACCGGCGGCGAACTGGGCTATCGCCGCCTGCGCGCGGAAACCAGTGGCAGTGCTGGCTCGCTGGGTGCCTTGCTCGCTGTCAACGCCACACAGCTCGACGGCTACCGCACGCACGGCACCGCCGAAACCAACCACCTCACCGGCAAGCTGCGCTGGCAGGGAGAGCGCGGCACACTCGGGCTCACCCTGCATGCAATCGACAACCGCGCGGAAGATCCCGGTGGGCTGAACTTGGCTCAGGTCCGCGCTGACCGTTCCCAGGCACGGCCACAGAGCCTGCAGTTCGATTCCGACGAGTCCGTCGAGCAGCAACGCCTTTCACTGGTCTGGGATGGCCAGGCCGACGGCGACGATACCTACCAACTGCGCAGCTATTACGGCCAGCGCGAGTTCAGTAACCGTCTCCCGCTGCAGCGCAATGGCCAGACTGCCTATGACCGCTGGTTCGCCGGGGTGGGCGCCCAGCGCACCTTCCGCCGTGAGCTGGCGGGCTTGCCGCATCAGTTGACCGTCGGGATGGACCTGGAAAGCCAGCGGGATGAGCGCTCGCGCAACGACAACCTGACCGGCGGCATCACCGGCGCCCTGACGCAGCGCCAGCGTGAAACGGCGGACAGCCGGGGCGTGTTTGTCGAGGATCAGCTGAGCCTGGGCGATGCCTGGCTGCTCACCGCAGGCGTACGCTATGACAGCGTGCGGCTCGAGGCCAAGGACCGTTACCTGAGCGACGCTGACGATGCCTCGGGCGAGCGCAACCTGGAGGATTGGAACTACAGCCTGGGGCTGAGCCGGCAACTGGACACCCATCACGTGGCGTACGTGCGCTACGCAACCTCCTTCGAGACGCCGACCATCAACGAAATGGCCAACCCGAACGGGGGCGGCTTCAACCCATCGCTCGCCCCGGCACAGTCGGTCAACCGCGAGATTGGTTTTAAGGGCGAGCACCCTGGATTGCGTTACGAAGCAGTGCTCTACAGCATGCGCATCGAGGACGAGCTGGTTCCGGAAGGCCGCGACGGACGCACCTTCTACACCAATGCGGGGCGCTCCAGCCGCGACGGTGTCGAACTGAGCGGGGATTGGTTGCTGGGACACTACTGGCGGCTGACCGGGGCCTGGAGCTACAACCGTTACCGTTTCGACCAGTTTGAGGAATTCGACGGCAACCGCATCCCGGGGATTCCGAGGCAGAGTCTGTTCGCCGAGGCCAGTTATGACCGTGACGCTTGGTATGCGCGGGTCAACGTTAGTGCCTACGGCCACCAGTACGCCGACAATGCCAACCGCGACCGCGTGGCCGGCTACGCGGTGACCAACGCTCGGCTGGGCTGGCGAATGGCGTGGGGCGACCAGCGGTGGGAGCCCTATGTTGGCATCGACAACCTGCTGGACCGCGACTACTACGACAACCTGCGCATTAACGATAACTTCGGCCGCTACTACGAGCCCGCGCCTGGGCGGACGATCTATGCGGGGGCGAAGCTGACGTTCGAGTGATGGGCTGCGTTGTGATGCGGTCCGGCTCGCGGGTGAACGAGGCCCAGCGAGCCCGCTAGCGCGTCGTTCGATGCTGGATGGGTTTGCTCATGCGTAAGGGCTACTGGCTGGTGCAGCCTTACGCCACATCCGGTCCCGGCGTAACGCGCTCCAACCGCGGACATGCCCAGTCGACGAATGCCCGCACCTTGGGTGACAGTTGCAGCGCGTGTGGATAGACCAGTTGGATTGGCAGGTCCGCCGGTTCGTAATCGCTCAGCACTCTCACCAGGCGACCCTCAGCCAGCGCTTCGGCGACCTGATAGTGCATCAGTCGGGTAACGCCCAAGCCTTGCACGCAGGCCAGGCTGGCGGCGCGGATCTGGTTACAGGTCAGGCGCGGATTGATTTCTTCGGCCTGTTCTTTTTCGCCGTGGCGGTAGTACCAGTGGCGGCCCTGGCCGGCGAAGGCGATGCAGGCGTGGTCCCTGAGGGCGGCTGGTGTGTCGATGGCCGGGGCGGTGCTCAGGTATTCAGGGCTGGCACAGGTGACTAGACGGGTGCTGCCGATCTGTCGGGCGACCATCGCCGAGTCGGGCAGGTGGCCGATGCGCAGGGCGAGGTCGAGGCGCTCGTCGAGCAGCGGGATGATCTGGTCGCTCAGGTTCAGCTCCACCCGAATCGCTGCATGTTCCTTTAGAAATTCATTCACCAACGGCGCGATATAACGCTGACCGAACTCCATTGGCGCGGTCATGCGCAGCAGGCCGCGAACGCTGCCATCGCTGGCTTCCAGCCGCTGCTCCATGTCGGCAAAGTCCGCCAGCATGCGCCGGCTCCAGGCCAGGTATTGCGCGCCCTCGTCCGTCAGGGCCATGCGGCGTGTGCTGCGGTTCAGCAGGCGCACGCCGAGATGCCGTTCCAGCGCCGCCAGCGAACGGACCACTGATGCCACCGATTGCCCGGCCGCCTCGGCCGCCGAACTCAAACTGCCGTTGTCGACGATGCGAACGACGTTGGCCATTGCCTTGAGCTTGTCCATTGCCACCCCGGGATTTGTGCGATTGCTGCATAGATGTTGTCAGGACGGCGGTATAGGTGAAACCCGCTATCGGGCTGAGACTGCAGGGACTGAGGTCTATTGGACGTTCGCACATGAGTCAGTCAGCCAATCCCGCCCGCATTCTCGTCTACGACCATATCGGCATTCGTGTCAGCGACCGGCCGCGAGCGATGGCCTTCTACCAGGCGCTGGGCTTCGTCGAGCGCGCAAGCTTCCCGCTGTTCGAGGCGAACGAGATGGTCAGCCCGGACGGTGTGCGCATCAACCTGATCTTCAACGGTGCGCGTGCAGCTGATGCGCACAACGTGCTGCTGGATGCGCCGGTCAAGCGGCCCGGCATGACCCATCCGGCCTTTATCGTCGATGACCTGGAGGCCCTTCAGGGCTGGCTGGACGAGCAGGGCATCGTCATTACCGAGGGGCCGCATCCCATCGGCCCGCGACGGATCGCGCTGTTCATTCGCGACCCCGACGGCAACGTTCTTGAATTCAATCAGCTCATCAGAGGAGGTGCGCAATGAAACTGTACGACCTGGGTCCGTCAGGCAATTGCTACAAGGTGCGGCTGTTCGCAGCGCTGGCAAACATCGATGTCGAGCTGATAGCCGTCGATTTCCTCAATGGCGAACATAAAAGGCCGCCGTTGTCCGAGCTGAATCCGCTCAAGCAACTGCCGATTCTGGAGGATGCCGGGCATGTCGTCCGCGACTCGCAGGCCATTCTGGTTTATCTCGCCGGCGCCTACGGCGGACTGGCGTGGTGGCCCGACAATCCGCGCGGGCAGGCGGAGGTCATGCAGTGGCTGTCATTCACCGCCAACGAGATTCAGCACAGCGTGAATGCGGCGCGGCTGGTGCAGAAGTTCGGCTATCCGCTGGACAAGGCCGCGGCGCTGGCGAAGGCACCGGAAGTGCTCCAACAGCTGGACGACCATCTGCAGCAGCGTGACTGGCTGGCGCTCGACCGGCCCACCATCGCCGATTGCGCGGTCTACCCCTATGTGGTGCTGGCGCCGGAAGGCGATGTGGATCTCACGCCTTACAGCCACGTCGCCCGCTGGATGAGGCGGCTGGAAGCATTGCCGGGTTATCTGCCCAAGCCCTGAGCCTGAGACGGGCCTCAGCATCGAGGGATCGCCGTTCCAGTCGCCGAGGAGGGACTGCTCGGTTGAGCGCTCGGCTGCGTGGGCAGGCGTGAACCGGCCGGCGGCAACAACGCGGCTGCCGAAGCGCAGGCGTGTTGTCGGTGTTCTGATCCTTGGGTGAGGTCGGGCCGGCCCTCGACGGCGAGCCGGCGTTGTGCTCAGCGGGCGGGCGCGCGCGGGTCCCAGAGCAGGCGGCTACGTCCCTGTTCGTATGCCATGCCCTCGGGAAAGCTGACCAGCTCCAGCTGCAGGCCCCACGGCGCGAGGAAATACACCCAGATCAGGCCCTTGCCCGGCCCGTCCGTAAAGGTCGAGGGCTCGCCGAGTACGCGGATGCCGCGCTCCCTGAGAAAAGCCACCGCTGCGTCCATGTCGTCGACGTAGAACGCCAGGTGATGGCCGCCGATGTCGCTGTTCTTCGGTGGCGAGCCGGCCTGGTCCGGTGCCGAATACTCGAACACCTCAAGGTTGGTGCCATTGCCGCAGCGCAGCATCTGGAAGTTCCGGATGACGGCACGCGGATGGACATTGAGGTGCTCGTTCATCCAGTCGTCATCGAAGGCGAAGGTGCCAAACTCGAAGAATGGCTCGCAACCCAGCACTTCGCAGAAGAAGCCCACCGCCTCATCAAGGTTGGGCACCGTCAGGCCGAAGTGCTGGATGCCGCGCTGGCCGGGCAAGCTGCCTCTGGGCGGGGTAGGGATGGGATGGTTCATGGTGTTTCCTCCGGTGCAGGGCCGGACCGGATGGCCAGCCGTGTTGTTGTTATTCAAAGCAAGGGGGAGTGCTGTCCGGCGGCGAGGCCTTCGGGCGCATAGGTGCTAGTGCGGGCGCCGAGTTCCAGGCCCTGCCAGGCGAGGACGCGCTGGTAGCACTCGGGCAGGGAAGCAGCGGTTGCCCAGGCGTCGGCCAGTCGCTCGGCGAGCGCCAGATGGCTCCCCGCCTGGCAGCGCAGGTCGCTGGCACAGGCGTGGTAGAAGCGGTTCACCACGTCGGCCATGGGCTCGCGCCAGTCCTCGATCAGCAGCGCGGCGTGCGCCAGCACTACCGGTCTGCCATCGCGGCTGCGGCGCCAGCGCTGGGCGGTGCCGGCCAGCTTGCGGCCTTCCAGCGTGAGGTTGAAGCGGCCGTCACAGAAGGCGCCAAGCACCGCACCGACACCGGCCTTGAGGCCGTTCTCCGCCAGCCACAGGGCCAGGGGTTCGAGCAGCCGCTGGTAAGCGATGTCGATGCGGTTGCCGGTCTCGTCGCCAGCCGGCAAGGCGCAGGCCAACGCGATGTTGAGCACGGCCGAGGACTGCGGCACCGGCTCGCCGCCGGTATCACGCAGCAGGATCGGCCAGCCCTGCGCCGCGCAGCGTTGGCTGGCCAGAGCAAAACCGGGCCGGCGCTCGAAGCTTCCGGGCATCACCAGCGCCTGACCGGTGGGGCGCCAGAGCAGCAGCTGGCAGTCGAACAACCCGTCGCAAACGCGCTGCAACAACGCCCGCTCGGCATTCAGGCCGGCGCCCACGCTGAACCGGGCGATGCCGTTCATGCCGCGTACCCCTCGATGCGCCGACAGAGATCATCGAGGAACTCTGCGGCGGGCGAGCCGTTGACAGCGCGATGGTCGAAGGTCAGCGACAGGCCCATCCACTCGACGTCCACCAGTTCGCCGCTGGGCCCGAGTTCCAGCCGCCGCTGAATGCCGCCAACCCCCAGAATGGCCACCTGTGGCGGATTGAGGATCGGCGTGAAGTGGTGCACCCGCGACAGCCCCAGGTTGGACACGGTGAAGGTGGCGCCGGTCAGCTCTTTGACCGACAGCTTGCCGGCCAAAGCCTTGTCCACCAGCGCCTTGCGTGCCTGGCACAGGCCTTCACCGTCCAGCTGTTCGGCATCGAACAGCGCCGGGGCGACCAGCAGATCGCCCGGCAGCGGGATGGCGAGACCCAGATGCACCGCCGCGTGCTGGTGGATCACCTCGTCCTCCAGCGTGGCATTCAGGCCGGGATGGGCCTTGAGCGTCTCGACCACCTTGAGTAGCAACAGGTCCTGCACGGACACCGCGCTGCCCTCGGCCTTCAGCTCGGCGCGACGGGTTTTCAGCGCATCCAGCCGGCATTCGCTGTGGTGGGTCAGCTGCGCGGTGGTCTGCAGGCTTTCGTGCATCTTCGCCGCGATCATCTTGCGCATGCCCTTGAGCGGCACTCGTTCGGGCGCGCGCTCGGGCAGGATTTCCAGTCGAGTCATGGCTATTCCACCTGGGCGATGACCGCGCCCTTGGCGATCACCGCGTCTTCTTCCTCGATGATCTTCAGCACGCCGGCAGCCGGCGCCTCGATCTCGAACTGGGCCTTTTCCGACATGACCTCGGCGACCAGATCACCGGCGGCCACTTCGGCGCCGTCGCTGACCAGCCAGGAGGTGATCACCGCTTCGGCGTCGCCTTCCCAGAGGTCGTTTGCAATCACGATGGGGGTACTCATAAACGTCATTCCTTATGCATGGCGTGGTAGGCGGCCACGATCTTGTCGGCGTTAGGCAGGGCCCATTGCTCCATGACCGGGGTGAAGGGGATGGGGATGTCGGGGAAGGCCACCCGCTGCGGGCGCGCCTTGAGTATGCCGATGTCGTGCTCGACGACGCTGGCGATGATTTCGCCGCTGACGCCAAAGCTGTGATAGTCCTCGTCGATCACGATCAGCCGGCCGGTTTTCCTAACCGAGGCGATGACGTGCTCGCGGTCCAGCGGCACCAGGCTGCGCAGGTCGATGACCTCGGCGCTGACGCCGTCCTTTTCCAGCTGCGCGGCAGCGCGCAGGGCGTGGTGGACACCTACGCCGAGGCTGACCAGGCTGACGTCGCGCCCTTCACGTACCGTTTTCGCCTTACCGATCTCGACGATATAGGGCTCCTCCGGCACCGGCACCGTGGCGCCTTTCTCGGTGCCCAACCAGCCCATGCCCTGCAGCGACTTGTGGAAGAGATACACCACCGGGTTGTCGTCGCGGATGGCCGCAGTCATCAGCCCCTTGGCGTCGTAGGCGTTGCTTGGTACCACCACCTTCATGCCCGGCAGGTGGGCGAAGGTCCCGTAGAGGCATTGCGAGTGCTGAGCGGCATCCGAGTAGCCGGCGCCGGTGGAGGCCATCAGCACCATGGGCACCGGCACCTTGCCGCCGGAGAAGTAGGTGTTCTTGGCCATCAGGTTGTAGATGGCGTCCATGCAGACGCCGAAGAAGTCGACGAACATCAGCTCGACGATCGGCCGCATGCCGTCCGAGGCGGCGCCCACGGCGGCGCCGATGAAGGCCGTCTCGGAGATCGGCGTGTCGCGAATGCGCGTCTTGCCGAACTCGTCATACAGCCCGCGGGTGTTGCCGAACACGCCGCCAAGCTGGCCGATGTCCTCGCCCATCACGAACACCTTCGGGTCCAGGCGCATTTCCTGGGCCACGGCTTCGGCCATGGCACGGGCGATAGTGAGCTTTCTTTCTTTTACGGCTGTGGTCATGGGGTTCTCCTGCTCAGCCGGCCAGTGCGGCGGGGCTGACGATGATCTTGACGTTGCGGTCCTTGTGGTTGGCCAGCTCCTCGAAGCCCTGTTCGAGGATGTTGTCCAGGCCGATGCGGCCGGTGATCAGCGGGGTGACGTCCATGCGGCCGTCGGTGATCAGGGCAATGACGTCGGCGAATTCACCGGCGTAGGCGAGCGAGCCGATCACCTGCTTCTCGGTGGCGACGATCTCGAAGAAGTTGAATTCCGAGGGCTCCTCGAAGATGCCCACCATCACGCAGCGCCCGGCCTTGCGGATCACGTCGATGGCGAGCTTGGCGGTGGACTTGTGGCCGATGCACTCGAAGGAGACGCCGGCACCGTAGCCGCCGGTGAGCGCCTTGATCTCGGCGATGGCGTCGCACTCGCTGGGGTCGATGACTCGGTTGGCGCCGACTTCCAGCGCCTTGGCCTTGCGTGCGGCGGACATCTCCAGGGCGATCACCTGGCCGGCGCCCGCAGCCTTGGCGCACATGATGGTGCACAGGCCGATGGTGCCGGCGCCGACCACCACAACCGTTTCGCCGAGCAGGCTGCCGGCCTTCTTCACCGCGTGCATGCCGACGGCCAGCGGTTCGATCAGCGCACCGGCCTCCAGCGGAAAGCCTTCCGGCAGGCGGTAGAGCAGTTCGGCCGGCACGTTGACCAGTTCGGCGAAGGCGCCGTTGTTCATCAAGCCGGTGAAGGCCAGCTGCTCGCAGAGGTTGTACTGGCCGGTCTTGCAGAAACGGCACTGACCGCAGTGCTGGCAGGCATCGGCGGCGACCTTGTCGCCCGGCGCGTAACCCTCGACGCCTTCACCGGTGGCGACGATCTCGCCGCAGAACTCGTGGCCGAGGATGCACTGGCCCTTGATGCCGGTGAGCGGGTGCGGCGCATCCACCGGAATGAACACCGGGCCGGCGAGGTATTCGTGCAGATCGGAGCCGCAGATGCCGCACCAGTGCACGCGGATCTGCACCCAGCCCGGTTGCGGCGCGCCGGGCAGCGGGACCTGTTCCAGGCGGATGTCCTTGCGGCCGTGCCAGACGGCGGCGGTCATGGTGGCTTGGCTGTTCATCGGGCGTTCCTCTTGTTGTTTTCGGATGGGCTCACACGAAGACCTGTTCCAGCGCCTCTTCCGGCCGCGGGTAGGGGCTTTCGCGGGCGAACTGCACGGCTTCGTCGATACGCCCGCGGGCGCGTGCGGCGATCTCTTCGGCCTGCGCTTCGCTCATCACGCCTTCGTCGATCAGGCGCTGGCGGTAGCCGGGGATCGGGTCCTTTTTCATCAGGCCGTCCTTCTCGCCCTCGGGGCGGTAGGTTTCGCCGTCGCCCATGAAGTGGCCGGCCAGGCGGTAGGTCTCGATCTCGATCAGGGTCGGGCCGCCACCGGCGCGGGCGCGCTCGATGGCTTCACCGGCGGCGCGGAACACGCCGTCCGGGTCGTTGTTCTCGACGAACACACCGGGCATGCCGTAGGCCGCCGCGCGTACGTGGTGCTGCGCGATGCAGGTGGCGCTGGCCTTGGCCACCGAGATGCCCCAGGCGTTGTCCTCGATGACGAACACCACCGGCAGCTTCCACAGCGCGGCGAGGTTCAGCGTTTCGTGGAAGGCGCCCTGGTTGGCAGCGCCCTCGCCGATAAAGGACACGGCCACGCCGGGCTTGCCCTGCATCTGTCGCGACAGCGCCGCGCCGACCGCCGGGCCCATGCCTTCGGCGATGATCCCGGAGCAGGAGAAATTCACCCGGCCATCGAACAAGTGCATGTGCCCGCCGCGCCCGCCGGACAGGCCGGTGGCCTTGCCGAAGATCTCGGCCATCATCTCGTTGAGGTCCACGCCCTTGGCCACGGCGATGTGGTGCGGGCGGTGGGTCGCGGTCACGATGTCTTCGGCGTTCAGATGGGCGCAGACGCCCACGGCACAGGGCTCCTGGCCATTGGAAAGGTGCATTTCGCCGGGGATCGGCCCCTTGGCCATGTTGAACACTGGCGTCTTGCCTTCCATGTAGATGCGCTCGATGGATTCCTCCATGTAGCGGCTGGTCAGCATCTGCTCATACATCCACAGGCGCTGCGAGTTGTGGGGCTGGGTCATGGGTGGACTCCCTGGTAGTGGCGGGTCAGATCGTGCGTTCGTTGAGCAGACGGCCGATCTGCTCGGCCTGGCGCAGGGCCAGCGCGACGATGGTGAGGGTGGGGTTCTGGCCGCCGCTGGTGGTGAACTGGCTGCCATCGGAGACGAACAGGTTGGGAATGTCATGGCTCTGGCCCCACTTGTTCACCACGCCGTCGCGGGCCTTGGCGCTCATGCGGTTGGTGCCCATGTTGTGGCTGGCCGGGTAGGGCGGCAGCTCGATGATGTCGGTGGCGCCGGCGGCCTCGTAGCACTTGGCGGTGGCGGCGACACCGTGCTTGCGCATGGCGGCGTCCATCGGGTGGTCGCTCTTGGTCACCACCGGAATCGGCAGGCCGTACTGGTCCTTCTCGGTGGCGTGCAGGGTGATGCGGTTGCTCTCCAGCGGCAGGTCTTCGCCGCATAGCCAGACGCCGGACATGTGGTTGTACTTCTCCATCCGCGAGGCGAACTGCTTGCCCCAGCCCCGAGGTGTCGGGTCGAGGAAGGCGGAGAGGAAGGGCAGGCCGAGGGCGAGGATCTCCAGCCGGTAACCACCGACGAAGCCGCGCGACGGATCGTTGTAGGATTCGTCGGAGATCACCCCGGCGCAGGTGGTGCCACGGTGCATGTTCACCGGCTTGGGCATCACCGCGAAGATGCCTGCGGTGGTGTGGGTCATGTAGTTGCGCCCGACCTGGCCGGAGGCGTTGGCCAGCCCGTCGGGGAACATTGACGAGGCGGAGTTGAGCAACAGGCGCGGCGATTCGATGGAGTTGCCCGCCACGCACACCACTCGCGCCTTCTGCCGCTGCAGGTTGCCCTGGGCATCGGCGTAGACCACGGCATTGGCGCGACCCTTGGCGTCGTGCTCGATGCGTAGCACCATCGACTGCGGCCGCACCTCGCAGTAGCCGCTGGCTTCGGCGCGGGGGATGTCGGTGTAGAGCGTCGACCACTTCGCGCCCATCTTGCAGCCCTGCATGCAGAAGCCGATCTGCTGGCAGGCCGCGCGATCATCGTAGGGTTCGGTGTTGATCGCCATCGGCCCGGAGAGGATCTCCTTGTACCCGACCCGCTTGGCACCGGTGGCGAGCACCTTGAAGGAGTTGTGCCACGGGTGATAGGCCATGCCGGTGCTCGGCCCGGTCACGCCCATGTGCTTCTCGGCCTTCTCGTACCAAGGCGCCATCTCTTCCAGCGTCACCGGCCAGTCGAGCAGGTTGGCACCGGCGATGTCGCCGTTGATGCTCTGCATCTTGAATTCGAAATCGCGGAATCGCAGGGCGATCCCGGCCCAGTGCACCGTGCTGCCGCCGACCGCCTTGACGATCCACGCGGGCAGGGTCGGATTGTTCTCGGCGAGGTGCCAGCCACCGGCGGCCTGGCGTTTATCGAGCCAGGAGATCTTCTTGAACATGGCCCATTCGTCGTTCTCGATATCGTCCAGGCTGAATCGTTTACCGGCTTCGAGTACCACGCTGCGAATTTTCTGTTTGGCCAGCGCGTTGGCGAGCGTCCCGCCGCCGGCACCGGAGCCGATGATCACCACGACGCCATCGTCGTCCTGGGCAAAAGTTGCCATGGGGTATTCCTCATCTTGTTCTTGTTGTTAGCTTGTGCGCGCGGGCGTTCAGAGCCAGTTCAGGTCGTCGAAGCCACGGTTGACGTAACCGCCGTACTCCCAGGACGAACCCTCGTAGCCGAACAGCGGAAACAGCGCCTTGTTGTCGTACAGGCCGAACATCAGGCTGCTGCGCACGGCCTTGAAGAAGGGGGTGTTCTCGATGTCGGTCAGCAGGGCCACCCGCTCGGCCTCGTCGAGCTGTTCGAATGGAGAGCCATGGGCCTGGCGCGCCTGCTGCTGCAGTTCGTCCAGGCCGCGAGCGACCAGCGCAGGCTGCTCGTCCAGCAGGCCGAACAAGGGCTGCACATAGTGGTGGTCGCTGATGAACGCATGGGGGAAGACGTCACGGCCCATGCGCAACAAGCCTGCGGGGAGGTCTGCCCGCTGCTCTTCGGCAAGCAGCGTTATTGGAATCAGTTGCGACAAGCTGAATGCCAGCATCGACTGGTTGGAGAGGGATAGAAAACGTCGCCGGTTTAGCGTGCCGTGCGGGCGAGCTGAATCGTGCATGACATAACTCCTGATTATTACCGGCAGTTCCAGGATGATCGGAATGCTGGCGATCTTGTTATGCGAAGAAGGTGTTCCGCAAAACAGTACGAGCAGGTGTCATGCCAACTCTTCAATAGCGTTTATATGTTATATAAGTTTTTGATAAATATCGTTTTTATTTAAATTTATGACGGCTTGTTATTTGATGTGTAAAACACTCTTAGCTTTACACCTGTAACGCGCTGTAAAGCGTTTTACAGTACGCAGGAAAAAACCTGAACAGGCAACGTGCTTCTAAAGTTCAGGCTGGTCTGTTCGGGTTAATGGTTTATCCTGACGTTATTGCACAACAATAAAATGTATTGCTGGAGTCGCCCGCGTCAGGTCTGGTGCGAGCGCTTCAAGGAGGAGGCATGAACCTGCTGTCCGGTCCTGTCAGTCATATCGATGCCGTGCTGTCCCTGGCCAATGCGCCGCACCTGCCCGGTGATCGCGATCCGATCATCGCGCGCTCATGGCGCCGCTGCGTACATGACTATGGTCTGGACCCCGCGCACCCGGCCGAGGCCCGTTTCGTGCCGCGGCAGGTGCTGCGTGAACATCAGGATCAGGCCGACGAGCTGATCAATGTGGCCCGCGCGGGCGTCGAGCAGCTCTACCGGCAGATCGCCGAGCTTGGGTACGTGATCCTGCTGACCGACAACCGTGGCATCGCCGTGCAGTTTCTCGGCGATCCGGCCGATGAAAAGGCGCATCGCAAGACCGGCCTGTTCCTTGGTTCGGACTGGGGTGAGGACCACGCTGGCACCTGTGCGGTCGGCACCTGTATCAAGGAACAGCAGGCGTTGACCTGCCATCAGCAGGATCATTTCAGCGTCTGGCATACCAACCTCACTTGTACCGCCGTGCCCATGTTCAATCCGCACGGGCAGCTGCTAGCCGTGCTGGACATCTCGGCATTGCACTCGCCCCCCACAAAGGACTCTCAGACCTTCGCGCTACAGCTGGTCAAGCAGTACGCACGGATGATCGAAGACGCCTATTTCATGCGCGTGTACCGCGAGCGGCCGATCCTCTGTTTCGACGGTTCACGCGAGTTCGTGCTGATCAACCGTCGCTACTTGCTGGCACTGGGTGACGACGGCCAATTGCTGGCTGGCAACACCGCCGCGCGCGGCCTGCTGGCCGAGCACGGCCTGATGATGCCGGGCCCCTTTGGCACCCTGGCGCACACGCGGGTCGATGAGTTGTTCGATTGCGAGTTGAGCGACGTGCTCAGCATTCCCTACGCCAGTCACGATCAGGTGCGCGCCTTTCGCACCCACCGTCACCAGCTGTTTTTCGCCGCCCTGATGGAGCCGCGCCGCCAGAGCGCTGCGCCGACCGAACGCAGCGCGCCCGGAGGGCATGCCGCGCTCGATGCTCTCGCTGACGACGACCCGGTGATGCGCAAGATGCTCACCCGTGCCAAGCGCCTGTGCAGCGAGCCGCTGAACGTGCTGCTCAATGGGGAGACCGGGACCGGCAAGGAACGACTGGCCAAGGCGCTGCATGAAAGCGGCAGCCGGTGCAGCAAACCCTTCGTGGCGATCAACTGCGGCGCGATGCCCGAATCGCTGATCGAGAGTGAACTGTTCGGCTATGCCCCGGGGACCTTTACCGGGGCGCGCAGCAAGGGCATGCGCGGGCTGATCCAGCAGGCCGACGGCGGCACGCTGTTCCTCGACGAGATTGGAGACATGCCGCTGCACTTGCAGACCCGGCTGTTGCGGGTGCTGGCCGAGCAGGAAGTGATGCCGCTGGGCGCTGAGAAACCGGTGAAGGTGGACATCCGCGTGGTTGCCGCCAGCCACCGCGACCTGCGGCAGATGGTCGAGAGCGGGACGTTTCGTGAGGACCTGTTCTACCGCCTGAACGGCGCGGCGCTGAAGCTGCCGCCGCTGCGCGAGCGCGCCGACAAGGGCTTTCTCATCGAGCGCGTGTTCGCCGAGCTCGCCGAAGGCCGCCCCGGCAACCCGCACCTGCGCGGCGATGCGATGAGTGCGCTACTGGCCTACCCTTGGCCGGGGAACATCCGCGAGCTGCGCAATGCATTGCAGTATGCGCTGGCGACCTGTGAGGACGACGAAATCACCGTGCAGGATCTGCCGGACGAATGCCTGCCTCCGATTCTGGCGCGCTGTCGTCAGTCGGCAGCTGCCGCCGAGCCCGACTCGGCGTCAGCACTGCGCGACCAGCTGCGTCGGCACCGCTGGAACGTCAGCGCAGTGGCGCGAGAGCTGGGTGTGTCACGCCCGACGGTGTACCGGCGCATGCGCGTGCTGGGGATCGAAGCGCCGATCTAGAGTCTGGCCAAGCGACGAAGCAAAGGCACACGACGCTCGCGCCGAGTCTTACGCGGCCGTCGCCAATCCAGTTCACAGCGCAGCGTGCTGCTTACCGTGAAACCCGCACAGGATGTCGGCGATGATCGTAAGGGCGATTTGCGCGGGCACCTTGTTGTCCGGCCTGACGCCGGCCTGCGCACGAATGTGGCAAGCGTCGGCCTCGCTCAGGCGCCGACACGCTGCAGGCGCTCGTCCCGTTTGAAGGCCAGGGCCGACTCGCGCGCCTGCAATTGGACACCGGCATACTCGGAAGAGTTGGCGGCATAGGCCCGCGTCAGTTCTTGCTCAGCGACCAGTATGCAGGCTTGAACAGGTCCCGCTCACCAAGCATAACCACCCCGCCAGCGAAGGCGACCAGCACCAGCAGAATGTAGAGGACAAGTTGCAACAGGCCATGGGGCATCGGCAACCAGTGCAGTGCGGTGGCGACGGCCGCGGCGATTGCAACCCAGCGCAGCAGCATGGTTAAGGCCAGGCCGGCCGGCGATGCCCGGTAGACGTAGAGCCCCATCAGTAGAGCCTGCAATGCAGCGCCGCTGGAAAATGCCAGGGCCAGGCCCTCGGCGCCGTATGGACGGTAAAACAGCGCGTCTAGGCTGACCGTCACTGTCGAGCTGACTAGCGTGACGACCAGGAACACACGCGACCGTTGCTGCGCCAACAGCGCTCGTCCCCACAGCAGTGCCAGTCCCATTGCCGGCAACCCCAGTGCGTAGAGCACTACCAGCGACGCGGTGGCTTCGGTCTGGGTAGCGCCGAATTGGCCGCGCTCCAGTAATACAGCGACCACGCTCTGCGGAAACGAGCAGAGCACCACGCTGGCAGGCACCAAGAACAGCATGGTTGCTAGCAGCCCTTTGCGAATCATCGTGCCATGTTCGGCGAAGTTGCCGTTGGCCCAGCTCGAGACCATCCGCGGAAACAGAACTGAGAGGACCGACAGGGCATAGAGCGTCAAGGGGATGGTGACGATGCGGAACGCGAAGGACAACATGGTGATGCTGCCCTCGTCGAGAAAAGAGGCGAACATCCGTTCGGCAAGTACGCAGCTCTGTTGGGCGCCCGCCGCAAGCAATACCGGTGCGAACGCCAGGCCGAAACCGCTCGCGTGTCCCGCCGTCTCCACCTTGTCGCCGCCGCGTAGGTAGGCGATGCGGCGATGCTGGACCACGATGAGAGCCAGCTGGGGCAGCAGCATACCGATAAAGATGACCATGCCGGTTGGCTGGAACAGCAGAATGCCGATGATCGCGCCGGTATTGAGCAGCAGGGTGCGGATCATCGGCAGTATGAAAATTTCGTCCATGTTGAGCAGCGCACCCTGGCAGTAGAGCGCCGCCTGAACAGCGACCAGTAGGGCGCCCACGCTGAACACCACCTGGCCACTCACAACCTGAACATCGGTCCAGCCGGGTGCCAGTGCGCCGAGTATCCAGTAGCTGCCGATTACCGCCAGCGTGCTGGCCGCCGCGCCCATGAGCATCACGCGCCAGTACAACCAACGGCTAACCGCTTGGAACAGCGCCTCGGACTGGCTGCGCAGCTTTTGAAGGTAAGGAATCATGGCGTCGCGCAGAGCCAGGCCGAAAAACTGTTCGAAGAACAGCGGCAGAATCAGCGCGACGAAAATCAGATCTGCTTCCCAACTCAGACCGAAGGCCTTGGCGATGAACAAATCACGCAGGAAGCCAACTAGAAAACTGGCGACAGTAAGCGCCAGCAAGACTACTGATACATTCATTCCTTTATCCTGTAAGGGTCAATATCGGCAGTCTGGACAATGGCGACTTAACGCTGATGGTGCGATCGAGCGTCAGGCTCGGCACTTGCAGCCATCATTGGCCGGGGCGGCGAATGCGAGATAGACTGGGCGCCCTGTGTATAGTTCCTGAGCCGTCGCCAAGCGCTGACTGTGGGCGCGCACGCCAAATTTGGATGCTCAAAGCCACTATGCGAGCGCAGCGGGACTGCTTATGGTTCGCCCCTATTTGTAGGGGGACCTTGTTCATTTCGTAGCTGACCTTTTCTTCGGGCGGCTCCGCGGTCGCTGACTGATCGTTGGGTGCTAGTCGTCGTCGCTGCTCTGGTGGCTGCGAGGATGGGACAGATGAATTTCTACGTGCTAAGAATTGCACAGGTCAGTCAAAACAACCCCATCATCCCTGAGACTGTCCCGTCCACGGTATGACGATCTGCAGATCCCCTACAAGCAGCTGCGTCGCCACCATCCAGACCACCGCTCCAATCAGCCCCAAGGACAGATGCCCAACCACGATGCCGATCGCGATCTGTTTCCAGAGACCGGCATGCTGGTTGGTATGGGCGGCAGCGGTGCGATAGGGTGTTTCGCGTTCGGCGCGGATGTTGTCGAAGTCGTCTCTCATGGGGCACTCTCGGTGTGGCTGGCTAAACGGCAGGCACAAAAAAAGGGCTCAGCTTTCGCTGAACCCTTTCTTTAATTTGGTGGCTACGCAGGGACTTGAACCCCGGACCCCAGCATTATGAATGCTATGCTCTAACCAACTGAGCTACGTAGCCAAGTGGCGCGCATTATTCGCGCCGCGCGGTTGTGTGTCAACCCTCCGGGTGGGCTTTTTCTACCTGCTTTTTCAAATGCTTATGCCGCCGGTCCGACCGCTGCCGGTGCGCTGTCGATCAACCCCGTTTGGCGAGTGTCCTGGGGTGGCCATGCGCTCGTTGCGGTCGGGCGCGGCGATCTGCTGCATCTGTTCGTATGCCATTTGCAGCACTTGCGCCTGGAGGTTGGCGGCAAGGTGATCGCGCTTGTGCTAGTCGAGTCGAGTCGAACGTCAGGGGGTTCCAGCCGGTCCAAGCGGTCTACTCCCGCAATACCGCGCTGGCTGTGCGATTAGCCGTTTTCTTTAATTCCCGGAGTGAGTCCTGGGTGAACATGCCTGGACGAGTCATGGATGACCGGTCCGAACGATGCAGTACCGGGGCTGCCTAATCCTTCAGGCACCTATGTGAGGAGATCAATCATGCTCAGCATTCCCCTTCCAAGCGATCCGCCGATGCATCCCTGGCTGGCGGACCAATCGCCGATGAATGACCTCGACGACGCCGAGAGTGACACCGAGCTGGACGATGGTGGTGTTCTGCCGGAGGGAGTACTTGAGCAGCTGGAAAAGGAACCGCCACCCCCGGACCCGATGCCTGATCCTGGCGTGATGTAGCTGGGTTAGGTTGTGCTTATGATGGTTCAAGCCGTGCCGGAGGCGTGCAACTTGTGAGGCAGGCGTTCCGGCTCTGCATCAAGGTGGCTGGGCAGCTGCGCTTTAAGCTCGATCAATCATTTGCTTGCGGTTGTGTCTGTCCGCTGGTATCCAAGCGTTCTGGCCGCCGAATCAATCCGGCCCGCTCAGCGGATAGGATTTGAACGGGTGGGTAAATTCTTAGTGACAGCCCACGTCTATTACCGTCGGCGCTGGCCGGAACGTCTATGGCCTATGCCTCAGGCACAGGGGTATTGAGGACATCCTAGGGATAAGCGCGCTGCAAGTTCTTTTCGGTTCCGTTACGCCGCCTGCGGCCAGGGTGTGTAGGAACATGTCCTTCCTTGCTCAAGAGACGTTGACGCATGAAAAGGCGGTTGTCGGTTGTTGCGCTGCTGATTGGCTTGCATGTGTTCGTCGGTGTCACGCTGATTCCAGATCTTTCCCTCGGACTGTTCGGCAGCGTCTTGGCATGGGGCTATCTCGTGCTCTCGGCTGTGCTGATGCGTTTCGGCGTTCTGGTGCGCGGCGCGGGAAGTGCGCTGCTGGCGTGGTCCGGATTGTTGGCGATGGGCATCTTTTCCAGCCTGGCGATCTTTGCATTGCTGCGCGCCTTTGTTTTGGTGTTGGCCTCGTTGCTCGGTTGGGAGTCGGCTGCTATTGGGCGAGTCACGGCGTTGGCCGTCATCGTTGCGGTGGCAGCGGTCACCCTGTTCGGTGTGCTCAATGCGCGGCGAACGGCTCGTGTGGTTGAACGCAACATCGCGCTGCGTAATCTTCCGCCAGCGCTGGAGGGCTTCAGCATTGTGCAGCTCAGCGACATCCACGTGGGGCCGACGATCAAGCAGGGTTATATCGATGCGATCGTCAGGCGGGTCAACGGGCTTTCGCCGGACCTCATCGTGATCACCGGTGATCTGGTAGATGGCAGCGTTGCCGATTTGGCCGATGACATTGCGCCTTTGGCGCAGCTAAGCGCGCGCCATGGCACGTATGTGGTGACCGGCAATCACGAGTACTACTCCGGTGCGGACAGCTGGATTGCCGAGTTCGAGCGGCTGGGTATGGCCGTGCTGCTCAATCGTCATGTTCAGCTCGAGCACGGCGATGCAGGTATGGTGCTCGCAGGCATTGCCGATTATTCCGCGGAGCTGTTCCGGCCCAGCCATCGCAGCGATCCGGTCGCAGCATTTGCCGGTGCGCCCGACGATGTGCCTCGCCTCCTGCTGGCGCACCAGCCCCGTTCAGCGAAGGCCGCATTGGAGTTGGACTGCGATCTGCAGTTGTCGGGACATACGCACGGCGGCCAATTCTGGCCCTGGATGCATTTCGTGCGCTGGCAGCAGCCTTGGGTGGCAGGGTTGCAGCGCGTCGGTGAAATGCAGATCTATATCAGTCGCGGAACTGGTTACTGGGGGCCACCGCTGCGCTTTGGGGCGCCGTCGGAGATCACGCGAATTCGTTTGGTCAGGGCTGTTTGAGCCAGAAACTAGCCCGCCAATGACTCGCGGCTCAGCAGTGCGTAATCCTGGCCTTCTTGTTGCCCGCGGCGTAGAGGATTGCGTGTGCAGTGCGCGGCAAAGCCTGCATCCACGAAGCGGTAGGGCAGATGCTCGTCACGGCCGGTGGGGATGCCCAGGCGTGTGGTCTGGATGATGTCCGGACGTGCGCCAATGTCGTCCACGCGCAGTCTGGCAGGGTCCATGCGCTGGGCATTCCACTCTGCAACCTTCAGCCCCAGGGCCTTGCATAACAGTGTCTGGCCGGAGCAGAGACGGGTCAGGGGACGTGGGCCGCCTGCGGCCGAGGGGCTGTTGGTGCGCATGCGTTCGATGGACGCTTCACCTGACAGCGAGTCGACCCAGGGATATCCGGCCTTGATGCAGACGGCGTTGCCGTGCCCTTGTACGCTGAAATTGAGCGAGTCCCCGCCACGTGAGTAATAGAGATAAAGATGGCCGGCCGGCATGAACATGGCACGCCGCGAGTGGCTGTGGCCGAGTGATGAGTGACTGGCTTTCTCGTCGATGTAGTAGGCCTCAGTCTCTATGATGCGCGCCGACAACCATAAACCGTCTACGCAATGGCGAATCACGGTCCCGAGCAATGCCTGAGCGACGATTTGCGCGTCCCGGTCGAAAAAAGCGTCGTCGAGGTGCTGTAGCGGTGGTTCGGTGAGGCTGTTCATCTGGGCTCCGGCTTCGGCAGGTCTGCCTGTTCCGACCGCGCAAGCGGGGCGAATATTCCGCGGATGATGGTCAGATTCCGTACCGGTCGTCAGTCAGATGCCTGGCGCAGACGCTTTTTCTGACTGTTCAGCAGGACGAGTTTGCGGCTCGGAATGCAAAAAGCCTCGCGTGAGCGAGGCTTTTTGAGCGTTGCGATCAGCGCATGCCGAGCTGGCGATTTCGCTTACACGTTGAAGCGGAAGTGCATCACGTCGCCGTCCTTGATGATGTATTCCTTGCCTTCCAGGCGCCATTTGCCGGCTTCCTTGGCGCCGGCTTCGCCCTTGTACTGAATGAAGTCGTTATAGGCGACCACTTCGGCGCGGATGAAGCCTTTCTCGAAATCGGTGTGGATCACGCCGGCGCCCTGAGGGGCGGTGGCGCCGATCTTCACGGTCCAGGCTCGGACTTCCTTCACGCCTGCGGTGAAGTAGGTCTGCAGGTTGAGCAGTTCATAACCGGCACGAATCACGCGGTTCAAACCAGGCTCTTCGAGGCCGAGCGATTCGAGGAACATGTCTTTTTCCTCGCCATCATCCAGCTCGGCAATTTCCGCTTCGATCTTGTTGCACACCGGCACCACGACGGCACCTTCTTCGGCTGCAATGGCGTTTACTACGTCCAGATGCGGGTTGTTCTCGAAACCGTCTTCGGCAACGTTGGCGATATACATCACCGGCTTGCTGGTCAGCAGGTGGAAACCCTTGGCCAGTTGCATCTCGTCCTCACCCAGTTTCTTCAGCAGGGTGCGGGCTGGCTTGCCTTCGGTGAAGTGCGGGATCAGTTTTTCCAGCAGTGCTTTCTGTGCGACGGCTTCCTTGTCACCGCCCTTGGCGTTGCGTGTGACGCGCTGCAGTTGCTTTTCGCAGCTGTCGAGGTCAGCAAAGATCAACTCGAGCTCAATGATTTCGATGTCGCGCTTGGGGTCGACCGAGTTGGAGACATGAATGACGTTCTCGTCTTCAAAGCAGCGCACCACGTGGGCAATGGCATCGGTCTCGCGAATGTTGGCGAGAAACTTGTTGCCCAAACCTTCACCCTTGGAGGCACCTTCGACGAGGCCGGCGATGTCGACGAACTCCATGGTGGTCGGCAGGATTCGCTCGGGCTTGACGATCTCAGCCAGGGCCTGCAAGCGCGGATCGGGCATCGGTACGATGCCGCTGTTCGGCTCGATGGTGCAGAAGGGGAAGTTTTCCGCAGCGATGCCGGACTTGGTCAGCGCGTTGAACAGGGTGGACTTGCCGACGTTGGGCAGGCCGACGATGCCGCAATTGAATCCCATGGTGTCTTGCCTCGGTACTGGCTGGCAGCGGATGCGCTACCGGCGTTGCCAAACTGCGTTAAACGGCTTCGTGATGCGCTGCAGTGCAAGCTTTCCGCTCAGCCGTTGCCTTGTCTTGCGGTCCCGCGTCGAGTTCGATCAGGCCTTCTGGCTGTGCAGACGCTGCATCGCACGCGTCCAGTCACCGGCAAGAATCTCGGGTAGCACGTCGAACGTGAAGTCGATGCTGGCGTCGAGCTTTTCGCGCTCGGCCTGGGGCGCCCGGCCCAATACATAACCGGTTACCAGACTGCTGTGGCCTGGATGGCCGATGCCCAGACGCAGGCGGTAGAAATTATTCTGATTGCCGAGCTTGGCAATGATGTCGCGAAGCCCGTTATGCCCACCATGGCCGCCGCCCTGTTTGAGCTTGGCAATGCCGGGGGGCATGTCGAGTTCATCGTGGGCAACCAGGATGGACTCGGGGGGAATACGGAAAAATCCAGCCAGTGCCGCCACCGCCTGACCGCTGCGGTTCATGAAGGTGGTGGGGATCAACAGGCGGACATCTTCGTCCTGATGGCGAAACTTGCCGACCAGGCCGAAATACTTGCGATCGGCGCTGAGGTTGACGCCCTTGTGGGCAGCCAGACGCTCAACGAAAAGGGCCCCTGCGTTATGCCGGGTCTGGTCGTATTCAGGGCCTGGATTACCCAGGCCGACGATCAGTTTAACGGCAGTCACGACAGAGGCCCTTCCTCAGGTGATGACGAGTGGATTACTCGGCAGCGCCTTCTTCTTTCGGAGTGTCTTCCTTGCTCACGCGAGGGGCGTGAACGTTGGCAACTGGCAGGTCACTGCCGTGTGCCAGGGCGACCAGCTGAACGCCTTTCGGCAGAGTCAGGTCGGTCATGTGCAGAACCTGGCCGACTTCAACCTTGGCCATGTCGACCTCGATGAACTCTGGCAGGTCTTGCGGCAGGCAGGACACTTCGACTTCGTTGATGTTGTGCAGGATTTCGCCACCCTGCTGCTTCACGCCAACCGAGGTTTCCTGGTTGATGAAGTGCAGCGGAACGGTAGCGGTCAGCTTGTGACCTTCGACGACGCGGACGAAGTCAGCGTGCAGGACGAAGCTCTTGGCCGGATGACGCTGCAGTGCCTTGATCAGAACGGATTCGTTCTGGCCGTCGACATTCAGGGTCAGCACGTGGCTGAAGGAGGCTTCGTTTTCCAGCATCTTGGCCAGGTCTTTGGCCAGCAGGCTGATGGACTGCGGGGCCTTGTCGCCACCGTAGATGACGGCCGGGACGAGGCTGGCGTTACGACGCAGGCGGCGGCTCGCACCTTTCCCCAGGTCGGAACGCACTTGGGCATTCAGGGTGAAATCAGTCATTGTGTTTCTCCAGGATAACAACGCACCCGAAACGCTCGCGACCAGCGCTACCGGGCGGTTGGGCAAAAAGCCCCGCACGAGGCGGGGCACATTTTCGTTCTGCGCAAGGGGCTAAGCGTTGGGCTTAGCGGAACATCGCGCTGATCGATTCAGCATTGCTGATGCGGCGAACCGCTTCAGCCACCATTGGCGCGATGTCCAACTGGCGAATACGGGTACAGGCTTGCGCCGCTGCGGACAGCGGAATGGTATTGGTCACGACCAGTTCGTCGAGAACCGAGCCTTCGATGTTCTCGATGGCGCGACCGGACAGAATCGGGTGTGTGCAATACGCAAAGACCTTGGCAGCGCCATGATCTTTCAGAGCAGTAGCAGCGTGGCACAGAGTGCCGGCGGTATCGACCATGTCATCGACGAGGATGCAGGTACGACCTTCGATATCGCCAATGATGTGCATCACCTCAGACTGGTTGGCCTTCGGGCGACGCTTGTCGATGATCGCCAGATCCACACCCAGCGACTTGGCGACGGCACGAGCACGCACCACGCCACCAATATCGGGGGAGACGATCATCAGATTCTCGAAGCGCTGAGCCTGGATGTCATCAACCAGGACCGGCGAGCCGTAGATGTTATCCACGGGCATGTCGAAGAAACCCTGAATCTGATCGGCGTGCAGGTCGACCGTGAGGACGCGGTTAACGCCTACCACATCGAGCATGTCTGCCACGACCTTGGCACTGATAGGCACACGTGCGGAGCGCGGGCGGCGATCCTGACGGGCGTAACCAAAGTAGGGGATGACGGCTGTGATGCGAGTGGCGGAGGACCGGCGGAAGGCGTCTGCCATCACAACCAGTTCCATCAGATTGTCGTTGGTGGGAGCACAGGTCGGCTGAATCAGGAAGACGTCCTTACCGCGAACGTTCTCATTGATCTCGACACTGATTTCGCCGTCGGAGAATTTACCGACGTAAGCGTCACCGAGAGGGATATGCAGCTGACGTACAACACGCCGGGCCAGGTCGGGGTTGGCATTCCCCGTGAAGACCATCATCTTGGACACGCGCAGTACCTGCCTGAGGGTGGATCCGATGAAACAAAAAGCTGTTCAAAAGGCCAGGCGTTTTGAACAGCTCTCGTGATGTTTGGCAGGGGCGGCTGGATTCGAACCAACGCATGCCAGGATCAAAACCTGGTGCCTTACCGCTTGGCGACGCCCCTGTAGATGTAACCCTGAAAAGTGCTTGTCCGGCTGTACTAACCCCGAAAGGTTATGGCAGGGGCGGCTGGATTCGAACCAACGCATGCCAGGATCAAAACCTGGTGCCTTACCGCTTGGCGACGCCCCTGT
>NZ_JBCFXD010000001.1:0-751918 GCF_038562055.1 Stutzerimonas chloritidismutans | reverse complement strand
GGACTTGGCGCCGTCACCGAGGGACGCGACGATCTCGAACGGCTGGGTGACCTTTTCCAGGTAGGTTTTCAGTTGCGATTTCAGGTTGCTGTCGAGCATGTTGATTACCCCTTACTCAGAAGCTCATTAAAGGAAGCAGTTGAATCTAGATGGAGTTAGCTTAAGAGCCAGAGGGGGTTCCGGAAAATTGATTAAAAGCAGCAGGACGATTAAACGAAACTATATGTTCGGCGGAACGGCGACGTTCCACGTGAAACAAAAAACCCGGCCGAGGCCGGGTTTCTTAGTACTGCTTTCGATGATTACTCTTCTCTTCTTTTATCAGAAGTCCAAGTTGGAGACAGCCAGTGCATTCGATTCGATGAACTCACGACGTGGCTCTACAGAGTCCCCCATGAGGGTATTGAAGATCTGGTCCGCGGCAATGGCATCCTCAATGGTGACCTTGAGCATCCGCCGAACCGCCGGATCCATCGTGGTTTCCCACAGCTGATCAGGGTTCATTTCGCCCAATCCCTTGTATCGCTGAACACTGTGACGGCGCGTGCCTTCGGTCATCAACCAATCAAGTGCTTGCTTGAATGTGGTAACCGGCTTCTTGCGCTCACCACGCTGTACATAGGCTCCTTCTTCAAGAAGGCTGTTCAGCTTGTCGCCCAGCACAGTAACTGTTTTGTAGTCGTTACTGCCGAAGAAATCACGATTGAAGGTGATATAGCTCGCGAGCCCGTGCGAGATGATCTCAACCTCTGGAAGCCACAGATTCCGCTCCTTGTCTTCCCGCAGGCTTGCCTTGTAAGCCAGCCCAGATCGTTCGACGCCTTTCAGCAGCGCGGCGTATGGTTCTAGCCAGGCCTGCATCGCTGCGTGATCACCCAACTGCTCGACAGTCACTCTGGGCAGGTAGATGAAATGCTCGGTCAGCTCTTGCGGGTAAAGACGCGAAAGACGCTGCAGGGTTTTCATCACGGTACGATAGTCGTTGACCAGACGTTCCAGCGCCTCGCCGGATAAGCCCGGCGCGTGCTCGTTGACGTGCAGGCTGGCGTCTTCCAGAGCCGACTGGGTCAGGTACTCGTCCATCGCCTCGTCGTCTTTGATGTACTGCTCTTGCTTACCGCGCTTGACCTTGTAGAGCGGCGGTTGTGCGATATAGACGTAACCACGCTCGATTAGCTCAGGCAGCTGGCGGAAGAAGAACGTCAGTAGCAGTGTCCGAATGTGCGAACCGTCAACGTCGGCATCGGTCATGATGATGATGTTGTGATAGCGCAACTTGTCGATGTTGTACTCTTCGCGACCGATACCACAGCCGAGTGCCGTAATGAGGGTGCCCACTTCCTGCGAGGAAATCATCTTGTCGAAACGAGCTTTCTCGACGTTGAGGATCTTGCCCTTAAGCGGCAGGATGGCCTGGGTCCTGCGGTTGCGGCCCTGCTTGGCAGAACCGCCCGCGGAGTCACCCTCCACTATGTAAAGTTCGGAAAGGGCAGGGTCCTTTTCCTGGCAGTCGGCTAGCTTGCCGGGGAGGCCGGCGATGTCCAAAGCGCCCTTGCGCCGAGTCATCTCGCGCGCTTTGCGTGCTGCTTCACGTGCTCGCGCAGCATCGATCATCTTGCCAACTACCGCCTTCGCCTCGTTGGGATGCTCGAGCAGAAAATCCCCGAAGTGCTTACCCATCTCCTGCTCTACGGCAGTCTTTACCTCGGACGAGACCAGCTTGTCCTTGGTCTGCGAGCTGAATTTCGGGTCTGGCACCTTGACCGAAATGATCGCGGTCAGGCCTTCGCGCGCATCATCACCCGTCGTAGCAACCTTGTGCTTCTTGGCCAACCCTTCCTGTTCGATGTAGTTATTCAGGTTGCGCGTTAACGCCGATCTAAAACCGGCCAGATGGGTTCCACCGTCGCGCTGGGGAATGTTATTGGTGAAGCACAGTAGATTTTCGTTGAAGCTATCGTTCCACTGCAGCGCCACCTCGACACCTACACCATCGTCGCGTTGGACATTGAAGTGGAACACTTCATTGACCGGCGTCTTGTTGGTATTGAGATAGGCCACGAAGGCACTCAGCCCACCTTCGTACTTGAACAACTCTTCTTTGGCGTTACGCTCGTCGCGCAATATGATCCCGACGCCGGAATTCAGAAATGACAATTCGCGCAGCCGCTTGGCAAGAATATCCCAGCTGAAATGAATGTTCTGAAAGGTTTCGGCCGAGGGCTTGAAGTGAATTTCAGTTCCCGAATCTTCGGTTTCTCCGACTGCAGCGAGCGGCGCTTGCGGTACGCCGTGGCAGTAAGTCTGTTCCCAAACCTTACCTTCCCGGCGAATTGTCAGAATCAGCTCCTCCGACAAGGCGTTCACTACTGAAACGCCCACGCCATGCAGGCCGCCGGAAACTTTGTAAGAGTTGTCGTCAAACTTACCGCCTGCGTGCAGGACAGTCATGATGACCTCCGCTGCAGACACGCCTTCTTCGTGAATGTCTACCGGAATGCCACGACCGTTATCACGAACGCTGATCGATTCATCGACATGAATGGTGATCGAAATATCGCTGCAGTGACCTGCCAGCGCCTCATCGATCGAATTATCGACGACTTCGAAGACCATATGATGCAGACCAGTTCCATCGTCCGTATCGCCGATATACATGCCGGGGCGCTTACGTACGGCATCAAGGCCCTTGAGCACCTTGATACTGGACGAATCGTACGTGTGGTTTTCGCTCATGCCTTCACTCCCGAGGGGCCGTGGTCCTGGACTATCGCTCCATGTTCCACGTGAAACATTGAGACCGGCGTGTCGTAACGCCAGCCTTCTCGCAATATGTTCGAATCGACACAGGTGATAAATACCTGGCAATTCAGCTGTTCAAGCAACCTGCACAACGCAAGCCGGTGCTGATCGTCCAATTCGGACGGTAGGTCGTCGACCAGGTAGATACACTGGTCGCGCTTGGCTTCACTAACCAGATGACCTTGAGCAATCCGCAACGCGCACACAACCAGCTTCTGCTGGCCGCGAGAGAGAGTCTCCGCCGCGTTATGGTTAGCAATTCGCAATCTAAGGTCAGCCCGCTGAGGTCCCGCCTGGGTGTGCCCCATGAGCCTGTCGCGTTCGATTGAAGCCGAAAGCACTTCATTCAGAGAACGGCCTTTATCCCAACCGCGGTAGTAGCTCAGCTGAAAACCTTCGAGGTTTAACAGCGTAGCTAAAGTGACCTCGAATATCGGCTTCAGCGCCTGAATATAAGCCTGCCTGTACCCATCGATTTCATCGCTCGCAGCGCTTAATTCGCGGCTCCAGGCCTCCTGAGAAGCGGGGTCAAGTGTACCATGTCGCAGCCACGAGTTACGTTGCCTCAGGGCCTGCTGGAGACGCTGCCATGCCTTAATGAAGCGGGGTTCCACGTGAAACACGCCCCAATCCAGAAACTGGCGGCGGAGCTTGGGCGCACCCTCAAGCAAGCGGAAGCTGTCCGGATTGATCAGCTGTAACGGTAAGGCTTCTGCTAATTCCGTTGCGCTTCGAACGCTCTGTCCATTAATCCGGATGCGCGCTTCGCCGTTGCGATCGCGGGATATACCCAAGGCACTTGACTGACCATTAGCCATCTCGACCAGACCAAAAACTGTGCAATTGGACTGATCATGACTAATGACAGGAGTTAGACGTGTACTGCGGAACGAACGAGCCATTCCAAGAAGATGGATAGCCTCGAGGAGACTGGTTTTCCCGCTACCGTTATCACCGTAGAGAATATTGACTCGAGGGGAAGGGTTTAGCGTCACCGGCTGCAAATTGCGAATGCCGGTGACGGAGATGCGGCTAAGGGACATTCAATAAAGGATTACAGGCGCATCGGCATAACAACGTAGGCCGAGTCGTCGTTGTCGTACTCCTGAAGCAGGGCACTGCTGTTCGCATCGGACAGAATCAGCCGGACCTGATCAGTTGTCATGACACTCAGCACATCAAGCAGATAGCTGACGTTGAAGCCTATTTCCAAAGCCCCGCCGGTATAGTCCACCGCGACTTCTTCTTCCGCTTCTTCCTGCTCAGGGTTGTTCGCCTGAATTTTCAACAAACCGGATTCCAACTGCAGCCGGATACCACGGTACTTCTCGTTGGAAAGAATGGCCGTGCGGCTGAACGCTTCACGCAGCGTCTGGCGTTCACCTACCACCAATTTGTCACCGCCGCGGGGCAGCACACGCTCATAGTCAGGAAATTTCCCATCAACAAGTTTGGAGGTAAAAGTGAATTCGCCTGTGGTGGCGCGAATGTGATGTTGGCCAAGCACGATACTCACTTCACCGTCCTGATCCGTGAGAAGCCGTGCCAACTCGAGGATGCCCTTGCGGGGAACGATCACCTGATGGCGGTCGGGCTGTTCGATGCCGGCCTGCATCGAACACATCGCCAAACGATGTCCGTCAGTTGCGACGGCACGCAACATTCCACTCGAAACCTCAATCAGCATACCGTTCAGGTAATAACGCACATCCTGCTGTGCCATGGCGAAGCTGCTACGCTCAATCAGACGACGCATCTTGCCTTGGTTAACGCTGAAATTCAGCGAGCCAGGCCCTTCCTCAACGGTAGGAAAATCATTCGCCGGCAAAGTTGAAAGCGAAAAGCGGCTGCGCCCGGATTTGATCACAATCTTCTGATCATCCAGCCGGATATCGATAAGCGCATCAGGCTGCAAGCTTTTGCAGATGTCCATCAGTTTACGCGCGGGCACTGTAATCTCGCCTGGCTCGGATGCATCCTCCAAGGCGACACGACCAACCAACTCGACCTCAAGATCAGTGCCGGTAAGCGACAGCTGATGATCCTGGACCACCAGCAAGACGTTCGACAACACCGGTAGAGTCTGTCGACGCTCGACGACGCCGGCCACTAGCTGCAGAGGTTTCAACAAGGCTTCGCGCTGAATAGTGAAATGCATGGTCTGGTCCCTTGCCTATTAAATGGCCGCAGTCTGTTCAGGTTGTCAAAGTACGCAGCAAATTCTTGTAGTCTTCGCGAATATCAGCATCCAATTCACGAAGTTCGGCAATCTTACGACAGGCGTGCAACACCGTCGTGTGATCGCGCCCACCAAAGGCGTCGCCGATTTCCGGCAAGCTGTGATTGGTGAGTTCTTTGGACAAAGCCATCGCGACCTGGCGGGGCCTCGCGACCGAACGCGAGCGTCGTTTCGAAAGGAGGTCCGATATTTTGATCTTGTAGTATTCCGCGACTGTGCGCTGAATGTTATCAACACTCACGAGCTTGTCTTGCAGCGCAAGCAGATCTTTCAACGACTCGCGAATCAGCTCGATGGTAATGTCACGTCCCATGAAATGAGCATGGGCGATGACACGTTTCAAAGCTCCTTCCAGTTCCCGAACATTCGAACGAATGCGCTGGGCTATGAAGAACGCAGCATCATGCGGAAGCTCGACGTTGGCCTGATCAGCCTTTTTCATCAGGATCGCCACACGGGTCTCTAGCTCCGGCGGCTCTACGGCCACAGTCAGCCCCCAGCCGAAGCGGGACTTCAATCGCTCTTCGAGCCCGTCAATTTCTTTAGGGTAACGATCACTGGTGAGAATTACCTGCTGGCCACCTTCGAGCAACGCGTTGAACGTGTGAAAAAACTCTTCCTGCGATCGTTCTTTCTTGGCGAAGAACTGTATGTCGTCAATCAACAAGGCATCCACCGACCGATAGAAGCGTTTGAACTCATTGATCGCGTTGAGCTGCAGAGCCTTGACCATATCCGCAACGAACCGCTCGGAATGCAGATAGACCACCTTGGCGTTAGGGTTCTTCTTTAGCAGATGATTGCCAACGGCATGCATCAAGTGAGTCTTGCCAAGGCCTACGCCGCCATACAGAAACAACGGGTTGTAGCCATGCTTGGGATTGTCGGCCACCTGCCAGGCAGCTGCCCGTGCCAGTTGGTTGGACTTGCCTTCGACAAAATTCTCAAAAGTAAAGGTGCGATTGAGATAACTGGTGTGCTTGAGCCCACCTTCGACCTGTACGTTGCGTTCGGCGGGCCGCGCCGGTGCGCTAGGTGCAGGCGCTGCCATAGGTTCAGCGGATGGCATAACTATCGGTTCGCTGAACGAAGCTGCAGGCGGCGCAGCAGCGGCAGGAGCGCCAACCTGCGCCTGCGAACGAGGAACGGAACCGACAGTTGGCCGTGAAGCAGCCACCCGCCTGCTGCCTATCAGCAGAGACACTGCAGGCACGGCTCCAGTGGCACGTTCTGACAACAGCTCCATCAAGCGCGAAAGATATTTCTCGTTGACCCAATCGAGAACGAATCGGTTCGGGGCATAGACCCGCAATTCATCTCCGTCAGCTTCGATCTGAAGCGGACGAATCCAAGTGTTGAATTGCTGGGCCGGCAGCTCATCTCTCAAGAGGTCAACACACTGCTGCCAAAGTTCCACCGACACGGACTCTCCTAGCTGCTGTAACGCTTAAAACGGAGCTTATTGTAGCCTTGCAGCACTCACTTATCCACAGTCAAAGGACAGTTATGTGGGCGACCAACCATTGAACCACGCTTGGCGATCGGTGAACCCAGCCTCCTGAGGTCTGTTGATAAACAAGACTGAGCCCATTGGAAAAGCCTGTGTACAGCGGGCGGTAATCTGGGGGTGTGCATAACTTTCGCTTCTATCCACAGGAAACGCAGTGTCTTTACACGGCAAACGCACCGTTTCCACAGAAGGTTTAGGAGCGCTGTATGCCATGCGCTGCGGCGGCTACAGGAACCTATCCACAGAAAATGGTGCCACCATCTATAAGCACTGCATTAAGAAGAGCTTTAACTTCTTTCTCTATCTATTAATTTCTGAATGAATGGCGCTGGTTGGAAATTGACCTCACCGCGCGGCTTCTCTACAATCGCCGGTCTCTTAAAAGGGGGCCATTCCGGCCCGCAACGGATCACCAGGTAACGCATCATGAAACGCACTTTCCAACCCAGCACCCTCAAGCGCGCTCGCACCCACGGTTTCCGTGCCCGCATGGCCACCAAGAACGGTCGTGCCGTCCTTTCGCGTCGTCGCGCCAAAGGTCGTAAGCGTCTGGCAGTCTGAAGACGTCGGAACAGGTAGTGAGTCGAGACTTCGGTCGGGAAAAGCGTCTGCTCACCCCGAGCCAGTTCAAGGCTGTCTTCGACTCCCCTGACGGCAAGTTACCGGGCAGGAACGTCCTGCTACTGGTGCGCGAAAATCAGTTGCCACATCCGCGAATCGGACTGGTAATTGGCAAGAAGAGCGTCAAGCTCTCGGTAGAACGCAATCGCATCAAGCGGCAACTGCGTGAAACCTTTCGTCTCCACCAGATGGAGTTGACGGGATGGGACATCGTGGTGATCTCACGCAAGGGCCTTGCGGAACTGGATAATCCAGAACTGGCAAAGCAATTTGCCAAACTCTGGCGACGTTTGGCACGTACGCCAGCGCCGGACATCAAGCAGGTCCAGAGCAACGTAGCTGATGCGTAAGCTCGCACTCGTCCCCATTAGATTCTACCGGTACGCCATCAGTCCGATGATGGCCAGCCACTGTCGTTTCTACCCAAGTTGCTCCTGCTACGCACAAGAGGCCATTGAAACTCATGGCTTGCTGCGCGGTGGCTGGCTGAGCCTATGCAGGCTTGGCCGTTGCCATCCATGGAATCCGGGCGGCTATGATCCCGTGCCTTCCAACACCCCCTCCAATTCATCATCGATGACCGAGTAACCATGGATATCAAACGCTCGATCCTGCTTGTCGCCCTGGCAGTCGTTGCTTACCTGATGGTTTTGCAGTGGAACCAGGACTACGGTCAGACCGTTATTCCTGACGAAACGCGCCAGGAGCAGTCTTCGGCCGCGCAGCTACCTACTGTTCCAGTCACTGGCGCTGTAGAGAATGCGCAGGGAGATATCCCTGCCGTGAGTACTGAACCTTCAGCGAACGCAGTTGCCGACGCCCAGGCCAGCGCTCAGTTGATCCATGTACGCACTGACGTGCTGGACCTCGCGATTGATCCACGGGGCGGCGACATCGTCGATCTGCGTTTGCCCGAGTTTCCGCGTCGTCAGGACCGTCCAGATGTACCGTTTCAATTGTTCGAACGTAGTGGCGAGCGCACCTATGAAGCCCAGAGCGGTTTGATTGGTGACGGTCCGGATAAGGCCACTGGACGTCCGCTGTACAGCAGCGAGCAACAGCAGTACCAGCTAGCCGAGAACCAAGACCAGTTGGTCGTTGATCTGAATTACAGTGCAGACGGCGTCAACTACACCAAGCGTTTCACCTTCAAACGAGGCGACTACGATCTTGGCGTGCGCTATCTGATCGACAACCAAAGCGATCAAGCGTGGACCGGCCACATGTTCGGCCAGCTGAAACGGGATGACAGCAAGGATCCGTCCTCCAGCACCGCAACTGGCACTGCAACCTACCTGGGCGCGGCGCTCTGGACCAAAGACGAGCCGTATACCAAGGTTTCCATGGGAGACATGGACGACAAGAGTCTGAAGAAGACCGTCGAAGGAGGCTGGATTGCATGGCTGCAGCACTACTTTGTGACCGCATGGATTCCAGCGCCTGATCAGACCAATCTGGTACAGACACGCAAGGATAGCCAGGGCAATTACATCATCGGCTTCACGGGTCCCGCTGTTTCGGTTGCACCGGGTAGTCAGGGCGAGACTTACGCTACCCTGTACGCCGGTCCGAAAAGTCAGGACCAGCTGGAAGAGCTGTCGCCCGGTCTCCGTCTAACCGTCGATTACGGCATTCTTTGGTTTATCGCCCAGCCGATCTTCTGGCTGCTACAGAACATCCATGCACTATTGGGTAACTGGGGCTGGTCGATCATCGCGCTGACCATTGTCATCAAGTTGGCGTTCTTCCCTCTCTCGGCGGCCAGCTACAGATCAATGGCGCGCATGCGGGCCGTTTCGCCTAAAATGCAAGCGCTCAAGGAACAGTTTGGCGATGATCGCCAAAAGATGTCCCAGGCGATGATGGAGCTGTACAAGAAGGAGAAGATCAATCCGCTGGGAGGCTGTCTTCCGATCCTGGTCCAGATGCCTGTCTTCCTCGCGTTGTACTGGGTTCTGCTGGAAAGCGTCGAAATGCGCCAGGCGCCCTGGATGTTCTGGATCACAGACCTGTCGATCAAAGACCCTTTCTTCATTCTGCCGATCATCATGGGCCTGACCATGTTTATTCAGCAGCAATTGAACCCTACGCCACCGGACCCGATGCAAGCCAAGGTGATGAAGCTGCTGCCAATTATCTTCACCTTCTTCTTCCTCTGGTTCCCGGCAGGCCTGGTGCTGTACTGGGTCGTTAACAACTGCTTGTCGATCGCGCAGCAGTGGTACATTACCCGCAAGATCACCGGACAGACTGCCAGCGCAACCTGATCCGTCGAAGTGAACAGAACGCCCCTTAATTGGGGCGTTTTGCATTATCGATACCTGGGAGAGTTTTGATGAGCCAAGATCGCGAAACCATCGCTGCCGTCGCCACTGCACCCGGCCGTGGAGGGATCGGGGTTGTGCGCGTTTCCGGCCCCCGAGCCAAAGCCGTCGCGATCACGCTTAGCGGTCGCGAGCCGGTTCCAAGACATGCCCACTACGGCCCCTTCCATGCCGATGATGGTGAAGTGATCGATGAGGGATTGATGCTGTTCTTCCCCGGCCCCCACTCGTTTACCGGTGAAGATGTTCTGGAACTTCAAGGTCATGGCGGCCCCGTCGTCATGGACATGTTGTTGCAGCGTTGCATAGAGCTCGGCATCCGGCCTGCTCGTCCCGGCGAGTTCAGCGAACGAGCGTTCCTCAACGACAAGCTGGACCTGGCCCAGGCAGAGGCGATCGCGGACCTTATCGAAGCGAGTTCGGCGCAAGCAGCGCGCAATGCCGTGCGCTCCCTTCAGGGTGATTTCTCCCGGCGCGTGCATCACCTCACTGAAAGCCTGGTGCAGCTGCGCATCTACGTCGAAGCCGCGATCGATTTTCCAGAAGAGGAAATCGATTTTCTCGCAGACGGCAGAGTGCTAGCGCTGCTGGAGCAAGTTCGCGACGAGTTATCCACAGTTCTTCGGGAGGCAGGGCAGGGCGCACTGCTGCGTGAGGGTATGAACGTGGTCATTGCAGGCCGACCCAACGCCGGCAAATCGAGCTTGCTCAATGCTCTGGCAGGGCGTGAGGCGGCAATCGTGACCGACATTGCCGGCACCACAAGAGATCTACTCAAAGAGCATATCCAGATTGATGGGATGCCGTTGCACGTCGTCGATACCGCCGGGCTGCGTGATACGCAGGACCAGGTGGAACGAATCGGCGTGGATCGGGCCATCAAAGCCATAGAGGATGCCGACCGGGTACTGCTGGTTGTCGATGCAAGTGCGGCGTCTACTGACGATAATGAAGCGCTGTGGCCGGGTCTGCTTCTAACCAGACCAGACCCAGCGAAGACAACAGTGATTCGCAACAAGGCCGATATAACGGGTGACGCCGTCAGTATCTCAGTCGCCCCAGATGGGCATACCACGCTCAGCCTGTCGGCTCGCTCAGGTGACGGGCTTGAATTGCTCCGTGGGCATCTCAAGCACTGTATGGGCTATGACCAAACCGCGGAGAGCGCATTTAGCGCAAGACGCAGGCACCTGGACGCGCTGCGCAAGGCTGCCGAGCACCTTGACCATGGTCATGCTCAGTTAACGCTGGCAGGCGCAGGTGAGCTCCTGGCTGAAGACCTTCGTCAAACTCAGCAGGCACTTGGCGAGATCACCGGGGCATTCAGTTCCGACGATCTGCTTGGCCGTATCTTCTCCAGCTTCTGCATCGGCAAATAGTCGGTCTCTAGCCACGCTGTGGCGTTCAAACCTTACCTGAACGCTATCCGGTCCTGAGGGGGCGACCTCCCACAGCCACCCCCAGCATTCCAGTTCGACATCAGCCCTTCAGTTGGAGGGCATGTCCGCCTGCTCCCCTAAAATCCTCCCCATCCCTGCCATTTTGTTGTTTTCAGCGCAGCGTGTCTGGCAGTTTGCACAAAGAGACGATGCTTAAGCTCTGTGGAAAACCCTGCCTAAGCTCGGTCAATAAGCAGTGCGTAAAGCGACTGCTACAGGCGCCTGTGGATAAAGTCTTATTCCATACACAGGGTGTCAACCGGGGTTCCACCGCTTGTACGGCTGCTGAACACAGCATTTCTTCCGGCTGTAACCCTCGTCACATAGGCGTTTCAGCGTTCTATCCACAGATATGCGCTGCGTATTTATAAACATAAAAATAAGCTTTAAATCATTTCTCTTTTTTATCTATTAAGGCCGTCTCTTGAGCAAGGGGCGCTGCAACTGATCATTTTTTGTTCAGAGGCCTTCTTTCGCGCTCTCCTAGTGCCTATACTGGCGAGCTTCCTGAGACTCAACCAAACAGGCACGAGGTGCGTGGTGGATTTCCCTTCCCGTTTTGACGTCATCGTTATCGGCGGCGGCCATGCCGGTACCGAAGCTGCGCTCGCAGCAGCTCGAATCGGCGTAAAAACACTCTTGCTGACCCACAATGTCGAAACGCTGGGACAGATGAGCTGCAATCCAGCCATTGGTGGCATCGGCAAGAGTCATTTGGTGAAGGAAATCGACGCTCTCGGTGGCGTCATGGCAACTGCAACCGACCTGAGCGGCATTCAATTCCGGGTGCTCAACAGCCGCAAAGGGCCGGCCGTACGGGCGACGCGCGCTCAAGCTGATCGGGTGTTGTACAAGGCTGCTGTGCGCGAAGTGTTGGAAAACCAGCCGAACCTGTGGATATTTCAACAGGCAGCCGACGACCTGATCGTTGAGTCCGATCAGGTCAAGGGTGTCGTTACCCAGATGGGACTGCGCTTCCTAGCTGAATCGGTTGTCCTCACAACCGGCACCTTCCTTAGTGGACTTATCCACATTGGTTTGCAGAATTACTCTGGCGGTAGGGCCGGCGATCCCCCTTCGATAGCCTTGGCCAAACGTTTACGCGAGTTGCCCCTGCGGGTAGGCCGTCTTAAGACCGGAACGCCTCCGCGAATCGATGGCCGCAGCGTCGATTTTTCAGTAATGACCGAGCAACCAGGCGATACGCCGATTCCTCCCATGTCGTTTCTGGGTGAGGCAGCGCAGCATCCACGGCAGGTGAGTTGCTGGATCACGCACACCAATGCCCGCACTCACGAAATAATCGCCGCCAACCTTGATCGATCACCGATGTATTCTGGTCTTATCGAGGGTGTCGGCCCGCGCTACTGCCCGTCGATTGAGGACAAGATTCATCGTTTCGCCGACAAGGACAGCCATCAGGTCTTTATCGAGCCGGAAGGCCTGACGACCCATGAACTCTATCCAAACGGCATCTCGACGTCGTTGCCTTTTGACGTGCAGTTGCAGATCGTTCAAAGCATTCGTGGCATGGAGCAGGCGCACATCGTGCGGCCCGGCTACGCCATCGAATACGACTATTTCGATCCACGTGATTTGAAATACAGCCTGGAAACCAAAGTGATTGGTGGGCTGTTCTTCGCAGGGCAGATCAACGGCACCACCGGTTACGAAGAAGCTGGTGCCCAGGGGCTGCTCGCTGGCGCCAACGCTGCGCTGCGCGCGAAAGGGTTGGACAGCTGGTGTCCTCGTCGGGACGAAGCGTATCTCGGCGTGCTGGTCGATGACCTGATCACGCTCGGGACGCAGGAGCCGTATCGGATGTTCACCTCACGCGCCGAATACCGGCTGATTCTGCGGGAGGACAACGCTGATTTGCGGTTGACCGAAAAAGGCCGCGAGTTGGGCTTGGTCGACGACGTGCGTTGGGCTGCATTCGAACGCAAGCGCGAGAGTATCGTGCAGGAAGAACAACGTTTGAAGGGCACCTGGGTTCGCCCGGGAACCGAGCAGGGCGATGCGATTGCCGAGCGATTCGGGACCCCGCTTACCCATGAGTACAACCTGCTGAACCTCTTGGCGCGGCCGGAAATCGATTATCGGGGCCTCATGCAGCTCACCGGCGGCGGAGCCGAAGATCCTCAAGTCGCCGAACAGGTTGAGATCAAGACCAAGTACGCCGGCTACATCGACCGCCAGCAGGACGAGATTCTCCGCATACGGGCCAGCGAATCCATCGCGCTGCCAGCTGAGCTGGATTACTCAGGTATTTCCGGACTTTCCAAAGAGATCCAGCACAAGCTTTCGCAGGCACGGCCTGAAACCCTTGGGCAAGCCTCTCGGATTCCTGGCGTCACGCCGGCAGCGGTGTCGCTACTCATGATTCATCTGAAAAAGCGCAGCGCTGGGCAAAAGCTGGAGCAGAGCGCTTGATGGCTATGGATCTGGTTGATCATGCCGATGAGCTCAGACTAGGGGCGTTGCAGCTGGGGCTCGACCTGAGCAGCGCTCAGCAACAGCAGCTAATGGCTTATCTGGCACTGCTGAACAAGTGGAACAAAGCTTACAACCTGACCGCCGTGCGCGACCCGGCCGAGATGGTCTCTCGCCACCTGCTCGACAGCCTGAGCGTTGTGCCCCACGCCGAACAGGGCGGCGCCCGCTGGCTCGATGTCGGAAGCGGGGGCGGTATGCCTGGAATTCCTCTGGCGATCATGTTTCCCGAGCGCAACTTCACCCTGCTTGACTCCAACGGCAAGAAGACCCGCTTTCTCACCCAGGTGAAGCTGGAGTTGAAACTCGCCAATGTCGATGTTGTCCACAGCCGCGTCGAGCAGTTCAGACCGCCGCAGCCGTTCACTGATATCACCTCGCGGGCGTTCAGCTCCCTAGAGGATTTTGCCAACTGGACTCGCCATCTCGGCGATAAAGATTCCCGCTGGCTCGCCATGAAAGGCGTGCAACCGGACGATGAGCTGCAGGCGCTTCCGACGGACTTCCAGCTGCAGAGCTGTGTAGTACTGAAGGTTCCAGGTTGCCAAGGGCAACGCCATCTGCTGATACTGCGGCGCACTTCATGACCCGGACAGACACTGACCATGGCTAAAGTATTTGCCATCGCCAACCAGAAAGGCGGTGTCGCCAAGACCACCACTTGTATCAACCTGGCGGCTTCGCTCGTGGCAACGCGTCGTCGCGTGCTGCTGATCGATCTTGATCCACAGGGAAACGCCACCACCGGCAGCGGTGTGGATAAGTTGGCATTGGAGTATTCGATTTACGACGTGTTGATTGGTGAGTGCAGCTTGGTCGATGCCATGCAGTTCTCTGAGCACGGCGGTTATCAGTTGCTACCAGCCAACCGCGACCTGACGGCTGCTGAAGTTGCCTTGTTGAACCTCCCGGCCAAAGAGCACCGCTTGCGCGAAGCGCTGGCCCCGGTGCGCGAGAATTACGACTACATCCTCATCGATTGCCCACCCTCGCTCTCGATGCTGACGATCAACGCGCTGACGGCCGCCGATGGTGTGATCATTCCCATGCAATGCGAGTACTACGCGCTCGAAGGCCTGTCAGATCTGGTCAATTCGATTCAGCGTATTGGTCAGGCGCTGAACCCGTCGCTGAAGATTGAGGGTTTGCTCCGCACCATGTATGACCCCCGCAGCAGCCTGACCAACGATGTCACCGAGCAGCTGAAAGCGCACTTCGGTGAGAAGCTCTATGACACCGTGATTCCACGCAATGTACGCCTGGCAGAAGCCCCCAGCCATGGCATGCCGGCGCTGGTCTATGACAAGCAATCCAAGGGCGCCTTGGCTTACCTGGCGCTGGCGGGCGAGTTGTCGCGCCGTCAGCGTCGAGCCGCCCGCAGCGCAACCGCATAAGGAAACTTCATGGCGACCAAAAAACGAGGCCTAGGACGGGGTCTGGATGCCCTGCTCGGTGGCGCCAATGTGGCGGCCATACAAGAGGATGCTGCTCAAGCTGATGTGCATGAGCTGCAACATTTGCCGCTCGACGTTATCCAGCGGGGCAAGTATCAGCCTCGCCGCGACATCGACCCGGTCACCCTCGACGAACTGGCGAACTCGATCCGTACCCAGGGTGTAATGCAACCCATCGTGGTTCGCTCGATTGGCTCTGGCCGCTACGAAATTATCGCTGGAGAACGGCGCTGGCGTGCGAGTCAGCAGGCTGGCCTGGACAAAATACCTGCCATGGTTCGGGAAGTCTCCGACGAAGCAGCCATCGCCATGGCACTGATCGAGAACATTCAGCGCGAGGACCTCAGCCCTATCGAGGAAGCCGTTGCGCTTCAGCGACTGCAGCAGGAGTTTCAGCTGACACAGCAGCAGGTCGCGGACGCGGTGGGTAAATCCCGTGTGACCATTAGCAACTTGCTGCGTCTGATTGCACTGCCGGAGGAAATCAAGACGCTCCTCGCGCATGGCGATCTGGAAATGGGGCATGCCCGGGCTTTGCTTGGACTGCCTGCCGACCAGCAGGTCGAAGGCGCGCGGCATGTTGTCGCACGCGGTCTGACCGTACGCCAGACCGAAGCGCTGGTAAGGCAGTGGCTGAGCAAGCCGGAAAGCACCAAAACCGAGCCAAAAAGCGATCCCGATATTGTCCGTTTGGAACAGCGCCTGGCTGAACGTCTGGGCTCACCGGTGCAAATCAAGCACGGTGAGAAGGGCAAGGGGCAGCTGGTAATCCGTTACAGTTCGCTGGATGAGTTGCAGGGCGTACTTGCGCACATTCGCTGATACAAAGTTTATGTAGTGCCGGTCAGAAAGTGCTACCTGAAGGTTGAACGCGGAATGGGCTGCTCCTATACTCGCGGCGCTTTTTTGACCGCGGTCGAGCTGAACAGCTAACGATCTTTTTCGATGGATGCACGGTGAATATACGCAACAAGACACCTCTCCATCGGTTGCCTGTAGTACGTGTGTTAGCCGTACAGGCGTTCGTTGCGTTAGGCGCAGGCGTAGCATGCGGTCTGTTTTTTGGTATGGTTGCCGGCTATTCGGGATTGTTGGGTGGCCTGATTGCATTACTGGCCAACCTGTACTTTGCGTTTAAGGCGTTTCGCTATTTTGGCGCGCGCTCGACCACAGCCATTGTTCAGTCCCTGTGGGCTGGAGAAATGGGTAAGCAGATTCTGGCAGCAGCGTTGTTTGCGCTGGTGTTTGTAGGAGTGAAACCGCTGCAACCGGGGGCATTGTTCGTCGGTTACCTGATGGTTCTGGGCGCTGGAGCGAGCGCCCTCCTGCTGATGAAAAATAATCCGAAGCATTGAGCACTGAGGCGTTTATGGCGAGTACCCCGGCGGAATACATCCAGCATCACCTGCAGAATCTGACCTACGGAAAACTGCCGGAAGGTTACGTACGCGCAGACGGCTCGGTCGTCGACCAGGCTACTTGGACCATCGCTCATTCGGGCGTGGAAGCGCGTGATATGGGCTTCATGGCCGTCCATCTCGATACGCTCGGATGGTCGCTGTTCATGGGACTCATCTTCGTGCTGGTGTTTCGTATGGCGGCCAAGGGTGCTACTGCGGGTACCCCAGGCCGTTTGCAGAACTTCGTCGAGATGTGCGTGGAGTTTGTCGAAGGCGTGGTGAAAGATACCTTCCATGGTCGCAACGCGCTGATCGCGCCGCTGGCCCTGACCATCTTCGTTTGGGTGTTCCTGATGAACAGCCTGAAATGGATTCCGGTCGACTACATTCCGGGTCTGGCGAGCATGTTGGGCCTGCCGTATTTCAAGATCGTTCCGACTGCGGACCCGAATGGTACGTTCGGTCTGTCGCTTGGCGTGTTCATCCTCATCCTGTTCTATAGCTTCAAGGTCAAGGGCTTCGGTGGCTTTACCAAGGAACTGGCTTTCACGCCGTTCAATCACTGGTCGCTTGTGCCGTTCAACCTGTTCCTCGAAATCCTCGGTCTGCTGACCAAGCCGTTGAGCCTGGCTCTGCGACTGTTCGGCAACATGTATGCCGGTGAGGTGGTATTCATCCTTATCGCGCTGCTGCCGTTCTACGTGCAGTGGACCCTGAATGTACCCTGGGCGATCTTCCACATTCTGGTGATCCCGCTGCAGGCGTTCATCTTCATGGTTCTGACCGTGGTGTACCTGAGCTCTGCGCATGAAGACCACAGTCATGCCGAACTCACGCCGTAACAGTTAAAACCGGTTCTACGCGTTTCGTTTTACCAAGAAAACCTTAACCCTTAGCTTCAGGAGCTTTACATGGAACTCGTCTACATCGCCGCCTCTCTCATGATCGGTCTGGGTGCCCTGGGCACTGGCATTGGCTTCGCTCTGCTGGGCGGTAAGCTGCTGGAATCCACTGCTCGTCAACCCGAGCTGGCTCCTCAGCTACAAACCAAGACCTTCCTGATGGCAGGTCTGCTCGACGCCGTACCGATGATCGGTGTTGGTATCGCGATGTACCTCATCTTCGTTGTCGCTGCTTAAGACTTTTCCGGTTCCTGATGGGGTTCGCTTGGCGAGCCCCGTTGCCGTGGAATTGACAACCGCGTCGAACGAGATAGCACGAGGTATATCGCTGTGAACATTAACTTGACGCTGTTCGGTCAAACGTTCGCCTTCGCTATTTTCGTCTGGTTCTGCATGAAGTACGTATGGCCGCCGATCACCAAGGCCATGCAAGAACGCCAGAAGAAAATTGCCGAAGGACTGGACGCCGCAGGCCGTGCGCAGCAAGACCTAAAGTTGGCTCAGGAAAAGGTTTCCAACACTCTCCGTGAGACCAAGGGGCAAGCTGCCCAGATTCTTGAGCAAGCCAATAAGCAAGCCAACGCCATCGTTGAGGATGCCAAGCAACAGGCGCGCGCCGAAGGCGAGCGACTGGTAGCCGGCGCCCGCGCCGAGATCGAGCAGGAAGTGAATCGTGCCAAGGAGCAACTGCGTAACCAGGTAGCCGTGTTGGCTGTCATGGGTGCGGAGAAGATTCTGGAGTCCCAGGTGGACGCCAAGGCACACAACGATCTGGTCGAAAAACTGGCCTCCCAACTCTAAGCGAGGCAAGCGATGATCAATACCCAGACGCTTGCTCGGCCATATGCAAAGGCCGCTTTCGAGTTTGCCAGCGCGACTGGCCGGATTGATGCCTGGTCGGGCATGTTGAGCCTGGCTGCGGTCGCTGTTGACGTTCCCCAAGTTACCGAACTGCTTAAGAACCCACGTCTGACCAGCGAAAGCAAGGTCCAAACATTGGTTCAGCTGTTCGGTAGCGATATCGATGAAGCATTCCGAAACTTCGTCTCCACACTCGGCGATAACGATCGTCTGGATGTGTTGCCGACTATTCGGGAGCTGTTCGAGGAACTCAAGGCTGAGGCCGAAAAGACACTCGACGTTGAAGTGCAGACGGCCTTCGAGCTGACCTCTGTGCAACTCCAAACTTTGGCTGCCGCCTTGTCGAAGCGGCTAGATCGTACCGTCAACCCCCAGCAGGTCGTGAACCCTGCGCTGATCGGCGGCGTTGTTATCCGCGCCGGCGATGTGGTTGTCGACGGTTCGGTCCGCGGCAAACTGAGCCAGTTGGCCGAATCGTTGAAATCCTGATTTGAGGGTCGTGGCATGCAGCAACTGAATCCTTCCGAGATTAGTGAAATCATAAAGCAGCGCATCGGCAGCTCCGATGTGTCTGCTCAAGCACGCAATGAGGGTACCGTCGTCAGCGTTTCCGACGGTATCGTGCGCATTTACGGCCTGGCCGACGTGATGTACGGGGAGATGATCGAATTCCCCGGTGGCGTATTCGGCATGGCCCTGAACCTGGAGCAGGACTCTGTAGGTGCCGTTGTATTGGGCGCGTACCAGAGCCTGACCGAAGGCATGAGCGCCAAGTGCACAGGTCGCGTGCTGGAAGTTCCGGTTGGTCCGGAACTGCTGGGTCGCGTCGTTGACGCTCTGGGCAACCCCGTTGACGGCAAGGGCCCGGTCAATGCTCAGGCAACTGACGCTGTCGAGAAAGTCGCACCGGGCGTGATCTGGCGTAAGTCGGTCGACCAGCCGGTTCAAACCGGCTACAAGTCGGTCGATGCGATGATCCCGGTCGGTCGTGGTCAGCGCGAGCTGATCATCGGCGACCGTCAGATCGGTAAAACCGCTCTGGCCATCGACGCGATCATCAACCAGCGCAACAGCGGCATCAAGTGCGTCTACGTGGCCATCGGTCAGAAGCAGTCGACCATCGCTAACGTGGTGCGCAAGCTGGAACAGCACGGTGCACTGGCCAACACCATCATCGTCGCCGCTTCGGCTTCCGAATCCGCTGCGCTGCAGTTCCTGGCACCTTACGCCGGCTGCACCATGGGCGAATACTTCCGCGATCGCGGCGAAGACGCACTGATCGTTTATGACGATCTGTCCAAGCAGGCTGTCGCCTATCGTCAGATATCCCTGCTGCTGCGTCGTCCGCCAGGACGCGAAGCCTATCCAGGTGACGTTTTCTATCTCCACAGCCGTCTGCTGGAGCGTGCTTCGCGCGTTTCCGAAGAGTACGTCGAGAAGTTCACCAATGGCGCCGTGACTGGCAAGACAGGTTCCTTGACCGCTCTGCCTATCATCGAAACCCAGGCTGGTGACGTATCTGCGTTCGTTCCGACCAACGTGATTTCGATCACCGACGGCCAGATCTTCCTCGAGTCGTCGATGTTCAACGCTGGTATCCGTCCGGCCGTTAACGCCGGTATCTCGGTATCCCGCGTCGGTGGCGCCGCTCAGACCAAGATCATCAAGAAGCTGTCCGGTGGTATTCGTACCGCACTGGCTCAGTACCGTGAACTGGCGGCCTTCGCCCAGTTTGCCTCTGACCTGGACGAAGCGACCCGCAAGCAGCTCGAGCATGGTCAGCGTGTCACCGAGCTGATGAAGCAGAAGCAGTACGCGCCGATGTCCATTGCCGACATGGCGGTGTCCCTGTACGCAGCCGAGCGTGGCTTCCTGCAGGACATCGAAGTAGCCAAGGTTGGTGCCTTCGAGCAGGCGTTGATTGCCTATTTCCATCATGAGCATGCTGCTCTGCTGGACAAGATCAACGTGAAGGGCGACTTCAACGACGAAATCGATGCAGGCATCAAAGCCGGTATTGAGTCGTTCAAGGCCACCCAATCCTGGTAAGCCGCAGCGGGAGCCGCGAGGCTCCCGCTTGCTAACCCGATAGGTGTCAAATGGCAGGCGCAAAAGAGATTCGCAGCAAGATTGCGAGCATCAAAAGCACGCAGAAGATCACCAGCGCCATGGAAAAGGTGGCGGTCAGCAAGATGCGCAAGGCACAGATGCGCATGGCTGCCAGCCGTCCCTATGCGGAGCGGATCCAGCAGGTTATTGGCCACCTGGCCAATACCAACCCTGAATACCGTCATCCGTTCATGGTTGAGCGCCCGGTCAAGCGTGTCGGCTACATCGTTGTGTCGTCCGATCGTGGCCTATGCGGCGGCTTGAACACTAACCTGTTCAAGGCGCTGATCAAGAACATGAAGGAATGGCACGACAGTAAAGTCGAAGCTGACCTGTGTGTGATCGGTAACAAGGGTGCGAGCTTCTTCCGCAGCTTTGGCGGCAACGTGGTCGCGGCAGTCAACGGACTTGGCGAAGAGCCGTCGATCAATGATCTGATCGGCAGCGTCAAAGTCATGTTGGATGCTTTCGATCAAGGCCGTCTGGACCGTCTCTACCTGGTGTCGAACAAGTTCATCAACACCATGACGCAGAAGCCGACCGTAGCTCAGTTGCTGCCGTTGGCCGCGAGCGACGATCAGACCGCGCCGAAAGGTAAGTGGGACTATCTGTACGAACCCGACGCTCGCGTGTTGTTGGACGCGCTGCTGGTTCGCTATGTCGAATCCCAGGTCTACCAGGCCGTGGTCGAAAACGGTGCCGCCGAACAGGCTGCCCGGATGATCGCCATGAAGAACGCAACCGACAACGCCGGTGAGCTGATCAGCGACCTGCAACTGGTCTACAACAAGGCCCGTCAGGCTGCGATCACGCAAGAAATTTCGGAAATCGTCGGCGGCGCTGCCGCGGTTTAAGAACGGTTCAAATATTCAGAGGAACCAAACATGAGTAGCGGACGTATCGTTCAAATCATCGGCGCCGTTATCGACGTGGAATTTCCGCGCGATCTGGTACCGAACATCTATGACGCGCTGAAAGTCACTGGCGCCGAAACCACCCTGGAAGTCCAGCAGCAGCTGGGCGACGGCATTGTCCGTACCATCGCCATGGGTTCGACTGAAGGCCTCAAGCGTGGCCTGGACGTCAGCAACACAGGCGCTGCCATCTCCGTACCGGTGGGCACAGCCACACTCGGCCGGATTATGGACGTGCTGGGCAACCCCATCGACGAAGCCGGTCCGATCGGTGAGGAAGAGCGCTGGGGTATCCATCGCGCGGCGCCGAGCTATGCCGAGCAGGCTGGCGGTAACGAGTTGCTGGAAACAGGCATCAAGGTTATCGACCTGGTTTGCCCGTTCGCCAAAGGCGGTAAGGTCGGTCTGTTCGGTGGTGCCGGTGTGGGCAAGACCGTAAACATGATGGAACTGATCCGTAATATCGCGATGGAGCACAGCGGTTACTCCGTGTTCGCCGGTGTGGGTGAACGTACTCGTGAAGGTAACGACTTCTATCACGAGATGAAGGACTCCAACGTTCTGGACAAGGTTGCACTGGTCTACGGCCAGATGAACGAGCCACCAGGAAACCGTCTGCGCGTGGCACTGACCGGCCTGACCATGGCCGAGAAGTTCCGTGACGAAGGTAAGGACGTTCTGCTGTTCGTCGACAACATCTATCGCTACACCCTGGCCGGTACCGAAGTGTCCGCGCTGCTGGGTCGTATGCCGTCCGCGGTGGGCTATCAGCCAACTTTGGCCGAGGAAATGGGCGTTCTGCAAGAGCGCATCACCTCTACCAAGAGCGGTTCTATCACGTCCGTTCAGGCCGTCTACGTACCTGCGGACGACCTGACCGACCCGTCCCCGGCGACCACCTTCGCCCACTTGGACGCCACCGTGGTTCTGTCGCGTGACATCGCCTCTCTGGGTATCTATCCGGCGGTAGATCCGCTCGACTCCACGTCGCGCCAGCTCGATGCCAACGTGATTGGCCAGGAGCACTACGACACCGCTCGCGGCGTCCAGTACGTGCTGCAGCGCTACAAGGAGCTGAAGGACATCATCGCGATTCTCGGTATGGACGAACTGTCCGAAGCCGACAAGCAGCTGGTATCCCGCGCTCGTAAGATCCAGCGCTTCCTGTCCCAGCCGTTCTTCGTTGCCGAAGTCTTCACCGGTTCGCCAGGCAAGTACGTTTCGCTGAAAGAAACCATCCGTGGCTTCGCCGGCATCCTCAACGGTGACTACGATCACCTGCCGGAGCAGGCGTTCTACATGGTTGGCGGTATCGACGAAGCCATCGAGAAAGCCAAGAAACTGTAACTGGCGCGCCCGCTTGCGGGCGCCAATAAGCTCTGCTCGCGGCGAAGGCTTCCAGCAGAGCTCATTACCGAGGCATAAGTATGGCTATGACAGTCCACTGTGACATCGTCAGCGCGGAAGAAGAGCTGTTCTCGGGGCTGGTAGAGATGGTCATCGCCCATGGTCACCTGGGTGACCTGGGCATTCTGCCGGGCCACGCTCCTTTGCTGACTGATCTCAAGCCCGGTCCGGTGCGTGTGATCAAGCAGGGCGGCGAAGAAGACATCTTCTACATTTCTGGCGGCTTCATTGAAGTCCAGCCGAATATGGTGAAGGTGCTTGCCGATACTGCGACTCGCGCCAAGGATCTGGACGAGGCGGCGGCGAAAGCTGCAGTTACAGCCGCTGAAAAAGCGTTGCACGAGAAGGGTGCCGAGTTTGACTACGGCTCCGCTGCTGCGCGTCTCGCCGAGGCTGCAGCCCAGCTGCGGACCATCGAAGCGATGCGTAAGAAGTACGGTCGCGGTTGATCCGGTAACGGCTTCATCGCGAACGAGTAAAAGGGTAGCCTTGGCTACCCTTTTTCTTTTTCTGCCACTTGGAAATAACCCAGCGTTGGCCTGCGGCTACGTTTGTTCAGGATCTGCCATGTCTCTCGATATCGTCATTCTCGCGGCTGGTCAGGGTACGCGCATGCGCTCGGCCCTACCGAAAGTTCTCCATCCCGTAGCTGGTCGTTCCATGCTTGGGCATGTCATCGATACCGCTCGCTCACTCGCGCCAAAGGCCATCCACGTGGTCATCGGCCACGGCGCCGAGCGGGTTCGCGAACAGCTGGCCGCGGATGATCTGAATTTTGTGGTGCAGGCTGAGCAGCTGGGAACAGGACATGCATTGGCGCAAGCGCTCCCGGCACTTTCGGCCGAACGTGTGCTGATCCTTTATGGTGATGTGCCGCTGATCGAGGCGGCGACGCTGGAACGTCTCCTGCAGCAGGTCACCCCACAACAGCTAGCACTTCTCACTGTCAACCTGGCCGATCCCAGCGGCTATGGACGGATCGTTCGCGATGGGCAAGGGGTGGTGCAGGCGATCATCGAACACAAGGATGCATCCGCTGCGCAGAGGCTCATCACTGAAGGCAATACCGGCATCTTGGCCGTGCCTGGTGAGCGGCTTGCCGACTGGCTGTGCCGGCTGTCGAACAGCAACGCCCAAGGTGAGTACTACCTGACCGATGTGATCGCCATGGCGGTCGCCGATGGGCTGGTGGTCGCCACCGAGCAGCCGCTGCATGCAATGGAAGTTCAGGGCGCCAATGACCGCATTCAACTGGCTGAGCTTGAGCGACATTATCAGCAGCGCGCCGCTCGCCATTTAATGGCACAGGGCGTGACTTTGAGAGATCCGGCGCGTTTTGATCTGCGCGGCGAGGTTACTGCGGGTCGCGATGTGCTTATTGATGTGAACGTGATTCTCGAAGGCAAGGTTGTGATCGAGGACGGTGTGGAGATCGGCCCGAATTGCGTGATCCGCAACAGCACGCTACGCCGCGGTTCGGTGGTCAAGGCCAACAGTCATCTTGAAGGCGCGGAATTGGGTGAAGGCGCTGATTGCGGGCCGTTTGCCCGTTTGCGTCCCGGCGCGGTGTTGGGCGCCAAAGCGCATGTTGGCAACTTCGTTGAGGTAAAGAACTCCAGCCTGGGTGAGGGCGCCAAGGCCGGGCACCTCGCCTATCTGGGCGATGCGGATATAGGTGCACGGACCAACATCGGGGCCGGCACCATCACCTGCAATTACGACGGTGCAAACAAGTTCCGCACAGTCATGGGCAAGGACGTCTTCATTGGCTCCAACAGTTCGTTGGTGGCTCCGGTGACCTTGGGCGATGGCGCAACCACCGGCGCGGGCTCGGTGATCACCGCTGACGTCCCGGCTGAAACTCTGGCCCTGGGACGAGCGCGACAAGCAGTGATCACAGGCTGGCGGCGGCCTCAGAAAGGCCAGAAGTAGCAGCGAAAGACGTCGTCGTGGGTCTGCGGCTCTGGCTCTCCTGTACCAGTGGCGTCAGAGCGTCGCGCTGGTGAGCTGCTCAATCACGACCCTTTACCGCGATTTGGACTCGAAGGATTGGGGAGTGGAGCTGTAAGCCAGGTGCTAAACAGTTGACCAGTCAATCCTTATGGTCTGGCGCGCTATTTACGCTTTTATGCGTCTCCTCAGTTGACCGTTGCGCAGATATAGGTTTTGATTCGCCAGCTCTTCTTTCGAACCGAAACTTAAATATGTCGAAACGCAACACCCCGCAGCGACGTCACGCGATACTTGCCCTGCTAAACGAGCAGGGCGAGGTCAGCGTCGACGAGCTGTCCAGGCGTTTCGAGACCTCTGAGGTGACCATCCGCAAGGACCTCGCCGCGCTGGAGAAAAACGGTCTGCTGTTGCGTCGCTACGGCGGTGCGGTGCCCCTGCCACAGGAGCTGATTGGTGATAATGCGCAGCCGGTATCGCTTTGCAAGCAAGCCATCGCCCGTGCCGCTGTGGCATGCATTCGTGAACATGCGCGAATCATCATCGACAGCGGCACCACCACCGCAGCCATGATCCCGCAGCTGGGCCACAAGCATGGTCTGTTGGTCATGACCAATTCGCTGAGTGTGGCCAATGCGTTGCGCGAGCTGGAACACGAGCCGACACTGTTGATGACAGGGGGTACCTGGGACCCGCATTCCGAGTCGTTCCAGGGACAGGTGGCCGAACAGGTGCTGCGTTCTTACGATTTCGATCAGCTGTTCATCGGTGCAGATGGTATCGATCTGCAGCGTGGCACCACCACCTTCAACGAGCTGCTCGGCTTGTCGCGGGTGATGGCCGAAGTCGCGCGAGAAGTCATCGTGCTGGCCGAGTCCGACAAGATCGGCCGACGTATTCCCAACCTGGAGTTGCCCTGGGGCGACATCCAGACCCTTATCACGGACGACCGCCTCACCTCCGAGGCGCGTTCAAGCATTCAGGCCCGCGGTATCAAGCTGATCTGCGCGCCCGTCGAAACCCATCAGGAGTCCTGACCATGTGTGGCATCGTTGGCGCCGTCGCTGAACGTAACATCACCGCAATCCTGCTCGAAGGGCTCAAGCGCCTGGAGTACCGGGGCTACGACAGCGCCGGTGTCGCCGTGCTGGATGCCAGCGGCAGCCTGCATCGCCTGCGCCGTTCCGGCAAGGTCGCCGAGCTGGAACAGGCGCAACAGGACGAGCAACTTACCGGTCGCCTTGGCATTGCGCACACCCGCTGGGCCACTCACGGAGCACCTTGCGAGCGCAACGCTCATCCACATTTTTCGGGCGACGACCTCGCCGTGGTGCACAACGGCATCATCGAAAATCATGAAGCGCTGCGCCAGCAGCTGAAAGGGATGGGTTATGTTTTCGTGTCCGATACCGACACCGAAGTCATCGTTCATCTGTTGCATCACAAACTCGGCGAGGTTGGCGACCTGACCGTCGCGCTCAAGTCAGCGGTAAAGGAGTTGCACGGAGCTTACGGCCTGGCGGTAGTCAGCGCGCAGCAGCCAGATCGTCTCCTCGCGGCTCGCAGCGGTAGCCCGTTGGTGATAGGCCTGGGCCTGGGTGAGAACTTCCTCGCCTCCGATCAGCTGGCACTGCGTCAGGTCACTGATCGCTTCATGTACCTGGAAGAAGGTGACATTGCCGAGATCCGCCGCGACAGCGTGAAGATCTGGAACGTCGATGGCGAGCCTGTCGAGCGCGAAAGCGTGCAATACCATGAAGGCGCCGAAGCAGCGGACAAGGGCGAATATCGCCATTTCATGCTCAAGGAAATTCATGAGCAGCCCAAGGTCGTGCAACGTACCCTCGAAGGCCGTCTTGGCGACCATCAGGTACTGGTGCAGGCGTTCGGCCCGCAGGCCGCCGAGCTGTTCGCCAAGGTGCGCAATGTGCAGATCGTCGCCTGTGGCACCAGCTATCATGCCGGGATGGTCGCCCGTTACTGGCTGGAAGAGCTGGCCGGCATTCCGTGTCAGGTAGAGGTGGCCAGCGAGTTTCGCTACCGCAAGGTGGTGGTGCAGCCGGATACGCTGTTCGTCACCATTTCTCAGTCTGGCGAAACGGCCGACTCTCTCGCCGCGCTGCGCAACGCCAAGGCGCGGACGGAAGGGGAAGGGCGATATCTTGCCAGCCTGGCTATTTGCAACGTCGGCATCAGCTCGTTGGTGCGTGAGTCCGATCTCACCCTGCTGACGCAGGCCGGGCCTGAAATCGGCGTGGCTTCGACCAAGGCCTTCACCACGCAACTGGTCGGCCTGTTGCTGCTGACCCTGTCACTGGGACAGGTACGCGGCACCTTGACGCCAGCCCTGGAAGCGGAGCTGATCGACGAACTACGTCGTCTGCCGACACGTCTCGGCGAGGCGCTGGCTATGGACACCACGGTAGAAAAGATTTCCGAACACTTCGCCGAGAAGCACCACACACTGTTCCTCGGCCGTGGCGCGCAATACCCGGTGGCTATGGAAGGGGCGCTGAAGCTAAAGGAAATTTCCTACATCCACGCCGAGGCTTATCCGGCCGGTGAGCTCAAGCATGGCCCGTTGGCGCTGGTCGACGCTGACATGCCGGTGGTCACGGTAGCACCGAACAACGAATTGCTGGAAAAGCTCAAATCCAACCTGCAGGAAGTACGCGCGCGTGGCGGTGAGCTGATCGTCTTCGCTGATCGTGAAGCAGGCATCGAGAACGGGGAGGGCACCTTTATCGTCAGCATGCCGCACATCCACGATGTGCTGGCGCCGATCCTCTACACGATTCCCCTGCAGCTGCTTTCCTATTACGTTGCCGTGCTGCGCGGTACCGACGTTGACCAACCACGTAACCTGGCTAAATCAGTCACCGTCGAATAGGACGTTCGATGTTCCTAAGCGCGCGTGGCTTCTCGGAATAAAGATTGACACAAAATAATAAAGTCTGACACAAGCTATTAAAGTCTGACACAATACGTAAACCCCTGTATCTACAGGGGTTTTCTGTTTATGGGCTAGGCCGTTTGTCAGGGGCCGCCGCCTTGATTTTTAGCAGGAGTAATCTGGAAGGCCCTTTAACATGGCTGCTTGGCAGCCTGTGTTTTCCTAGAACTATTTTCTTGCCGATAGAGGGGAGTGGTCCGGACGTACTGAGGAGGGAGTGTGCGAGGTCGTAGGTTTGCTTCATCTGAGGACATTGAGCGGCACATCGCCAATGGTTTTGGTGCAGGTGCCGGAGCTGACTACGTGCCTTGGCTGCGTGTTCAGGATGTCCCTTCAATGGGGCGTTCCTGGAAAATCCAGGGCGTTAAGATTGATCGAATTCATCACCTCCTATCCGATCTTGAACGAGCGTACTTTCTACTCTGTGAGTTTTCAGAGGATGTAGTCGACATCCGCGAGCAGTATCCCCTACTGCCGGTGGAAAGCACCCAGGCGATCGCCAGAGCTACCGGTGTTCGGTACCCAAGGTACAAATCCACCTCTGTCCCTCTGGTAATGACCACTGACTTCTTGCTGACTGTTAAGCAGCCAAACGGGGATCTCAAGTCGATTGCTAGGACGATCAAATATCAACAAGATCTTCAAGGCAAAGACTGTACTCGTACTTTGGAGAAATTAGCGGTCGAGAGACGATTCTGGATGAGTCAAGGAGTAGATTGGACCATCGTAACGGAGGAGCTATTTACGCCCGACTTGGTCCAGAATCTAGTATTCCTTCGCAAGCATGCAAAATTGCCTCGCGCCCTAATGGATGTCTCGTTGCAATCGGAATTTATCGAAATTCTTGAATCCATAAAGGTTTATCCTTGGTCGACCTCAGAGGTTTTGAGAAGAGTTGGCAATCGGTTATCTATACCGTATAGCGAGGCCCGCGACATTTTCTTTAATTTGATCTGGCGAAAAATTATTAGGCTTGTTGTGGTCAACGAAAACTGGACACTGGTTTAGGTTTATCCGGCCAGTGATTCGGTTTCCGCTGGCGTTCTGTATCCGTTGTAGCTGTGTGGTCGTTGATGGTTGTAGTAATTCGTCAGGTAGCGCAGCACATCAGCCTCAGCTTGCCCCTGGTTGGCATAGCCATGCTCCGGCATCCATTCCGTTTTCAGGCTTCTGAAAAAACGCTCCATCGGCGCGTTGTCCCAACAGTTGCCGCGGCGGCTCATGCTCTGCTTGATACGGTAGCGCCAGAGCATCTGGCGGAATTCAATGCTGGTGTAGTGGCAACCCTGGTCAGAGTGAAACATCAGCTGTTCCGGGCAACCTCGGGACTCGTAGGCCACGCGTAACGCGCGTGTCGTGAGCTGCGAGTCAGGTCGATTGGACAGTGCCCAACCGACGATGCGGCGCGCATACAAATCCATGACTGCTGCCAGGTAGATCCAGCGATTACCCACCCAGATGTATGTCACATCACCGCACCACACTTGGTTGGGGCCGCTCACTGTGAATTGCCGATCCAGTGTGTTGGCCGCAATGGCGCTTTCACCATCAGCCTTGCGGTAGCGATGCTTACGACATTGCGAGCTGAATAGCCTGGCTTCTTTCATCAGGCGTCCAGCCAGAAAGCGACCAACCTGCACACCCTGTATTCGCAGCGCTGCCGATAATGTTCTGGCTCCTGCGGAGCCACGACTTTGTGCATGAAGCTCGGCAGCTAGCTGACGCAAGGCAATTCGCCTGTGATCAACTCGGCGACGGCGTTTGCATGCTTCGTAAACGCTACTGCGCTGCACATCAAACACTCGGCACAGTTCGGCTCGTGGATACCGCTCACCCAATGCCTCAATCAGCGCTACTGATCGAGGGAGTCCGACATCAAGAGAGCGGTAGCCTTTTTTAGGATCTCTTTCTCCCGCTCCAGGCGCCGAACCTGGGCTTCCAGTTCCTGCATGCGCCTTTGTTCAGGAGTCAGGGCTTTGCTGCGTGGCGGTGTCGTGCCGCCACGCTCGCTGCGCAGTTGTTCTACCCAACGACGCAATGCAGTCGGGCCTACACCTATCGATTTGCAGGCTTCAGGAATGGTGTACCCCTGATCCAAAACCAGGCCGGCTGCTTCGAGCTTGAAATCTGTACTGAATGATCTTCTGGTCACGCAAACACCTCATGGCTGGGCGAAGCTTAACGCCCTATCGGGGTGTCCAGAATCATTGAGCCACAACACACTGCGGGTTCTGGGTGGCGGATGAGGATGAGATGCGCGTCCTTCGCAGGCAAAACCATGAGAGAACCCAACATCGAAGAAATTGATCCCTTGGAGGAATAGATACCCAAACTCGCTGCAGGCGCCACTAAGGTTGGGGCTGGAAGCATCCTTCATGTCAGGCCTCCATCCAGCAGCAAGGACCAATACACATGGCACGCGCCTGATGACAACGCTGACGCGGTCGCACCCGATAGCAGCTGCTCTACAGACCTCATCCGTAGCAGCCTTATGTGGTCCAATCGACCTTTGTTGAATCAAGCGGCTCGATCTTCGGATAATCGAACAGTCGCTCTGCGTAGGATCTAGCGTTTCCAGCTCGACCCCGAATTTGTGGAAGGGCCGCACCTACGAGCATGACTGGCAAAGCCAGTTGCGACACTCGGTGTAGCGCCGAGATCAACGCACCCAACTGGGTCTGTTCGATGTACTGCATGTCGTCCACAAAAATGATCAACGCTGTATCCGCAGCTTTGGCTGCTGCTCCTATCTGAATAAACAGTGCCGTCAGATCACCATCGAGATCACCATTGTCAGCCAGTCCGGCTTCAGGCTCGTAGTTCACTTCGATCTCAATGTCGGAAAACTTAGCCTTCAGACCCTTGGCAAAGCTAGACAGCGCTCGTAGAGCTCGACCAGCGGACGCCTTTGCTGCATCCACCGCGCTCATACGTAGCAAGGCGAGATGTAAGGCCGGGATAAGTATCGATGGCAGCGAGCGTGACTCCGCCGCATCTACTCGCACACAGTGGGCATGGGATTGATCCGTCTCGTGAAAAAACATGTTGAGCAGCGATGTTTTGCCGACACCATGTTGGCCGATGATGATCAAGCCTTTAGCAGGCCGTCCGGTGCGAAGGCGCTCAATCGCAGAGTGAACACGCTTGCGTAGGTCATTACGGCAAGAGAGTCCTGGTGCCTGTACCTGGTTTCTCATTGATAAAGCCCACTATGTTGGCTTCGCCCTAAGCTCGGCACGGCACCTGTTCGGGTGATACCGCAACAATTAGCTCGCCTTACTACGAGTCTTCTCGATCTGGGATGTAGCGTGCTCGAGCTTCTCTGGGAAATCATGCTCCCCTCAGCCATGATGTCCAGCGGTTTCATCCGCTGAAGATCTTGTGAATTTTATTATCGAGGCCGTAGCGATTTCTGATGCTGTCGAAACCTATGCACAGCGCGGGCAGGATGCTCAGCACGAGAACCTAGGCCAACGGCCCATCCCGAGCCGCATGGAACCTGAGACTAACGGGCATGAGCGAGCCCTCTAGAAATTAGTGAAATTGATACTAGTCTTTAAACATCAGATTCGTGCCTCGGGGGCTATTACATGAAAAAACTCAGCATCGAAGAGATTGACCCTCTCGAAGGACTGATACCCCAGCTCGCAGCAGACGCCACTCATGCTGCGTACCTGCGTGCGGTTGCGGCGGGCTATACGCTGGTTGTGGCGAGGGGTGGCTCGCTCGTTCGAATTGATCCGGACGGCTCGGAGACACCGCTTCGCGCCTTACGCGGCAAGCACAACGTTAAAGTTGGAGACGTCTTTCCTCTAAGGTCGCTACCTCTCAGCTAGGCTCTTCGGAGCTTGAGTTACCGGAAGAATTTGCTATACGACAGTCAGAATAACTTGGTTCGGGCTGTTCACTGTGAGCTGCCGATCCTGTGTATTCGCCGCAATAGCGCTACACCATCGGCTTGCGATAGCGAGTTTGCAATACTGCGAGCTGAACAGCCGAGCCTCTCTCACCAAGCGCCCAGCCAGAAAGCGACCAACCTGCACTCCCTGCTTCGCAGCGCTGCCGATAATGCCTGGCTCCTGCGGAACCGCGACTTTTACATGAAGCGGGGTAGCAAGCTGACGCAGGGCGAGTCGCCTGTGATCAACTCGGCGACGGCGTTTACAGGCCTCGTAAACGCTGATGCGCTGCAAATCAAACACGCGGAACAATTCGGCTCGTGGATACTGCTCGCCCAATGCCTTGATCAGCGCTACTGATTGAGAGAGTCCGACATCAAGAGAGCGGTAGCCTTTTTAGAATCTCTTTCTCCCGCTCCAGGCGCCGAACTTGAGCTTCCAGTTCCTGTATACGCGTTTGCTTTAGGAATCAGGGCTTTGCTCCGTGGTGTATCGTGCCGCCACGCTGTCCCGTTCAACGGGCAGTTCCGGGTCGGTAGCGGCCGGAACCAGCCCAGGCTGTGAAAAAAATCGAGCACTGGGCTTTGATCGTTTGGCGATCAATTTCGGCGTCTCCTAACTAATTCTTAGCACTCCACTCGGCCAGTACTCATGCCGCCGGGCAGGCGGTATTCTGGGCAGAGCAGAATGTTTGGAGCATGGGGATATCTCGCCGATTGGGGTGAATGGTGGTTGTGGGGTAGGTTGCTATCGAAGCGGCTCGCAAAGGGCTCTGGACATGACGACAGAGGGAGTCGAAGAGTGTGGGTGGTTAACGATTATCCCGACACCAGTAATGATGGTCTGGTGTATGGCCATGTCGTTGAGATATCTGGTGACGCTCCACCGGATTTGGGCGAGCGGCTAGGTGGAACGTCGCTGAACATAGGGCCTATCGACGCCGACGAAGAATAACGCTCATTGGGGCGGGGCATCTGTCTCGTAATGTTGAGAGACATAATTTATCTAGGAGAACAAGAAAGGGATCGACAGATGCCTGTATTTATCAGTTATTCCCACGCTGACAAACAGAAGATTGACCTTATTGCTGGCATGCTTGTGAGAAAAAGAGCAAGTGTTTGAGTTGAACGCTGGGAGTTAAAGCCTGGTGATTCAATACTTAATCGAGTGCAAGAGGCAGTCGAGGGCTCTAGCGCAATGCTCGTGATGCTCTCGCCGGCCTCCGTTGAGTCTGAGTGGTGTAAGAAGGAACTGACTGCGGGGCTTATGCGTGAACTTGATGAAAAGAGAGTGGTTGTAGTCCCGGTTCTGTTAGAGGATTGCAAGATACCTATGTACTTGCGGGATAAAATGTACGCCGATTTCCGGACTGACTTTGATGAGGGTATGCATTCTCTGATTGAGGCCGTCGCCGGTCATACAAACCCCAATCAATCTCGCATTGAAGATGTGGATGGTTTTCTAGACCAGGCAACCGATTGGGGCGAGATCGGTGACAAAATATTCATTAATTACACAATAGTGCAGGCTTCGTCGCCCTACGTCCGAAACGCGTGGTGGTTTCGCTTGCCGCTGAGAGGCGGCGCTTACTAGGTGCCTTGCTCTACAGTGACTGTCCCATCTTCCTTGATACCAATATCTTGCTTTGGAGTTTCGGGCTAAATGAGGCCACCTCTGAGGTCTGGCAAAAATGGCTGCGAACGTTGGATGAGCGCCTTGTCATTCCAGCGGACAGTGTGGCGGGCATTCGAACATGACTAGAACTATACGTATTGATGTAAAGGAGGACACGTATTCGCACTGGCGAAGGTCTTGCAGCAGCATCCCTGGCGCAGGCACAGCGTAAGTAACCAGCTTTAAATCTGCTCGAGCGTTTCCCTGCCATCATAGCGGCTGTTCTCTCCCACGACTTCGAAGCAAGCATAATGGGCATTTGCTATCGGTAGTTACCCGCTTTCTTGAAGCCAGCGGCGATCGCATCTGATTCTGTTTCGAATGAAACACGATTCTTGGACGAAACCTGGTTGTAACCCGCGGGACAAGAAATCGATCATTGGATACAGGTGCGATTTCGCCCTTCGTTTTTGGCTCGGTACAGCTGCTCGTCCGCCCATTTCAGGTGTTGTTCAAGGCTGGCCGTCGAGCTGGGTAAGCGAACTGCCGCACCGATGGACAAGGTTACGATCTTGGCTGCGTCGGAGGCGTGATGTTCGATACTGAGCTGTGCTATCGCTGCGTGCAGCTTTTGGGCCACCTTCAAAGCCCCGGCTTCATCGGTATCCGGTAACAACACGGCGAACTCTTCGCCACCGAAGCGGCAGGCCTGGTCATGGGGGCGACACACTGCCGCTTTGATGGCCTGTGCTACATCACGCAGGCACTGATCGCCTTGTTGATGACCGTAGAGGTCGTTGTACTTCTTGAAGTAGTCGATATCGATCATCAGCAGTGATAGCGGGCGCTGCTCACGTCTGGCGTGGGCGCGTGCGGCTTCGAAGCGCTCGTCGAAACCGCGGCGGTTGGTAATACCGGTCAGCCCGTCGACCATGGCCATTTCACGCAGCAAGTCGCTCTGCAGCTTCAGCTTGAGGTGATTCATCACTCGGGCGCGCACAACCACTGAATTGAAAGGCTTGCGAATGTAATCCACTGCGCCCAGTTCGAAGCCGATAGCTTCGTCATCCACGTGGTCCTTGCCGGTGACGAAAATTACCGGGGTATCTTTTGTTTCAGGCGCCGCTTTCAGGCGGCGGCAGACTTCGTGGCCATCCATGTCCGCCATGATCACATCGAGCAGAATAAGATCCGGGGCGAGGTCGCGGCTCAGCTGCAGCGCCTGCTCGCCACTGGTGGCCATGTAGACCTCGCAGTCGCTGCGAAAGAGTTCGCGCAGCACGCGGATGTTCAGTGGTTGGTCGTCAACGATCAGCAGCTTCGGATGAGCTTTCAGAAAATGTTGCATGTGCTCCAATTCAGTCCCCTTTTACAGCGTGCTGTAGTGCATGAAGCAGATGCTGTGCGCGTTGGAAGTCCAGCGCATTGACTGCCTGATGGATCGCGTCGAAGTCGCTGCGCAGCTCATCCGGTAGCTGCGTGATCAGGGTCTGCACCGATTCGAGAGCGCTCAGGTTGCCCTCGTGAAGTTGCACGTTAAGAGTTTGGAAGGTCTTCGTCCACTGTATGGAAGGGGGGGCTGTGATCGTTGTCTGTTTGTTGTCGGCACTCGAGGGCGCAAACATCGCTTGCAGGCGCTCGCAACTGTCAATGAGTTGCTGGCGCACGGCATCCAGCCAGCTACTATCTTCGAGCAGCGGGCCAGCCTCTTCGCTCATCTGTTTCTCCAGTTCGGCAAGGCGCAACGAGACCTGGCGAGCGCCAATGGTGCCGGCACTGCCCTTGAGAGTGTGCAGAATTCTGAGCATGGCTTGGCTATCACCTCGCTGCAGGTGCACTCGCAACTGTTCCAGTTGCAAGTGCAGGTCGGCTGGGGAGGCCTGCAGAATCGAGCGCAGTAGCGTCAAGTTGCCGCCGAAGCGTTTGAGGATGGCAGTCTGATCTTCGAGGCGCTCATCCTGATTCGTGCTGGCGCGCTGTGCAGTAGCCAGGCCGCACCATTGGCGCAGCACCGCGACAAGCTTTTCGAGGTCGATAGGTTTGCCGACATGCTCGCTCATTCCGGCGGCCAGGCACAGATCGCGGTCGGTGTGGGAGGCGTTGGCGGTCATGGCAATGATCGGTAGTTTCTGGTGTGCCGGGCTTTGGCGAATGCGCCGTGTGGCTTCCAGGCCGTCGATATCCGGCATCTGGATATCCATCAGGATGGCGTCGAAGGGGGGCAGCGTGGCCAGCGCCAGTTTTACGCCTTCCAGCCCGCCCTCAGCCAGGCTGACCTCGGCACCTTCCCCGGCCAGCAGTTCGCGGGCGACCTGACGGTTGAGAGCGTTGTCCTCGACTACCAACAGGCGTAGCCCCTGCAGTCGTTGTCCCAGCTGGTAGCCTGGCACTGGTACTGGTGCTTCGCCGCTGTCGCCATGATGCGCCTTGCGGATGCAGGCAACCAGTTGGCGTGGTGTGACTGGCTTAGTGAGGAAACCCGCGAAGGGGGCGTCGGCTTCGCTATCGCGATCGGCCAATACTTCGCGGCCGTGGGCGGTGATCATGACGACTGTCGGCGCAGTGCGGCCCTGCGTGGCACTCTCTTTTATTCGTTGCGCCACCTCCAGCCCGTCCATCCCGGGCATGCGCCAATCAAGCAGTACGATGTCGTAGGGTTGTTGTGCCTGGCGCACGTGCAGCAGCGCGCCCTCGCCACTGTCTGCCGTTTCGGCATGCCAGCCAAGGTCGAGGAGGGTCTGCTGTAACAGCTGTCGTGCGACCGGATTGTCATCGACTACCAGCAGGCGCAGGTGCCGCGGCTCGTTGTCGACAGGTATCAGCGCGGCGGTACCATCGTCCGTTACCAGTTCGATCTCGAACCAGAAGCGGCTACCCGCGCCGATCTCGCTCTCCACATGCAGCGTGCCACCCATCGACTCCACGAGGCGCTTGCAGATCACCAAGCCCAGTCCGGTGCCGCCGTAGCGACGGGTCGTGGAGGCTTCCGCCTGGGTGAAACCGTCGAAGATACGCTGCAACTGTTGCTCGCTGATCCCTATGCCGGTATCGCTTACGGCAATACGCAGTCTGACGTGTTCGCCTGTGCGTTGCAGTTGACGCAGGCTGACCACCACCTGGCCGCTGTGGGTGAACTTCAGGGCATTGCCCGCCAGGTTGATCAGTACCTGTTGCAGGCGCAGACTGTCGCCGTGCAGCGAGGCGGGCAGGGCGGTGTCGACGTCGAACATGACCTCGATGTCCTTGTCGCCCTGGTTGCCGGCCAGCACCACGGCGAGGCTGCGCAGCAAGGGCTCAAGCTCGAAGTCGTGAAGGTCCAGTTGCAGTTTGCCGGCTTCGATCTTCGAGTAGTCGAGAATGTCGTTCAGCAGGCCGAGCAGGGAGTGCGCGGCGCCTTGCGCCTTTTGAATGTAGTCGAGCTGCCGGGCGCTAAGCTCCGTGCCTTGTACCAGTTGCAGCATGCCCAGCACCGCATTCATCGGGGTGCGAATCTCATGGCTCATGTTGGCCAGGAAAGCGCTCTTGGCCGTGCTGGCGGCATCGGCCTGCTCCTTGGCATGGCGCAGGCTGGTTTCGAGCTGCAGTTGCGCGGTGATGTCACGGTTGATCCCGGTGATCTTGATGGGGTTGCCCTGCTGATCGCGCTCGACGTAGGCACCAGGCTGGATGTGCAGCACCTGCCCGTCGGGCCTAACGATGCGGAATACCTGGTCGAAGCTGGCCTTGCCAACCATGAAGTCGCGCAGATTCGCTTCGGTGGCTGGCAAGTCGTCGGGGTGTAAGCGAACCCGCCAGCTGCGGTAATCGATGCTCTGCTCACCCATCTCGGGCGGATAGCCGTAGAGCTCGAACATCCGTTCGTTCCACTGCAAGCGATTATCCGTGGGGCTCCAGGACCAGATGCCGAGCTCCGCGACCCTGGCAGCCAGCGCTGCCTGGTCACGGGCTGCCAGCGCTTCGCGGCGCAGCCGTACTTCTTGGGACAGGTCCAGGGCAATGCCCAGATAGCCGATGACAGCCCCTTCCATATCGCGCATCGCCGTGACCAGCAGCGTTACCGAGAGGTGCGAGCCGTCCTTGCGCACGTAGGTCCATTCACGGCTTTCAGCGCCTTCGAGCTCTGATTTGTGGACGAATACTCGAAAGCCTGTGATGGGCTGGCCGTATTCCTGGCTGAGCTCCTCGCTACGGGCTTGAACCTCTTCGGGGAGGTGGATGAGCGCTGGTGTTTGCACGCCGAGCATCTCTTCGGCGCCATAACCCAGCAGGCGTTCGGCACCTCGGTTGAACACCCGGATCATGCCGTCGAGGTCGGTGGCGATGATCGAAACTTCGGATGCGGACTGCAGCACGTTGTTAAGCAGTACGTTGAGCTCGCGCAGTTCCAGCGTGCGCTCGCTGACTTGCTCTTCGAGGCTGGCATTGAGTTCCAGAATGCGGGCTTCGGCTGCCTTCTGCGCGGAAATATCGCGCACGGTTTTCGACAGGCCGATCAGGGCACCGGCATCGTCGAGCAGTGGCGATACCGAGATGGAGACGTGAACTAAATGGCCATCCTTGCGGCGACGCAGAGTGTCGAAGTTCTCCACCGTCTCGTGCGTGGCGATACGCTGCAAGGCCGTGTGTTCTTCGTGAGCCAGGTGTTCGGGGATGGTCTGGTTGAACAGCGTGTGGCCGATGGTTTCGGTCGCGTTGTAGCCGAAGATACACTCGGCACCTCGGTTCCAGCTCAGCACTCTACCCTCGAGGTCTTGCCCGATTATACCGTCGCTCGAGCTTTCCACGATGGCGGCCGAACGGGCTTGCTCGACCACGATCTGGCGATGGCGCTGGCGGTTGATCAGGATTACTGCCGTCAGCGCGGCCAGCAACAGGCTGAGCAGCGTACCGACCAATGCAGTCAGGCGTGGCGAGAGCAGGTTCAACTGGTTGACGAATGCCTGCTGGGCATGCAACTCGACTTGCCAGGTTCGCCCGTATACGTGCCGTGACAGTGCATATTGCAAAAGATCTGGATTGGTGGCCGAATCGGTGTGCTGGCCCATGAAAACCACTGGCTCGTGGGCATCGGTGATGTCGGAAAGTTGCAGGTGCAGGCCTTCCCGGTCGAGCTTCAAGCCTTTCAGCACTTCTTCCGTGAGCAGGGGGGCGTAGCTCCAGCCTATGGCCTGCGCCATGCGCGCCTCTGGGGAGTCTGGGGTGACCGCGCCATGGTAGATAGGCAACAGGATCAGAAACGACTGTAGCGGGCTGCCAGTGGCCTGAACCAGAGTTATCGGGCCAGTGATACGCACCTCACCGCTGGTCATGGCCGCAATGGCCGCGCTACGCCGGTTATATTCCGAGGCGATGTCCAGGCCTACGGCCTGGCGGTTACTCTCCACAGGCTCGATGTACTGGATGACAAAACGCTCGCCGTCGTGCGGCGCCAACTGGCGAATCTGGAAGTCCGGCATGCCATCGGCACGAGCAAGAGCGAGAAAGCTGTCCTGCCGATTGGCCGGCACCCTGCGAATGAAGCCGAAGCCGCGTGCGCCGGGGAATTCCTGGGTGACGTCGCGTGTCTTGCTGTAGTTGAGAAAGCCCTCGCGGGAGATGGCGTTCTCCCCGCTGGCCAGCACGGCGCCACGTGCGCCACGTAAACCGTATTGGTACATTTCGATGCGTTTGACGACGGCGTCCGCCGCACGCTCAGTCGCGTTGGCTAATGCGCTTTGCACCCGCTCTTGATTACTGTGGTGCTGCACACCGGTTATCAGGGCCGTTGCGGCCATGCTGGCGATGAAGGTGAGCAGAACGATCAATTGCACCGTGGTTGCTTCCTTTGTTTTATTGGTGTTCTGTGATGGTCAGGCCCATGCCGGCGCACAGTTGTTTGAAGGGCATAGGGTGACAATAGTGGAAGCCTTGCATCAACTCGCAGCCCAGGTTGAGCAGGCCGTTTGACTGTTCCTGGCTTTCTACCCCTTCGGCCACTAGCTCCAGCCCCAATGCCTGGCCCATGCGCACAATGGCTTCGATGATCGCTGCATCGCTAGGGTCGCTCAGCATGTCCCGTACAAAGCTCTGATCGATCTTCAGTATGTCAATCGGCAGTGTCTTGAGATAAGAGAGGCTCGAATAACCAGTACCGAAATCATCAATGGCGATGCGTACCCCCATCTGTTTGAGCGATTCGAGCAGGCAACGTGCCTGATCAACGTCGCGTGCCAGTACGCCTTCGGTTATCTCCAGTTCGAGCAGGTCGGCGGGCAGGCCCGTTTCGCGCAGTGCCTCCTTGACCATATCCAGAAAGGATTCCTCGCGAAATTGCACCACCGAGATATTCACCCCTACGCACAGGCGCTTGCCCATGTCGAACAGGGCCTTGGCATCGCGGCAGGCCTTGTGCAGAACCTGCTTACCAATCGGCACGATCAGGCCGGTTTCTTCGGCCAACGGAATGAAGTCAGCCGGGCTGACCAGCTCGCCATCGGCGCGGCGCCAGCGGATCAAGGCTTCCATGCCAAAGGCTTGTGCTTGGCGAACATCAACGCGCAATTGGTAGAACACCTCGAAAACGCTGGCCTCCAAGGCGCTGCGCATATGACTTTCCAGCATATGCCGGGCGTTTGCATCGCTTTCGAGGTTTTGGGAGAAGGAGCGGTAGCGATTGCGGCCGTCCTGCTTGGCCTTGTGCATGGCCGCGTCGACCTGGCGATAGAGGGTTTCGATATCTTCGCCGTCGTCGGGGAACACGCTGACGCCAATGCAGGCGGTAAGGTCGTAGCGATTTCCTGCAACGGTCATGGGGCGCGAGATGATTTCCAGCAGCCTTTGCGCAAAATCGCTGATGGCTTCGAAGTGCTGGATGTCGGTCATCAGGATCACGAACTCATCGCCGCCCTGACGGCTGACGGTATCGCCATTGTTTGCGCCTTCGCTCAGACGCCGGCTTACTTCCTGGAGGATCAGATCGCCTGTTGAGTGTCCCTGCGAATCATTGATCCCCTTGAAGTTATCCAAGTCCAGCAGCAATAGGGCAAGGCGGGAGCCTTCGCGACGCGCTTTCTGCAACATCTGTTCGGCTCGGTCGCGCAGCAGCATACGGTTGGGCAGGCCGGTCAGCGCATCGAAATAGGCCAGGCGCTTGGCTTCGGCACGAAGATTTAGGTGTGCACGCACATGGGCACGAGTCACCGGAATGCTCAGGGGTTTCTGGAGGAAATTGATGCCGCCGTGCTCCAGAGCCTGTATCTCATTTTCTGGATGTGTGTGGGCAGTCACAAACAGGATCGCCGTATCGCACAGCTTGGCGTCGGCCTTGATCCGGCGGCACAGTTCGAACCCGCCCATGCCGGGCATTTCGATATCAAGCAATATCATGTCGGGTCTGCAGAAGCGCGCGCGCTCCAAAGCCATCTTGCCGTCGCAGGCGATGTAAACCTGCGCCAGATCGCCTACGGCTTCTTGCAGAATCATCACGTCCGCGGGGTGGTCATCGACGATCAGGACCACGGGTGTGGGATCGAATAGGTTTTCAGGCATTTCTACCTCGGACATCTTATTTCCTGAAGTTGAGAGTAGCTCAGTGTGACGGTTGCTGACCTCGACAACGAAGATGCTCAGCGCTACACCCAGATCCAGGCCGTGATTGCACAGCAGACTGAGATTCGGGAGCGGCAACAGGCTGAGCGTCTGCAGGTCCGACGGTAGTCACGATGGAGCGTCATGACTGCTGGAACAAGCGGCTCCAATCCCTCGTGGCGAGCTCGCGACACGCCTCTGGCGCGCCGCCAAAGCAAGGCGAGCAAACCTCCCTCATCCGGTCTTCGGATTCATAAGAGACCGGTTCACCATCCTGATTAAGTAGCACGCCATCCGCACCGATTAGCAACGCGTGTCCTCCGACCACATCGTGGGCGGACACGGGGACTAAAGATGTACCAACTAAAGCATCACCTGCAGTAGCGCGGGCAAGACGATAGGCTCCGCTGGGCATCGGTATGAAATCTGCTGGGGCACAGAACTCTGCGTTGAGCTCTGGTTTGCCGGCGGCGGCAGTGCTCACTAGCACTGCATTACCAGGCTCCAGCGTTAATCGGCCGAGTGGAGCGTGAACTGATTGCCCGTTACGCATCAGCCCCCTTTGCCCCTTTGCTCAATAGATACAGTCCTCACAGAGATCTGGCGTTATCGGCGCGTAAACGACCCCGAGAACTGGTTTTGCATTATGGAGGAGCCCAACTGAGATCGCGAACCAGGGATCTTCAGCAAGAAATCTCGCGTTCCATCATTTGGATCGACTACCCAGCAAAACTCATGGCCCGCCATGTGGGAACCGGTTTCCTCGCTCCGGAAGTCACAATTTAGGAGGTTGAGTAGGTCCAAACGTAGCTAAACTTCAATCTGGGAATCGATAACTGCCTTGTCCCCGTGTCCTCTAGGGCCACCGGTGCGATGCCATTCAGCGGACAGCAGTTCGCCGGCGCGATGAACCCTGTCAACAGCAGGGGTGAGCAAGTCCAAGACGTTCATGAAGGACCCCTTGCGTTTGTCGATCAACCCCTGAAGATTAATCGCTTTTGCCAAAAATGCTTTTGGAGCGGAGTCTGATAGTCGGAAGACAAAAACTTGATTGCTCTTGGTAGCTGAGCGATCAGTCGAGCGGTCGCTGGCAAGCTTGTGTCAATCTTTATTGTTTGCATGATCTGCTCGTATTCGATTCAGGCCATGGCGTGTGTCAAACTATATTATCTAAGTTAGGGTTGAAGAGAGCGCTCAAGCCCAGTGTTTCCAAGGGCTCTTTTGTCAAACTATATTCTTGCCAGCTAGCGCGCGTGCGTGCGTGTTGAACAAGGCAAAAAAGCCCGTCAGGGCTTTTTTGCTTTATGACCTGTTCGACCGGGCTGCGCCCAGAAAACGCTCGAACGTGTCATTCGCTCCGGTAAGTACCTCCGACCAGTCACATGCCGAGCCCTGCTGTTCGAGCTTCTGTAGAAAACTTGGCCACAGTCGCGTCGCGCTGCCATGGTTCAGATAGCGTAGCGGGGCAGACGGATTGGCGTCGGCAACGCGACGCGCCAGCACACGACCACCCAGGCGCGAGCCTTCGATCACATAAGCCGCGCCCCAGCTCCAACCGGGCGAGGGTGCCATGCCAGCCGGCGTCAACGGCGGTTCCGCGCAGCCCAGTGCCTTGAGGTCTGCGAGCAATGCTTGACGTCTGCAACGCAGCGGCCAGTCATCGAGCATCGTTTCGATACCGGCCTGCTCCAGCTCGATTTCCAGCGGAATGAGCACCTGTGCATGGGCCTGTAAAAAAGCGCGGTAGCCTTCGGGCTGATCCAGCCGATAGGCTGAAAAGGCCGCGTCGACGCGTTCATGTTGCGCCGCAGTGGCTGAGCGCAACTGATTTCGCAAAGTGTCCATCAAGCCGGGTAACTTTCCTTTAGGACCATGCTTAGCTTTCGCACCAACTGTTCCTCACGAAAGGGCTTCTGAATGATAGTCGAGCTGCCCATTCCCAGTTCGCCAAGCTCGGCGTAGCCGGTGATGAATACCACGGGCAACTTTGGGTAGCGAGACGAGACAGCTCGCGCGAGTTCACCTCCGTTCATGCCCGGCATCGCGAAGTCGGCTAGTACCAGATCCACTGCCGCACCTTGTTCAAGCAGCTCCAAGGCCGACCGACCGCCGTCGGCTTGCACTACTGCGTAGCCCAGGTTGCTCAGCATCTGTGCGGTTACTTCGCGCACGGCGGGGTCGTCATCGACCAGCAGTACCTTATGCGAGGCTTCGTCGATCGGCGTGCCCTGCTCATGGTCCGCTAGGCCGAGACTGCGTTCGGGGGCAGTCACCCGAGGCAGGTATACCCTCACTGTGGTGCCCACGCCCAGCTCGGTCTCGATGCGCGCCCCGCCACCGGATTGCTTGGCAAAGCCGAACACCTGAGCCAAACCGAGCCCTGAGCCCTTGCCGACTTCCTTGGTGGTGAAGAAGGGTTCGAAAGCTTTCTGCAGCACCTCGTCTGTCATGCCGGAGCCGGTGTCTTTGACCGAAAGCACCACGTATTCGCCCGGCCCAGGCTCTTCAGCACGTTCTGCTGGCGCGCTGATCACTGCGTTGTCGGTACGCAGGGTCAGGCAACCACCGGAGCCCATCGCGTCTCGCGCATTAATGGCGAGATTGAGGATGATCATCTCGATTTGCGTAGGGTCAACCAGCGCGTGCCATAGCCCGGCACGGGTATCGGTTTCGATGGTGACGGAGCCACCCAGGGTGCTGTGTAGCAGGCTCAACAGGCCGACCAGGGTGTCGTTGAGATCGACGGCCTTTGGGGCGAGTTGCTGGCGGCGTGCAAACGCAAGCAGCTGACTGGTCAAGGTTGCACCGCGCTCGCCGGAATCCTGAATGTACTGCAGGCGGCTGAGTGATTTGGCCAGCGGTGCGCCGCGTTCCAGATCGTTCTTGAGAAAGCTGGCGCTGGTGAGGATCACCGTCAATAGGTTGTTGAAGTCATGCGCGACACCAGCCGTAAGCTGGCCGACGGCCTCGAGCCGTTGCATTTGCTGCAGCGTGGCTTCGATGCGTTCGCGTTCTTTAATCTGCTCAGTGAGCTCGCGGTTGGCGTCGGCAAGCTTGTCTACCGCCGCTATTTCGCTGGTGATGTCACGTGCAGCGGCGTACATCATTCCGGCCTCAGGTACGGCGGTCCAGGACAGCCAGCGATAGCTGCCGTCACGATGCTGCATGCGGTTGACGAAGCGATCGGTGACGTTACCGCAGCGAATGCGTTCGGTCTCCGCTTGGGTCGCGCTGAGATCATCGGCGTGGACCAGTGACCATAGCGGTGTGTTGATCAGGTCTTCGCGCGGCCAGCCAAGCGCTTCTTCCCAGGCGGGGTTGAGTGCAATCACTGTGGTGTCGAAACGCATCACGGCGAGCAGATCCCGTGACAGCTCCCAGGTCCGGTCTCGTTCCCGGGTACGTTCTTCTACGCGTTCACCCAGGGCTATATTCATGCGTTTGAGCGCTTCGGTCGCCAGCCGCTGCTCGGTGACGTCCATCACTACACCGATGAAGCGCTTGCACAGGCCTTCATCGAAAAACGCTTGGCCACGGGTTTCAAACCAGCGAACCTGACCGCTTTCGAGCATGATGCGGTAGTCGGTGGTGTACTCCTTGTCGCCCTTGTCGATGCTGATCGCTTCCCACACGTGTTCGCGCATGCGCTGAAGGTCGTCGGGATGGCACAGCGACTCGAAGACATGGATATCCACAGGCGCACGATCGGCCAAGCCGAACATGGCGCGGCAGCGACGATCGAGAACCAGCCTGTCGTGCTGTGGATCGTAGTCCCACATTCCGAGCCCCGCAGCGTCGATCGCCAAACGCGCCCGAACTTCCACCTCGCGCAGCGCCTCCTCTGCGCGCAACCGCCCGCATCGCTCCTGGACCTCGCTCAATGCCCGCTCGACAGCCTTCGGAAGAAAGCCGAGGTTTTGCTTGAGGACATAGTCCACGGCGCCGGAGCGCATCATGTTCACAGCATGCTCCTCGCCGAAGACTCCGGAGAGGAAGATGAACGGAGTTTCGGGTGCGAGCAGCCTGGCATCCTGCAGCGCCAGGCTGCCGGAATAACCGGGGAGAATGAAGTCGGAAAGAATCAGATCGAAGCTTCGGCGTTGCAGGGCTTCGACAACACCTGCCTGGTCGAAAACCACTTCGCTATCGATACCGTAGCCGCTTCTTTCGAGCGTGACGAGCGCTAGTTCAGCGTCGTGCGGGCTGTCTTCAACAAACAGGACGCTGATAGGTGTTGTCGCCGGCATAACCATCCTGTCGCGGATACCGCACTACTTGAAAGGAGTTCTGCTTTGGAGCCTTAAGCATGAGCGTTTAGCCCGGCTCCTCACTGTTCTTGCGATCCCGAAGTTGGCGCTGCAACCGCAGTGATCCGGGTGGCGGCTCATTCAGCACGGCCCAGAAAATCCCCAGATCGGAGATGGCGGCGACGAAATCTCGGAATTCGACCGGCTTGACCACGTAAGCGTTCACTCCGAGTTCGTATGCTCGAACCAGGTCGGGCTCTTCACGGGACGATGTGAGCATCACCACAGGAATGCTGCGCAATTCTGAGGTGTCCCGAACGTTCTTCAGCACCTCCAGGCCATCGACTTTTGGCAGTTTCAGGTCCAGCAGGAGCACAGCTGGATTGCCATCGGCGCGGCCTGAGTGGTCCCCGCGGCGGTGCAGGTAATCCAGGGCCTCGGCGCCGTCGCGCATGACAATGACGTCATTGGCCAACTGACTGCGCTCAAGCGCCACCAATGTCAGCTCGAGATCGTGTGGATTGTCCTCGACCAGCAAAATCGGTTTGAGCATTTAGAGTCCCGTACTAAATGGGTGAGGCGTAGGTAAGTCTGGGGAGCGAAAAGAAGAAGGTTGCGCCCTGGTTAACCTCGCCGTTGGCCCAGACCTGACCATCATGGCGTTCGATGATCCGGCGCACGCTGGCCAGACCAATACCAGTGCCTTCGAATTCTTCCATGCGATGCAGACGCTGAAAGACGCCGAACAGTTTGTTGGCGTACTGCATGTTGAAACCCACGCCGTTGTCGCGGACATAGACGATGATTTCCTCAGCACGCTCTTCAGCACCGACCTCGATGGTCGCGTGCTCGCGTTTGCGGCTGTACTTGATCGCGTTCGAGATCAGGTTGCGCAACGCCATGTGGATGAAAGCAGCGTCGGCGACCACGATCGGCATAGGATGGACCCGCCATTCTATTTCGCGACCTTCACAATCGGGTGCCATTTCCTGACGAATGGATTCAACCAGCGCGGAAAGATTCACATCGGACAAGCGCAACGCGGCGCGACCCATCTGGGAAAAGCTCAACAGATTGTCGACCAAGGTTCCCGCAAAGCGGGCCGCGTCGCCGATGTTGTCGAGAAAGCGCAAGCCACGTTCGCTGAGCTTGCTGCCTTCGAGCTCTCCAAGTAGCTCGGCGTACCCGGCAATGTGTCGCAACGGCGCACGCAAGTCGTGCGAGACGCTGTAGGAGAAAGACTCAAGCTCCTTGTTGCTTTCGCGCAATTCTCCAGCCAGTTGGGCCATTTCTTCGGCCTTGCGCAGAACGATACCGAGTACCGCTGTGCGCAACTCCAGCGCTCCCTCCAGCTCTACCTGCTGCCAAGGTGTCGCGAAACCACGGACTGTTTCCCGCCAGCTTTCAAAGCTGTGACGCGGCGAAAGACTGCCCTGACTGTCGATCCGCTTCTCTGGCTGTCCAGCCCAGTTGACTGTCTTGATTTGTTCGCGTCGAAACCAGATCAGGTAATGCGGATGCAGACGGGAGATAGAGATGGCCAGCAAACCGGCGCAATGCTCGGCAAGCTCGGGAATGGCCGGGATGTCGCGGCTGACACAGTCGGTGCTGAACACCAGTTGCTCGCGTTGCTTCGACAGCCACTGGGTCAGGCGCACAAGCAAGGCGGCTGGCGGCGTCTCGCCAATCGGTTCGGAGTGCTCGCCGGAGACAATCGCGCCGCCGACCGCACCGGCGAACTCCAGCACGACCTGTGGCAGACACTTGAAGCCTTCAATGACGCTGTCACGGTCTGCCATGGAGGAAAGCATCTCGACGATCTGCCGTCGCAGTTCGAGCTTGCGTTGCGCCAGGGTCGCCGCTTCTTTGGCTTCGATTTGCAGCGACAGAATGCGACCCAGCAGTTCGCAGGCTGTACGGGTATGATAGTTGACCTGGCGAGGCTCGGCGTCGTGGCAGGAAATCAGTCCCCAGAGGCGCCCCTGGATGACGATGGAGATCGACATCGAGGCCAACGTGCCCATGTTGCGCATGTATTGCAGATGAACAGGCGACACGCTGCGCAGCGAGGCGAAACTCAAGTCCAGCGGCTCCCCGTCAAGGGTGAGCGTGGGCACGATCGGAGAGGGTTGGTAATTGGCGTCCTGGATCACGCGGATCAGGTTGTTGCAGTAGAGCTGGCGCGCTTGCGGCGGGATATCCGAGGCGGGAAAACACAGACCCAGATAACTTGGATAGCCGTCGTCAGCCTGCTCTGCCAATACATGGCCGTTGCCCTGGGCGTCGAATCGATAGGCTTTGACCCGACCGAAGCCGGTGATGCGCTTGACCTCATGAACAGCCAGTTGGCAGATGTACTGAAGGTCTTGCGCCTCCTGCAGCTGTACGACGAAGGTCCGCATCAGCGGGTATAGCTTGTCGTATGCCGCGCTTGGGCTACCGGCCGATTCGAACTCGACGATCAGCTTGCCCTTGAAACGGTGCGCCATCAGGGCTAGCGGCGGATGGTTGCTGCGGCCCGGCAAGTTGAAATTGATGTCCCGCAGGTGAAGAGGGTTGTGGTCATCATCGGCTAATGAAGCCAACCCTTCAGCGAAACCGCATTCACCAATAAGGTCGGTCAGCGGCTGTCCCAGCAGCGCCTGCGCATCAACACCAAGCCATTCACGCACGTTCTCGCTGGCCTGGGTAATGGTCAGCTGGGGCTCGCTGAGCACCAGCAAAAAGCCATGAGGCTGAATGCTGCCGGGGATATGGATCGGCTCATCACCGCACTGGGCGATCGCCTTGGCGAGCGTGTCTAGATCTTCAATGGATGCCACAATTTCTCCTGTCCACCCCGTTACGGGCTGATGGCGACGAGCAGGCACCAATTGCGGTTGCTACCTAATGGTCTGAGACTGCAAGGCGGACCGTTCATTACCTGCGATACCTAGCGGTGCGCCATTTTTTCCAAACGGCAAGTACTTTAGCGCGACTGGTACTGGCTAGCCAATGCGCGGGCTTGTATAAACGCGCATTCTCAAGACCGTCGAAGGGGGACCGTCATGGAAGAAGTAATCGAGCAGCTGCGAGAGCTAAACGAACCGGTGCCGGTGCCACTGGAGTTGCCGGACGATGACCGGTTGGTCGAGGTTGAGGAGGAGTTGCTGATCAACCTTCCGTTTGGCCTGCGCGAGTTTCTGCTGACAGTCAGCGACGTGGTCTATGGACGTCTGGAGCCCGTGACAGCTTCTGATCCGCAAGCGCATACCTATCTGCCCGAAGTGGCCGCGAACGCCTGGGACGCCGGCGTGGAGCGAGACTTGCTGCCCATCTGCCAGGACGGGCCTGACTTCTACGTAGTGGATCTTGAAGGTGAGGTCATGCTGTTCGACGGCAGCGAGCATGAGATGACTGACGAAAGCTGGGAGTCGGTCTGGCATTGGGTACGCGACGTTTGGCTGGAGAGCTGATGCGCCGGGTCACCGTTTCGCCGCGCGCGAGGCCCGAAGCCCATCGCTGCTTGCAGGATTGCCGGCAGTGTCACGCATGGTGACCCTCGGCAATCTGTTTATCGTCTTGGTGCTGCTCAGCATCGGCGCCTGGCTGTGGCATTCCTATGGCATTCGCGAGCGGGCGCTGAGGGCGGTGCGGCAACACTGCAAGAAGATGGATGTAGAACTGCTTGACGGCAACGTAGCCTTTCGCCGACTCGGGTTGATCCGTGATACACGTGGCCAACGCCGCTTTGCACGGGTATATGGCTTCGAGTTCACCGTAACCGGGGAGCATCGCCATCAGGGCAGCATCGTGATGTTTGGCGGTCGTCCGGGCCCGATCGAAATGGAGGCCCATCCGTTTCCTGCTCGTCAGGATTCTGGCCAGGTGATTCAGATGGACGACTGGCGCCGCCGCGACGATTGAGCTGCTAGGTCATAGTCGACAGGCGACCACCGCGTCGTGCAGTTTTTTTTCATCCTGGGGCTCGGCGAAAATCAGTTCCAGGCGAGAATCCTTGCGCCATTCGCTGGGGTTGAATGCCAAGGTCCGGCCATTCAGCGCGTTGAGCGATTGCCAGCCCTGCGGACCCTGCATGACCAGCTTCGCGCGGCGCCAGTCCAGCGATTCCAGCCATGCCTTTACCTGCTGCAGATCGAAGCGCTGGCTTGGGTGCCAGCGCCAGCCGATGCTCCAGCCATCGGCGTTACCCTGGCTCTGGCACAGTGGTTGACGCGGGTCCAGCCAGACACTGCCGAGGCTTGCCGTTAAAGAGGGCAGCGATGATGGCGCTGTTTCAGCATTTCCTGCGTGCTGGTCGATGCCGGGCAGCTTCCCGAGCGGCAGCTGTCCATGTTGTGTCCAGCAGACCGGTATCGACGGCAGCAGCGCTTGAAGTGCAAGCCGTTCGGTTTGACCCAGGCGATCGCTCTTGTTTATCACCAACAGACCACAACGGTTCATTGACTGCTGCTGGCTCTCCGGAAGCGGTTCGCCGCGTAGCAGCCCCGGCCCGTCGACGACTGCCACGCAGGGCTGCACAGCGAGCACGCCGAGCCAGGGTGCGCGTGAGAGTTGATCAAGCAGCTCGGCGGGATGACCCAGGCCGGAGGGTTCGATGAACAGCCGGTCCGGCTTCGTCTTGCGCAGCAGCCGGCTCAAACCCACCTGGAAGGGCACACCGTTTACGCAACACAGACAGCCGCCGGCGACCTCCGCCAAGCTGACGCCTGAGTCGTCGGTGGTCAGTAGCGCAGCATCAAGTCCGATCTGTCCGAACTCGTTGATCAGCACCGCCCAGCGCTCAGTGGCAGGGCGTTGCGCCAGCAGCGCACGTATCAGGCTGGTCTTGCCGGCGCCGAGTGAGCCGCTGATGAGGTGTGTCGGGATATTGGAAAGCATGGCGTTATGGTGCGCATTCTACTGAACGGAGGAAAGCGGTTTTCAGACCTGCATGCTAGAGTCGCGGCGTTCGATCCGGAGGGACTGGTGATGCGTTCGCAGTATGGGCTGCTGTTGATGGTAGGGCTTTGCGCCGAGGCGCTTGCAGAAGGCTGCATCGTTCATAGTCAGGATGATCGGATCGAAGTAAAAATCTGTCAGGAGAATCGCAGCATCCCTGGCGAGCTCTTCCGCAGCGGATTCTGCCAGCCAGCCCTCAAGGACCAAAAGGTCGAGGTGACCTTCGTTGAGCAGTGTCCGACTGGCGCCTTTGGCATTTGCCGCAACGCCCAGGTTTCGAACATGCCATATCGCCAGGACATCCACTACTACGGCGTCGCCAGCGATGCCCGTTACCTGCAACCTGCGTGCGAACAGAACAGTGCGGGTGAATGGGTCACCGAGTAATCGCAAGTCTTGCGTCACGTTCCACGTGAAACGCCGCGCTGGTTAGCGCTGAGGCTTCAGTGCGCCGCAGTCCTCACCAATCCACTGACCGCGTGACTGCATCCGACTGGTGCCCTGTTGCTCGCCCGTGGTGTAGGTGGTCTCGATGGTGCTCGCTACCTCCCGCTCGCTGATGACCTTGGTCTCGCCCTGGCCTTTTGCATCCGGACATTCGAAACGGAATCGCCACAGGCTTTCCGTTTGTTCAAGAACCTCTTGCTTGCAACCTGGCTCGTCCTGAAAGGGCAGCTTGCGTGATTTGACCTGTGCTTCGCTCAGACAGATGCGGACGCCCCCGGAGCCCAGCTCAACGCCCTGTTCGGCGAGCATGCTCTCCATCATTTTGCGCTGCTCGGGAGGCAGCTGGTTCATCTGCGCCAACATTTCGGACATGCCAGGCATCTGCATGCCGTCGACGACCAGTTTCTCGCTACTGAACTCCCAAAGCCCGGGGAGTAGCTGCGCTGCTTGAACGGGGAGAGAGGCGGCGAAAAGCGCAGCTACGGTGAGTCTGGTGATGGGGATCATTACAGTCTCCTGCGATGGGAATGCTGGAAGACTAGCCGAGAACTTGCATACGGTGGCGATGAAGGTCTGTTCAAGTTCGCCAATGCTGGGGTGTGAGCTGGCGCAGCGAAAGCAGAGGCGGAGCTAAGGTGGCCGGCATAGCAGTTGAAACGCCGGCCGAGGTTTAGCTGGAGCCGTCCGCCGAGGCGGTACAACTCCAGAGTTCCAGCGCGGGCTGGGCCGCTTTTGGCGGGCCTAGCCATTCGCTCAAGGCGTGGCAACGCTGGTCGAAACACAGTTGGTAATCCCCTGCTTCGGGGGTTCGCCCCACTCGCAGCGGTTGCAACGGCGGCATCTGACGCTGGTAGTGCCAGGCCCCGTCACGCAGTTCGGCGCCATCCGGGATTTCCATCCCGGCACCTGAACCCTTGACCCTCGCTTCGCCGAGCAGCAGCCCGTCCGGCGTCACGCGGTAATCCTCTTCCCAGCGGATCTTCTCGATGGTGTGGTTCCAGGCCAGGGTGAAATCGGTGACGGGCACCTGCGCCCACACCGCCCCGGCCACCCCCAAACAGAGTCCGATCACGCCAGTACTGGTCCGGCACGACGCGCGCGCACGATGTGCTGAGCCAGCAACAGGATCCCAATCCCGAAGCCGATCTCATCGGTGATCGGCATGGCCATGATCAGCGTCGCGCCAGCGGCAAACCCAAGCACACGCTCCCACCAGGCGAGCGGGCGCTGCAGGTAGCCAATCGTGGCGATGCCCCAGAGCCCAATGGCGAAGGCGGCCTTGATCACCATGTAAGCGGTCATCCACAGGCTGTCGCCCTGCATCATCAGTGAGGGGTTGTAGACCGCCATGAACGGCACCACGAAGCCGGCAACGGCGATGCGCACCGCCCACATGCTGATCTTCAGTCCGGTTTCCTTGGCGATCGGCGCCGCCGCGAAGCATGCCAGTGCCACGGGCGGCGTGAGGTCGGCGAGGATGCCGAAATAGAACACGAACATGTGCGAGACGAGCAGCGGAACACCGAGGTCCAGCAGCGCGGGCGCGGCGATCGAGCTGGTGATGATGTAGTTGGGGATGGTCGGTATGCCCATGCCCAGCACCAGGCAGGTCAGCATGGTCAGAATCAGCGAAAGGAACAGATTGTTCTCACCGACCGCGAGGATATAACCGGCAAAGGTCGAGGCCACGCCGGTCAGCGAGACCACACCGATGATGACGCCAACCAGGGCGCAGGCAATGCCCACCGGTACCGCATGGCGTGCGCCCTCGACCAGCGCGTGCAGGCAGACCACCAGGGTGTCGCGTCCGCCTTTGATGAACCAGCAGATCGCCACCAGCACCGCGATGACCGCGAAGATGACCCCGATACCGAGTTGGAAGAATCCGGCACAGAGCACGCCCAGTGCGATCCAGAAGGCGATGCGCAGGCCGAATGACGAGACCCTGAGGATGATTGCCGAGCCAAGGATGACGATCGCTGTCAGCGCCAGGCCGACCATTCCTGAGAACAGCGGCGTGCGTCCGGAAAACAGCAGATAGACCAGTACACCCAGCGGAATCAGCAGGTACCAGCGCTGCTTGACCGCGGCCATTGCGCTGGGGCACTCCTCTTTCGGCAGGCCTTTGAGGTTGGCGCGCTTGGCTTCGAGATGAACCATCCAGAACACCGAGCCGAAGTACAGCAGGGCTGGAATCAGCGCGGCCTTGGCGACTTCGATGAAGGGCACGTTGATTGTTTCGGCCATGATGAACGCCACGGCGCCCATCACCGGCGGCATCATCTGGCTGCCCATCGAGGAGGTCGCTTCGACACCGCCCGCAAAAGCGGCCTTGTAGCCGAAGCGTTTCATCAGGGGGATGGTGAACTGGCCGGTGGTCACCACGTTGGCGACGCCGGAACCGGTGATGGTGCCCATCAATGCCGAAGACACCACCGAGACCTTGGCCGGACCGCCCAGCTTGTGGCCGAACAGGCCCATGGCGAAGTCGGTGAACAGCTTGATCATCCCGGCCTGCTCAAGAAAGGCGCCGAACAGGATGAACAGAAAGATGTAGGTGGCCGAGACGTAGGTCGGCGTGCCGTACAGACCTTCGGTGCCGAAGGCGAGCTGGTTGACCATCTGGTCGATACCGTAGCCACGGTGCGCAAGATCCCCGGGCAGATACTGTCCGAGTAGCCCGTAGGCGAGGAAGATGGCGCAGATGATCGGCAGGGCGATGCCCATGACCCGGCGGGCCGCTTCAAACACCAGAGCGATCAGCAGGACGCCGACAGCGAAGTCCAGGGTGGTGAGGTCACCGGAGCGCTGGATCAGATCAGCTTCGAAATACCACTGATAGAACGCCGTGCCCATGCCGGCCAGGGCCAGTACCCAGGCCAGCGGCTGCCATGGGCGACCCTTGCCAGCAGCGGGAAAGTACAGAAAAACGACCATCAGCAGGAAGCCGACATGCCCCGCCCGCAGTACCTGGCTCGATACCGGGTGAAACGCCGCCATGACAATCTGGTAGATGGAAAACAGCAGGGCCACATAAAACAAAGCTTTTGGCCAATCGGCTGCGCTACCTGCCAGGCCTTCCTCTTGTTGTAGTTCGCTCATGAATTGCCTCGAGCCGATAAAGCGTGGTCGCGTAGAGCCGCTAACAAAACCTGCCGTGATTACACGCTGGTTTTACTAGCGCCTCTTCAGATTCGGATTGGCGAGCCGCAAGCGTCAGCTCCGACGCCTGCGGTTCAGGTTGGGCAGCACATGGGCTGCCCAGGGCGTAATCAGAGTACGCCGGCTTCCTTGTAGTAACGCTCGGCACCCGGATGCAGCGGGATCGGCAGCGCCTTGGTCGCGTTTTCCAGTTTGATGTCCTTGGCAGCGGAGTGCGCATTGCCCAGCTGATCGAGGTTCTCGAACAGCAGTTTGGTCATCTGGTAGGCAATGTCATCCGGCACGTCCGAATGGGTCACGAGGATGTTGGTGATGGCCACGGTCGGCACATCGGCTTCTTGGCCGTCATAGGTTCCTGCCGGGATCTTGGCCGCTTGGTAGGCATCGTTGCCGATCTTGGTGACCACGTCTTGCGGGATTTCCACGTAGTTCAGCGGCATGGTGGAAGCCAGGTCGCGAATGGCCGCCATGCCCAGTCCGGCGGACTGCAGGGTCGCATCCAGCTGGCGGTTCTTGATCAGTTCGACGGACTCGGCAAATGGAAGGTATTCCACCTTGCCCATATCTTCGTAGCTCAGGCCTGCAGCCTTGAGGATGGCACGGGCGTTGAGTTCGGTACCGGATTTCGGCGCGCCGACGGAGAGCGACTTGCCCTTCAGGTCAGCCAGCGTCTTGATGCCGGACTCCTTGCTGGCAACGATCTGGATGTAGTTCGGGTAGCTGCCGCCGATGGCGCGCAGTTTCTTCAGGGGCGCCTTGAAGCCGGCGTCCTCGACGCCATTCCAGCCGTCGGCCACGGAATCGCCGAGGGCAAAGCCCAGCTCGCCACGGCCGGCTTGCAGCAGGTTAAGGTTTTCGACCGAAGCCTTGGTTGCCTGCACGGAGGTTTTCGCGCCGTCGATGCCTTTGCTGTACAGCTGGGATATGCCCACTCCGATCGGGTAGTACACACCGCTGGTGCCGCCCGTGAGGATGTTGATGAAGGTCGGGGCAGCGACTGCGGCGGTGCTGGCCGTAAAGGCTGCTGCGGCAGCGAGCAGGCTGAAGCGTTTGGTCAATCTCATGGTGTCTCTCCGTTTCGTTGTTATTGGTCTTGCAGAACTGACGATAGACGATCAGCTACTGCAGCCAGGGCTGCATGCAAGGACAAGAAAAGGGAGACGGCGTCGGACGTGCTTTCACGGAGGAAGGCAGAAGCGCTGTGCGGCTTTTCTTGTCATTGGTCGTCGCATCGGGCAGATCAGACCAAGCACGAGCTGTGCCATAAGCGCTGAAGGCTCTGTTCCAGCCTTTCCGAACCGGCAGCCTGTCGCCATTGGCAAGAAGTCGCTCATGATTAAGGGGGTATCGGCGGATTCTTGCCGATCACTGCAGATGCTAGCGGCGAACCCTTAAGCCTGACTGGCGTCGCAATGAGGTGAATTCACCGCGAACGAGACAGGGCAATGGCCAGCGAAATCAGTGCGAAGCAACTCGGGATCGATATCAGTCAGGGCGAAGGCGATCTGTTCAAGTGGTTCATCGCCAGCTTCCTGTTCGGCAAGCGCATCCAGCAGGACATTGCTGCCGACGCCTATCGTGTCATCGTCGAAAAGCACAAACGCGACACGCCGAGAAAGATCGGCAACTGCAGCTGGCAAGAGCTGGTGGACATGCTGGGGGAGGGTCACTACGTGCGCTATGACGAATCGACCGCCGAACGGCTGCTCAAGCTCTGCGACAAACTCAATAGCGAATACGGCGGCAAGCTCGGCAACATTCGCGAAAGGAGCAAGGACCGCAAGGACCTGAAGAAGCGGCTGGGCGAGTTCGAAGGAATCGGGCCGAAGACTGTGGAAATCTTCATGCGCGAGGCGGAAAAGGTCTGGTATTGAGGCGTGCCGACCGGGAGCGCTTGCGCTGAGAAACGATACGGCTAGAGTGGAAGCCCCGAATTATGCGTGCGGCAATCCTTGCAATCAGCTTGCTCCTTCCTCTGTTGGCCTCGGCCGGCCCTGCGCCGTATTACCAATGGCAGAGCAAGGCCGATGGCACAGTCATTTGTCGCCAGACTTCGCCGGGGCATGGCTGGGAGCTTCTCAACGGGCAGCCTTTTCGCGACCTCAACTGCAGCATGCCGGCCGGCCGCATAGATCGGCCCAACGCAGTGCCGGGCTTTCATCCGCAACCGGGCCGATGAAAGCCTTTAGCGGTCGATGATGCGCAGCAGCTTGTCGACCGTCTCTTGAAGATCGCCTGAATTGTCCAGCAGGAAGAGTTCGTCCAGCGAATCCTCGAAACGCGCATTACGCGCCAGCCGCGCCTCGATCTGCTCGGGTGTCTCGCGGTTGCGCTTGAGCAGGCGTTGGCGCAGTACCTCCGGCCGCACGCTGAGCAGCACCACCAGCAGGTCCGGATAACGCTGGCGCGCCCGCTCCAGATAGCCACGCGATCCGTTGACCAACACATCCTCACCGGCGGCCAGCCACTGGTCGATCTGGATCGGGATGCCATAGGCCAGCTCGTTGGCGCGCCAGCTCATGGCAAAGGCACCGGCGCGTTCCAGGCGGTCAAACTCGTCATGGGTGACGGCCTCGGCGGACTCGCCCACAGCCTCGGCCGAGCGGGTAATGACCCGCCGTGCGATTCGAACGCCGCGCTTGGCCAGGGCCTCGCGTGCCGCATCGAGCACGCTGTCCTTGCCCGAACCGGAGGGGCCAATGAGGTAGATCAACCTGCCTTCCATCAAAATCCTCGGTAACCTTGCATCTGTGAAGCCAACGCTGCAGCCTGCCAGATTTTCGCCGAGCCTTCTCATTATCTCGCCGCCCGCGATACCTAAACCCCAGATCCCGCAACCCACATGTTCGACCTGACTGCCTACCTTGGCCTGTTTGGCGCCGCCTTCGCCGCGGCCACGCTGGTGCCCGCTCAGTCCGAGGCTGTATTGGTCGGGCTGTTGCTGCATGGCGGTTATTCAGCGACGGGGCTGCTGCTGGTGGCCACGCTGGGCAACGTGCTGGGCTCCTTGGTCAACTGGTTGCTCGGCCGCTCCATTGAACGCCTGCGCCACAAGCGCTGGTTTCCGGTCAGCGAGCAGCAGCTGGAGCGTGCCCAGCGGCGTTATCACCGCTTCGGTCGCTGGTCACTGCTGCTGAGCTGGGTGCCGATCATCGGCGACCCGCTGACAGTCGTCGCCGGTATGCTGCGGGAGCCGCTGTGGAGCTTCCTGTTGCTGGTAACGCTGGCCAAGGGTGGCCGCTACTTGCTGCTCGCCAGTGTGACGTTGGGCTGGTTCTGAGCGCCGCTGTACTCAAATCGTTAACCTCAGCGTAACGAAACGCCTCCGCGCTTGATTGATGACCTCCCGTTCATACTTCTACTGTGCGCTCCACATAGCGGAAAACCTGTGGAGTCAGCATGACAACAACAATCTCCCCACCGCCGCAGTGGTCGCGCCGCCGAGCCGAAAAAGCTCGCCGTGTCGATCAGGTGCGCAGCCTTGCCGACGGCGTGGTGCTGCCGGGCGAGCGGATCGTCGAGGCCCTGGAACTGCTGATCGCCCCTGGTGATCGGGTGGTGCTCGAGGGCAACAACCAGAAGCAGGCGGATTTCCTCTCCCGTTCGTTGGCCAAGGCCGACCCCGGCAAGCTGCATGACCTGCACATGATCATGCCGAGCGTCAGCCGCGCCGAGCACCTGGATCTGTTCGAACGGCAGATCGCGCGCAAGCTCGACTTCTCCTTTGCCGGGCCGCAGAGCCTGCGCATCAGCCAGCTGCTGGAAGACGGCCTGCTGGAAGTCGGCGCCATCCACACCTACATCGAACTCTACTCGCGCCTATTGGTGGACCTGATCCCCAATGTCGCGCTGGTGGCCGGCTTCCAGGCCGACCGCCACGGCAACATCTACACCGGCCCCAGCACCGAAGACACCCCCGCACTGGTCGAGCCGACCGCCTTCAGCGACGGCATCGTCATTTTCCAGGTCAACGAGATCGTCGACGAGCTGCCGCGCGTGGACATCCCGGCCAGCTGGGTGGATTTCGTCGTGGTGGCGGACAAGCCGTTCTACATCGAGCCGCTGTTCACCCGCGACCCCCGCCACATCAAGCCGGTACACGTGTTGATGGCGATGATGGCAATCCGCGGCATCTACGAAAAACACAACGTGCAGTCGCTCAACCACGGCATCGGTTTCAACACCGCCGCCATCGAGCTGATCCTGCCGACCTACGGCGAATCCCTCGGCCTGAAAGGCAAGATCTGCCGCAACTGGACGCTCAATCCGCACCCGACGCTGATCCCGGCCATCGAGACCGGTTGGGTCGAGAGCGTGCACTGCTTCGGCACCGAGCTGGGCATGGAGAACTACATCGCCCAGCGTCCGGACGTGTTCTTCACCGGCCGCGATGGCTCGATGCGCTCCAACCGCATGATGTGCCAGCTGGCCGGGCAATACGCGGTGGACCTGTTTATCGGCGCCACCCTGCAGGTTGATGGCGACGGGCATTCCTCCACCGTGACCCGTGGCCGCCTGGCGGGCTTCGGCGGCGCACCGAACATGGGCCACGACCCGCGCGGTCGCCGTCATCCGACCCCAGCCTGGCTGGACATGGCCATGCCCGGCGGCGAAGCCCCGGTGACGATGCTAGAGCGCGGCAAGAAGCTCGTGGTGCAGATGGTCGAGACCTTCCAGGAAGGCGGCAAACCCACCTTTGTCGAGCAGCTCGACGCGGTCGAGGTGGCGAAGAAGAGCGGCATGCCGCTGGCGCCGATCATGATCTACGGCGACGACGTCACCCACCTGCTCACCGAGGAAGGCATCGCCTACCTGTACAAGGCTCGCTCGCTGGAGGAACGCCAGGCGATGATCGCCGCGGTGGCCGGCGTCACCAGCATCGGCCTGCGACACAACCCGAAAGACACCGAGCGCATGCGCCGCGAAGGCCTGATCGCGCTGCCGGAAGACCTCGGCATCCGCCGCAACGACGCAAGCCGCGAGCTGCTGGCGGCCAAGAGCATCGCCGAGCTGGTCGACTGGTCCGGTGGCCTTTACAGCCCGCCTGCTAAGTTCAGGAGCTGGTGATGAGCGCACTCATTGCAAGACAGGCGCAGCCGACACTGGCCGAGCGCCTGGCGGACCTGGCAGTGCAGGTGCTGATCGACGAGGCCGATCTGTCGCCCAAGCCGGGGCTGGTCGACCGGCGCGGCAGTGGCGCCCATCAAGACTTGCACCTGGGGCTGATGCACGCCTCGGCGCAGTCGCTGTGGCCGGCCTTCGCCGCCATGGCCGATGCCGCGCGGAGCGAAGGCCGGGTCAGCCAGGCGCTGCGTGAAACCCTCGGCCAGCTGGGCCGCGACGGCGAAGCGGAGATGCTGCGCGTCACCGCCGGGGTCAACACCCATCGCGGCGCGATCTGGGCGCTGGGGTTGCTCAGCGCGGCGGCGATGCTGGAAGGCGGGGCTTCGGCTGGCGAGATCGCCGCCAGCGCGGCCGCCCTGGCGCGGCTGGACGATCCGGCCGCCCCTTGCAACCCGGACAGCCATGGCGCGCGCGTCTGCCGTCGCTACGGCGTGCTCGGCGCCCGCGAGCAGGCGCAATACGGCTTTCCTGCGGTCATCGAGCGTGGCTTGCCGCAGCTGCTGGCCAGCCGCCGCGCTGGCGCTGGCGAGCAGAACGCCAGGCTCGATGCATTGCTGGCGATCATGAGCACCCTGACCGACACCTGCGTGCTGCACCGCGCCGGTCTTGAAGGGCTGAACCGCATGCAGGCCGGCGCCCGCGCCGTGCTCGACGCGGGGGGGGCCGCGAGCCTCGCCGGTCGCCGCCAGCTGCGCGCACTGGAAGGCGAGATGCTGTCACTGCGAGCCTCGCCGGGCGGCGCCGCCGACCTGCTCGCCGCCACCTTATTCCTCGACCGTTTGACGCCTTCGCTGGCGCCGACTGGGAGCTACTGAACATGGAAACCCTGTCTTTCGAATTCGCCGCCGGGCAACCCGCCCGCGGCAAGGCCCTGGTCGGCGTGGTCGGCTCGGGCGATCTGGAAGTGCTGCTGGAACCCGGCCAGGCCGGCAAGCTGGCGATCCAGGTTGTCACCTCGGTCAATGGGGCCGAACAACGCTGGAAGAGCCTGTTCGAGCGGATGTTCCGCGAGCAGACGCCACCGGCATTGAACATCGATATTCACGATTTTGGGGCCACGCCCGGCGTAGTGCGTCTGCGTCTGGAGCAGGGACTGGAGGAGGTCGGCCATGACTGATGTGTCCGCTAACACCGTGGCCCGTTTACTCGAGTCGCGCAGCTTCGTAGAACTCGGTGCCCGCCAGCGTGCCCGCGCACTGCTGGACGAAGGCAGCTTCCGCGAACTGCTCGACCCGTTTGCCCGCGTCACCTCGCCCTGGCTGCCGAAGCAGGGCATCGTTACCCAGGCCGACGACGGCGTGGTGGTCGCCAAGGGCACCATCGACGGCCAGCCGGCGGTGATCGCCGCCATCGAAGGCGCCTTCCAAGGCGGCAGCATGGGCGAAGTCGGCGGCGCGAAGATTGCCGGCGCGCTGGAACTGGCTGCCGAAGACAACCGCAACGGCATCCCGACCCGCGCCGTGCTCCTGCTGGAAACCGGCGGCGTGCGTTTGCAGGAGGCCAACCTGGGCCTGGCCGCCATCGCCGAGATCCAGGCGGCCATCGTCGAGCTGCGCGACTACCAGCCGGTGATCGGAGTGATCGCCGGTTCCGTCGGCTGCTTCGGTGGCATGTCCATCGCCGCCGGGCTGTGCAGTTATCTGGTCGTCACCCGTGAGGCCCGCGTCGGCCTCAACGGCCCGCAGGTGATCGAGCAGGAAGCGGGCCTCGACGAGTACGACTCGCGTGACCGCCCGTTCATCTGGAGCCTGACCGGCGGCGAGCAGCGCTACGCCTCGGGTCTGGTAGACGCCTACGTCGCCGACGACACCGATGCCATCCGCGCGCAACTGCACGAACTGTTCGCCCTCGGCAAACCCGTTCAACCGCGCAGCCGCCGCCACGCCTGGTTCCTCCAGCGCCTGGCCGACGTCGACACCCGCACGCAGCTCGATGCCGCCGCCGTGCGTGCCCTCTACGAAGGAGATGCCCAATGAGCCGTGGACTGAACTGGTTGCAAGCCCTGGCCGGCGGTCAGGTACTGGCGGGCTATCCGGCCTCGGTGAAGGTGGTCGACGGCACGCTCGGTGAGCGCGCCGCCCGCTATATCGCCGTGGTGCCGGACGCCGAGAATCCCTTCCCGCGCGCGCGCAATGGCGAGGTCGGTCTGCTCGAAGGCTGGGCCCTGGGCCAGGCGCTGGACGAGGCGATCGCCGCCGATCGCGACAAGGCGGACAAGCGTGTGCTGGTCGCCGTGGTCGATGTGCCGAGCCAGGCCTATGGCCGCCGCGAGGAGGCGCTGGGCATTCACCAGGCGCTGGCCGGTGCGGTGGACGGCTATGCCCGTGCGCGGCTGGCCGGGCATCCGGTGATCGCGCTGCTGGTCGGCAAGGCCATGTCCGGCGCCTTTCTCGCCCACGGCTACCAGGCCCAGCGGATCATCGCCCTGCGCGATCCGGGCGTGATGGTGCACGCCATGGGCAAGGCCGCCGCGGCGCGCATCACCCTGCGCAGCGTCGAGGAGCTGGAAGCCCTGGCCGAATCGGTGCCGCCAATGGCTTACGACATCGACAACTACGCGACCCTCGGCCTGCTCTGGGAAACCCTCTCGGTGGACAGCATTGAGCAGCCCTCGGCGGACGACCTGCAGCGTGTACGCGACTGCCTGAACAAGGCTGTGGCGGACATCGGCGGCAGCTGCGATCTGCGCGGCCGTCTCGGCGCGCCGAACCGCGAGGCGTCGTCGCGGGTGCGCGAGCTGCTGCGCGCGCAGTGGTAGCGAACACCTGACGCGGCCCTATTCGCCACACCGATCAGCGACTCGACAACAACAATCACGAGGAGGCTGTAGATGCACGACACTCCACGCCCCCACGACCTGCTCTGGGGCATGACTCCAGCACAGCTGCAGGCCGATGCGCCCGCCTGGGCGCATGAGGTGCTCATTGCCGGCCAGCCGGTAGTAGTGCGCCGGGCCATGGTAGAGAACGGTCAGCTTGCGGTGGGCCTGCGCGGCTCCAGTCGTGATCAGCGCTATGCCGCGGTGATGCCGACCAGCTCGGTGCTGCGCAAGGTGCGTCCGGAGCAACTGGTCGAGCGGCTACCGGTGAGCGACCTACCTGCGCTCCATGCGCTCAAGCAGCTGAAACCGAACATGGATGCGCTCGGCCTCTGCTGGGGCGTGACCGGTTCGGTCGGCTTTCAGCTGGCGACAGGGTTGCCAACGGCCCATACCGACAGCGACCTCGACCTGCTGCTGCGTACGCCCATCGAGCTGCCAAGGCATAAAGCGCGCACGCTGCTGGGGTTGTTGGACGAGGCCGCCTGCCGCGTTGACCTGCAACTGGAAACGCCATCCGGCGCCATTGCCATGCGCGAATGGGCGGGCAGCGCCAGCCGGGTTCTGCTCAAGTGCGTAATCGGTGCACGCTTGGTGGAGAATCCTTGGGATCAGGCGGAGATGGTCGCATGAGCAGCCTGTTCGCCTTTCCCGGTCAGGGGGCGCAAAAGCCCGGCATGCTGCATCGCCTGCCGCAGGCGCCCGAGGTCCTCGAATGCCTCGCTGAGGCTGGCGAAACCTTGGGGGAGGATGCTCTCGGTCTGGACAGCGAAGCGGCGCTGAGTTCCACCCGCGCCGTGCAGCTATGCCTGTTGATTGCAGGCGTCGCCGGTGCACGTCTGCTGATGAGAGGCGGGGAGTCCCCGGATTACGTGGCGGGGCTTTCCATTGGCGCCTATGCGGCGGCGGTGGTAGCGGGTTCGCTGGACTATCAGGACGCAGTCCGGCTAGTCGCCCTGCGCGGCGAGCTGATGCAGAACGCCTACTCCGAAGGCTTCGGCATGACCGCCGTGATCGGATTGGATCTGGGCTCGGTCGAGCGGCTGCTGGCCGACATGCATGACGAGAGCACGCCGGTGCATCTGGCCAACATCAACGCCGACAACCAGATTGTCATCGCCGGTGCGGACGCTGCCATGGCGGCTGTCGCCCAACGTGCCAAAGCACTGGGCGCGTCGTGCGCCAAACGTCTCGCGGTGAGCGTGCCGTCGCACAGCGCCTTGCTGGAAGCACCCGCCGCGAAGCTGGCTGAAGCCTTCGCTGATGTCGAGCTTCGCGCCCCCCGCATTCGCTATCTGAGCAGCACAACAGCGCGCCCCATCGCTGACCCCGAGCGGCTGCGTGACGACCTCGCCTACAACATGTGTCGCGTAGTCGACTGGCACGGCACGCTGCGCACCGCTTACGAGCGCGGTGTGCGACTGCACATTGAACTGCCGCCTGGCTCGGTGCTCACCGGGCTGGCGCGACGGGTTTTTGAACAAGCTACGCTGATCGCCTTTGACGGCGCCCGGTTGGACACACTGGACGCCTTGCTGCGTCAGGAGGGCCGCCAGAGCCGATAGACCGCGTGCAATTCAGAGCGAGATGAACTCGCCGCTGTTCGATGGATAAAAACAACGACCTCGACAACACACGCGCATTGGAACCGGCACCGCCGGGCTGAGCGCAACCCAAAAGGACAATAACAATGATTATTTTCGGTGTGGCCTTCCTGGCCTTGTGCACGCTGACGGGCATCTTCGTCGGTGAATTGCTCGGCAAGCTCATCGGCGTCCCAGCCAACGTCGGCGGCGTCGGCATCGCCATGGTGCTGCTGATCCTGCTTGGCAGCTATCTCAAGACGCGCGGCCTGTTCACGATGGATTCGGAGCAGGGCATCAAATTCTGGAGCGCCGTGTATATCCCGATCGTGGTGGCCATGGCTGCGCAGCAGAACGTCTATGGCGCGCTGAGCGGCGGCCCGATGGCGATTCTCGCCGGCATCGCGGCGGTCGCTATCGCCTTTGCCCTGGTGCCTGTACTCGACCGGATCGGACGAAAAAAGCTTGAAGCCGATGAAGCCAAACCACTGACCAACGAGGGCTGAGCCATGTACGAATCTCTACTCAAGGTCGTCTCCGGCTACGGACTGATCAGCGGCTTCGCCATCATCGGCGCCACCATGTGGTTCTCCTACTGGCTGTCAGACAAGCTCACCAAGGGCCGTCTGCACGGTTCGGCGGTGGCCATCCTCATCGGCCTGTTGCTGTCTTATATCGGCGGTGTGGTGACTGGCGGGCAGAAGGGCCTGGTCGACATCGCCCTGTTTTCCGGCATCGGTTTGCTCGGTGGCTCCATGCTGCGCGACTTCGCCATCGTCGCCACCGGCTTTGGCGTCAGCGTCGAGGAACTCAAGCGCGCCGGGATGGTGGGCGTGCTGGCCCTGTTCGTCGGCGTGTTCTCGTCGTTTATTGCGGGCGTTTCGGTGGCCATGGCTTTCGGCTACACCGATGCGGTCAGCCTGACCACCATCGGCACGGGTGCGGTGACCTACATTGTTGGCCCGGTCACCGGCGCGGCGATTGGCGCCAGCTCCGAGGTCATGGCGCTGTCCATCGCCGCGGGCCTCGTCAAGGCGATCCTGGTGATGATCGCGACGCCGTTCTTCGCTCCGATGATCGGGTTGAACAATCCGCGCGCGGCGGTGATCTTCGGCGGGCTGATCGGTACTTCCAGCGGTGTAGCCGGCGGCTTGGCGGCGACCGATGCCAAGCTGGTGCCTTACGGCTGCCTTACAGCTGCGTTCTATACCGCGCTGGGCTGTCTGCTTGGCCCGTCACTGTTGTTCTTCATCATGCGCGGGCTGCTGGGTTGAGGGCTCTCAAGGTGGAAAAGGCGATGCCGTTTTCCACCCTAGGGCTCCACATTGCCTGCCGTAGAATCTTCAAGCGACAGGTGATGGTTCCGTAGGTCTCAACTGGGATGCTTGAGGCTGTACATGCGGCATTCGGCCAGGAGCGCGAGCAGGTTGGGATCGCGCTCCTTGGCCTTCAGAAACACCACCCCGATATGCTGCTGCAGGTGATAACGCGCCTGCAGCGGCACCAGTTTGACCCGCGACTCGTAGACCATCCCCACCCGACCCGGCAGCAGCGCATACCCCACGCCTGAATTGACCATGCTCAGCAGGGTGAAGATGTCATTAACCTGCATCGCGACCTTGGGTTCGAAACCGGCCTGCTGGAACACCCGATTGCCGTCCTGGTGCGTCGCAAAGCCTTGCGTCAGGGTAATGAAAGTGGCGTCGCGCAGGTCGCTCAGGTCGACTTCCGCCTGTTGCGCGAACGGGGAATCCGCCGGCGCGGCGAGAAAGATGTCATCGGCGAACAGCGGCAGCTGCGCGCAATCCTGGTCATGGCTGACGCTTTCGTTCAGCGACACCAGGATGGCGTCCAGCTCCATGTTTTTCAGCTTGTAGAACAGGTCGATATTGGAGCCGAGAATGAGGTCGATGTTGAGTTCGCTGCGGCGCAGCTTCAGGCCCATGATCAGCTGCGGCACGGTTTTAACCGTCAGCGAATAGAGCGCCCCGAGCTTGAACCGCTCGGCCGAGAACCCTGCCGCTTCGCGGGTCTGGCGGACGGTTTCAAGCACGTCCTGCACCAGCTTCTGCGCCTTTTCTTCCAGCACATAAGCGCTTTCCAGCGGAATCAGATTGCGTCCCTCGTGCTTGAACAGCGGGCAGCGCAGCGCACTTTCGAGCGAATGGATCGCACGGTGCACGCTGACATTGCTGGTATTCAGCTCGGCGGCCGCCTTGCTCAGATTGCCGCTGCGCATGAAGGCCAGAAACACCTCCAGCTTTTTCAGCGTGAGTTCTTCATCGATCTGCATGGCGCTTGCTCAAGGACGGGTGGTCAAGTATGCCCAAAGGCCGGATTGTGCATTCACCGTTGGCGAACGTTGGCGGCTGTGTGCTCGAACATGAGCTCGTCTACATTCTGTGACCCGCAACACAGAAACGCGAACTTGCACATCGCAAGGGTACAGTAGGGTAATCGTGCATCTTGCAATACTTAAAGTTTGTACGGTTAAAGTTAAATTACTGATTTAAAACAACAAAATCTGTTTCATGTGTTGGCACGCAGGATGCTGCAGCTCCGTATCGCCAACAGGCGTAGCGCAACAATTCGAACGCACGGCCGAGTGGGCGCACCGGCCTAGGATATGGAAAGCATGGATAACAGACTGAACGGCAAGACTGAAATATGGGCCGATGGCTATTCATTCATGGAAATGAGCGAGACGTTGTTGATTGCGTTAGGTATCCGCACAGAAGAACCTAAACCTCCCGAGCCAAATTCGCGCCGTGCCGACGTGGCGTCTTCAACGGCTAAAGAAGCCTGCCCTGGTGTGGGGATCGAACGGTAGCGACGCCCGTTTCGTTGCTGTTTCTGTAGTCGGATTCAAGCTGCTCGCTACCCTATGCTAGCGAGCGGGGGCTGCTGTTGTTTCGTTACCCTATGCACAAGCACAACGAGTCGAACCGTGCACCGCGAAGCTGCGATCAGCGCGCTGCGGTGCCTCTGTGTTTACTTAACAGTTCAGAGCACATGTTTGGATATGTACTTCGAGATTTCAACGATCGAAGTCCTGCCGGTGAACTCGAACCTGACCTTCCCCAATGACGAGAAATACACCTCCAGCTCCGAGTCCAGATCGAAGGTCCCGGACGTCTCCACCGAATAAGCGACGATGTTGTTGTAAGGCAGGGAGGTGAAATCCTTCTTGCTGCCGGTGATGCCCTGCACGTTGACGGCAATGATCCGCTTGTCCGTAAACACCACGCCGTCGCGCATGGACTTGTAGGAATCGATCACCTGTTCGTCGTCCAGTAGCAGCGAGCGGACCCGCTCTGCGTATTCATCGTTCTGCTTCAGCTTGAAGAAACCCTTGTTATCGAAATCGATCATCGCTGCGTTCCTCATCATGAATCGTTGTCGCTGCATGCTGCCCTAGCTGAACGCGGCTTGCCAGAGCGCCTGCGGCCTTGACAGTTGCAGACAGCTTCCGATCAAATGTTACGGTATAACATCTTATCGGAAGCGGGCATGAACAGCAGTAGGGTTGCAGCAAGCATATTGGGCATTGCCGCCGCGGCAGGTTTGGGCAGCATGCCGGCGTTGGCACAAGAGACGGACAGCGCGGTTCTCGAAGAAGTGGTCGTCACGGCCGATCGTGAACAGGTCGAAGCAGAGGGCTACCGGACTCGGCGGTCAGCGAGCGCCACCAAGACGGATACGCCGCTGGAGGAGGTTCCGCAGGCGGTCAGCGTCATCCCCGCCACGGTGCTCGAGGACCTGGACAGCCCGCGTATCGAAAAAGCCCTGGACTATGCAGGCGGCGTGGCTCGTCAGAACGACTTCGGCGGCTTGACCATGTACGAGTACAGCATTCGTGGGCTGACGACCTCGGAGTTCTACAAGGACGGCTTCAGCGTCAACCGCGGCTACATGAACCCGCAAGACCCATCCAACGTAGAGCGTATCGACGTGCTCAAGGGGCCGGCGTCCAGTCTGTATGGTCGCGGTGACCCGGGTGGCACCCTCAACATCGTCAGCAAGCGCCCGCAAAACGACCAGTTCGCTCGTCTTGACCTGAGCGCGGGCCGCTGGGATCGCTATCGCAGCAGCTTGGACGTCAACACGCCGCTGGATGACGAGGGCACGATGCTCTATCGCATGAATCTGGCAGTGGAGGACAACAAGAGTTTCCGTGATAACCGCGCCAGTGAACGGCAGTTCTTCGCACCGGCGTTCAGCTGGGAACTGACGCCTCAGACGCGCCTGCTGGTACAGGCCGATGTCATCCGCAGCAGCCAGGTATTCGACCGTGGTGTGGTGGCGCCGAACGATCACCTGGGCAGCGTCTCGCGTTCCGACTTTTTCGGAGAACCTCGGGACGGTGAAATCGACAACAACAACGAAAGCCTGCAGGCCGAGCTCGAGCATGACCTCAACGCCAGCTGGACCGTCCGCCTGGCCAGTCACTACAAGCAAGGGCGCCTAAGCGGTGGCGCGACCGAGGCGAGCACCCTTGCGGCGGACGCCCGAACCCTCAATCGCGAGTACCGCTACCGCGATTACGAGTGGCAGGACAGCATCACCCAGCTGGAGCTGCGCGGCCTGGTCTACACCGGCGACATCGAGCACAACCTGCTGATCGGAACCGAATACGAGCGCTATGCCAAGACTGAAGAAGTGCTGCGTACCCGGCCCATTTCTCAGATCGATATCTACGAACCCGTTTACGGTCAACCACGCCCGCCCTTCAGCATTGGCCCGGGCGGGCGTAGCACCGATCGCCACGAGTTGATCCACTCCAGATCGCTGAATCTGCAGGATCAGATGCGTTTCAGCGAAAAACTCTTCGGCGTCATCGGCGCGCGCTACGACCATTACGAGCAACGGCTGGATAACGAAGTAGCCGGCACGCGCGTGGAGCAGACCCATGAAAAGGTCACGCCGCGCATTGGGGCGTTGTATCAGCTGACACCTCAAGTCGGCGTCTTCGCCAATGCCTCGCAGTCATTCAAGCCCAATAGCGGCGCTGATGCTTCAGGCACGGCATTCGATCCAGAGGAAGGCGTCGGCTACGAAGCGGGCTTCAAATTCGACCTGCTCGACAGCCGCGTGGGCATGACCATCGCTGCGTTTCATCTCACCAAAGAAAACGTACTCACCGTCGATCCGGTCGACTCCGCGTACCAGATCGCCGCTGGCGAAGTGCGCAGCCGCGGCGTCGACCTGCAGCTGACGGGGCAGCTGACCGACGCAATCCGTGTGATCGGCGCCTACGCCTATGTCGATGCGGAAGTCACGGAAGACAACACGCTGGGGCGCGGCAGCCGCCTGCTCAACGTGCCCGAGCACAGCGGCAGCCTGCTGGGCGTTTACGAGTTTCTTGATGGCTCCCTGCAGGGCCTGGAACTGGGCGGCGGAGTCAATTACGTCGGCGAACGCTCCGGCAACGTGGCGGACAGCGGCTTCGAATTGCCGGGCTACACCACCGTGGACCTGCTGGCGCGGTACAAGGCCACGCCGGACCTGACGCTGGGCCTGAACCTCAATAACGCGTTCGACCGCGCCTACTACGAGCGCTCGTACAGCAACGTCTGGGTGATGCCTGGCGAGCCGCGCAACCTCAGCCTGAGCCTTTCGCTGAATCTGTAACGCATAGCCGGTTCGCCTCGGGCAGGCTCAATACTCCTCGATCCAAAGGATGAAAGATGAACAAGCACCACGCGAAATACGCCATGGCTTTGGTGGCTGCGTTGATGGCCGGTCAGGCCAGTGCCCACGGTATGTGGACTGAAGAGCGTCGCGGCAACATCGAAGTGATCTACGGTCACGGCGCCGAAGACGACGCCTTCGATCCGAAGAAGATCTCCGGCGCCTGGGCGACGGATCATCATGGCAGCCGAATCCCGGTCACCGTCGAGCGGCTCGAGGACCTTGCACGCCTCAAGCCGCTGGAGTCCGCGGCGGTGCTCAGCGTCGCGCTGGATAACGGCTACTGGACTCAGGCGCCGGACAAGCAATGGCTCAACGTTGGCGAAACGATGGTCCCCGGCGCGCTGGATTCCGGGCACTACTACAAGTACAGCCTGGCGGTGCTGCATGAGGGTGCGCAACTGCCCGCGCTGGACAAGTTGAAGCTGGTCATCGTGCCGCAGCGTGATCCCTTGGTGGTTGAAGTAGGCCAGGCGCTGGAGGTGCAGGTCCTGGTCGATGGCAAACCGGCCGCCAACGTCGAGTTGATCGCCGATTACGTGAACAACCCGGACGAGGTGGCTGCTACCACCGACAAGCACGGCAAGGCGAAGATAATCGTGCGTAACCACGGCCTCAACGTCATCGCCGCCTCCACCACCGTTCCGAGCGATGATCCGGATGCGCGCGTGCGCGGCATGTTCTCGTCACTGAGTTTCGTCAGCGCCAAGCACGAGCATTGAGGGCATCGTCCTCTCGCCAACCGAGACCGCGCGAACTCAGTCGTTGCGGATAACGTGGTGGTTCGTGACAGGGGCCGGGTAGCGCACGCACCCGTCAGCAAGCCTGCCCCGAAGCAGAAAGCCCCGGAGGCTTATCCGGGGCTTTTGCTTATGACAATGCCCTCAGGGGCGGGCGCGTTCATCGCCAACCCTTGTCACGACATTTTTCGGGCAACCTCTTCGGCCCTGCGCTGACGCTGACATTCACCGAATGAAACAATTATCGGTGGGCCGTCGCTCGGCGAAGCGGCTAGCGTGCCGGAAGCTGGCCGCCGGCCTTCGGTTCGATCAAAGGGAAGTCGGGATCGAACGTTTCCATCAGACCCAGCAGTTCGACCACCTTCTTGACGTCGCCTTCGACATGAATTTCGCCGTTTCGCAAAGCCTTCGGAAAGCTGCTTTCGCCTAGCAGGATGCTGTCGAGCGTCTGGCGCGTCAGCGTCAGCGCGGCGTCCGGGCTGCTGGCCTGGCGGTCGGCGAGCCAGGTCAACGCACTGTTTTGCAGATTGAGCCGAAAGCGCTCGTCCGTATCGGTGAATACCCAGTTGATCACGATGTGCTTGCCTTCCGCCTTGGGCCCGTTCAGGCGCACACCGAGCAGGTCGAAGAACATGCCCGTGTCCAGGGAGCGGAGCAGGTCGGCCCGCAGCTCGGGATCGCTGGGCGGGGTTTCGCGTGGTGCGCGCAGGTCCTGCGCTCCGGAGAGGTAAACGTCACGCCAGGGGCCGGCTTCCGCTTGGTAACCCAATTGTTCGAGCGCATCGGCCTGCAGCTGCCGGGCTGCGCGGTTGTCCGGCTCGGCGAATACGGCCTGGCTCATTACCGACGCCACCCAGCGATATTTGCCTGCGGCATAATCGGCGCGGGCTCGCTCGAGTACCGCCTCGATGCCGCCCATGTACTCGATGGTCTTGCGTGCCGCATCGACCGGCGCAGGGGGATCCAGATTGGCCGGGTTGCCGTCGTACCAGCCCAGATACCGCTGGTAGACCCCGCGTGCGTTGTGGCGAAGGGTGCCGTAGTAGCCACGGGCATACCAACGGTGGGCCTGGCTCGCAGGCAGTTGCAGCGTCTCGGCGATTTCCCCGGGGCGGTACCCTTGGTTCATCAGGCGCACTGTCTGGTCATGTATGAACTTGTAGAGGTCGCGCTGTCCAGCGAGGAATTCTTGAGCACGCGCGCTATCCCAGACCGGCCAATGGTGCTGCGCAATGACGACATCGCTGATCGGTCCGAAGCGATCCAGCGTCTCGTCGATATAGCGCGACCATTGGCTGGCATTCCGCACCTCGGCGCCCCGTAACGTATAGATGTTGTGCATCTGCTGAGAGGTGAGCTCGGCGGTATTCAGCACTCGCTGCGCTGGGAAATACATCATCATCTCGGCCGGGGCCTCGCTATCCGGGACGAGCTGGAAGTTGATGTCGACGCCGTCGATCCGGCGGGCACCGCTTTCGCTGATCAGGTCGGTCGGCTGGATGAGCGTCAAAGGACCGCGCGCGAGCCCCTTGCCGAGCCCCGTATCGATGTGGCCTTGCGGGTCTATCGGCAGGTCGGTGCCATACATGTAGCGAGCCCGACGGGTCATCGCGTTCCCTGCAATGACGTTCTCGCTGACTGCATGCTCCATGAACCGGTCGGCGCGTAGATGCGCACCGCGCCGGCATCCACTTCAGCCTGACTGACTACGCCCTTGACGCCCCCGAAGTGGTCTACGTGGCTATGCGTATAGATGACGGCGACCACCGGACGGTCCGGTCGGTGTTGGCGGTACAGCGCCAGCGCCGCCCGTGCTGTGGCGGGGGTGAGCAGCGGGTCGATGATGATCAGACCGGTTTTGCCCTCGACGATGGTCATGTTGGCCAGGTCGATCCCGCGTATCTGATAGATGTCGTCGGTGATGCGAAACAGGCCGTGAATGGCATTGAGTCGCGCTTGCCGCCAGAGACTCGGATTGACGCTGGGTGGCGTCTGCTCTTCGTTCAGAAAGGCGTACGGCTTGTTGCTCCAGGCGCGTTGTCCATTTTCATCGATCACCTCGGCGTCTGGCAGAGCGGCAATGAAGCCACGGTGGGCATCTTCGAAGGCTTGCTGGTCGCTGAAGTCCAGCTGGCGAGAAACGGCGGCGTTCGATTCGCGGGTAGCGTCCGTCGCGGGACCGGGACTGGCTTCGGCATGGATGACCGCCGCGAACGAAACGATTGCCGCGAGGCTACTGATGAGACACGTGGACATGGCAGCTCCTGAGGCAATGGAGATCAGGCCGATAGGCCTCGCTTGACGTTGTCACTGTGCCGAGGAGCTGTTGATAATTCCAATGCAATCAAAGACAGACTTCAATGCAGGAAGCGCATGAACGATCTTCGCCAACTGCGCCATTTCGTGGCGCTTGTGGACCATGGACACTTCTCCCGCGCCGCTGACGCCCTCCACTTGAGCCAGCCTGCGCTCAGTCGCAGCATTCAGGCACTGGAAGCTTCGCTTGGCTGTTCACTGTTGAACCGGCATAGCCGCGGGATCAGCCTGACGGCCCAGGGACGCTTGGTCGAGGCCCATGCCCGACGTCTTTTGCTGGGCAGCCGCGCCCTGATCGAGGCGGTGCAGCAGATCGACAACCTCGAAGCAGGGCAGCTACGGCTTGGCGCGGGCCCTTTCCCTGCGTCGCGCCTGGTGCCCGAAGCCCTCGCCAGGCTGGTCGACAGGCATCCTCGGCTGGCAGTCACCGTTACCGTCGGCGATTGGCGGACGCTGCGAGAAGCCTTGGTCGATGAACGAATCGAGCTGTTCGTGGCCGACATTCGCGAGCTGCACAGCGATCCGGCGTTGGAAATTGTGCCGCTGCCTATCCATCCGGGCACGCTGGTCTGCCGGCCGGGACACGCATTGCTTACCCAGCGCCAGGTCAGGTTCGAAGACCTCGCGCGCTACCCGCTGGCGGGCTCCCAATTGCCGGAACCCGTGGAACAGGCGGTTCTGGCTGAAACCGGACGCGAGATGCTCAGCATCCAGTGCGACAACTTCCTGCTCTTGATGAAGATGACCGAGCAGAGCGATGCAATTTGCTTGGCGCCACGCGATGTCGTTCAGGAGGCACTCGACGAAGGACGCCTGATAAAACTCGACCCGCTCAGCGATCGCTTGAGCCATCACTCCGCATACGGGCTGGTATACAGACGCGGTCATCAACTGTCGCCGGCGGGCGACGCGTTACGTGCGGAGATTTTGCGTGGCCGGTGAGCGGCAGATTTTAGGGTCGCTCAAGGACCAAGGCGCGCAACGCATCAGACGGTAGCGCATCGAGCTAGGCCGTTGTGGAGGGCGGTAGGGCAGCGATCTTCATAGCGGCGGGTGCCTTTTGCTGGCACCGGGGGCGACATGCGAGTCGTTTTGACAAACCCGGATGATCGAAAGGTGGCGCACCAGGCGGGATTCGAACCCACGACCCCTGCCTTCGGAGGGCAGTACTCTATCCAGCTGAGCTACTGGTGCGTTGCGGGGCGCAATCATACGCATGTCGTCTGCGGTCGTCCATGGCGCTTCGGCAGCTGCTCAGCGCGCGGCGCTATTGTTCTGATAGCCGATCGCGGCGCCATCAGGCCTGGTTATGGCGCGTTAATTTTTCCGAACAGGGTGTTGCCCGATATCAGCCGACAGGCCTAGCATGCGTTCGATATCTCAAACGCTTCCGTTAGCAGGAGGAACCCAGAGGTCGTCCCTCGCTCTGACTAAGTTCGAGCAGTTCCACTGCCAATCGCCTTTTCCAATCGGCCAGATGGCCTCGGTCCAATACCCGGCACCCTGCCGGCTCTCAGGAGACTGCCATGCAACTCAAAGACACCAAGCTGTTCCGCCAGCAGGCTTATATCGACGGCGCCTGGCAGGACGCGGACAGCGGCCAGACCATCAAGGTCAACAACCCGGCCAGCAACGAGATCCTGGGCAGCGTGCCGAAAATGGGCGCTGCGGAAACTCGTCGCGCCATCGAAGCTGCCGAGCGCGCATTGCCAGCCTGGCGTGATCTCACCGCCAAGGAGCGCTCGCAAAAGCTACGCCGCTGGTTCGAGCTGATGATGGAGAACCAGGACGACCTGGGTCGGCTGATGACACTGGAGCAGGGCAAGCCGCTGGCCGAGTCCAAGGGCGAGATCGCCTATGCCGCGTCCTTTATCGAGTGGTTCGCCGAAGAAGCCAAGCGCGTCTATGGCGACACCATCCCGGGCCATCAGAAAGACAAGCGCATCATCGTCATCAAGCAGCCGATTGGTGTCACGGCGGCCATTACCCCGTGGAATTTCCCGGCAGCGATGATTACCCGCAAGGCTGGCCCGGCGCTGGCGGCGGGTTGCACCATGGTGCTCAAACCCGCGAGCCAGACGCCCTTCTCCGCGCTGGCGCTGGCCGAGCTGGCGGAACGCGCAGGTATCCCGAAAGGTGTCTTCAGTGTTGTCACCGGTTCAGCAGGTGACATTGGCAACGAGCTGACCGCGAACCCGACGGTGCGCAAGCTTAGCTTCACCGGTTCAACCGAAGTGGGCGCGAAGCTGATGGAGCAGTGTGCCGCAGGCATCAAGAAGGTGTCGCTGGAGCTGGGCGGCAATGCGCCGTTCCTGGTGTTCGATGACGCGGACCTTGACGACGCAGTCAAAGGCGCCATGCAGTCCAAGTACCGCAACGCCGGCCAAACCTGCGTCTGCGTTAACCGCATCTATGTACAGAACGGCGTGTACGACGAGTTTGCGAAGAAATTCCAGGCTGCGGTCGAAAAACTGAAGGTTGGCAACGGACTCGACGAAGGCACCGACATCGGCCCGCTGATCGACGACCGCGCGGCGGCCAAGGTCAAAGAGCACATCGAGGACGCCGTCGCCAATGGTGCACAGGTACTCACCGGCGGTAAGGCGCACCAGATGGGCGGCAGCTATTTCGAGCCAACGCTGATGGTCAACGTGCCGCACAACGCCAAGGTGGCGAAAGAGGAAACCTTCGGGCCGTTGGCGCCGCTGTTCCGTTTCGAAGACGAGGCCGAGGGTATCGCCCTGGCCAACGACACCGAGTTCGGGCTGGCGGCCTATTTCTATGCGCGCGATCTGGGGCGGGTGTTTCGGGTGGCCGAGGCCATCGAGTCAGGAATGATCGGCATCAACACCGGGATGATTTCGACCGAAGTGGCCCCCTTCGGTGGGGTGAAGTCGTCCGGTCTGGGCCGCGAGGGCTCGAAGTACGGCATGGACGACTACCTGGAAATCAAATACCTCTGTTTGGGTCTGTAAAGCTCCCGTTCAGCTGCCTGGGGTGATGCATTCACCCCAGGGTTGCGGGTGCCGCGGCTGATTGCTGGGCTGTTACCTCTTATACCCTCCCAGGGCCGGGTGCCCAGCAGCCTGGAGCGACCGATCGTCAGGGAGCGCCGAGGGCATCGCGCAAGCGATTCGTCGCGGCGACGCTCCTTTACCGCTCTCTGTTCCCTGCCACCTCAATGGTGAGCCGCTTCCCACCTCCCATCCCATCTCGTTGCATTTTCTCCAATGAGCGTCGCCCCAGATCTCACTTATGTTTCGAGCGCTGTCGCGGTTATGGCGGTTGCCAGTCGAAGCGATTATTGACAGTCTCTCGACATGCGGAAATGACTCGACTATTCTGCTGTGCGAAACATGATTCCGTGAAATAACAAGTCCAATCATTCATTTCACAAGCGGAGGCCAGCCATGACGGACGTCGTACGGCTCGAAACTCAGGGTGACATCGCCCTGATCACGGTCAACAACCCACCGGTCAATGCGCTCGGGCACGCCGTGCGCGAAGGCTTGCTGCAGGCCTTTCAGAACGCCGAGGCGGACACGCAGGTGCGCGCCGTGGTGCTGGTCTGCGAGGGCAATACCTTTATTGCCGGCGCCGACATCAAGGAGTTTGGCAAGCCGCCGCAGGCGCCGAGCCTGCCGGAAGTGATCGAGGTTATCGAGGGCAGCAGCAAGCCGAGCGTCGCCGTCATCCATGGCACCGCTCTGGGTGGTGGGTTGGAAGTCGCGTTGGGCTGTCATTACCGCATCGCTCGTAAAGACGCGAAAGTCGGCCTGCCGGAAGTGAAGCTGGGGCTGTTGCCCGGCGCCGGCGGCACGCAGCGACTGCCGCGTCTGGCAGGCGTCACGAAGGCGCTGGACATGATCGTCAGCGGCACGCCGATCAGCGCGGCCGAGGCGGTCGAGCACAACATCGTCGATGAGTTGTTTGACGGCGAGTTGGCCGAGGCGGGTATCAGCTTTGCGCGCCGCCTGCTCAATGCCGACCGTGGGCCCCGTCGCAGTGGCGAGCAGACCCTCGGTCTGGAAGGCTCCGACAACGAAGCGCTGATCCGCGCCAAGCACGCCGAAGTCGCCAAGCGCATGCCGGGGTTGTTCTCGCCGCTGCGCTGCATTGCGGCCGTCGAAGCGGCAACCCAGCTGCCGCTCGCCGAAGGCCTCAAGCGCGAGCGTGAGCTGTTCGCCGAATGCCTGAACTCGCCGCAGCGGGGCGCGCTGATCCATTCCTTCTTTGCCGAGCGCCAGGCCGGCAAGATCAACGACCTGCCCGCCGATGTGAAGCCGCGTGCGATCAACTCCGCCGCCGTGATTGGCGGCGGCACCATGGGCGTCGGTATCGCGTTGAGCTTCGCCAATGCCGGGGTGCCGGTGAAGCTGCTGGAGATCAATGAGGGAGCCCTGCAACGCGGCCTGCAGCGCGCCCGTGACGCCTACGCGGCGAGCGTCAAGCGCGGCAGCCTGACCGAGGACGCGATGGAAAAGCGCCTCGTGCTGCTCACCGGTGCCACTGATTACGGGGCGCTGGCCGACGCCGACGTGGTGGTCGAAGCGGTGTTCGAGGAAATGGGCGTCAAGCAGCAGGTCTTCGAGCAGCTGGACGCGGTGTGCAAGCCGGGTGCGATTCTCGCCTCCAACACTTCGTCACTCGATTTGAACGCCATCGCCGCCTTCACCAAACGTCCCGAGGACGTGGTCGGCCTGCATTTCTTCAGCCCGGCCAACGTCATGCGCCTGCTGGAAGTAGTGCGCGGCGAGAAGACCAGCAATGAAGTGCTCGCCACCGCCATGGCCATCGGCAAGCAGTTGAAGAAGGTGTCGGTGGTGGTTGGCGTCTGCGACGGCTTCGTCGGCAACCGCATGGTCTTCCAGTACGGCCGCGAAGCGGAATTCCTCTTGGAGGAGGGCGCCACGCCACAACAGGTCGACGGCGCCCTGCGCAACTTCGGTATGGCCATGGGGCCGTTTGCCATGCGCGACCTGTCCGGCCTCGACATCGGCCAGGCGATCCGCAAGCGCCAGCGCGCGACGCTGCCGGCACACCTGGATTTCCCCACCGTCTCCGACAAGCTGTGCGAAGCCGGGATGCTCGGCCAGAAGACCGGCGCCGGCTACTACCGCTACGAACCCGGCAACCGCACCCCGCAGGAGAACCCCGACCTTGCGCCTATGCTGGAAGCAGCATCGCAAGAGAAAGGCATCGAGCGGCAGACGCTGGACGAGCAGTACATCGTCGAGCGCTGCATCTTCGCGCTGGTCAACGAGGGCGCGAAGATTCTCAAAGAGGGCATCGCCCAGCGCTCCAGTGACATCGACGTCATTTACCTGAACGGCTACGGCTTCCCGGCCTTCCGCGGCGGTCCGATGTTCTATGCCGACAGCGTCGGTCTGGACACTGTGCTGGCACGGGTCAAAGAACTGCACGCACGTTGCGGCGACTGGTGGAAGCCAGCGCCGCTGCTGGAAAAACTGGCCGCTGAAGGCCGCACTTTCACTGATTGGCAGGCCGGGCAATGAGCATCGTCCGCCGACAATCCGAACGCACCATGAGGACCTTCCCATGAACGTGAACTACACGGCCGAAGAGCTCGCCTTCCGCGACGAAGTGCGCGCCTTTCTGACCAATGAGCTGCCGGCGGACATCGCCGAAAAGGTGAAGCTCGGCAAGCACATGTCCAAACAAGACCACGAGCGCTGGCAGCAGATTCTGGTCAAGCGCGGCTGGTATGCGCCGGGCTGGCCGGTGGAGTTGGGTGGCACCACCTGGGGACCGGTGGAAAAGCACATCTTCGACGAGGAGTGTGCGGCCTTCGGCGCGCCGCGCAGCGTGCCCTTCGGCGTCAACATGGTCGCCCCGGTGATCATCAAGTTCGGCACCCAGCAGCAGAAGGATCATTACCTGCCGCGCATCCTCTCGGGTGAAGACTGGTGGTGCCAGGGCTACTCCGAACCGGGCGCCGGTTCCGACCTGGCGAGCCTGAAGACCCGCGCCGTGCGTGATGGCGACCACTACGTGGTCAATGGCCAGAAAACCTGGACCACCCTCGGCCAGCACGCCAACATGATCTTCTGCCTGGTGCGCACCGACCCCGAGGCCCAGCAACAGCGCGGCATAAGCTTCCTGCTGATCGACATGAGCACGCCGGGCATCAGCGTGCGGCCGATCATCACCCTCGACGGCGATCACGAGGTCAACGAAGTCTTCTTCGACAACGTCCGCGTGCCGGTGGAGAACCTCGTCGGCGAAGAAAATCAGGGCTGGACCTGCGCCAAATACCTGCTGACCCATGAGCGCACTGGCCTGGCCGGCATCGGCGCCTCGAAGGCAGCACTGGCACACCTCAAACGCATCGCCATGAAGGAAGTCTGCGAAGGCAAGCCGATGCTCGAAGACCCGCTGTTCCGCGCTCAGGTCGCCGAAGTGGAAATGCAGCTGATGGCCATCGAAATGAGCACCCTGCGCATCCTCGCCGCGGCGAAGGAGGGCGGCGTGCCCGGTGCCGAGTCCTCGATCCTCAAGGTCAAGGGCACCGAGATCCGCCAGGCGATCACTCACCTCTTACGCAAGGTTATCGGCCCCTACGCGTTGCCGTTCCTTGAAGAGGAGATGCAGCTGGACTACGACGGTGAGCTTTTGCACGCCGACTACAGCGCTTCGCTGGCCGGCGACTACTTCAACATGCGCAAGCTGTCGATCTTCGGCGGCTCCAACGAAATCCAGAAGAATATCGTCTCGAAGATGATTCTCGAGCTGTAAGGGGGCACCGCTATGGACTTCAAACTGACTGAAGAGCAGCAAATGCTGCAAGATACCGCGGCGCGCCTGGTGCGCGACGCCTACCCGTTCGAGCAGCGCGAGAAATTCAGCGAGTCGGAACTGGGCTTCTCCGCCGAGTTCTGGTCGCAACTGGGTGAGCTGGGCCTGACCGCCGTGCCGTTTTCCGAAGAGATCGGCGGCTTCGGCGGCGGCGGCGTGGAAACCATGCTGGTCATGACCGAGCTGGGTCGTGGCCTGACGCTGGAACCCTATCTGCAATCGGTGATCTTTGGCGGCGGACTGTTGAATCAGCTGGGCAGTGATGCGCAGAAAGAGGATCTGCTGCCGCAAGTGGCAGCCGGCTCGCTGCAGCTGGCCGTGGCGCTCGACGAGCCGCAGAGCCACTACAACCTCAACGACGTGCAGACCAAGGCCGAGGCGGCGGACGGTGGTTATCGTTTGAACGGTCGTAAAGCTGTGGTGATCGGCGGGCACAGCGCCGGGCAGATCATCGTCTCTGCGCGCACGGCCGGCGACAGCCGTGACGAAGCGGGCATCAGCCTGTTCCTGGTCGATCCGAGCGCTCAGGGCGTCAGCCGCCGCGTCTACCCGACCATTGATGGGCGTAAGGGCTGCGAGCTGTTCCTCGACAACGTGCAGGTGGGCGCTGACGCCGTGCTCGGCGAAGTCGGCAACGCGCTCCCAGCACTGCGTTACCAGCAGGGCCGTGCCATTGCCGCGCAGTGTGCCGACGCCCTGGGCAGCATGGATGAGGCCTGCAAGCTGACCCTCGACTACCTGAAGACCCGCAAGCAGTTCGGTGTACCGATCGGCAAGTTCCAGGTTCTGCAGCATCGCATGGTCGACATGCAGACCGAGCTGGAACAGGCCACCAGCATGTCGATCCTCGCCGCGACCTTTGCCGATGGCGAAGACAACGACGACCGCCGTCGCATCCTCGCCGCCGCCAAATACATCTGCGCGCGCGCCGCCCGCAAAGTGGCTGAGGAAGCGATCCAGCTGCACGGCGGCATCGGCATGACCTGGGAATACAACCTCGCCCACCACGCCAAGCGCCTGGTGATGATCGCCCACCAGTTCGGTGACGATGATCATCATCTGAAGGCGTACGCGAAGTTGATGCAGGTGGCGTGATCGCCCGAGATCAGCTGCAGTTGAACCCGCTCTCAGGAGCGGGTTTTTTTTTGTCGATGCAAGAGGCCGGTAAAGGCGGGCATTCGGCAGGGCGGATGGCGTCTTTTAAATCCGCGCGGATTGATTAGCACCGCGCTGCGGTGGGGCGTTAAAGCGTGATCCACCCTACGATTGCCGGCGTGACGCAAGCGGATCGCGGCTATCCTGGTGCGCCGGGCGGCGAAGCGGTTAGGTCGCCGTTGCCTGCGCAACAGCCTTGATCGGATGGTCCTGCTCCAGCGCCGGCAGCAGGTGCTCCGACCAGAGCGTTGACTTGAACGCATCGCGGAAGAAGCCGAAATGGCCGATGCGTTCCGCGCCGACTTCACTGGGCGCAATCCGTCGCATGGTTTTTGGCGAGGCGGTATAGAAGTCGTGGAGCGATTCGGTGTTGCGTGCCGACATCATCTCGTCATCGGTGAAGGACAGCGATATCAGCGGCGTCCGCACCGCCGAGAAGGCCTGGCGCATCGGCTCGCCTTCAACGCCGACTAGATAGTCGGGGTGCAAACACCAACGCCGCCACTGGCGAATGACACCGGCTGGCAGGTCGCCCACGGCGCCGATGCGGTCCCCCGGAAAGTACCCGGCGATGGCCGTGAGCGCTGGCGCCAGGCCGTGCCAGAGCAACCACGCCTTGCGCCGGATTTGCGGGCTGTTCTCGCGCCAGTAGCCGCTGCCCGCGGCGATGGTGACGATACGGCTCAACCGTTCATGACCTTCGACCAGTGGCAGGATCTGTGCGCCGACGCTGTGACCGACCCAGTAGATCGGCAGTTCGCCAGCGGCGCCGGCCACAGCACCGAGCACCGCGCTGCAGTCGTGGCGCGCCCAGTCGAGGATATCCACTTGAAGCTTGCGCAAGGGAATGCGGCGGGAGCGGCCCATGCCCAGATAGTCGAAGGTGACGACAATATAGCCCTGGTTGGCGAGCCAGCTGGCGAACGTTGCGTAGAAACCTTGCCTCACCCCCATCGCCGGTGCGATTACCACCGCGCCGCGTGACGCTCCGCTCGGTGGGTACCAGTAGCTGGAAAGCAGGTGACCGTTGCCGTTGTCGATTGAGCGCTCTTCGGCCTGTATTGTCGCCATCTGTTGTTCTCCGCTCTTTTGGGTTAGCCGCTGGCAAGGCAGTATACGAACAGTGGAAGATAATTCTAGAAAAATATTCTAGTAAACTTTGGGGGTCGAATGGCTCGCAGTAGCCGTAAACAGGAAATTCTGCAGGCCGCGCTCGCCTGTTTCACCGAGTGTGGGGTCGAGGCGACCACCATCGAGATGATTCGTGACCGCTCCGGCGCGAGCATCGGCAGCCTGTATCACCACTTCGGCAATCGCGAGCGGATCATCGCGGCGCTGTATCTGGAAGGCATCGGTGAATACGCCGCGTTGCTGGAGGCTGGGCTGATCGAGACGCTGGATGCCGAGGCGTGCGTGCGGCTGTTCGTGACCTGTTACATCGACTGGGTGGTGGCAAACCCCGACTGGGCGCGCTTCGTGCTGCACAACCGCGGCAGGGTTGAGGCCGGCGAGATGGGGGAGCGGCTGCGCGAGGTCAATCAGGCCCATGGCGAGCGGGTCAGCGCGATCTTGCGCAGGCACAGGGAAAGCGGGGCCTTTCGTCGAATGCCGGGCGACTGCTTTCTGGCCGTGGTGATCGGACCCTGCCACGACATGGCCCGCAATTGGCTGGCCGGGCGTTCGCGTACGGCGTTGGCCGATTGCCGCGAACTCCTTGCGGACATTGCGTGGGCCAGCGTCAGGGCCCAGTGATGTGTCACGAGGCTGCTGTAACTCGTTCACTGTTTACGCTAGAGGGCCTGGGGGGCTCGGACGCTCACTTTGACCTGGCTGGGCTGGCGATCAGACGCCCAGGCTCTCGATGTCGCGCGCGAGCATTTCCAACTGATGCGCCAGCGAACCGCGCAAGGTTTCTTCGCTGAGCTGGAAAGAGGGTGCGCCGCAAGTCAGCGCCATGATGCTGCCATCAGCCAAGTGCAGGGGTACTCCAGCGGCCATCACGTTACGGTCCCAGTCCCCAAGCGACAGGCAGAAGCCGTGCTGGCGGAACTCAGCGAAGGAGCCGTCCAGAGACTGCTTCATGTTTGCCCAGTCGTCTCCGTATTTGTTTTCCAGCGCCCCCATCAGGTGTTCGCGCTCCTTGTCCGGGGTTGCGGCGAGGAAGGCGCGGCCTGCCGCCGTGGTGGCCAGGGGCAGGCGTACACCGGCGTCCATGCGCAGCGTTGAAACCTCGGCCGGCCGGCAGTTTTCGATATAGATCATCGACAACCGGTCACGGCAGGTGAGCCCCACCGAGGTGTTGGTGCGACGCGAGAACTCGTCCATATACGGTTTGGCCAGCTGGCGCACGCGCAAGTTGGAGACGTAGGCATAACCGAGCGCCAGTACGCCTGAGTCGAGCTGATACTTTTCCAGCTGCGGTGAGTAGCTCAGGTAACCGAGCTTGGTCAGGGTATAGGTCATGCGCGACACCGTCGGCTTCGGCAGCCCGGTGATGCGTGCAATATCCTGGTTGCCCATGACCACCGAGCCGTGAGTGAAGGCACGCAGCACATCCAGTCCACGCGAAAGCGCTTCGACGAATTTGCGGTCCTTGGGAGTATCGGTGTCTTCGATGTTGCTCATGGTGGTGTCGGTCTGTCTGGTGGTAGGACGGCGGCGCGCACGATAGCAGATCGCCCATTGCTCGGCGGGCGGACTTTGCCAAGCGCGCAGGCCAGCCTTGGAAGCCGACTACGGCTAGGAGGTAAACGCCAACTTGGTCATGATAGCCGAAATTAACGGTCCTGCATTCCGCACAGTAAAACGTTGGTTCGCTTATGGTGAGATAATTAGCTGAAACTTGCTTTATCTAACACATTGCATACGGATAGGATTTGGCTTCAAACGGCCGCGACCCGTACGTATACGGAGCGGCGCTCGTGTGGACTTGGTCGTTCTGACAGTGATCCTATATCAGGGCGGGCAAGCACGCAGGCGACGAACGGTTTCTTCCGTCGAGCCTCGCCAGGCGTGGGGCGGGGGAGGAGTAGAGTCAGGAGCGGCCGACGCCGAAAAGTCACACCGCGCTTGTTGCTCAGGGGGCTTTCTGATATAAAGCAGCGCTCTTTTCTAGGGGCCCGGTTTCTTCGCTTGCCGCGTAGCCGGTAAGACCCCAATGAAACGTGGCGCTGAGCGCCAAATGACAATTGAATTCAAGCGGCCAACCCATGCCGGGTTGGGCATGTGGTTTTAGAGGGCTGAGGCATGTCGAGAGTCTGTCAAGTTACCGGTAAGGGTCCGGTAACCGGGAACAACATTTCCCACGCGAACAACAAAACCCGTCGTCGTTTTCTGCCGAACCTGCAGCATCACCGCTTCTGGGTCGAGTCCGAGAACCGCTTCGTACGTCTGCGCCTGACTGCCAAAGGCATGCGCGTTATCGACAAGCGCGGCATCGACGCCGTTCTGGCTGAACTCCGCGCTCGCGGCGAAAAGGTTTAAGGAGAACTATCATGCGTGACCTGATCCGTTTGGTGTCTAGCGCCGGTACCGGCCATTTCTACACCACCGACAAGAACAAGCGCACCACCCCCGACAAGATCGAAATCAAGAAGTACGATCCTGTCGTGCGTAAGCACGTGATGTACAAGGAAGCCAAGATCAAGTAATTGATCGGCCCTTGAAGAAAAACCCGCCACTTGGCGGGTTTTTTCGTTTTACAGCGCGATGGTCTGGCCTGGGTGCTCGGTTGCGAGTCTGTCTGTAAAGCCAGAGAAAGGAGCGCATCGTTCGGCCATGCGCCTTGCAGGACGAACGATTATGCCTCCGGCCAGCGCTTTATCAGCTGGCCTTGCGGATCGCGCCAGCCAGGCGCTCGATCATCGCGTCGATGTGTTCGCGCTCGACGATCAATGCCGGCGACAAGGCAATGGTGTCGCCGCTGGCGCGGGCCAGCAGGCCATCTTCGAAACACTGGCGGAACACCTCGTAACCGCGCTTTCCAGCGCCGTCGGCGTGCGCTGCGAACTGAATGCCGACGACCAGCCCGACCGTGCGAATATCGGTCACGTTCGGCAGCCCCTGCAGGCTGAACAGGGCGTCCTGCCAGTAACCTTCGATCTCGATGGCTTTCTGGAACAGATTCTCCCGCTGGTAGATTTCCTGAGTCGCCAGAGCGGCTGCGCAGGCCACCGGATGGCCGGAATAGGTGTAGCCGTGGAAGAACTCAATGGCGCTTTCCGGGCCCTGCATGAAGGCCTCGTGAATCTTCTCGTCGACCATCACCGCGCCCATGGGTATCGCGCCATTGGTCAGGCCCTTGGCACAGGTGAGGATGTCCGGCGTCACGCCCCAGCGCTGCGCGGCGAAGGCCTCGCCAACCCGCCCGAAACCGGTGATCACTTCATCGAAGATCAAGAGAATCCCGTGCTTGCGAGTGATCTCGCGCAAGCGTTGCAAGTAGCCAACCGGCGGCAGAATAACACCGGCCGAACCGGACATAGGCTCGACGATCACGGCGGCGATGTTTTCAGCACCATGCAAGGTGACCAGGCGTTCCAGCTCGTCGGCCCTTTCCACCCCATGCTCGGGCAAGCCGCGGCTGAACGCGTTGCGCTGCAGATCGAGCGTATGTGGCAGGTGATCGACGCCCGGCAGCAGTGTGCCAAAGGCCTTGCGGTTGTTGGTCATGCCGCCCACGGAGATGCCGCCAAAACCGACGCCGTGATAGGCCAGCTCCCGGCCGATCAGGCGGGTGCGGCTGCCCTGGCCGATCGCACGCTGGTAGGCCAGGGCAATCTTCAATGCCGTGTCGGCTGATTCCGATCCCGAGTTGGTGAAGAACACCCGGTTGAGTCCGGCGGGACTGATCTGTGCGAGCCGTTCGGCCAGTTCGAAGGGCAACGGGTGGCCCATCTGAAAGGTAGGGGCAAAATCCATATGGGCAATTTGCCGGCTGACGGCCTCGCTGATCTCGCGTCGCCCATGGCCTGCATTGCAACACCAAAGTCCCGCAGTGCCATCGATCACCTGGCGGCCATCGGTGTCTGTGTAGTACATGCCCTCGGCGCGCTCCAGCAGGCGCGGCCTGCCCTTGAACTGACGGTTGGCAGTGAAGGGCATCCAGAAATGTTCGGCAGATGTGGTGGGCTCGTGGGCCATGACTTGCTCCGGCAGGGCGACGGGTTCGACGGCTATGCTGTAGCGCGACATCACCCGAGCGCCCAGCGGTTTTGGCGAGTCTATGTTTAATAAAACGAACAAAACAAGGCTGGAAAAGGCTGCCGCGTAAAAAATATTGATAGGCCTGGTGCCGCTGGTTTAGGGTGCCTTTCTGATTATTCGACAGATTACTGAGGACGCCCCATGACCACCCTGACACTTGCTGACTGGCAACAGCGCGCCCGCGACCTGCGTATCGAAGGCCGGGCCTTCATCCAGGGCGAATACACGGCGCCCAGCGCCGGCGCCAGCTTCGACTGCATCAGCCCGGTCGACGGGCGGGTGCTGGCTCAGGTGGCGAGCTGTGACGAGGCCGATGCTGATCGCGCCGTGATCAGTGCGCGCATGGCCTTCGAGTCTGGCGTCTGGTCCCGGATGGCACCGGCCAAGCGCAAGGCCACTATGATTCGCTTCGCCAACCTGATCCAAGCCAACGCCGAAGAGCTCGCGTTGCTGGAAACCCTGGACATGGGTAAGCCGATCGGCGATTCGCTGAATGTCGACATGCCGGGCTCGGCCAATGCGCTGCGCTGGTCGGGCGAGGCGATCGACAAGATTTACGACGAAGTCGCAGCCACCCCCCATGATCAACTGGGCCTGGTGACGCGCGAACCGGTGGGCGTGGTGGCGGCCATCGTGCCGTGGAATTTCCCGCTGATGATGGCCTGCTGGAAATTGGGCCCGGCGCTGGCCACAGGCAACTCCGTGGTGCTCAAGCCCTCCGAGAAGTCGCCGCTCACCGCCATCCGCGTTGCGCAGCTAGCCATCGAGGCAGGCATCCCGGCGGGTGTCTTCAACGTGTTGCCCGGCTACGGTCACACGGTCGGCAAGGCGCTGGCCCTGCATATGGATGTCGATACGCTGGTGTTCACCGGTTCCACCCGGGTTGCCAAGCAACTGATGATCTACGCCGGCGAGTCGAACATGAAGCGCGTCTGGCTGGAGGCCGGCGGCAAGAGTCCGAACATCGTCTTTGCCGACGCCCCAGATCTGGCGGCTGCGGCCAAATCCGCTGCGAGCGCCATCGCCTTCAATCAGGGTGAGGTTTGCACCGCGGGTTCACGGCTGCTGGTCGAGAGTTCGGTCAAGGAGCGCTTCCTGCCGATGGTGGTCGAGGCGCTTAAAGGCTGGAAGCCCGGCAACCCGCTGGATCCGGCCACCAACGTCGGCGCACTGGTCGACACCCAGCAGCTCGATACGGTGCTTGGCTACATCGAAGCCGGTCGCAACGATGGCGCCAAGGTGCTGATCGGTGGCCAGCGGACCATGCAGGAGACTGGTGGGCTTTACGTCGAGCCGACCATCTTCGACGGCGTCAGCAATGCAATGAAAATTGCCCGTGAAGAGATTTTCGGGCCGGTGCTGTCGGTGATCACCTTCGATACGGCGGCTGAAGCGGTGGCCATCGCCAATGACACGCCCTACGGTCTTGCTGCCGCGGTCTGGACGGCTGATCTGTCTAAGGCGCATCTGACGGCCAAGGCGCTGCGAGCGGGTAGCGTGTGGGTCAATCAGTATGACGGCGGCGACATGACTGCGCCGTTTGGCGGCTTCAAGCAGTCCGGCAATGGCCGAGACAAATCACTGCATGCCTTCGACAAGTACACTGAACTGAAGGCGACCTGGATCAAGCTGTAAGGCCATCCGCAGGGTGGATGTCGCTTTTTACATCCACCTTGTTGCACCGCAAGGGTAGATCGATAAAGCGTGATCCACGCTGCGGTTTTTCAGTGTTCAGCTAGCTTTGCCCCCACTGCCCGCTACGACGCATGGCGCCCCACTGATGCTTGCGCCGTGAAAACCATTGCCAAAGCCCACGGCAGCGCCAAAGGGTGTTCAGTTGGCGGTATCCAAAGTTCTCCAGCACGGCCATGAGAAACAGCCGCAGCATGTCGCGGCGCCGGTCGTAGACGCGGAATGACAGGGTTTCCAACAGCAGGCCGTTAACCGAGAGCAGGATGCCCATGCCGATGGCGACCAGCAGAAAGGCGGTTAGCGCTGTGTAGGACACCACGCCAAAGATGAACCCGCCGATCATGAAGCCATAACCCACCAGCTCGATCAGCGGGCCCAACCATTCGAACAAGGCCATGAAGGGCCAGGCCAACCAGCCGGGGGTGCCACCGCGCAGGCTAAACGCGAGACGGGCGTGTCGGCCCAGGCTCTCGGCAAGCCCGCGTTGCCAGCGGCTGCGCTGACGGCCAAGGGTGCCGAGGTCTTCCGGGCATTCGGTCCAGCAGATCGGGTCGGGCAAGTAGCGGATGCGGTAGGGAATGCGCTTTTGCCGGTGATAGCGGTGCAGCCGCACCACCAGCTCCATGTCCTCGCCCACCGTGTCGGTGCGATAACCGCCGACGGCCATGACCCGCTCTTTGTCGAACAGGCCGAAGGCGCCGGAGATGATCAGCACGGCGTTCATCGGCGACCAGCCGAGCCGACCGAACAGAAAGGCTCGCAGGTATTCGACGATCTGAAAGCGGGCCAGCCAGTTGCGCGGCAATCCGGCGCGGATCAGGAAACCACCACGTACCTCTGAGCCATTGGCGATGCGCACCGTACCGCCCGCCGCCACGGTGCGTTCGTCTTCGAGGAACGGCTGGACGACGCGCAACAAGCTGTCGCGCTGCAGAATCGAATCGGCATCCACTCCGCAAAACAAGCCGTGCCGTGCGGCGTTGATTCCAGCATTCAGTGCGTCGGCCTTGCCGCCATTCGCCTTGTCGATCACCCGCAGATTGGCGTAACGCCGTGAACGGTAAATCGCCTGCACGGGTTGATGGGCCACGGCCTGGCGCAGCGGCTCGGGATGCGGAACGAGTTCGAACTCCTCGATAAGCACGGCAAGGGTGTTGTCCTTGGAGCCGTCGTTGATCACCAGCACTTCAAATTCGGGGTACTGCAACTGCAGCATCGAGCGCACCGAGGTGCGGATCGTAGCCTCTTCGTTGAACGCGGGCATCAGCACCGAGACCGGTGGCTCTACCCCGAGATAGGGTGCGATCTCACCGGTTTCGGCGCGCTGGCGGATATAGCCCATCAGGCTGATCATCGATAGCACGTTGAGCAGCAGATACATGCCGTTAAGCAGCAGGAAATAAACGATGAAGCCCAGTTGCAGCCACCACAGCCACTCGACAGTCACCGGCTGACCTCCGCCATGGCGCGACGCAAGGCGTCTTGCCCATAGCGATCCTGCACGTCATCGAGCATTGCCTGTAGCCCCTGGGAGGTGATCCCCGGCAAGGTAGCCAGGCTATCCGCGGCAGCCTGGCGTACCCACCAGCTGTGATCGCCCAGCAGGGGCAGGAACACTTGGCTGTCCTCGTTTCGAGCCTGCTTGTGCAAAGCCTGTAGCGCGGCAAGACGCACGTCCGCGTGCTCGTGATGAAGCGCCTTGAGCAGGCGTGCCCTGTCGCGCGGGTCGCCAAGCTCGGACAAGCAGCGTAGCGCCACCTGCAGCTGCTCTGGCGCGGCGTTCTCATCCAGCCGGGCGCGCGCCCAGGGCGCCGCATGGCGCGGATCTCCATGCACCAGCAGTGGAATCAGGCGCTCGCGGCGCGGGTCTTCGGAGCCGGTCAGGGCGATCAGCAGGGGCAGCGTCACCGCCTGTTCACCGGCCTGCTGGCAAAGATTGGCCAGGCGCGGGAGGGCCCAATCGGGCCGTATGACCGCCGCGGGTAGGATCAGCTGCATGGCACGTAGCGCGTCCATGGCGATCAGCGTCTGGGCAGCGGCCAGCGAGACCACCAGGTTGCGGTTCATCAGCAGCGGTTGCACGGCCTCCCAGTGATCAGGACTCGCCAGGTGGCGCAGGCAGGTCAGCCCGATCAGCTTGCTGCGCACCCGGCCGCGCAGCAGGGCTAGCGCCTGGCGATCCATGCCAAGGGCGATCAGGGCGTGGTTCATTCGCTCCCGGGCAGCACCGCGCAGTTGCAGCTGGGTGCGGTTCCATTGCAGGAGAAACCACAGCTGCCGGCCACGCGGAAGGAGCGGCGCCGGCACCGGTAGTTCGTCGCCAAGGCTGCACAGGGCGAAGAATGGTCGCCACTGGTCGTTGAACTGCTGGCGGCGCGTGGCGCGCCGGCGGGCGACCTCACCGAGCAGCATGACCTGCAGCATCACTAGCAGCGTTAGCATGCCCAGCCCCAGCGCACAGTACAGGGCCAGCTGCAGCATGGCGTCGTCCGGCCAGATCGACAGCCAGACCTGGCGCGGTGTCTCGCACAGCCAGGATGGGCAGGTTGGCAATCGCTCAGAAAGCATGCCGCAGGCCGATCTGCAGCCAGCGACGCGTGTAGTAATCGCCCTGGCGGTGGTGGCCGATTTCCCAACCCAGCGCCCAGCGCCTGGCGAACCAGTGACGGCCCTGCAGGCTGATGGCGTGCACGTCGCTGGTGATCACGCGTTGCTCCTCGACGGATTCTTCCTCGCCGACGGTCAGGCGCAGGCCGGCGTAACTCAAACCGTTGTAGAAATAGTCCAGCGCCAGGTCATGGCCGACCGGCGTACCGGCATTGGCCACGTCCGTGATGTTGAGGGTGTAGCCGGCGCGCCAGGCGCCCCAGTATCGCTCGCCACTGAGAGCCAGGCGGTCGACGCGCGTGCTGTCGTATTCGGTGCGGCGCACACTGGCAGCACCGAGAAAACCCGCCGGCAACCGCCGTTGCAGGCGTAGGTCAGCATGCCATTTGGGAAGAAAGTAGGACGACGGCTGGAAACCGACCTCGGGTTGCAGCGTCCAGTTTGTGGCCAGCGGGATCACCGCGCCGGCCTCGACGCCTTCGTCCCATTCGCCGAAGCGCTGTTCGCGTAGCAATGCTCCGTACCAGCCGAGGCCCTCTGGCTGGGTGGAAGTGTAGTCCAGGCGTTGGCTGCGCCAGTTGTCAAAGCCACTGTCCAGCCAGTCCTGGCGGGTTGAGAGCTCGAGCTCGTGGCGGCGCTGGGCCGGCGCGGCGGTGACCGGTGTGGTACCGGTCACCGGCGAGGTCAGCGCGGCACGTGCCTGCTGGATCACCTGCTTCACCTCGGTGTAGTCAGGGGCGAGCGTCGCGGCGCGCTCCAGCGAAACCAGCGCGGTCTGAGGCCGTCCGGCCCAGAGCAGCGCCTGGCCCTGACCGAAGAGGTAGTCGGCGTTGTCCGGCTCCTGTTGCAGCAGACGCTCATAGAGCGGTAACGCCTGCTCGGGACGGCCCTGCCAGGCGCGTACCCGGGCGAGCAGGAACTGGGCCTCGCGATCGTCCGGCTGCGCAGCGAGATGTGCGATGAGTGTGGTTTCGGCGGCGTCGAGTTGTTGCGCCTCAACCTGCCGCTGCGCCGCCGCTATGTCGGCGTGGGCCAGCGAGGGAGTGCAGACAACGGGGAGCGCCAGTACCAGGGCGCGCAGCCAGCTCATCGGGGTTTCCTCAACAGGCGGCGGATACGCGCCAGCAACTCCTCCGGCTGGAAGGGTTTGGTCACGTAGTCGTCCGCGCCCAGCTCCAGGGCGCGGACGATGTCCACCTCGCGCGCCTTGGCGGTGAGCATCAGCACCGGCACGGCTTCCCAACCGGGTTGAGCGCGCAGCCTTTCGATCAACTCAAGGCCGTCGTGGTAGGGCAGCATGATGTCCATCAGCGTCAGCGCCGGCGGGCTGGAGCTGGTGATCTGCTCGATGGCTTGGCGGCCGTCGGCGGCGTGGTCGACGACGAAGCCGTGCCGCTCGAGCATGAAGCGGATGAGAAAGGCGATGTCCTCCTCGTCTTCCACCATCAGGATGCGCGGGTTGGCGGGCTCGCTCATGTATTCGCCTCTTCAATGGAATGAGCCTGGCCGGGCGGCCAGTGTTGCAGCAGTTGCTGGATCAGTGCGGCCAGTTCGCTGCCGTTGTGTCGTGACTTGACCAACTGACGCAAGGCCAAACGGCTGTCGTGCACCGGCGCGTCCAGCGCGGAAAAGATGATTACCGGCGGCGGAGGCTCGCGCCGAGCCAGTTCGTCGAACAGCTCGCTGCCGTCGCCGTCGGGCAGCATCAGGTCGATGATCGCAAGGTCGAAGTGCTGCTGCTCAAGCAGTGCACGTGCCTCGGCCAGGCTACCGGCGCCGTCCAGGTCGATCTCCAGCGGTGCGACCAGCCGCGCCAGCAGCGCCTGCAGGTCTTCGTCATCCTCGACGTGGAGGATGCGTGGGCGCGCGCCGCGACTGACGAGGCAGGTGCGCACCACGTCCATGACCCGCGACGGGTCGATCGGCTTGTGCAGCCAGTCGATCACCCCGACCGCGCCCCCGCGCAGCATGCCATCGTCGTTGTCGCGGCGCTGCGGCTGCAGGCTGACGATGAGCACCGGCAGGCGGCGAAAAGCGCTCTGGCTGCGCAGGTTCTGCAAGAAGGCGATGCTGTCTTCGTCGCTCAGCACGGGGCTGAGGGTTAGCGCTTGGATGCTGAACTCGGCCAGCAACTCACGCGCTGCCGCCGCGGTGTCGGCGATAAGGGTCTGATAGCCCTGATGCTGCAGTGCAGTAGCCAACTGGTCGGCCGCTAAGGCGTCGGGTTCGAGCACGAGGATGCGTGCCCGCGACGACGGTTGCGCCACGCCGGGTTGCGCCTTGGCTGCAGGGGAGGCGTCAGCTTGCTGGTGGGCCAGCGGCAATCGCAGCCAGAACCGCGCGCCCCGGCCTTCCTCGGACTCGAAGCCGATTCGTCCGTGCATCTGCTCCACGAGCGAGCGGGTGATTGCCAACCCCAGCCCGGTGCCGCCGCGCTTGCGAGCATCGGAGGAGTCGGCCTGGGCAAAGCGCTCGAAAATCCGCGCGCGGAAGTTCTCCGGGATGCCCGGCCCCTGGTCTTGGACACTGATCTCCAGCCCGTCGCCGGGGTTGCTCAAGACCACGCTGACATTGCCGCCGGCGGGCGAGTGCTTGATAGCATTGGATAGCAGGTTGGCCAGTACCTGAGTGAAACGATCCGGGTCGAGGTTGACCTCGGTACGCGTGGGCCCGTCCGCGACATGCCATTCGAGGCGGACGCCGTGTTCATCGGCATAGGGCTTGAGGTCGACCAGCGCCTGCTCGGTCAGCGTCTGAGCATCGCAGCGGGCGAAGTGGAACGACAGGCGCCCGGCTTCGAGCTTCTCGATGTCGAGGATGTCGTTGATCAGGCGCACCAGACGCTCGCTGTTCTTGTGTGCGATGTCCAGCAGTGGGCGTGCGCCGTCGTCGATCACCCCAGCAACGCCGCCGACCAGCATGCCCAGCGCACCGCGAATGGCGGTCAGGGGCGTGCGCAGCTCATGGCTGACGGTGGAGATGAACTCGGTCTTCATTTGTTCCATGCGTCGGCGCAGCGACATGTCCACCGCGACCGTGACCACATGGCAGGCGCCGTTGAGCATGGTCATTGGCCGCTTGACCACTTGCAGCCAGCGCTCGTCACCCTGGCTGTCGACCAGTCCTACTTCGTTGAGCCGCAGTTCGCCGCTCCCGCACAGCAGCTCGGCCTCGCCCTGCAGCAACGGCAAGAGCCGCTCGGCGCCGGCGATGTCTTCGCTGCGCCGGCCCTCGATGGCACCTGGCGGGCAGTCGAGCAGGGCGGCGAAGGCGCTGTTGCAGAGCAGGAAGCGACCCTGTTCATCGCGTACAAAAATGACGTTTTCGTCTGTGTCGACAACCCGTCGCAGGAACACTTGCTGGTCCTCAAGGCTGTCACGGCTGCGCTGCAACTCGGTAATGTCACGGGCGATGGCCAGGTGATCGCCCAACCCGGTCGGTGCCAAGCGGACCTCGAAGGTGCGTCGATGGTCCAGCTCGCACCAGGTGGTCTGGCTGCGCCGTTGCGCCTGGTCGGCTTGCTGGACCAGCTCGGCCAGCAGCGGCTCGATGGCCGCGGGCGCCGGTCCCCGGCTATCGCTTGGGTGGGTCAGGGCCGAGACCTGTCGCTGGTTGTCCACGGCGTAAAGGGTATCTGGAATCGCCTGCAGCAGCGCACCCAGTCGGGCTTCGCCAGCCTGTGCCTGCTGCGCCAGCGCCTGGCGGATCTGCAGGTTGCGGCGGATGGCCCAGAGCGAGGCGAGGAACAGCAACGCGACGAGCAGCCCGCCGACCACGACCAGCTGGCGGCTATGTGTCAGGGTGTCCGCCACAGCGCGATTGGCGGCAGCCAATTGCTGGCGCTCGTAGCCTTCGGCGGCGGCCAGCAGCGCTCGCAGACGGTCCATGATTTCCTTGCCGCCGGCCTGCTCTAGGTGCTCGGCGGCCCCGTCCAGACCAAGGTCTCGGCGAGCCTGGATGTTACCGGCGGCAATCACCAGGCGTTCGGCGACGTTGCGGTCGAGTTGCGCGAACCAGCGCTGGTCGGGAAACGCCCGACCATCGAGCAGTGCTTGCAGTTCGCGGCGCTGTTTCTCGATGGCGCGCAGGCCGAATTCGTAGGGCTCCAGGTAGGCCCGCTTGCCAGTAAGCACGAAACCGCGCGAGCCGGTCTCAATGTCCTGCAGCGAGGACAGCATCGATTGGGTCGCGGTGATGATCTGTAGGCTGCGGCTGACCGATAGATTGCTGTCCAGCACCGCTTGTTGCGTCCGCTGGCCCTGCCAGCCAAGGGCGACGAGCAGGGTGAAGGCGATCAGCAGGGCGAACCAGTGCCAGTTGACCTGTGTTCTTGAGGGCAAACCGGTACTCCTTTCGCCGGTTGACGGAATGGGCGACGACACTGGCATGGCGAAGCAGGCCGGACAAGCGCTCGTCGACGTGTCGCAGTGTAGTTGGAGTCCACCGGCCTGCGGCGGTTCGTTTGTTCTTTCCGGGGTGCCGTTCGTCAGGCCTGTGCGGCGACCTGCACCTGGTTACGGCCCTGATGCTTGGCCAGGTAGAGGCCCTGGTCGGCGCGTTCGAGCAGCTCGCCGCCGCCGGCCCTGCCATCGGTCTGGCTGATCCCGGCGCTAAGCGAGACGCTAAAGGTGCGCCCGGCGGCATGAAAGCTGAGGGCGGCGAAGCGCTGGCGGATTTCATCGAAAATCCGCTCCGCCTGCTCGGCGGGGCAGTCGGGTAGCACTGCGACGAATTCCTCTCCGCCGTAGCGGCCGATGCTGTCGATGCGGCGCAGACGCTGGCGCATGAGATTGGCCAGTGCACGGATCACGTTGTCCCCGGCGGCGTGGCCGTAGCGATCGTTGACCTGCTTGAAATGGTCGAGGTCGAGCATCACCACGCTGGTGGGCTTGCCACTGCGTTGCGCGCGCTCCACTTCCAGCGCCACCTGTTCCTTGATGTCGGCGTGCTTGAGCAGACCGGTCAGGCTGTCTCGCGACAGCGCCATGCTCAGCGCTCGCGCACGCTGAACCCGAGAGAACACCGCGGCGGTCAGTGCGTTGTCGCTGATCGGCTTGGTGATGAAGTCATCACCCGCCTTGAGCAGGGCGGCCATCTGCCGGTTGATATCAGTTTCGGCCGAGAGGTAGATGATCGGCACGCGCAGCCACTCGTCGTTCAGGCGGATCATCTGCGCCAGCTCGATGCCGGTGAAGTCTGGCATATTCATGTCGAGCAGGACGATTTCCGGGTCGAAGCTGCGCATCACCTCGAACAGCTGGCGCGGGTTGCTGAGGGTCTGTACCTGCATCTGCGAGTTGCGCAGCACCAAGCTGTAGCGTGCGGCGAGGTCTTCGTCGTCGTCGACGATCAGCACCCGGTAGGGTTCGCTCAACTGCAGGTTGAGCACGTTCTCCAGGGTATTTTCCAGCTGCGTGATATCCAGTGGGCGAACAAAGAAACCCTTGGCGCCGGCACGCACCGCCGCCAGCTGGCTGTCGAAGTCGGCGCGGTGGGCGATCACGAACAGCGGCAGCGGCGATTCCAACCCCTGTTGCAACGTGCTCACGGCCTCCAGTTCGCCGTCATGCTGGCTGATGATCAGCGCGTCGGGCTGCAGGCCCGTGATCGCTGCCTGCAACAGTCCCAGTTCGGGAAACAGCAGCACTTCGTAGCCAAAGGTGCCCAATGTCTGGCGCATCTGCTCGCCGACCTCAATGTCGCATTCGAGCAGGTAGACGCGGCTGCCCGCAGGGAGCGATTCTTGAGCCGGGGCCGCAATGCCCGGTTCGGACCGACCGCTGCGCTCGGTGGCGACCATCTGACGAATCGCCCGGGTAACGGCGGCCAGCGCCTGGCTGCTTGGCTGGGCTGCTTCAAGCCAGCGCTCGGCTCGCTGCTCCAGCAGGCGCGCCTGTTCGCCGAGCACGTTAAAGCCGAACGTGCCGGCGGTCCCGGCCAGACGATGCAGGCGCTGGTGCAGATCGAGCATCAGGTGGCGGCGATGCTCCTGATCGCGGCTCTGTTGCAACTGTTCGGTTCCCTGTTCGAGGGCAGTCAGCTCATCGGCCAGGCGCTCGGCAAACTTTTCGTTGAGGGCTCGCAATTGGCTCTGCAGCGCATCGTTGGCGCCTTCATTCATGCTCGGTAATCCATAGGTCGTTCAGTTGCGTTGCCAATTGCAGCGGGTCGAAGGGTTTGTGCAGCAGTTTGCGCACTCCCAGCCGGCGCAGCTCTTCGGGCGAGGCCGGGTCGTCCGGTTGGCCGGTCAGGAGCACCACCAGGGTCTGCTGCAGGTCAAGCTGCGGTGCGAGGCGCCGAAGCAGCTCGATCCCCCCCATCTGCGGCAGCATCACGTCGAGCAGGATCAGGTCCGGTTTGAAGCCCGGCGCCTGCTCCAGCGCGGCCTGGGCAGACGAACAGCTGAGGACCTGGAAACCGCCGAGCTTTTCCAGCGCGATGCGCGTTACCACTTGGATCGATGGGACGTCTTCGACATGCAGGATACGCTGCAATGGCCTCATGCGTGGCCCTCGTGCAGCGGTGTGCAAGGCAGCTCGAACCAGAAGCAGGCCCCGGCGCCGGGCGTCGAGTCGAAGCCGATCACGCCGCCCATATGCTCGACCAGCTCTTTGCTGATCGCCAGGCCCAGGCCGGTGCCGCCCTGCTGGCGTGTATCGGAGGAGTCAGCCTGGGCGAACTTGCTGAAAATGCGTTCACGAAAGGCCTCGGCGACTCCCGGGCCACGGTCGCAGACGCTGACCCGTATCCGCTGCGGTTCTACCAGACTTGCACCGAGGGCGATGCGCTCGCCGCGCGGCGAGTATTTCGCCGCGTTGGACAGCAGGTTGCTCAGCACCTGCTCCAGACGCATCGTGTCTATCGTGATCGCCACCTCCGGGCAGGTGCCCAGCTCGATGCTGACGGCATAGCTTTCGGCATAGCCCTGGTTGCTGCGCACGGCCTGCTCGAGCAGCGGTTGCAGCGGCTGCTGGCGCATCTCGAAGCGCATCTTGCCGGCGTAAAGCTTGTCGATGTCGAGCAAGTCGTCGATCAGCGCGCTCAGGCGCTTGCTGTTCAGCTGGGCGATGTCCAGCAGCTCCTGCAGGTGCTCGGGGACCTCGCCCATCACGCCGCCGCAGATCAGCCCCAGCGAGGCGGTGATGGACGTCAGCGGCGTACGCAGTTCGTGGCTCACCGTGGAGACGAAGTCGCGCTGCAGGATCTCGATCTGCTTGCGCTCGGTGATGTCGTGCAGCACCACCACCGCGCCGTTCTGCTGACCGTTAGAGGCGAACATCGGATCGGCGTTGGCCAGCACATAGCGCGGCGTGCCATGCAGCACGATGGCCATCTCCAGGTTACGGATGTGCTCGCCACGCAAGGCGCGTATCAACGGAAGCTCATCCATCACCATCGGTGTAGCGCCGTCCGCATGATAGAGATGATAGGCATCCGGCCACTGCTCTGGCGCAATCTGCTCGGCATCAAGGCCGTGCCAGCGGCGGGCGGTGTGGTTGAACAAGGTGAGGTTGCAGTCAGCGTCGCAGGCCACCACCCCTTCGGACAGGGCCTCGAGCAGACGTCGATTGATTTCCTGTTGCTTGTCCAGTTCCAGCTGCGCGGCCTTGCGCTCGGTGACATCGGTCACCAGCCCGTGCCAAAGCACCGAACCGTCCGCTTGACGCATGGGCGTGGCGCGGGCTTCGACCCAGATTATGCCTTTGCGAGGATGGTCGATCCGGTGCTCGAAGTGCCAAGGCGTCAGGGTCGAAGCGGCTTGGCGGATGCTCGCCAGTACATGCTCGCGGTCCTCGGGGTGCACTCGCTCGTAGATCGGCCCGATGCTGGGCGCCATTTCCGCGGCGCTCAGGCCGTAGATGTCTTCGACCCCTTCACTGAGGTAAGGGAACGAACTGTTGCCGTCGGGTCGCCAGCAGAACTGGAACAGCATGCCGGGAACCTGCGCCGCGATCTGTTGCAGGCGCAGTTGCAGGTGTTCCTGGTGGGCCAGGTCATAGGCACTGACGATGTAGCCGCGCAACAGCTCGCGCTCATCGTGGATCGCCGAGACATTCAGCAGCACCGGCACGCCACTGCCGTTGCGATGCAGCAGACGCCACTCGCGCATTTCGCGGCGGCCTTCGAGCAGCGGTGCGGTGAGCACGGCGAATCCCGGTTCGATGGGTTCGCCCAGCGCATTGCCGAGAATGGTCGCGCGGCGCTGCAGCGCTTCCTGCGGGAACAGCACTGAGGTCAGCGGCTGGCCGATCAGCATCTGTTCGGGATAACCGAACAGGCGCTCGGCGGTGGGGTTGACGCCCGATATGTGTCCGTCGTCTGTGGTTACCAGCATCGCGCTCGCGGCGCTGTTGAGCAGAGCCTGTTGCAGCGCCGCTTGCTCGGCGTAGCGGTGGGCCTGCAGGCGTTCTTCGAACAGCCGCATGATCTGTCTACTGAGGCGTACCAATGCCCCGCGTTGCGCTTCGCTGAGCTGTCGCGGCTGACGGTCGATGACGCAAAGGGTGCCGAGGTTGTAGCCGTCCGGTGAGATTAGCGGCGCACCGGCATAGAAGCGGATGTGCGGGTCGCCGGTGACCAGCGGGTTATCACAAAAACGCGTGTCCCGATGCGCATCCTCGACTTCGAAGACGCCCTCGCCTTCGATGGTGTAGGTGCAGAACGAGAGCTCTCGCGGGGTTTCGCTGACATCGAGGCCGAGGCGACTCTTGAACCACTGGCGATGGTCGTCGACCAGCGAGATCAGCGCGATGGGGGTGTCACAGATGTAGGCAGCCAGCTCGGTGAAATCATCAAAAGCGGTTTCATCAGGCGTGTCGAGAATCTCGTAGCGTAGCAGCGCGGCGAGTCTGGACAGCTCGCGGGGCGGGGAGGGGGCGGGTATCGCTTTCGATGACTCCATCTGGCTGGGCTCTCTCGGACTCAGGGCCAACGGCTTACTTGCCGCCCGCCTCCCAGATGGCCTGGATCTGGCTGGCCAGGCGCATCGGATCGAAGGGTTTGACGATCACATCGCAGGCACCGAGGTTGCGCAGGTGCTCAATCTCGCTTGGCTGTACCTTGGCGGTCATGAACACCACCGGGACCTGTGTCAGATCGATCCGCTCGCTGAGCCGGGTGAGGGTTTCGGGGCCGCCCATTCCGGGCATCATCACGTCTAGCAGGACGAACTGTGGGGCGAAGGCTTCCACCTCTTCAAGCGCCTGGTGGCCGGACGAGCACGACTGCACCTGATAGCCCCCGATCGCTTCCAGAGAGACTTTGACCACCGCCTGAATGGACGGATCGTCCTCGACATGCAGAATCCGTTTCAGCTCGCCCATGCGAGACCTCCAACAAAAGCGTGCCTGGCGCGCTCGAAAGTGAACAGTTTGCCAGCTTGCTCATCGGCTGACGCGGCACACTAGAAAAATAGTCGCTTAACGGGCTTCCTGCATTGGCAGCTCGAACCAGAAGCGTGCGCCCTTTTCCCGCTCCGAGTCGAAACCGATGCACCCGTTCATGTGCTCGATCAGCTCCTTGCTGATGGCCAGGCCGAGGCCGGTACCGCCCTTTTGGCGGGTATCAGACGAGTCGGCCTGGGAAAACTTCTGAAAAATTCGCTGCCGGAAGCTCAGGGGAACGCCGGGGCCGGCGTCGTCAACGATTACGCGGATGTGATCACCATGGCGCTGGCTGCTTAAGGTTACGACTGCGCCTGACGGGGAGAATTTCGCCGCGTTGGACAGCAGGTTTGCCAGGACCTGCTGCAGGCGGTGCGCGTCCACGCTAACGGTTGCTGCGGCTTGCTCGCCCAGCTCGATACGCACTCCGAGCTGTTCGGCATAGGCCTGATTCGAGTGCAATGCCTCTTCCAGAATCGGCGCGAGAGGCTGCGGCTGAAGCTGAAAACTCATCTGGCCAGCAATCAGCTTTTCCATATCCAGCAGATCGCCGATGAGTAATCCGAGGCGTTGGCTGTTCTGTTGCGCGATGCCGAGCATTTGCCCCATGGCCGGCGGAACCTCGCCAACGGCGCCGCCAAGGATCAGGCCCAGTGCCCCGGAAATCGACGTCAGCGGCGTGCGCAGCTCATGACTGACAATGGATACGAATTCGCTCTTCATGAGATCGACGCGCTTACGCTCGGTGATGTCGCGCACCAGCCCAATGAACTTACGCTCACCGCGATGGCTGATCTCCGAAACACGCAGCTCGATGGTGAACAGTTCGCCATTACGGCGAACCGCCTGCAATTCGCGGTTCTGCTCCAGGCTGCGGCCTTCCCCACGTCGTTCATAGGCCTGTAGGTAACCATCATGGGCCGCACGGTGGGGCTCGGGCATGAGAATCGACAGGTTACGCCCAAGCACTTCCTCCTCGCTGTAGCCGAAGGTGCGTTCCGCGGCGTGGTTGAAGGTTTCGATCAAGCCGCGCTGGTTGATGATGATGATCGCGTCGATGACATTGGCGATCAGTAGGCGTACGTAGCTCTCGCGCTCATGGGCTTCGCGTTCGGCCAGTGCGCGGGCGGTGACGTCGCCGATGAAGCCGTCGTACCACTGCACCCGGCCATCGGCATCGCGCAGCGCGCGACGGTTCTCTTGCACCCAGAGTGTTTCGCCCTGGGCGTTGATCAGCCGGTAGGTGCGCTCGAACGGGTCCGCGCCATCGTCCTCTAGACTCACGCAGTCTTCTGGGTGGATCAGGCTGCTGTACTGCCGTGTGCCTGGCGCGACGAAGTCACTGGCGGGGTAGCCGGTCAGGCGCTCGATGCCGTCGCTCAGATAGCTGAACGTGCGTTCGGTATCGACGCCGCGGCGGTAGACCACGCCCGGCAAATTGCTGACCATGCTGCGGAAGCGGCTTTCGCTCTCACGCAAGGCGAGCGTCGCGCTCATCAGCGGGGTGATGTCAGCGATGAAGCCATGCCAGAGGACGGACCCGTCGCGCAGTCGCTCGGCGTTTGCGCGCACTTCGACCCAGATCAGTCCCTTGCTTGGATTTTTGATGCGGTAGCGCGTAGCACCACTGCCCAAAGTGACTACCGAGCGTTCGATCGCGGCTCTGAGATTGGGGCGGTCAGCGTCATACACGGCGGCAAAGGCAATATCCGCGTTTTCGACCAGCTGATCCGGGCTGATTCCGTACAGTTCGCGTGCACCTTCACTGGCATAAAGGAAGCTGTAGCTGCCGTCGCCGGAGCGCTTCAGTTGGTAGACCATGCCCGGCAGCAGGCTGGTGATTTTCTGGCCACGTTCGAGCAGGCGACGGCGGGCGCGCTCCTGCTGTGTGGAACGGATTTGATGAACGCGCTGCACGATGCCGCGGCGGTGCAGCATGAACCCCAGCATGAGCAGCAGTGCTTCGGCGATGAGCCACGCCAGGCCCCATTTCAAGAGCAGGCGGCGTTCGGCCTGTTGCTGCTCACGAAGTGCCAGGGTGATGTCGCGCCAGACCAGCGCAACCGCCATGGGCAAGCGACCGGGACTGTACTGGGCCCGGACGTCATGCAGTGGAATCTGGTTGAGCAAAAAGCTGCGACCGTTTGATTCAAGCATGCGCAGCGCTTGCCCTGCTTCGGGTGCCGGGAGCGACTGCTGCTGCGCCCATTGCAGGATCTGGGGTGCCGAGTAGGTATCGAGCAACCAACCGCTTAAGCCCTCAAGTTGGATGCCGACGGGGCGCGCCCAGAGCACTTCTTCCAGTTCGGCACGGTTGACCAGCAGACCCAGACCGGCATTCAGCTGATCGCCAAGTTCGGTTAGATCCGGAAGAATCTCGAACCCCACCTCCAGCGCGCCGATTACTTCGCTTTCCAGGCTGCTGCTGGCGCGTATTGGAACGATCGCGCGGTTACCGGCGCTGTGTTGGCCGATGTCCAGCCCAGAGACGATCTGTCCCTGGGACAGGGCCTTGTAGAGCAGCGGCCGGCGGTCGGCCACCGCGTCACCAAAGGCGTCCAGGTCCTGCATGCGCAGCAGGGCGATCCCTGCCTCGCCCCAGTAGAGCTGCAGTTGACGGGCACCGTGGGCCTGCATCGCCGTCCAGGTGGGCATCAGCGACTGGATCAATTGCTGGCGTATGCGCGCCATGCGCGGGCCGTGCCATTGGGCCCCCGCTGTGATGGCCCGGTCTGCCTGGCGCACCAGGCGCAAGGTTTCGGGATTGGCACTCAGTGTTCGGGCAATCAGCCGGGCCTGTTTTTCCAGGCCTTGCTGGGCGCTGCGCAAGGCCATCGCCTGCAGCTCGCCCTGTTGCGCCGTTTGCAACGACCAGAGGGTGTCCCGGGCCTGAAAATCATTGAAGGCCAGGCCGCCGAAGAGCACGGCCAACAGCAGGCTGCCGATGCCAAGTAACCATCGAGGACGGGTGGAAAGCGGGTGGGGGCTCATGGTTCTGTTCTGGGCAAAGATCGGTGCGCCCACGCGGCTTAGCGTAGGACAGGCGTCCGAGCGGACTGAAATAAAGTGATGGCGATATGACATCGCGTAAGCGCAGTCCATTGCTCTTGCGTATCGGCCGCGCGGGCTTTTTCTGTCAGACCCTGAAACGAAAAAGAAACGCTGAACGACAGGCGGCGGCTAATCCAGGCAGGCAGGGTGGATAATGCAGCCAGGTCCGCGTTTGCGGATCGGTTTTTCTACACCGCGAGGCAGCGACACTATGTGGTACACCGGTTTTCTCGACCTTTCCGCCTGGCAGGTGGTTGCGACCACTCTCATTCTTACCCATGTCACCATCGTTGCGGTCACCGTTTATCTGCATCGTTACTCCGCTCACCGCTCACTCGAACTGAATGCGGTGCTCAAGCATTTTTTCCGCTTCTGGTTGTGGCTGACCACGGCGATGAATACCCGCGAATGGACTGCTATCCATCGCAAGCATCACGCCAAATGCGAAACCCCGGATGATCCGCACAGCCCGGTGCAGAAGGGCCTGGGCACCGTATTGCGTCGCGGCGCCGAGTTGTACATGGAAGAGGCGAAGAATGAGGAGACCCTGCGGATTTACGGGAAGAATTGCCCGGACGATTGGATCGAGCGCAACCTGTATTCGCGCTTCCCCAACCTCGGCATCGTGCTGATGCTCGGCCTCGACCTGGCGCTGTTCGGCGTGATCGGACTGACCGTATGGGCCGTGCAGATGATCTGGATTCCGCTGTGGGCCGCGGGTGTCGTGAACGGGTTGGGGCATGCGGTGGGCTATCGCAATTTCGAATGCCGCGATGCCGCGACCAATCTGGTGCCCTGGGGCATCCTCATCGGTGGAGAGGAGCTGCACAACAACCATCACACCTACCCGAACTCGGCCAAGCTCTCGGTGCGCAAGTGGGAGTTCGACATGGGCTGGGCCTGGATCAAGCTCTTCAGTTTGTTCGGTCTGGCCAAGGTTAACCGCACCGCACCCATCGCCCACCGCGTTACGCCCAAGCATCAGCTGGACATGGACAGCGCCATGGCCATTCTCAACAACCGTTTCCAGATCATGGCGCAGTACCGCAAGCTGGTGATCAAGCCGCTGGTACAACTCGAACTGCAGCGCGCCGATGCCTCCGTGCGGCATCAGTTCCGCCGCGCCAAGCGGTTGCTTTCGCGTGAGCCGAGCCTGCTGCAGCATGATCAGCAGGTGCGTATCGAGGTGATTTTGGAACAAAGCCAGCCGCTGCGGGAAATCTATGAGCAGCGCCTGGCCCTGCAACAGATCTGGAGCCGCACCAGTGCCAACGGCCACGACATGCTGGCCGCGATCAAACAGTGGGTACAGGACGCCGAAGCCAGCGGTATCCAGTCCTTGCGTGAATTCGCGGGGCACCTGAGAACCTACTCGCTGAGACCGGCTGTCGTCCAAGCTTGACCTCTGATCGGCGCGACCTGTGACTGGCGCGCCGGCCGGAACTTTGCCTTCTTGCCACTCTCTCAACTGCATTCTGGTGTTATCGCGACAGTGACCCAGCGGGTCTCCGCCGGTGCCTGACGCCAATATTTGGAAGCAGGTATGAATCTGGTGAAGCAGCGAAGCGACACGGGTGTCGGGATTCTTCCGCCGACCGAGGCGCAAACTCTTTTGGCATTGATGCACGCGCGTGCCCAGGTCGAGCGCTTGAGCGAACGCGAGCAGTTGTTCAGCACCCTGATGAGCGGGGTCAATGCTGTGCTCTGGGCGTTCGACTGGCAGGCTCAGCAGATGATCTACGTCAGCCCTGCCTATGAGCAGATCTTCGGCCGCTCGGCCGCGTTATTGCTGTCCGATTTCGGCGAGTGGCGCAACAGCATCTACCCAGACGATCTGGATTACGCCCAGCAGAGCATGCTCGATGTACTCGACAAGGGCGCGGTCGAAGAGCGTGAGTACCGCATCATTCGCACCGATGGGCAGCTGCGCTGGCTCAGCGACAAATGCTTCATTGCGCGCAATGCAGACAGCACGCATGGACCGATCATCGTCGGGATCGCCGAAGACATCACTGAAAAGAAGCAACTTGAAGGCGAGCTGCAGCGTCTGGCTACGATCGACGTGCTGACGCAGAGCAGCAACCGGCGGTACTTCTTCGAATGCGCCCAGCGCGAGTTCGATCTTGCCCGGCAGTACGCCACGCCCCTGGCGTTCCAGCTACTGGATATAGATGATTTCAAGCGCATTAACGACACCCATGGCCATCAGATGGGCGATCAGGTGTTGCAGCGGGTCGCCCAGTGCGGTTCGTCGGTGCTGCGCCGCGGTGATCTGTTTGGCCGGATCGGCGGTGAGGAGTTTGCTTTGCTGCTTCCAGGCTGTCAGCCGGACCTGGCCGAGCAGATTGCCGAACGCTTGCAGCGAGAAATCCAGCGATTGGTCTTCACCAGCCCAGACGGGCAGCGTTTCGGCGTCACCATTAGCCTGGGCGTTACCTACCTCAGAGCCAGCGACCCCGATCTCAGCGCCATGTTCACCCGAGCCGATGCTGCCATGTACACCGCCAAACGCCTTGGTAAGAACCAGGTAATCGTCGGCTGAAGCGATTGCGCTGCAAAAAAAAACCGCTGCGTAGCCTAGGGCTGGCAGCGGTTTTTAGTTTCGCCGGAGTTCAGCCTTTGTGTGTCAGCGTCGCGATTGGCTGTTGCTGGGTGATGCAGTGGATGTTGCCGCCACCCAACAGGATTTCACGACCGGGCACCATGACCACCTGATGTTGCGGAAACAGCCTGGACAGGATGGTTTCGGCTTCGGCGTCCAGCGGATCATCAAAGGAGGGCGCGATGATGCCGCCATTGACGATCAGAAAGTTCACATAGCTGCCGGCCAGGCGAATCGACGGGTCGCGCGGCTGACTGCCAACCAGCGGAGCCACGCCAGCGCATTCCGCGTCCGTGGCATGCAGTGGCCCTGGAATCGGCATTTTGTGCACGATCAGCTGACGGCCCCAGGCGTCGGTCGCCGTCTTCAGCACTTGCATGGCGGCCTGACAGCGCTCGTAGTTGGGATTGTCGCGGTCGTCGGTCCAGGCCAGCAGCACTTCGCCTGGGCGAACGAAGCAGCAGAAGTTGTCCACGTGTCCGTCGGTTTCATCGTTGAACAGACCATGCGGCAGCCAGATCACCTTGTCGATGGCCAGGTAGTCGGCCAGCACCGCTTCGATGTCACCGCGTGACAGGTGCGGGTTGCGGTTGCGATTGAGCAGGCATTCTTCAGTGGTAATCAGCGTGCCTTCGCCGTCGACGTGAATCGAGCCGCCTTCCAGCACGAAACCTTCGGTGCGGTAGCGATCGCAGCGTTCGAGTTCGAGAATCTTCTGCGCCACCTCATCATCGCGCTGCCATTCGCTGTACAGCCCGCCGTCGAGGCCGCCCCAGGCGTTGAAAGTCCAGTCGACGCCGCGTAGCCCGCCCTTGCCATTGATCAGGAAGGTCGGTCCTGTATCGCGCACCCAGGCGTCGTCGGTGCTCATCTCCACCACGCGTATGCGCGGATCGTCCAGCTGCGCACGGGCGGCGAGGAAGTGCTGGGCTGTCGCGCAGACGGTGACCGGCTCGAAGCGAGCAATCGCTTTGGCGACCGCTGTAAAGGCCGCCTGCGCTGGCGTGGCCTGCTCGCGCCAGTTGTCCGGGCGCTGCGGCCAGACCATCCAGGTCTGACTGTGTGGCGCCCACTCGGCAGGCATGTGGAAATCGTCGGCACGCGGTGTCGTGGTCAGAGTGGTCATCGGTTTACCTAGGGGCGGCAATCTATCGTGGCCGGTTGCGAACGGCCGTTCATTAGCGGCGATATATCTGACCACGGCGGACGACGTTCAGCCGCAACGCGTGGTGCGACTGAACGCTTTGCCGATCAAAGGCCAGACTCAGGACTCCAGCGAGCCGTCCAGCGTTTTGATCGGGCTATACAGGTTTGGACGGCGATCACGGAACACGCCCCAGGCGCTGCGGATGTGCTCGAGTTTATCCAGATCAAACTGATGGACCAGCACGCCCTCGCTGGTTTCGTCCAACTCCTCGACCTTGGCGCCAAACTGGTCGGCAATGAAGGATGAGCCGTAGAAGGTAATGTCGTAGCCGTCCTGCTCTTCGCGGCCTATGCGGTTGCTGGCGATCAGCGGCATCAGGTTGGCGCCGGCATGGCCTTGTTGCACACGCTGCCAGTGATCGCGCGAGGTGATGCTCGAATCGTGCGGCTCGCTGCCAATTGCCGTCGGGTAGAACAGCAGCTCAGCACCCATCAGCGCCATGCTGCGCGCAGTTTCGGGGAACCACTGGTCCCAGCAGATGGCCACGCCGATCTTGGCGTAACGGGTATTCCAGACCTTGAAGCCGGTGTCCCCCGGGTTGAAGTAATACTTCTCGTGGTAACCAGGGCCGTCCGGGATATGGCTCTTGCGATAGACGCCCAACACCTTGCCGTCAGCATCGATGATGGCGATCGAGTTGAAGCGCGCACGTCCGGACAGCTCGAAGAAGCTCACCGGCAGCACCACTTGCAGCTCCGCCGCGACCTTTTGGAAATGCTGGACGGCCGGGTTGTCTTCAACCGAAGTGGCCAGCTGCAGGTATTCAGGATTCGGCTTCTGGCAGAAATACGGCGTCTCGAACAGCTCCTGAATCAGGATGACCTGTGCGCCCTTGGCTGCAGCCTCGCGGACCAGCTTCTCGGCATTGGCGATATTCGCTTCGCGATCCCAGGAACAGGCCATCTGGGTGGCGGCAACGGTGACGATACGGGACATGGAAAACCTCGCGGATGCTGGCGTAAGGGCGGCCCAGGTCGGGCATGGCGAAACTTATTCGATAGTTATCCGGAATAAAAGCACTTAATGCAGGTATGGCGCATAAATAATTGAATTAATCAGATTAATATCGGTTAAATCGATGCGGCGCGCTTCGGCAGGAATGCTGGCAGGTACAGCCCGAGGTACGCGTCGAATACCCGCATGCCTTCTTCGGCCATGCGTGGCGTGATGGCGCCATGCAGGTGCACCGAACGCGCATAGACCCGATCGCCAAGTTCCATTGCCAAGGCGAACACATCCACTTCGCTGGGCAGCACCGGCAGTTCGAAGTGCCGTTCAAAAAGGACCTGCATCAACCCGGCGAGTTCGATGTCGTGTTGACGGTCAGCCTGGGTGACTTCCGCCAGGCCATGCTGCGCCAGGATCAGCTGGCGAGCCGCAGCGTCGTCCTGATAGATGGCCAGCATGCGTTGCTCGATCAGCCGCGAGAGGTCATGCCAGCTCCTGAGAGCGTTGTGGTCCACTGGCTCCTGCAGGCTGGCACGGAAGGCTGCATGGATATCTGCAGTGAGCGCCTCGAGCAGGGCCGGCACGCTGGCAAAGAAGTGATACACCGAAGAGGGGGGTATTGCCGCCCGCTCAGCCACGCTGTAAATAGACAGCCCGCCGACGCCCTGTTCGGTCAGCAACGCGCGGGCGGCGGCGAGAATCTGCGCGATGCGCGCCTGACTGCTTGCGCGCGGTCGGCGCGCGGTTGTGGGTTTGCTATCGTCATGTTTGGTGGTCATGGCGGCCATTGGAAGCCATGGCGCAGTCTGATGCAATCACCTGTTTGGATGCCGCCGCGACGAGCGGTCCGGACTATTCGAAGCCGATTTGTCCGAGGGGTATCAGTCACGGCGCGTGAGCGATTCGCGCTGAGCGATGGTCACAGTATCGACAGGTATGCCGTGTGCGGCACTGATAATCAGCAGGGAGAACGTTTGCATTGACGTCCGAGTCGCCTTTGTCCGTTGCTGTGGATTGTGCTCAGGAGCCTATCCATATCCCGGGGACCATCCAGCCGCACGGGCTTTTGCTGGCGTGCACGCTGCCGGATTGGAACATCGCTCATGTGTCGGCGAACGTCGCGACCTTTCTGGCAGGCGCTGATCCGCAGGCGCTGCTGGGCCGACCATTGGATCATGTGCTGCCAATCGAAACCGTGCATTCGCTGCGTAACCAGCTGCAGACCGCCATGCTGTCCGGCACGGCCGAACGGCTGGATTGCCTTTCGCTCGACAACGGCGCTCAGCGCTATGACCTGACGGTGCACATGGTGGCTAGCCTCGCGGTGATCGAGGCCGCGCCCGCTGTGATGGGGGCTGGCGCTCATGGGGTGACCTTGTTGCGAGGACTTGCGGGCCGTCTGCGGCGGGCTACCACCGTGACGCGGCTGCTGACCCTCGCGGCGCAACAGGTGCGGGCCGTCACCGGCTATGACCGTGTGATGATCTATCGCTTTCTTCCCGATGAGTCGGGCGAGGTCGTGGCCGAAGCCGTCAGGCCTGGTACCGAGTCCTACCTGGGGCTGCGCTATCCGGCCACCGACATTCCGGCCCAGGCTCGTGCGTTGTATCGCCGCCAGCCACTGCGGCTGATTCCCGACATCGACTACGAACCGGTCCCTTTGCTTCCTACGCGCGGCCCCGACGGGCTGCCGCTGGACCTGAGCCTGGCCTCGCTGCGCAGCGTATCGCCGGTACACATACAGTACCTGCGCAATATGGACGTACGTGCAACCTTGACCGTGAGTCTGATGCGCGGCGATCACCTCTGGGGCTTGATCGCCTGCCATCATATGGAGCCGCATTACCTGAGTGGCGCGCTGTGCTCGGCCGCCGAGCTATTTGGGCAAATGCTGTCGTTACAGATTGACGTGCGCGAGCAGCAGCAGGAACAGCAGCGGGTCTCCGATGCCCAGCATGCGCACGATCAACTGCTGGCCGCCATGTCCCCTCGGGACACTGTCTTCGAGGACCTGAGCCGGTACTCCGACATGCTCAACAGTATGATCGGCTGCGACGGGATGGCCGTCTGGTCCAATGGCCAGCTTCGTGGCCAGGGCGTATTGCCGCCCGAGTCGGCGGTCACAGAGCTGATTGCGTACCTTGAGCAGAAGCCGGTCGATCAGATCTATGCCACGGCGTCGCTGAGTGAGCATTTTGCGCCGGCCGCCAGCTTTGCCGAAACGGCCAGTGGTGTGCTGGCGATCCCCATTTCCCGTATGGCGAAAGACTATTTGCTGTTCTTTCGCCGCGAGCTGATTCAGACGGTCACCTGGGGCGGCAATCCCGACAAGGCTGTCCAGCGCGATCCGAGTACCGGGCAGCTCCACCCAAGGAGCAGCTTCGCCGCTTGGTGCGAAACGGTGCGAGGCCACGCGAAGCCTTGGACGAGCGGTGAGCTGCGGGTCGCCGAAACGCTTCGTGTCGCGTTGCTGGAAGTCGTGCTGCGGCGCTCCGAGCTGATCGCCTCCGAGCGGCAGGTTGCGCAGGAAAGCCAGTCACTGCTTATCGCGGAACTCAACCACCGGGTTAAAAATGTGCTCAGCCTGGTACTCGCCACAACTCGTCAGAGTGCGCAACAGGCTACATCGGTAGAGTCTTTCACGGCCGAGCTTGAACGTCGCATCCGCGCATTGGCAACCGCGCACGATCAGATCAACGCGCCGACAGGAGGCTCGACCTACTTGCGCGCCTTGCTTGAGTCCGAAGCACGGGCCTGGCAAGGCCAGAATGACACTGACGGGCGCATCCAGCTCAATGGTCCCACCATCCTGCTCGATGTACGCAGCTATCAGACCCTCGCGTTGGTCTTTCATGAACTGATGACCAACGCGGCCAAGTACGGTGCGCTCAGTGTCGCGACTGGCGTGTTGACGGTCAGTTGGCGGATGGACGCTGAATATGGGTTGAGAATCGAGTGGAACGAGAGCGGCGGTCCTGAGGTGCAGGCTCCCACCCGGCGTGGTTTCGGCAGCATCGTCACGGAGCGAACCATTCCTTTTGAGCTGCAGGGCGAAGCGGGGGTGGAGTATCGCCCGGAAGGTCTCTTCGCCTGGTTCCGGGTGCCCCATGAGCACGTGTCGCCTGGCCCCGAGCCACTCCAGCGGCCTGTCGCCGAACAGCAACGCAACATCAGCTCTGTTGCCGGGCTGCGGCTGTTGCTGGTGGAGGACAGCATGATGATCGCCCTGGATGCCCAGGCCATGCTCGAGGAGGCCGGGGTGCAGGTGGAGATTGCCGGTTCGCTGGAGGACGCGCGGCGTGCCTTGCGGCTAGACACCTTCGATCTGGTGGTGCTGGACGTCAATTTGGCTGGTGAAACCAGTCTAGGTATGGCGCAGGAACTTGAAGCCGAACAGTATCCTTTCCTGTTCGCCACCGGGTATGGCGCCCGGACGGCGATTCCGGAGCGCTTTGATCAGGTGCCAGTGGTAACCAAGCCTTACAACCTCAGTGCACTGGGTTACGCCATCGGGCAGCTGCCCGGGATCGATAGGCGGCGTTCGTCTTTGCATTAGCGATCATGCTGATGGGCCCCGCATGCCGTGCGGGGCCGTCGTTCAGACCGTATGCAGGTACCAGTTGTACTCGAGGTCGGAGATCGAGTGCTCGAACTCCTCCAGCTCGCTCTCCTTGCAGGCCACGAAGATGTCGGTGTACTGCGGGCTGATGTAGCGCGCCATGATCTCGCTGTCGTCCAGCTCGCGCAGCGCATCACGCAGGTTGGAGGGCAGGCTTGGCTCGACCTGCTCGTAGGAGTTGCCCTCGATCGGTTCATCCGGCGCGATCTTGTTGGTCAGGCCGTGGTGAATACCGGCCAGAACGCTGGCGAGCAGCAGGTAGGGGTTGGCGTCGGCACCGGCGACGCGGTGCTCGATGCGCACGGCATCGGGGCTGTCAGTGGGGACGCGCAGCGCCACGGTGCGGTTGTCCAGGCCCCAGCAGGGCGCGTTCGGCACATAGAACTGGGCACCGAAGCGGCGATAAGAGTTCACGTTGGGACAGAGGAAGGCCATCGACGCCGCCATGGTCTGCTGGATGCCGCCAATGGCATGGCGCAGCGTTTCGCTTTCCAGCGGGTTGCCGGTGGCAAAAATATTGTTGCCGTTCTTGTCCAGCAGTGAGATATGCACGTGCAGACCGTTGCCGGCCTGGCCCGGGTAGGGCTTGGCCATAAAGGTCGTGTCCATCTCATGGTCGTAGGCGATGTTCTTGATCAGCCGTTTGAGCAACACCGCATAGTCGCAGGCCTTGATCGGATCGGCGACGTGATGGAGATTGACCTCGAACTGCGCCGGGGCGCTTTCCTTGACGATGGCATCGGCGGGAATGCCCTGTTCCTTCGCACCTTCGAGAACGTCCTGCAGGCAGTCGACGTATTCGTCCAGATCATCGATCAGGTAGACCTGGGTCGAATGCGGTCGCTTGCCCGAGATCGGTGAGCGTGGTGGTTGCGGGCGACCGTTTACGTTCTCCTGATCGATCAGGTAGAACTCCAGCTCAAATGCGGCGCAGATGGTCAGGCCCAGCTCATCGAACTTGCTCACGACCTGGCGCAGCACTTCCCGTGGATCGGCGAAGAATGGCGAGCCGTCACGCTCGTGCATGGTCATCAACAGCTGGGCGGTGGGGCGTTTCTGCCAAGGCTCGTTGCTGAGCGTGTTGGGAATGGGGAAACAGGTCCTGTCGGAGTCACCGATGTCCATCCCCAGGCCGGAGCTCTCCACAGTGATGCCATTGATGTCGAGGGCGAACAGCGAGGCCGGCAGATTGATGCCTTTTTCATACACCTTGTGCAGGCTGGCGCGCTCGATGCGCTTGCCCCGGACGACCCCGTTCATGTCTGCGATCAGCAGGTCGACGTACTGGACCTCCGGGTGTTCCTTTAGAAATGCGTTCGCTTCGTTGAGCTGAACGGCACGCGGCGGCGGAAGCATGATGAAGCACCTTAATTGTTAAAAATTTCAATCATCAAACAGCTTGTCTTGGAGTCAATCGAAAAGCCCTGTCGCTGTCAATAGCGCCTCGAAATGCCTCATCAAGGCCCACAGTGGGCGTTTTCGGGGCAGTCAGGGAGACAATCTCGAAACGCTGACATGGCTTTGCGAAGCGGTAACCCTCGGCTATTGTCTATAAAAACGAACAAGACTACTCTCCGACGAGCCCTATCTGGAAAGACGAGTATCCCATGCCTCGCGTGCCATTGATCGGCGTTTCCGCCTGTACCAGGCAGATCGGCCACCACAGTTTCCACATAGCCGGTGATAAGTACCTGCGCGCGGCGGCTGTAGCCGGCATGCCGTTGGTCATCCCAGCGCTCGGCGATCTGATCGACCCTGCTGCGCTATTGGATAGCGTAGACGGCCTGCTCTTTACCGGCTCGCCATCCAACGTCGAGCCGCACCATTACGGTGGCCCGGCCAGTGCCGAGGGCACCGACCATGATCCCTCTCGTGATCAACTGACGCTGCCGCTGATCCGTGCGGCGGTTGATACGGGTGTTCCGGTATTTGGTGTGTGCCGCGGGTTTCAGGAAATGAACGTGGCCTTCGGCGGCAGCCTCCACCAGAAGGTTCACGAGGTAGGGCCTTATGCCGACCACCGTGAGCGCGCCGAGGATCCCGTCGAGGTGCAGTATGGTCTAAGTCATCCGCTGCACGTGCAGCCGGGTGGTTTGCTGCAGCGTCTCGGATTGCCTGCTCAGATAGAGGTCAACTCGGTGCATGGCCAAGGTGTCGAGCGGCTCGGCGAGGGTTTGCGTATCGAGGCGTTGGCACCCGATGGGCTGATTGAGGCGTTTTCCGTCGAAGGTGCGCGCAGCTTCGCACTCGGCGTGCAGTGGCATCCGGAATGGAAGGTGCATGAGCATCCTTATTACCTGGCATTGTTCCAGGGCTTTGCCCGGGCATGCCAGGAACGCGCAGGACGGCGCTGAGCGCGGGCCGGCACGGCGCTCGTTTCATTAATTTCTGAGGTCGATATGTCCAGCAAGCTCGACCAGCTCACCGGCTGGCTGAAAGAACGCAAGATTACCGAGGTGGAATGCCTGATCAGTGACCTGACCGGCATCGCCCGCGGCAAGATCTCGCCCACCAACAAGTTCCTTGATGAAAAGGGCATGCGCCTGCCGGAGAGCGTGCTGCTGCAGACCGTGACCGGTGACTACGTCGAGGACGATATCTATTACGAGCTGCTCGATCCCGCCGACATCGACATGTTCTGCCGGCCCGACCCGGACGCCGTGTTTCTGGTGCCCTGGGCCATCGAGCCAACTGCGCAGGTCATCCACGACACCTACGACAAGATGGGCAATCCCATCGAGATCTCGCCGCGTAACATCCTCAAGCGCGTATTGAAGATGTATGCGGACAAGGGCTGGCAGCCCATTGTCGCGCCGGAGATGGAGTTCTACCTGACCAAGCGCTGCGAAGACCCGGACCTGCCGTTCCAGCCGCCGATCGGGCGCTCGGGCCGACAGGAAACGGGGCGACAGTCGTTCTCCATCGACGCCGCCAACGAGTTCGACCCGCTGTTCGAAGACATGTACGACTGGTGCGAGGCTCAAGGCCTGGATCTGGATACGTTGATCCACGAGGAAGGCACCGCGCAGATGGAAATCAACTTCCGTCACGGCGAGGCACTGCACCTGGCCGATCAGATTCTGGTGTTCAAGCGCACCATGCGCGAGGCAGCACTCAAGCACAACGTGGCGGCCACCTTCATGGCCAAGCCCATGACTGGCGAGCCGGGCAGCGCGATGCACCTGCACCAGAGCGTCGTGGATCTGGAAACCGGGCGCAACATCTTTTCCAACAGCGACGGCACCATGAGCCAGCTGTTCCTGCACCACGTCGGTGGCCTGCAGAAATACATTCCCGAGCTGTTGCCGCTGTTCGCGCCAAACGTCAACTCGTTCCGCCGCTTCCTGCCGGACACCTCGGCGCCGGTGAACGTCGAATGGGGCGAGGAAAATCGCACAGTTGGCTTGCGGGTGCCTGATTCCGATCCGCAGAACCGCCGCGTCGAGAACCGCCTGCCGGGCGCTGACGCCAACCCTTATCTCGCCATCGCCGCCAGCCTACTGTGCGGCTATATCGGCATGGTCGAAGAGTTGCCGCCGAGTCAGCCGGTCAAGGGCCGCGGCTATGAACGCCGCAATCTGCGCCTGCCCCTTACCCTTGAAGCGGCGCTGGAGCGCATGGAGACCTGCCGACCGCTGGAGAAGTACCTGAGCCCCAAGTTCATCACCGGCTACATCGCAGTCAAGCGCGCCGAGCAGGAGAACTACCACCGGGTCATCAGTTCCTGGGAGCGGGAATTCCTGATGCTCTCTGTGTAACGAACAGCCGTAGGGTGGATGAAGCTTCTTTCATCCGAGACCAAACAAACACTACCAAGAGGTGATTGATGAGCGATTCGCAAACCCTGCAATGGCAAGCCCTGAGCCGCGACCATCACCTGCCGCCGTTCACCGACTTCAAGGCGCTCAACGCCAAGGGCACGCGCATCATTACGCGGGGGGAGGGCGTCTACCTCTGGGACAGCGAAGGCCACAAGATCCTTGATGCAATGGCCGGCCTCTGGTGCGTCAATCTTGGCTATGGCCGTGAAGAGTTGGTCGAGGCGGCCAGCCGGCAGATGCGCGAGCTCCCTTATTACAACCTGTTTTTCCAGACCGCTCACCCGCCGGCGCTGGCACTGGCCAAGGCCATCGCCGAGATCGCGCCGGAAGGCATGAACCATGTGTTCTTCACCGGCTCCGGCTCGGAAGCCAACGACACCGTGCTGCGCATGGTGCGTCACTACTGGGCTATCAAAGGGCAGCCACAGAAGAAAGTGGTGATCGGTCGCTGGAACGGCTACCACGGCTCAACCATCGCCGGCGCCAGCCTGGGTGGCATGAAGGCCATGCACGAGCAGGGCGACGGGCCGATTCCGGGCATCGAGCACATCGACCAGCCCTACTGGTTCGGTGAGGGAGGTGACCTTGACCCGGACGAATTTGGCGTTCGCGTGGCGCAGCAGCTTGAGCAAAAGATTCTGGAGGTCGGCGAAGACAAAGTCGCCGCTTTTATCGCCGAGCCGATCCAGGGCGCCGGCGGCGTGATCATTCCGCCGGACAGCTACTGGCCGAAGATCCGTGAAATCCTCGCCCGCTACGACATCCTGTTTATTGCTGACGAAGTTATCTGCGGCTTTGGCCGTACCGGCGAATGGTTCGGCAGCGACTACTACGGCAATGCGCCTGACCTGATGCCAATCGCTAAGGGCCTGACGTCCGGTTATCTGCCCATGGGCGGCGTGGTGGTGCGCGACGAAGTGGTGCACACCCTTAACGAAGGCGGCGAGTTCTACCACGGCTTCACCTATTCCGGGCATCCGGTGGCGGCCGCGGTAGCGCTGGAAAACATCCGCATCCTACGCGAGGAAAAGATCGTCGAGCGGGTGAAAAGCAAGACGGCACCCTATTTGCAGTCCCGCTGGCGTGAGCTGGTCGAGCATCCGCTGGTGGGTGAGGCTCGAGGCGTCGGAATGCTTGGCGCGCTGGAGCTGGTGAAAAACAAGAAGACCCGTGAGCGTTTCGCTGACCCAGGCGTGGGCATGCTCTGTCGTGAGCACTGCTTCCGTAACGGTCTTGTGATGCGCGCTGTGGGGGACACCATGATCATTTCCCCACCGTTGGTGATCAATGAGGAACAGCTCGACGAGCTGATCGGCAAGGTCCGGCTGTGCCTGGACGCGACGTTGAAGGATGCGCGGGGTTGAGAACTGGCGCCGACAGGATGCTTCCGGCGCCAATTAGCGACTTGGAACGCGTCCGCGCGGAGCGCAGGCAAGCTGTTGAAAAACAGTCAGCGACCTTGCCAGACTGCGCGCGTGCTTTGGCCTGACTTACCGAGGGTGTGTCGATGCCGGCACACCATGAGCTGCCCACAGCCCAACAGATGACTACAACAGGAGCTGCACGGATGAAAACCTTTGCCAAGACCCTACTTGCAATGACGCTGGCTGGCGCGGTCGCCAGCGCCGCCCAGGCCGAAGACAAGGTGCTGCACGTATTCAACTGGTCCGACTACATTGCCGAAGACACCTTGGACAACTTCACCAAGGAAACCGGCATCAAGGTCGTCTACGACGTATTCGACAGCAATGAAGTGCTGGAAGCCAAACTGCTCGCCGGCAGCTCCGGCTATGACGTAGTCGTACCGTCCAACCCCTTCCTGGCGAAGCAGATCAAGGCCGGGGTGTTCCAGAAGCTCGACAAGAGCAAGCTGCCAAACTGGGAAAACCTCGACAAGGATCTGCTAAAAGCGCTCCAGCCGAGCGACCCGGACAATCTGTACGCGGTGCCGTACATGTGGGGCACCATCGGCATCGGCTACAACCCTGAGAAGGTCAAGGCTGCGCTGGGCGAAGACGCTCCGGTCGATTCCTGGGACCTGGTGTTCAAGCCGGAAAACATGGAAAAGCTGAAATCCTGTGGCGTTTCCTTCCTCGATTCGCCCACCGAAATCCTTCCCGCTGCGCTGCATTACCTGGGCTACAAACCTGACACCACCAACAAGGACGAGCTGAAGAAGGCTGAAGAGCTGTTCATGCAGATCCGTCCGAACGTGGCCTATTTCCATTCCTCGAAGTACATCTCCGATTTGGCCAACGGTAACGTTTGCGTTGCCATCGGTTACTCCGGTGACATCTACCAGGCCAAGGCGCGTGCCGAAGAGGCCGGCAACGAGGTTCAGGTCAAGTACAACATTCCCAAGGAAGGCGCAGGCACCTTCTTCGACATGCTGGCGATCCCGGCTGATGCGAACAATGTCGACGAGGCTCATGTCTTCCTCAACTACCTGATGAAGCCTGAGGTGATGGCTAACATCACCAACTATGTGCAGTTCCCTAATGGCAACGCTGCCGCCACGCCGCTGGTGGATGAAGCGATTCGTACCGACCCGGGTGTCTACCCGAGCCAGGCTGTGCTGCAGAAGCTCTACACATTCCCGGACCTCGATCCGAAGACCCAGCGCACCATGACGCGCAGCTGGACCAAGATCAAATCCGGCCGTTGATTCACCCGTCTCGCCAGGCCTCCTCGTGGGCCTGCGCGAGCTTCAGAAACCCTTTTAGGGGCGAAGTACCGACCCGCAACCCTGGCTTGCGATTCGGCTGCGGTGCCTCCGACGGGCATGACCGTCTCGTCTGTTACGCCTTGCCAGTTGATTTTTAGAGGTTTTTCCAATAAACAGCCCGCCTTTCGCCCACTGATCGCGCGGTCTGCACCAAGAGGACACTCTCATGCGCTCGACATTGAAGTCGCTTCTTATAGCCGCTGCGGTCAGCGGTGCTGCATCCGCTCAGGCTGCCACGGTGCATATCTACAACTGGTCCGATTACATCGGCGAAACAACACTGGAAGAATTCGAAGAAAAGACGGGCATCAAGCCTGTCTATGACGTGTTCGATTCAAATGAGACCCTTGAGGGCAAACTGCTCGCTGGCCGGACTGGCTATGACGTGGTGGTGCCTTCGAACCACTTCCTCGGCAAGCAGATTCGCGCTGGCGCTTTCCAGAAACTGGACAAGAGCAAGCTGCCCAATTGGGAACACCTGGACCCCGCGCTGCTCAAGCAGCTCGAAAAGAACGATCCGGGCAATGCCTATGCGGCGCCCTATCTCTGGGGCACCAATGGCATTGGCTACAACGTAGAAAAGGTCACGGCTGCGCTGGGCATCGAGAAGGTCGATTCCTGGGCGGTACTGTTCGAGCCGGAGAACGCCAAGAAGTTGGCCGGCTGCGGCATTGCCTTGCTCGACTCGCCTGATGAAATGATCCCGGCAATGCTCAACTATCTGGGCCTGGACCCCAACAGCACCGACCCCGACGATTACGCCAAGGCTGAAGCGAAACTGCTCGAAATACGCCCCTATGTCCGCTATTTCCATTCATCCAAGTACATTTCGGACCTGGCCAACGGCAACATCTGCATCGCCGCAGGTTTCTCCGGGGATATCTTCCAGGCGGCGGCGCGCGCCGATGAAGCCGGCAAGGGCATCGACATCGCCTATACGATTCCTAAAGAGGGCGGCAATCTCTGGTTCGACATGCTGGCCATTCCGGTCGATGCGCAAAATGTCGAGGAAGCCCATGCCTTTATCAACTATCTGCTCGAGCCCGAGGTGATCGCGTCGGTCAGCGATTACGTTGGCTACGCCAACCCCAATCTCAAGGCGGGCGAGCTGATGGACCAGGAGGTGCGTAACGATCCGTCTGTCTATCCCCCACAAGCGGTGCTGGATCGTCTGTACGTCTCCGCCGAGCTGCCACAGAAGATCATTCGCCTGATGACCCGTACCTGGACCAAGGTCAAGTCCGGTCAATAGTCTCACCGGGTAAGGCGGGAGTCGCTGCTGGTCTTCCGTCCTGCCCTTGCAACATGTCGTTTCCCGGCGCCGTCCGGGCCCATCATTCCAATCGGGAGTTCGCGCATGGCCGTTGCCTCCAGCGCCTACAAAAAGGCCCTCACCGGTGAGAGCCAGAACAAGCAGGTGCTGCTGAAGATCGACCGCGTCACCAAGAAGTTCGACGAAACGGTGGCGGTCGATGATGTCTCATTGAGCATTCACCAAGGCGAAATCTTTGCCCTGCTTGGCGGGTCCGGCTCGGGCAAGTCCACCTTGCTGCGCATGCTGGCCGGTTTCGAGCGGCCCACCGAAGGGCGGATATTTCTCGATGGCCAGGACATCACGGACATGCCGCCTTACGAGCGGCCGATCAACATGATGTTCCAGTCATACGCGCTATTTCCGCACATGACCGTGGCGCAGAACATCGCTTTCGGTCTGAAGCAGGATGGGCTGTCGAAGGACGAAGTGCAGACCCGCGTCGACGAGATGCTCACCCTGGTGCAGATGAGCCAGTACGCCAAACGCAAGCCGCACCAGCTCTCGGGCGGTCAGCGTCAGCGTGTGGCGCTGGCCCGCTCGCTGGCCAAGCGGCCAAAGCTGCTGTTGCTGGACGAACCCATGGGCGCGCTGGACAAGAAGCTGCGCTCGCAGATGCAGCTGGAACTGGTACAGATCATCGAGCGTGTCGGCGTGACCTGCGTGATGGTCACCCACGACCAGGAAGAGGCCATGACCATGGCCGAGCGCATCGCCATCATGCATCTGGGTTGGATCGCCCAGGTCGGCAGCCCGATGGACATTTATGAAACGCCAGCGAGCCGCCTGGTGTGCGAGTTCATCGGCAACGTCAATCTGTTCGACGGTGAGCTGATCGAAGACTTGGAAGACCATGCCGTGATCGCCTGTCCTGGCCTGGACAATCCGATCTACGTCGGCCACGGCATCAGCACCCGTGCTCAGGACAAGCAGATCACTTACGCCATACGGCCGGAAAAGCTGCTGATCGGCACCGAGCTGCCTGACCTGCAGCGACCCGGTTATAACTGGGCCAAGGGCGTCGTCTACGACATCGCCTATCTGGGCGGCCACTCGGTCTATTACATCCAGCTGCCGTCCGGCGGCATCCTGCAGGCGTTCATGGCCAACGCCGAGCGACATGTAAAACTGCCGACCTGGGAGGAACAGGTGTTCGTCTACTGGTGGGACGACAGCGGCGTGGTGTTGCAGGCATGAGCCGCTCACGCCTGAACCCTGGTCGTCGACTGGTCATCGGCGTTCCCTTCCTCTGGTTGGCGCTGTTTTTCCTGCTGCCGTTCGTGATCGTGCTGAAAATCAGCTTCGCCGAAGCCGATGTGGCGATACCGCCCTATACGGAGGTTTTTGCCTACGCCGAGCAGCAGTTGCAGATCATCATCAACCTGGGAAACTACGTCTTCCTCAGCGAGGACGATCTGTACTGGGCGGCTTACGCCGGTTCGCTGCGCATCGCCTTTTTCAGTACGCTGATTTGCCTGCTGGTCGGCTATCCGATGGCTTATGCCATCGCTCGGGCACGCAAGGACCTGCAGACCGTGCTGCTGCTGCTGATCATGATGCCGACCTGGACGGCGATCCTGATTCGCGTCTACGCCTGGATGGGCATCCTCAGCAGCAACGGCATTCTCAACGGCCTGCTGCAGGGCCTGGGCCTGATCGATGAACCGCTGCGCATCCTCAACACCGACCTCGCCGTCTACATCGGCGTGGTGTATTCCTACCTGCCGTTCATGATCCTGCCGCTCTATGCCAACCTGGTGAAACACGACCTCAGCCTGCTGGAGGCCGCGTCCGACCTGGGCGCGCGCAACCTGACCAGTTTCTGGAAGATCACCGTGCCCCTGTCCAAGAACGGCATCATCGCTGGCTGCATGCTGGTATTCATTCCGGTGGTGGGCGAGTTCGTCATCCCTGAGCTGCTCGGCGGACCGGAGACGCTTATGATCGGCAAGGTGCTGTGGCAGGAGTTCTTCAATAACCGCGACTGGCCGGTAGCGTCTGCACTGGCGGTGGTGATGCTGGCGATCCTCTTGGTGCCGATCATTCTGTTCAACAGGAACCAGACCAAGGAACTGGAGGGCAAGCTATGAAGCGTTACAGCTTTTCCAACCTGATCCTGATACTCGGGTTGTTGTTCATCTACCTGCCGATGGTGCTGTTGGTCATCTATTCCTTCAACGCGTCACGGCTGGTGACGGTGTGGGGTGGCTGGTCGCTGAAGTGGTACGCCGGGTTGCTGGACAACACCCAACTGATGGGTGCAGTCATGCGATCGTTGGAGATCGCGTTCTACACCGCTATTGCCGCAGTGGCGCTGGGCACCATGGCTGCCTTCGTGCTGACGCGGATTCCCAACTTCCGGGGCCGCACCGTGTTTGGCGGTCTGGTCACGGCGCCGCTGGTGATGCCCGAGGTGATCACCGGTTTGTCCTTGCTGCTGTTGTTTGTGGCCATGGCGCAGCTGGTCGGCTGGCCTGCACAGCGCGGCATCGTCACCATCTGGATCGCCCACACCACCTTCTGCTCGGCTTATGTCGCGGTGGTGGTGATGGCGCGTCTGCGCGAGCTGGATCAGTCCATCGAGGAAGCGGCAATGGATCTGGGCGCGCGCCCCTGGAAGGTGTTCTTCCTGATCACCATGCCGATGATTGCGCCGTCTCTGGCGGCTGGCGGCATGCTGTCCTTTGCCCTGTCGCTGGACGATCTGGTTCTGGCCAGCTTCGTCTCCGGTCCAGGCGCAACGACGCTGCCAATGGAGATTTTCTCGGCGGTGCGCTTGGGCGTGAAACCCGAGATCAACGCCGTCGCCAGCCTGATCCTGCTGGTGGTGTCGCTGGCAACCTTCATTGCCTGGTACATCGGCCGTCGCGCCGAGAAGCGCCGCGTGCGTGCGATGCGCCAAGCAATGGACGAAACCGACACCAGCCCGACCTGGCGTCAGGTGATCGACAGTCGCAAGGTGATGACGCCGCCCTCGGCGCACAGCTGAGCGGCGTTGCTGGCAGTCAGCGGTTAACCGCTGACTGCTGGTTCGCTGCAGTTTCAATGGCGGGCGCGGGCCCCCAGTCACAGAAACAACCCACCGCGAGTGAGTGCGTCACCCTGACCTGGCGGCCAGCCAGTACCGCTTCGAGGATTGGCTCGATGAAACTGTTGTCGGAGCTGCACACGGCCCCTTCGCTGTAGGGGCCAATGTAGATCAGCCGTCCACCGCCATCCCAGATCCCGACTGCCGGACTGGCGGGCAGACTGCTGGATCCCGGCAGGTCCGTGAGCGGCTGCAGGCCGGCCAGCTGATCAGGCAGATGACCTTGGCTGCCCGGCTTTTGCAACGCATAAAAGCTCACGCCCCGCCCACCGAAGCGCTGCACCAGCTCGGCCAGGTGTTGCTGATTGCCGGCGTTGCAGGGGCACGCAGGATCCCAGAAGTGCACCACCCGAACCGGCCCAGCACCGCTCAGCGAATCGGGCAATGCCAGCTGGTCGCCGGAGAACAGCTCGGCCCGCTCGGTCTCGAAGGGTCGCAGGTAGCGTGCCTCGAACCACCAGAAGGCGGCCAGCATGGCGCCACCCCAGAGCAGGGCAACGAGTGCCGCGATCAGATACTTGTTGCGTACGGACATGACGGAGCTCTTGGATGGATGCGCCAGCTTGCCACGTCGCGCTGCAGAGCTGAATATCCCGCTTACCGCTAGCAAGAAAACCGCTCATGCCTTCGCGAATCAATCCCGACGCGCTCCGCGCGCAATTAAGCCCGCTTCGTCCCGCCGCCGAGCTGACCGCCGATGCACGTTTCTACCAGGCCTACTACGGGCTGGATCTGCCTCACCACAGCAGTATCCAGCGGCGCCTGGGGCGCTTTCAGGTGCACGGCTATGACGTTGTGGCTCAGGCCTGGTACCCCGAACAGTCGGTGGCGACGTTGCTGGTGCTGCACGGTTACTACGACCACATGGGCTTGTACCGGCACGTGGTGGATTGGGGGTTGCGCATGGGCTTCGCTGTGCTCGCCTGCGACCTGCCGGGTCATGGGCTGTCCAGCGGGCCACGCGCCAGCATCAATGAATTCGAGGAATACCAGGCGGTGCTGCAAGGCCTGCTGCACGAAGCTGCTGCGATGGAGCTGCCGCAACCCTGGCATCTGCTGGGCCAGAGTACGGGCGCGGCCATCGTGCTGGATTACCTGCTCTGCCAGCCGGTGCACCCTGCGCTGGGACAGAGCATTCTGCTGGCGCCCTTGGTGCGGCCGCGGGCCTGGGGATGGTCACGTTTCAGCTATGAGGTGATGCGGCGCTTCGTCAAACAGATTCCGCGGCGCTTTAGTGAAAACTCGGGCGATCCGGCGTTTCTCCAGTTCATCCAGTCCAACGATCCCCTGCAGCCGAATATCCTGCCGACCGCCTGGGTGGGCGCACTGTCACGCTGGATTCAGCGTATCGAAGCGGCGCCCGCTAGCCCGCACAGTCCACTGATCGTGCAGGGGGAGGCCGATATGACGGTCGACTGGCAACACAACCTGCCGGTCCTGCAGGAAAAATTCGCCGCCCCGGAAATTCTTCGGCTGCCGGCGGCACGGCATCACCTGGTCAACGAACAGGAAGCCCTGCGCCGTGAATATTTCGGTTTTCTCAGCGAGCGCTTGAAATAGCTTGGCGCGCCCGCTGAGGAGCCGCTTAAGCCTGAGTTTCGTTGCCGCTCAAGCCGACTGCTAGCCCGGCTCGCAGGGCTTGCAGCGCTGCGCTGTAGTAGCGCTGACCGACTTCCGACTGGGCGAATTGGACGAACTCCTCCAGTTCGGCGTCGGAGAGGTCTCGATAGATGTACAGCAGCGTGTTGTCGAGATCGCTCTCCACCTGCTGTTGCAGGCGCTCGCGTTGGCTGTCCAGCAGCCCCTGCGCCTGGCCACCGCCGAGCAGGCCCGGAATCATCTGGCTGAGGCTGTCCGCCGCGACGCCGGCCAAGGCCAGGCTGACCTCCGCACCGGCTTCGGCGGCGGGTATCGCCTGAGCCAGATGGCGGATCAGCAGCTGCCGGTTGCTGCCGGCGTCGATGCGCGGAATGTCGTTTTCATAGCGAGCCAACTGCTCGCGGCGACCGGCCAAGGTCTCGGCGGCCACCACCTTGTGGCCTAGCGGCGACTGGAAAAAATCCAGCGCGGGTTGCGGATCATCGAGGTTATCACGCAGCGCCTGCTTGGCCCGCTGATCGATGGCGTTGACCGCGAAGCGGCGGTTGCTGTTGGTTACCAGCGCCTGGTAAACCGCCGGCGGCAGGGTGTTCTTGTAACGTTGTTGGGCGGCAGTCAGGGCATCGCTGAAATTGGCGCGTTGTTCGGTCCAGCCGGCGGTTTCGTACAGCTCGTCGTAGGTGTCGGCGAGGGTGCTGCAGCTGAAGGCAAGTAATACACAAGCGATTAAAGCGCGCATGGAAGCTCCTGTTGGCGGGCAGATTATTTTCAGCGCCCTGACGGCTGCTGTCGAGGCGCGAAAGCGCTGCTGCTAGACTCCGAAACAATCCTTTCGGAGTCTCTTCCTTGCAGTTCGATCCCATCATTGACGACCTCGCCGAGCATGGCTGGGCGCTACGTCATTCGTTCCTGTCAGACGATCTGACCCTCGGTTTGGCAGCGGAGTGCCGCAAGCGTGAGGCACAAGGCGACCTGGCCCCGGCGGGAATCGGCCGCGGCGACGCGCTGACCATTCGCGAAGGCATCCGTGGCGACCAGATTCAATGGCTCGAGCCAGGCCAGTCGCCCTTATGTGACCGCTATCTGGAGTTGATGGATGGACTTCGACAGCGCATGAACCAGACGCTGTTTCTCGGCCTGGAAGAGTTTGAATGCCATTTCGCCCTGTATCCGCCGGGAGCCTTCTATCAGACCCATCTGGATCGCTTCCGCGATGATGACAGCCGCTGCGTCACCGCCGTGGTCTATCTCAACCCGGACTGGCAACCGGCTGATGGTGGAGAGCTGCGCATGCATTTCGCTGACGGTTCTCGGCGCGACATCCCGCCGCTTGCGGGCGATTTGCTGGTTTTCCTGTCGGGTGACTTCCCTCACGAAGTCTTGGTTACCCATACCGACCGCCTTTCGTTGACGGGGTGGTTTCGCCGGCGTCCTGCGGATGTGCTCGCGCTGTAACGCAGGCAAAAAAAAAGCCCGGCGAGAGCCGGGCTAAAGGGAACGGTTTGATCGACGAGCGTTACATGCCAAGCAAGTTTGGCAGCGCCAGCGAGATCGACGGCACGTAGGTGATGATCATCAGGAAGCTCAGCAGCAACGCGAGCCACGGCATCACGGCACGGATCACCTGAGTCACTGGCATGCCCGTAACTGCCGAGGCGACGAACAGGTTCAGCCCCACCGGTGGCGTGATCAGGCCGATTTCCATGTTCACCACCATGATGATGCCCAGGTGAATCGGGTCGATGCCCAGTTCGATGGCGATCGGGAACAGGATCGGTGCCAGGATCAGGATGATGGCTGACGGCTCCATGAAGGCACCGGCGATCAGCAGGACGATGTTCACTACAAGCAAGAACATCCAGGGCTGCAGGCCGGCCTCGAGCACCATGGCAGTGATCTGCTGCGGGATCTGTTCAGTCGTCAGTACGTGCGCAAACAGCATGGCGTTGGCGATGATGAACATCAGCATGATCGACAGCTTGCCCGACTCCAGCAGCACCTTCGGGCAGTCGCGCAGCGTCAGGTCCTTGTAGACGAACAGCGCTACGAACGCCGAGTACACCGCCGCCACCGCAGCCGCTTCGGTCGGGGTGAACATGCCCGAGTAGATGCCGCCGAGGATGATCACCATCAGCAGCAGGCCCCAGACCGCCTTGCGTGCGGCTGAAAGCCACTCGCGGAAGGTGGCTCGCGGCAGCGCAGGCAGGTTCTTTTTCACGGCAATGATGTAGATCGCCACCATCAACCCAAGGCCCAGCAGCAGGCCCGGCACCACACCGGCCATGAACAGCTTGCCCACGGAGGTTTCAGTCGCGGCGGCGTAGACCACCATGACGATCGACGGCGGGATCAGGATGCCCAGCGTACCGGCGTTACAGACGATGCCGGCGCCGAAGGCCTGCGGGTAGCCGGAACGCACCATGCCAGCGATGGCGATCGAGCCGACCGCCGCGACCGTCGCCGGCGAAGAACCGGACAGCGCAGCGAACAGCATGCAGGCCAGAACCGCCGCGATAGCCAGGCCACCGCGGATGTGGCCGACGCTGGCGTTGGCAAAATCGATGAGTCGTTTGGCGACGCCACCGGTGGTCATGAACGCGCCGGCCAGCAGGAAGAACGGGATCGCCAGCAGGGTGTAGTGCTCGGACGTTTCGAACAGCTTGATCGCCAGCGAGGTGACCGAATCCGGGCTGAACAGCAGGATGGTCAGCGAACCGGCCAGGCCGAGGGAAACGGCCACCGGCACGCCGATGAACATCAGCGCGAAGAGCGCGACAAAGAGGAACAGGATAGTCATTTACTTCGGCTCCTCTGCACCCAGTTTCGCAGCTTCGGCGGCTTCGTCAGCCAGGCCGAGGCCGGTTTGCTCGTTGCGCAAGATGCGCACGAAGATTTCGGCGAAACGGATGAACACCATGGCGAATCCGATCGGCACGATCATGCCAATGTGCCATTGCTTGACCCCGAAATGACCGAGGTCTTCGGCGCCGATGTCTGCGGTGAACAGCGCCGAGATCCAATTGAAGCTGGCAAAGGCCAGCAGGCCTGCATAGCCGAGGCAGAACAGGCAGGCAACAAAGCCGATGTAACGCTGGATGTGACGCGGCGCCAGCTTGACCAGCGCATCGATGCCGATGTGGCCAGCGGTACGCACACCGTATGCCAGGCCTGAGAAGATCAGCCAGGCAAACAGCGCTTTGGTCAGTGCCGTGCTCCAGGTCATTTCTTGCGCCAGACCGATGGTGAAATCACCCATGGCGAAGAACAGATCGCTGGCACCCTCGTAACGATCGCCGAGGCTGTAGAACACGGTGTAGAGGTTGTTCAAGACCACATAAACGAAGGTCACCAAGGTCATGGCGGCCAGAAGGAAGGCGATAAACGCTTCTTCGAAGTGGTCCCAGACGCGCCAGAGGGCGTTCATGGATGACATCTCCTGATGGATTGCATTATTTCGGTGGGCGTACAGAACGTGCGCCATGGGCCGGTCGGGTGACCGGGTGACAGAACAATGAAAAACTCTTGTTTTACAGGCCTCTGGTTCGGGATCACCGCGCCGTTGATATTGCCTGACTGGGTTGTCTTTTCACTGGTCTGTCGATATCGCTGGTATTGCTCTATTCGGGACGCGGAGGGCAGCTTGTGGCTGCCCTCCGGCAAGGCTTACTGAGCCTTGTTGGCTTCTTCGGCGGCCTTGATCAGGTCGGCACCGATGTCGTTCTCGAACTTGCTCCAAACGGGCTTCATGGCTTCGCGCCACTTGGCACGCTCTTCCGGCGTCAGAACGAGAATCTCAGTGGTGCCGGCAGCCAGGATGTCCTGCTTGGCTTTCTGGTTCAGGGCATCGGCCTGCTTGTTCACCTCAACGGTGACCTCGTCGATGATCTCGTCCAGCTCGGAGCGCACGTCTTCAGGCAGACCTTCCCAGAACTTTGTGTTGGTGATCAGCATGTAGTCGAGCAGACCGTGGTCGGACTCGGTGATGTGCTTCTGAACTTCATGCATCTTCTGCGAGTAGATGTTCGAGTAGGGGTTCTCGGCACCGTTGACCACACCCGTCTGCAGGCCCTGGTAGACCTCGGCAAAGCTCATCTTGCGCGGGTTGGCACGCAGGGCCTTGAACTGCTCGTCCAGTACTGCGGAAGCCTGTACGCGGAACTTCAGGCCGCGGGCGTCTTTCGGCTCACGCAGTTCCTTGTTGGCCGACAGCTGCTTCATGCCGTTGTGCCAGTAGGCCAGGCCGGTAATGTTCTTGTCTTCCATCGAGCTCAGCAGCTTCTGACCGGCATCGCTCTGCTGGAAGCGGTCAACCGCCTGGATGTCGTCGAACAGGAACGGCAGGTCGAACACCTGAACGCCCTTGGAATAGTGCTCGAACTTCGCCAGCGACGGCGCGATCAGCTGTACGTCGCCCAGCAGCAGTGCTTCCATTTCCTTGCCATCGCCGAACAGGGACGAGTTAGGGTAAACCTGAACTTCAACCTTGCCGGGAAGACGCTCTTCAACGAGCTTCTTGAACATGATGGCACCCTGACCTTTCGGCGTGTTCTCGGCAACCACGTGGGAGAACTTGATCAGGATCGGGTCGGCGGCCTGGGCCAGGCTTGCCATACCGAGGGACAGAGCACAGGCGAGCGCTGTAGCAGTCAGCTTGAACATTGTTGTGTTTCCTCTTGTTGTGAATGAGCACCCGCATCGGGAAAGGGCGCTCGGCTGAAACCAGCAAGACAAGTCTAGGCGTAATTGATGACATCGTTGCGCCGCACGACGGCCCGGCTTGCCGATCCATGGATTAGCGGGAGCAAGTGCTGTGCCAGAAAGGGCAGCAGCCTCCCGTGTCGCGGGAGTTTACTCGTATGATGGCAAAATACTGACGAGTATTTCTCAGCTAGGCCGCTCTAGCCTGCAGGTTCTATACGGACGCGTGAGTCATGAGCGAGGGGCCTTGCTGCAGCCAAAAGCAGGGCCCGGCGACATGTCTGCCGGCAATGATGGACGGGTTACCCTGATCCCAGCCTTCAGTTGGCGGGAAACCGCCAGCTATTCGCCTTCATCGGGCGGGGTTCCGCCAGCATCGTTGAACACCAGGCCATGCTTACGCAGTTTGTCGTGCAGGGTTTTACGCGGCAGCCCCAGAGCCTCGGCGACACTGCGCAAGGAACCATGAGGCCGTGCCAGTTCGGCCGCGATCAGGGCGCGCTCGAACGCGTCCACCTGCTCACCAAGCCCGTTGGCTGCGCCGACGCCGGTGCCGTTGTCGTCAGCAGCGCTAGCGTGATCATCAAGGCCCAAATCAAGCCCGAGCGCGAAGCGTTCGGCGGTGTTCTGCAGTTCACGGACATTGCCCGGCCAGGGATGCCGGAGCAGTTGAGCACGCTGTTCAGGACGCAGCTCACGGATCGGCAGGGCGTGGCGGTTGGCGGCGGTTTCAGCAAAATGCTGGAACAGGAACAGCAGGTCTTCACTGCGTTCGCGCAGCGGTGGGATACGCAGAGGGGCGACGTTCAGGCGGTAATAAAGATCGGCGCGAAAGCGACCCTGGTCGGCGGCTTGGCGCAGATCCTCCTTGGTCGCAGCAATCACCCGGATGTCTAGGGGGATCGACTGATTGCCGCCCAGGCGCTCGACGATGCGTTCCTGCAGCATGCGTAGCAGCTTGACCTGGACGTCCAGGCTCATGCTTTCAATCTCGTCGAGAAACAGGGTGCCGCCATTGGCGAACTCGAACTTGCCGATACGACGCTTCTGTGCGCCGGTGAAAGCGCCGGCTTCGTGCCCGAACAGCTCGCTTTCGACCACCGACTCGGCAAGCGCCCCCGCATTGATTGCCACGAACGGACCGTTGCGACGGCTGGAAAGGTCGTGTAGCGCGCGGGCTACGACCTCTTTGCCCGCGCCGGTTTCGCCGAGGATCAGCACGTCCGCTTGGGTCCCTGCGAGCGCGCCTATCTGCTCGCGAAGGCGTTGCATGGCCGATGAATGGCCGAGCAGCCGGGTCGACAGTTGCTGACGGTCGGCCAGCGCCAGCCGCAGGCTGCGGTTGTCGAGAACCAGTTGGCGCAGGGCGAGTGCGCGGCGCACGCTGTCGAGCAGCGCCTCGCTGGGGAAGGGCTTCTCGAGAAAGTCATAGGCACCGGCGCGCATGGCTTGGACCGCCAGCTGGATATCGCCATGGCCGGTAATCAACAGAACCGGTAGCTCGCGGTCGATCGCGTGCAGTTGTTGTTGCAGCTCCAAGCCGTCGATTCCGGGCATACGGATGTCGCTGACCACCACGCCGCCCCAGTCCACAGGCAGCATCCCCGGCAGACCGCGCGCATCACTCAGGCTGAGCACCTTGAGCCCGGCGAGGTCGAGAGTCTGGCTCAACGCCTTGCGCAGATGGGGGTCGTCATCGACCAGGATGACCTGAGTTTGCGGGTCGATCGGGTGGGTCATGCTAGTCCTCGCTCGGAAAGGCAACGCCGGGGTCGGCGCAATGCAGATAGAGACTGATCTGCGCACCGCCCTCGGGATGGTTGGCCAGGATCAGTTCACCGTCCAGGGCGCGGGCCAGGGTATCGCAGATGGCCAGTCCCAATCCCAGCCCCTGAGCGCTGGTCTTGGTGGTGAAGAAGGGCTCGCGAGCCCGTTGCATCGCCTCGTCGGTAAAGCCCGGTCCGTTATCGCGCAATGTCAGCAGCACACCCTCGCCCTGGCGCTCGGCGCGCAGCCAGATGCGCCTCACCGGGGGACGCTCAACCAGGGCGTCCAGTGCGTTGCTCAAGAGGTTGGAGATGATCTGCCGCAGGCGCGTCTCGCCGGCCTGTACCCAGAGCGTGGCGTCGGGCAGGTCGCGAATCAGCTCGACGCCCATGGCCTGGCGCCGTTTTGCCAGCAGCGCCAGCGCGTCGTCCAAGGCGGGCTGCAGCGCGACCCGCTCCGGTGCATGCCGGTCGCGTCGAGCAAATGCGCGCAGATGAGCAATGATCGAGGCCATGCGCGCGGTCAGCTCGCTGATCAGGCGCAGATTATCGCGAGCCTCGTCGTTTCGCTGCTGGTCGAGCAGGACGCCTGCGTTGTCGGCATAGCTGCGAATTGCCCCAAGCGGCTGGTTGAGTTCGTGGCTGATGCTGGCGGACATGGTGCCGAGCGCCGAGAGTTTGCCGGCTTGAAGCAGCTCGTCCTGGGCACGGACCAGCTCTTGCTGGGCCTGCTCGCGCTCCAGCACCTCTTCCTTGAGGCGGCTGTTCAGGGCTTCCAGGTCGTAGGTCCGTTCCTGTACACGTCGCTCGAGCTGCTGGCGCGCCTTGGCATCCAGGGCGATGCGCTCGAGATAATGACGCCGCCGCTGCATCAGCAGGCCAAGCAACAGCAAGAGCGCCGCGAGGGTGGCTGCGCCGATGGCGACAACCGTCTGCACGGGCCGCTCGACCAGGCTTATCGGTGCCAGGATGCGCACCGTCCAGCCGGTTTCCTTGAGTTCGCGGCTCTGGATCAGCCAGGTATCGATATCAAGCGTCAGATCACGAGGTTCGAGCGTGGGGTAGGGACGTTCAGAGGCGATCTGCTCGCGCTCTTCAATATCCAGCGCGCGGCTGGCGCGAAACCGCCATTCCGGTTTCGAGGTGAGGATCACCACGCCGAAACTGTCGGTCACCATCAGTTGCTCGGGCGTACTGCCCCAGAGTGTTTCGGTATGGTCCAGATCCACCTTGACCACCAGTACGCCGAGGATCTCGTCGCCATCGCGGACCGCAGCCCCGAAATAGTAACCGCGCTTGCCTGACGTGGTGCCCAGGCCGAAGAAGCGGCCCAGCTCACCGGCCATGGCCTCTCTGAAATAGGGTCTGAAGGCGAAATTCCGACTGATGAAGCTGTCTTCCTCGTTCCAGTTCGATGCGGCCAGCGTGTTGCCGTCGGGGGCCATCAGATAAATAACGTCGGCGCCGGTTTCCTTGCGCAGCTGATTCAGCAGGCGGTTGGCCTGGTCCTTGGCCGCTGGGTTGTCAGGCTGGCGCAGCGCCGTGCGCAAGGTCGGCAGATCACCGAGGATGCGCGGCAGCACTTCATAACGGCGCAACGAGCCGAGCAGGTTGGCGACATAGAGATCGAGCGTCTGGCGGTTCTGCTCGATCAGCTCGTTGCTGTAATAACTTTTGGCCAGCTGTTGCAGCGGCCAGAGTAGCGGCGCCAGCAACAGCGCAACCACGGCCAGGTTGCGCCAACGAGGGCGGCGGGGGGAGTCGGGTGAGGTCATGCAGATGCGCCTGTGGTTCGGGCGCCATTATGCACGTCCAGCCAGCTTTGGCGCTTGCGGCTGGGTGAGCGGTGCAGTCAACTCTGTCGGCGTGCGCCAGCCTCTCGGTGCTATCAGACGCTTTGCGCAGCAGGAACGGCGTGCTCCGTCTGGGCATAAGGCACATCGCCAAGGCACTGCTGCAGGGCGGTTTCCCAGTTCGGCAAGGTAACCTGCCAATCGTGCTGCAGGCGCGCGCAGCTGAGGCGTGAGTTGAGCGGGCGCTGAGCGGCCGTGGGGTAATCGGCAGACCGGACCGGCTCGATCCTGGCGCGCAGCCGGCCCTGGTTCTGCAGGTGCTGAGCTATATGACAGGCGAAGCCGTACCAGGACGTCTCGCCGCTGGCGGTCAGGTGATAGAGCCCGCCGGGTCCACCGCTACCAGAACGTCGCTTTCGTACGATCTCTGCGGTGACTTGCGCGATAGTGCCCGCCCAGGTTGGCGCACCGATCTCATCATCGACCACCGACAGCGCGTCGCGCTCCTGCAGCAGCCGCTGCATGGTCAGCAGGAAGTTGCGGCCATGCAGCGAGTAGACCCAGCTGGTGCGCAGGATCAGGTGATCACCACCTACAGCCTGAATGGCCTGCTCACCGGCCAGCTTGCTCGCCCCGTATACGCTCAACGGAGCCGGCAAATCCTCTTCCCTGTAGGGCTCGGTCTTGCTGCCGTCGAAAACATAGTCGGTGGAATAGTGGATCAGCGGAACACCCAGGGCTGCCGCTTCCTCGGCGAGTACACCCGGGCCGGTCGCGTTTACCGCGAAGGCGCGCTCTCGGTCGCCTTGCGCCGAGTCGACGGCCGTATAGGCGGCTGCGTTGACGATCAGATCGGGGCGTAGCAGACGAACCTGTCGACGGATCTGTGTCGGTTCGGCCAGGTCCAGCAGCTTATGACCCAGCGCGAGGACTTTCCCTTCACCGGCCAACGCCAGTTGCAGCTCCCGAGACAGTTGCCCCGCGCTACCGGTGATCAGGATTTTCATGCAAACAGCTCCGCTTCGCTGAGTACCTTGCCGTCGATATCTTTCTGGGAAAGCTGGGGCGGTTCGGTGAACGGCCAATCGATGCCGATCTGCGGGTCATTCCAGAGCAAGGAGCGCTCGTGGGCTGGCGCGTAGTAGTCGGTGGTCTTGTAGAGGAACTCGGCGCTCTCGCTGAGCACCACGAAACCGTGGGCAAAGCCTTCGGGGATCCACAACTGGCGCTGGTTCTGCGCGCTCAGATGGACACCAACCCAGCGGCCGAAGCTCGGCGAGCTTCGGCGCAGGTCCACCGCGACGTCGAATACCTCACCGGCAACGACCCGCACCAGCTTTCCCTGCGGTTGCTGAATCTGGTAGTGCAGCCCGCGCAGCACGCCGCGCTGGGACTTCGAATGATTGTCCTGCACGAACTGGCGCTTGAGTCCGGTGGCCGCTTCGAAAGCCGCCGCGTTGAAGCTCTCGTAGAAGAAGCCGCGCTCGTCACCGAACACCTTGGGTTCGATGATAAGGACGTCCGGAATGCAGGTTTCGATGACCTTCATGCGTCTTCACCGGCCAGCTTGAACAAGTACTGACCGTAACCGGTCTTGCCCAGGGCATCGGCGCGCTGCAGCAGCTGCTCGCGGTCGATCCATTTGTGCTGATAAGCAATCTCCTCCAGACACGCAACCTTCAGACCTTGGCGGTGTTCGATGGTCTGCACGTACTGCGACGCTTCCAGCAGGCTGTCGTGGGTGCCGGTGTCGAGCCAGGCGAAACCGCGGCCGAAGCGCTCGACACTCAGGTCGCCGCGCTTGAGGTAAGCATTGTTGACGTCGGTGATCTCCAGCTCGCCGCGTGGCGAGGGCTTGATCGACTTGGCGATCTCGACCACGTCGTTGTCGTAGAAGTACAGCCCGGTCACCGCATAGCTGGACTTCGGCTTCGTTGGCTTTTCTTCGATCGATAGGGCTTTGCCGTTTTCGTCGAAATCGATCACGCCGAACCGCTCCGGATCCTTGACCCAATAGCCGAATACCGTGGCGCCTTTCTTCTGTGCCGAAGCACGCTGCAGCTTCTCAGTGAAGTGCTGGCCGTGGAAGATGTTGTCGCCGAGGATCAGGCACACCGAGTCGTTGCCAATGAACTCTTCGCCGATCAAGAAGGCCTGGGCCAGGCCGTCCGGCGACGGCTGCTCGGCGTAGCTGATGTTCACGCCGAACTGGCTGCCATCACCCAACAGATTCTTGTACTGCGGCAGGTCCTGCGGCGTTGAAATCAGCAGGATGTCGCGGATCCCGGCGAGCATCAGTACCGAAATCGGATAATAGGCCATCGGCTTGTCGTAGATCGGCAGCAGCTGCTTGGATACGCCCAGGGTGATGGGGTGCAGACGGGTACCGGAGCCCCCGGCGAGGATGATTCCTTTCATGCGTTCTCCAGGGCGCCGAGGCGCTCACGTTGATAGCTGCCGTCCTGGACGCGACGGCACCATTCGAGGTTGTTCAAATACCACTGCACGGTCTTGCGCAGGCCGGACTCGAAAGTCTCTTGCGGGACCCAACCGAGCTCGCGCTCGATCTTGCTGGCATCGATGGCGTAGCGCAGATCGTGGCCGGGGCGGTCCTTGACGAAGGTGATCAGGTCTTCGAAACGCTCCAGCCCTTCAGGCTTCTGCGGCGCTAACTCTTCGAGCAGGGCGCAGATGCCGCGCACCACGTCGATGTTCTTCTGCTCGTTGTGGCCACCGATGTTGTAGGTCTCTCCGACCTGACCTTCGCTGACCACTTTGAACAGGGCACGGGCATGGTCTTCGACGAACAGCCAGTCGCGCACCTGGGTCCCGTTGCCGTAGACCGGCAGAGGCTTGCCATCGAGTGCGTTTAGGATCACCAGTGGGATCAGCTTCTCTGGGAAGTGATAAGGGCCGTAATTGTTAGAGCAATTGGTGATCAATACCGGCAGCCCATAGGTACGCTGCCACGCCCGGACCAGGTGATCCGAAGAGGCCTTGCTCGCTGAATAAGGCGAGCTGGGCGCGTAGGGGGTTGTTTCGGTAAACAGGTCATCGACGCCGTGGAGGTCGCCGTACACCTCGTCGGTGGAGATGTGGTGGAAGCGAAAGGCTTCGCGGCGCTCGGCTGGCAGGGACTGCCAATACGCACGCGTCGCCTCTAGCAGCTGATAGGTCCCGACGATGTTGGTCTGAATGAATTCGGCCGGGCCGTCGATCGAGCGGTCGACATGGGATTCGGCGGCCAGGTGCATGATGGCATCGGGCTGGAATTCCAGCAGCGCTTCGCTGACGCGTTCGCGATCGGCGATATCGGCTTGAATGAATTGATAGCGGTCACTGCTGTGGACTTCGGCCAGCGACTCGAGATTGCCGGCGTAGGTCAGCTTGTCCAGGTTAAGGACGCTGTGCCCGGTGTCTTGGATCAGATGGCGGATCAGAGCAGAGCCGATGAATCCGGCTCCGCCGGTTACGAGAATGCGCATGATTGAGTGGCTTCCTTGGCGCGCTACAGAGCTACAGGCTCTTGGCATGTCGGCAGGATAGACCCGCCGAAAATACAAAAATTCCCACTCCCGGCTGTGAGGCACGAGCGGAGGTGAATGTGCCGGCCCGCGTTGTTCCGGCAAACCACTGGCCAGAGCCCTGCCCGCCATGGCGGGCCGGGTAGCCTATTTTTCTCACCGAGTTGCCGTGCGTAACGCGAGATTGTCCGGGGTCTGTCCAGACACTGCAGCGATTCGACCAGAACGAGGATGCTGGCAAGCGGCAAAAATGCAGTAAGATCATGGCGATATCAATCATTGGTGGCAATGGAATGCACACTTGTAACAAGCAATTGGCTGAGCTTCTGAGCCTGACCGCTCGCAGTTTGTCGCAACTGAGCGACGCACTGGCCACCCATTCGTTCGAGATGATGGCCAGCGAAGACCCTGCTGTGCGCATCGCCAGCCGCCGTATGGTGTCGCGGGTGGCGCAGATTCAGTCGAGCTTTGATCATCAGCTGCGCTTGGTCAGCGCGCTAACCGGGTTCGAGCACGCTGAGAGCGGTTCGCTTCTCAAGGTCGAACTGCAGCCTTCGCCCGAGTGCGACCCGCCCGCCAGCAACGACTGCTAACGCAACGACTGCCGCAGCCGCGACAACGCCCCGAGAAAGAACACCGAGCCGATCGCCAGCAGCGCCATCAGTTGTGGCCAGATGACCGAGACGCCCGCACCGCGGAAGAGAATGGCCTGTGCCAGCTCGACGAAGTGGGTGGTCGGCGCCGCCAGCATGATGTTCTGGATCAGCGTGGGCATACTCTCTCGTGGGGTTACGCCACCGGAGAGGATCTGCAACGGGATCAGCGTGAGGATCACCAGCAGCCCCAGTTGCGGCATCGAGCGCGCCACCGTGCCGAAAAAGATGCCCATGGACGTTGCGGCAAACAGGTGCAGTGCGGCACCACCGACGAACAGCAGCAGCGAGCCCTGAATTGGAATATCGAGCCAGCCCTCGACTACGAAGCGCAGGGCGAACGCTGCGGCGACCAGCACCACCAGCCCCATCGCCCAGACCTTGCCCAGCATGATCTCGACGGGCGTCACGGGCATTACCAGGAGGTGCTCGATGGTGCCGTGCTCACGCTCTCGGATCAGCGCAGCGCCGGTGAGGATGATCGCCAGCATGGTGATCTGGTTGATCACCTCGTTCACGGCGCCAAACCAGGCCCGATTCAGATTGGGGTTGAACGCCGTGCGCACCACGGCCTTGACCGGCAGGGCATCGCCGCTGCGGTAGTGGCGGACGAACTCGGCGGTCTCGCTGGCGATGATCTGCTGGATCTGACCGGCCCCGGTGAACGCCTGGCTGACCTGGGTGGCGTCTACATTGAGCTGGATTGTCGGCTGGCGACCGGCCAGTAAATCTGCCTGGAAGCCTGGTGGGATGTTCAGGGTAAAGGTGTAGAGGCCGGCATCCATGCCGCTGTCCATCTGCTGCAGGGTGATGTCCTTGGGCTCGATGAAGTAGGGCAGCTGGAAGGCGTTGACGATACGCAGCGAGGCCTGGGAGCGATCCTCGTCGACCACGGCAATGCTGGCGCGGTGTGGCGCTTCGGGCACGGCGGTGGCGCCTTCATAAATGGCCAGGGTGAATGAATAGATGATCAGCACCAGCATCGCTGGATCGCGGTAGAGGCTGCGCAGCTCCTTGAGACCGAGCTGGATGATGTTGCTGAGCTTGCGTCGAATGCTGGCCATGCTAGTGCTCCTGCTTGCGCAGGCCGGCGACGCTGAGCAGGGTCAGCAGCGGAATCGCCAGGAGCATCGGAATGAAATAGGGGTACAGGTCGGCCAGGCCCAGTGCCTTGGAAAACACCCCGCGGCTGATGATCAGAAAATGGGTGGTGGGATAGAGTTTTCCGATAAAGGCGCCGGCGCCCTCCATGGCTGAGGTCGGATGGATCAGCCCGGAAAACTGGATGGCTGGCAGGAGGGTAACGATGGTGGTGCCGAAAATGGCCGCGATCTGGCTGTTGAGGATCGAGGACATCAACAGGCCCAGCCCGGTGGCGCAGGCCACGTAGAGCAGGGCGCCAAGGCAGAGGGTCAGGATGCTGCCCTTGATCGGAATGCCAAAGACAAAAACGGCCAGCAACGCCAGGGTGGCGAAGTTGAACATGCCCAGGGCGATGTAGGGCAACTGCTTGCCGAGCAGAAATTCCAGGCGGGTGGTCGGGGTGACGTAGAAGTTGGTGATCGAGCCCAACTCTTTCTCGCGCACCACGCCGAGCGCGGTGAGCATCGCCGGAATCATCATCAAGAGCAGCGGAATCATCGCAGGCGCCATGGCCGGAAGGCTCTGCACGTCGGGATTGTAGCGGTAGCGGATGGCGACGTCGGTTGGCGCCAGTTGCCCGTCTACGCCGGCTTCGCGGGCCAGTTGCTGCAGGTAGGTCAGATGGATGCCCTGCACGTAGCCTTTGATGGTGTCGGCCCGCATGGGCATGGCGCCATCTATCCAGAATGCAACTTCAGGCACGGCACCGCGTTTGAGGTCGCGGCCGAAATTGGGTGGTATTTCCACCGCCAGACTGATATCGCCGCTGCGCAGGCGTGCGTCCAATTCTGCATGGCTGGCCAGCGCCGGCTTTTCCAAGAAGTAGCGCGAGCCGGCGATGTTCTGCAGGTAGTGCTGGCTGGTGGTGGTCTGATCACCGTCGAGCACGGCATAGGTCAGGTTTTCCACGTCGAAACTGACCCCGTAACCCATGATGAACATCAGCAGGACGCTGCCGAGCATCGCCAGCGTTGCGCGGATCGGATCGCGGCGCAGTTCCATGGCCTCGCGGCGGGTGTAGCTGAGCAGCCGACGCAGGCTGAAGCGGGCCTGGCGGCCGCTGGCGCGGGTCGCGTCGAGCGGAACCTTCGCAGCGGCTGGCGTCGCTGCTGGCTGCCCGGCGGTTTGCACGGCAGCGGCTTCTTGCAGGTAGGCGATGAACGTCTCTTCGAGGGTCGGCAGGCCGCGCTTGGCCATCAGCGCCTGTGGTGTGTCGCTGTCGAGCACCCGGCCGGCGTGCATCAACGAAATGCGGTCGCAGCGCAGTGCTTCGTTCATGAAGTGGGTGGAGATGAAGATGGTCACGCCGTCTTCGCGTGACAGCTGCACCAGCAACTCCCAGAAGCCGTCGCGGGCCACCGGATCGACGCCGGAAGTCGGCTCGTCGAGGATCAGGATTTCCGGGTTGTGGATCACGGCCACCGCCAGCGACAGGCGTTGACGCACGCCCAGCGGCAAGCGGCTGGGCAGGCTCTCAGCGTCGCCGCTGAGGTCGAAGCGCGTGAGCATCTCCCGCACGCGCGGACCACGCCGTTCGGCGGGCAGGTGGAACAGCCGTGCGTGCAGGTCGAGGTTCTGCCGCACGGTCAGTTCGCTGTACAGCGAGAACGCCTGGGACATGTAGCCGACCCGCTGGCGGGTCTGCATGTCATGCGGGTCCACCGGCTTGCCGAACAGCATTGCCTCGCCCTCGCTGGCTGGCAGCAGCCCGGTGAGCATTTTCATGGTGGTGGTCTTGCCGCAGCCGTTGGAGCCGAGGAAACCGAAGATCTCGCCGCGGGCGATGCGGAAATTGACCCGGTCTACCGCCACGAAATCGCCGAAGCGCATGGTCAGCCCGTGGGCCTCGATGGCGACGCTGTCGCTCGGCGGCTGCGGCGGGATGACCAGTTCGCGGTGCTGACTGCGCTTGGCGTCCGGCAGCAGACGGATGAAGGCCTGCTCCAGGGTGTCGCTGCCGGTGCGCGCCAGGAGTTCAGCCGGCGTGCCGGTGGCCAGCACCTGGCCGGCGTCCATCGCCACCAGCTGGTCGAAGCGCTGCGCCTCGTCCATGTAGGCAGTGGCCACCAGCACGCTCATCTGCGGGCGCTCGCGGCGGATGCGTTCGATCAATTCCCAGAACTGCGCGCGTGACAGCGGATCGACGCCGGTGGTGGGCTCGTCGAGGATCAACAGGTCGGGGTCGTGGATCAGTGCGCAGCAGAGGCCCAGCTTCTGCTTCATGCCGCCGGAGAGCTTGCCCGCCGGGCGCTCGAGGAAAGGCGCAAGACCCGTGCTGCGCGTCAGTTCGGCAATGCGCCAGCGGCGCTCCTCGGCTGCTTGGCCGAACAGGCGACCAAAGAATTCGAGGTTTTCGCGCACAGTCAGTGTCGGATAAAGGTTCTTGCCCAGCCCCTGAGGCATGTAGGCGATGCGCGGGCAAACCCTGCGCCGGTGGCTGGCGTCAGCGATGTCACCGCCGAGCACCTGTAACGTGCCCTGCTGGAGCTTGCGCGCGCCGGAAATCAGGGCCAGCAGGCTGGACTTGCCCACGCCATCGGGACCGATCAAGCCGACCATGCATCGGGCGGGCAAACTCAGCGTCAGCTCATCCAGCGCTCGCGCCTTGCCGTATTGCAGGCTGACCCCCGCCACCTGCACCACTGAATCGAGCGGCTCGCTCATGGCGTGACATTGATCTGCAGGTCGGCGGGCCACTCGCTGTCAGCGTCGAGCTTCAGATAGGCCATGCCCGGCAGGCCGGTCTTGACCTGCTCCATGTGACGCTTGAGGAGTTCGTGATCGATGCGCGCCTTGACCCGGAACATCAGTTTTTCGCGCTCGCTTTCGGTTTCCACGGTCTTCGGCGTGAATTGCGCCACGCTGGCCACATAGCTGACTTTGGCCGGGATCACGTACTGCGGAGCGGCGTCGATCACCAGGCGTACCTCGGCGCCGATTGCCACACGGCCGGCCTGACGTTCGGGAAGAAAGAAGGTCATGTAGACGTCGGTCAGATCGACCAGGTTTAGCAACTTGCCCCCCGCGCCGAGCACTTCGCCGGGTTGCGCCACCCGGTATTGCACGCGAGCCACCCGGTCGCTTTTCAATTCGCTGTCACGAATGTCCGCGTGCAGGCGCTCGACCCCGGCCTGCGCCGCTTCGACAGCTGAGCGCGCCTCGACCACCTGTGACCTCGCGGCGGCAATGCCGGCGTCGGCCGAGATCACCTGCGAACGTGCGGCGGCCAGCGCCGCCTGGGCGCTTTGCATCGCGGCCAGGTCATCGTCGAGTTGCTGGCGCGCCATGGCGTTGCGTGCGACCAGGGTTTCGGTACGCTGGTGGCGCTTCTGGGCCGCGGTCAGTTCGGCTCGGCGCTGGGTCACCACGGCTTCGGCGGTGGCGCGTTCGCTTTCCCGCTGGGCGACCATGGCCTCGGCGGTAAGGATGGCGTTCTCGCCCTGGCGGACCTGCGCGCGCGCCTGGTTCAGTTGCGCCTGGAGTACATCGGTATCCATACGGGCCAATACCTGGCCCGGTTGGACGAAATCGCCCTCGTCCACGAGGATTTCCAGTACCCGGCCGGGACTCTTGGTGGCGACATCGATTTCGGTCGCTTCGATACGACCGTTACCGCTGGCGAAACCTTCGCCGAGACCGCTGGGGCGCAGTTCGCTCCACAGCAGCGCCCCGATGACGGCAATCACGGCGACGGCCGCAAGCACCTTGAGGATGGCTCGGGTGCGTGGCTGACTCATGACTCTGCTCCGGCTGTTGAATGTGCGGAGTCATCTTAGGCGCTCTAATACGCAGTTTGTGTGTATCTGGATCAATTCCGGCGCGATTAGCGCCTACCGTACGGCATTTACTCAGGGCTGTTGTCCGGCATGGCGCAGCGTCCACTCGAGAATTTCGGCGCTGAGCCTGTCGCTGGCTTGGCCGAAGGCCTCGACCACGCTTTCCACGCTGGGGTCGGCACTCGGCTGGCGTACTTCGAAGCGGCGATTGGCCAGGGTGCGCTGGTCGTTGCGATTGACCAGTCGCGCATCGAGCGTGATCACCACCACGGGCTTGCCATCGATGTAAACGGCTTGGAAAGCCCGCAAATCGCTGTGCAGGCTTAGGTCAGCATAGAGGTTGACGTCTTCGTTGCTGACCGAGGGCATGCGCCCGTCACGTTGGAAGGCTTCGATCAACCGGTCACGCAGCAACGCCGGCGCCGCATCGCTCCAGCGTGCGCTGCCGTAGGCGCTGATCTCGTTGCCTTGTGGCACCACGGCGATGCGTTGACTGGCGAGAATCCGGCTGGCCTGCGGGGTGTTGATACGCAGCGCCTGCTGGATGGTCGGTTGGGTGGCCTGTTGCGGTGTCGGAGAGGTCGGCAGCAAGAATATGCGCAGGGTCTCGGATTCCGGCAGAACCGAACAGGCGGTGAGCGCCGTGATCAGTCCGAGCAGGGCGAGGCGTAACATGGAACGGTGGCGAAGGCTCATGGGTTGAACTCCTGCACTTTGTCGCGGCCGAGGAGGAATCCGCTGGGGTTGTCTTCCAGGCGCTGGGTGACACGGCGCAGCGCCCCGAGGGTGCTGCGCAGCTCGTTGATCGCCGGGCCGAGTTCGTTGAAGCCCTGCATGCCGTTGTTCAGCGCGCCCTGGTTTTCTTCGAGCAGGGTGTCCAGGCGGGAGGTGGTGCGGTCCAGCGCGCTCATCGATTGCGCCGCGCTGGTCAGCACGCTGCGGCCCTGATCGTCGAGCAGGCCGTTGGCGTTGCGGGCCAGGCTCGACAGCTCACCCATCACGGTATTGGCCTGTTGGCTCAGTTGGTTGAATTGCTGAAGGGTCTGGGCAAGATCGCCGCGTTGCTCCGAGAGCACGCTGGTGGCCTGTTCCAGGTGCTCCAGCGTGCGGCTCAGGCGAGTGGTGTTTTCCTCGGAGAAGATCTGGTTGGCGCTGAGCAGCAGGTTGTTGATGTTGCTCATCAGGTCTTCGCCGTTTTCCAGCAGTGCGCTGAGCGAAGACGGATCGGCGATGATCAGCGGTGGATCGTCCCTGTCTCCTTCGAGCCGTGGGGCCTCCGGGGTGCCGCCGTGCAGCTGGATGACCATGCTACCGGTGATATTGGCCAGCGCCAGGCGCGCCTGGGTATCAGTCTTGATCGGGGTGCCGGCGTAGACACGAATGCGCGCGCGAACCTTGCGCGGGTCGTCCGGCTGCAACCACAGCTCGGTGACATCGCCGACCTTGATGCCGCTGTATTCCACCGAGCTGCCACTGGACAGCCCGCTGACGGCCTGGCTGAAGCCGATGTCGTAATAGCTGTATTCGCGGTCCATGCTGGATTTACCCAGCCACAGAGCGAAGAGCAGGGCGCAGCCAACCGCGACCACGGTGAACAGTCCGATCAGTACATGATGGGCACGGGTTTCCATTAGGGGTTCTCCAACCGTTGCGCGGCTTCGTGCGCGGCGCGGCCACGCGGGCCGTGAAAATATTCGCGAATCCATTCGTCGTCAGTGGCGGCGACCTTTTCCAGCGTGTCGACCACCAGGACGCGTTTCTGCGCCAGCACAGCAATGCGATCGCAGATGGTGTACAGGGTGTCGAGATCATGAGTGACCAGAAACACACTGAAACCCAGCGCATCGCGCAGGGTCAGGATCAACTGGTCGAAGGCCGCTGCGCCGATCGGGTCGAGACCGGCGGTGGGTTCGTCGAGGAACAGCACTTCCGGGTCCAGTGCCAGCGCGCGGGCCAGCGCGGCGCGCTTGACCATGCCACCGGACAGCTCGTCGGGATATTTGCAGGCGGCCTCCGGCGGCAGGCCGGCCAGCGCCAGCTTCTGCCGCGCCAGGTGTTCGGCATCGGCGCGCTTGAGGCCGATGTGCTCGATCAGCGGCAGGGCAACGTTTTCCTGCAGATTGAGCGAGGTGAACAGGGCCCCGCGCTGGAACAGCACGCCGAAGCGTCGCTCGACTTCCGAGCGGCGCTGGGCTGAAAGCTTCAGCAGGTTCTCGCCAAACACCTTGACGCTGCCTGCATTTGGCTGGCGCAGGCCAACGATGCTGCGCAGCAGCACCGATTTACCAGTGCCAGAGCCGCCAACCACGCCAAGAATCTCGCCGCGGCGGATGTTCAGGTCGAGATTGACGTGCACCGCCTGATTGCCGAAGCGGTTGACCAGCCCCTGGACCTGAATCACGGGATCGTCATTCACCAGCCCATCTCCATGAAGAACAGCGCGGCAACGGCGTCCAGCAGGATCACCATGAAGATCGACTGCACCACGCTCGAGGTGGTGTGTTCGCCTACCGACTGGGCGCTGCCGCTGGCCTTGAAGCCTTCCAGGCAGCCGATTACCGCGATCAGGAAGGCGAACACCGGCGCCTTGCCCATGCCCACCAGGAAGTGATTGAGCGGAATATCCCGCTGCAGGATGGTGAAGAACATCGCCGGCGAGATATCCAGCGCCAGTGAGCAGACCACCAGCCCGCCGACGATGCCGCTGAGAATGCCGATAAAGGTCAGGATCGGCAGCGTGATCAGCATCGCCAACACCCGCGGCAGCACCAGCAGCTCGATGGGGCTCAAGCCAAGGGTACGAATGGCGTCGATTTCCTCATTGGCTTTCATCGCACCGATCTGCGCGGCAAAAGCGCTGGCCGTGCGCCCGGCCAGCAGGATAGACGCCAGCAGCACGCCAAATTCACGCAGGAAGGAAAAGGCCACCAGGTTGACCGTATAAATGGTGGCGCCGAAATCGGCCAGCACCGTGGCGCCGAGAAAGGCCACGACCGCACCGACCAGAAACGTCAGCAGAGCGACGATGGGGATCGCGTCCAAGCCGGTCTGCTCGATGTGCACCACCAGTGCGGTGATCCGCCAGCGGCGCGGGTTGGGGAGCGCCGTGAACAAGGTCTGCAGGGTCAGACCAATGAAACCGAGCAGGGTGCGTTGCTGGTTCCAGACGCCCGACACGCTGCGCCCTACATCAGCCAGCACATCGGCCAGGCCGTTGGTTGCCGGCGCCTGTTCGGCTTCTGGTTGGTCCAGCGCGGCGGCCACGGTTTTTAGCAAGGCCTGGCGCGCGGCGGGCAGCTGTGACGCCCCTTCGCTCAGGCGGGCAATCCGCTCGGGGCCGAGGAGTTCGATCAGCAGTCCGGCACCGGCGGTATCCAACTCGCCAAGCGAGTCGAGTTCGAGCTGGTCGGAGTCGGTGATCTGGCGCCGCGTGCGCTCGACTTCGCGCCGCAGCGTCGCGTAGTGCTGCAGGGTCCAGTCGCCGCCAATGGTGAGTATGGCGTATGCGTTCTGTGTGGGCTGGCGCTGCAGACTGCCTGGCAGCGAAGTGGGGTGCGTCAAAGTGGTATCCCGTTGTGCTGGTAGCGGAGCGCGGAGCATGCCGTTCCCCGTAGCATTGCCCAGATCCTACCAGCTCGGACCTCGAACACGAGGTTACGTTTGGGTCTCCAGGGTTGTGAATGCGAGCCGTCGGTCATGGCAGCGCAATTTGTTACAGGCCCGCACGAACTATCGATGGCTTTGGTCCTCCATAGCGTGCACGCCGACGACCATGCTCGGTACGCATCGCGTCAAGGGGCTGCTATGTTACGCCGCCTTTGTTGTCGTCTTCATCACGCCCGCGATTCGGGCCCTGCCAAATTTCAACTTTTCCATCTCAGCGAGAGCTTCCGATTGCCTATGAATTACGTGCGCATCCTGCCGTTCCTCGCGGTGTTAGCAATCATCCTTTTCAGCGGGCTGCGGCCCGAACCGGTCCCCCAAGTCTTCGATCAGCAGGACAAGCTTCATCACATGCTTGGCTTTGCCGCATTGATGTTCTCCCTGCGCCTGGCTTTTCCGCAGTGGCACGTATTCTGGGCCGTGGCGGTGAGCCTGGTCGCGGCCACGCTGATTGAGGTCGGTCAGAGCCTGCTGCCCAATCGGCAGGCGTCGCTGGGCGACATGCTCGCCAATACTCTAGGCGTTCTGCTCGGGTGGGGTTGCTCATACCTGGCTTACCAGTGGTACCTGCGCCGGATCGGCGTAACCACAGATCCTGAGACCTCCGAGTCGCCCGAGCGGCTCGGCGACCCCGCCCGACCCTGAAGCCGGTGGTCCTCTTCACGCCTGCGATTCTCTATGTGGGCGCCGCATGCGGGCCACTATGCCGGTGACGATCATGGCGATGAGCGCGCCGCCGGCCGCCAGCGCCATGTCTTTTTGCGGGTCCCAGCGATCGTTCTGGGTGGCAAGAAAGGTGCGCCCCAGGCCGCCGTCTAACACTTCCGCGCCTGCCCATTCGATCAGCTCGTAGATCGCCGAGGTCGACAGCACGATGTCTATCGGCAGGATCAGGCTCCAGACCCCTGGGCGCAGGCCCAGTCGGATCAGCACCTCACGCATCGGATAGGCCAGCAGCAGCCCATAGCTGAAGTGCGCCAAGCGGTCGAACTGATTGCGCTCCCAGCCCAGCTGTTCGTTCAGTCCTTCGCCTGTCAGTGCCTGCCACAACTCGTTGTACGGCACGTTGGCGTAGGTGTAATGAGCGCCGAGCTGATGAATGCAGAGATAAAGGAATATCAGCGTCGCGGCACTGCGGGAGGGCAGGTAGTGCTTGTGGCCCAGCAGCAAAGCCGTGGCCAGCCCCACAACCAACAGGTTCTCCAATAGCCAGTCGTGGCGGTTGAAGGGGTTGATCGCCAACGCGCCCCAGATCAACAGGAACATGCCGACCAAGGTCAAAAGGTAGCGTCGGTGGCGTCTGTCTGTAGCCATGGAATCTCCTGAGTCGTTCTCCTTGCTCTTTAGGACAAGCGCAACGACTCAAGGGTCCACCGCTTGCGAATTCGACCGTTTATCCAACTTTTCTGGCCTGCGGAGTGTCACAAAACGTGACCCAGAGCGAGGCGGACCATGCGGCTGATTCTGACAAGCGACCTCACCGGAGCATGCTTTCCAGCGCGTGGCGTCTCGCTGTTGCTGCTGGGCGCCGTGTTAGCGGGTTGCGACGGTCAGCAGTCAGCGCTGAATCCGGCCGGGGTCGGTGCGCAGAGCATCGTCACCCTGTTCTGGTGGATGGCTGGCGGTGCATTGGTGATCTGGCTGGTGGTGATGGGGATCGCTCTGTATGCCACCCAGGCCCACCCGGAAGCCCACGGCATTCGCGGTGCGCGGTGGTTGATCATTGGTGGCGGAGTCATTTTCCCCGTCGTGTTCCTGACCGGCCTGCTGATCTACGGGCTGATGCTGATGCCGCAACTGCGTTCCTCGGAAAATGTCACCCTGCGTGTCGATGTGTCGGGCGAGCAGTGGTGGTGGCGGGTGCGCTACCGGAGCGAGGCGGGTGAGGCGGTCGAACTGGCGAACGAGATACGGCTGCCAGTGGGGGAGCGAGTGGCTTTTAGCCTGACCAGCCCGGATGTGATCCACTCGTTCTGGATTCCGTCGCTGGGCGGCAAGGTCGACATGATCCCCGGGCGCACCAATGAGCTGGTGCTGGAGCCGACAGAGACCGGCACTTTTCGCGGCGCCTGCGCCGAATATTGCGGGACTTCCCATGCGCTGATGAATTTTGCCGTGGTGGTGATGACGCGCGAAGCTTTCAATCTGTGGCTAGCTAAACAGGCCGAGCCCGCCCTGCCACCCACCACCGAATTGCAGCAGACCGGCCAGCAGGCGTTTCTCGCCAACGGTTGCGGCGCCTGTCACCAGGTGCGCGGCACCGAAGCAGACGGCACGGTCGGCCCCGACCTGACCCACGTCGGCAGTCGTCTGACCCTGGCAGCCGGCACGCTGCCGACCGATGTCGATACGTTCAAGCGCTGGATCGGCCACAGCGGCGCGATCAAACCAGACGTGAAAATGCCTGCCTTCGGCATGCTGCCCGAGGCGCAGCTGAACGCCATGGCGCACTACCTGAAGGGCCTCGAATGAGCGAGCCGATCGAGTACCGCGACCCGCAGGAAGAAGCCCGCGCCAAGGCGCAGGCCGAACGCCTGGCAGCGGCCTGGAAGACGCCCACCGGCTGGCGTTACTGGTCCGCGGTAAACAACACCGAGGTGGGGCTCTGGTACACCGGCGTGTCTTTCCTGTTCTTCCTGTTTGCCGGCGTGCTGGCGATGCTGATCCGCGCCCAGCTGGCGGTACCGAACAACGATCTGCTGTCTGCCGAAACCTACAACCAGGTCTTCACCCTGCACGGCTCGGTGATGATGTTCCTGTTCGGCGTGCCGATTTTCGAAGCCTTTTCCATCCTCATCCTGCCGCAGATGCTGGGTGCGCGGGATCTGCCCTTTCCCCGGCTGTCCGCCTACGGCTTCTGGTGTTTCATCATTGGTGGCGTGTTCGTCTGCGGCTCGATCTTTTTCGGCGTGGCGCCCCAGGGCGGCTGGTTCATGTATCCGCCGCTCACCACCACCTATCAGGACGGCCTCGGTGCGGATATCTGGCTGCTCGGGCTGTCGTTTATCGAGGTGTCATCGATTGCGGCGGCGGTGGAGCTGATTGTCGGCGTGCTGAAGACCCGGCCTCCAGGCATGCGCATCAACCTGATCCCTCTGTATTCCTGGTACATCCTGGTGGTCGCGGGAATGATCCTGTTCGCCTTCCCGCCGCTGATCGCGGGCGACCTCCTGTTCGAGCTGGAGCGCGCCTTCGACTGGCCGTTCTTCGATGCCAGCCGTGGCGGCGATCCGCTCTTGTGGCAGCACCTGTTCTGGATCTTTGGCCACCCTGAGGTGTACATCATCTTTTTGCCCGCCGTGGCGCTGGTGGCGACCATCGTGCCCACCGCAGCCGGGCGGCCCATCGTCGGCTACAGCTTTATCGTGCTGGCTGCGGTGGGCACCGGATTCATCAGCTTTGGTTTGTGGGTTCATCACATGTTTACCACCGGGATGCCCGGCATCTCGCTGGCCTTTTTCTCGGCTGCCTCCGAGGCGGTGGCAATCCCTACCGGCGTGCAGATCTTCTGCTTCCTCGCGACGGCGCTGGCCGGGCGCTTCGTCAAATCGGTGCCGATGCTGTTCGTCGCCGGTGCGCTGGCGATCTTCGTGCTGGGCGGGCTGACTGGGGTGATGGTGGCGCTGGCGCCGTTCGACTTCCAAGCGCACGACACCTATTTCATCGTCGCGCACCTGCACTACGTGCTGATCGGCGGCATGCTGTTCCCGGTCATCGCCGGCCTCTACTACTTCTTCCCGCTGGCGCGCAGCAAAACGCTGTCGGACCGGCTCGGGCGGATCGCCTTCTGGCTGATGTTCATCGGCTTCAACATCGCCTTTCTGCCCATGCACTTCACCGGCCTGCTGGGCATGCCGCGGCGTGTCTACACCTATGCACCGGACATGGGCTTCGACGTGCTCAACCTGGTGTCCACGGTGGGCGCCTTCATCCTCGCCGCTGGCGTGGCGGTGCTGGTCTGGGACGTCTTGCGGCCCAAGGGCAAACAGCCCTACAGCACGCGCAACCCGTGGAACGCCGGAACGCTCGAATGGCTCGCGGAAATGCCCGGCAGGGCCTGGGGTGCGCGCTCGATTCCGATCATCAAGAGCCGCTACCCGCTGTGGGATCAGCCAGACCTGATGCGTGACGTCGACGCCGGGCGCTTCTACTTGCCGGACGCCGAGGAGGGCAAGCGCGAGACCCTGATCAGCAGCATCATCGACGCCGAGCCGATCCAGTGCCTGCGCGTGCCGGGCCCTACCTTCCTGAGCATGTGGGCGGCGATCTTCACCGGCGGCCTGTTTATCTTCGCCACCTACAGCTGGTACGTCGCCGCACTGGTCAGCGGTGGCCTTGCGCTGATCACCATTTTGATCTGGCTATGGACCGGCACGGCGGTGATCCCGGAGAAACCGAAAAAGGACATCGGTCTGGACGTGACGGTGCCGCTTTATGCGTCGGGCGCCAAGTCGGTGGGCTGGTGGGCCATGTTCATCACCATGATCGGCGACATGAGCGCCTTCGGCAGCCTGGTGTTCGGCTACTTCTTCTTCTGGACCGTGCACGAGGATTTTCCACCCGCCGATGCGGCCGGCCCCGGCGTGTTCTGGCCGGTATTGGGGCTGGGGTTGATTGCCGCGTCCTGGGCGCTGACGCTGCTGGCGCGGCGCTGCAACTTCCGTGATCAGGCGGCGGGCTTCTATGGCTCGCTGGGGCTGGCCGCGGTCTGCACCCTGGCAGGTGCCTATTCGATGTGGGCCGGGCCGCATTTCAGTGGGCTGGACCCGACCACTCATGTCTATCCGGCCACCGTCTGGGTGCTGGTGCTCTGGTGCCTGATACACCTGTCCATCGGCCTGATCATGCAGCTCTACTGTCTGGCGCGCCGTGCTGCCGGCCGGATGACGGCGGTGCATGACATCGATATCCGCAATGTCGCGCTGTTCTGGCATTTCATGCTCATTACCGTCGGTGTCACCGTGGCGGTCATCGCCGGCTTTCCGGAGGTGATATGAGTGAGAAGCTGAGCGAACAGCAGCCACCCGAGGCTCCGCCGCAGGAACGCGACACGCTGTGGCTGATCACTTTCAGCCCGACCATCTGGGCGGCGCATTTTCTGCTGTCCTACCTGGCTGTGTCTGTGTGGTGCGCGAAGGTGGCGGGCCGCAGCGGCGAGCTTGGCGACATTCGCCTCGCCATCGGCGTGCTGACGCTGATCGCGTTGGTCGGCATTGGGCTGACCGGTTGGAAAGGCTGGCGCCATCACTCCTTTGGCCATGCAACGGCGCCGCATGATTTCGACACGCCGGGCGATCGTCATCGCTTCCTGGGTTTCGCCACATTGCTGCTGAGCGGCCTGAGCTTCGTGGCGACGATTTTCGTCGCCTTGAGCGTGGTGTTCATCAGGAGTTGCGCATGATCTGGCGCCCGCTCTCGCTGCTGCTCGGCCTTGCCACGCTGGGCGCGGTCTGGCTCGGCCCGCTGCCCGACATGGCGGACCGGCTGTTCGTCGGCCATATGCTGATGCACGTGATGGTGGTAGCGGTGGCGGCGCCGCTGCTGGCCATCGGGTTGGCCGGCGGCCGGTTTGATTTTTCCAACCGCATCCCGTTGCTGTTCTCGCCGATCCTGGCCTCGGTGATCGAGCTGTTCGTGGTCTGGGCCTGGCACATGCCGGCGCTGCACCATGCGGCGCGCACCTCGCCGTCGGCGGAACTGCTGGAGCAGGGCAGCTACCTGTTCGTTGGCCTGCTGGTGTGGCTTGCGGCGTTCGGCGGCGTGCGGCATCAACGCGCCTTGGCCGGCATCGCGGGTCTGCTGTTGACCTCGATGCACATGACGCTGCTCGGCGTGTTGCTGGCGATGTCGAGCCGACCGCTGTTCGAGCACACCGGCTCGGTGCTGTCGGGCATGAGCCCGCTGGAAGATCAGCAGATGGGCGGTGTGATCATGCTGGCCTTTGGCGGCAGCGCCTATCTCATCGGCGGGCTGTACCTGCTGTTCGGCCTATTACAGGACAAGCGCAATGCCGTTTCAGTCAGCTAAACGCATGGTTCAGCGATGCTCGGCGCCCTTGCGGAGCTGGCTGAGCTGGCTGACCGGTGGCTCCTGGAAGCGCGTCGTAGCCGCTGTCGCGTTGCTGGCAGCGCTCGCGGGCACGGGCGCGTTCGTGCTGGTTTCGCTGGGCTTGGTCTCGATCGGTGCCAGCTCGGGTCATTGGAAGGCGACCGGCTGGATGCTGCACTACGCCATGCGCCGCGCGGTAAGCACTCAGTCGATGGGCATAGAGGTGCCGCCGCTGGACGATCCGGCGCTGCTGCTCAAGGGCGCCGGGCATTATCACACCGGCTGTCTGGCCTGCCATGGCGGCCCAGGTGAGAAGCGCTCGCTGATCGTCCAGCAGATGACACCCGAGCCGCCCTACCTGCCGCCGCGGATCGAGCACTGGGCGCCGCAGGAGTTGTTCTGGATCGTCAAGAATGGCGTCAAGTTCACCGCCATGCCGGCCTGGCCCGCGCAGAAAAGGGACGATGAGGTCTGGGCCGTGGTGGCCTTCCTGCAGGCGATGCCAGGCATGTCGCCCGAGCGCTACAAAGAGCTCGCGCTGGGCGGGCGCAGCGACGAAACCATCAAACCCATCACGCCGGATCATCTGCGGCCACTGCAGGACCCGCTCGGCCCGGTCCTTGCCAACTGCAGCCGCTGTCATGCCGAAGACGGCGGCGGTCGGGGCGAAGGCGCCTTCCCTCGATTGGCCGGGCAGAGCGAAGCCTATCTGCTCGGTGCGCTGCAGGCCTATGCCCGCGGCGAGCGGTATAGCGGCGTCATGCAGCCGATTGCTGCGGGCCTCAAACCAGCGGTGCTTGAGGCCCTGGCACAGCACTACGCCGAGCTGCCACCGGTCAGCCGAACGGAGGCCCCTGAGCCGGCCCCGGACATTCTGGCCGAAGGCCTAACGCTGGCCGAGCGCGGTGTACGAGCGCGCGGCATCCCTTCATGCGTGCACTGCCATGGGCCGAAGGGCGGACCACGCAATCCCATGTACCCGAACATTGCCGGTCAGTACGCGCCCTATCTGAAGTCGCAGCTGGAGCTGTTCACGGCCGGTAAGCGTGGCGGCACGGAGTACGCGCATATCATGCACAGCGCTGCGCAGCGGCTCACGCCGGAGCAGATGCAGGCGCTGGCCGATTACTACGCATCGTTGCCGGCTGCGGCAGCGCCGCCCGTCACCGAGGCCACGTCAACCCATGTCGGTACCCCGGCGCAGAATTCTTCACCCCCACAGCAGAGGTAACCGATGTTCGACAAGATCGTGGAAATCGTCTCGGCGTTCGGCTACATCGGCGTGTTCTTGCTGATGTTGCTGGAGAATATCTTCCCGCCCATCCCGTCCGAGCTGATCATGCCGCTAGCCGGTTTCGTGGCGGCGCGGGGAGACCTCAACTTCATTGCGGTGATCCTGGTCGGCACGGCAGGTTCGGTCGTCGGCGCCTTGCCTTGGTACTACGCCGGGGCCAAGCTCGGCCAGGCGCGCATGAAGCGCTTTGCCGAACGTTGGGGGCATTGGCTCACGTTATCGCCAGAGGATGTCGACAAGGCCAGCGAGTGGTTCGACCGGCACGGCAAGGGCGCGGTGTTCTTCGGCCGCCTGATTCCGGCGGTGCGTACCCTGATCTCGGTCCCGGCCGGTATTGCCGGGATGTCGATGACCAAGTTCCTGATCTACTCCACGCTGGGGTCGCTGATCTGGACCGCATTGCTGGCACTGGCCGGCTATCTGCTCGAATCGCAGTACGAGAAGGTCTCCGAGTACATGAACCCCATCTCCACCGGCGTGGTCGTGTTGATGGTGCTCTACTACCTGTACCGGCTGATCCGTCAGCGCTTCGGCAGGAAAGAGCACTAGGCCGTGACGCCAGCCTGCGACGCCACGGCGATTCAGGTCAGGCCGCGCCTACTCTGTGGTGTTGCGCCTGGTGAGCACGCTCGCACTGATCGATCACAGCGAAAACCTGCTGCCACATCTGCTCGGACTGTTGCTTGAGCTGATCGGTACGGGTCTGGATCAGCGCCTGAATCCGCGCGGCATCGTCCGTCACCAGATCGATCTTGCGCTTGATTTCCGCTTCATCGGTGGTGACCTGAACCAGCCCTTCGGGAAAGCCGTAGTCTTCGAACAGCATCTGGTACTTGTGGCTCCAACCGGTCGCCAGCGCCGGTACGCCCTGGGACAGCGCGCTGACCAAGCCGTGGAAGCGGCTGCCCAAGGTGCCACTGCAGGCGCCGAGGATGCCCTTGATCTCCAGCGCGCCGCTTTCTTTGACGATCGGAATGCCGCCGACCGCTGCGGACAACTCGTCAGCCAGGCGCTGATCGTCCTTGCCTTCGTGCACCAGCACGAACGGCTTGGCGCCTTTCTCCAGCAGGTAGCGTGTGCAGCTGATGAGAAACGGGAGATAAGCCTCGCGCGTCTTCTGGTCGGTTTTATCGAGCATCCGGCAATTGGGCACGATGCAGAAGCGGTTCTGCTGGGCATCGAAACTCGGCGGCAGCACACCAGTAATGAGGTTGGTGAAGTCCGGCGATTGCTTGATCTTCGCCTGCTCGCCAACCACTCCGGTCAGATGCTCGTAGGACACTCGCTCACGAGGGAAGATCAGGTCGACGTTTTCTACCACTGTCTTCATCGCCGCCTGGTTTTTCTCTGACTTGAACGGTCCCAGCGCTTGCGGCAGCAAGATCACACGGGTGCCGTTCTTCTTCCAGCGTTTGGTCGACTGCGCCAGCTCGGTACAGGGATCTTCGCCCCATTGATCGCTGTAGGCGAATCCAGCCGCGTCGACGACCACATCGACTTCTTTGTCCAGAATGACGCCGTACATCTCGCGCAGCGGACGCGGGGCGAAGTTGGCCAGCGTGCCCCACTGGATGCCATAGCGCCACAGCCAGGCCTTGGGGTAGAAGCCTAGTTGCACAAGCTTGCGGAACGGCTGCTCGGCCTTCTTAGGGGTTGGCGCCATGACGAAGGTAGCGTCTGGATACCGGGCCTTCAGCTTCTGCAGTGCCGCGTGCAACATCAGCTCAGCGCCTTTATTGACGAAGCCTGCCTTTCTGATCTCGATAATCATCGCTTACCTCAGTTGTATACGATTAGGTCTGTCTCGGTCTTCTTGCCTGCATTAAGTGGCATGAACACCCTTGATGCGATTCTTGACTGGGTCAGGCAAAGCTCTGGCGAGAGACATCAAGCTCATCGGGCGGCTCCTACGGCATGGATTGCATAACGGACGGGGCTGAACATCGACTTGGTCATCATGTAGAAGACCGGACGGGTCTTCTTGTGCACCAGCAATGCGGCGTACGAAGCAATTGCATAGGAAATTAGTGTGGCCATGGCAGCACCTTCGCCCCCGTATTGGGGAATCAGCAGCAGGTTGATGCCGACATTGGCCAGCGCACCGAGCCCCTGAGTGATCAGCGAAAACATCAGCGCACCTTCGATCAGGATCCAGCGACTGAACGCCGCACGCATGAAGATGAACACGCCCGCCCAGATATGGATGGTGAGGATCGACGCCGAGTTCTGGTACTCGGCGCCGAACAACAACGAAATTATCGGTCCGGCGACGAGTGACACGAAGACCGCCACGCCAATGGCAAGGATGAACAAGACGTCGAAGAGCTGCTGGAGACGTTGATTGAAGCGCGCCAGGTCTGCTTCATGCAGTTTGATCAGCTTCGGAAACAAGGACGCGACGATGGCTGTTGGCAGGAAATACCAAGCTTCGGAAAGCTGCGCTGCTACGGCATACACGCCGACTTCTTCGGCACCCACCATCCACTTGAGCATGACTTGATCGATCTTCATATAAATGACAGCGAAGATCGCGCCCACGTAGATGATCCAGCCTTGGCTAAGCAGCTCCTTGGCCTTGGCGAAAGTGGCTTTCCAGCTCATCAGGGATACCGTTGTGGTGCCCTTGTAGAGCATCGCCAGAATCGCCGCTGCCATTACGAACTGAGCGGTATGGGCAAACGCGAAGGCCATAACGCCCGCACCGCTGAGCACTAGAACCAGCTTGAGCACGGCGGATAGCAAGATCGCACTGGATTTGGCGATTGCTGGATATTTGGCCTGCACCTGGGACTGGAACCAGTATTCGACCACGTCGAAGGTCTGGAAGAAGATCGCCGAGGCCACGATCAGCAGCATCCAGAATTCCGTGCCGCCGACCTCTTCGAACACCCACGCGTAAACGAGCACCAGGACGAAACCAATCGTCATGCCGGCCAGCTTAAGCATGAAAGTGGTGCCCAGGGTTTCCGGCACCTTGTCCGGCTGCTTGACTACCTCGCGCACCACCAGCCCTGCCAGGCCCATGTGACCGGCCGAGGCGAAGATCGCGGTCATGGAAATGGCGTAGGCGAGAATCCCGAACTGTTCCGGTCCCAGGTAGCGGGCCAGCACGATCGCCATGAGAAAGCCCACGCCGATGTTCAGCAACCGCTCCGCCATCATCCATGAAGCATTGAACAGGTACAGCTTGAGTTTGTGGAAGAGGGTGGTGATTGCGCTCATCGAGTGGCTCGGCTCCTCAAGGCTGGCTCCGTGGTGGCAAGCATTGCCTTCAGTTGCGCTGGAGTGGCGACGCACAGCAGACCGTGTTTTGCCTGACATGTTCCGGACGTAAACAATTGGAAATGTATCGCGGTCAGGCCGCCAGGGAGCTGGCGAAAGGCCTTAGAGCAGGCCATTAGCAGGAAACTGGTGGCCTGAGAGCAGGCGAAACGGTCGGCTGAAGGCCCATCTAGGCGTGCCTGCCCCGTGGCATGGCCGACTGACGGTTACGCTGGTCTTTTCTTGGTTGTACTTAAGCTGATGGCCTTTTCATCTCAAAAGTGGAACTTTTGCCATCACACCTGTTCTTAACCCTGCTGCCGCTGCTGGCCGTTCCCTGACCCATCTCGATGTGCCATGGAGCGCCTAGCACGGCGACCAGCCCTCCGCCTTGGGGCTGGTGCAAGGCTGCCGCGAAGGATCTCGCGAAACGTCAGGACTGACGCAAGGAATCGCTGCTGGAAGCGGCCAAAGGGACAGGACTCAGCCAGACAGAAAAGCCCCGCATCGTTTGATGCGGGGCTTTTTTGCGTCCGGCTATTCGACTAGGTTCGCTGACTCAAACCGTTTCAGTGTGGTGCTGCTGGACGCTCTCGTTGCTTGCGAAGTTAAAGCTTGCGCGCCCCTTGCCTGCTCCCTTGGCCTGATATAGCGCTTCGTCGGCCAGCATCAGCGCTTCAGAAAATCCACCTCCGGACCAGAGTGCGCCGCCGACGCTGCCGCCGATGGTGATCGCTTCGCCCGCCAGCGATATCGGCTCAGCCAGCCTGGCAATGATGCGCTCGGCTGCGCGTTGCACATTGCGCACGGACTCGCCCGGTCGGAGGCGCAAAAGCAGGACGAACTCATCGCCTCCGTGGCGCACCGCGATATCACCGTCGCGGATCGAGGCGGAGAGTCGCAATCCAACCTCATGGAGCAACGCATCGCCGGCGGCATGGCCAAAGCGGTCATTGATCGGCTTGAAGCCGTCGAGGTCCAGGCATAACACGCCAAAGCTGGGCTGCTGCTCGTCTGCTGTACGCACGGTTTCGACGTACTTCTGCAGCGCTGCTCGATTTGGCAGTCCGGTCACGGTATCGCGATAGGCAATGCCTTCGACGACCGCCAGCTGAGTTCTCTTGCGGGTCAGGCTGTCCACCAGATGCCGTATCGCTACGCTCAGGGCTTCGACTTCCCGCGTGCTAGTCAGCAACGGGATCCGGACATCTGCGCCCTCGGAAATACGAGCGGCTGCGTCAACGATCTCCTTTAGCGGTCGTGTGATCATGCCCGCAGCAAACCAGCCAATCGCTGCGAAGGCCAAGGACAATAGGGCGCCCCAGGCGAAGATTTCGTTGCGCAATTGGCGTGCTTCGGCGAACGCGAGCTTGACCGGCTGGCGAGCAATGACGGTCCACCCCAGCCCCGGGTAGTCTTCGAAACCGAGGCTTTCGGCAAAGCCGGTCAAGTACTTCGTGCCGTCTGGCCAGTGCACAACAGACCAATTCTGCATGGGATGATCTTCGAGCTTGATGCCAATGGGCTTGCCAATCATCTCCCTGGGGCCGAGCAGCACCGTCCGGTCTTTGCTGACGACGAGAAATTCCAGCCCGGGCAAACGCTTCTGCAACGGTTCAAACAGTGACCGGCCCACCTCGTCAGCCCACTCCCAGGACAGATGTGTCGCCAGCACGCCTACCAGCGTCCCGGCGGCGTCGCGCACCGGCATGCTGATGTCGACAAACTTCATCGCCTCTCCCGACGGGTTCGGGAGCAGCTGGGCCAGTAGCACCGCTTCGTGGACATCACCGATAAAGGTGGTCTCCAACCCGTTGGTGAATACGGGTCTGGCCGAAATATCCACGCCCTCCAGCAGGCCGTCGGTCGACGCTACGACCTTGCCACTGGCATTGGTGAGGCCAATCCAGGAGTAGCTCGGAAAGTGATCGCTCAGATCATTGAGAAGCGCGCGGGCTTCGCCAACATTCTCCGGATTGCGAAGTGCCTGTAGCTCACTGAGCACAGCCAGCTCCTGAGAGCGCCCGCTCATGTCGCGGTCAAGGCGGTCGACCATGGAAAATGCGGCTTCTCCAAGCTGCAAGCCTGTCCATTCCTCCAGACGCGAAATGGAAGATTCACCAATGGCGGCGCCGAAGATGCAGCTGAGTACGAGGACAACCGAGGCGACAAGGATTGCGAAACGAGCCCGTAAGCTGCGTAGAGGAGTGATAAGCATCAAGCGCAGCCGTGAGAAGTTGAGTCAAAACGCCATTATCTGCCCGGCGTAGCATGCCGCTATGTCGGCCTCGGGTCTGGATTCTTCAATAAAATCAGTTGCAGCGACCGCTTGACGCGGCTCTCGCGCAAACCCACGGCGCGCCGCCGATGGGATCATTTCGTGAGGAGCGCTGTATGAAACAAAAAAGGCCCACCACGAGGTGAGCCTTTTCTGTTGTTTCGTATGGTGCCGGCACCAAGAGTCGAACTCGGGACCTACTGATTACAAGTCAGTTGCTCTACCAGCTGAGCTATACCGGCTAAAAGATGGGCGCCATTATAGCCATTGCTCGCGGCGAGTAAACTGTTTGTTGCCAGTTGTTTGCATGAGTTTTCTCACGTGCTTGCACTTGGGTGCTCAAACTCGGCGATCAGCATCAGATTGCGAGGGGTCAGCTCGGCTGGGCAGAAGGTGCCCAAGCGTATCGTATAGCCGTTTTCGGCCAGCAGCAGCGCGCGGTCGAGCAGTAGCCAGATCTCTAGCGGACGACGAAACAGGCCGCGCAGCAATTCCAGATTGCGCACTTCAGCGAGTCGTTGCCAGCCGCGTTTTTCGAGCGCCTCCCAGTCCTGCTGCGGTGGCTCGGGTAGTTCCTTGAGGGCCGCCAGGTCACGGCAGTAGTGGGCGAAGCTTTTTTTCAGCCAGCTGTTGGGGAGCGAGGGCGTGGGCAGGTAACGGTCGCTGCCGCGCAATTCACGTTGCAGCAGGTCGAAACCCAGGCGCCAGGCCATCGATTGGTCGCGCTGGCGGCGCTCTCGCGCACCGGCGGTCACGGTTTCGCTGAGGGGTAAGCCGAGGTCGTCGCGCGTTAGCTCTAGGGCAGACTGTCGGGCGAGCGATGACAAGGGCAGGTAGCGATCGCTCTGGATTCGGTTGTAGCAACAGGGCGCTAGTGCCAGCTGGCGACAATGCTGCGCAATGCTCAGGTCGATCAGTCGAACGTGCAGATCGCCGCAGGCATGTAGCGCCACCGGCGTCATCGTCGGATCGAGCTGCGATGACACGCTGTCAGTCATCACATCCTGCTGGCAATGGGTTGCAACGACGCCCAGCTTCTGACTTAGCTGGGTTCCGGCGGTAACCAAGGCCTTATCCCACTCGAGACAGGTCAGCCCGCCGCCGCGACTGGCCAGCTGACGGCCCAGGTGGCCCTTGCCCGCACACCAGTCGAGCCAGTGCTGGGGCGTTTCGCTGAACCTCAGCGCCGCACCGAATGCCTGAATCTGCTGCCATTTTCGCCCCGGGACGTCGACTGATTGCCGGGCGTCGGGGGCGAGGGGCGACGAGGTAGGTAACTCATCCATGCAGCTCAGGGCGGTGGCCTGCGCCGCCAGCTGAGGAAACGGAGCGGGCGCCTGCAGTTGTGCGGGCTGGTTGTGAGCGGCTTCAGCGTCTTCCAGCGAGCGGCCCCGCAACCAGCTGGCAAGCTCGGGGAGTTCGGCTTCCCAGGGAAGATGCAGATGCGTGAAGGGGCGCGGACGCCACAACGCCTGGTGCTGCAGCAGGAACTCGTCGAGTTGTCGAAAGCGTTCTGCCAGTTGTGCGTAGCTGAAGGAGGTGGGCATGAGGGTTTGGCGATGGCGGGTTCATGGCTATGGTCGCGCTGAAAGCCGCCGCCGAAAAGCCAGACGCCCGTCGAAACGGGCGTCTGCTTGGGGCTATTGACCGTAGATCTGTTCGGGTAGCCAGGTAACCAGCCCTGGGAACTGGTAGGCAATCACCAGCAGCAGTAGCTGAATCAGGATGAACGGCAGTACACCTTTGTAGATCGTGCTGGTGGGCACAGATTTTGGCGTGACGCCGCGCAGATAGAACAGCGCGAAGCCGAAGGGTGGCGTGAGGAACGAGGTCTGCAGGTTCAGTGCGATCATTACGCCGAGCCACACTGGATCGAGCCCCATGGCCAGCAGTACAGGGCCGACGATCGGGACGACCACAAAGGTGATCTCGATGAAGTCGAGAATGAAGCCCAGCAGGAAGATCACGACCATGACCAGGAAGAAGGCACCGAGCACGCCACCTGGCAATTGGGCAAAGACGTCTTCGATCAGCACTTCTCCGCCGAAGCCGCGGAACACCAGCGAGAACAGCGAGGCGCCAATCAGGATCAGAAACACCATGGCGCTGATTTCAGTGGTGCCATAGGCCACTTCGCGCAGTTGGCCGAAGTTCAGCTTGCCCTTATAGAGCGCCAGGATCATCGCGCCGAGCGCACCGAGCGCCGCGGCCTCTGTCGGCGTGGCGTAGCCGGCAAGGATGGAGCCAAGCACGGCGCTGATCAGCAGCAGTGGCGGCACCAGCGCATTGACCAACTTGCCCCACTCGATCGGGCCGAGCTCTTCCTGCGGCAGCGCCGGCAGTTTCTTCGGCTGAAAGATGGCGACGCCGATGATGTACAGGATGTACATGCCGACCAGCAGCAAACCGGGCAGTAGCGCACCGACGAACAGGTCGCCGACCGAGACGGTCTTCGGTGAGAAGATGCCCATCTTCAGCTGCGCCTGCTGGTAGGCGCTGGACATGACATCGCCCAGCAGGACCAGCACGATCGACGGCGGAATGATTTGGCCCAGTGTGCCGGTGGCGGCTAGGGTGCCGGTCGAGATGGCTGGATCATAGCCGCGGCGCAACATGGTCGGCAGCGCCAGCAGACCCATGGTTACAACCGTGGCGCCAACGATGCCGGTGCTGGCCGCGAGCAATGCGCCCACCACGCAAACGGAAATCGCCAGGCCGCCGCGCAGGGTGCCGAACAGCCGCGACATGGATTCGAGCAAGTCTTCGGCGACTCGACTCTTTTCCAGCATCACGCCCATGAATACGAACAGCGGGACCGCCAGCATCGTCTGGTTGTTCATGATGCCGAACAGGCGGTTCGGCAGAGCGCTCAGGTAGCCGCCATCAAAGGTGCCGGTGATGATGCCGAGGCCGGCGAACAGCAGTGAAACGCCGCCAAGTGTAAACGCCACCGGGTAGCCGGCCATCAAGGCCGCGCAGATGCTGATGAACAGCAGTATCGCCATCAACTCAGCCATGCTTCACCTCCTGCTCAGGCAGGCGTCCAGCCATGGCGTAGCCAGCTTTAATGATTTCGGAAACGCCTTGCAGAATGAGGCAGATCACCAGCACGAGAATGATGCTTTTCTGCAGATAAACGAACTTCAGCCCGCCGGATTCGCTGGAGCCTTCCAGCGTCGCCCAGGAGTTGGCGACATAGTCCCAGCTTGCCCAGCCGAGAAACAGACAGACAGGCAAGAGAAACAGCAAGGTGCCGAGCACTTCGACCAAGGCCTGGTAGCGCGGGGTAAAGCGCTGGTAGAAGATGTCGACGCGGACATGCCCGTTGCGTTGCAGCACCCAGGCAGCGGCGCCCATGAACACCAGTGCATGTGCGTAAAGGACGGCTTCCTGCAGCGCAGTCGCGCCGATACCGAATCCGTAGCGCAGTACGACGACCACGGCGGTGCCAAGGACTAGGAAAAGGGTCAGCCAGGCGCAGGCCTGTCCGAAGCGGGCGTTCACGGCGTCGATGACTCTGGCGAGACCGAGCAGTGGAGGGGCATGTTTCGACATGGCAGATCCTTTATTGTTATGGCCAGGCGGCCGGCGATTCTAGGCGGCTGTGCGAACGTGTCGCAACCGGCAGTACTACGTACGTAGTGCCTGTACGTAGTCACGGTGCTTGAGTGAGAGATAGCCATATGATAGCTAGAACTACCTGATTTCGGGGTTCCGACATTCAGCATTACAACAACAAGGAGTGACTCATGAAACGTCGTCAAATTCTGGCCGCCGCTGGCGTTGGTCTGGCCGCAACCGCACTGGCCGGTTGCAATAAGGAAACCGAAACCGCCGCCAAGCCCGAAGGCACAGCAAGCACCGAGAAATTCAACTGGAAGATGGTCACGTCCTGGCCGAAGAACTTCCCCGGCGTGGGCGTTGGCGCTGAGAATTTCGCCAAGCGGGTCAACGAAATGAGCGATGGCCGCCTCACGGTCAAGGTCTACGCTGCAGGTGAGCTGGTACCGGCACTCGAGGTATTCGATGCAGTTTCGCGCGGTACTGCCGAGATGGGGCATGGTGCGCCCTACTACTGGAAAGGCAAGGTTCCGGCTGCTCAGTTCTTCTGCGCGCTGCCATTCGGTCCCAACGCCCAGGAAATGAACGCCTGGCTGCATCGCGGCGGTGGCATGGAGTTGTGGGAAGAGGTCTACAAGCCGTTTGGCGTGCTGCCCATGGCCTGTGGTGCGACCGGTGTACAGACCGCCGGCTGGTTCAACAAGGAAATCAAATCGGTAGACGATTTCAACGGCCTGAAGATGCGTACCCCCGGCCTGGGCGGTGAAGTACTGACCAAGATGGGCGGCACCGTAGTCAACATGCCGGCCGGCGAGATCTTCACGGCGCTGCAGACCGGGGCCATCGACGCCACTGAGTGGATTGGGCCATACAACGATCTGGCGCTTGGTCTGCACAAAGCGGCCAAGTACTACTACACGCCGGGCTGGCAGGAGCCGAACGTAACCTTCGAACTGGACGTCAACTTAAAGGCTTGGGAAACCCTGCCGGACGATCTGAAGGCCATCGTTCGTTCCGCGGCCCGTGCCGTCAACGGAGACATGCTCGACGACTACAACGCGAAGAACATGGAGGCCATGGAGCAGCTGCGTGAGCAAGGCGTTGAAGTTCGCCGCCTTCCCGACGAAGTACTGGCCCGCCTGAGGGAAGTGGCAGCCGAGGTGGTCGACGCCTCTGCCGCGGCTGATCCGGTCGCCAGCAAAGTATGGGAACAGCAGAGCGCCTACCTCAATCGCTTGTATGAATACGCCGAGCTGAACGAGAAGGACATCTACAACATCCGCGGCTGACCCAGTAAACCGCACATACAAAAACGCCGCCCCATGGGCGGCGTTTTTGTATGTGCGCAATTAGCTCTCCAGCGTCGCGCTCAGGCTGATCTGTGCATTGAGCACGCGCGATACCGGGCAGCCTTCCTTCGCCTGGTTGGCGATCTGTTGAAACTGTTGCTCGTCGGCCCCAGGCACCTTGGCTTTCAGCGTCAGGGCGATGGCCGTGATGGAAAAGCCTTTGTCGTCCTTGTCCAGCGTGACTTCGGCTGTGGTGTTGATGCGTTCGGCGGTCAATCCTGCCTCACCAAGCATCATCGACAGAGCCATCGAGAAACAGCCTGCGTGTGCGGCGCCAATCAGCTCTTCGGGGTTGGTGCCAGGCGCACCTTCGAAGCGGGTGTTGAAACCGTAAGGATTGTCTTTTAGCGCGCCACTTTCTGTACTGATGGTGCCTTTGCCGCTTTTGAGATCACCTTGCCAGACGGCGGATGCGGTTTTCTTCATGGAATTCTCCGGATGCTGCGAGTGGACGGAATGGCGATGCGATTTGCCGCTTGAATGCATGCGGAGCGACATGCCGGCCGGTTGGCCGGCGTTGCTTCACCTAGTGTTGTTCGGCTGCAAGGATGGCGCTGGCCAGCTGCATGTCGCTGGCTTCCAGGTGAGGTTGCTCGTGGCGTAAATTGACGAGCATCGCTTCGAGATAGGGACCGCGGATGGCGCCATCGCTGGCCACGAAACTGCTGGCGTCTTCGCGTGCCGCAGCGACCAGCTTGTCGTCGCGGAACGTCATGTAAGTGGAAGCGGTGGTGGCGCCTGACGACAGAATCTGGCGGACGAAACCGTCGTCCGCCATCGCCGCGCTAAAAGGGATACAGCTCAGGGTAACGGCTGCCAGAATTGTTTTGCGCATGATGGATGCCTCTGCTTGATCCTCCATTAAAGAGTGCGCAGCGATCAGCAGAGTTCCTTGGACGCTATCCGCTGCGCTCGATCAGTTGGCGAACCTTAGCCCCGAGCATGTCGATGCTGAAGGGCTTGGCCAGCATGTCCATCCCCGGGCCGAGGAACTCGCCACGGACCTGAGCATTGGGTGCATAGCCGGTGATGAACAGCACGTGTAGGTCCGGTCGGTGCTGGCGAGCCATTTCGGCCAGCTGGCGCCCGTTGATGCCAGGCAGACCGATATCGCTGACCAGCAAGTCGATACGTTGAGTGCTGGTCAGATACGGCAGTGCACTGTTGCCGTCCACCGCTTCCAGAACCTGATAGCCGAGCTCTTGCAGCACCTCGACCACCAACATGCGCACCGCAGCTTCATCCTCGACCACCAGCACGGTTTCGTCGGCCTCGGCACCACCAACGGCTGCCGGATTGCTGGATGACTCATCGCTAAGTGCAGTTTGCGTCCGGTTGCGCGGCAGGAACAGCGTGATCAGGGTGCCTTGCCCCGGGGTACTGTCGATGCGCACATGGCCGCCAGTCTGCTTGACGAAGCCATAGACCATCGAAAGCCCGAGGCCGGTGCCCTGACCGATAGGTTTGGTGGTGAAGAACGGGTCGAATGCCTTGGCTACTACTTCAGGCGGCATGCCCGAGCCGTTGTCGGCCACGCTGAGGGTGACGTATTCGCCGGGTTCGGGGCCGTCTGGCTGCGAAGTATTGATCTGTACCGAGCCGGTTTGAATGATCAGCTTGCCGCCCTCGCTCATGGCATCGCGCGCGTTGATCACTAGGTTGAGCAGGGCATTTTCGAGCTGGTGCGCATCGGTGTAAGCCAGCCAGGGGCTTTCCTGCAGGTGGGTTTCGAACTCGATGTGCTCGGCCATGGTGCGGCGCAGCATATCTTCCATCGACTCGACCAACAGGTTGACGTTTACCGGTTGCGGGTCCAGCGATTGGCGCCGCGCGAAGGCCAGCAGGCGGTGGGTCAGTGCCGCAGCGCGGGTGGCCGAACTGGCCGCCGCATCCACGTAGCGACCGAGATCGTTTACCTGGCCATTGGCGACTCGCCGCTGGATCAGGTCGAGGGCGCCGAGCACGCCGGTCAGCATGTTATTGAAGTCGTGGGCCAGGCCGCCCGTAAGCTGGCCAATAGCCTCCATCTTCTGAGCATGGCGCAAGGTGTCCTCGGCGCGTTCCCGTTCACCCATTTCCAGATGCAGCAGATGGTTGATCTCAGCCAGTTCACGCGTACGTTCGGCGACACGCCGTTCCAGATTGTCATTCAACTCGCGCAGTGCTTCTTCGGCGGTGACCTGGGCGGTGATATCGGTGTTTGTGCCGAACCAGCGGGTCACCTGGCCGAAATCGTCGCGAATGGGCACTGCGCGCGCAAGGAACCAACGATACTGGCCGCTCTTGCCGCGCAGCGGGAAGGTTTCCTCCCAGATCGAGCCGATCGCTACGGCGCGCTTCATCGAGGCGCTGACGCGCTCGTGATGGTCGGGGTGATGCACCGAGCGCCAACCCAGGGCGCGCATGGCTTCCAGTGTGGTGCCGGTGTAGTCGTACCAGCGCTTGTTGTACCAGTAGATGCGGCCCGCCGGGTCGGCCATCCAGGCAAACTGACTCATGTTGTCGGCGAGGGTCCGGAACTGCTCCTCGCTGGCGCGCAATGCACTTTCGGCGCGCATCCGCTCGTCGGCCGTCCAGGCACGGTCAGCCACTTCGCGGATAAAGGAAATGTCTTCTTCTGCCCATTGCCGCGGTCGGTCCTGCAAGAGAATCAGGGCAGCGCTCAGGACGCCCTGCTCCTGCAGCGGCACGCAGACCAGGCTTTGAATGCGCCGCAGCCGCAGGCTCGCTGCCTGCGCGGCAGTGCGTGGGTCATGCAGCACGTCATCAACCACCACCAGCTCGTCGTGCTGCAGGTCGTAGATGAAGTCACCGTAGTCGGCGAAGCACATGCGCTCGCTATAGTCACCCAGGGCGCCGTCACTCCAATAGCGCTCGACGGTGGCGTACTGTCCGCCCGGGTCGATGGACAGAAAGGCCGCTCGGGTTACCTGCAACGTCGTGCCCAGCGCGCGCACGGCAGCCGTGACGATGGTGATGCTATCGGGTTGCCCGCGCAGCAGATCGCCCAGCTCCATCAACACCGATTGGCGCTGCTCGGTGATCTGCCGTTCCTGTATCTGCTCTTCGAGCAGCGCGTTCATGCGCAGCAGCTTCAAGGCCGCATTGCGTTCGGCGGTGATGTCTCGGGCGGTGCCGAGCAGGCAAACCCTGCCGTCGCCGTCGATCAGTCGGCGGCCACGGTTGGCCAACCAGCGGAACTGCTCGCTGCGCTCGTCGTACACCCGGTAGTCCAGGTTCAATTCGCCGCCGCCTACGCCGTCGAGCGCATTACGGAAGGCCATTATCAGGTTGTGCCGGTCATCCGGGTGAACCCGCGCAAGGAAGTGGTCGACCGACAGCGCCGGCTCATTCGGCCCCAGGTTGGCGAGCATCTTGAGCTGCGCATCCCAGTGCAGGTTGTTGTGTTCAAAATCGTATTCCCAGACGCCGATTGCAGCAATTTCGTTGGCGAGGCTGACGCGCTGTTCGGCCTCCAGCAGGGCCGAGCGAGCGCGTGCCCGGTCGGCTGCGGCACGGATGCGTTCGACCACTTCTCGTACAAACGAAATATCGGTCTGGCTCCAGGCCCGCGGCTGCCGGCTCCCGAACAAGAGAAATGCACAGTTGGGCGTTTGCTGCAGCAGTGGTGCCAGTAGCAGACTGCGATAGCCGAAATGCTCATGCAGAACACCGAAACGGCCATGGCAACCGGCCTCATCAAGGAGGTCGTCGAACGGCACGATCAGGCCCTGCGACAAGCGTAGGCGCAAAGGTTCGGCACAGGCACCCAGCGTGTGAACGGTGCGCGACTTGCTGACATCCAGCGGCCAGTGCTCATCAGCGATCAGGTTATCGCGCTCGTCGAGATGTCCCTGATAGATACACTCCGCCCCCATCAGCTGGGCAAGCCGCTCGGCCATCATGTCGGCCAGCTCGATGCGGCTACTGCTGTCCTGGAGCTGGTCGCTGAGCTCCAGCAGATAGGATTGCTGGGCTTCGCCGCGGGTTCTTTCGCTGATGTCGGTAAAGGTGCAGATCGCACCTTGCAATACATTGTCCTGGTACAGCGGAGCGACCCGGTACTCGACGGGCAGGCTGCTACCGTCTAGGCGAAAGAACAGCTCGTATTCGACGTGTACCGACTCACCGGTTCGTGCCGCGCGCTGAATCGGACAGTCTTCGATCGGGTAAGGCGAGCCGTCTATGTGACTGTGGTGGATCAAAGGATGTAGCTGCCGGCCAAGCACCTCGTCCTTGTTGGCGAAGCCGAGTAGCTTGACGAACGCCTCGTTGCAAAGCGTGACCAATCCTCGGGTGTCGATGGAGTAGAAGCCTTCGCTGGCCGCGTCGAGCAGACTGCGGGTGAACGCCTCGCTTTCCAGGCGCTTGATCTCGGCCAGGCGGCGCTCGTGAATGTCCTGCGCGACCAGTACCCAGTGCAGCAGTCGGCCATCGCAGTCATAAACGGGCGCGCCGCTGCCTTGAAACCAGCGTGAGCTGCCGTCGGCGGCCAGCAGCGGGACTTCGAAACTGCCGGCCTGGCCGGATTTCAGAGCGCCTTGCCATTGCTTCAGTATGGCGTCGCGGTGATCCGGCGCTACCGCCGACAGCCAGCCCATGCCGGCCGAGGCTTCGGTGCTCATCCCGGTGAAATCGCACCAGTAGCGATTACAGAAGATCAGCTGCCCGCCGGCATCGCACTGCCAGATCACTTGAGGGCTAAGGTCGACCAGGGCGCGGTAGCGCTCTTCGGCTTGGCGAATCGCTGCCTGTTCATGAAGGCGCTCGGTCAGGTCGCGCAGGATATGCACGAAACCCAAGTGCTGTCCGTGATCATCCTTGAGTGGCATCTGGACGCCGCTGGCCCAGAAGCGGCTGCCATCCTTGCGCACATGCCAGCGTTCGTTCATCGCCGAGCCGTCACGCGCCGCGGTTGCCATCTCCTTGTCAGGCACGCCGCAGGCCACGTCTTCCGCTACGTAGAATCGCGCTGAGTGGCTGCCGATGGCCTCTTGAGGTTGCCAGCCGAGGATGCGTTCGGCGCCCTGGTTCCAGCTGGTGATGAGGCCCTCGGCGTCAGTGGTGAGAATCGCGTAATCCACCGCGCTGTCGATGATCTGTCGGTTGCGCTCGTTGGCTTCGCGGCTGCGACGCAGCTCCAGCAGCGCCATGACCTGGCGGCCCAGGGCCTCCAGATGGGCTGATTGGCGCTTCGAAAGCTGCCGCGGCTTGCTGTCCAGAACGCATAGCGTGCCGAGCGGCAGGCCGTCGGCGGTGCGCAGTACCGCTGCGGCATAGAAGCCCGTCATGCCGTTGGCCAGCGGCTCGTGGGTCAGGTCTTCGATCACCAGCGGTTCGGTGCATTCAATGGCCCGGGAGCAGAGTGCTTTGTCCCGAGGGCGGTCGGCGCCTTCGAAGTTGACCGAGGCCTTTACCCATTGGCGATCCTCGTCGACAAACACGATGGCGGCGCTGGGGCAGGCACATAGCTCGGCGGCAAGCGCTACCAGATCGTCGAATGCCGCCTCGGCGGGGGTGTCGAGAATGCGGTAACGCGCAAGGGCTGCGAGTCGGTCAGCTTCGTTCCAGGTACTGCTTTTATTTGTTTTCTTCAAAACGTCTGCTCGGCTATCCGTGGCGGCAACGATCTTGGTGTTCCAGGCTGCGTTGACCGAGCGCCTGCAGCGGCGAGGCAATGGCGTAAGTGCAGGCGGTTGTTGCCATGCAAGATACCTGGGTTCGATCCCAAGGCAAGTAGACCTCGGTCGACGATCAATCTGCCAGAGCCGCCGGTCTGGTCCTGAGCGGTAGCTCCCAGCTCATTGTGATGAGCTTACATTAGTGCTCATCAATGGACGGGATGACGCGCAGCATGGCGTTGCGATCAGCGGCTTGCAACGCTGCGAGCAGCTTTGGGTCACGGTGATAGACGTCGGGGCGATAGCGTGGCAGGCCGGTGCGGTCGGCTTCCGCTGTCCAGTAGGCCAGGAGTATGGGGGTGGTTTCTGCCGGGCGGTATTCGTACGTCAGGCCGGTCTCAAGCAATTGGCTAACGCGCTCGCGCTCGCCCTCCTTCAGTAAAAGATCGACTAATTGCATCACCGATTCGACCCTGACACAGCCCGAGCTGAACGCCCGCTGCGAGCGTGCAAACAGGCCTTGGCTGGGCGTGTCGTGAAGGTAGATGGAGTAGGGGTTGGCGAAACGGATCACCACCCGGCCCAGCGGGTTGTCGGGTCCCGCGGCCTGGCGCAGCAGGATCCGCCCCGGATTGCTCCAGTCGACAGTGGCAGGGTCGAGTACCTGACCCTGATAGTCCAACACCTGCATGTTGTGTTGCGCGAGGTAGGCGAGGTTATCGCGGATCTGCGGCAGCTTGTCCTCGCGCAGGATGGTCGGTGGTACCGTCCAGGTCGGGTTGAGGGTGAGGCGCGTGACGGTCGACTTGATGGACGGGGTCTGCCGCGTATCGCGGCCCACCTGTATGCGCGCCTCCCATTGAGGGCTACTGTCGCGAAAGTAGATCACCCGTCCGCCGGCGATATCGACCAGCAGCGAGCGCGGCTCAATGTCAGCGGATAGCCAGCGGAACCGCTCCAAATTGACCCGCAACTGGTTCAGTCGGTCGGCTGGGGTGGCATTCAGTTCGGTAAGGGTGTCGGCACCGAGGATGCCGTCGTCCTGCAGGGCGTGACGGCGCTGAAAAGCCTTGAGCGCTTCCACCAGTTGATCGCTGTAGCGATCATCGCGGGTGGCCGGCGTGACTGCGGTAGCGGGTAGGTAGCCGTCGGCGCTCAAACGAAGCCGCAGTTGGGTGACGCGCGGGTCCGACATGCCTGGGCGCAAGCTCTGACCAGTGGGGATTGGTTGCCACTCGGGCTGGGGTTGATTGCGCAGCTGCGAATAGGCCTTGCGCAGGTTGTTGTATTGCTCCAACGACGGACGCGCTTTATTGAAGGCGTGCTCGAGATGCTCCAACCCTTCACTGGCGATCGCCATCAGCTGCGCCTCGGCCTGCGGTGTCTCAGGTGCATCAGGGCTGTGCCAGACGGGCTCGATGCGCTCTTGCGGCAGGCGCCCATGCGCCAGGTGACCCAAGGCCGACAGATAGGCGTGGCTGGCCAGTATATCGCCGCATTCGCGGTGCAGCGGATCACGGGTGGCGGTGTGCATGATCCGACGAATGGTTTCGGGGTGGTAGGAAACAGGTTGGAGCCCATCGTCTGCCAGCGACTCGAGCTGGACTAACAGGGCGTCAATCTGGGTATAAGAGGTCCATAGCACGGCAAAGTGGTTGCGTCGGTAGAGCTCGGAGAGCCGCGCCAGAGCCGTTTCGTCCACGTTGGCCAGGGGCTGGCCGCACGCAGTCGGGAGGTTTTCCAGGACAGCTTGAACTGGGCCGGCGGGCTCGACTGCGGGTTCCGCCATCGCCAGCCATGGCGCCAACAGCCACGTGAACAGCAGTCTAGATGTATGTTTTTTGAACAATGCTTCACTCCTGGCGGTCCCGCGGACTGCTAGACTCCGCCGCTGAACGAGCTGCGGTGCCTGAAAAACACGGCCCGTACAGGCTACTAGAACACGATGTATCAGACGACGTGGGAGCGCTTCAGGTCCCGTCTGATTTAATTTCGCTACTTTTTGATTGTTGGGGCCTGGTAGCGAGCAGGGGGCGTCGGTCGGCAGGGATGATCGGCATTGGCGCCCGCCGAGGTTTATCTACGAATGATGGTTTCGCTTCGCCGCCTCTGTTTGGCCGCCGGCTTGCTCTTGTCCATGCCGCTGTTGGCCGCTCCGCCTGCTTATCAGCCGCTGGTGGACGATCTTTCCCGCGTGGCACCCACGCTCGATCCGGTCGTGTTGACCCACGCTGTCGCGGCTATGCATTGCGCTGTGAATCATGGCGCGACGCCGGCTCAACGTCTGGCCGTCATCGACTTTTCTCTGCCTTCCTCGGAGCGCCGACTGTGGATTTTCGACCTGCAGCGTGGGCGTTTGTTGCTCAAGGATTTCGTCGCTCATGGCAACGGTTCGGGTGAGAACCAGGCCACGCGTTTCTCCAACGTGGAGGGCAGTCATCAGTCGAGCCTCGGCCTGTTCCGCACTGCCGAGAGCTACAGCGGCAAGCACGGCTACTCGCTGCGCATGGACGGGCTCGAGCCTGGGGTCAACGACTTGGCGCGCGAGCGGGCCATCGTCATCCATCCGGCCGACTACGTGAATCCGGCCTGGATCGAGACCCAAGGGCGTATCGGTCGCAGCCAAGGCTGCCCAGCGGTTCGCCCGGAAGTGGCGCGCATGGTGGTCGACAGTCTCAAGGGCGGGCAATTCATGTTTTCCTGGTATCCAGATCAGCAATGGCTGCAGTCGTCGGCTTACCTCAACTGCGAGTCGGGCCAGGTGGCGACGCTGGTGGCGTCGAGAAGCGGCAACTAAACAGTTCTGCTGTCTTAGAGCGAGGCGGGAGTTCGAGTGTGGCTTCAGCCTCACCATAAGCCGTCCCGCTATTTCTGCTCGCTTTGCGGCGTGACCCTGAGAACCTCTTCCAGGGTTGTAAGCCCCGCGGCGATCTTCTGAGCGCCGGACAGCCGCAAGCTGTGCATGCCGTCCTTGAAGGCCTGGCGGCGCAGGGCGATGAGGTCGGTGTCGGCGGTGATCAGCGGCTTGATCGCATCGTTGAGCAGCATGATCTCGTAGACCCCGGCGCGGCCGCGGTAGCCCGTGTCGCGGCATTCGATACAACCCACCGCCTGTTGCGCATGGCTAGGCAACGGCGCATTCCAGGGTTTGGTCAGGGCCTGCCAGTCATCCGCATCCAACTGCACCGGTGCCTTGCAGTGCGGACATAGCGTACGCACCAGGCGCTGCGCCATGACGCCAAGGAGCGTCGCCCGCAGCAGGTAATGCGGCACGCCCAGTTCCAGCAGCCGTGTGATTGCCGATGGCGCATCGTTGGTGTGCAGCGTGGACAGCACCAGATGCCCGGTCAGCGCCGCCTGGATTGCCATTTCCGCCGTTTCCAGATCGCGAATCTCGCCGACCATGATGATGTCCGGGTCCTGGCGCATCAGGGCGCGCACGCCGCTGGCAAAGGTCAGCTCGATGTTGTGTTGCACCTGCATCTGGTTGAAGGCGCCTTCGATCATCTCGATAGGATCTTCGATGGTGCAGACGTTCACCTCCGGCGTCGCCAGCTGCTTGAGGGTGGTGTAGAGCGTGGTGGTCTTGCCCGAGCCGGTTGGTCCGGTAACCAGGATGATGCCGTTTGGCTGACCGGTCATGCTCTGCCAGCGGCGCAAGTCTTCGGCGGAAAAGCCCAACTGATCGAAGCCCTTGAGCAACACTTCCGGGTCGAAGATTCGCATCACCATCTTTTCACCGAAGGCTGTCGGCAGGGTCGACAGGCGCAGCTCCACCTCTCCGCCATCCGGCGTCTTGGTCTTCACCCGTCCGTCCTGCGGCTTGCGCTTTTCGGCGACGTTCATCCGCCCCAGCGTCTTCAGGCGACTCACCACTGCCATCGCCACCTGCGGCGGGAACTGATAGACGTTGTGCAGCACACCGTCGATGCGAAAGCGCACCGTGCCCTGTTCGCGTCGAGGCTCGATGTGGATATCGCTGGCGCGCTGGTCAAAGGCGTACTGGAACAGCCAGTCGACGATGTTGATGATGTGCGAGTCGTTGGCATCCGGCTCCTGATCGCTGGCGCCGAGGTTGAGCAGTTGCTCGAAATTACCTGTGCCGCTGACCTTCTGATCGGTTGCCGTGGCGCCGCTGACCGATTTGGCCAAGCGGTAGAACTCGACGGTGAAGCGCTGCAGGTCGACAGGATTGGCCACAACCCGCTTGATCGGTCGCTGGAGCACATGGGTGAGGTTGGCTTCCCAGCTCTTCACGAAGGGCTGGCTGCTGGCGATGGTAACCGCCGAGCTGTCGACCGCCACCGCGAGGATCTTGTGCCGCTGGGCGAATGCGTAGGACATCAGCGGGGTGACCGCCGCGACGTTGATCTTCAGCGGGTCGATGCGCAGATAGGGTTGCCCGGCCTGTTCGGCGAGCCAGGCGGTGAGGGTTTCCAGATCGAGTTTCTTGCCGGGACGCGTCAGGTCGTCCAGCTGCTGCGCACCCAGGAACTCCAGCGGATGCTGCTGACTGTTGGCCGAACTGCGTCGCAAGGTCATGCATTGCTCGGCCGTTTCCTGCGACAGTCGCCTCTGCGCGACCAGATCGCGCAGCAGATCATTGAGGTCGAGGAAACGGTCCTGGGTAGGCGAGTTCAACACGGACATGGGGTCCTTCGGTCGTGGCGGAAACGAAGGCCAAGCTTGCCGATAAATCGACGCGCTGTCTGCCGGTCGGTCCAGCTTTATGTGATGTCGGGCTGGCCCGAATTGGGCGGCGGGCGGGTGGCTCGAACCGCAGCTGTGCGGTGGCTTAGTCCAGCCTACGGTGCCGGTAATAGGTCGGGTGTCGAATGGAGGTTGCGGGTCACCGGTGGGCTGAAGCGGAACGCTGCCCGGTCCACCCCACGGGTGCGGCTTTTACCCGGGCGGGGCCCGCTACTTCACCAGTCCTTCACCTAGGGTGGGCTTTAGTCCACCTGGGGCAACAGGCAGGCCGAATGCCGGCAGGCCGCACGGCGCGCTACTTCGTCAGCAACTTCCAGGATTTGAGCGTCCAGACCACGCGAGCCTGCTCAACACGAGCCTCAAGCAGCTCGTCATCCAGTGGCTGTCCTGCCAGTTCGTACAGCTTGGCCAGTTCGCCGAACAGACGGTCCGCTTCCGGCAGCTCCAGCGTGGTGCGGGCCAAGTGCAGCCAGACCAGCAGTCGCTCCATGCGCGGCCGCTGTTCGGCGAGGTCTTCGGGCTGTTGCTGGTAGCGCAGCAATTGCAATGCCTCGGCTTCCTCGCCCAGCAGGCGCGGCAGCCAATTGCCCAGCTCGGCTGCGCCCTGGCGGTTGCCGCGGTTGTTACGCTCGGCGGTCCAGGCGCGCTGCAGTAGCCAGAGTGAGGCGTTCAGCGAGAACAGGCCCCAGCGTGGCGCGGACAATTCAGCGGCAAATCCTTCAGGCGCTGCCTGGCGCACGCTTTCGTCATCGCGTCCGGCTTCGACCTGGGGACGCCAATCCTGAATCAGTGCATCGAGTTGTTCGCGCAGCTCGCGGCTGGTGGCGCGGGGGGCCGCCTGACCGAGGCTGCCCAGCAGGGCGCGCAGTTCGACCAGTTGCTGCAGCCATTCGGCCAGCAGTCTCCAATGGCCATTGAAGCGGTACTGTTCGGCCAACCGCTGGCTATTACCCAGCAGCTGCCAGGCCAGCGCGGCAAAGGCGTCGTCCAGCGGCATGGTCGCCGCGAGCGTCGGTGCGGGCAGGCTTAGCGAGTAGCTGTCGGCGTCATACAGGCGGTAGCCGCGCTCGGCTTTGCTGATGTCGCAGGGCATCAAGGGGAGATCGGTGGCCAGCTCGGCGGCCAGCTCCAGCAGAGCCTCGGGCTCGCCTTGGCGCAGCTCCAACTCCAGCTCGCAGATTTCCTCGCTCTGCTTGCCGACCACGACCTTGCCCAGATCCAGCGCCGCTTCGATAACCACCTTGGCCTTGCCGCGACCCCAGGCGATTTCGGCTTTTTCGCGGACGAAGTCCGTGGTGAAGATCGGCTTCAGGGTTTTCTTGTCCAGATCGGCCAGACTCGCGGGCCAGCACTCGTCCGCGAGTTTTTTCAGGTCCAGCTTGGCCTTGTCCAGGTACCAATCCCACTCGTTGCGTTCGGACAGCCCAGCCACGCTCTGGCCGCGGCTTTTCAGCGTCTGAATGAACTGCTCGCCGTCGCGGCGCAGACGCAGTGCGACCTTGGCCTGAGCCAGGTCGCGCTCGGAGGTGTCGTAGTACTGGTTGAAGAGTTCGTGCCGCTGCCAGCCGCTCTTGTTGCGTTTCTTCAGCAGCGGATGCTCGCGCAGCGCCGCCAGGGTTTCGCGACTGACGCGCAGTTTGATTTCGGTTTCTTTCTGCATGGTGCCGAGATGATGCCTATGTTTGAGTGTGACCTACGTCACTTGGTAGCGGCCCTTTGAGGTCATCCGTATACTTGCCGCCTTCTGAAGCCGGGGTGCTCCCTATGCCAATCAATCCTTTCGTCAGCCTGTTCGGACGCTCGCCTATTGGGCCGATGCAGCAGCACATGGCTAAATCCCACGAATGTGCCGCCAACCTGGTGCCGCTGTTCCAGGCGATTACAGCCGAAGATTGGGAACGGGTCGAACAGATCCAGAAAGAGATGGCCCGACTGGAAAACGAGGCCGACAAGCTCAAGAAGAGCGTCCGTCAACATCTGCCCAAGAGCCTGTTTCTGCCGGTTCCGCGCTCGGATCTGCTGGAGCTGCTGAGTGTACAGGACAAAATTGCCAACCGTGCCAAGGACATTGCCGGTCTGATGCTGGGCCGTTGCATGACCATTCCGCCGGCGCTGCAGCCGGAGATGATGGCCTTCGTGCAGCGTAGCGTGGACGCCAGCTGCCAGGCGCTGAAAGCGCTGAAGGAGCTGGACTCGTTGCTGGAAACCGGCTTTGCCGGCCGAGAGGCCACGCTGGTCGAGAAAATGGTCGAGGAGCTCGAGGAAATCGAGCGCGAAACCGACCGCATGCAGATCACGGTGCGCCGTGCCCTGTTCAAGCTGGAAAAGGAATTGCCTCCAGTCGACGTCATGTTCCTCTACAAAATCATCGAATGGATCGGTGACGTAGCTGACCGTGCCGAGCGAGTCGGCAACCGTCTGGAACAATTGCTGGCGCGCTGAGGCGCCAGCGTCTTTTCTGGTTCAACAGGTAATTCCTTATGTCCTTTATCGCGGAATACGGCTTCGTACTTCTCGTGCTCGCCTGCGCTTTCGGTTTCTTCATGGCCTGGGGCGTAGGCGCCAATGACGTGGCCAACGCCATGGGTACCTCGGTGGGTTCCCGGGCGCTGACGATCAAGCAGGCCATCATCGTCGCGATGATCTTCGAGTTCTGCGGTGCCTACCTGGCGGGCGGCGAGGTCACCGAGACCATCAAGAACGGCATCGTCGATGCGGAAGTCATATCGCCCGATCTGATGGTGCTGGGCATGATGTCGGCGCTGCTGGCAGCCGGCACCTGGCTGATGATCGCCACCATGAAAGGTTGGCCGGTTTCCACCACGCACTCGATCATCGGTGCGGTGATCGGCTTTGCTGCGGTCGGGGTGTCCACCGATGCGGTGCATTGGGATGCCATCGGCCCCATCGTGGCCAGTTGGGTGGTGACGCCCATGCTATCCGGCATCGTCGCTTTTGGTCTGTTCATGAGCGTGCAGAAGCTGATCATCAACACCGACGATCCGTTTCTCAACGCCAAGCGCTTCGTGCCGCTGTACATGTTCCTCACGGGGTTCATGGTCGCGCTGATGACAGTCACCAAGGGCCTCAAGCATGTTGGCCTGACCCTGAGTGGCGGCCAGGGCATCCTTCTGGCGTTCGCCATCGGCGTGCTGGTGATGCTGGCGGGGATCGCGCTGCTGTCGCGGATCAAGCTCGACGTCGAGGCCGACCGTACCTTTCACTACGCCAGCGTTGAAAAAGTGTTTGCCGTGCTGATGATCTTTACCGCCTGTTCCATGGCCTTCGCACACGGCGCAAACGACGTGGCCAACGCGGTAGGCCCGCTGGCGGCCGTGGTCGGTGTCATCCAGTCGGGTGGCGCTGCGGAAATTGCTGCCAAGTCTCCGGTCCCGGGTTGGGTTCTGCTGCTGGGCGCGGTGGGTATCGTTATCGGCCTGGCCACTTACGGCTACAAAGTGATCGCCACTATCGGTAAGGAAATCACCGAGCTGACCCCTAGCCGTGGCTTCGCCGCAGAACTGGCAACCGCAACCACGGTTGTTGGTGCGTCCGCCATCGGGCTGCCGGTCTCGACCACCCATACGTTGGTTGGCGCCGTACTTGGCATCGGCATTGCGCGTGGTATCGGTGCGCTGAACCTCGGCGTGGTTGGTTCGATCTTCATGTCCTGGTTGATCACGCTGCCGGCCGGGGCTTTCCTGTCGATCGTGTTCTTTACCATCCTCAAGGCGATCTTCGTCTGATCAACGCGCCGCCGCAGTTTTTACCCCGACGGTAAAGCTGCGGCGGCGCGTTTCATGTTTCACTGGTGCCTTCGTCTTTTCCGTCTTTCAGGAGGCTGTCGGTGCCCATTCCCTCGCTTAAAGACCAGTTCGCCGCGCTGATCGCTGCGCCATCTGTAAGTTGCACCCAGGCGCATTGGGATCAGACCAATCGCCCGGTCATCGACCTCCTTGCGGACTGGCTGAGCGATCTCGGCTTTGCCTGCGACGTGCAGGAGATCACCCCCGGCAAGTTCAACCTGCTGGCTAGCCTTGGCAGTGGCCCCGGCGGCTTGGTGCTCGCCGGCCATAGCGACACAGTGCCCTTCGATGCCGAGCTGTGGACGGCCGAGCCGCTGCAGCTGCGCGAAGCAGACGACCGCTGGTACGGCTTGGGCAGCTGCGACATGAAAGGCTTCTTCGCGTTGATCATCGAGGCGGTTCTGCCGCTGCTTGATAAGCCGTTCCGCCAGCCGCTGCTGATCCTCGCCACCTGCGATGAAGAAAGCTCCATGTCCGGCGCCCGTGCCCTGGCCAATGCCGGGCGGCCGCTGGGGCGCGCCGCGGTGATCGGCGAGCCGACCGGGCTGCGGCCGGTGCGCCTGCACAAGGGCATCATGATGGAAGGCATCGAGATTCACGGGCAAAGTGGGCACTCGTCCAATCCCGCTTATGGGCACAGCGCCCTGGAAGCCATGCACGACGTCATGAGCGAGCTGATGACGCTGCGCCGCGAATGGCAGGGTCAGTACAACAACCCGTTGTTCGACGTACCGCAGCCGACACTCAACCTCGGCTGCATCCATGGCGGCGACAATCCCAACCGTATCTGCGGCCAGTGTTCACTGGAGTACGATTTGCGGCCGCTGCCGGGGATGGAGCCCGATCAGCTACGCGATGCTATCGCCGGGCGCTTACGCCCGGTGGCTGACCGGCATCAGGTGAAGATCGACCTGGCCCCGCTGTTCCCTAGCGTGCCTGCCTTCGATCAGCCTGCCGAGGCCGAGCTGGTCAAACTGGCCGAACGCCTCACCGGCCATGTCGCCGAGGCGGTAGCCTTCGCCACCGAAGCGCCTTATCTTCAGCAGCTTGGCTGCGAGACGCTGGTACTTGGCCCGGGTGATATCGCCTGCGCGCACCAGCCAGACGAATACCTGGACCTGGACCGAATCGAACCCACCGTAAGGGTGTTGCGCGGGATGATCGAACACTATTGCCTGCAACCAGGCCGAGGATAGGAGCAGGTCTGGCGACATGATCGCAGTGTGAACCTGCTCCCTCCATCTCCATACTCGACCCGGCTCCCGGACTGAACAAAGCTGTTATCTAAGGCTTTCGCAATGCATAACTACGTCACCTGGCTTCGCGACTCATCGCCCTATATCAATTCGCATCGTGACCGCACCTTCGTGGTGATGCTGCCCGGCGATGGCCTGGAGCACCCCAATTTCGCCAATATCGTTCACGATCTGGTGCTGCTGCACAGCCTCGGCGTGCGTCTGGTGCTGGCGTTCGGTTCACGTCCGCAGATCGAGGCGCGGCTGGCCGCACGCGGTATCGAGCCGCGCTTTCACCGTGACCTGCGCATCACTGATACCGCCACGCTGGAATGCGTGATCGATGCCGTCGGGCATATGCGCATCGCCCTTGAAGCCCGCCTGTCGATGGACATGGCTGCCTCGCCGATGCAGGGGGCGCGGTTGCGCGTGGCCAGCGGCAACTTCATCACCGCGCGGCCCATCGGCGTTCACGATGGCGTCGACTACCAGCACACCGGCGAAGTGCGGCGGGTCGACCGCAAGGGCATCGGTCGTTTGCTGGACGAGCGCACCATCGTGTTGCTGTCGCCGCTGGGGTATTCCCCGACCGGTGAGATTTTCAATATCGCCTGCGAAGACATCGCCACCCGCGCCGCCATTGACCTTCAAGCCGACAAGCTGGTGCTCTATGGGTCCGAACGCGGCCTGCGCGATGAAAGCGGCAAGTTGGTGCGCGAGCTGCGTCCACCGCAGGTTCCGGCCTACCTCGAACGCCTCGTCGGCACCTACCAGGCCGAGCTGCTGGATGCCGCCGCGCAGGCCTGCAAAGGCGGCGTGCGTCGCAGCCATGTGATCAGCTACGCCGAGGACGGTTCGCTGCTCAACGAGCTGTTCACCCGTGACGGCGGCGACGGCACCCTGGTGACCCAGGAGCAGTTCGAGCAACTGCGCGAGGCGACCATTGAGGACGTCGGCGGGCTGATTGACCTGATCACGCCACTGGAAGAGCAGGGCATTCTGGTGCGCCGCTCACGCGAAGTACTGGAGCGCGAGGTCGAGCAGTTCAGCATCGTCGAGCGCGACGGCTTGATCATCGCCTGCGCGGCGCTTTACCCCATCGCCGATTCCGACTCCGGTGAGCTAGCCTGCCTGGCGGTAAACCCGGAATACCGTCACGGCGGACGTGGCGACGAGTTGCTCGAGCGTATCGAGGCGCGTGCCAGGGCGTTGGGTCTGAAAACCCTGTTCGTGCTCACCACCCGCACGGCGCACTGGTTTCGCGAGCGTGGCTTCGAGCCCAGCGGTGTCGAGCGCCTGCCAGCCGCACGGGCCTCGCTCTACAACTTCCAGCGCAATTCGAAAATCTTCGAAAAGGCGCTGTGATCGAGCGGCGGCCCTGCGCCGCCTCGATTCAGTCCGGCGTTGCGTAGAGGCTCGCTGAGCGCACCTCCATCGCATCGCCGATCAGGTGGAGCGCGGGGTCTGGGATAAGTCCATCGATCTGCAGAATCAGCCCGATCAACAAGGCAATGGTGATTGCCGTGGTCAGGCTGCCCTTGCGGGCGGACACCAACAGGTCCAGTAGCGACATGAATGCACCTCTCTTCTTCTTGTTCTTTTGAGGCTTCGGCGCGCTGCATCGGCGCGCCGAAGACACACATTGGAACCCTGAGAAGGAGGGAAAAGTTCACATCTTGCCGCAGCATATCCGGCGCCCCGCCCAAGCCACCGGACTAGAGCGATCCCGCGGGACTGCTGGTGAAGACTAGGCTCCGCCGAGGCTGGTCAGGCTGCGCTGGTAGTCTTCGACAAAACTGTCGAAGTCCTGAGTATCGGCGGCTTCCACCTGCGCCTGCTGTGTCAGCGAGTTACGCGAAGCCTCATCGAACCAGGCCATGTCGGCATCGGACAACGCACGGCCACGGAAGTCCTCGGCGTGCTGGCGGGTCTGACGCAGGGCGAACTGGCTGAAGCTTTCACCGTTGCGCTGCAACTCTTCAAGTACGCGGGCAGATGGCGTCAGGCTGCTGTCGTCAACCTTGGCCTGTTGTTCGGCAACCGCGCGAGCATGCTCGTCACCGCCGTGGCTGCGGTCGAGCAGCGCGGCGACCTGGCCGATTTGGCCAATCAGTTCGCTCGCCCATTGCTGCAGGCTGACGTCTTCGTTGCAGCGCTGCAGCTCGAGCCCGGGCTTGCGACCTTCCTTGACGACCTTGAGGAAGTTGTCGCTGCTGGCACGGCATTCGCCCTCTATCAGGCAAGGGCTCTGCTGCAAGGTGCAGAACAGGAGGAAGGCATCGAGAAAGCGCGCTTCGCTGATGTCTATGCCCAATGGCAGGAAGGGGTTGATGTCCAGACAGCGCACTTCGATGTATTGGATGCCCCGCGCGCGCAGCGCATGCAGCGGGCGTTCCCCGGTGCCGGTGACGCGCTTGGGACGGATGTTCGAGTAGTACTCGTTCTCGATCTGCAAGACGTTGGTGTTGAGCTGCTGCCAGTTGCCATCAGCATCCTTGGTGCCCAGCGCTGCGTAATCGGGGTAGGGCGTCGACACCGCCTTGTGCAGGCTGCTGGTGTAGCTTGGTAGATCGTCGTAGCAGGGCGTAAGGCCGGCCTGGGCGTTGCTCTGGTAACCCAGATCACTCATGCGCAGGCTGGTGGCGTAAGGCAGATAAAGGGTGTCTTCGTCGAGCTGCTGGAGCTGATGCGGGCGACCACGCATGAAACTGGCATCCAATGCGGGCGAGGCGCCGAACAGATACATCAGTAGCCAGCTGTAGCGGCGGAAGTTGCGGATCAGTGCGATATAGCGCCAGGACTGATAGTCCTGCGCAGAGCGCTGGTCGCTCTCATCGGCCTGCAACGCAGCCCACAGCGCCTCGGGCAGCGAGAAGTTGTAATGGATGCCGGCGATGCACTGCATGGTTTTTCCGTAACGCAGCGCCAGGCCTTGGCGATACACGTACTTCAGTCGACCGATGTTCGAGCTGCCGTACTCGGCGATCGGAATCTGCTCCTCCTCCGGCAGGTGTCCCGGCATCGACGGGCTCCAGAGGTATTCGGCATCCAGCTGACTGTAGGTATAGCGATGGATGGCGTCGAGCTCGGCCAGGGTCTTGGTCGGGTCGGTTTCGGTGCCGGTGATGAATTCCAGCAGCGCTTCGGAATAATCCGTGGTGATCTTCGGGTGGGTCAGCGCCGAGCCCAATGCGAGCGGATGCGGCGTCAGCGCGAGCTGACCATCGGCGTCGACCCGCAGGCATTCACGCTCGATCCCATGCAGGCATTGCGAGAGCAGCGACAGGTTGTGGTGCTCGGCCAGCAGCGCCAGGCGGTGGGAGAGAAGATCGCTCAATTGGGAATTCCTTCACGCGTCAGTCGGCACAATATGGGGATGGATCGCACGCTCTACAAGAGGCCGTCAGCGTTGGACCACGCACTGCTGCGGGGCGTTTCCTGCGAACCCCCGCTGCGGTCCGATGACTCAGATGACCGAAAAGGTCGCCTGAGCCTTGGCTACTAATTTTTCGCCCTGCTGGACCTCGGCTTCGAGCACCTGGGTCCGGCGGCCGCCATGCACCACCCAGGCACGGCAGGTCAGTTCGCCCTCAGTAACGGGGCGGATGTAGTTGACCTTGCACTCGAGCGTCACGCTGTTCGGCTCGCCGCCGTTGAGGCTGTGGCTGGCCTGGCCCATGGCGGTGTCGATGAGTGAGAACAGGGCGCCGCCGTGCAGCTTGCCGTGGAGATTGCGCAGGCCATCGTGCATGGTCAGGCGTAGCAACGCTTTTCCATTTGCGACCTCGACAATCTCCAGCCCCAGCAGCCGCCCGAAGGCACTGCTGCTGCCCACTGCTTCGACTTCACGCACGCTTATTTCCTCAGGCTCTTGGCGTTGGCGAACAGCGCAGCCATGGCGTTGTTGGCCGGAGCCGGCTTGGTCTCCGCCTTAGCCGTCTTGCGCTCGCCGCGTGCCTGGCCGCCACGGTTGTTGCTACCCCCGCGCATGTTGTCCGCCTTCTCGCCGGGGGTATCGCTCATGCGCATGGACAGGCCGACACGCTGGCGTGGGATGTCCACTTCCATGACCTTGACCTTGACGATGTCGCCGGCTTTGACCACCTCGTACGGATCCTTGACGAACTTCTCCGACAACGCGGAGATGTGCACCAGCCCGTCCTGATGCACGCCAATATCGACGAAGGCGCCGAAGTTGGTCACGTTGGTCACCACGCCTTCGAGCACCATGCCGGGCGTGAGGTCGCTGAGTTTTTCCACGCCGTCCTGGAACTCGGCTGTCTTGAACTCGGGTCGCGGATCGCGTCCGGGCTTTTCCAGCTCCTGAAGAATGTCGCTGACAGTCACCAGACCGAAGCTTTCGTCAGTGAATTGCTTCGGATCCAGGCGCTTTAGGAATGCCGAGTCACCAATCAGCGAGCGGATGTCGCGGCCGGTGTCGGTGGCGATGCGTTTGACCAGGGGATAGGTTTCCGGGTGAACGGCCGAGGCGTCCAGCGGGTTGCTGCCATTCATCACCCGGAGAAAACCGGCGGCCTGTTCGAAGGTCTTGTCGCCCAGGCGTGGCACTTTTTTCAGCTCGCTGCGTGCGGTGAACGCCCCGTTGGCATCGCGGTAGGCGACGATGTTTTGCGCCAGGGTGGTGTTAAGGCCGGAAATGCGAGCCAGCAGCGCCACCGAAGCGGTGTTGACGTCGACGCCGACGGCGTTCACGCAGTCCTCGACCACCGCATCCAGCGACCGCGCCAGCTTGAGCTGGGAAACGTCGTGCTGGTACTGGCCGACGCCGATGGCCTTGGGCTCGATCTTCACCAATTCGGCCAGCGGATCCTGCAGGCGACGGGCGATAGAGACGGCGCCGCGGATGGAGACGTCCAGGTCCGGGAATTCCTTGGCGGCCAGTTCCGAAGCTGAATACACAGAAGCGCCGGCTTCGGAGACCATCACCTTGGTCAGCTTGAGGCCGGGAACCTGCTTGATCAGATCGGCGGCGAGCCGGTCGCTTTCGCGGCTGGCGGTGCCGTTGCCGATGGCAATCAGGTCGACGGCGTGCTTGGCGCAGAGCTTCGCCAGCACCGCCAAGGTGCCGTCCCAGTCATTGCGCGGGGCATGCGGATAGACGGTGGCGGTATCCAGCAGCTTGCCGGTAGCGTCGACCACCGCCACCTTGCAGCCGGTACGCAGACCGGGGTCGAGGCCCAGGGTAGCGCGCGGGCCGGCCGGCGCGGCCAGCAACAGGTCATGCATGTTGCGCGCGAACACGCCGATGGCGTCGTCTTCGGCCTTGTCGCGTAGCTCGCCGAGCAGGTCGGTTTCCAGATGGGTATAGAGCTTGACCTTCCAGGTCCAGCGCACCACTTCGCTCAGCCACTTATCCGCCGCGCGGCCACGGTTGGCGATGCCGAAGCGCTCGCCGATCATCACTTCACCGGGGTGCATGGTACCGGGCGCTTCGTCGCCGACCTTCAGGCTGACGCTCAGCACGCCTTCGTTGCGCCCGCGGAAAATCGCCAGGGCGCGGTGAGACGGCGCGCCCTTCAGTGGTTCGTCATGCTCGAAATAGTCGCTGAACTTGGCGCCTTCGTTTTCTTTACCGGGCACCACGCGCGCGCTGAGGGTCGCGTTGTGAGTCAGGAAGTCGCGCAGCTTGGCCAGCAGGTTGGCGTCTTCGGCGAAGCGCTCCATGAGGATGTACTTGGCGCCTTCCAGCACAGCCTTGATATCAGCGAAGCCCTTTTCGGCATCGACGAAGCGCGCGGCTTCGCTCTCAGGGTTCAGCTCGGGGTCGGCAAAAATTGCATCGGCCAGTTCGCCCAGACCGGCTTCCAGCGCGATCTGGCCTTTGGTGCGGCGCTTCTGCTTATACGGCAGATAAAGGTCTTCGAGGCGGGTCTTGGTGTCGGCGAGGTCGATCTCGCGCTTGAGTTCGGGCGTGAGCTTGCCCTGTTCTTCGATGCTGGCAAGAATCGAGGCGCGGCGGTCATCCAGCTCGCGCAGGTAGCGCAGGCGCTCTTCGAGCAGGCGCAGCTGGGTGTCATCCAGGCTGCCGGTGACTTCCTTGCGGTAACGGGCGATGAAGGGCACGGTCGAGCCCTCGTCGAGCAGCGCCACGGTGGCGGCAACCTGTTGCGGGCGCACGCCCAGTTCAGCGGCGAGGCGAGAATTGATGCTGTCCATGAACCTACCTGGGTCAGTCAAACCATGCAGGCCGGGCCTGCGCGAAAGGGCGCGATTATAAAGGCAGCGGATGGCTTGAGGCGGGCAGTCGGACGAAAAAGCCAGCGAGAGTCATGCCGACTCATTCCATTGGCTCTCGGCTTCGCCCTGCAAAATCTGCTAACAATGGCTTCAGTCGCGCTGTTATCACTGTGCGCATAATGCGTTGACGATTTCTCCAGGAGTTTCCATGAGCAGCACTGCGCCCGCCAGCGAAGGCGAAAAGATCCTTATTGTCGATGACGATGCCCGGTTGCGGCGCTTGCTCGAGCGGTTTCTCGATGAGCAGGGCTATCGCGTGCGAACCGTGGAGAGTGCCGAGCAGATGGATCGTCTGCTCAGCCGCGAGCTGTTCCATCTGGTCGTGCTGGACCTGATGATGCCGGGCGAGGACGGGCTTTCCGCCTGTTCACGTCTGCGCGAAGGCGGCAATCAGATCCCGATCATTATGCTGACCGCCAAGGGCGACGAGGCCAGCCGCATCCATGGGCTGGAGCAGGGCGCTGACGACTACCTCGCCAAGCCGTTCAACCCGCGCGAGTTGCTGGCGCGGATTCGGGCGGTGCTGCGCCGCCAGGCGCCGCAGGTACCCGGCGCGCCAGGCAGCGAGGACGAGACCGTCACCTTCGGCGATTACGAGCTGTTCCTCGGCACCCGCGAGCTGAAGAAAGGCGATGAGGTGCACATGCTGACTACCGGTGAGTTCGCCGTGCTCAAAGCGTTGGTGCAGCATGCCCGCGAGCCCTTGACCCGCGACAAGCTGATGAACCTGGCCCGCGGTCGCGAATGGGATGCGCTCGAGCGTTCCATCGACGTGCAGATCTCCCGCCTGCGCCGACTGATTGAGCCGGACCCCTCCAAGCCGCGCTATATCCAGACCGTTTGGGGCGTCGGCTATGTGTTCGTGCCGGACGGCAACAAGTAAGTCGGCACAGTCACCTTCAGGCGGCGGATGCTTAGGGCTTCCGCCGTTATCGCTAATCTGCCTGTCCGCTCGGGCTGCTCGATAACCGGCGTTTGCGCCGTGGCTTGTCTATGAAAACCCCGCTCTGGTTCCCGCAAAGCTTCTTCGCCCGCACGCTGTGGATGGTGCTGATCGTGGTGCTGTTCTCCAAGGTACTGATGCTGGTGTACCTGATGATGAACGAGGACGTCATGGTCGATCGCCAGTACAGCCACGGCGCCGCGTTGACTCTGCGCGCCTACTGGGCCGCCGACGAGGAGAACCGTGAACGTATTGCTGAGGCGGCCGGGCTGCAGCGAGTCAGCGCCGAGGAGGTGCCGCCCAGCGAGTACCACTGGCCCTACACCGAAATCTTCCAGCGGCAAATGCAGACCGAGCTGGGTGATGACACCGAGGTGCGCGTGCGCATCCAGCCGCAGACGGCGATCTGGGTGCGGGCCCCTGAGCTTGGGGCTGACTGGCTGCAGGTGCCTCTGTATGCCTATCCGCTGCGCGGGCAACGGATCTGGAGCGTGCTCGGCTGGTTTCTCGGTATCGGCCTGTTGTCCACGGCGGCGGCATGGATTTTCGTCAGCCAGCTCAATCTGCCGCTCAAGCGCCTCGTCTATGCCGCTCGGCAGATCGGCAAGGGTCGCAGCGTGCGCTTGCCCATCAGTGACACGCCGAGCGAGATGACCGAAGTTTATCGCGCGTTCAACCAGATGGCGGAAGACGTCGAGCAGGCCGGCCGCGAGCGCGAGCTGATGCTTGCGGGCGTGTCTCACGACTTGCGCACGCCTCTGACGCGCTTGCGTCTGTCGCTCGAACTGATGTCGAGCGATGCCGAGCTCACCGACGACATGGTTCGCGATATCGAGGACATGAATGCGATTCTCGACCAGTTCCTCGCCTTCGTCCGCGACGGCAGTGACGAGCCGGTGGAAAGCGTTGATCTGGGCGAACTGGTGCGTGAGGTCGTGGCGCCCTACAACCAGTACGGCGAAAGTGTTCGCCTGTGTGTCGAGCCAATGCCGCAGCTGGCGTTGCGGCGGGTTTCGATCAAGCGACTGCTGGTTAATCTGATCGAAAACGCGCTGCGTTATGGCGGCCATGGGGTCGAGGTTGCGGCCCATGTTTCGGGAGACAGCAATGCGCCCTATGTCGTGCTCAGCGTACTCGACCGGGGCACGGGCATTGATCCGCGGGAGCTGGGCGAGATATTCAACCCGTTCATTCGCGGCGACAAGGCGCGTGGCGGCCAGGGCGCCGGGCTGGGGCTGGCGATCGTCAAGCGGATCGCCTCGCAACATGGTGGTGTGATCGAGTTACGCAACCGCGAAGGTGGCGGACTCGAGGCGCGGGTGAGTCTGCCGTTGGGGTTGCTGCTGCCGAGGGATGCGGTAAGGCCGTAGGGCCGCTGCCAGCCATAAGCTGAAGCCGCCTCTTGCCAATTGCTTAGCCCCTAAAGCCGCGAGTTCGGCGCAAAGCGGCTGCTGCTGGCTGCCAGGGCCTGCTTAGCCCTTCCCCTTCGTCCGGGTCAGATGCGGGCCAGCATTCTTTTCCAGGTACTGAATGATCAGCCCGGCGACATCCTTGCCGGTAGTCTCTTCAATGCCTGCCAGGCCTGGGGAAGAGTTCACTTCCATCACCAGCGGGCCGTGGTTGGAACGCAGGATATCGACGCCGGCCACGCTGAGGCCCATCACCTTGGCCGCGCGGATGGCGGTCATCCGTTCTTCCGGGGTGATCTTGATCAGGCTGGCGGTGCCGCCTCTGTGCAGGTTGGAGCGGAACTCACCGGGTTTGGCCTGACGCTTCATGGCGGCGATGACTTTGTCGCCAACCACGAAGCAGCGGATATCCGCACCACCAGCCTCCTTGATGTATTCCTGCACCATGATGTCCTGCTTGAGGCCCATGAAGGCCTCGATCACCGACTCGGCGGCGGTGGCGGTTTCACACATCACCACGCCGATGCCCTGGGTGCCTTCGAGCACCTTGATCACCAGCGGCGCGCCGTTGACCATCTGGATCAGGTCGGCGATGTCGTCAGGCGAGTGGGCAAAGCCGGTCACCGGCAGGCCGATACCACGGCGCGATAACAGTTGCAGCGAGCGCAGCTTGTCGCGCGAGCGGGCAATGGCCACTGATTCATTCAGCGGAAAAACGCCCTGCATTTCGAATTGGCGCAGCACCGCGCAGCCATAGAAGGTGACGGAGGCGCCGATCCGCGGGATCACCGCGTCGAAGCCTTCCAGCGGACGGCCGCGGTAATGGATTTGCGGCTTGTGACTGGCGATGTTCATGTACGCGCGCAGGGTGTCGATGACGACCACCTCATGGCCACGTTGCTGGCCGGCCTCCACCAGACGGCGGGTCGAATACAAGCGTGGGTTGCGCGACAGCACGGCGATTTTCATTGGGCACCGGAAAGAGTGAGAGTCTGGGGTTTTTCCTGCACGTAGGTGCGAGCAGGGTCGACCAGCCATTTGCCGTCCATCAGGGCTTTTGACCCCAGTAGTAAGCGATAGCGCATGGTCTTGCGACAGGTAAGGGTGAATTCGACCGGCCACAGGTGGTCGCCCAGCGCCAACAGCGTACGCACCACATAACGCGTTTGTACGTGCCCGTTCGAGCTTTTGATGATCTTGCGCGCCACCAGCCGCGCTTCGCAGCGGTGGCGGCTCTGCACCAGCGTACCCAGGTGCGCCGTGAAACGGACCCAGCGTTCGCCATTGCGCTTGAATTCGCTGATGTCGGTCGCATGTAGGGCCGAGGTGCTGGCGCCGGTATCGATCTTTGCGCGCAGGCCGACCACGCCGAGTTCGGGCAGGGCGATCCATTCGCGCAAACCGATGATGGTCTGGAGGTCGGGACTGTTCAAAAGCGTATCCAGTAAATTTCCGCGCATTCTAGACAGGCTGCATGACAACCGCATCTCCCTGTTCCAACCTATGACAACGAGACGCTAGACAGAGTTGAATCATGAGTGAGAAAGACGACGGCAAAGTCCGTCTGGACAAATGGCTATGGGCAGCGCGTTTCTTCAAAACGCGGGCGCTGGCAAAGGCGGCCATCGAGGGTGGCAAGGTGCATTGCCGCGGTGAACGGTGCAAGCCGAGCAAGGAACCCAAGCTTGGCGAAGAACTGGTGATACGTGCAGGCTTTGATGAGCGTACGGTGGTGATTCGTGCGCTGTCGGCGGTGCGCAAGGGCGCACCTGAGGCGCAATTGCTCTATGAAGAGACAGCCGAAAGCCTGTCCCGACGCGAAACCGCCGCCGCCCTGCGTAAAGCAGGCAGCCTGGGCGTGGAAACCGATGGCAAGCCGAGCAAGAAACAACGCCGTGCCTTGCAGCGCTTTCGTTCTGACGCCGGTTGACTGCGTCTGGTTGGACGGCCGTCACTTTCACCCTAGAATGCGGTCCTTTCTCTACTAGGCGCCGCCAGATTGCCGAGACGTAAACGTTTCGCTGTTTGCAAACGGTCCCGAACGCCCACCTGCTCTGGTCATGCCCATGCTCGATACCGATTACACCCAACGCTTTCTCTTCGATGACACCGACGTGCGCGGCGAATGGGTTGGGCTTGAGCGCAGCTATGCCGAAGTCCTGGCCAAGCACACCTATCCCGAACAAGTTGCCCAGTTGCTTGGCGAACTACTGGCGGCGGCGGCGCTGCTGGTTGGCACGCTGAAGTTCGACGGCCTGATGGTGTTGCAGGCTCGCTCTTCGGGCGCCGTACCCTTGTTGATGGTCGAATGTTCGAGCAACCGCGAGATGCGCGGCATTGCTCGCTACGACGAAACGCAGCTGACACCTGGCGCGACCTTGTCAGAGTTAATGCCCGATGGCGTGATGGCGATGACCATCGACCCGGCCCAGGGGCAGCGTTATCAGGGCATTGTTGCGCTGGACGGCGTGACACTTGCGGACAGCCTGTCGAACTACTTTGCCTCGTCTGAACAGTTGCCGACGCGCTTCTGGCTGGCGGCGGATGGTCGCCGTGCTTGTGGCATGCTGTTGCAACAGCTGCCAGCCGACCGCATCCGTGACGGCGAAGAGCGTGAAGCCAGCTGGCAGCACCTGCGTACCCTGGCCGATACCCTGTCGACCGAAGAGTTGCTGGGTCTCGATACCGAGACCATCCTGCATCGTCTCTATCATGAAGAGCAGGTTCGGTTGTTCGAACCGCGTCCGATCGTGTTCCGTTGCAGCTGCTCTCGCGAGCGCTCAGCCAATGCGGTCATCAGTCTCGGCCAGCAAGACGCTGAGCAATTGCTGACGGAGCAGGGCGGCGCCATCACCATTGACTGCCAGTTCTGCAACCACAGCTACCGCTTCGACGCGGCGGATATCGCCCAACTGTTCGCGGGTGCGGGAATAGAGGGCCCGTCCGACACGCGACATTAAAGGCTTTGCGGGACTAGGAACCTTTTCGCCATCACGCCCTCATACCCAGCGCAGCGTCATTTCTGTCATAATCGCGCGCACTTTTTTTCGGTGTAGTCCACTACTCTGTGGGCTACAAAGCATGGAGGAATCGGCCCAGGGCCGACGGGAAACTCATGACGCAAGCCACTAACGCCGTATACATCGACATCAGCACCGCTCAACTGGTCGAAGAAGCCATCAAGCGCGGTGAAGGTGAATTGGCCGCCACTGGCGCGCTCGTCGTGAAAACCGGCCACCGGACCGGTCGTTCGCCAGCTGACCGCTATATCGTCGAGGAGCCCAGCACTCAGGCCTCCATTGCCTGGGGGGCGATCAACCGTCCGTTCCCGGCCGACAAGTTCGATGCGCTGTGGGATCGCGTCGAGGCGTTCAACCGCGACCAGGACTTCTTCGTTTCCCACGTGCATGTTGGCTCCGCCGAAGATCACTACCTGCCGGTCAAGATGACCACCGCCACCGCTTGGCAGAACCTGTTTGGTCGCCAGCTGTTTATCAACCCGGAAACCTACAACCCGGCCGGCAAGGAAGAGTGGAAGGTACTCAACGTGGCGAACTTCGAGTGCGTGCCCGAGCGTGACGGCACCAACTCCGATGGTTGCGTGATCATCAACTTCGCCGCCAAGAAAGTGTTGATCGCAGGCATGCGCTACGCCGGTGAGATGAAGAAGGCCATGTTCTCGGTACAGAACTTCCTGCTGCCGGAGAAAGACGTACTGCCGATGCACTGCGCCGCCAACATTGGCGACGATGGCGACGTGACGCTGTTCTTCGGTCTTTCTGGCACTGGCAAGACCACCTTGTCGGCAGACGAATCGCGTCATCTGATAGGCGACGACGAGCACGGCTGGGGCACCGGTGTGGTGTTTAACATCGAAGGCGGCTGCTACGCCAAGTGCATCGATCTGTCCGAGAAGAACGAGCCTGTCATCTGGAAAGCCATCCAGTTCGGCACCGTGCTGGAAAACGTGGTACTGAACGGCGAGCGCGCCGCCGACTACACCGATGACAGCCTGACTCAGAACAGTCGCGCTGCCTACCCGCTGGAATACGTCGAGAAGCGTTCCGAGAAGAACCTGGGCGGCGAGCCGAACGCGGTGATCTTCCTGACCTGCGACCTGACTGGTGTTCTGCCTCCAGTGTCGATCCTTAACGAAGAGCAGGCGGCTTACCACTTCCTCTCCGGCTACACCGCCCTTGTGGGTTCTACCGAAATGGGTTCGGGCAGCGGCATCAAGTCGACCTTCTCCACCTGCTTCGGCGCGCCGTTCTTCCCACGCCCCGCTGGCGTCTATGCTGAGCTGCTGATCAAGCGCATCCAGGCGTTCGGCTCCAAGGTCTACCTCGTCAACACAGGCTGGACCGGCGGTGGCTACGGCGTCGGCAAGCGTTTCAATATCCCGACCACGCGTGCCGTGATCGCAGCGATCCAGAGCGGTTCGCTGGTTGGTGCCGAAACCGAGCATCTGCCAATTATCAACCTCGACGTGCCCAAGGCCGTCACCGGTGTCGACACCCAGTTGCTCAACCCGCGCAACACCTGGGCTGATGCCAATGCCTACGACGAAGCGGCCAAAGAGCTGGCGAACAAGTTCATCGAGAACTTCAAGAAGTTCGACGTTTCCGACGCTATCAAGGCCGCTGGCCCGCAGCTCTAAGCCGTAGCTCCAGGCGTTCGAACAAGCCGCCTTCGGGCGGCTTTTTCATGGGTGTCGCTCCGCCGGTGCGGTGTGGCCGAAGGGCTTTGATCACTCTTGCCAGGGTTACCTGTGAATGCAGCAGACCCATAGGGAGGCCTTTGCTCGAGCCTTTCCATCGGTTCGGTTGATAACTTCCATCAATCAAGACGGATGGATTCGATAGGAGGCTGCGCATAGCATAGCGGCCACGTTTAGACTTTATTGGAGCCACGCCATGCAGATTGAAGAAGCCATCCAGACCCGCCGCGCCGTCAAGGCGTATGACCCCAGCTTTCAGCTCAGCAAAGAAGAGAAAGACGAACTCTTGCAATTGGCGTTGCTGGCACCGTCGGCGTTCAACCTGCAGCACGTACGCTTCGTCGAAGTGAGCAACCCGCAATTGCGCGCGCAGATCCGCGAGGTGGGCTGGAATCAGGCGCAGATGACCGATGCCTCGATGCTGGTGGTGGTCTGTGCCCAGGTCGACAGCTGGGAGAAGAATGTTCGCCGCGTTTGGGAAGGCGCACCGCCCGAGGTGCAGGACTACATGGCCGGTGCCATCGATAACTACTACCGTGGTAAACCGCAGGTCCAGCGTGACGAGGCCATGCGCAGCTGCGGCCTGATGGCCCAGACGCTGATGCTCGCGGCGCGCGGCAAGGGTCTGGATTCCTGCCCGATGGATGGCTTCGATTTCGATGCGGTTGCCAAGCTGATCAACCTGCCGGACAACCACGTCATCGCGATGATGGTCGCGGTCGGCAAGCGCACCGTCGACCCCAAGCCGCGTGTGGGCAAGCTGCCGTTCGACGAAGTGATCATCCGCGACCGCTTCTAAGTTTTTCGAGCGAGCGCGAAGCGTTCTCTGCCTCTGTGCCGCCGCAGTTCGTTCTGCGGCGGTGCGGCTTCGCGTGTTGTTGAAGACGCCAGCCCGCTGCGTTTGCAGTGCGCAAAAATCGAGCAACGCCGCTTCCCCGAACGCGATGCCTGTTTCCCTTAGCGAGTCTGTCGCCGCGTGCCGGTCACTTTGCAGTACCGTCTCCCTTCTTTTGTTACCCTCCGGCCTCCCGTCCAAGGCGTGACTCCGCATGATCGAGCAGACCCTCAAGCAGACATTCGGCTATGACGGCTTCCGTCCCGGCCAGGAGCAGGCCATTCGCGCCGTGGTAGCTGGGCGCTCGGCGGCTGCGATCTTTCCCACCGGCTCGGGTAAATCCCTGTGTTACCAGTTGCCGGCGCTGCTGTCGCCACACCTGACGTTGGTCGTCTCGCCGCTGCTGGCCTTGATGCAGGATCAACTGGCCTTTCTGCAACGCCATGGCATCGCCGCCGGCAGCATCGATTCCGCGCAGAGCCGTGAGCAGGCCAGCGACACCATGGCCCGCGCCAGGTCCGGAGAACTGAAGATCCTGATGATCTCGGTGGAGCGGCTGAAGAACGAGCGATTTCGCAACTTCATCAGTCAGGTGCCAATCTCGCTGCTGGTGGTCGACGAGGCGCACTGCATCTCCGAGTGGGGGCACAATTTTCGCCCGGACTACCTCAAGCTTCCCGACTATCAGCGCCAGTTCAACATTCCACAGACATTGCTGCTGACCGCCACGGCGGCGCCGCCGGTGATCGCCGATATGCAGGCTAAGTTCGCCATCGAGCCGGATGATGTGGTCACCACCGGTTTCTACCGGCCCAACCTCAACCTACTGGTGGAGCCGGTCAGCGGCGTCAACAAGCAGCGCCGGCTGGTGGAGTGGCTGGGCGACAGGAGCGGTCAGCCCACCATCGTCTACGTCACCCAGCAGAAGACTGCCGAGCAGGTGGCCGAGCACCTGGCGCAGTGCGGCTTCCCGGCCAGCGCCTATCATGCGGGCATGGCGCACGAGCGGCGTGAGTCGATCCAGCGCCGCTTCATGGCCGGCGAGTTGAACTGCATCGTCGCCACCATCGCCTTCGGCATGGGCATCGACAAGGCGGATATTCGCAATGTGGTGCACTACGACTTGCCCAAGTCGGTGGAGAATTACAGCCAGGAGATCGGCCGGGCCGGGCGCGACGGTAAGCCCTCCGACTGCCTGGTACTGGCCAATCGCGACAGCCTCAGCGTGCTGCAGAACTTCGTCTATGGCGATACGCCGGAACGCGAGGGCATCCGCAGCGTGCTCGACGAGCTGCAGCAGGCCGGCGCAGGCGGGCAGTGGGAGCTGATGCTTAATCAGCTGTCGGACCAGAGCAACATTCGCCAGCTGCCGCTGAAAACCCTGCTGGTGCAGCTGGAGTTGCGGGGGAACATCGCACCGCGTTTCGCCTATTTCGCCGAGTACCGCTTCAAATACCTGCTCGAATCTGACGTGCTGGTGGCGAAGTTCGAAGGCGAGCGGCGCCAATTCGTCGAGGCCATCGTGCACAGTTCGGCGCGGGCACGGACCTGGTGCACCCTGGATTTCGACGCGCTTTATCAGCAGCACGGCGCTGACCGCGCGCGGGTGGTCAAGGCGCTGGAATATTTCCAGGAAAAGGGCTGGATTGAGCTGGAGAGCAAGCAGATGACTGAGGTCTATGCGCTGCTCGACACACACTTCGATGCCGAGTTGCTGAGCGGCGAACTGCATGCCTATTTCAAAGGGCACGAAGCCAGCGAAATCACCCGCATCGACAACATGCTGGCGCTGTTCGAGTCCGCCGAATGCCTGAGTCAACGGCTGGCCGCCTATTTCGGTGATCGCCAGGCACCGAAGCGCTGCGGACATTGCTCGGTCTGCAACGGGCAGGTCGCCCGACTGCCGGAACCGCCGGCACTGGCGCCGCTTGAGCAGATCGACCTGTCCGCGCGCTGCGCAGAATTCAGTCAGCACTACATGCAGCTCAAGGGCGGCGCGCCCAGCGCCGAGTGCCTGACGCGCTTTCTCTGCGGCATCAGCGTGCCGGTGTTCACCAAGCTCAAGGCGCGCCAGCTCTCCGGCTTCGCCTCGCTGGAGGCCTATCCCTACGCCGAGGTTCGCGCGCGCCTAGCTGGTTAGCGCGCGGTCAGGCCGATCAGCCGGTCGGCAACGCCCTTGGTCTGGCGTGAGGTCCCGGCGGTGAGGTTGCTCGAGTTTTCCAGCGCATCGAGCAGCCCGGTCAGCGAGCCGACACCGGCCGACTGGGTTTCGATATGCTGCGCCACCGCGCGAATCTCGCTGGCCAGACGGTCGATGTCGGTGCCGATTTCCTCGGCGTTCTTGCCGGTTATCTCGGCCAGCTTGCGCACCTCGTCGGCCACCACTGCGAAACCGCGACCTTGCTCCCCTGCACGTGCCGCCTCGATTGCCGCGTTCAGCGCCAGCAGATTGGTCTGTCCGGCGATCTGCTGAATGGTCTGCACCACCGACTGAATGCGCTGACTGGACTGCGCCAGGTCGCGGGCGCTGCTGACCACCTCGTCGGCCTGGTGGACCATCTGCTTGACCGAGCTGCCGGCCTGTTCGATGACGGTGCCCTGTTGGTTGATGTTCAGCGTCAGATCGTCCATCGAGCCGTGAAGCTCGTTGGCGCACTGGCTCAGCTGCTCGGACATGGACTGCCGTTCATGGTCGGCCTGGGACAGCACCTGGCCAAGGTCGGCCAGGCCGCGGAACACCGGGCGGATGTGCTCGTCAAGGCCATTGATGTCCACCGCGCTGCTGTAGTCCTGGCGCTTGAACTGTTCGATCTGCTTGACCACCACCTGGCTCAGGCCGGTCAGCTTCTTGATCTGCCGGCGCAGGAAAAACGCCTTGAACTCGCCATGGTAGGCGATGAAGTTGTCAGTGTACTCGTCGTGAAACTCGTCCTTGCCGTTGGTGCGGAAGAAGAACACCGCCGTCAGCGTCTGGTTGAGGTTAAGGCCAAGGATCTCGCCGAAGGTCGAGTAACCGGTCACCGGCACGTCATCGAACACCGGGTCCATGCCGTCCAGTGCCTGCTCGTTGTTCAGCCGGCGCAGGATGCAATCGTTGAGGATGCCCACCAGCGGCTTGCCGGGCTTGTTCTGCATGAAGTTCTGATAGTCGCGGCGGGTCGTCTCGGCCAGCGGGGTGCGCTTGACCATGATCAGCTCCTCACCGGGCGCGACGTCGCAGAACAGGTGCACACGCTCGTTGGTGAAATCGATCTGCGAGATCGAGCGGACGAACACTTCCTCGCCCACGCGAATGGCGAACGAGTAGTCCGAGAGCCGCTGCTCCAGCTCTTGCGGCGCGCATTTGAGCGCCTCGCACAGCGCTTGGACCATCGTGCGGATGTTGCCGCGAGCGTCGACCACCTGGCTGATGTAGCGCTCTTCCAGGGAGGCACTGAGTACGCTCAGGCTGAGCGGCGTGGGCTCGAAGTTCTGGCTCTTGAAGACGCCGAAGCGTACGTCTCGCGCGCACTTGAGGAAGACGATCAGTGCATGGTTCTGGTAGCTGCGCTTGCCGTCATGCAGCTGTGTCTTCTGGAAATCCAGCTTGCCGCCGGCCGAGCCGCCGACGAACAGGCAGGGGAAACGACCGGACTCGTACAGGGCCTCCATGAAGAAGGATTCCGAAGCGGAGAGGCCGTCGAAGAAGATGTTGGCGAGGGTGTCGCGGTAGTCGATCTTCATCGACACCTGCACCCGCTTAATGGACGCCGTGAGGCGCGCGATGCGCTCGCCCATCGACAGCCGCTGACCCCCGCCGCGGATGTCCTCGCACTCCAGCGGCACGCGGACGATCTCGGCGGCGGCGATGACGCTGGCGTCGAACAGCTGCAACACCACCCGATCCCACTGCGTGCCGGTCGCACAGTACAGCCGCTGGCCCTCGCTGGAGAGCTCGCCCGCCGTGGTGCACAGGCTGATCGTCGCCTGCGGAAAGCGCTGCGATATCTGCCTGGCGACTTCGTCAAGATCCACATGCGGCGAGACGAAGCCGGCGATGTAGGTCGGGTTGAAGCGCAGGGCGGCGAGCTGCTGTGAGAGCTGCTGAGCCGAGCAGAGCAGGCTCGCCGTGCCGGTGGATTGCGTATGGCCTGGCTTGAATCGGGAGAGCGAAATCATGGGCGTTACTCGCGCTTGAGGATAGGAAGCGGGAAACTCGGCCGCTCCCGCACTGATCAGCCGTCGATCAGAGGCTACTTTTTTGTTATCGGCGCTCAGACCGCGAGCTGTATGCCCGTTCGGCGCCGTCACCGTCAGCCACGTTATCGACCGCCGGGTCGAAGATCGCCATGCAACCTTGGTCTTCATCCGGAAGTACTGAGCGTGGCGGCGACTCCAGATGACGTGGCTCAACGGAAATCGATTGCGGCTGTGCAATTGTCGACGAGCGACCTGTTGCCGCAGTTTTTGTGGCCGATAGCAAGGAAAGCCCCATAAGGAGCGACGCCATGTCTCGCTTGTTCACCGATCTCGGATTCCGCTGGAAAATTACCCTGCCCATTGCGGCGCTGGCCCTGCTACTGGTGCTGATGGGGTTCGTCGGCATGCGTGGCGTCAACCATGTGGCCGATTCGAGCCAGCAGCTGGCGACACGGCACCTACCCGCCATCGGGCTACTGCTCAATGCCGACCGTGACCTGTATCAGGCCTTTGTCGCCGAGCGCAGCCTGCTCGACAGCGATGCGGGCGACCACGTCCAGCCGCTCAAGGCCAGCCATGCAGAAAACCTCAAGCAGGCCTACGACCGCGTGCAGCAGTACGCGGCCATGCAGCCAAGTTCGGAAGCGCTGGCGTTGGTCGAGCAGTTCAACCGTGGCTTTCAGCAATGGTCTGAGGTTTCGCAGCGGGTGATTGAGCAGATCGACCTCGACCCACTGGCCGCCAGTGCACTGAGCTTTGGTGACAGCGAGTCGAGCTTCGATGCCATGCGTGACGCCATCGACAAACTGGGCGATCTTGAAGCGGCGGCGGCGAACAGCGAAGGCGAGGTCGCCATCGCTGAAGGCGCGGCGACAGCAAAGCAGCAGATCATCATGTTGGCTGTTGGCTTGGTCGGCTGCGTGTTGCTGGTGGTGGGTCTACCTCTGGTGGTGCTGCGGCCTATGCAGCGCTTGCTCGAACGTGTGCAACAGATTGCCGAGGGCGACGGCGACCTGCGCGTCCGGCTGGATGTGCGGTCGGCTGACGAACTGGGTCAACTCGGCAATGCGTTCAACCGTTTTCTCGACAAGCTGCAACCGCTGATCGCTGAAGTCGGTCGGGTTACCGGAGAAGTCGATGCGGCGGCGCGTGATATGGCCAGGATGGCGGCGACGAACGATCAACTGATCAGCAGCGAACATGCCGCGGTGGACCAGGTCAGCACGGCGGCGACGGAAATGAGCGCTGCGGTGCACGAGGTCGCGCTGAATGCACAGAACGCTTCCGATGCGGCACGCAATGCGCAGCAGCAGTCAAGCCAGGGCGCAGCGGTGGTCACCAGCACCGTCCAGTCAATCCGTCAGCTGGCTCAGGAAGTGGAAAGCACCTCGCAGACCATTGAGGCACTGGCTGAAGAGACCGCGAGCATTGGTGCGGTGCTCGAAGTGATTCGCGGTATTGCTGAACAGACCAACCTGCTTGCGCTCAACGCTGCCATCGAGGCTGCCCGGGCCGGCGAGCAGGGACGTGGTTTCGCCGTGGTGGCGGATGAGGTACGGGCGTTGGCGGGCCGTACTCAGGATTCGACGAAGGACATCCAGCTACGCATTGAGCGGTTGCAGGGTGGGGTCGCCAAGGCCGTGCAGGCCATGCACGCCGGCAGTGGCAAGGCGCGAGACAGTGTGGAGCGTGCTGCCGGCGTCGATCAGGTGTTGGCCGACACGGCGGAGTCGGTACAGCGCATCAATGACATGGCGGCGCAGATTGCCACAGCGTGCGAGGAGCAGAGCAGCGTGACCGAGGAGATTGCGCGCAACATCAGCGATATACGCGACCTGTCCGATGATGCGGCTGCCAATTCTACGAAGAGCATGCAGGCCAGTCAGCAATTGTCCGGGCTGTCGCAGACTCTGGCGAGCCTGGTGGGTCGCTTCCAGGTCTGATTGGGCGCGCGGCGCCCGGCTAGCCGGGGTCGCGTGCCCCCCACAGCAGTTTGCCAAGCCCGGTGTCGTTCGGTAACAACAACAGGCTGAGCATAAATATCAGCAGCAGCCCGAGCGCATAGGCCAGGCTGATCAGGCGCTGCCGCCGGCGGCGGCGTCTCACTGGTGTTGTGCTGGTCGGTTGTGCGCTGGAACGTGAAGGGGTTGGGTGCATCGTCATCTCGATGGATGGCAAGCCGCGGCTCATTTGGTAGCGGGAGCCGACGTGTACCGTTCTGGAGGCGAAGTAAACCCGAAATGAAAGCATAATGCCACTATCGTGAAGGCAGCCCCGATGGCTGTCATTCTCGGTAAGTGCCATCCCCCTGCGTCTGCCATTGCCGCGCTGTCACAATCGGAAAAGTTCTAGAGTGGATATCAGCCAGCGCTGCGGGCGATGTCGACCATACTCAAAGGTCGCCGTCGCCCCACCTGGAGATCCGCTCATGCAGACTCGCCGCCAGCTGCTCAGTCGTTCCGCCCTGTTAGCCACTGTTGCCGCCCTCGGGCCACTGCTGCCGTTGCTGGCAAGAGGGGCCGAGCCGTTGCGCCAGCGCGCGATTCCTGCGACCGGCGAGATGCTTCCGGTGATCGGGCTGGGTACCTCGCGGACACATGACGTTCAACTCGACGATGACGAGATGCGAACCCTGCTCGAGGTGCTGCGGGTGCTCGTCGAGGGTGGCGCAAGGGTGATCGATACCGCGCCGAGCTACGGCAATGCTGACCGGGTGGTCGGTGAGCTGGTCCAGCGCGGCGATGCGCGTAAGCAAGTGTTTCTTGCCAGCAAGGTGTCCGCCACCGGCCGCGCGCGTGGACTGGCGCAGATCGAAGAGAGCTTCGAGGCGCTGCAGACTGAAGTGATCGACCTGATCCAGGTGCACAACCTGCAGGACACGCGCACCCAGCTCCAGCTGTTGCGCACTCTCAAGGAGCAAGGTCGTATCCGCTACATAGGCGTGACGCACTATGTCGAATCCGCCCACGATCGGCTGCTAGAAGTGCTCAAGCAGGAGCCTGTCGATTTCGTCCAGTTCAACTATTCAGTCAGCGAGCGCAATGCTGAAAGGCGGTTGCTGCCGTATTGCGCCGAGCACGGCATTGCCACGCTGATCAACCGGCCCTTTACCCGCGGTAACCTGCTCTCGCGAGTCAAGGGAAAACCGTTGCCGAGCTGGGCGGCGGACATCGATGCCAGCTCCTGGGCGCAGCTGCTGCTCAAGTTCATCCTTGCCGAGCCGGCAGTGACCACGGTGATACCGGCCACATCCAATCCGCGCTACATGGCTGACAACATCATGGCCGGCCAGGGCCGATTGCCGGACGCGCGCCAGCGGGAACTGATTGTCGAAGCCTTTCGATGAATGCGGTCGAGGGGCTCCGAGCTGGGGCTGGATGATCATGCCGTTTGCGGCGCATGTCGCTGCGCTGATCAATGCCCGCCCAGGCGAGCTGCGTGCGGCGTTGGCAGGATTCGGCCTGTTTTTCTGCCTGTTCACCGGCTATTTCATGCTGCGGCCGATTCGCGAGTCGATGGGTATTCAGGGCGGCGTTGAAAACCTGCAGTGGCTGTTCACCGCGACCTTCGTCGCCATGCTGGTGGCGGTGCCGCTGTTCGCCTGGCTCAACTCGCGGGTAGCGCGCATTCATTACATCGACTGGGTGTACGGCTTCTTCTGCGTCAACCTGCTGCTGTTTGCCGGGCTGTTCTTTGTTCTGCGCGACAGCATCTGGCTGGCTCGGGTGTTCTACGTGTGGATCTCGGTCTACAACCTGTTCGTGGTTTCGGTAGCCTGGAGCCTGATGGCCGATGTGTTCGACGCCCCCCAGGCGCGTCGGCTGTTCGCCTTCATTGCCGCCGGTGCCAGCGTTGGTGGGCTGATGGGGCCTGCCCTGAGCGCGCTGCTCGTAGGTGTGCTCGGGCAGTTCGGACTGATGCTGCTGGCGGCGCTGCTACTGTCGGTAGCGGTGGCGATCAAGCACTACCTGATGGCTTGGCGCGAAGTGCTTGGTGCCGGCCGCCCCGGTGCCGAACGCGCCGAAAGCCCGCGGCGACCGGTGACAGGTAATCCCTTCAGCGGGCTGACCCGCGTGCTCGGTTCGGGCTATCTGCTAGGCATCGCGGTTTTTGTATTGCTACTGACTACCGCCAGTACCTTCCTCTATTTCGAACAGGCGCGGCTGGTGGCCGAGCTCTTTCCCGATCGCGCCGAGCAGGTACGAGTCTTCGGTGCGATTGACTTCGTGGTGCAGGCCGGCGCTTTGCTGTCGCAGCTGTTCATCACCGGGCGCATCGCCCAGCGGCTCGGGGTGCGGGTGCTGCTTACCGCAGTACCGGCGCTGGTCTGCCTGGGGTTCGTTGGCCTGGCGCTGGCTCCGAGCTTTGCTGTGCTGGCGACGGTGATGATTGTGCGTCGCGTTGGCGAATATGCCTTTGTCCGCCCGGGCCGCGAGATGCTGTTCGCACCGCTGGATGCCGAGAGCAAATACAAGGCGAAGAACTTCATCGATACCGTGGTTTATCGCGGTGGTGATGCCCTCAGCGGCTGGGGCAAGGCTCTGCTCGACAGCCTTGGCCAAGGTGTCTGGCTGGTCGCTCTGGTGGGCGCGGCAAGCGCGGCGGTCTGGGGTGGGGTGGGCTGGCGGCTCGGCGTGCGAGCCGACCAGGTCAGCAGGCAACGCGGGCGAGACTAGGGTAAAGCACGCGGACCTCATCGAATGCCGGCAATTTTCTTCAGGCAGGATGTGAATATCAGCGCCGCTATCGTCCGCTCATGGAAGAGTAGCAAGCCTAGGAGGCTCTGGGCTTCGAGGCGCCGGCTTTCTGAGCTCAAGCGCTTCACTGACCTGGGTCAGCTAAGGTCAGACCGCCGCTGGCGACAATTCAACCAGACGAAACCGCTGAACCTCGGCGGTACAGACGCCTCGAACCCTAGTAGGTACGTCATCAATCAGGAGTAGTCGTATGCATGTTCAAGTCAACAGCCATCACATCCCCGGCAGTGTCGAACTACATGAATGGGTCGGTTCGACCGTAGAGGAGCGGCTGGAGCGTTTCGACGATTTCCTCACTCGCATCGAAGTGCACGTCAGCGACGAGAACGCACAGAAGGCCGGCGCTGATGACAAGCGCTGCCAGATCGAAGCCCGCCCGAAAGGCCATCAGGCCGTATCGGTGACACACAAGGCCGAATCTCTTCAGTTGGCGGTTGAAGGTGCCGCTGAGAAGATGCGCCACGCTCTGGATCACCTGATCGGCAAGTTGGACACCAAGGTGCTCTCTGGCGGCGAACTCAATGATCCGTTGCGTGACGAGCAACCGCAGGCGGTAAAGGATGCGATGCTCGAAGAGGAATTCCTGGAAAAACAGGAAGAGCTCGACAAGTAAGGCATCCGGCCCTGGCTTCCACCAGGGCCTTCCCTGCGAAATCCGCTTCACTTTTCATTATCGTTGTCTAGTCCGGAACCCGCCGTTGCCGTTGCGTTTCGAATGAGCAATGTCCTCCTCTGGTAGTCCCTTCATGCAGATCATCCTGGTGCGTCACGGGCGGCCTGACCACAACGCCGACCCATGGAGTACGCCAGCCGACATGAAGCGCTGGGTCGAGCATTACAATGCTGCCAGTGTGGTGGGTCGCGAGCGGCCCGAAGCCTTGCGACGCCTTGCTGAGTCGGTTGGCATTGTGGTCTGCAGCTCGCTGATGCGCTGCGTGGAGTCGCGCGACCATCTGGACTGCCAATGCCTGTACCAGCCCGATCCATTGTTCGCCGAGGCGCATCTGCCTTATCCGGATTGGGCTTATCCGTTGATGCCTTCGCGGGTCTGGCGTATTACCTTCCGCACGGCTTGGTTTCTTGGTTTCGCACGTCATACCGAGCCGGTGAGCGAATCCAGGCGACGCGCCAGTGTCGCGGCCGACAGGCTTATCGAGCTGGCGGAAACCCATGGCAGCGTGTTGCTGATGGGGCACAAGATCATGAACGCACTGATCGCCACGCAGCTGCGCCGACGGGGCTGGCAGGGGCCGGCACTGCCGCTGCTGTCGGGCTACTGGCATCCGAGCCGCTACCGCAAGCCATCCTGAATCCATATCTCCCCAAGGTGGGCCGCAGTGACAGCGCAGAGCTGGGCGAAGGGCAGCCTCGTAAACATCGGATGTCCAAAAATCTCGGCCATAAATGAGCTGAACACAGGCGTAATACTCAGGAAAAGTAGGGTTTTTGAGAGAGCTGCTCATTTCTCATGCCCTGTCTTCAATTTGACCGATACCAGCTAAATCATGGAGTTTTGAATGAAATGGCGTAATAACGATGCAAAGTTTGTATGAGACGTGGTGATTTACAGCAGTATCAAGGTCGAGCGCCGGTGGCATGAATAGCCAAAGGCTTACAAGAATCTGCGCGATCACCACTACAGCTCCAGCGTTCAACTAATTAATCTATGCCCACTCTGAAGCGCAGGAAGCGCTCAGGATCAGGATGATCGACCATTGCCAGGAAGGCACTCGAATGGACTCGGATAGGTCAGAAAAAACCCGCTTCGGCGGGTTTTTGCTTTTCCGCACCCTGCAATGTGCTGCAGAGTGCGTGCAGCTTGCACAGACGCTTCGTGTTAGGCATTACGCAGCCTAGGTTGACGGCACTCGAAAACTCCTTCTGGTAAAGGCAAGGAATACCGCTCCAGCGAAGCTTGGATTCTGCCATCCTGATGCATTATGCAGCCACCGTCTGACTTATCTCTGGAGTTATCAATGGCTCAAGTATGTCCACGACTGGACAGTATTTTTTAGCTGATTTAAATACTCCAGACGAAAAAAAGCCCCGCCGAAGCGGGGCTTTTTATTTCAGGCGTCTTAAGAGACTTGAACCTGATCAGCCTGCATCCCTTTCTGGCCCTTAGTGGCCATGAAAGAAACGGCTTGGCCTTCACTCAGGCTTTTGAAGCCTGCGCTTTCGATCGAACGATAATGAACGAACAGGTCTTCGCTGCCGTCGGTCGGCGTAATAAAGCCGAAACCTTTTTCATCGTTGAACCATTTAACTGTGCCATTTTGACGAGTAGACATGAGTATCTCCCAGGTGTTTTAAGGCTGCAGCGCTGAATTGTTCGGCGCCGAGACTGAGAAGCGAGAAGCAAAACGAACCGAGGAGATGAAACAGAGAAACTTCATGCCGGGTGTCGAAGTGTTAATTGCGAAGCAGTGACCCCGAATATACGCATATAAAAAGATATGTACAGCGTTGTTTGTCTTGAGGCGGATTTAAAGTGGCTGCTGAATATTTTAAAAAGACAAAATCAGCCATTTATTTCCATAGTTTACAGTCGCTTATCTCGTCGTTTTTATAGAATTGAAATTCTGATATTTCGACGAAAACTTATGAGTCTTATATTGCGCAGCTGGCGGCGTGTTCGTGCCTGCGTTGAAAGATTACTGCCCGAGATTGGCCAATCTCCAGGTCCTTGTGGTGATAGCGCAGAAGCGACAGCGCTACCTTAACGCATCAAGCGCATCGCTTTTTAGGGTTTTTTTCGAGTCAGCGCTGAGAGAGGCGTTCCGACGATGCGTTTGTTCCCTCCTATGGCGAAAGGCTTACAAGGATCCCAGTCATTTGCTCTTCAGCTGGCTCAGTCGGATGATTAATCTATGCCCAGCTCTGAAGCGCAGGACGCGCTCAGGATCAAGGAAGATCGACCATCGCCAGGACGGCACCCGGAAGGATTCGGATGGTCAGGAAAAACCCGCTGCGGCGGGTTTTTTGTTGCCCGTGGAAAACCGCCGGGAATGGCGTAACGTTCCGGCAATCGCCGCACGAGGCGCCAAGGGCAGCCTGTCGCCTCACCGCGGCAGACTGCCGTGTTCATTGACTGCGACGATTTGTTCGATCAGCCATTGCAGGGCAGCGTCCCGTTCACGCTGCGCCACGCTGACGATATCCAGCCGGAAGCTGCCGAGATCGAAGGGCAGGTCAAACAGCTTCAGCGGTAGCAGCTCCGCGAAATAGCGCGCCAGCTGCGTTGGCAGCACTGCGGCCAGATCGCTACGCGCAACGATATGTGCCGCCTGCAGATAGTTCGGGGTGGTGTAGACCACGTCGCGGCTGAGCCCTTGTTCCTCCAGCCATTGATCGACCATGCCGCGTGTCTGCCCGCCGTGGACCCAGAGGTGGCGCAGGCGCAAAAACCCGTTGAGGTCCAGTGTCTCTCCAATCAACGGATGACCTTTGCGCACCGCAATTTGCAAGGTCTCGCTCGCCCAGCGTCGGGTATGAAAACGGGTCGGCACTTCGACGAAGCGGCCGAGAACCAGATCCAGCTTGCCGTCATCCAGCGCTTCGACCGGCAGGCTTGGGGTCAGATGCTCAATGGCCAGCTGAATCCCCGGTGCCACGCTCGCCAGGCGAGCCATTAGCGCAGGCATGCAGATCAGCTCGACGTAATCGGTGACGGCGATGACGAAGCGCTGGCGGCTGGTGGTCGGGTCGAAGAAATCCCCAGCATTCAAGGTGTGCTCGATCTGCTGCAGCGCATCGCGGATCGGGGCCTCCAGGCTCAGCGCGCGGGGCGTCGGCTGCATGGCACGGCCGACGCGCACCAGCAGTGGGTCATCGAGCAGTTCGCGCAGACGATTGAGCGCGTTGCTGACGGCCGGTTGGCTGAGCGAAAGCCGCTCGGCCGCGCGGGAAACATTGCGTTCACGCAGCAGCGCGTCTAGCACGCGGAGAAGGTTGAGGTCGAAATTGTAGATATTCATCTGATGAATCTGAAACATCACAAGACTAAATTTCAAAAATAGTAGCGTCTTCGTCTATGGTTGGTCTCCAGTTTTTTCCGCCTTGCGATGAGGACAGCTGCTATGAGCCAAACCGGTTTCGATATCCAGACCGCCGCCGTGATCGGCGCGGGCACCATGGGCCGCGGTATCGTCATGAGCCTGGCCAACGCCGGTGTGCAGGTGCTATGGCTGGACAACAATCCCGAGATGCTCGACCAGGCGTTGGGCGTCGTGGCCGACACCTACGCGCACAACGTCCGCCAGGGCCGTATCGACGAGGCTCAAGCGGCGGCACGCCGCACCTGCATCAGCAAGGCGGCGGATTATCAGGCGTTAGCCAATGTCGATCTGGTAATCGAAGCCGTTTATGAGAACCTCGAGCTAAAGCAGTCCATCTTCCGCGAACTGGACGGCATCGTTAAGCCCACCGGCATTCTCGCCAGCAATACCTCGGCACTCGACATCGACGCCATTGCCGCCGTCACCGGGCGACCCGAGCAGGTCGTGGGCCTGCACTTCTTCAGTCCTGCACACATCATGAAGCTGCTGGAAATCGTTCGTGGGGCGAAGACCTCCAAAGCGGTGCTCGAGGCCTCCACCGAACTGGGCAAGCGCATGGGCAAGGTCAGCGTGATCGCCGGCAACTGCCAGGGCTTCATTGGCAACCGCATGCTCGCCACTTATGTGCGCGAGGCGCGAATGATGCTGCTCGAAGGTGCCTACCCGCACCAGGTTGACGCTGCGCTGCAGGGCTTCGGCTTCGCCATGGGGCCGTTCCGCATGTACGACGTAGTCGGCATCGACCTGGAATGGCGTTCGCGCGAATTGGCCGGCAAGGGCCAGGATGAGCCTGAGGTGCAGGTGGACAACCGCCTCTGCGAGCTCGGCCGCTTCGGCCAGAAATCGCGCATGGGCTACTACCGCTATGCCGAGGGCAGCCGCCAGGCCGAACACGACCCGGAAGTGGACGCGCTCGTGCAGCGCGAGTCCGAGCGCCTCGGTTATGGGCGCCGCGAGATTGGCAGCGAAGAAATCCTCGAGCGCTGCCTGCTGGCGCTGGTCAACGAAGGCGCGAAGATTCTCGAAGAAGGCATGGCCGAGTCCAGTGCAGATATCGACACTGTTTACCTCTACGGCTATGGCTTCCCGGCTGAAGTCGGCGGGCCGATGACCTGGGCCGACAGCCAGGGCCTGCCGGCCATTCGTGACCGTTTGAATGCCTTGGCCGAGCGCCACGGCGAGCACTGGAAGCCTGCAGAGCTGATCGACAGCCTGGCCGCGCTCGGCAGTCGCTTCGCTGACTACAAAAAGGAAGCGTGAGCATGGAATACAAAGCCCCCCTGCGTGACATGCGCTTCGTGCTGCACGAACTGTTCGACGCCAGCGCTCATTGCGAGCTGCTCGGCAACGGTCTGGACCCCGAGCTGATCGACGGTGTGCTGGAAGAAGCCGCGCGCTACACCGGCGGCGAAATCGCACCGCTCAATCGCAACAGTGACGAAGAGGGCGTGACCCTGGAAAACGGCGAGGTGCGCACGCCGCAGGGCTTCGTCGAGGCCTACAAGCAGTACGTCGACAACGGCTGGGCGAGCATGACCGGGCCAACCGAGTACGGCGGTCAGGGCTTCCCGCAGCTGGTGGCCTGTAACTTCCACGAGATGCTGATGGGCGCCTCGCTGTCCTTCCGCATCTACTCGGGCCTGACCGAAGGCGCGGTGCTGGCGCTGTACAAGCACGGCAGCGACGCGCTGAAGAAGGCCTATCTGGAGAAGCTGGTGAGCGGCAGCTGGAGCGGCACCATGTGCCTGACCGAACCGCAGGCCGGCACCGACCTCGCCCTGCTGCGCACCAAGGCCGAGCCCCAGGCGGACGGCAGCTACCAGGTCAGCGGCAGCAAGATTTTCATCTCCGGTGGCGAGCACGACATGAGCGAGAACATCGTGCATCTGGTGTTGGCGCGCCTGCCGGATGCCCCGGCTGGGGTGAAGGGCATCAGCCTCTTGCTGGTACCCAAGTACATCGCCAAGGCTGATGGCACCCCGGGCGAGCGCAACGCGCTGAGCTGCGGCGCCATCGAACACAAGATGGGCATCAAGGGCGCGGCGACCTGCGTGATGAACTTCGACGGCGCCACTGGCTGGGTCGTCGGTGAGCCCAATCAGGGCCTGGCCTGCATGTTCACCATGATGAACGATGCGCGCTTTCAGGTCGGCTTGCAGGGACTCGGCATCGCTGAACAGGCCTACCAGGGCTCGCTGGCCTACGCCCGTGAACGCTTGCAGTCGCGCGGTCTGGCCGGTGTTCAGCATCCAGATAAAGCAGCTGACCCGATCATCGTCCACCCGGACGTACGGCGCATGCTGTTGACACAGAAGACGCTGGTCGAGGGTAGCCGCATGCTGGCCGCCTACTGCGCCCGGCAGCTGGACCTCGAACACGGCCATCCAGATGCCGCCGCTCGCAAGGCGGCGAGCAAGCGTGCGGCGCTGTTGATCCCAATCGTCAAAGCCTTCTTCACCGACATGGGCCAGGAGGTCGCAAGCCTCGGCGTGCAGGTCTACGGCGGTCACGGTTATATCCGTGAATGGGGCATGGAGCAGCTGATGCGCGACAGCCGCATCACCCAGCTGTACGAAGGCACCAACGGCATCCAGGCGCTGGACTACATCCGCCGCAAGTTGCTCGGCGATGGCGGCTCGGAGCTGTCGGCATTGCAGGCGGAGTTCAGTGAAATCTGTGATCAGCAGATCGACCGGCCGGCGCTGCATAAGATGGCGGGCAAGGTGCAGGCGCGGATCGGCGAATGGCGCGAGCTGAGCGCCGAAATCATCGCCGCGACCGGCCGTGACCCGCAGGAAATCGGCGCGGTGTCGGTGGATTTCCTGCAGTACTCGGCTTATGTGTTGTTGGCCGGGCTCTGGCTACAAGCTGCTGCTCGCGCGCAGGATGCGCTGGAGCAAGGGGCAGGAGAGGAGGCGTTTTACCAGGCCAAGCTGGCCAGCGCGGACTTCTACCTGCGCCGCGTACTGCCGCGGGCGAGCGCGCATCGTGAGGCAATCCAGGGCGGCGCTGATTGCCTGATGGCGCTGCCAGAAAGCGACTTCGCGTTTTGAGCTAATCGATCACAGGAGGCACCGATGCATCCGTTCAGCTTTGCCACAACCGCCCAATTGATCTGCGAACCCGGGTCATCGCGCCGCTTGGCCAGCCTCTGCAAAGAGCGCGAGACGCATTCCGTTCTGGTCGTGACCGATCCGGGCATCACCCGTTTCGGCCTGCTCAACGAGGTGCTGCAGGGGTTCGAGACGGCAGGGCTGAAGGTCGCGGTCTACGATCAGGTCGTCGCTGATCCACCGGAAGCCATCGTATTGGCCGCCGTCGAGCAGGCCCGGTCAACGGGCGCTGATCTGGTGATCGGCTTTGGTGGCGGCAGCTCTATGGACGTCGCCAAGCTGGTGGCCCTCTTGGCACACCCGGACAATACCCAAACCCTGCAGGATATCTACGGGGTCGGTAACGCCAAGGGCAAGCGGCTGCCGTTGATTCAGGTGCCGACCACCGCCGGCACCGGCTCAGAGGTCACCCAGATCGCCATCATCACCACCGGCGAGACGACCAAGATGGGCGTGGTCTCACCCCTGTTGCTGCCGGACCTGGCGCTACTCGACGCCGACCTCACACTCGGCTTGCCACCGGCGGTGACCGCCGCCACCGGCATCGACGCCATGGTGCATGCCATCGAGGCCTATACCAGCGCGCTGAAGAAAAACCCCATGTCTGACCTGCTGGCCCGCGAAGCCCTGCGCCTGCTGGCGGCCAACCTCGACGAAGCCGTACACAATGGCAGCAACCGTGAGGCGCGCCAGGCGATGTTGCTTGGTGCTTGCCTGGCCGGCCAGGCCTTTGCCAACGCGCCAGTGGCGGCGGTGCATGCGCTGGCCTATCCGCTGGGTGGCAACTTCCACATTCCGCACGGTCTATCCAACGCGCTGGTACTGCCGCAGGTGCTGCGCTTCAACGTCAGCGCGGCGACCACCCATTACGGCGAACTGGCGCCGATCATCCTGGGTGATCGATTGCGCGCGGATGATCCGTCGACCTATGCCGAACAGCTGATCGAGGAGTTCGAGCAGATGAGCGCCCGAGTCGGCCTGCCGACCCGCCTGCGCGATGCGGGCGTGCCGGAAGAGATGCTGCCGCAACTGGCGAAAGAGGCGATGCTCCAGCAGCGCCTGTTGGTCAACAATCCCCGCGAAGTGACCGAGGCCGATGCCTTGGCCATCTACCGCGCCGCGTATTGACTTCGATGGCGCACCGCTTCGCTCGCGGTGTGCCGGGTTGCTAGACAAGGATTCTCGAATGGCCGAACAACCGCAGCACCTGCGCGCCGAGTACCGGCATTTCCAACCCATCACCACACGCTGGCATGACAACGACATTTACGGCCACGTGAACAACGTCGTGTATTACAGCTATTTCGACAGTGCAGTGAATGCCTATCTGATCGAGCGCGGCGGGCTGGATATTCACGAAGGCCAGGTAGTGGGCTTCGTTGTCAGTTCTTCATGCGATTACTTCGCTTCCATCGCGTTTCCCGACGTGCTGGAAGTCGGGCTGCGGGTGGGCAAGCTGGGCAACAGCTCGGTGCAATACGAACTGGCGATTTTCAAGGCAGGCGAAGCGCAGGCCTGTGCGGCGGGGCGCTTCGTGCATGTGTTCGTGGACCGCGCCAGCAACCGTCCGACACCTATCCCGAGTGGTTTGCGCCAGGCGTTGGAATCGCTGGTGATGGCGGCTGAATAAACCTCAGCCCTGCGGTTAGACAGCCGAACGGCCGAGCTTTTTCGGCCGTTCACTGTGAGTGGTGTTTCTGGGATGCGCCGCGCTACTGAGCGGCTGACTCAGTGGTGATGCTTGTGTTTGTGCTTCCAGTGTCCCTTGGCTTTGCCCGGGTGGCCGTAGTAGCGGCGGTCGTCACGGTAGCGGCGGTCATTGCGATAGTCGTCATCGTTGCCATAAGCACTGCCGATCGCGCCGCCCGCGCCGCCACCCACGGCTGCGCCAATCAGGCCACCGGTACTGCCACCGACGCGCTGGCCGATCACGTTACCGCCCGCTGCGCCAAGGCCACCACCGATGGCTGCTTCGGTGCGGCTGCGCTTGTCGGCGCCGACCATGCCGCCCGCAGCGCCGCCGACACCGGCGCCGATGGTCGCGCCGGTGGAGCCACCCAGATGTTCACCCACCACCGTACCCAATACCCCGCCGAGAGCGCCGCCGACGGCCGCTTCGGTATTGCTCGCCATGGCGACACCGCCAGTGGTCAGGCCCAGGGAAAGGAGGAGCAACTGCATATATTTCATGGACACCTCGGTAGCAGAACCGCCGTGCGGCGGAAATCGCGCCATAGACCCAACAAGCTCACTCCGGGTTCCCGTTTCGCTTGATGGCGCACAGACGTTGAGACTTGGCTCACGGTTTCGTGGCCGCAGGAGAGGCCCCTCAAAGGAGAGGCTCGCGGCTCCATTGTTCCAGCGCCTGGGACAACGGCAGCACTTCGCCGGGCCGGCTCAGGGCATAACCGGGCAGTTGACCAATGCGTGCCTGAAATTCCGGGTTCTGCAAAACCCGCAGCAGCGCGGCCATGGCCGGTAGTTCGAGGCTGTCCTCGCGGCACAGTAGGCAGTAGTGCTCGCGGGCCAGTGGCAGGAAGGTCAGGCCGAACTGGCGTGCTGCCGCTTCGACGCCAAAGCCGACGTCGGCCATGCCGCTGGCCACGTAGGCAGCCACGGCGGCATGGGTGAACTCCTCGTTGTGAAAGCCCTTGATCGTGGTGGTGTGTAGTCCGTCGCGACGCATCAGGTCCTCGAACAACAGGCGCGTTCCCGAGCCAGGTTCACGGTTGACGAAGCGCGGCTCGCCACGGGTCAGGTCAGCCAACCCCTCGATGCCGAGCGGATTGCCGGGCGCCAGCATCAAGCCCTGGGTGCGCACGACAAAGGTGATCACCCGCTGGTCGGGGCGTAGCCAGGGCTGGATGCGGTTGATGCTCAGGGTGCCGAGCGGCCCGGCCGGCACGTGGAGGCCGGCGACGTCGCAGTCGTTGCGATGCAGCGCGATCATGGCTTCGCTGCCGCTGCGAAACTGCACGTCCCACTGCCAGCTCGGGTCGCGTTCCAACCACTCACGCAACGCCGCCACGGCGAAACCGTGGCTGGCGTGGATGCGCAAGCCTGGGTTGCTGGCCTGTAGCACCCGGTTCAGCTCCAGTTCCAGCTCACCAGCCAGGTTGTCCAGCTGCGGAGACAACCGCGCGCGTATACGCTGGTCGGCCCACAACAGTTTCTCCCCCAGGGGCGCCAGGCGGGCGCCCTTGCCGCGCTCCAGGTCGATCAGCGGGCTGCCGAAAAAGGCCTGCCACTTGCCCAGCAGGTTCCAGGCATGACGGTAGGAGTAGCCGACGCGGGCGGCGGCCTCGGTCAGCTTGCCGGTGTCGTGCACCGCTTGAAGCAGCTCCAGGCCCTGGGGGTCGAGGCTGCTGCCGTCGCGCTGGTGAAACCGCCAGCGGGGCTGAATTTCGATACGGATCATATGCTCACTGCTTCATATTTGTTCGGCTTTATGCCCGTGCTAGTGTGCCGCACATGGGCGCTTTGCGGCCAAGTATAAGAACTTCAATTCATATGTGGCGACCCCTCTGGGTATCGCCTGGGATAAGCGCCCATCAGCCGTGATGTGCGGCGCTTGTCTCCCGACAGTACCGGTATAGCCGCCGGCTGGAGCATAGAACATGGCCACTCTTCCCCAGCGCTTCGCTCCCGAGCAGTGCCAGGCCGTCGCCCGCGAGGTGCTGGCCGCCCACCGCGATCGACCAGGCGCGCTGTTGCCAGTCCTCCACGACATCCAGGACCGTCTCGGTGCGGTACCGCCGGAGCTGTTGCCGATGATCGCCGAGGACCTCAGCCTGTCACGCGCCGAGGTGCACGGCGTGGTCAGCTTCTACCATGACTTTCGTGCCACGCCGCCGGGCCGCCAGGTGCTCAAGTTGTGCCAGGCCGAGGCCTGCCGGTCCATGGGGGTCAAGGCATTGACTGCCGAACTCGAGGAAAAGCTGGGCCTGGCGCTCGGTGAGACCCACGAAGACGGTAGCCTGTCTTTCGAACCGGTGTACTGCCTGGGCAACTGCGCCTGTGCGCCGAATGCCATGCTCAACGGGGAGGTGCACGGCCGCGTGGATGCCGAAGAACTGCTGGCGCTGCTGGCTGAACAGGAGGCGCTTGCATGAACGAATCCATCACCGTTTATGTCCCGCGTGACGTCACGGCGCTCAGCCTGGGCGCCGACAAGGTAGCCCGGGCGATCAGCGACGAGGCCGCTGCCCGCGGCATCGACGTGAAGCTGGTGCGCAACGGCTCGCGCGGGCTGTTCTGGCTCGAGCCATTGGTCGAGGTCGCCACTGCCGCTGGCCGTATGGCTTACGGTCCGGTCAAGGCCAGAGACGTTGCCGGGCTGTTCGATGCCGACTTTCTGACCGGCGGCGAGCATCCTCTGGGCCAAGGGCTGACCGAGGAGATCGAGTACCTCAAGCGCCAGGAGCGCCTCACCTTTGCCCGCGCCGGCATTACCGACCCGTTGTCGCTGGAAGACTACATCGCCCACGATGGTTATCGTGGGCTCAAGCGCGCCTTGGGCATGACGCCCGAGGCCATCGTTGCGGAAGTCACCGAATCCGGCCTACGCGGCCGCGGCGGTGCGGCGTTTCCGACCGGTATCAAATGGCGCACCGTGCTCGGCTGCGAGGCGGCGCAGAAATACATCGTCTGCAACGCCGACGAAGGCGACTCGGGCACCTTCTCCGACCGCATGGTGATGGAAGACGACCCCTATGTGCTCATCGAGGGCATGACCATCGCGGGTCTCGCCGTCGGCGCCACCAGGGGCTACATCTACCTGCGCTCGGAATACCCGCACGCCGAGGCCGTGCTGCTCGAGACCATCGCCCGCGCCAACGCCGCCGGTTACCTGGGCGATGACGTGCTCGGCAGTGGCAAGGCCTTCCATCTGGAACTGCGCCGCGGCGCGGGCGCCTACATCTGTGGCGAGGAAACCGCGCTGCTGGAGAGCATCGAAGGCAAGCGTGGCACCGTACGGCCGAAGCCGCCGCTGCCTGCCATCGAAGGGCTGTTCGGCATGCCGACGGTGATCAACAACGTCATCTCCCTGGCCTCGGTGCCGATCATCCTCGACAAGGGTGGTACCTATTACAAGGATTTCGGCATGGGTCGCTCGCTCGGCACCCTGCCGATTCAGCTGACCGGCAACATCGCCCGTGGTGGCCTGATCGAGAAGGCCTTCGGTATTACCCTGCGCGAGCTGCTCTATGAATATGGTGGAGGCTCGGCCAGCGGTCGGCCCATCCGTGCCGTGCAGGTCGGTGGCCCGCTGGGTGCCTATCTGCCCGAATCGCAGTTCGATACGCCGCTGGACTACGAGGCCTTTGCCGCCCTTGGCGCGGTGCTCGGTCACGGCGGCATCGTGGTGTTCGACGATACCGTCGATCTGGCCGAGATGGCGCGCTACGCCATGGAGTTCTGCGCGGTGGAATCCTGCGGCAAGTGCACGCCCTGCCGGATCGGTTCGACCCGTGGCGAGGAGCTGCTTGACCAGATCATTGTCGCTCGTTCCGAAGGGCCGCAGCCGGGCCGTATCGAACTGCTCAAAAGCCTTTGCGACACCATGCTCGGCGCCTCTCTGTGCGCCCTCGGCGGGATGACACCCTATCCGGTGATGAGCGCCATCAACCACTTTCCCGAGGACTTCGGGGTGTCGCCAGACACCGCCGAAGCCCGCTGATCCGGAGGCATAGACATGGCCCTGTATCGTGAACTCGACTATGGCACTCCCGCCCGCACCGGCGCCCCGGTTACGGTGGACATCGACGGCACCGCGATCACCGTGCCGGCTGGCACCTCGGTCATGCGCGCCGCACAAGAGGCCGGCATCGCCGTGCCCAAGCTTTGCGCCAGCGACAGCCTGGAGCCGTTCGGTTCCTGCCGCCTGTGTACCGTGGAAATTGAGGGGCGCCGTGGTTATCCGGCGTCCTGCACCACCCCGGTGGAGCCGGGCATGAAAGTGCGCACGCAGAGCCCCAAGCTCGCCGAACTGCGTCGCGGCACCATGGAACTGTACATCTCCGACCACCCGCTGGACTGCTTGACCTGCTCGGCCAACGGTAATTGCGAACTGCAGGACATGGCCGGCGTGGTTGGCCTGCGTGAGGTGCGCTACGACCCGGTGAAGACTCACCTGGCCGAGGCCAAGGACGAATCCAACCCCTATTTCACCTACGACCCGGCCAAGTGCATCGTCTGCAACCGGTGCGTGCGAGCCTGTGAAGAAGTGCAGGGTACCTTCGCCCTGACCATCGACGGCCGGGGCTTCGATTCACGCGTGGCCGCCAGCCAGGACGAGAGCTTCATCGACTCCGAGTGCGTATCCTGTGGCGCCTGTGTCAATGCCTGCCCGACCGCGACCCTGACCGAGAAGTCGCTGATCGAGATGGGCCAGGCCGAACGCAGTGTCACCACCACCTGCGCCTACTGCGGCGTGGGCTGCTCGTTCAACGCCGAGGTGAAGGGCAACGAAGTGGTGCGCATGGTCCCGAACAAGAATGGCCACGCCAACCACGGCCATGCCTGCGTCAAGGGCCGCTTCGCCTGGGGTTACGCCACCCACCCGGACCGCATCAAGACGCCGATGATCCGCGACAGTATCGATGAGCCTTGGCGCTCGGTGAGCTGGGACGAGGCGATCGGCTATGCCGCCAAGCGCTTCAGGGAAATCCAGGCGCAGTTCGGCCGCGATTCGGTCGGCGGTCTGACCTCCTCACGTTGCACCAACGAGGAAACCTATCTGGTGCAGAAGCTGGTGCGCGCCGCCTTTGGCAACAACAACGTCGACACCTGCGCACGGGTCTGCCATTCGCCGACCGGTTACGGCCTCAAGGTCACCCTCGGCGAGTCCGCCGGCACCCAGGACTTCGATTCGGTGCTGGCCGCCGACGTGGTGCTGGTGATCGGCGCCAACCCTACCGACGGTCACCCGGTGTTCGGCTCGCAGCTCAAGCGTCGGCTGCGTGAGGGGGCCCGGTTGATCGTCGCCGATCCGCGCGGTATCGACCTGGTGCGCAGCCCGCACATCAAGGCCGAACATCATCTGCAGTTGCGCCCGGGCAGCAACGTCGCCCTGCTCAACAGCCTCGGACATGTCGTCGTCACCGAGGGGCTGGTGGACGAGGCGTTCGTCTCCGAGCGCTGCGAGGCCGAGGCCTTCGAGCAATGGCGCGCCTTTGTCAGCGAATCGCGCAACAGTCCCGAGGCCATGGAAGCACTGACCGGCGTTCCGGCTGCTTCGGTACGCGCTGCCGCACGCCTGTATGCCACTGGCGGCAACGCCGCGATCTACTACGGACTGGGCGTCACCGAGCACAGCCAGGGCTCGTCCACCGTCATGGCGATCGCCAACCTGGCCATGGCCACCGGCAACATCGGTCGGCCGGGGGTCGGGGTGAACCCGCTGCGCGGGCAGAACAACGTGCAAGGCTCATGCGACATGGGTTCCTTCCCCCACGAGTTGCCAGGCTACCGCCACGTCTCCGATCCGGTGGTGCGACCACAGTTCGAGGCCGCCTGGGGCGTCCAGCTGCTCGACGAGCCGGGTCTGCGCATCCCCAACATGCTGGCCGCGGCCCACGCCGGCACCTTCAAGGGGCTGTACATCCAGGGCGAAGACCCGGCGCAGTCCGACCCCGACACGCAGCATGTCACCGATGCGCTCAAGGCCATGGAATGCGTGGTGGTGCAGGACCTGTTCCTCAACGAAACCGCCAAGTTCGCCCACGTCTTCCTGCCCGGTGCGTCCTTCCTTGAGAAGAACGGCACCTTTACCAACGCCGAGCGTCGCATCTCGCCTGTGCGCAAGGTGATGCCGGCGCTGGCCGGCAAGGAAGACTGGGAGGTGACGGTGGCGCTGTCCAACGCCCTCGGCTACCCGATGAACTACACCCATCCGTCGCAGATCATGGATGAAATCGCCCGTCTGACCCCGACCTTCACCGGCGTCAGCTATGCCAAGCTCGAACGTATGGGCAGTATCCAGTGGCCGTGCAACGACGAGGCGCCAAATGGCACGCCGATCATGCACGAGGACGCCTTCGTGCGCGGCAAAGGCCGCTTCATGGTCACCGAGTTCATTCCCACCGAGGAGCGCACCTCGCGCAAGCGCCCGCTGGTCCTCACCACCGGTCGTATCCTCTCGCAGTACAACGTCGGCGCGCAGACCCGGCGTACCGCGAACAAAGCCTGGCACGCCGAGGACATACTCGAGCTGCACCCGGTGGATGCGGAGGATCGCGGCATCAGCGACGGCGACTGGGTCGGTATCAACAGCCGTGCCGGCGAGACCGTGATGCGCGCCAAGGTCACCGAGCGCATGCAGCCGGGGGTGGTGTACACCACCTTCCACCACCCCGAATCCGGCGCCAACGTGATCACCACCGACAATTCCGACTGGGCGACCAACTGTCCGGAGTACAAGGTCACCGCGGTTCAGGTGCACAAGGTCGAAAACCCTTCGCAGTGGCAGCAGGATTTCGAGGCCTTCACGAAAAAGCAGGTCGAGTTCCTGCCACGGATCGAAGTCACCCAGCTGTGAAACCCACCGGCGAGCCCCTGCGGCTCGCCGGCGCTCCCGTTTCTCTATCACGCATCGAGGTGTGCCGATGGGCATGAATGCCACGCAACTGATCAAGATGGCCAACCAGATCGGCGCCTTCTTCGTCTCCCAGCCCGACCCCGCCCAGGCGCGTAGCGAATTCGCCCAGCACCTCAGGCGCCAGTGGGACCCGCAGATGCGCACGGCGCTCTATGCGCATGTGGATGCCACGGCTGGGGAAGGATTGAGTCCCTTCGTGCTGGACGTGCTGCGCGAGCTGCGTGAGCAGATCGAACCGCAAGTACCTGCCTGAGTCGAATATCCTTACCGCCTCGCCGCCAGGATTTCGCCAACATGTCCCGTAATGCCCCCCTCAGCGACGTCGACTCACCCGTCGCCAGCGCATCGCCGGAGGCGTTCACCTACGTTGAACTGGACGAGGCTGCCCATACGGGCGACGCGGTGCTGGCGGAGGAGTGCGCGCTGGCCATCGCCTACAACGGCATCAGCCACGCGGTGATGATGGTCTCGCCCAGCGCGCTGGAGGACTTTGTCGTCGGCTTCAGCCTGAGCGGCGAGCTGGTCGCTAGCATTGACGAGATCTACGACATCCAGCTCAGCCGTCGCGGCGAGGCGTTCAGTGCCGACGTCGAGATCGGCAATCGAGCGTTCTGGGCACTCAAGCAACAGCGCCGCAACCTGGCCGGTACCAGCGGTTGCGGCCTGTGCGGTGTGGAGGCGATTGACCAGGCGCTGCCGCAATTGACGCCGCTGGCGTCCAGCCCATTGCCCCCGGCTGCGCACCTGCACGAGCTGCGTGCGCGGATCAACGACGCGCAGCGCCTGGCGCGGCAGAGCGGGGCATTGCACGCGGCGCTGTTCGTCGATGAGCACGGTGAGATCGTGCTGTGCCGTGAGGACATCGGCCGGCACAACGCGTTGGACAAGCTGATCGGCGCGCTGCGCCGCGAAGGCCGTGATGGCCGCAGTGGCTTCGCCGTTGTCACCAGTCGCTGCAGCCTGGAGCTGATTCACAAGGCCGTGCGTGCGGGGTTGTCGACGCTGGTCAGCCTTTCAGCCCCGACCGACCTCTGCGTGCGCTGGGCGCGCCAGCACCGGCTCAACCTGATCCATCTGCCGCACCACAGCGCGCCGCGGGTTTACAGCCCGGCCGTTACAGGCGAGGGCGCGCATCCCCGCTAACCTTCGGGTTGTCCGCCGTTTGCATGCAAACGGCACCCCAGACGTTTGTGACACCCTAATACCGGCACGGCCTTACTTGAGATCCTGGGCCAGCATGGCGCGGATTCGCGTGGCCAGCAGGTCGATGGTGAAGGGTTTGCTGATCATGTCCATGCCCCTGTCGAGAAAGCCGCTGCTGGCCGCCTGTTCGGCGTAGCCGGTCATGAACAGGACGCGCAGGCTGGGCCGCAGCTGGCGCGCGATGTCGGCCAGCTGACGGCCGTTCATACCGGGCAGGCCTACATCGGAAATGAGCAGGTCCAGCGGTTCACCGCTTACCAGAATGGCCACCGCCGCGTTGGCCTCGGCCGCTTCCAGGGCGCGGTAGCCGAGCATGTCCAGTACGTCCATGACCAGCATGCGCACCGCGGCGTCGTCCTCGACCACCAGCACCCGTTCGCCCTGCAGCGCTTTTGGCACCTGCTCGGCAGGGGCGTCAGGAACGGCTTGAGCTTGAAGATCGCAGTGTGCCGGCAGGTAGAGGGTGACCTCGGTACCTTCGCTCGGCTCGCTGCGGATCTGCACATGGCCGCCAGCCTGTCGGGCGAAGCCGTAGATCATCGAAAGGCCGAGCCCGGTGCCCTGGCCGATGGGTTTGGTGGTGAAGAATGGCTCGAACGCAGACGCCAGGACCTTGGGCGTCATACCACAGCCACTGTCGATCACGCTGAGGCTGACGTAGCGTCCGGGGGCCAGGTCGCCGATCTCACCGGACTGCTGCAGCACCACGTTGGCCGTGGCGATATACAGGCTACCGCCGTCGGGCATGGCGTCGCGGGCGTTGATGACCAGGTTGAGCAGTGCGCTTTCCAGTTGGTTGTCGTCGCTGTGCGCTGGCCACAGATCCGGCTGCAGCTGAGCGTCGACCAGAATATGGCTGCCCAGCGTGCGCACCATCAGGTCGTGCATCGACTCGACCAGCGCATTGATGTCGACCCGCTTGAGATTCAACGGCTGGCGACGGGCAAAGGCCAGCAGCCGGTGGGTGAGCGCCGCCGCGCGGTTGGCCGAGGTGACTGCTGCATCGATGAAACGCTGGGTTTCGGCGTGTCGGCCGGTCTGGTTGTAGCGCTGTATGAGGTCCAGCCCACCGATGATGCCGGTGAGCATGTTGTTGAAGTCGTGAGCGATGCCGCCGGTGAGCTGGCCCACCGCTTCCATCTTCTGCGCCTGACGCAGCGCTTCCTGAGCCTGCTCACGACTGGCCATTTCCTTGAGCAGGCGCTCGTAGACTTCCGCCAGCGCCTCGGTGCGCTCCTGGACCCGGCTTTCCAGCGTCTCGTTGAGCTCACGCAACGCCTGTTCCGCTTCCCAGCGCTCGGTGACGTCCTGAGCCAGCACGAAAAAGCCCTGTACCTCACCGTGGTCGTCGCGGCGCGGCAGGTACTGGACCTGGGTTTGGCGCGGTTTGCCGTCGCGGTGTGTGCTGTAGGCTTCGAAGCTCAGTTCCTGGCCGGCCAGCGCCGCCTTGATGTGCGCCTCGCGAAGGGCATAGGCCTCTTCACCGAGGACCTCGCGAACGCTCTTGCCGTATAGCGACTCGGGGCTCAAGCCATACCAGCTTTCGTAATGGCTGTTGTTGAAACGAAAGCGCTCGTCTCGATCAACGTAGCCGATAAGCACCGGCAAGGCATCGTTGATTATCTTGATTTCAGCGTTGCGGCGGCGCAGGGCCTCCTCTTCGCTGGGCCTAAGGCAGAGCAGCTGGCCAACGATCTGTTGGCCATCCCGGATGGGGCTGATGGCGATATCGAAGCCGACATTGCTTGGCGACGGGCTGCTGTCGACAGGGTGATAGTTGCGCAGTGTGCAGGTCCGGGTGCGTTCAGCGAGCGGGCTCACATGATGCAGCCCCGGCCAGTTGTCGCCCCAGGATCTCGCGACTGGCGCCCCGAGCGCGCCCGGATGGTGGTCGCCGATGGCAGCGGCATGCGCATCGTTATACAGCTGCAGGCTGGCTTCGCCCCACAGGATGCACATTGGCAGCGGCGCCTCGAGCACGGTGTCGAGCAGTACGCGCAGAACGGTCGGCCATTGCTCGACCGGGCCCAGCGCCGTTGTGCTCCAGTCGTGCCGGCGGATCTGCCAGCCCATTTCGCTGCGTTCGGAAGGCCAGAATCCTGCGTCTACAGCCATAGTTCTTCCATTCTGGCGAGCCGGGGTTCCACCCGCGTCGCACTTAAGCCCGGTTCATTTACACGCTGGACGTCAGTCACCTGGATCGCCTTTTTCCATCATCTGCTGGCCATCTCTTAGAAGGCGGATACGCCTGGGTCTGAGTTAAGCACGCCCACATGTTTCGGTCAGGCCGAGAAGCCCTGCAGGCTGCGGATCAGCTCGAGATAATCGTCCACAGCGGTGAATTCTTCGGTGTTCTTCCTGCCTCGGCGGCTGTCCGGCTCGCTGATCGCCAGCAGGTGAGCGATGCCGTAAGCCCGCGCGCTGCGCAGCACAGGCAGGCTGTCGTCGATAAATAATGCGGTTGACGGATCGAAACCCAGATCCGTTTTCAGCGCATGCCAGAACTGGGCCTGCTCCTTGGGGAAGCCATAGTCGTGCGAGCTGATCAGACGATCGAACCAGGGGGCCAATTCGATGCGTTCAAGTTTCAGCGACAACGAGTCGCGGTGGGCATTTGTGATCAACACAACGCGCTTGCCTGCCTCGCGCAGGGCCGCGAGGAACTCGTCGGCCGCTGGACGCAGGGCGATCAAGTCTGCGATCTCTCGCTTCATCTCACGAATCGGCAGGTTCAGTTCGCGGGTCCAGAAGTCCAGGCAGTACCAGGTGAGCTTGCCCTCATGTTCGTTGAACAGCGGTGCCAGCTCCAGTTCGGCCATGGCGCGGCTAATGCCATGCCGTTCGGCATAGCGCTGCGGCAGCAGGTCGAGCCAGAAATGGTTGTCGAAATGCAGATCCAGCAAGGTGCCGTCCATGTCCAGCAGGACGGTGTCGATCTCGGGCCAGGGCAGTGAAGCAATCATGGCGGGCTCTTGTTCGGCGGTTGGTACCCATGGTGCGACAGCGGTCGGCTCGATGCAAAGCGTTCGCGGCGATCACAAAAAGCCGGGTTATGATTGGCCTTCGCGTTCCAAGGATATCCCCATGCGCCAGAAACCTACCGTACTTGCCCGTGAGATCGTCGCCAGCAGCCGCCTGTTCCGTGTCGAGGAGCTGCAGCTGCGGTTTTCCAACGGCGTGGAGCGTACCTATGAACGGCTGGTCGGCAAGGGCACCGGCTATGGCGCTGTGATGATCGTCGCGCTGGAGGCCGACGGCCGCGCGCTGCTGGTGGAGGAATACTGCGGCGGTACCGATACCTACGAACTGTCGCTGCCCAAGGGCTTGATCGAGCCGGGCGAAGACGTGCTCGACGCGGCCAACCGGGAATTGAAAGAGGAGGCCGGATTCGGCGCACGCAGCCTGGAACTGCTCACCGAACTGTCGCTGTCGCCGGGCTACATGAGTCAGAAAATTCAGGTGGTGCTGGCGCGCGATCTCTATCCCGAGCAGCTGCCAGGAGACGAGCCGGAGCCGATGCGTGTTGATCGGGTGGATCTGCGTGAATTGTCCAGCCTCATCCAGAACCCGCAGTTCAGCGAAGGGCGCGCCCTGGCGGCCCTTTACCTGGCTCGTGATCTGCTCAGCCAGCGGGGGGAGTTCGAACAATGAGCCATCCCTATCTGGCGCCCGTCATTGATCTGGTCCGCGCTGCGGGCGAGGCCATCCTGCCGCACTGGCGCACCGATGTGCAGGTGCATGAGAAGGCCGATGCTTCGCCCGTGACCGCCGCTGACATGGCGGCTCATCACCTGCTGGCTGATGGCCTCCGGGCGCTTGATGCGGCCATCCCGGTATTGTCCGAGGAAGACTGCGCGCTGGGCCTCGCCGAGCGGGCCGGCTGGTCGCGCTGGTGGCTGGTCGATCCGCTCGACGGCACCAAGGAGTTCATTGCCGGTAGCGAAGAATTCACCGTGAATGTCGCGTTGATCGAGCAGGGGCGGGTGCTGTTCGGTGTGGTCGGGGTTCCGGCCAATGGCCGCTGCTATTACGGCGGGGCCGGGTTCGGCGCCTGGCGTGCCGAAGCCGATGGTGCGGCGCAGCCCTTGCGGGTGCGCCATCAGGCCGGAGGCGAGTTCACCGTCGTTGCGAGCCGTCGCCACTCCAGCCCTGCTCAGGAGCGTTTGCTCTATGGCTTGCGGCAACGTTTTGGCGAGCTGGCCTTGGCCAGTGTCGGCAGCTCGCTGAAGTTCTGCCTGTTGGCCGAAGGGGCGGCCGACTGTTACCCGCGGCTGGCACCGACTTCACAGTGGGACACGGCGGCTGCTCAAGGCGTGCTGGAGGGTGCCGGTGGCGAGGTGCTGGATATTGCCGGTGCAGCCCTGACCTACGAAGCCCGGGAGGATTTCCTCAACCCCTCATTCCTGGCGCTACCGTGTGACGCTGAATGGCGGGCCGAGCTGATCCAGCTGGCTGGCCGTTGACGCCGAGGCGCCCGGGAGGTCGGATATTCCCCCGGCGTCTCGGTCGCGCGAAAGGCCATGCTAGGATTCTTGCGGTGACCAAGCCGAGCGCTTGAGTTGGAACGCTGGAGCTGCCTGTGTCGAAAACCCCCACCGGGATACGTCAATGGATCTGGCGTGCCTTCGTTCAGACAACATTGATCCCGCTGGTGCTGGTCGAGGTCGTGCTGATCGCGGCCTACCTGCTGACCAACAGCGCTATCCGCGATGCGCAGATCGAGCACCTGCGCGAGACGGCGCTTTCCGAATTGCAGACGGCCGTCGCGCGTGAGTCGCGGGTGATCAGCCAGCAGTTGCAGGAAGTGGCGAACGCGGCCACCCTGCTTCGTAGTTTCTCCCGTCGTGCGTTGGAAGACGACAGCCCTGTGGCACCGGTGCCGCTTGAGCTCACTGCCGATGGGGTGCGCTATAGCCCCCTCGACTTGGGAGGCGCCGCCAGCTTCTACTCGGGGCTGACGCCCCCGGAACGTCACGATCTGCAGAAGGTGGCCAAGCTCCAGCGGCTCGACCCGCTGATGATGGAGCTGCACGCCAGCAACCCGCTGATCGCCAGCCTCTATTTCAACAGCTGGGACGGCTACAACCATATCTACCCCTGGTTCGATACGGCTCAGCAGTACGCGCCGGACGTTAATATCCCCAGCTACAACTTCTATTACCTGGCCAATGCCTGGCACAACCCCGCGCGCAAGGTGGTGTGGACCGATGTCTACCTCGATCCGGCCGGGCAGGGCTGGATGATGTCGGCCGTGGCGCCGGTTTACCGAGGGGACATGCTCGAAGGTGTCAGCGGTATCGACATCACTGTCAGCGGGCTCCTGAATCAGATCAGTCATCTGCGAGTGCCCTGGGACGGCTATGCCATGCTGGTCAGCCACGACCTGAGCATCATGGCCCTGCCGGAGTCGGGCGAGCGGGAATTCGAACTCAACGAGCTGACCGATCACTACTACAACGATGCGGTGCGTCGTGAAACGCTCAAGCCTGAAGATTTCCGCCTTGACCGCCGCGGCCACACCCGCGAGCTGGCAAAGGCGGTCGCTACGCAGAGCGAAGGGGTCATGAGCCTGGAGCTGAAGGGTGAACAACGGCTGGTTGCCTGGACGACGGTGCCGCAAACCGGCTGGCACCTGATGGCGGTGGTCGATGAAAACGCAGTCTTCAGCCAGACCAATGCCTTGGCCAGCCGCTTTCAACAGATCGGCTGCCTGCTGATTGCCGGGTTGGTGCTGTTCTACCTGCTGTTTTTCGCCTTTATGTGGCTGCGTGCGCGTCAGCTCAGCCAGGCGTTGCTGAAGCCGATCGCAGGTATCTCGCAGATGATGGGCCAGATTGGCCTCGGTCGGTGGCGACCGGAGCCCGTCTCGTCTGAGATTCGCGAGCTGGATGATCTGGCGCAGCACACCCGAGGCATCGGCGCCCAGCTTGAGAACAGCGAGGCGCAGCGTACCCAGGCTCAGGAACGTCTCGAACTGGTGCTTGAAAGCGCCACTGAAAGCCTCTGGGAAAACGACATGCGTCGCGGCGTGATTCAGCTTCGCGGGCGGTTGCCAGCGCGCTTCGGGTTGTCTTCGGCACAGCTGAGCGAGGCTCAGTTTCTGCAGCGTATCCATCCGCTCGACGTCGCCCAGGTACAGGCCGAACTCGACCGCATGCACGAAGGTCATGCGCTGCGCTATGAAAGCGAGTACCGCTTCGCTGATGCGTTGGGTGAATACCACTGGCTGCTCAGTCGCGGCCGCGTGCTGGAACGTGACCCACAAACAGGTGAAGCGACGCTTGTAGCCGGCACCCATGTGGATATTGATGCCATCAAGCGGGTCGAGGACGATCTGCGCCAGGCCATCCAGCAGGCCCATGCGGCCAACGAGGCCAAGACTCATCTTATATCCAGCATCAGCCATGAACTGCGTACGCCGCTCAACGCCATCCTCGGGTTTGCCCAGCTGATGCGCATGGACTGCTCGCCTGATGCGCAGCCGGAAGCAGCCGAATATCTCGATGAAATCTTGCTGGCCAGCCGGCACCTGAATCAGTTGCTTGGCGATATTCTCGACTGGTCGAGCTTGCAGGCCGAGCGGCCGCAGCTGACGCTCAAGACCGTCGAAGTCACTGCTTTGATGCATGAGTGCGCCGAGCTGGTGGTGCTTGATGTTCAGCGCCACGGCCTGCAGTTGGAGTTCGATTTGCCGCAAGGGTCGGTCGAGGTGCAGGCAGAGCCGCGTCGGTTACGTCAGGTGTTGCTCAATCTGTTGTCCAACGCCATCAAGTACAACAAGCCAGACGGGAAGATTGTGCTGCGCATCGAGACGGTCGCCGGCCAGGCAAAGCTAGTGGTCGAAGACACGGGGCTTGGCATCGATGAGCGTTTGCAAGCGCAGCTGTTCGAGCCGTTTCGCCGGCTTGGCCGCGAGAGCTCCAACATCCAGGGCGCGGGCATCGGCCTTTCGCTGTGCCTGGAGTACGCCAAACTGATGGGCGGCAGTATCGGGGTGAAGAGCACGCCTGGAAGCGGCAGTCGCTTCTGGATCGCCCTGCCTTTATCTGGTGAGTCGAGCGCCCGGCCGCTTCGCCAGCGGCCCCGGATCGTCTATGTCGAAGATGACCCGGCCAGCCAGCTGCTGGTGCGCAAGGCCCTGGCTGATCTGGCTGAAGTCAGCGTAATAGGCAATGGACGGATGGCCTTGGAACATTTGCTGGTCGATCCGCCGGAGTTGCTGCTGCTGGATTTCAACCTGCCGGAGCTTGATGGTCAGCAGCTGCTGCGTTTGCTACGTCAGTCCCCTGCCACCCAACGGCTGCCGGTGATCGTGCTGAGTGCGGCGAGCGAGAAGAAGACCGGGCTCGACTGCCAGGGCTGGCTGGGCAAGCCGCTGGACCTCGACGCGCTGCGCCGGCGGGTCCAGGACTGCCTTCAGGAACTAGATCTCCATCCAGGTTGAGCCCGCAGATCAGTCGACGCGCTCACCGCAGAGGTCGAGGGCGAACCAGTGCTCGACTTCGGTCTGCGACAGCCCGGCGCCGAGCAGCGCGAACAACTTGCCCAGCGCCGCCTCCCGCGTCATGCCGCCGCCTGACATCAGCCCGCTGGCAGCCAGTTTGCTGCCGGCCGCATAGATGCTGAATTCGACGTGACCCTGCGGACACTGGCTGATCGCGGCCAGTACAACGCCGCGCTGATGGGCGTCCCGCAGTGCCTTCAGCAGATCAGCATCATCCGCCGGCCCAGTTCCGCTGCCATAGCACTCGATGAGCATGCCTTCTACGCCACTGGAGAGCAGAGCGTGCACCTGGGCTGCCTGAATGCCCGGATAGAGCGGCAGCACCGCGAGGTTCACCGGCTGACGCGATTGGCGGTAGTCGAGTGTTGCGGGAATAGCGGATGCTCGCTGTCCTTGGCGCTGTCGTGGCAGTACACCGAATGCATCGAGGCTGGCGGTGCCAAGTTTGCTGACTCGAGCGCCGTGCATCAGTTTGCCGGCGAAGTAGAGGTGAACGCCTGGCTCGACGCCCGCGTGCAGCGCCTGCATCGCACCGAACAGGTTGTCCCAGGCGTCGCTACCGGGCGCGCCGGCCGGCAACATCGCGCCAGTCAGCACCACCGGCACCTGGAGGCCGAGCAGCAGGAAGCTTAGGGCCGCCGCGCTGTAGGCGAGGGTATCAGTGCCGTGCAGGACCAGCACGGCGTCGCAGTTGTCCTGCTCGACACCGGCTCGGATGGTATCGACCATCGCCAGCCAGTGCGCCTGGTTCATGTTGGCGCTGTCGATGGCGGGCAGCAGTTCGCGGAACTGCCAGTTCGGCAAGGCCAGCTCGGGTTGTTTGTCCTGCTGGTCGCGCAGTCGGCTGGCAAAGCCGGAGGCGGGCATCAGCCCTTCGGCGCTCTGCTGCATGCCGATGGTGCCGCCGGTGTACAGCACCAGGGTGTTTCTGGAAGCCGGCATAGGGGTCTCCTAATGAAAACAGGGGCCAGCGGCCCCTGTTCAAACGACGCGGAGCAACTTAACGCTGATCTGCCTGGCGGGCTGCCGTGGCGGTGTTGACCGTCGATTCACTGCCGACTCTGGCAGGCCAGACGCTCGGGTCCAGATCCAGATCGGCGAAGTTCTTCGGATCGAATACTGGCGACTCGACACCTGCCTTGCGCTGACTATCGTAATCGCGCATCAGGCGCAGGCCCACCTTGAACAGCAGCGCCAGGGCGATCAGGTTGCAAATTGCCAGCAGGCCCATGGTGACGTCGGCAAAGCCGAACACCGTGCCCAGGTCCTGAATCGAGCCCCACATCACCAGGCCGATGACCATGACGCGGTAGACCAGGACCGGCCAGCGCTTGCCAGTGAAGAAACCCAGTGCGTTCTCGCCGAGGTAGTAGTTGTAGATCAGGGTGGTGAACACGAACAGCAACAACGCAACGCTGATGAACACCCGGCCCCACTCACCGACGACGGCGGCCACAGCGGTTTGCGTCAGCACCACACCGGCCATTTCGCTGCCCGGCTCGAACACGCCGGAGAGGATGATGATCAGCGCGGTGCAGCTGCACAGGATGATGGTGTCGATGAATACGCTGAGCGATTGCACGATGCCCTGCGCCACGGGGTGCTTGACCTCAGCGACCGCCGCCACGTTAGGCGCACTGCCCAGGCCCGCCTCGTTGGAAAACAGGCCACGCTTGACACCCATGATGATGGCCGCGCCGATGCCGCCGGCGAAGGCTGGCTCAAGTCCAAAAGCGCTGCGGAAGATGGTGCCGAATGCTTCAGGAATGGCGCTGGCGTTGCTGCCGATGACAAAGATCGCCATGGCGATGTAGGAGAACGCCATGATAGGCACCAGCACGTCGGCGAACTTGGCGATGCGTTTGATGCCCCCGAAGATGATCAGGCCGATCACCACCATCAGCACGATGCCGCTGACGAAGGTGGGCACGCCGAAGGTATCGTTCATCGAGCTGGCAACGGTGTAGGACTGCACGGCGTTGAAGCCGAAGCCAAAGGTCACCAGCAGCAGCAGCGACACGACGATGCCCAGCCAGCGCTGGCCGAGGCCGTGCTCGATATAGAAGGCCGGGCCGCCGCGATAGCCGCCGTCGGGTTCGCGGCGCTTGTACAGCTGGGCCAGGGAGCATTCGAAGTAACTGGTGGCCATGCCGACCAGCGCCACGATCCACATCCAGAAGATTGCGCCTGGCCCGCCGAGCATGATGGCGACCGAAACACCGGCAATGTTGCCGGCACCGACGCGACCGGCGACGCTGAGCATCAGCGCCTGGAACGAGCTCAGCTGGCCTGGCTGGCGTTTGAAGGCTTCAGCGAAGATGTGAAACATGCTGCCGAAATAGCGGAACTGGACGAAGCGCGAGGCAATGGTGAAGAACAGGCCGAGGCCTATCAGCATCACGATGAGCAGCTTGCTCCAGATGAGATCGTTGAGAAGATCGAGCATGGCGGAGAGGTCTCTCTTGTTGTTTTGACAAATGGTGAAACACCGACCTGGAATGGTTAGTCAGACCCCGCGGTCATTCAATTACGCGGGTCGCGGCGAACTGGCGCGAGTTGATGCTAGAATCGCGCCGCTCGCATCACCGGACATCTCAATGCAAGACCACCTCGGCGCCAATCTCAAGCTGCTCTGCAGTCATTACCGCTCGATCGCCGAGGTCTGTCGAAAGCTGACGATCAACCGCGCCCAGTTCAATAAGTACCTGAACGGGCAGAGCCGTCCCACCGCACACAACCTCAAGCGCATCTGCGATTTCTTTGGCGTGGAAAGCTATGAACTGAGCCTGCCGAGCGACCAGTTCACTCAGCTGATCGGTATGCGCAGTCACGACCAGGAGCGTACTGCTGCCAGCGACCCGCTGCTGGAGTTGTTCCAGCCCATGCGCGACAACGCCAACAGCCTCTCCCGTTATTGCGGCTATTACTTTGAATACGCCAACTGTATGTCGGTGCCGGGGCAGATTCTGCTGTCACTGGTGCATCTGCGCGAGGACCGTGGCAGCTTCGTCTTCGAGCGTCAGGAGCGGCAGGAGCAGTCGCGTGCCGACAACCCTAGGGCCGAGGATTGGGTGGTGCGTTGTCGTTACCTCGGCGCGGCGTTCTATCTGCAGGATCGTCTGTTTCTGATCGATTACGAGTCGCTGACCGGAAACGAGATGAGCCAGACCATCCTCATTCCCAGTTTCAAGAGCCGCATCAGCCGCCTCAACGGTCTGAAAACAGGCGTCTCCAGCGGCGACCGTCGTACCCCGGCCTGTACTCGCGTGGTCTGGGAATACCTGGGCAGCGAGATCAATCGGGTCAATGCCTATCGACAGGTGATGCTCTACGGTCTGGATGACCCGCGCATTGACCCGGAAATCCGCGATCGACTCGCTGCGGTATCGTTGCGGGACGGGCTGTTCGAGATCGAGTGAGGGTGGGGTGCGCTGCTGGTCGGTCGATCAGGATTGATCCAAAGCCGGCCGGAATCTGGAGCGAAGAGCGGCATGGTGGGATGTTGCACCGGGTCGATGACGCGTCTCGCGCCATCGACCCGGTGCTGGGTTCAACAGAGTTCAGGATGCTTGACGCAGGTGCCGTAGCCTTCGGTCTTCATCTCGTCCAGGGCGTTCTGCAGGCGGGTAACCACTTCATCCGGCGTGTCCTTGTTCAGCGCCAGGTACAGCGGGGCGGAGTTGAACACCAGCACGGTGTTCAGGGCGCCCACGCCTTCCTGCCGGGCGTAGTAGCGCCAGACCGGGTCCGAGGTGGCCCAGAGGTCGATACTGCCGCTGAGCAGCTTCTGCAGATTTTCCTGGTCACGCAACGAGTTGACCGGCGTGAGGCCCTGGGCTTCGATACGCGTGCTTACCGCGCTGCTCTTGTAGGCGCCGATGGTATAGCCCTGTGCCTGTTCCAGGCTTGTCAGCTTAAGGTTCGAGCCGGGCGCCGAGAGCAAAACGCTTTCGTACTGGGCGATGGGACCGACCCATTTGAACAGCGGGCGGCGGTCATCGGTCATGGACGTGGAAAAAAGGCCGTGGTTGGGGGAGTCCAGCGTGGTCTGGTAAACGCGATCCCAGGGAAAGCGCAGCGTCATCGAGTAATCAATCCCGGCACGCTTGAACATCTCACGGACAGTGTCCGCGCTGATGCCCTGGATGTGCTCTTCCTTAGCGAAGTTCTTGCCGCCCTCGGCCATGTTGAAAGGCGGGAAGTTCTCGGTCTGCAGTACCACTTCGTAGCCTTGCGGCAGTTCTGCATGCGCAAGCGGCGCGCCGGTAAGGGTGCTGAACAACAGGGTAATGGCGACTAGTCTGCGCATGGGGCCTCCGTGAAAGCGGCGGAGTCTACGCAAGCGAAGAAAACGGCGGCATGTGCCGCATCACGCTTTGACCGCTGCGCCTGGCGTCGCCTCCTGAGGAGGGCGACGCTGTGCAGCTTCATTGACGGATACCTTTGGGCTGGTGCCACGGGTCTGTTCTGGCGGTGTTACGCCTTCAGCGGCACCAGTCGCGGCGCGATCATGTTTTCCGGACGCAGGATGTCATCGAGTGTGGCGTCGTCCAGCAGGCGCTCCTCGCGCACCAGTTCGAGCACGCCGCGGCCGCTGAGCAGGGCCTGGCCGGCGATGCGGGTGGCGTTCTCGTAGCCGATGTAGGGGTTCAGCGCGGTGATCAGGCCGATGGAGTTTTCCATCAGGCGCCGGCAATGGTCCTCGTTGGCGGTAATGCCGACGATGCAATGCTCGCGCAGCATGTCCATGGCGCGTTGCAGCAGGCGGATTGAATCGAACAATTTGAAGGCAATCAGCGGCTCCATGACGTTGAGCTGCAGCTGTCCGGCCTCAGCAGCCATGGTCAATGCCAGGTCGTTGCCGATCACCTCGAAGGCCACCTGGTTGACCGCTTCAGGGATTACCGGATTGACCTTGCCCGGCATGATCGAGCTGCCCGGCTGACGCGGCGGCAGGTTGATTTCGTTGATGCCGGTGCGCGGGCCGCTGGAGAGCAGACGCAGGTCATTGCAGATCTTCGACAGCTTCACCGCCAGGCGCTTGAGCATGCTCGAGAAGGTGACGAAGGCGCCCATGTCCGAGGTGGCTTCGATCAGGTCGGCCGCGGGTTTCAGCGGATGGCCGCTGATGGTCGCCAGGCGTTGCACGGCCAGGGCCTGATAGTTCGGGTCGGCGTTGATGCCGGTCCCGATGGCGGTGCCGCCGAGGTTGACCTCAACCAGCAGCTGCGGTGCGATCAGCCGCAGGTGTTCGAGGTCTTCGCCGAGGGTGGTGGCGAAGGCGCGAAATTCCTGGCCGAGGGTCATGGGCACCGCATCCTGCAGCTGGGTGCGGCCCATCTTGAGGATGTGCGCGAATTCGCCCGACTTTCCGGCAAAGGCTTGTACCAGGCTGTCGAGGCTGGCCAGCAGGGTGTCATGGCCGAGCAGCAGGCCTAGCCGAATGGCGGTGGGGTAGGCGTCGTTGGTCGACTGCGCCATGTTGACGTCGTTGTTCGGATGCAGGTGGCGGTATTCGCCCTTGGCGTGGCCCATGTATTCCAGGGCCAGGTTGGCGATTACCTCATTGGCGTTCATGTTGGTCGAGGTGCCGGCGCCACCCTGGATCATGTCGACAACGAACTGCTCATGATGCTCTCCTCGGATCAGGTGCGCGCAGGCCTGGCTGATGGCTGTGTGCTTGGCATCGCTGAGGTGGCCGAGCTCGCGGTTGGCGTCCGCGGCCGCCTGCTTGACCATGGCCAGCGCCACCACCAGTTTTGGGAAGTGCGACAGCGGTACACCGGAGAGGTGGAAGTTGCGCACCGCGCGCAACGTCTGAATCCCGTAGTAGGCGTCTGTGGGTACTTCGAGGGAGCCAAGCAGGTCTTTTTCGAGGCGGAATGATGCAGCGCAGGACATGAGGGTTCTCATCCGAGAGAAAAGCGGCATTTGCCGCGAAGGCCGCTACCATAGGGCTTGTGCCGGTTTCGCCGCCAATGCCGTTAACCGCTGGGTCATGCTTAATTGGCATAAGGCTGGTGTGACGCCATTTCGCTGAGAAGCGTTATTACTGGCTTTCAGCACCCTATCCATCGCTCCGGGAGACGACATGAACATCGAAACCAAGTGGCTGGAGGATCTGGTCGCCCTGGCCGCGACTCGAAGTTTTTCCCAGGCAGCGGAGCGGCGCTTCGTCACCCAGCCAGCCTTCAGTCGGCGCATCCGCAGCCTGGAAAACTGTCTTGGATTGACCTTGGTTAACCGCGCTAAGACCCCGGTCGAGCTGACCGAGGCGGGCCAATTGTTCCTCGTCACCGCGCGCAACATGATCGACCAGATCGGCGAGGTGGTGCATTACCTGCACAACCTCGAGGGGCAGCGCGGTGAGGTGTTGCAGTTTGCCGCGGCGCATTCGCTGGCGCTGGGCTTCTTTCCCGAATGGCTGGCGCGTCTGCGCCAGGACGGCGTGCCGGTGAACAGCCGACTGGTCGCGACTAATGTCGGCGAGGCGGTGCATTCGCTGCGCGAAGGCGCCTGCGACCTGATCCTCGCCTACTACGATCCAGACGCCGCGCTGCAGATGGACCCCGAACTGTTTCCGTCCCTGTCGCTGGGCCGCACAGAAATCGTTCCGGTGTGTGCGGTCGATGCCGCTGGCGAGCCCCTGTTCGACCCGGACAGCGGGCAGAGCGTCCCGCTGCTGGCCTACAGCGCTGGCGCCTCGCTGGGCCGGTCGGTGAATCTGCTGTTACGTCAGCGCGGGCTGCGCTCCTCGACGGTGTACGAAACGGCCATGGCCGACAGCCTGAAAAGTATGGCGATGCAGCGCCTCGGGCTGGCCTGGGTGCCGCGACTGAGCGTGACCGCCGAGCTGGAGCGCGGCGAACTGGTGGTTTGTGGCGGCGAGCACTGGCGCGTGCCGCTGGAAATTCGCTTGTACCGTTGCGCGTTGGTACGCAAGGCGCCGGTGCGGTTGCTCTGGCGCAAGCTGGAAGCGGGGGCGGGGCAGGGCGTTGAGGGCGTGCTGACGGAGTGAAAAATGGCCCGGACTCATCGGCGCAGGACGAGTCCGGGCGATCCTGCTACATGTTCATCACGATTCGGCCCTCGATGGTGCCGGCGCGCATCTGGTCGAAGATCTGGTTGATGTCGTCCAGCTTGCCGCTGTGAATGGTCGCCTTGACCAAGCCTTCGGCGGCGAAATCCAGTGCTTCCTGCAGATCAGCGCGGGTACCGACGATGGAGCCGGTGATACTGATCGCCTTCAGCACCACGTCGAAGATCGGCGTCGGGAAGTCGCCTGGCGGCAGCCCGACCAGCGCCACGGTGCCGTGCCGCCGCGCCATGCCGATGGCCTGGCCAAAGGCGCTGTTAGACACCGCCGTGACCAGCACGCCATGGGCGCCACCGATGTCACGCTGGATCACCTCGACCGGATCTTCCGTTCGCGCGTTGATGGTGAGGCTGGCGCCCAGTTTTTTCGCCAACTCCAGCTTGGCGTCGTCAACATCAACCGCAGCCACGTGCAGGCTCATGGCTTTGGCGTATTGCACTGCGACGTGACCGAGCCCGCCGACACCGGAAATCACTACCCATTGGCCCGGTCGTGCATTGGTCACTTTGAGGCCTTTGTAGACGGTCACGCCCGCGCAGAGGATGGGGGCGATCTCGTCAAAGGCCACCTCTTTGGGTAGAAGACCCACGTAGTTTGGGTCGGCGAGGACGTATTCGGCGTAGCCACCGTTGACCGAGTAACCGGTGTTCTGCTGTTCGGTACACAGCGTTTCCCAGCCGGTCAGGCAGTGCTCACAGCAGCCGCACGCACTGTACAACCAGGGCACGCCGACACGGTCGCCTTCCTTGACCCGGCTGACGCCACTACCCACAGCAGCCACGTAGCCGACCCCCTCGTGACCTGGGATGAACGGCAGGGGCGGGCGTACCGGCCAGTCGCCTTCGACGGCGTGCAGGTCGGTGTGGCAGACGCCACAGGCCTCGATCTTCACCAGGATCTGCCCTGGGCCGGGTAGGGGCACCTTCACTTCTTCGATGCGCAGCGGTTCACCGTAGGCGTGGGCCACGGCGGCTTTCATGGTCTGGTTCATGGCTGTCTCCTTGCGATCGGAACGCCGAGTCTGCGCCCGGTCTGATGACCGGACCATTGACCTCCGGCAAGCCGACAACTTTTTTCCGGCCGTTTCAGATGACCGGTCGCAGGTGCCGGGGGCAGGGGCGTGCGTTATACTGCGCGGCCTTTGGTCGGGCCGGTTCCGACCCTGTTCCTGCACGGCCGCGCTGTTTTCAGCGCGGCCGTTGTTCCTGATGCGCCTAGGCGCCGAAGAGAGGCACGACGATGACCGCACTGGTAGGCGTGATCATGGGCTCCAAGTCCGATTGGTCCACCTTGAGCCACACCGCAGACATGCTGGAAAAGCTCGGCATTCCGCACGAAGTCACCGTGGTGTCCGCACACCGCACACCCGACCTGCTGTTCCAGTACGCCGAACAGGCTGAATCACGCGGTTTGCGCGTGATCATCGCGGGCGCTGGTGGCGCCGCGCACCTGCCGGGCATGTGTGCCGCCAAGACCCATCTGCCAGTGCTTGGCGTGCCGGTGCAGTCGTCGATGCTCTCGGGTGTGGATTCGCTGCTGTCGATCGTGCAGATGCCTGCAGGTGTGCCGGTCGCCACGCTGGCCATCGGCAAAGCGGGCGCGATCAATGCCGCATTGCTGTCGGCCAGCATCCTGGGCCACGAATTTCCTGAATATCATGCCGCGCTGAAGAAATTTCGCGACGAGCAGACACAGACCGTGCTCGACAACCCGGATCCGAGGGACGCGTAATGAAGATCGGCGTGATCGGTGGCGGCCAGTTGGGCCGCATGCTTGCCCTGGCAGGCACCCCGCTGGGCATGAACTTCGCTTTTCTCGACCCCGCTCCGGACGCTTGCGCGGCGGCCTTGGGCGAGCATCTGCGTGCGGACTATAACGATCAGGACCACCTGCGGCAGTTGGCCGACGAGGTCGATCTGGTGACCTTCGAATTCGAGAGCGTGCCGGCCGAGACTGTCGCCTTCCTGTCGCAGTTCGTGCCGGTCTATCCGAGCGCCGAGGCGCTGCGTATCGCTCGTGACCGCTGGTTCGAAAAGTCCATGTTCAAAGACCTCGGCATCCCGACGCCGGAGTTTGCCGATATCCAGTCCCAGGCCGATCTTGACGCCGCGGCTGCCAACATCGGCCTGCCGGCCGTGCTCAAGACCCGCACCCTGGGTTATGACGGCAAAGGCCAGAAGGTCCTTCGCAAACAGTCCGACGTTACCGACGCCTTCGCCGAACTCGGCAGCGTGCCGTGCATCCTCGAAGGCTTCGTGCCATTTACCGGGGAAGTGTCGCTGATTGCGGTGCGCGGGCGTGACGGCGAGACCTGCTTTTATCCGCTGGTCCACAACACCCATGAAAACGGCATCCTGCGGCTGTCGGTGGCGAGCACCCATCATCCGCTGCAAGCGCTGGCCGAGGATTACGCCGGCCGTGTGCTGAACGAGCTGGATTACGTCGGTGTGCTGGCCTTCGAGTTCTTCGAGGTTGACGGTGGGCTCAAGGCCAACGAGATCGCGCCGCGCGTGCACAACTCCGGTCACTGGACCATCGAAGGCGCCGAGTGCAGCCAGTTCGAAAACCACCTGCGCGCGGTAAGTGGCTTGCCGCTCGGCTCGACGGCCAAGGTCGGCGAGAGCGCCATGCTCAACTTCATCGGTGAAGTGCCGGCCGTGGCCAAGGTGATCGCGGTCGAGGACTGCCATCTGCATCATTACGGCAAGGCGTTCAAGGTCGGACGCAAGGTCGGTCATGCCACGCTGCGATGCCCGGACCGCTCCACGCTGGATCGGCAGATCACTGCCGTCGAGTCGCTGATCGCCCGCGACTGACCGTCCGGCCGTCTGGCTTGCTGCTTTACGCGGCGAACTGGCTGACTCGCCTCAGGTCCGAGAATACGTAACGCCTATTTTCGGACTTGAGGAGATTGCCCATGGGCATCATCGGAACCATCATCATCGGCCTGATCGTAGGCCTCATCGCACGCTTCCTGAAGCCCGGCAACGACAGCATGGGCTGGATCATGACCATCCTGCTGGGTATTGGCGGTTCGCTGCTGGCTACATACGGCGGCCAGGCGCTCGGTCTGTATGAGGCGGGCGAAGGTGCGGGCTTTATCGGTGCGGTAGTCGGTGCGATTATCCTGTTGGTCATTTACGGCATGGTCACCAGCCGTAAACATTGATTCGTCGGAGCCGTGCCCGGCGGCCCCATTCCCACAGCTTTCGGTTGTCATGCGCCCTTTAATTCTGCTCGTCCTTCTGTGCTGCGTTTCCGTCACCCATGCCGCCCCGGCGGAACTCGACTGGCTTGAGCTGATGCCGGCTGAGGATCGTCAGGCGCTGGAAGAGATGCCGGAAATCGAGCATGACTCGCCAGAAAACGATGGATTCAGCGATCAAGGCGCTCTCAAGCAGGGTGCTGGTCTGCCCGCGGTGATGTACTCCGCCAAGACCGTGCCGGCGCTCAACGGCAAGCTGATTCGCCTGGGTGGCTATCCGGTCCCACTGGAAACCGATAGCCAGGGCCGCAGTACCGAGTTCTTTCTGGTGCCTTATCCGGGCGCCTGCATCCATGTCCCACCGCCACCGCCCAATCAGATCGTGATGGTCCGCTATCCTGCCGGGATCATGCTGGACGATATCTATGCTCCGCTCTGGGTAGATGGCACGTTGCAGATCGAACCGGTCAGCAATGACCTGGCGGACGCGGCCTACGCGATCTCGGCCGCTGAGGTAAAGCTGGTAGACGAAAGCGATCTTTAGCCGATGAAGCGACCGTTGTCTCCTTCACAGTACAAGGCTTTCGCTGAGCTGGCGAAGCAGATCGAGGGCATCGATGAGGCGGTATACCAGGCTTTCGATAGGGATCCGCTGGAGCCCATCATCGGTCTAGGGCCGGCCGCCGCCCCCCTTGCGTTCTTTGGGCGTGATCCGGGGCGTGAGGAAGTGCGCTACGGTGTGCCCTTCATCGGTGGCGGTGGGCAGCTGGTGCGGCGCGGGCTTTATCGGTATCTCCACGGCGCAGACATGCCGGATTTCGAGGCCAGCCGCTGCGTGGGTGAAGGGTTTTTCTGGATCAACACGGTGCCCTACAAGCCGCTCGGTAACCGCGCCTGGTCGATGGCCGTAAAGCGTCGGTTCCATCCATTGATGCGCCAGTTGTTGATCGACAACTGGCAGGGCCGCGACATCGTCACGCTGGGACGTGAAGCGTTTCTCTGGTTTGGTCTGGATCAGCCACGTGAAGTGCGCCAGCAGCTTGAGGCGTTCTGGCAACGAGAGGACCGTTTCACCGCGTATTTCGATCTCGAACTGGCGACGGGGACGGGCAGTGGGCGCGCGTTTCGTCTGCATCCGCTGCCACACCCATCACCGCGGAACCTGACCTGGTTCAAGCGGTTTCCTGAGTTGCTGCAAGTACGTCTGCAGCAGTTGCTCGGCTGACACCCTTAGCCCTCGGTGCTGTGCCGTTGCACGAAGCGGCGATCGAGATGATCTTTCAGGCGGCCGAGCACTCGGCCTTCGGCCGCCAGCCCTCCCCAACTGAGCAGCGCCCCGTGCTGGCCGTCAGCCAGCAGCGCGAGGCTGTGCGCCTGGGGGTGATAGTGACGCAGTGGTTGGCCAATCGAGGCACTCGTGAGATTGGTGGCCAGCACACTCGCTTGGCGCACTGCATGGACGCCATTGTGAGCGGCACCGGGCAGGCTGGCGCAATCGCCGCTGGCGAATACATGGGGATGCGAGCGACTCTGTAGTGATGCCGATATCTCGATGAAGCCATGCCGGTCCACACGCAAGCCCGATTCGCGCAGCCAGCCCAGTGGGCTGGGGCCTGTGGCGATGATCAGGCGTCGTCCGCGCCAGCGCACCTGGCCCTCGCCGACGAGGGTGCTGCCATGTACGGTCTGGATCGGGGTGTGCTCATGGACCTGCACCTTGGCTTCCTGCAGGTGCCGCAGTGCCAGCCGTCTGAGGCGAGGCGGGTGGCCGGCAAGCAGATCGTCTGCGCAGAACAGATCGATTGCCGGCACCCGCCCGGCCATGGCCAAGGCCAGTTCCACACCCGCTGCGCCGCCCCCGACTATGCCCAAGGGCTCGGGAATCTCCTGCCACTGTTGCCAGCGGCGGATGAAGTCGGCGAACGGCTTGACCGAGAGTAACTCCATGCCGTCATCGTTCTGTTCCGGCAGCCAGGGCAGTGAGCCCAGGTTCAATGACAGCCAAGTACTGCGCAGCGTCTCGCCGGTAGCCAGCAGCAGCTCTGGCGTCTCAGGAAGCAGCGCCACCAAAGTGCCCTGGATGAATTCCACTTCGGCTGCGGCGCACAGCGTGGGCAGCGCAACGCGGCAGTCGCGGGTCTGGTAATGTTCGGCGATCAGCCCAGGCATCATCCCGGAATACCAGGCGTGCGGTTCGGCCGAGACCAGTCCGATCCGGCCCGCCGGGCGGTCACGGCTGGTCCACTGACGCAGGACCCCAAGGTGGCTGTGTCCGCCGCCGGCCAGCAGAACGTCGAAGTCGGCGTTCATAGCCTTTCAGGCCAAGGCTGACGCAGACGTGGTGCGAATTGGCCGGGACCCGTCTTTAGTGGCGTGGCTTCCATGGCAAAAGTCCTCCAGAGCATTGCGACTGGCCCGCAGGCTTGCATCAGCCCAGTCGTCGAGCGGCTGGGGTGGTACTCGCTTGCAGTATAGATTCAATGCGTCTGGTTGCCCGGATCCTTACTATCGGCAGGCTGCCGGACCGCTCAGACCGTTTCGACGCTGATCGAGACGCCAAGGGTATGGCGTGCGCTGGGTTCAAGCTGGACCGCATCGCCCATGACGTTCGCCGTTTCGATGCACAGCATGCGTTGCCAGGCATCGTCGGCGAATTGCGATAGCCGTTGCGCCTTGGCGATCCAGGGGTTCCACAAAACGGCAGAGCGTGAGCCTTGCGTCTCGAGCATGATTCTTCGCTTTAGGCCTTGATCGAGCAGGCTCAGCCTCAATGGCAGATCCAGATAGATGCGGTCGGTCTCGCCGGCGAACGCCAGGTCGCCCTGTTGCTGTCGCTGCTGCCAGTCTTCCAGGGTTTCGATATAGGGGCATCCGTCCAGGCCCTCGACCGTCACCTGATGGATGTCGCTGATGGTGAAGTAGCTGTGCAAGGCCTGTGACAGGGCGACTGCGGTCTCGCCGCGGTTGTAGCTGGTCAGCGACAGGTGCAGGCCCTTGCTATCCAGACAGACCTGTAGGCTCAGCTCGACGGCATGCGACCAGCCGGGCAGCTCAGGGTTGGCGTTGCAGGTGAACAGTAGCGTGACGCTGTCGGCGTTGCTGTCGCTGCGGGCCATCACCCAGTCGATAGTGCGCACCAGCCCGTGTGCCGGCGCGGGCTGGCTGCCCTGGTAGCTGTCCTGAATCGGCTGTGGGTTGCGCGCCAGATCACCAAACCAGGGCCAGCAGACCGGTACGCCGCCCCGCACTGACTGACCGGATTGAAAGGCGGCTTCCTCGCTGAGCCAGATGATCGGTGGTGCATCGCCTCGCCGATAACTGAGCAGCTGGGCACCTTGTTCGGCGACGACCGCTTCTGCGTCGCCGTATCGAATCCGCCAGCAGGCGAGTTGGTCCTTTTCGATGCGCTGAATATCGGCGGGCATGGGCAGTCTCGTTGGCAAATGGGGAGAGTTGAGACCCTGCCGGCGGCCAGGGATTCCGCAGGCGGGAAGGTGTGACGACTGGAGGGCGCCGCTGCTGCATGGCCCGCGGCGCAAGACGACACGGGCCTCGTTTGGCTCTGTGCGTTTAGCGCCCTTGGCAGGCGTCGACGCGCAGCCAGCGCTCCAGCAGCTTGAAACCCTGCATCAGCACGAAGGCGATGATCAGGTAGATCAGGCCGGCCGTGAGGAACATCTCTTCGTGCATGTAGGTGCGCGCCGCGATCTTACGCGCCATGCCGGTGAGCTCCAGCAGGGTGATGGTGCTCGCCAGGGCGCTGGCCTTGAGCATCAGAATCACTTCGTTGCTATAGGCGGGCAAGCCGATGCGGGTGGCGCGCGGCAGGATGACATGGCGCAGAGCCTGATAGCGGGACATGCCCAGTGCGCGGGCCGCCTCGACTTCACCGGCCGGCACGTTCTGAATCGCGCCGCGCAGGATTTCCGCGATGTAGGCGGCGGTGTGCAGCGTCATCGTAATGATTGCGCACCAGTAAGGATCGCGCAGGAACGGCCACATCCAGCTCTCACGAACGGCCTCGAACTGGGCCATGCCGTAGTAGACAAGGAACAGCTGCACCAGCAGCGGCGTGCCACGGAAGAAGAAAATGTAGCCATAGGGCAGCGCGCGCACCGCAAGCAGGCGCGAGGACCGAGCGATGCCCAGCGGCAGCGCAAGAATCAGACCGGCCACTACTGAAACGCCGACCAGCTGCAGCGTCAGCCAGGCGCCTTCGAGAAAGCCCGGCAGCCACTTGATGAACAGTTCCCAGCTCATGCGGCGCTCCTGACAAAGCCGCGACCGGCACGTCGTTCAAGAAAATACATGCCCGTCATGGCGATCACGGTCAGGCCCAGGTAGATCAGGGCTGCAACGACGAAGAAGGTGAAAGGTTCTTTGCTGGCGGTGACAGCAATCTGCGAGCTACGCATGATTTCTTCCAGGCCGATGACCGAAACCAGTGCGGTGTCCTTCATCAGGATCATGAACAGGTTGCCCAGGCCGGGCAGGGCCAGGCGCCACATTTGCGGCAGGATCAGTCGCAGGAAAATCCGCCGTTTGCCCAGGCCCAGTGCCAGACCGGCTTCGCGATGGCCTTTGGGAATGGCCAGCAGTGCGCCGCGGAACACTTCGGTGGCATAGGCGCCGAAACACAGGCCGAGAGCGATGGTGCCGGCTGCGAAGGGGCTCAGCGCCAGATTCTCGATGCCGAAGATCTCGCCGATGCCGCGCACCAGGCCGATGGTGCCGAAATAGATCAGCAGTACCCAGAGCAGCTCGGGCACGCCGCGAACGATGGTTGAATAGGTGCCGCCCACCCAGCGCAGGGTGGCGTATGGCGAGGTCTTGGCAAGTGCACCAAGCAAGCCCAGCACCAGGCCCAAGGCCAGGGATGCAAGAGCCAGCTGAATGGTCATCCAGGTACCGGCGATCAGCGCCGGACCGAATCCATGAAGGTCGGGAATCATATGGGCTCAAACACCAAAGCCCGACCTACCCATACGGCGGCCGGGCTTTGATTCAGACGGATCAGTAGATGTTGAAAGGGAAGTACTTGGCGTTGATCTTCTCGTAAGTTCCGTCGGCTCGGATTTCAGCCAGCGCCTTGTTCAACTTCTCGCGCAGCTCGTCGTTGCCCTTGCGGACGGCGATGGCGATCTTGTCGTTGTCGAACACCGGCTCACCCTTGAACTCGAAGTCCTTGCCAGCATCGCTCTTCAGCCATTCCCACTGCACGAACGAGTCGGCGAGGATGCCGTCGACACGGCCGGAGGCCAGATCGAGGTAGGCATTTTCCTGGGTATCGTAGAGCTTGATGTCGACCACGTCGTCCATGTTGTCTTCGAGCCAGGTGCCAGCGATGGTAGCCCGCTGGGCACCGATGGTCTTGCCGTCCAGGTAGCTTTCGTCAGTCTTGAAATCGACCGACTTGGGCGCTACGAACTGCAGCTTGTTGGTGTAGTAGTGGTCCGTGAAGTCGACCGCTTGCTTGCGTTCCTCGGTGACCGACATCGAGGCGGCGAGGAAGTCGAACTTGCCGGCGTTCAGCGCCGGGATGATGCCGTCCCAATCGGAGGTCACCACTTCACACTCCACTTCCATCTTGGCGCACAGGGCGTGGGCGATGTCGAGGTCGAAGCCGACCACTTGACCGCTGGCATCAATCAGGTTGAAGGGAGGGTAGGCGCCCTCGGTACCGATGCGCAGCTTGTCAGCGGCAAAGGCGTTGGCGCCGAGCATCAGGGTGGCGGCGGCAGTCAGCAGAATCTTCTTATAGCTTTTCATGCGATGTGTGGCTCCATTAGCGATGGCTGGACATGAACTGTTTACAGCGTGCCGATTGGGGGTTGTCGAACACCTGCTCCGGCGTTCCTTGCTCTTCGACCAGGCCCTGGTGGAGGAAGACCACCTCACTGGAGACCTGCTTGGCGAAGTTCATCTCATGGGTGACCAGCAGCATGGTACGACCCTCATCGGCCAGCGACCGGATCACTGTAAGCACTTCTTGTACCATTTCCGGGTCGAGTGCCGAGGTGGGCTCGTCGAACAGGATCACCTGTGGCTGCATTGCCAGGGTGCGGGCTATCGCGGCCCGTTGCTGCTGACCACCGGAGAGCTGGTTGGGGTAGACGTGACGCTTGTCGGCAATACCCACTTTCGCCAGCAGCGCCTCGGCCGTTTCGGTGGCTTCGGCCTTGCTCTGGCCCAGCACGCGACGTGGCGCCTCGATGATGTTGTCGAGCACGCTCATGTGCGGCCAGAGATTGAAGTTCTGAAATACGAAGCCGAGCTTGCTGCGCATCTGGTTGATCTGCTTGCCATCGGCAGCGACCAGATCGCCGTCTTTGGCGCGTTTGAGGCGCAGCGCTTCGCCTGCGACGATGATCTCGCCCTCATTGGGGTTTTCCAGCAGATTGATGCAGCGCAGAAAGGTCGATTTTCCTGAGCCGGACGAGCCGAGGATCGAGATGACATCGCCGTCGCGGGCGGTCAGCGAGATGCCCTTGAGAACTTCTAGATCGCCGTAGCGCTTGTGCAGATTGCGGATTTCCAGTGCGGGTATGGCCTCGGCCATAGAGCTTCCTCTTCTCGAAACAGGTCATCGCCTGGTCCGTTTCTATGTAAATTGCGCTCCGGCCAACTGCTCGCCGTCCTGGCGAGGCGCAAACCTAGCATGGGAGGGGGCATGCGCCAAGCGCGGCGCGGCCGCGAGTGTTGTGACCGGCCGGTCACTTGGATTGCCGCGGCCGATGTGCCTTTACCTGTATAGATGAAATTGGCCTCGCTTGCCCGTAATAGCCTCAGGCCCGGACAAGTACCTTCGGCCGAGCCCTGGCTGCTGGCCCGGCCGTGTGTCGATGCGAGCGCGGCTAGGAAGGCTCGCTCTTGGGTAGATCGGTATCGCCTGTGAGCATCTCGTCATGCTCGCCCATTTTCCACGGCAGGCTGCCGGGCGAGATGTGCAAGAAGTGCAGGTACTTCTCGAACTGATCGAGGATGTCGCTGATGATGTCGGCCTGGTCATAGCCATAGATGTCGTAGTGCTGACCGCCGCGTCGTAGGAAGACCTCTGCCCGGAAGTACTGCTCGTCAGTGTCCGGCCCCTCGGACAGGGCGAACGCTGGCATGGCGTACCCGACTGCACGGATCTCATAGACGAAATCCACTTGATCCTCTTTGATCACTTCCAGATACACCCGCGAATTAGCCTCGTCGGCGTGCACTTCGGCCGTCCATTCCTGGCCGCCAAGCTCGCGCTGCACTCGGCGCATGGCCTTGAGTACGGTGCTGCCCATGAATGCGTCGACCTGCTCTCGGTCAGGGAAGCTGACCAGGCCGGCCAGGCGCTTCTTCCACAGGCCGGGACCAGCATTGCTCGCCAGTCGACTGCTCTGCATATGGTTCTGCAGGCTGGTTTCATGGTGCCCTTCGATCACCAGTGCGCGCCACATGCCCAGCGCCGCGATCATCATGATGATGGCGAAGGGCAGCGCACTGGCAATGGTCATGGTTTGCAATGCGCTGAGTCCGCCCGCCAGCAACAGCGCGGAGGCCACCACGCCCTCGATACTGGCCCAGAACACCCGCTGCCACACCGGCGTATGGCTAGCGCCACCGGCTGCCAGGGAGTCGATCACCAGCGAGCCGGAGTCGGATGAGGTAACAAAGAAGGTGATGATCAATACCACCGCCAGAAAGGAGGCGATGGAGGTCATCGGCAGCAGCTCGAACAGTTTGAACAGGGCGATGGCGTTGTCGGCCTGCACGTCGGATATCAGCGAGGTATAGCCCTCGACCATGATCAGATGCAGGGCGGTATCGCCGAATACCGAGAACCAGAGAAAGGTGAAGATGGTCGGCACGAACATCACGCCGAAGACGAACTGGCGAATGGTCCGCCCGCGACTGATCTTGGCGATGAAGAGGCCAACGAAGGGCGACCAGGCGATGGTCCAGCCAAAGATGAACAGCGTCCAGTTGCCGATCCAGTCGCTGCGGCTGTAGGCCTGCAGGTTGAAGGTCCGCTCGATGATGTTGTTCAGATAGCTGCCGGTGTTCTGCAGGAAGGTCTCGAGGATAAAGATGCTCGGCCCGACCAGAAATACAAACACCATCAGCCCGATCGCCAGGATCATGTTCAGCAGCGACAGGTTCTTAACGCCTTTGTCCAGGCCGGCGACCACCGAGCAGATCGCCAGGCCGGTGATGATCGCGATGGCGATGATCTGGACGTTGATGCTGATCGGTATCGAGGGCCAGAGGTAGTTGACGCCCGCATTGATCTGGGTGACTGACAATCCGAGTGTCGTGGCGATGCCGAACAAGGTGCCGAGAATCGCGAACACATCTACCACGTGCCCGATCGGGCCGTAGATGCGCTCGCCGATGATCGGGTAGAGCGCCGAGCGCATGGACAGCGGCAGGCCATGGCGGAACGAGAAATACGCCAGGACCAGCCCGGTCAGTCCGTAAATCGCCCAGATGTGGAAGCCCCAGTGGAAAAATGCTATCTGCATGGCCTGCTTGGCGGAATCAACCGTTTCCGCCGCGCCCGCTGGTGGCGACGCATAGTGCAATACAGGCTCGGCGACGCCGAAAAACAGCAGCGCGATGCCATACCCTGCTGAAAACAGCATCGCAAACCAGGCCGGAAAGCTGTACTGCGGCTCGGCATGGTCGGGACCCAGCTTGATGCTGCCCCAGGGCGTCATGGCGATGCCGACGATGAACACCAGAAAGAACGCCACCGACAGCATGTAAAACCAGCCGAAATTGGTGGTGATGAAGGCCAGCGTAGAGCTGAACACCTCGCCGGCCAGATCCGGGTTGCTCATCGTGCCTATGACGAGAAGGAGCGTGACGACCACGGCGGGGATGAAGACGGGGAAAAGGATGATGGCCTTGGGTAGCTTTTTGTTTGCTTCCATGTGTTTTCTGGCCTCTGGCTGGCTGGAAACGGGGTACGGAAACGCGCTTGGAGTCCTCTAAGCGAAACCGATATCAGAAGGGTAGACGGCGTTTAGCCAAGGAATACTCACCAGAAATTGCGGTTGCGGGGCGTTTAGGGCTCAAGGGGAGGGCCAGCCCTCTGCCGGATGGACGCGCTTTCCCGAGCCCAGTAGCCCAAGCCGAGCTCTCGCCGCTGGTTGGGCTCCCAGAGGTGTGCCTGGCGGCGCGCCGCAGGAGAGTGTGCCGAGATCCCGGCGCGCCTCGTTGGCTCCAACTACCCCGGCTGCGTCAAACCGCCATGCTCTTGATGCGCGATTGCCTGCTGTAAAACGCCTGAATAGCCCACACAACGCCTATGAACAGCATCCCTGTGCCAGCCGCTTCGGCAGTAGACGGCCAGCGCTGTGTGATCAGCAGACCCAGTGCAGTCGCGTAGAGGGTTTCACTGGCGATCAACTGACCGCTGAGCGCGAGCGGTAGCCGACGAGTTGCGACTGACCATGCCCAGGCAGCGGCAAGTGTGGCGCCTAGGCCTTGGACCATTCCACTGATTATCAGCGCCTGGGTTCCGGCCACCTCGCCTGGCTGGATGGCGAAATTGGATAGCTCCAGGTAGAGCCCTAGCGGGATAAATATCAGCATTTCAATGGCGCAACTGAAGATCAGCATGGCTGACCACAGCATCGGTGACATCTTTGGACGTTGGGCCAGGGCACTTTCATTGAACAGGCCGAACCCCGTCCAAAATGCTATAGCTAACAGTGACGCAAGAAGCCCAAAGAGTATTGAGCCTGCTGGGCGGTCCACCATCGCCCCGCTCGCGTTGAATACGCTGTAGTTGACCAGTCCGATGCCTAGGGCTGCCATTACCAGCGGGCCGGCAATCGCGCGCCAGGGAATGCTGGAGCTTCGCAAGTTGGCCGCAATGGCGAGCACGATAGGTACGCAACCCATCATGACCGGAGGAATCACCGGACCGGCAGCCATTACCGCTGTCGTGATCAGAAAGAAGAAGCCGATATAACCCAGGAAGCCCAGCAGCGCCGCCCAGGCCCAGTCGTTCAGCCGCAATTGGCGAACTTCGCGACGATAGACAAACAGCACTATTGCGCTACCCACGCCGGCAAAGGCGTAGCTCACCACGGCCAAATCGAAAATGCTGTAATCGCCGACCAGTTGCGGAAAGACAAAGAGCAGTGACCAGGAAAAGGTTGCAGCGATTGCTGCCAGCAGGCCAAGTGTCATGCGCTTTGCTCCTGTGATTCTTGTTGTTGGATCCAGCTGTGAGCCATCCGGCGGGCCGTATCGAATACTGGTGTGTCCTGGCTCATTGAGCCGCTGACAAAACACCCCTCAAGCAAGATAAACAAGCCTTCAGCTGCTACATCAGGGTCTCGTACGCCTGCGCGCGCGGCCAGTGCTGAAAGGTGCTCGCGAATCCCCTGTTTATGCCGACTGACTGCCAGGCGCACAGGGTGGTCCGGCTGCGGGAACTCAGCCGCACTGTTGACAAACAAGCACCCGCGCCCGCTGTCTCGTAAAAGGAAACGCTGATAGAGGTCGAAAAACGCAAGCATGCCGCTGACCGGGTCGGGTTGCTTCGCCAAGGTGCGCGCGACCTCTTCGCGCCAGCGCCGGTCGCGCTCATCAAGACAGGCCACTATCAGAGAATCTTTGGAAGGGAAGTGGCTATAAAGCGTCATCTTCGTCACGCCGGCTGACGAGGCGATGGCCGTCACCCCAGTGATATGCACGCCGTGTGATAGGAACAGTCTCAGCGCCGCATCAATCAAGCGCATTCTGGTTTTGTCCATAGTGCAGGTCTCAGCGTGGTGACAGCTGAAACTATACTGACCGGTAAGGTTGGGGGTTGCCCAAATACGACCTGGGTTCTGGCTGTTACGACACGGACACGAAATGGTGGAGGGACTTTGGTGTCGGCGCGGCTCAGTGGGTATTTCCGGCGGTTCGGGAGCGCCTCAGCAACAGGCGCAGCCAGCCGGGCTTCCAACTCAACGTCAATGACAACGTGTACGCGGAGGCGCTGACCAGCAGCGCCCAGAGCACCGCACCTAAACCGCTGCCCTGTACCTCCAGCAGGCGGATCAGCGCCGCGGTAAGGCACGTTGCCGCCACGAACAATCGAGCAAACTGACCCGCAAGCGAGGCTGCCCGGGCAAGCGGATCGACAGCCTTGCGATGCGGCGCCTGGCAGAGTGCAAGCAGGGCGAAGGCGACATAGCAAAGCGCAAATGCCAACATCGAGGCGAGCAGTTCAGGCATGAGGCGGCTCGATGCGTGAAGGGTGCGGGGGGAGTGGTGCGCAGATCTGGGCCCTTCGAATTCTTCGTGACGCCAGCAGGCAGAGCCCAGCGAGTACCAGCAGCATCATGTCCATGCCTGCAACAGCGGCAGACCCGGAAAACAGGCTGAGCGGCAGTACAAAAGCGGTGGTGAGTGCATTAAGCGCCACCGCTGTAACAGCCAGTACAGCGGCGCATTGCAATTGCTGGCGCCACGCCTGCGCCGGGTAGCACGCAGCGTGGGCCAGTGCCAGAAGCCAGCTCAGGTAAAACGCCCAAATCTCCAGCTCAGCGCGACTGTGGCCAAACCACTCACAACCAGCGGGGAGCAGCCGGTTTGTGACGAAGAAAACCAGCGTCGCGATAATCAGTCCTGCGCCGGCCGTCACGCTCACAGCGTCGACCACCCGTGCGCCAATGCGCCCCTGGCGTTCATGCCTGGCGCGCCGTGAGCCGGACCAGAACAGCAGACCGGTGCCGATCAACACGCAGCCACTCATGCCGCCGATGAAGTAGAGCCAGCGCAGCGTCCAATGGTCGAACTGAATGAAATGCAGGCCCGTCAGAAAGCGCTGCACCCCAGCCACGGGGGCGGCCGAGTGCTGGTGTAGCAGCTCACCCGTTGTGCCGTCGAACGTCAGCCGATCGGCATTCATCGTCACCTCGTTGGCATGGGCGCGGCGAATTTCGACATAGGCGTTACGGTCGCCGGGATGCCAGACGCGTACGAAGTAAGCTTGGCCAGGCGTGCCGCTGCTTTCCCAAACGCTCTTTGCGCGCGTCAGCATGCTGTCTAGCGAGGCGATTTCTGCGGTCAGTCCAGACGCCGGGCGTGAATAGTTACCCAGTGCCTCCAATTGGAGCTGCGACCGGCCTTGTGGGTAGAGGGCCTGGGTGATTCCCGGAAAATAGATCGAATAGAAAATGATCAAACCCGACAGGGTTATGACGACGTGAAACGGTAAGACCAGCACACCGGTCAGGTTGTGCAGATCCAGCAGTCTGCGTTGCAACCGCTTGCGCGGCCGAAACGTGAAGAATTCGGCGATAAGCTTCCGATGCGCCACGACGCCGGAGGTCAGCAGCACCAGCATGCCCATTCCAGCCGCGCCAACCAGCCAGTAACCGATGCTGCGCCAGCCCAGGTGTAGGCTGAAGTGGAAGGGAAAAATGAACCGGGTGCCGCCCCAGCTGCCCTGGTCGGCCAACAGCTCACCGGTACGCGGATCGATATGACGGCGCACGGCCCCTTGTTGTGGGCGCTGATAGTCAAGCTGAAGCGTCGGCACGCGCGGAGTCGGCAGGCTGATGCTCCAGACTGGAGCGTCCTGCGCCAGTTGGCGCGCATGAGGGACGACGAGCTGGTCAAGCGAGAACGCTGAGGGAGGCGGCGCAAGGCGCGTACCCGGTTGCATCCAACGGTCGATTTCCCGATCAAAGACTGAGAGGGAGCCGGTCCAGAAAATGGCCAGAAGCAAGCCGCCCAATAGCACGCCTGCCCAGGTATGGAGCCATGACATCGACTGCCGAAAGCCGCTACCAGGCGCCATTCAGTCTGCCCCCAGCAGGGGAGCTAGCCATTGGCTTAGTGCCCCTCCGATCAGGATGCCCGTCAGCAGCAGCGCCCAGACCCGCCAGAGTCTGGGCTCGCTGAAACTCCAGATGAGCAACACGAGGTAGAGGATAAAGCCCAGCATTGCCGCCAGGATTACCGCTTCGCTGCGCGCGATGCTGCCAAACAGGACCAGCAGTTGCGCGCTTGCCGAGGCTAGCGCGACCGTGCAGGCATAGCCGCCACCAATGGACGATACAACACGCAGCGCCAGGCTGGCGCGGCGTGGCCATCGATGGTTGGAAACTTGCCTATCAGGCTTTGTCGCGGCTGCGGCCATGGCCTCAGAAACTGACCTGATAACCGAGGGTAAAGGTGCGTCCGCGGCCGTTGAACACTCGCCCGTTGCGGGTCAGGTCCGAGCCGGTATTGGCCGCCTGCGAGTAGTAGGTCAGGTAGTCCTCGTTGAACAGGTTCTCGATCCCCACGCGGGCTTCGCCGACCGGCAGGCGATACCCCAGCGTGGCATCGACCAGGGTGTACCCATCAAAATCCAGCCCAGGCTGGTCGAAGCTCCTGCTGGCGTAGTGGTTGGCCTGCAGCAGGCTGTGCAGCTTGTCGTTCCAACGGGCCTGCCAGGCAATGCCGTAGCGATCCGGCGAGATGTTCGCACCATTCAGGTCGGTATCGACCTTGCCGTCATCGTCAGTATCGGACTGGCCGTTGACCTGTGCATACATCAGCTTCAGGCGGTGCGCCTCGGTGATCTGCCAGCCACCGGTGAACTCGATGCCATCGATTACGGTACGCTCGCGGCGAACCTGATAGACCCCACCCACGCTGTCCAGACGCGATCCGAGTTCGGCATCCGACTCGTAGTAACTGATCTCGGCGTCGAACGGGCCATGATTCAGGCGAAGGCCGATTTCACGGTTTTCGGTGACGACCGGTTGCAAGTCGAGGAAGTTGTCGACGCTGGTGTCCGGCGTGCCGATGCCCCGCAGCACGCGTCCGACATCCGGCATGCCGAAGCCTTCCGAGTAGTTGGCGAACAGTTGCGCCCAATCATTCATCTGCCAGACCACACCGGCGTTGTAGAGCGTTTCCTCGAAGGTCGGGTTGCCCCCTTCCACATCGACACTACCCACCGGTTTGGTCGATGCAATGGTGCGGAAGCTGTCGACGTCGAGATTGGCGAACTCATGCCGCACACCGGCATGCAAGGTCAGTTGGTCGAGCGCGCGGATCTCGGCTTGGAGGAACGGCGCATAGTTGCGGAACACCGTTTCTGGCACCCATTCCCGATCAGTGAGAATAAGCTGCTGGCTGGTGGTGTCCTGCAGCACATCGAGTCCGCCGGTAAGCATCAGGCGGTTGTCGAGCATGCCGTCGCGGCTGACGGTCAGCTTGCCGCCGATCTTGTCCGATTCGTTCTGCGATTGGTCAAACAACGTTCCCGCCGGCGCGATGCTGGGGTCCTGGAAGGTGGCATTGGTGCCGCCACCGAAGCGGGCGCGAAATCGCTGGGTATAAAGCTGCAGGCCCAGTTCATTGCCGTAAAAATCGGCATGCTTGTAGGACAGGCTGGTGGCCAGTGTTTCGTTCTGAGGAGCCTTGCCCTGCGGGTCGCCTTTACGCGAGGTCGCGGGAATCTCAGCGTTGGCGTTACCCGGTACGTTGACGTACTCGTGTTCGCCTTCGACTTCGTAGCGATTGATCATCAAGCCGATGTTCTGGTTGTCATCCAGCCAGTAGCCGAGTTTGAGCAGCAGGTCGGTGCCGGTCGAATCCATCACGTCGCCCTGAGTGTCGTCGACGCCGATCAGATCCCCATTGGCGTCGTAGAACATGCCCTGGGTCTGCCAACTGGCGGCGGCGAGGTAATCGAGGTCGCCCTGGGTGCCTTCGACACGGTAATCAAGCTTGTAGCCCAGCCCTTCGGACTCGTAATCGCCGGGTGCGGTAAAGCTGACGCCTGCGTGCTGGCGCAGTGCGCCGCTGGCCGGGCGGCGGGTGACATAGTTGATGATGCCGCCGGTAGCGCCCAGGCCATGCTCAGCACTGGCGCCATGGATGACTTCGATGCGCTCGACCATCGACAGGTCGATCACATACCCGTCGCGCTGGCTGTCGCGAAGCGGCGTGGACTGGGGCACGCCGTCGATGAGAATCAGCGCCGAGCGGCCGCGAAACGTCTCGCCGGCGCTGCTCATCTTCTGCCTGCTGGGCGAATAGGACGGGATCAGGTTGCTCAGCACTGCGCCATGATCCGAGGTGATCGCCAGCTGTTGCTCAATCTGCTCACGGCTGATCACCGTGATTTTCTGTGGCGTCTTGCCAGCCTCGCTGCGCGCGCGCGTTGCGCTGATCGTGACTGCTTCGAGCTCTGTCGCTTCATCTGCCGCAGCGACTGGCAGGGACGATAGGGAAAGGGCTGCAAGAGCGATAGACAAGTACAGGCTGGTTTTGCAAAACACGTGAAGCTCCCGATGTTGGATTTGTTCAGGGAGCGCAAATGTAAACTAAACGCAAATTACTTGCATTAAGATATGGGTTTCCCGTATCCCTTGCTGCGGTTAAGGTCGTTTCGCAAGTTGTCATCTCGGCTGAACGTCCAGCTAAGGCGAAGCGGGGCGGCGGTTCTTGCGCGTCTGCTCGCGAGATTCCCATGCTGGTGGTTGTTCGGTCTGGTGCAATGACCACAGGCCGCGCCGGAACTCCCGCGCGACCGCCTCCAGGTCGAGCAGCCTGCGGTCGTCCAGGTGACCACGATGCGCCCAGGCGGCGCCCACCCTGACCAATTCAGAATTGACGTCGATGTTGCCAACGCTGACTTGCGCCAGGGTCCGCCCCAGATCATCGCGGCGCTTGACTTTGAGCGTCACATTTTTGCCGATGATGTGGCTGGAGAGCGCTTGCCGGGCCTGAATGCCATAGGGCTGCTTTAGCGCCGGGGTATCGATTTCCGCCAGCCGAACCCTGAGGCGGTCGCCCATGTTGGTCTGGCAGCTGAAAGTATTGCCATCGGCAATGCCGATCACCCGGCAGTCGAACGATTCGGCAGAGGCAGGCATGGCAGTGATGAGCAGAGCGGCAAGCAGATAGCGCAGCATGAGAGCATCCATGCGGTTCGGGGCGGGCGAGGGTAGCAGGCTGGTCGACGCCCTAATCGGCGCCAGGTCTCAGATGGTTCGTCTGCGCTGGCGAAATGGCGGCCGGTCACGCATGGCGAGAAGTACGCCGAACCGCCGCTGGCCAGGGCGTGCGCAACGCTCAGAAGGCGGCTTCGAGCTGGTACCGGCGCAGGATCTGCGGCACCGTGCCATCGGCTATTGCCGCATCCAGCACCTGCTCGAAGGCTTCGAACTGAGCTGCACTCACCGTCTTGCGCGAGAGACCGATGCCGTAGCGGATCGGGCCCATCTCCCCAGCCTCACGCACACCGGCAAGACGCTCTTCCTCGATCAGATGCCAGGCGACATCCTGATTGAGCACCGCCAGACCGTCCACGCCGAAGCGGCCGGACTGCAGCATGCGCAAGAGTCGGCGATTGTTGGTAGTCAGGTGCAGACGTACGTCAGGCACTCGCTTGAGGCGCTCGGACAGCACATAAGAAGTGCCAGACGGGCCATAAACGCCAACCAAATGTCCCGCCACATCAGTTGGTCGATTGAAGACGAAGCTGCTCTTGGTCTGGGCGAAAACACTGTAGCGAGAAGTGACCAGCATCCGGCTGATATGGAACATCTGCTCGCGCTGCGGTGAAGGTGTCAGTGTGAATATTCCGTCCACCAGTCCCTGTTCGGCCAGACGGAATGCGCGCTGCCAGGGGTACAGCTCAATCGTGCACTGGTGCTGCAAGCGTGCGCAGATCGCATGGACCACCTCCACAAACGGACCGGCCGCGGCAACGCCTTTGGTTTCGCTGACCGGCGCGTCAGCCGGATAGGTGAACGGGGGGAAGTCCTCGGTCACGAAGCGCCACTGCGCCGCGCTGGCCGGGGCGGCGCTCGACAACAGCCAGATCAGCAGAATCAACAGAATCCTGTGCACCTTTCGACTCCTTGCGTTGTGGGGCATTCCATGGCAGTTCGACGCGGCCGGACCAATTCAGCTCAGCTCTCGCGTCGTTAGCATCAGCCTAGCTCAGAAAGAAGTCGTAGCGATGAGGTGATAAGGCCTGGCGGTGCGCGCGGGCGCCCCACTTCCTAACTGAATCGCCCGGTCAGGCGGGTGGGAAGTGCTCTTTCGCTCCGTCTCGCTCCGTCGAGCTAGGCCAGCCAAAACTGTCAAGCCTTGCGCGTGATGCTCACCACGTTGGCAGCAGCACATAGCGCGTCTATCGAGTAGGCCCAGGCATACATCAGTCGGGTGGCGTAAGGGCGGCCTGATCATTCGGTCGCCTCAGGTAGTACAGGGCGACGCCGCTATGGGTAACGCCGTCTTCATCGGTCAGCATCACCCGTTCGGTGTGGGTGGGGTGCCCAGCGGTGCGCTTCTGGCGGGTTTTCTGAAGCGTGATGGCAGGACAGACACCAAGTGCCAGCATCGTTGCTTACCGTCAAAGCGGTAGCTTTAGCGCCACAGCTTGGAGTCAGCTTGCGCCACTTCCAGACACAAGCCGTTGGCGTCCGTCAGCCGGTAAAGCTTTTCCTTCGGCTGGGCGGTGCGGATAGTGTTATCGGATAAGGCCATTGCAACTCCCTCGCAAGCCGCGCCATTCGGGCGTCCCGTCGTGTCGCCGTGAGTAGTTTTCTAGACCGAACCGTCTCTACTCTGGATCTGCGCACAATTGTTGGGCTTACCGGGAAGCATAGGGAATTGCAAGCAACAAAAAACCCGCACGGGGCGGGCTTCTTGTGGGCTTTCGGGTGGTTTTGGCACCACCTGAAATTAATAGATGGTGCCCAGGGACGGAATCGAACCGCCGACACGGGGATTTTCAATCCCCTGCTCTACCGACTGAGCTACCTGGGCAACGGGGCGCTATTAGACGGATTTGGGGTTTGCCTGTCAAGCGTGGCTTTGAAAAATATTTAGCTAGAACGGGCATTTAGCGATATATGCGGGCGGTTTTGCCTCTAGGTGAGGTAGCAAACCTTGGCGCTGGCTCTTGCTGCGCCAAAGTTGCGAATACCTTACTCGCTCGGTGGCACGTAGCCTTCGGCCTGGGCGTATTCTTCGCCGGAGAGATATTTGTCCATCTCGGCCTGCAGGAATTTGCGGTCCTCGGCGTTCATCATGTTCAGCCTGCGCTCGTTGATCAGCATGGTCTGGTGCTTCTGCCAATCGTCCCAGGCTTTCTTCGAAACGTTGTTGTAGATGTCTTCGCCCTTGGCGCCGGGATAAGGCGGGCGCTCCAGGCCGGGCAGTTCTTCTTTGTACTTGCGGCAGTTCACGGTGCGGGTCATGACATCTCTCCTGCGTTCAATTCGGCGGCGGCGCGCTTGAGCAGCGTCTTCACCGGGGCGGCGAGCCCCAGTCGCGGCGGGGTGGCGAGGTTATACCAGAGCCAGTCCGGCTCGGCCACGGCGCCGACTTCTGACTTGACTCTGATCAGCCAAGGCTCGATGGACAATTGAAAATGACTGAAGGTATGGGTCAGGGTGGGAAGCTCGCGGCGCTGCTGCAGCTGCAGGGCGTGACGTGCGGCGAGTGGGTCGAGCGCTGTCAGATCGTCCAGTTCCGGCAGGCTCCAGAGCCCGCCCCAAAGTCCTGTAGGAGGGCGGCGATAGAGCAGTATGGCGCCCTCATGGTTGGCCAGCAGCGGCATTAGGGTGCGCTTGCGCGGTAATGTCTTGCGCGGCTTGGGAGTTGGATACTCGGTCTCGCGACCCAGCAGGTGGGCGCGGCAGCCAGTCTTCAGTGGGCAGAGCAGGCAGCTGGGTTTGCTGCGCGTGCAGAGTGTCGCACCCAGGTCCATCATCGCCTGGGTGTAATGGTTGACTCGTGTTTGCGGGGTCAGCCGCTCGGCCACGTCCCATAGCTGCCGGGCTACCTTTGGCTCGCCGGGATAGCCCTCCAGCGCGGCATAGCGGGCCAGCACGCGCTTGACGTTGCCGTCCAGGATCGGTGCGCGCAGACCCATGCTCAGGCTGGCAATGGCGCCGGCAGTGGACCGTCCGATACCAGGCAGCTCGGCCAGCTGTTCCACGTCTTGCGGAAATTCACCGGCGTGATCGGCGACGATCAGTTTGGCGGTCTTGTGCAGGTTGCGGGCGCGGCTGTAGTAGCCCAGGCCAGTCCATAAATGCAGAACTTCGTCCTCAGCGGCGCTGGCCAGGGCTTCGACGGTGGGAAGCGCTGCCATGAAGCGGTCGAAGTAGGTGAGCACGGTACTGACCTGTGTCTGTTGCAGCATGATCTCCGATACCCACACACGGTAGGGGGTGATGCCTTGCTGCCAGGGCAGATCCTTGCGCCCGTGGCGGTCGTACCAGTCGAGAACGGCGACGCCGAACTGCGCGTCGCTTAATGCTTGCTGGCTCATCGATTGAACAGGCCTTTGAGTGCGTCTTTCAATTCAGGACTGACCTTGTCGCCCAGCTTCTCTTCGATGGTTTCGTTGAGCTTGTCTCCGGCGAGCCGGGCGGCGATTTTGCCGAGGCGATCATTATCGAAGCGGCAGGCCTTGGCGCCCAATTCGAGCGGGCCGCGGCAGCGCAACGGCCATTCGATACCGACATACCGTTCATTGACCGCACAGGCCGGGTCAGGCATATCGCCCTTGTCACCCTCGATCACGAGGCCGATACGGTAGTCCATGCCGAGCACGCGCAGGTCAACATCGCCGTCGCCGTTCACCGTGAGACCGGGAATGCTGACTTTCAGGTCGGGGTTACTGGCGACGCCGTTGCGCAGGGTCAGGTTGCCTTTTAGCTCGCGGAATGGCGTGTCCTTGCCGCGCGGCTCGCTGCTCAATGGCTTGCGGTTGAGGGTGGCAATGGCGCGACAAAGCTGCTGCTCGAGGTTGGCATCGACGAGGATACCGTTGTCGATAATGAAGCCGATCTTGCCGTTGAGGTTGTCGATCCAGGCTTGCTGGCTGTTGCCCTGGGTGCGGATGTCGCTGTCCAGGTTGAGCAGGCCCTTGATCACCACCTGTTCACCCTGGCTTTGCAAAAGGCCTTCGATGGGGACGCGGGCCAGGCGGGTCTGGGCGGTAATCAGTGGCACCTGCGGTCGGACATCGAGACTGGCTGAGGCTTCAACTCGGCCGTTGTAGAGCCCACCGCGCAACTGCTCCAGCGTCAGCAGCCCGCCCGCGGTGCGCGCTTTGAGCGCAAAGTTGTCGACCGGCAGCTTCATTGCAGTGAGGTTGTCGATGCTCAGGTTGACGCGCGTGTCCAGATTGCGCAGGGCGCTGACCGGCAGAGCGGTGGCGGTGCTCCAGGCGTGCTGGGTCGGCTTGTCAGGAAGCGGCGTAGTGCCGTTACCGATGACTGCCGCTTGGGTCGCTTTGACTTCGCTTTCACGCGCGGCGCTGGCAGGGTCTTCCTTGGCTTGCGGTGGCAAATAGCGGTCGAGGTTCAGCTGGTCCCCGCTCAGGTCGACTCGCAATGCTTGCTTGGCAAAATCACTGACTGCGATCTGGCCGGTGAAGGTACTGCCGTCCACATTCAGTTTGATCTCTTCAAAAGTCAGGCTGGTCGCGGTACCGGCCAAGCGGGTTACCAGCTCGGCTTCGCTCAGGGCGGTGCTATCTGCCATGGCCGGAAGCTGTTGGCCGATGCTCTCGAGGAATTCGCGCAGGTTGAATTCGGCGATCGACAATGCGCCAGTGATTTTTGGCTCGTCCTGCAGATCACGGGCCTTGAGTTCGCCAAGACCACGCAGTTGATTGGCCGTGAACTTGAGGCTGGTCCACTCGGCGATATCGGCAGCCAGGTCGGCCAACAGCTGGCCCTGGGCGCTGAACGAGAGCGTCTTGCCCTGCAATGGCTCGCCAGAGGCCTCGCCGCTCAAGCGCAGATCCTCGAGCTGATAGCGCTGCAGCTTGGTATCGAAGCGCAACGCCCCCTGCAATTCGGTACGCGCGCGCATGACCGGCTTGTTGCTGCCGAAAAAGGCGTTGAGCTTGATTGGAATAGAAGTGGCTTCGCGAATGGCGCCCGTGGTCAGTTCGATGCCTTCGGCGCTGAACTGCTGTCCGGTCTGTGCATCATGGTAGGTCACTCGTGCGTCGCTGATGGTCAGGCTGTCGATGTCCAGTTGCAACGGGCGCCTGGCGTTATCGGCCGTCTGCTCGTCATCCCCAGGCTCGGCGGCTTCTGCGGGTGGCGTTGCGTCTGATGGCGTTTCGCTAGTGGCCGGGCGGCCCACGCCTTCCCAGTTACCACGTCCCTGCTCGTCGCGGTTAAGTGTCAGGTTCAGCCCATTGAGAGTGATGTCGCTCATCTCCACTTCGCGACTTAGCAACGGCAGTACCCGGACCGACAGCCCCAGCATGCGCAGATCGGCGAAGGGCTGTTCGGGTGTCTGCACGCTGGCCAGGGTGGTGTCGTGCAGTTCGAGGCCGAGCCACGGGAACAGGCTCCAGCCGATATCGCCGGCGATGTTCAGTTCGAGTCCGGCCTTGTCGCGAGCGAGTGTGCGGATCTCGTCTTTGTAGTCGTTAGGGTCGAACAGATGGGTCAGGGCAAAGCCCAATGCGACGATGAGGAGCAGCAACCCGAGGATTACCAGGCCCAGGATCTTGCCGAGCGCTTTCATGGACAGGTCCTTTGTGTTTGGCATTTCAAAAGCAGCGAGTATAGCGTCACGAACCACGGCTTTTTGCCGTGGCTGGCGTTGGAGTGGTTACCTGCGCCTGGGTTCCTGTGTGCGATGGCGGTGCTGCCAGAGGACTATGACAGTCGGGGGAGAAACGTTGGCAGGGCTTATATCGCGTCCAGCGGGAGATGTGCCCGTGCGGCCAATGCTTGAGCCTCCAGCTGGTCTGCCGGTGCCGCCAGGTGCAGATCCTGCCCGGCTTCACTGGCCAGACGCCGACTTTCTTCGAGGATGCGCGCACCTACGCCCCGACGGCGAGTGAGCTTACGTACGCACAAGTGCGACAGACGCCAGTTGGGCGAGCCTCGTTGCAACAGGGCGGCACCGAGCAGCCGGTCATTGAAACGACCCGCGATCAGGCTGTGGTCGGCCAACCCGGCGTCGATCAGGGCCGTGGCATCTGCGTATGGCGTCAGGAGCCAGGCAGGGGCGTCGGCGAAGATTTTCGCCAGATCGATACGGTCCTGCTGGCTGGGCTCGGTTACGGCTTCAACGAAAACGGGCATGTTGACCTGGCTGTTGTGGTGAGTGACGGAAAGGATAACCGTGCCGGCTCTGCGACGCACGACAGCGCAGCCGATAGGCCGGCCGGTGAGTCGTTGAGCGGTCAGCCTCCGTGCTGCTCGACCAGCCAGCCGGCGGTTTGCAGCAGCCGAGCCGCTGGGCGCGTATCGACGAGGGTAGGTTTGGGCCTATAATGCGGCTCATTTTTCGCCCCACGATCAGCGGAGCTGTTGATGTCCGAACGTACGGCTTGCGTAGAGCGCAACACCCTGGAAACCCAGGTCAAGGCCACCATCAACCTGGACGGCACCGGCAAGAGCCGCTTTGCCATCGGCGTGCCGTTTCTCGAGCATATGCTCGACCAGATCGCCCGCCACGGCTTGATCGATCTGGACATCGAATGCCAGGGCGATTTGCACATTGATGACCACCACACCGTCGAAGACGTTGGCATCACCCTCGGCCAGGCATTCGCCAAAGCTGTTGGCGACAAGAAAGGCATGACCCGTTACGGGCATTCCTACGTGCCATTGGATGAAGCGCTGTCGCGCGTGGTGATCGACTTTTCCGGGCGTCCGGGTCTGCAGATGCATGTCCCCTACACCCGCGCCAGCGTGGGCGGCTTCGATGTCGATCTGTTTCAGGAATTCTTCCAGGGCTTCGTTAACCACGCCTTGGTGACCCTGCACATCGACAACCTGCGCGGGCACAACACCCACCACCAGATCGAGACCGTGTTCAAGGCGTTCGGCCGCGCGCTGCGCATGGCGGTGACGCTGGATGAGCGCATGGCCGGGCAGATGCCGTCAACCAAAGGTTGCCTGTAATGCAGACCGTCGCAGTCATCGATTACGGCATGGGCAACCTGCATTCGGTCGCCAAGGCGCTCGAGCATGTGGGTGCCGGTCGGGTGCTGATTACCAGCGATGCCCAAGTCATTCGCGAAGCCGATCGCGTGGTGTTTCCCGGCGTCGGCGCGATTCGCGATTGCATGGCTGAAATCCGCCGGCTGGGCTTTGACGAGCTAGTCCGTGAAGTCAGCGTCGATCGGCCGTTCCTCGGCATCTGCGTGGGTATGCAGGCACTGATGGAGCGCAGCGAAGAGAACGGCGGCGTCGATTGCATTGGCCTGTTTCCCGGTCAGGTGCGTTTCTTCGGCAAGGATCTGGAAGAAGACGGCGAGCGCCTCAAGGTGCCGCACATGGGCTGGAACCAGGTCGAGCAGGCTGTCAGCCATCCGCTCTGGCACAACATTCCCGCCGATGGCCGCTTCTATTTCGTGCACAGCTACTACATCGAGGCCGGTAATCCGCGCCAGGTGGTTGGCCGTGGCCATTACGGCAAGGATTTCGCCGCCGCGCTGGCCGACGGTTCGCGCTTTGCCGTGCAGTTCCATCCCGAAAAGAGCCATACCCACGGCTTGCAGCTGCTGCAGAACTTCGCTGCCTGGGATGGCCGCTGGTAATGAGCCGGGCGAAGCTCAAGGCGCCGGTCTTGGCACTGGATTCAGCTCAGGAACAGGCCGCGCAGCAGATCATCAAGCGCTTTCTGGAAGACCGCTTCGAGTTGGAACTGGGTTCATTCGAGGCGCAAGAAGTGCTCGATCTGTTCGCTCGCGAGATCGCTCCGCTGTACTACAACAAGGCGATCTTCGACGTGCAGACGCACCTGAAAGAGCGCTTCGAAAGCATCGAAAGCGACCTGTGGGCGCTCGAGAAAAACTAGCGGCAGCGGCAGGCTTCTGCTGACGTTGCCAGAAATAGATACGCAGGCATGTTCGCCCCTATCGGCTTGCAGCCTGCCGCTCGTTTGACGAAGGAAAAAGCATGCTGATCATTCCCGCCATCGATCTCAAGGACGGCGCCTGTGTGCGTCTGCGTCAGGGCCTGATGGACGACGCCACGGTGTTCTCCGACGACCCGGTGGCCATGGCCGCCAAGTGGGTAGAGGCTGGCTGCCGTCGCCTGCACCTGGTCGATCTCAACGGCGCCTTCGAAGGCCAGCCGATCAATGGTGAAGTGGTCACCGCAATCGCCAAGCGCTATCCAGACCTGCCGATCCAGATCGGTGGCGGCATCCGCTCGCTGGAAACCATCGAGCACTACGTTCGCGCTGGCGTCAGCTACGTGATTATCGGCACCAAGGCGGTCAAGCAGCCGGAGTTTGTCGGCGAGGCCTGCCGCACTTTTCCGGGCAAGGTGATCGTCGGTCTGGATGCGAAAGATGGCTTCGTGGCCACCGATGGCTGGGCTGAGGTCAGCAGCATGCAGGCCGTCGATCTGGCGCGGCGTTTCGAGGCCGATGGCGTTTCGGCCATCGTCTACACGGACATTGCCAAAGACGGCATGATGCAGGGCTGCAACGTCGAAGCCACTGTGGCGCTGGCCAATGCCAGCCGCATCCCGGTGATCGCCTCTGGCGGCATTCACAACATTGGTGACATCCAGAAGCTGCTCGACACCAACACGCGCGGGATTGTCGGCGCCATCACCGGTCGGGCGATCTATGAGGGCACGCTCGATGTCGCCGAGGCGCAGGCGCTCTGCGATCTGAAGTACAAGGACGAATAAGCCGTAGGGCGGACAACGCTTCGCTTGTCCGCCGTGCATCCGGTGACCCGGTGGACAACGCTGCGCGGTTGTCTACCCTACGAGAGAGATCGACCATGGCCTTGGCCAAACGCATCATCCCCTGCCTCGACGTGGACAACGGCCGCGTGGTCAAGGGCGTCCAGTTTGAAAACATCCGCGATGCCGGTGATCCGGTGGAAATCGCCCGGCGCTACGACGAGCAGGGCGCCGACGAGATCACCTTCCTCGATATCACTGCCAGCGTCGACCACCGCGACACTACGCTGCATACGGTCGAGCGCATGGCCAGCCAGGTCTTCATTCCGCTGACTGTCGGCGGCGGTGTGCGCTCGGTGCAGGATATTCGCAACCTACTCAACGCTGGCGCCGACAAGGTATCGATCAACACAGCCGCGGTGTTCACGCCGGAGTTCGTTGGTGAAGCCGCTGATCGGTTCGGCTCGCAGTGCATCGTCGTTGCCATTGATGCCAAGCGGGTTTCCAAGCCGGGTGAAACTCCGCGCTGGGAAATCTTCACTCACGGCGGGCGCAAGCCCACAGGGCTCGACGCCGTGCTGTGGGCGCAGAAGATGGAAGCGCTGGGGGCTGGCGAAATCCTCCTGACCAGCATGGACCAGGACGGCGTCAAGAGTGGCTACGATCTGGGCGTCACTCGGGCGATCAGCGAAGCGGTGCACATTCCGGTGATCGCCTCTGGTGGCGTCGGCAATCTGCAGCATCTGGCCGATGGCGTTCTCCAGGGCAAGGCCGACGCGGTGCTGGCCGCAAGCATCTTCCATTTCGGCGAGTACACCGTGCCGGAAGCCAAGGCCTACATGGCCAGCTGCGGCATCGTGATGCGCTGATCCAGCGTGTCTCAGACTGCTCAGAGCTGCACTTAAATCATCCAAGGACACAGCCGCCACATACCGCGGCTGCCGCAACAAGGAGCCACGCCATGTTCAAGAACACGCTGTTGACGCTGGCCGCCAGCCTGTCGCTGATTGCTTCTGTCGCACAGTCTGCGCCGGAACCGATCAACCTGCTCACAGAAAACTTCCCGCCCTACAACATGGCTGTCGATGGCAAGAATTTCGCACGTGACGAAAACATCACCGGTATTGCCGCCGACATCGTTCGCGAAATGTTCCAGCGTGCGGGTGTGGAGTACACGCTGACGCTTCGTTTCCCGTGGGAGCGCATTTACAAGATGGCTCTGGAGATGCCGGGGTATGGCGTATTCGTCACTGCCCGGTTGCCGGAGCGGGAAGAGCTCTTCAAGTGGGTGGGGCCGATCGGCCCGGACGACTGGGTGCTATTGGCCCGGGGCGACAGTGCAATCGAGGTCAGCAATCTCGAGCAGGCCGGCCAGTACCGCATCGGCGCCTACAAAGGTGATGCGATTGCCGAACACCTTGCGGCGCAGGGGTTGGAGCCGTCGCTGGCGCTGCGTGACCAGACCAACGTGGACAAGCTTCAGAGCGGCGCGATCGACCTCTGGGCCACCGGTGACCCGGCTGGGCGCTACCTGGCCAAGCAACAAGGCGTAAACGGCCTAAAGCGGGTGCTCAAGTTCGACAGTGCGGAGCTCTATCTGGCACTCAACAAAGGTGTTCCTGATGAGACCGTAGCCAGGCTGCAGGCCGCCCTGGAGCAGATGCGCGCTGACGGCACGCTAGACAGTATTCAAGGTCGTTATCTGTAAGCGGTCTGCACAGCCGCATCTCAGCCTGTTCCGATTCGTAGCGTTGTCGCGCCCCAGCGCCCCGTTTCGGAACGCTATGCTGAACCTCCTCAGCTTGCCATGAGGAGGCGCTTTCCATTTCGCCCGTCGCGCAGCTTAAGGCGCTGGGATGATGGCAATATGATCTTCAAGTTTGTGCAGTCCGTCCCATTTTGGCTACAGCCCAGCTATGACTGGTGCGCAAGTTGCTAAACATAAAAGGTGCGACACAAGCATGGGCGCTGCTAGGCAGTTGTCAGCGTTGTGTCGCCTGGGGATGTTTTGCATACGGGGAGGGCGCGATGAGACGAATTCTAGTAGCCGGGCTGTTGCTGGTGATGGCCGCCTCGGCCAAGGCAGCACTGCCTGAAGACTACAAGGTGGTGCTACTGACCGAGAACTTCCCGCCTTTCAATATGGCAGCGGACGGCAAGAACTACGCAGCAGACCACAACATCAGCGGGATCAATGCCGAGATCGTGCGCGAGATGTTCAAGCGTGCCGAGATCGATTACAGCCTGACGCTGCGTTTCCCCTGGGAACGTATCTACAACCAGGTCCTGGAGCATCCCGATCAGGGACTGTTTTCTACCACCTATACGCCCGAGCGTGAGCCGTTGTTCAAATGGGTCGGCCCGCTGGCCAGTACCGGATGGGTGCTGCTGGCCCCGGCTGGCAGTCCGATGCGGCTGAGTTCGCTTGAGCAGGCTAAGCAGTACCAGGTCGGCGCTTACAAAAACGACGCGGTTAGCCAGCACTTGGAAAGCAAGGGTTTCGAGCCGATCAACTCACTGCGCGACCAGGAAAACATCGGCAAGCTGCTCAAGGGGCAAATAGATCTCTGGGCCACGACCGACCCGGTCGGGCCCTATCTGGCGAAGCAGGAGGGGGTGAGCGGTCTGACCACGGTGTTGCGTTTCAACGACGCGCAGTTGTTTCTTGCGCTGAATAAAGAGACGCCGGATGAAGTCGTCTCACGGTTGCAGAAAGCGCTGAATGAGATGAAGAGTGACGGCGCCATCGATGCCATCATGCGTCGCTATCTCTGAGCTGTATTCATCGATACAGGCCGTTTGCGCCGTGGGCGATCATGGCGCGGTTGCCTCGGGTGGCGATCATCTGGCCGAGGTCCACCCAGTCGATGCCCTGAGCCGCCAGCTTCGGCAGCTCCCGCTCCAACAGGGCGAGCGTTGCTGGGTGTGGGTGACCGATCACCACCACTGAACCCTGCCTGCGAGCGAGCTGTACGGCGGCGCGAAACTGTGCGGCAACGGCTTCGGGGTTGGGGTCGTCATCGAGAAAAATGTCACGAGAAAGACTCGCTAGGCCGATGCGTTGCGCAGTTGCGGCTGCAACGGTAGCTGCATTGGTACGGCTGTCGAGAAAGAACAGGTGGCGCTGTTGAAGCTCGCGCATGAGCGAAGCCATGGGCTCTTGGCGGCCGGTCATCTGGCTGCCCATGTGATTGTTAACGCCGCTGGCATGCGGCACCTTTGCAAGCGCATCGGTCAGCCGCCGGTCCAGCTCCGCTGCAGGCAGCTTCGGTTGCCAGGCGTAAGGCCCGTCAGCAGGGGCCATGGGAAGGTGCAACATGACGGTCTTGCCTGCCGCGTTGGCACGCTCGGCCAACTCTGTGGCATGCCGAGTGTCAGGCAGAATCGCCAAGCCCACAGGGCCGGGCAAGGCTAGAACGCGAGCATCACGCGCCGCGTTCTGGCCCAGGTCATCCATGACCAGTGCCAGCTTTGGCATTCGCGAAACGGATGCCAGATCGACGGCTTCGCCGTTGTTAAGGGGTGCGATATCCGTTGCGCCAACAGCCGCAAGCGGAACCAAAACTCCCAACAGCAAAGCTAGAACCCTGGGCATCAACTACTGGCCGCGGGTGAGGTTCAGCCCCTTGAGCAGATTCAGCGCCTGACCGAGTTGGTAGTCCTCGTCCTGAGGGCGTGGAGATTCACTGACAATCGGCGCCGTTGTGGGCCGGTCCTCGCCTCCGTTGCCATTGCCAAGGTGCCCGGCCAGATCGGCCTCGCGAATGCCTTCCGCCGCTTGTTCGCGCGTCAGTTTGGCGCGGGTGACCCGAATATCCGGCTCGATTCCCTGGGCCTGGATGGATCGACCGTTAGGCGTGTAATAAAGCGCAGTGGTGAGCTTCAGGGCTCGATCGTTATTCAGCGGAAGTACCGTCTGCACCGAGCCCTTGCCGAAGCTGTCGGTCCCCATGACCACGCCACGTTTCTGATCCTGCAAGGCGCCGGCCACGATTTCCGACGCCGAGGCGCTGCCGCCATTGATCAGCACGACCAGCGAAACGCCTTCGCTGGCGTCGGCCGAGTCTGCGTTGAAGCGCAGTTCGGAGTTGGCAATACGGCCCTTGGTGTAAACGATCAGGCCGTCAGTCAGGAAATGATCGGATACTTCCACTGCCGCCTGGAGTACTCCTCCGGGATTGTTGCGCAGATCGAGCACCAGTCCGTTGAGCTTCTTGCCATTTTCCTTGCGCAAGCGTGCCAGGGCCTTACCCACTTCCTCGCCGGTGTTGATCTGGAATTGCGTGACGCGCAGATAGCCATAGCCCGGCTCAAGCAGCTGACTCTTGACGCTGTTGACCTTGATCACGGCGCGGGTGAGCTTGACCGTAAAAGGTTTGCCGCCCTCGCGCACCAGTGAAAGCGATATATCGCTGCCTGGTTTGCCGCGCATCATGCCCACCGCATCCATCATCGACATGCCCTTGGTCGGCTTGCCGTCGATCTTGACGATCAGATCGCCCGCCTCGATGCCGGCCTTGGACGCGGGGGTGTCGTCGATCGGCGAGACCACCTTGATGAAGCCGTCTTCGATTCCGACTTCGATGCCCAGGCCGCCGAACTCGCCGCTGGTACTCTCTTGCAGCTCGGCAAAGGCATCGGGTTCGAGGTAGGCGGAATGGGGGTCGAGGTTGCTGAGCATGCCCTTGATGGCATTCTCCAACAGTGTTTTGTCGTCGACCGGCTCCACGTATGCGGCCTTGATTCGGTCCAGTACTTCGGCAAAAGTCCGGAGTTCTTCCAGCGGCAGCGGCGCTTTTTGCCTCGCGGCGTTTAGCTGGAGCGGTTCTTGGGCGATCTCAGGGGGCGATTGCTGCGCCCAGGCGCTACCGTACATCCCTAGCATGACGGTCAGGGCCAGGGTGGTGGGTTGGGCGAAACGGCACAGGTGCAGCATGTCTGACTCCAGTTGTGAGGGGCGCGCTAAGGCCTGAAGGGCCTATCCCTGAGCGCGACACCATTGTGCCGGATCGCTCGGGCGACCCTGTTGGCGAATGGCGAAATACAGTGCGGCAGACTCTTGCCCGCCACTGGTTCCTACGGTGGCGATCGGGTCGCCTGCCTTGACCATGTCTCCTGCATCACGCAGCAGGCTTTGATTGTGTCCATAGAGGCTCAGATAACCGTTGCCGTGATCGAGGATCACCAGCAGGCCGGCGCCACGCAACCAGTCGGCGAAGACCACGCGGCCTCCATGTACAGCTCGGACTTGAGTGCCAACGTCGGCACCAATCAGCACGCCGTCCCACTTGGTTCGAGCATCGCCTCCGCGCGGAGTGCCGTAGCGTGCCACCAATCTTCCGTCTACCGGCCAGGGCAGCTTGCCTTTGGCCTTGGCGAAAGGACCACCAAAATTTCCCCCCGCACTCGAGACGAGGGGGCCGGACGGTGCTCGGTTAGGGCCGCCAGCCTGCGGTTGACGCGCCTGTTCTTGTTCGCGCTCGCGGGCCATGGCCAGTTCGCGCTGGCGCGCTTGTTCGGCCTCCCGCGCCTGACGCGCAAGGGTTTCTTCAATGGTCTTGAGCACGCGCTCCAGCTGCGCCTGCTCCTGCTTGCGCGCTTTGAGTTTCTGGTCGCGGCTGGACAAGTCTTTATCGAGTTTGGCCAGCGCCAGTTGGCGCTCCTCGCGGACTTCGGCCAGTTGCGCTCGCCGTTGTTTGAGGCCGTCCTGCTGCTCTGCCAGCGTGGCTTGCTGCTTTTCAATACCTGCTTCCACGCCGGCTAGCTGGCGCAGCGTTTCATTGAAGCTCTCGAGCTGCTCGAAGCGGGCTTTGCTGAGATAGTCGTAGTAGGTCAGGGTGCGGCTGAATTTTTCCGGATTTTGCTGGTTGAGCAGCAGCTTCAGGTATTCCTCACGGCCGCTCTGATAAGCCGCCCGTGCCTGTATGCCGATCAGGCGTTGTTGTTCGATGCGAGCGCCTTCCAGTGTGGCTTTCTCGTCATTGAGACGTTCCAGCTCAGCCTCGCTGCGATCGATTTCCTGTTGCAAGGAATCGACCTGTTTCTCCAGCTGGCCCATTTCGCTTTCGGTCGTCTGCAGTTGCTTCTGGACCGCGGATTTCTCCAGTTCGATCTGTTTGAGCAGCTTCTGCAGTTCCGCGACGTCCTGGCGTGCCGCTTCGATCTGCTTGCGCGCATCCGCGCGTTCGTCCGCGATGGCTGAGCCAAGCAGGCAGAAAAGTGCGAATACGAGAAATATACGGGACATGAGAGGGCGTAACCGAGAGTTCAACGACCGTCGTAGTATGCCTAAAAAAGCACGGGCAATCTGCACGCCGTACGCTACAGATGACGGGGGCGATAACCGGTACGTCTTGCCGACGTACCGGTGCTTCAATGGTGGCGTTTAAGAGTTCGAGCGATTCAGCTCAGCTCGACAATCGAACGACCGGTCATCTCCGCGGGTACTGACATGCCCAGCAGCGTCAGCATGGTCGGTGCCACATCGGCGAGTACGCCGCCTTCGCGGATGGTCAGGTTGCGCTTGCCCACATAGATGAAGGGTACCGGCTCGCACGTATGAGCTGTGTGTGCCTGTCCGGTCATGACGTCTTCCATCTGCTCGACGTTGCCGTGATCGGCGGTGATCAGCGCTTCGCCGCCGACCTTGTCCAGTGCTTCGACGATCCGTCCAACACACGTGTCCAGGCATTCCACGGCCTTGACCGCCGCCTCGAATACGCCGGTATGGCCGACCATGTCTCCGTTGGCGTAGTTGACGATGATCACATCGTAGCGCTGGTTCTCGATGGCCTCGACGATGCGATCGGTCACCTCTGGCGCGCTCATCTCCGGCTGCATGTCGTAGGTGGCGACCTGCGGAGATGGAATCAAGATGCGCTCTTCGCCGGCAAAGGGTTCCTCGCGGCCGCCCGAGAAGAAAAAGGTGACGTGCGCGTATTTCTCTGTCTCGGCGATACGTAGCTGAGTCTTGCCGTTGTTCGCCAGGTATTCACCGAGCACGTTGGTCAGACCTTCCGGGGCAAAGGCGCTTGGCGCCGGGATGCTTGCCGCGTATTGCGTCAGCATCACGAAACCGGCCAGCGCTGGGACGCGGGTACGTTGAAATTCGCTGAAGCCAGGCTCGACAAAGCAGCGCGTCAATTCACGTGCGCGGTCAGCGCGGAAGTTCATGAACACCACGGCATCGCCGTCCTCCACGCGGACCGGCTCGCCAATGGTGGTCGCCTTGACGAACTCGTCGCTCTCGCCGCGCTCGTAGGCAGCAATCAAGCCGTCGACCGCATAGTCGGCATGGTATTCGGCCCTGCCGTCGACGATCAGGCTGTACGCCTGTTCGACCCTGTCCCAGCGGTTATCGCGATCCATGGCGAAGTAGCGGCCGATGAGGCTCGCGACGCGACCCTTGCCCAAGCGGGTAAAGGTCGCCTGCATCAGTTCGATTGAGTGCTGTGCGCTTTTCGGCGGTGTGTCGCGGCCGTCGAGGAAGGCGTGCAGGTAGATTTTGTCGGCGCCGCGCTTGGCGGCCAGTTCCGCCATTGCAACCAGGTGGTCCTGGTGGCTGTGTACGCCGCCGTCGGAAAGCAAGCCGAGAATATGCACCGCTTTGCCTGCGCCCACGGCCTTGTCCACGGCGGTACAAATGGTCGGATTCTCGAAAAATTCGCCGTCGCGGATGGATTTGGTGACCCGCGTGAAGTCTTGATACACCACCCGGCCAGCACCCAGATTCATGTGGCCGACTTCGGAATTGCCCATTTGGCCGTCCGGCAAACCGACATCCATGCCGCTGCCGGAAATCAGACCGTGAGGTTGGCTGGCCAGCAGGCGGTCATAGACTGGCTTGTTGGCCGCGTGTATGGCATTGAATTCGGGACTTTCACTGTGTCCGAAACCGTCGAGGATGATCAATACCAGGGGTTTGGGCGCGGCGGGCATGTGTTGGGCTCCTTGCACAGGTCGCGAAAAAAGGCGGCCAGTCTAATAGTTGGCCGGTTGGGCGTCACGATCCGCAGGGTTCAGCCCGGTGGGGGGGCTGTGTATACTGGCCCGCATTTTATCCCCCGAGTACCCTTTAGATGGTCGCTAACCTGATTGAATTTGTCTCTAACCACTATGTTCTGGTCAGCATCTTTCTGGTGTTGTTGGTTCTTCTCGCCATCACCGAGGCGCGCAAGGGTGGCAAGAGCCTGAGTAACCGCGAACTGACCGGTCTGGTCAACCGCGACGAAGGCGTGGTGTTGGACGTGCGCGCGAAGAAGGAGTTCGACGCCGGCCATATCGTCGATTCATTGAACATTCCCCACGAGAAGCTGGTCAGCCGACTGGGCGAGCTGGAAAAGCACAAGGGCAAGACGATTGTCGTCGTCGACGCCATGGGTCAGCACGCCGGAACGGCTTGCCGTGAGCTGCAGAAGGCAGGCCTAACTGCCGCGAAACTGTCCGGAGGAATTTCCAGCTGGCGCGGCGAAAATCTGCCAGTGGTTAAATAACTATGTCGAAAGTCGTCATGTACACCACCGCCTGGTGCCCGTTCTGTATCAGGGCCAAGAGCCTGCTTGATCGCAAGGGCATCAGCTACGAGGAAATTCCTGTCGACGGTAAGCCTGCGTTGCGCTCGGAAATGGCGGCGAAGGCTGGAAGAACTTCTGTCCCGCAGATATGGATCGGTGATGAGCACGTCGGTGGCTGCGACGAGCTGCACGCGTTGGAGCGGGCTGGCCGCCTGGATGCAATGCTTCAGGCGTGAATCGATAAAACGGCCCGTCGGTAGCGGTTGAGATTTCCGTACAGGCGGCGCGACTCAAATACGACATGCACAACAAGAAGGCTTCACATGACTGAACAAGCAAACAACGGTGCCGCCGCAGGTCAGGACGAGCAGGGCGCGCAGTTTTCACTGCAGCGGATCTATGTCCGCGACCTCTCTTTCGAAGCCCCGAAGAGCCCGGAAATCTTCCGCCAGGAATGGAATCCGAGCGTTGCGCTGGATCTGAACACCAAGCAGAAGTCGCTGGAAGGTGATTTCCACGAAGTAGTGTTGACGCTTTCCGTAACCGTCAAAACCGGTGAGGAAGTGGCTTTCATTGCTGAAGTGCAGCAGGCGGGCATCTTTTTGATCAAAGGGCTTGAAGCGCAGGCTATGAGCCATACGCTTGGCGCGTTTTGCCCAAATATCCTGTTTCCCTATGCGCGGGAAGCACTCGACAGTCTGGTCACGCGCGGCTCCTTCCCAGCGCTGATGCTGGCGCCAGTGAATTTCGACGCGCTCTACGCCCAGGAAATGGCTCGCATGCAGCAGGCCGGCGAAACTCCAGCTACCGCCCATTGATTCGGCGGCTGCCGCTCGTTGCGCACAACGGTGCGCAACGAGCGGATTCTCTTTAGCGCACTTTCACGACCAGCTTACCCACCGCCTTGCGTTGCCCAAGCGTATTGATTGCATCGGCTGCCTGCTCCAGGGCAAATGTCTGTGACACCAGTGGCTTCAGCTTGCCCTCGGCGTGCCATGCGAAAAGCTGCTTGAAGTTCGCCGCGTTGTCGTGTGGCTGCCGTTGGGCAAAGGATCCCCAAAACACACCCACAAGCGAGGCGCCTTTCAGGAGTGGCAGGTTAGCGGGAAGCGAGGGGATATCTCCTGCTGCGAAACCGACCACCAGCATTCGGCCATTCCAGGCGATGCTACGAAACGCCTCTTCGAACAGTGCGCCGCCAACCGGGTCGTAGATGACGTCGACGCCCTGGCCAGCAGTAAGCTCTTTCAGCTTTTCCTTGAGGCTGGTTTCGCTGTAGTTGATGAGTTCGTCGGCGCCCGCGTTTTTTGCCACTTCCAGCTTCTCGACAGTCGAGGCGGCGGCAATGACTTTTGCCCCCATTGCCTTGCCGATCTCTACGGCAGCCAGGCCGACCCCGCCAGACGCGCCAAGGACCAGCAAGGTTTCGCCCGGCTGCAGGTTGGCGCGCTGCTTCAATGCATGCATCGAGGTGCCGTAGGTCATGCTGAAGGCCGCGGCGGTTTCGAAATCCATCTCTTGAGGAATCGGCAATACGTTGTGCCCAGGTACCGCGACCTGCTCAGCGAAACTGCCCCAGCCGGTCAGCCCCATGACACGGTCACCGACCTTCAGGTGCGTAATCTTCTCGCCGACGGCCGCGACCACCCCGGCCGCCTCGCCGCCGGGGGAAAACGGAAATGGTGGCTTGAATTGATACTTGCCCTCGATGATCAGTGTGTCTGGGAAGTTGACGCCCGCTGCGTGCACATCGAGCAGCACGTCGCCCTTCTTGATCTGAGGGCTGTCGCACTCTTCTACGACGAGATTTTCGGCCGGGCCGAATGCTTTGCACAGGACAGCTTTCATCGAGTTTCCTTTTATTGTCGTATCTGGACTGATGGCACTCATGGCCTGGTTGTGTTCGGTCAGTCTAGAAGGCTGCTCGGTCGACGCAACGAGCATGTTCGGCTCTGATGGCAATTCATAAGGCTGGGCTTGGGTCCGTGCACATCACTGGGTATGCTGGCGCCAATAGCCCTAGGAGCAGTTCCGTGAAACGCATCATTCTTCTCTGTCTGGCCCTGGGCCTCGCGCTGCCCGTATTCGCCAACTCCCCCGAGCCCGAAGAGGGTGCCGCTTCTAAGACCATCTACTGCGGGTTGGTACCCGCATTGGTCGGCAACTATGGTTCCGACGGTAAGCTCAAGTACTACAAGGCAGATATCGCGCTGCGCGTGACCGGCAGTGAAGCCGAGGCCAAGGTAAAGCACCATGAGCCGCTCATTCGGAATCAGCTGGTCATACTGTTTTCCCAGCAAACGGATGCCAGCCTCGGCTCGGTCGAAGCCAAGGAAGCGTTACGTCAGGAAGCGCTCAAACAGGTACAGGCGGTGCTGACGCAAGAAGAAGGCAAGCCTCTGGTCGACGACCTGCTGTTCAACAATTTGATCATTCAGTAGCTGTGGGTCTAGCGGGCGGCTTGCTGACTCAGCGGAGTGAGAGCACGGCCTGCCATTCCGTCTCGGTAACAGGCATGACCGAGAGCCGACTACCTTTCTTGACGAGCGGCATCTGTGAAAGCGCCGGGTGCGCCTTCAGTTGAGGCAGCGTTAATGTCACCGGAAAACGCTCGACGAAGTCTACGTCCACAGCATCCCATGGATTTTTGGACGTAGTGGCTTTCGCATCGTAATACGGGCTAGCGGGATCCAGTGCAGTTGGGTCCTGATAAGCGCTGCGGATAATTTTTCCAATGCCGGCGATACCCGGTACTGCGCAGCTGGAGTGATAGAAGAAGAACAGGTCCCCCTCAACCATGTTTCTTAGAAAGTTGCGCGCTTGATAATTGCGCACACCGTCCCATCGGCCGGTTCCTAGTTGCTGTAGGTTTGCGATTGAAAACTCGTCGGGTTCGGACTTCATGAGCCAGTACGGCATGGTCTTTGCTCGCTGATATCTGCATCTTGGGTTCTCAAGCGAAACTCCCCGACAACCGGTCGCAACGCCTGTTTGCGCGGCATCGGTGCATAGCGGAGAATGCCGCGCTTGAGGTTGGCATTGTCGAGTCTGAAAAACTAAAACGATACTGACTCGAATGAAACTATTCGCCTGGCAGGGGGAGGCGAAAACTATGAAACGCAAGCCAGATATTCTTTGGATATTGGTGCTGATCTTTGGCCTCGGTGTCGTCACTACCGGCTACACTCAGGGCCTTTGGGAGCAATCAGGAGATTCGTCTTCGATGGTTCCGATCAGTCACTCTCAGCAGCTTCAACGCTGATCGAGTCCGCCGCATGGATGCGGCTAGCAACACTCTCCGCAACACCCGCCGCATCACCCATACCAGCTCTTGTTCGTCACGGTAGCCTGCAGGCTCACATCCCAGGGTTCTAGCGGTAGTCTGTCCACCTTCTGGCACTCATGTGCGAGCCCAAGAAGTGTCGGTTTGTGACCATTTTTGCGCCTGCCGCGATATGCCAGGCTTCGGTCGTAAAAGCCGCCGCCCATGCCCAGGCGCCCGCCGTGCTCGTCGAACCCGACCAAAGGCATCAGTACCAGATCGAGCGTCCAGATACGTCGTTGCCGTTTCGGGCGAAACGCGGGCTCTGCAATGCCAAAGCGATTCGGCCCCAGACGCTCGTTCGGCATGAGCCGTTGAAACACCATGCGTGTCCGCGGCCACGCGTTGAGCACTGGCAGATAGGCCGCCTTGCCGCGACGCTGCGCTTCAAGCATTAACGGGCGGGGGTCGATCTCGCCGTCGTTGGGCAGATAAAAGGCGATATGGCGAGCGCGACGGAACACTGGGTGCTGAGCAAGCTGACGGTAGAGGTCTCGTGCTGCAAGCCGTTGCTGGGTAGGAGACAGTTGGCGGCGAGCCTGGCGCAGCTGACGTCGCAGCGCTGGGCGAGAAAAACCTTTGGCTACGATCATGGGATGAGGCTCCCCAGCATGCCGCTGCCCGCGTAGGCCCTTGAACCCGAGAGTTCAAGGTGGCGACTACAGAGTACCTTAAGGCTTTCCGTCAGGCGGACATGCACACCGGCACTACGTGTAGCCTCCATGGTGTTGCTTATCGGGAGAGGGTCATCGCAGACTGGCGAACATGCCAGGGAGTGAGCGGGATTATAACGCAATCTGGCTTCCGTTCATCAGTTGCCGGTAGGGTTTGGATCGGCGGCTAAAGCGCTATCCACTCTTTCCAGCAAAGAGCGAACATGCTCGCGGGCACTGTTGGCTTCGGCGTCCAGGCGGTCATGCTTGTGCAGAAGCTCATGCGTGATGTTCAGCGCTGCCATGACCGCAACGCGATCGGCACCAATGACTTTGCCGCTGCTGCGTATCTCACGCATCTTGCGGTCCAGATAATGGGCGGCGCCTTCGAGATTGCTGCGCTCTTCGGGCGGGCAAGAAATGCAATATTCCTTGTCCATGATGTGCACGGTAACGGTGTTCGGCTGGGTCATGAGTCCTGCTCCAGAGCTTTCAGGCGCGAAATCATTGATTCGACCTTCACGCGGGCCATTTCGTTCTTTTCGATCAGATGAGCGCGCTCCTCGCGCCACGCCTGCTCACTCTGGCGCAGGAGACGATTCTGCGCCTTGAGTTGCTCGATGCGTTGAATCAGCTGCTCCAGCTTGGCAGTCAGCAATTGCAGGTCGGCGTCTTCCATGGGATTCCCGTGTCAATGGCGCGAGCGCTGGGTGGGCCGGCTTCGATGGTCTTGGCTCGTGTGCCGATGCTAGGATACAAGGCCTTCATTCTAGACATTAGCGCCTCTGCGCGCCTAGCTGCCAATGCCCATTCAGAACTCGCCTTACGCTGCTTTCGCAACATTGTTGGCCAGCAGTGCCCAACCCGTCACACCCGCCGAGCTGCACGGTCTGTTGCTCGGGCGCAGCTGCGCCGGCGCTGGCTTCGACGCCGAATCCTGGCTGATCGATGCTGTGGAGCTGCTTGGTGCCGAACCTGACGAGCCGGTGCGCCAAGCACTGATCGGACTGCAGGAAATGGTCAAAGGCGAACTCGCCGGCGATGACATTGCAATTGTCTTGCTGCTGCCCTCCGATGATGCGCCGCTTGCCGAGCGCGCGCTCGCACTGGGGCAGTGGTGCCAGAGCTTTCTGGCCGGCTTCGGGCTGGTTGCCGGTGACCGCGCGCTGAGCGGTGAGGCCGTCGAAGTCTTACAGGACTTGGCGGCGATCGCTCAGATTCAGGACTCGCTGGACGAGTCCGAGGACGGCGAAAGCGATTACATGGAAGTCATGGAATACCTGCGCGTTGCGCCGTTGCTGTTATTCACCGAATGCGCAAAACCCGTACCGCCGACACCCAAGCCCTCCCTGCATTGAGGACCGCCTGTCCATGACCCGCATCCCCAGAACCGAATACGTTCGCCGGCGCAAGGCGCTGATGGCGGAGATGGAGCCCAACAGCATTGCCATCCTGCCGGCAGCGCCGATGTACATCCGCAACCGTGACGTCGAGCATATCTACCGTCAGGACAGTGATTTTCAGTATCTCTCTGGGTTCCCCGAGCCTGAGGCTGTGATTGCGCTGATCCCAGGCCGGGAGCACGGTGAGTATGTGCTGTTCTGTCGCGAGCGCGATCCGGCTCGCGAGTTGTGGGATGGCCTGCGCGCAGGGCAGGACGGCGCCATCGCGGAGTATGGAGCGGATGACGCGTTTCCTATCGGGGATATCGACGACATTCTTCCCGGTCTGATAGAGGGTCGCTCTCGCGTCTACTACGCCATCGGCAGCAACCAGGAGTTCGACCACCGGTTGATGGAGTGGATCAACACCATCCGCTCCAAGGCTCGACAGGGTGCGCAGCCGCCGAACGAGTTCGTTGCGCTTGATCACCTGCTGCACGACCTGCGCCTATACAAGTCTGCGAACGAAGTAAAGGTGATGAAGCAGGCGGCAGAGATTTCGGCGCGTGCCCATATCCGTGCCATGCAGGCCAGTCGTGCGGGACTCTACGAATACCACCTGGAAGCCGAGCTCGATTACGAGTTTCGCAAGGGCGGGGCGAAGATGCCTGCTTATGGGTCAATCGTTGCGGCCGGGAAGAATGCCTGCATCCTGCACTACCGCGAGAACGATGCGCTGCTGAGGGACGGCGATCTGGTGCTGATCGACGCAGGTTGCGAAATCGACTGCTACGCCAGTGACATTACCCGAACGTTCCCAGTCAGCGGCCGTTTTTCGACCGAGCAAAAAGCGATTTACGAACTGGTGTTGGCTGCCAACGAAGAGGCGTTCAAGCACATTGCGCCCGGTAAGCACTGGAATGAGGCACACGAGGCGACCGTGCGAGTCATCACCGCCGGGTTGGTGGACCTGGGGCTGCTCAATGGCGATGTCGGCGAGTTGATTGCCGCTGAAGCCTACAAGCCTTTCTACATGCATCGCGCCGGCCATTGGCTGGGGATGGATGTGCATGACGTCGGTGACTACAAGGTCGGTGGTGAATGGCGTGTGCTCGAGCCTGGCATGGCGATGACCGTCGAGCCGGGCATTTATATTGCGGCTGACAACCAGGATGTGGCGAAGAAGTGGCGCGGTATCGGCGTTCGCATCGAAGATGATGTAGTGGTGACTCGTCATGGTTGTGAGATTCTCACGAACGTCGTGCCTAAATCGGTTGCCGAGATCGAAGCACTGATGGCGGTTTCCGCCGAGGTCGCGTAGATGGCCGCGCTGGCGATCGTTGGCGGCGGGCTGGTTGGCGCCAGTTTGGCGTTGGCGCTGCAGCGTGGCGCTAAAGAGCGCGGCTGGACAATCGAGCTGATTGAGCCTTTCGAGCCGGGCCACGACTATCAGCCGAGCTACGACGCACGTTCTACGGCGTTGTCCTACGGCACACGGCTTATCTACCAGTGCTTGGGCGTGTGGGGTCAAATCGCCGAGCGTGCAGAGCCGATCACCGATATTCATGTCTCCGACCGCGGGCGGGCAGGTGTCACTCGACTCGATGCTGCCAGCCAGCAAGTGCAAGCGCTGGGTTACGTCGTGGAGAATGCCTGGATCGGTCACTGCCTCTGGCAGGCACTTGATGACAATGTAGTGACCCGTCGCTGCCCTGCCGAAGTCGAGTACATGCGAGCTGTGCCGGGTGGCTATCGGCTGACGTTGACTGACAGTCAAACGCTCGACTGCGATCTTGCTGTGCTGGCCGACGGTGGCCGCTCGGGCTTGCGTGAGCATCTCGGGATCGAAGTCAAACAGTCGCCTTATGGGCAGACGGCGCTGATCGCCAATGTAACGCCCGGCATCCCGCACGGCGGGCGAGCGTTTGAGCGTTTCACAGATGAAGGGCCGATGGCGCTGCTGCCGCTGCCTGATAACCGTTGCGCTCTCGTCTGGACTCGGCCGGAGCGGGATGCGGCGCGTCTTGGCTCGATCCCTGAAACGGAGTTTCTCGACGAGCTGCAGCAGGCCTTTGGCTATCGGCTTGGGGGGTTCCAGCAGGTTGGAGCGCGGCACCTTTATCCGCTTGTGCTGATCGAGGCGGAAGAACAGGTGCGCTCCAGCTTGGTCGTGCTGGGCAATGCTGCACACAGCTTGCACCCTATTGCCGGGCAGGGTTACAACCTATCCCTGCGAGACACCGAGGCGCTTGCGGTCGCGCTTTTGCACAGTTCGGCGCCGCTGGGCGACCTGAGCGTACTGCAGGGCTACCATCGGCAGCAGCGTTCGGATCAGCGACTCACGGTGGGCTTTTCCGATCAACTGACTCAGCTGTTCGGTGAATCGGGGCGCCTCTCGGTTGCTGGGCGAAATCTTGGGTTGCTGGGGTTGGATTTGCTGCCGCCCGCCAAAGCCTGGTTTGCACGACAGGCGATGGGAATGGGCGTGCGCGAGCGTTAGGACGGAGTCGAGTACGCTGCCTTGGCAGGTACCGATACGCCGGAACAGCAGTATTTCGACCAGCCGCTGCGGCTGAACCCTAAGGTCGGATGTTCGAATACGCGATGGCGCAGGCGAGCGGGCCGACTGTATGCAGGACGGGCAGGAGAGAGCAGTAATGCAAACGGACCTCATCATCGTTGGCGCCGGAATGGTCGGCAGCACCTTGGCTTTGGCCCTGCAGGACTCCGGCCTTACCATCATGCTGGTCGACGGCGGCCCGCTGGACTTGCCGCCGTTCAAAGCGTCGGACAATTTCGAACCACGCGTCAGTGCCCTGTCGGCTGCCAGTCAGCGCATTCTCCAGCGCGTCGGTGCCTGGGAGGGGATTGTCAGTCGACGCGCCAGTCCTTATCTGGACATGCATGTGTGGGATGGCTCTGGCACCGGTCAGATCGATTTCTCCGCCGCCGCAGTGCACGCCGATGTCCTTGGTCATATCGTCGAGAATCGGGTCGTGCAGGATGCTTTGCTGGATGCGCTGAAGGACCGTGGCTCAGTAGCACTCAAGGGCAATGCACGACTTGAGCAGCTGCAGCAGAACGAGGACGGGTGGACTCTGACGCTTGCTGACGGGCAGCAGCTGAGCGCCAGCCTGGTAGTTGCGGCCGACGGCGCCAGCTCTACGGTCCGCCAGCTGGCCGGCTTTGAAACCCGCGAATGGGATTATCTGCATCATGCCATCGTCACCAGCGTGCGCTGTACCGAGCCGAACGAGCAGGCTGCGTGGCAGCGGTTCACTGACGAAGGGCCTTTGGCGTTTCTGCCATTGCAGCGGGAGGGCGACGCACACTGGTGCTCCATCGTCTGGTCTGTCACGGAGACCGAGGCGCAACGGCTGATGATGCTGGACGACGTCGCGTTCTGTCAGGCGCTTGGGCGTGCCTTCGAATATCGCTTGGGTGAGATAGTCGAGGCCGATCCGCGCTTATGCATCCCGCTGCGTCAACGCCATGCCAAGCGTTACGTGCAACCTGGTTTGGCATTGATTGGCGATGCGGCACATACCATTCATCCGTTGGCTGGCCAGGGCGTTAACCTTGGGTTGCTCGACGCAGCCGTGCTTGCAGAGGTGCTGCAGGCCGCGGTCGCGCGAGGCGCGCAGCTGGGAGATCCGCGGGTATTGGGGCGTTTCGAGCGGCGCCGAATGCTACATAATCTGACCATGATGGCGGCGATGGAGGGGTTCGAACGTTTGTTCCAGGCCGATCCGCTGCCGCTGCGCTGGTTGCGCAATGCGGGCCTGAAAGGTGTTCAGGCGCTACCTGCAGCCAAAGCGCTGTTTGTTCGTCAGGCGCTGGGCTTGAGCGGTGACATGCCGGACCTGGCTCGGATCTGATCGGTTGTGAGTTTCCCCGCCGTCGGCGCGCGCGAATTGTCGCGTTGAGAAAGTAAATGACATTCAATACTATTCAGTCTCTTGAACAATTTATAAGAGGCTGATCCATGCAGGCAAGCAAAGGTTTACTCGCCGTTCTCGCGCTCACTGCGCTGTCGAGTGCTGTACAGGCTGCCGACGAAGTAGTGGTTTACTCTTCGCGGATCGATGAGCTGATCAAGCCGGTTTTCGATGCCTACACCGCCAAGACGGGCGTCAATGTCAAGTTCATCACGGACAAGGAAGCGCCGCTGATGGCCCGCATCAAGGCCGAAGGCGAAAATACGCCGGCGGATCTGCTCCTGACGGTAGACGGCGGCAACCTCTGGCAGGCCGAGCAGATGGGTATTCTTCAGCCGATGAACTCGGCGGTTGTGAACGACAACATCCCATCGCAGTACCGCTCTTCTACTGATGGCTGGACAGGTTTGTCGCTGCGAGCGCGGACCATCGTTTATTCGCCTGAGCGTGTCGAAGAAGGCGAGCTGACTACCTACGAAGCGCTGGCCGACAAGAACTGGGATGGCCGTCTGTGCCTGCGGACCAGCAAGAAGGTCTATAACCAATCGCTGACCGCCACGCTGATCGAAACTCATGGCGCCGAGAAGACCGAAGAAATCGTCAAGGGCTGGGTAGACAACCTGGCCACAGACGTATTCGCCGACGACACCGCGTTGATTCAGGCGATCGACGCCGGTCAGTGTGATGTAGGTATCGTCAACACCTACTACTACGGTCGCCTGCATGCACAAAACCCGGATCTGAAAGCCAAGCTTTTCTGGCCGAACCAGGACGGTCGCGGTGTGCATGTCAATCTGTCGGGTATCGGCTTGACCAAGCACGCGCCGCATCCGGAGGCTGCACGCAAGCTGGTCGAGTGGATGACCACCGCCGAAGCGCAAAACATCTTCGCCGACATCAACATGGAGTTTCCGGCAAACCCCGAGGTGAAATCCTCGGCTGAGGTTTCTGCCTGGGGTGATTTCAAGGCGGACACCATCCCGGTCGAAGTGGCCGGTAAGCGTCAGGCCGAAGCGATCATGCTGATGGACCGTGCGGGTTGGCGATAAGCCGCTCTCGGCTGGCCGCCTAGGCGGCCAGTCAGGCTCTGTGCACATCTGAGTGCTGGGTTGCCGTTTGCAGCTACGGCTATAATCGACGCCCCCGCACGCCGGGGGCGTCGTCTTTTTTGCTGTTGAGGCTTGCGTGTCCCACCCCGTCGAGCGCCGCTGGTATCCCATCACTTTCGCAATTGCCGCGTTGGTATTGCTGCCGCTGAGCGTCCTGCTGTTCAGTTGGAGCGATATCGATACCGACATCTGGTCGCATCTCTGGCAGACCCAGATGCCGCGCCTGATGGCCAATACGCTGACGCTGGTTCTGGGCGTTTCGGTGGGTGTAACCGTGCTCGGGGTGAGCCTCGCGTGGTTGACTTCGTTATGCGAGTTTCCGGGGCGGCGCTGGCTGGATTGGGCGCTGATGCTGCCTTTTGCGATTCCCGCCTATGTGCTGGCGTTCGTCTTCATTGGCCTGCTCGATTTCGCTGGGCCGGTGCAGACGCTGGCTCGGGAGTGGTTCGGCAGTGGCGTGCGCTTTCCGCGGGTCCGTTCCACCGGCGGTGTCATCACCGTGCTGGTGCTGGTCTTCTACCCGTATGTCTATCTGCTTGCCCGCTCAGCCTTCATTGCTCAGGGTAAGGGGCTGATGGAGGCGGCGCGCGTCCTCGGCAAGTCTCCCTGGAAGGCCTTCTGGAGCGTCGCGCTGCCGATGGCGCGCCCGGCTATCGGTGCCGGTCTGGCGCTGGCCTTGATGGAAACATTGGCCGATTTCGGTGCCGTTGCGGTGTTCAATTTCGATACCTTCACCACGGCGATCTATAAAACCTGGTACGGGTTTTTCAGCCTCACCAGCGCGACCCAATTGGCCAGTTTGTTGTTGTTGGCGGTAATGCTGGTGCTCTACGGTGAGCGGCGCGCGCGGGGATCGGCCAGGCCGGCGAATGATCGGGCGCGCTCGGCGGTGCTCTATCGTCTTCGCGGTTTCAAGGCTCTGGCCGCCAGCAGCTGGTGTGGCCTGGTGTTTCTTTGCGCCTTCGTCATACCCGTGCTGCAGTTGCTGGTCTGGCTCTGGCAGCGCGGACGCTTCGATCTCGATGAGCGCTATACCGGCTTGATCCTGCATACCCTCTATCTGGGCGGTCTGGCGGCGTTGATCACGGTGACCGTGGCGCTGTTGCTGGCCTTTGCTCGACGCCAGACACCGCTGCGTCCGATAAAAATGGCAGTGGGGCTGGCGAATCTGGGTTACGCGTTGCCGGGGTCGGTGCTGGCCGTGTCGATCATGCTCGCGTTCAGCTACCTGGACCGCGAGTTGGTGGTGCCGCTGTCCGGCTGGCTCGGTGGCGCGCAGAAGCCGATCTTGCTCGGCAGTCTCGGTGCTTTGCTGCTGGCCTACCTGATTCGCTTCATGGCGGTAGCGTTCGGTCCGCTGGAAAGCGCGCTGGCACGCATCCGGCCCTCCTTGCCGCAGGCGTCACGCAGCCTTGGTGTCGGCGGCCCGGCACTGTTCTTCCGGGTCTACCTGCCGTTGTTGTTACCCGGAACGCTAAGTGCCGCATTGCTGGTATTCGTCGATGTGCTGAAGGAGATGCCAGCCACGCTGCTGATGAGGCCGTTCGGTTGGGACACGCTGTCGGTGAGGATCTTCGAGATGACCAGCGAAGGCGAGTGGGCGCGTGCTGCCCTGCCTGCGCTGACGCTGGTACTGGTCGGGCTTTTGCCGGTCATCCTGTTGATTCGGCGCTCTGCCCGGCGAGTCGGTTGAGCGCTCCATCACCTCACCGTGACCTGTCACGGGCTTGGGGCTACAATGCGCGCCATTCAAAATACGTCGGGCCGGCTGCTCGGCTCTAATAAGCTCTACCCACGCCGCTTTGGCGACCTGCCCGGAAGGAGAAACCCATGGGTCAGCGTACTCCCCTCTACGATCAGCATCTTGCACTTGGCGCCAAAATGGTCGACTTCGGCGGCTGGGACATGCCGCTGCATTACGGCTCCCAGGTTGAAGAACATCATCAGGTGCGACGTGATTGTGGGGTCTTCGACGTCTCCCATATGACGGTCGTCGATGTCGCGGGGGCGGATGCTAAGGCCTACCTTCAGCGTCTGCTGGCCAACGATGTGGGCCGCCTTGGGCAAGACGGCAAAGCACTGTATTCGGCGATGCTCAACGAGCGCGGCGGCGTGATCGACGACCTGATCGTTTATCTAACCGATTGGGGATATCGCCTGGTCGTCAACGCCAGCACCCGCGACAAGGACCTGGCCTGGATGCAGGCGCAGGCCGAGGGATTTGCCGTGGAGGTGACCGAGCGTCCAGAGCTGGCGATGCTGGCTATCCAGGGTCCCCACGCACGGGCACGGACCTCCGAGCTGGTCAACCAGGCCCGCGCTGCATTGATTCACGAGCTCAAGCCATTTCATGGTCATGCCGTCGGCGATTGGTTCATCGGTCGCACGGGCTACACCGGCGAGGACGGCCTGGAGATCATCCTGCCGGCCGACCAGGCGCCGGACTTTCTAAGCGAGTTGGTCGGGGCCGGTATTTCACCGATCGGCCTGGGCGCGCGTGACACGCTGCGACTGGAGGCTGGGCTGAATCTATACGGCCAGGATATGACCGAAGACGTCTCGCCGCTGCAGGCCAACATGGCCTGGACGGTAGCCTGGAAGCCGATGGAGCGTGACTTTATCGGGCGCTCCGCGCTGGAGACTCAGAAGGCGCAGAGCGATCTGCCGAAACTGGTAGGGCTGGTGCTCGAAGAGCGTGGCGTTCTGCGTGCCCATCAGATCGTTCGGGTCAATGGTATTGGTGAGGGCGAGATTACCAGCGGCAGTTTTTCGCCTACGCTTGGAAAGGCCATCGCGCTAGCGCGTGTCCCTGCCGGGGCGGGCGATCGTGCCGAAGTGGAAATTCGTGGTAAGTGGTATCCCGTGCGCGTGGTGCAGCCGACTTTCGTGCGTCACGGCAAAGTACTGGTGTAAATTCGGCCGACTGCAATTTTGCAACGGGCCGCTAAGCCTGCTTCGTGCCCGCAACCGACAGTTTTATTGAGGACCTACGAATGAGCGATATCCCCAGCGATCTGCGTTACGCCGCCAGCCACGAGTGGGCCCGTCTCGAATCCGACGGTAGTGTGAAAGTCGGTATCTCCGACCATGCCCAGGAAGCGTTGGGCGACGTGGTGTATGTGGAGCTGCCAGAAATCGGCCAGCAACTGACTGCCGGGCAGCAGGCCGGTGTGGTGGAATCGGTGAAGGCTGCGTCGGACATCTACGCACCCATCTCCGGAGAGGTGGTCGCGATCAACGAACAACTCACCGACTCGCCGGAAGCCGTCAACAGCGAGCCCTATGGCAGCTGGTTCTTCCGGGTTCAGCCGAGCGATGCTTCGCAACTGGAGAAGCTGCTCGATGCAGAGGGTTACAAGGCCTCCTGCGACGCTGAAGCTTAAGCCTTCCAAACTCAAAAGCCCCGCAGTGCAGGCGTGTGAAAGCCGAGCGTAGTCGTTTTTCACATCAGTCCGGTATGTCGGGGCTTTCCTTTTTCGAGAGAAGCAGTGATGTCTCAAGTGCCGCGCCTTTCCCAGCTCCAGCAATCTGACGCCTTTCTGCGTCGTCATCTCGGCCCTGATGCCGCTGAACAGCAGGCCATGCTTGAAGCGCTCGGCTTGTCCAGCCGCGAAGAGTTGATCAAGCAGACCGTGCCGCCGGCGATTCGTCTGCAAGGCGACCTGGCACTGCCGGCAGCGCTGGACGAGCAGGAAGCACTGGCGCGCCTTCGGGGCTATGCGGAACAGAATCAGCTGTGGACCAGCCTGATCGGCATGGGCTACCACGGCACGATCACGCCGCCCGTAATCCTGCGCAATGTGCTGGAGAATCCGGGCTGGTATACCGCTTACACGCCTTATCAGCCGGAGATCGCGCAGGGCCGCCTTGAAGCGCTGCTGAATTTCCAGCAGCTGACCATCGATCTCACCGGGCTCGACCTGGCTAACGCCTCGCTACTCGATGAAGCAACCGCTGCAGCGGAGGCCATGACCCTGGCGCGGCGCATGGCCAAGAGTAAAAGCAACTGCTTCTTCGTCGATGAGAACTGTCATCCGCAGACGCTCTCCGTGGTGCAGACGCGTGCCGAAGCCTTTGGTTTTGAACTAGTGGTCGGTGCGCTTGATGAGATCGCGGCGCAGGACGTCTTCGGCGCACTGCTGCAGTACCCCGACACTCATGGCGAAATTCGCGATCTGCGCCCGGCAATCGAGGCGCTGCATGCCAAGCAGGCGCTGGCCTGCGTTGCCGCGGACCTGCTCAGCCTGCTGCTGTTGACACCGCCTGGCGAGCTCGGCGCGGATGTGGTGCTCGGTTCGACCCAGCGCTTCGGCGTCCCGATGGGATATGGCGGTCCGCACGCCGCCTATTTCGCCACCCGCGACGCCTTCAAGCGCGCCATGCCCGGCCGCATCATCGGCGTGTCCAAGGACGCCCGCGGCAACACGGCGCTGCGCATGGCTCTGCAAACCCGCGAACAACATATCCGTCGCGAAAAGGCTAACTCGAACATCTGTACCGCCCAGGTACTGTTGGCCAACATTGCCAGTTGCTTCGCGGTCTACCATGGCCCTGAAGGGCTCAAACGTATCGCTCAGCGTACCCATCGGCTGACGTCGATTCTGGCCGGTGCGCTGGAGCAACGCGGCATCAAACGTCTCAATCAGCACTTCTTCGACACGCTGACCCTGGACGTCGGTGGCGCACAGACCGCGATACTCGAAAGCGCACGTGCCGCTAGGATCAACCTGCGCATCCTCGGACGCGGCAAGCTGGGCGTCAGCCTGGACGAGACGTGCAACGAGCAGACCGTCGAGAAGCTGCTGACGGTCTTCCTTGGCGCGGATCATGGACTGAGCGTCGTAGAGCTGGATGGCGGCGAAATCGTCAGCGGTATTCCGACTGCGCTGCAGCGCAGCAGCGGCTACCTGGCGCATCCGGTGTTCAATACGCACCACAGCGAAACCGAGATGCTGCGCTACCTCAAGCAGCTGGAAAACAAGGATCTGGCCCTGAACCAGGCGATGATTCCGCTCGGTTCCTGCACCATGAAGCTGAACGCCACCAGCGAGATGATTCCGATCACCTGGCCAGAGTTTGCCAACCTGCATCCGTTTGCCCCGCGGGAGCAAGCTCAGGGTTACAAGCTAATGATCGACGAGCTGGAAGCCTGGCTTTGCACGATCACCGGCTTCGACGCGATCTCCATGCAGCCCAACTCCGGCGCGCAGGGCGAGTACGCGGGGCTGGTGGCCATTCGTAAGTATCACGAGAGTCGCGGCGAAGGACAGCGTGATATCTGCCTCATTCCGTCGTCGGCGCACGGCACCAATCCGGCGTCGGCACAGATGGTCAGCATGCGCGTGGTTATCGTCGAATGCGACAAGGCCGGCAACGTGGACCTGGAGGACCTCAAGCGCAAGGCCGCTGAGGCGGGTGACAAGCTGTCGTGCCTGATGATCACCTACCCATCGACCCACGGCGTCTATGAAGAAGGCGTCCGCGAGATCTGCGAAACCATCCACGCCCATGGCGGCCAGGTCTATATGGATGGCGCCAATCTCAACGCCCAGGTCGGCTTGGCGCGGCCGGCTGACATCGGTGCCGATGTCTCGCACATGAACCTGCACAAGACCTTCTGCATTCCGCATGGCGGTGGCGGTCCGGGCATGGGCCCGATCGGCATCAAGGCGCATCTGCAGCCATTCGTTGCCAACCATCCGGTCATCGAGTTGCAAGGTCCCAACCCCGAGAATGGCGCGGTCAGCGCAGCGCCCTGGGGGAGCGCCAGCATCCTGCCGATCAGCTGGATGTACATCGCCATGATGGGCCCGCAACTCCGGGATGCCACTGAGGTTGCAATCCTCAGCGCCAACTACCTCGCGATGCGTCTCGGTGAAGCCTTCCCAGTCCTGTATAGCGGCCGCAATGGGCGTGTAGCCCATGAATGCATCATCGATCTACGACCCTTGAAGGCGCAGACCGGCATTACGGAGGAGGACGTCGCCAAGCGACTGATCGACTATGGTTTCCATGCGCCGACCATGTCCTTCCCGGTCCCTGGCACCCTGATGATCGAACCGACCGAGAGCGAGTCGAAAGCGGAGCTGGATCGTTTCGTCGAGGCGATGCTGAGCATTCGTGCGGAGATAGCCAGGGTGCAGGATGGAGGTTGGCCTGCAGAGGACAATCCGCTGGTACGCGCTCCGCACACATTGGCCGATGTCACCAATCTTTGGGATCGCCCTTACAGCATCGCCGAAGGCGTTACGCCCAGCTCCCATACCCGGGCGCACAAATACTGGCCGGCAGTGAATCGAGTCGACAACGTATTTGGTGACCGCAACCTGTTCTGCGCCTGCGTGCCGATTGAGGATTACCGCGAGTAGTGCTGATCCGCCCGGGCTGACTTCTGCGTCAGATCGGGCGGTATCTCTCCCGAAGGATCAGTCTTCTTGTGAAGGCTCCTCGGACGCATCATCGTCTTCTTCGCCGATCATCCCCAGTAGCTGCGCCAGCACCAACTGCGCTTCTTCCACGCCCTGGCGTTTCGGTGCCGAGAATAGCTGGACGCTCACACCGTCTCCCCAACCTTTGCGGATGTCGCGCTGGATGGCCAGCAGCGCGTTCTTTGCTGCGCCAAAGGCAAGCTTGTCCGACTTGGTCAGCAGGATATGCAGCGGCATCTCGCTGGCGTTGGACCAGTCGAGCATCATGCGATCAAACTCGGTCAGCGGATGGCGGATGTCCATCATCAAAAACACGCCCGCGAGACTTTCGCGGCTGCTCAGGTACGCCTCCAAGTGTCGTTGCCAATGTTGCTTGAGAGGGATCGGCACTTTTGCATAGCCGTAGCCAGGCAGATCGACCAAACGGTGGTGCTCGTCGAGACTGAAAAAGTTAAGCAGCTGAGTGCGCCCCGGCGTCTTGGACGTGCGGGCCAGACTGGCATGGGTGAGCGTGTTCAGCGCACTGGACTTGCCTGCATTCGAGCGACCGGCGAAAGCGACTTCCAAGCCTTCGTCAGCCGGGCATTGATCGACCTTAGCGGCACTGGTCATAAACGTGGCTTGCTGGCAGAGGCCTAAAATCGGGTTTTTTGGGAGCATGGGCTTTCCGGTGAGTGCGCGCGGGGGTGCGGCAATGGTTCATTTCCGTTTCAGGAGCGCCAGTATATAATGCCGCAGATTTTGTGTGCGCTTTGGTCTAAAAACGAGCCGGGTAGCCGCTCTGCCGGTCGCTTATGGCGATTGATCGGAAGCGCGTGAAGCGTGCTCCAGCGCCAGGTCAGACGTCACCCTGTTTATAACGAGCGTCGCCATGGCCCTAATCGGTCGGACTGCCGAATAAGATTTCTTTAAACCCTTAGCCGTAGTTGGATGAGCTGATGAACAAAGTACTCGTGAGTCTGCTGTTGACCCTTGGCATCACCGGTATCGCCCACGCGGCTGGAAATGCAGAAGCAGGAAAAGAAAAGGTTGCCGTCTGTGGTGCTTGCCACGGTGCAGATGGAAACAGCGCCGCGCCAAACTTCCCGAAACTCGCAGGCCAGGGCTCGAACTATCTGTTCAAGCAGCTGCAGGACATCAAGGCGGGCAGCAGCCCCACAGCGGAGCCGGGCGTTGGCCGGAAGGTGCTGGAAATGACCGGTATTCTTGATCCTTACAGCGAGCAGGATCTTCAGGACATGGCGGCCTATTTCGCCAGCCAGAAGATGACCATCGGCAGTGCCGACCCGGCTCTGGTCGCCCAGGGTGAGCAGCTGTTCCGCGGCGGTAAGCTGGAGCAGGGCATGCCGGCATGTTCCGGTTGCCATGCTCCGAACGGCGTTGGCAATAATCTGGCGCGTTTCCCACGCTTGGGCGGTCAGCACGCGGCCTATACCGCCAAGCAGCTCACTGACTTCCGTGAGGGAGACCGGACTAACGACGGCGATGCGGCCATCATGCGCACCATCGCGTCGAAGTTGAGCAACAAGGAAATCCAGGCCCTGTCGAGCTACATCCAGGGTCTGCACTGATCGTTAAACCGATCGGCCCGCAGAAGGCGTTCAGGGCTTGAGCCTGGACGCCTTTTTTTGTTTTTGCGCTCGCTATAATGATTGTCAAGATATTGAAAAGCGTCGAAAAGCGCTGGCGAGCACGCATGAATTGCTGCAGCCTGTGGCGCTATCGGTCAGCCGTTCATTACCAAGGGAGTCACCATGCGTAAACTCGTTTTCAGTGCCCTTCTCGTTACCGCCAGCCTGTTTGGCTTTTCAGCCAGTGCGGCAGAGTTCCAGGCTGGAAAGGAATATGTCCAGCTGAACAATCCGGTACCGGTTGCCGAGCCGGACAAGATCGAGGTGGTCGAGCTGTTCTGGTATGGCTGCCCGCACTGCTACCAGTTCGAGCCGGTGATCAATCCATGGATCAAACAACTGCCCGACGATGTCGATTTCAAGCGTATTCCGGCGATGTTCGGTGGCGTCTGGAACACCCATGGTCAGATGTTCCTCGCGTTGGAGTCCATGGGCGTCGAGCAGAAGGTTCATGACGCGGTATTCAACGCCTATCATCGCGACGGTAACAAACTTGACACCCCGGAGAAGATGGCTGATCTCCTTCAAGAGCAGGGCGTCGACGAGCAAGCGTTCCTCAAGGCTTATAACTCCTTTGGCGTGAAGAGCCGTGCCGAGCAGGCGAAGAAGCTGGCGATGGCTTATCAGATCACTGGCGTTCCGGTAATGATTGTCAACGGCAAGTACCGCTTCGATATCGGTTCCGCCGGCGGCCCGGAGCGAGCGTTGGATGTCGCTGACTTCCTGATCGAAAAAGAACGCGCGGCCCGGTAAGCGCAGATGCTTCGCCGCTGGAGTTCACCGCGCTTGGCTGGCCCGGGCCAGGCGCGAGTCAATCCGCTTTGTCTGGACTCCAGCGGCCTGCCCTGCGACGGCCGATTGCGTCTGCTGAGTTTCAACATTCAGGTCGGCATCAGCACCGAGCGTTATCATCATTACCTCACCCGCAGCTGGCAGCATCTGTTGCCGCACACTGGTCGCGCGCGGAACCTGCAGCGCATCGGCGAGCTGCTTGGCAACTATGACCTTGTGGCACTGCAGGAGGCGGACGGAGGCAGCCTGCGGTCAGGCTATGTCAACCAAGTCGAACATCTTGCGCAACTCGGCGCCTTTCCCTACTGGTACCAGCAGCTCAACCGTAACCTGGGGCGCTTCGCTCAGCACAGTAATGGCGTATTGAGTCGACTGGAGCCGCAGGGATTGGAAGACCATCCATTGCCGGGACCGTCCGGACGCGGTGCGATTCTGCTTCGATTTGGTCAGGGTGAGGACGCCCTGGTTGTCGTGGTGATGCACTTGGCCTTGGGCGGCGGCGCGCGCACTCGCCAGCTGGCCTACATCCGCGACTTGATCGGCGGCTACCGCCATCAGATTCTGATGGGCGACATGAACACCCACGCCAGTGATCTGCTGGAGCACTCACCGCTACGTGATCTTGGCCTGCAAGCGCCGCAAATCGAAGCGACGTTTCCCAGCTGGCGTCCGCAACGCTGCTTGGATCACATCCTGCTGAGCCCCAGTCTGACGCTCGAACGTGTCGATGTGCTGGCTCAGGCGACTTCTGATCACTTGCCGGTAGCGGTGGAAATTCGTTTGCCAGACGCACTGCATGGTGCTGACGCATTGCCTGTACCTATGGATAGGACCTGATGAGCGACGACGCGCAACGCTGGAAAGACAAGTATTTGCAGCAGCTGGAACAGCAGGAGCAACTCGAAGGGCGCTGGAATACGCGACTGGATCTTCTGCGTCGCAGTCTGGTTCGCAGCAGTTTTGCCGTAGACGGCGCCGATCCAGCAGTCGAACGTTGCATGCGCGAGCTGCGTGACGTGCTACGTGACGACGTGCAGGATGATCGTCTGGGTGCCTTGGTCCCGCGACTTGAGCGCGCCGTACTCGACACTGAGCGCAGTAAACAGGAGCGTCTCAGGCGGTTGACCGAGGCGCTTGATCGGCTGGCATCGCAACTGCTGGAGCTGCCGCTGCCCAGTGAAATCCGCAAGCCATTGAAGCAGTTCGCACGGCAGCTGGATGCGCGAGCCGCTCAATCGCGCGAGCTGCCCACGTTGTTGAGCGAGCTGGGTGAATTGCAGAACCTTGCTCTGACTGCACAGCGGCCTTCAGGAGCCTCCGCTTCGGTGGGGCTGCTAGGCCGTTTGTTCGGACAGCGCGAGCGCGCCGGTGAGATCACAGCGAAACCTGACGGTGATTCGTCATCGTTCCTGGCCGAACCGGTAGAGTCTCTTCAAGGCCGACCGGGCGTTGGGCCGTCGGAAGCGACCGAGCCAGAGCCTTTAGCAAACGCCCCGGAATTCGGTACGCCGGCGGTGCGGGCGCTGCAAGCTGTCATCGATATCGAGAAACCGCACAGCGATGCCCTAGCCGGCGTGACGTTTCCGGAGCCGACGCCGGAGAATCAGCCAGCCGACCCGTATCGGTTGCCGCCTTCGCCAGAGCAGGCCTATAGCGCTATCGCCGAGCGTGTCGAGTCGACGCTGCTCGGACTGCTCGAGAATTTGCGGCTTCCCGAACACCAGCAGGCGCAGGCTCATGCCATGCGTGAGCGAATTCAGCAGGGTCTGAACTGGTATGAGCTGGTGCCGGTGCTCGATGATCTGGCTCAGTTGATGCTGGCGGTGGCGGATCAGGGGCAGCGTGAATTCGAAAGCTATCTTGGTTTGCTCAACGAGCGGCTGGCCACCATGCAGGACAGCCTCGGCGCGGCCCGTGAAGGACACGTGCAGAGCAAAGAAACGGCCCAGGCGCTTGATGAAGAGCTGCGCCAGCAAGTCGGCGGCCTGCAAGACAGCATGCTCGGCGCCAAGGACCTGCCGAGCCTGAAGCAAACTGTTCAGCGGCGGCTAGATGGTTTGCTGGAGACTGTCGATGCCTATCAGCGCCAACGCAGTGAGCATGAACAAACCTTGAGTGATCGTCTTGGCACCCTGGTTGAACGCGTGGCAAGCCTCGAAAAGGCAGCCACAGGGATGCGTGAAAACCTCGAAGAGCAGCGCCAGAAGGCCATGCGGGATCCGCTCACCACCTTGCCCAACCGAGCCGCCTGGGACGAGCGCCTAGAACTTGAGGTCGCGCGTCATCAACGTTACGGCGGTCAGCTGCTGCTCGCGGTCCTGGACGTGGACCATTTCAAGCGTATCAACGACAGTTTCGGGCATCTGGCTGGCGATCGAGTGTTGAAGATTATTGCCAATGAGCTGCGCAAGCGGTTGCGCAAGACCGACTTCATTGCTCGCTTCGGCGGCGAAGAGTTCGCGCTGCTGCTGCCTGAGACGCCTACCCCGGCGGGGCTTAAGTTGCTCGACAACCTGCGCACCGGTATCGAGAACTGTCCTTTCCACTTCAAAGGGGCGCGCATCCAGGTAACCCTGTCTGGGGGGCTCGCAAGCTTCGCTGCAACCGATCGAGCCGAGCAGGTGTTCGAGCGCGCCGACCAAGCGCTTTACCGGGCGAAGGATTCCGGTCGCAACCGTATCGAAGCGGGCTGACGGGACGCGCTGGGAGCTCAAGGTCCGCCCCGGTATAATCCTGCCCTCTGCTCTGGCGCCGATCTCTCGGCGCTTCCCTGCGGGCCGCTCCCGGCCCGATCAGATGTTTCAGTCCGCGTCCTGTCGCTGTCGACCAGAGGTCCCCTATGAAAACCTTGATCCTCGCCCTGTTTGGCCTGTTGCTTGTCGGCTGCGCCAGCGGTCCGCGTATCGATACCCGCCATACTTCGCTGGGACACGACAGCCGAGCGCAGTTTATCGTGCTGCATTACACCTCAAGTGACCTGCAGCGTTCGCTGGAAATCCTCAAGGGTGACGGCGTCAGCAGCCACTATCTGATTGGTGACGCGCCCGCGACCATCTACCGTCTGGTCGATGAGGATCGGCGTGCCTGGCACGCCGGGGAAAGCCAATGGAACGGGCGCACCTGGCTGAATTCCAGCTCCATTGGTATCGAGCTGGTGAATCGAGGTTATATCGAAAGCGGCAACGGACGACTCTGGTATCCCTACTCCGATGAGCAGATCGACGCTTTGATCGTGCTGCTCAAGGACATCATGCAGCGTCACGGTCTGCAGCCTGGCGCAATCATCGGGCACAGCGACATTGCGCCGCAGCGCAAGGTCGATCCTGGTCCGCTGTTTCCGTGGAAGCGGCTGGCGGACGCTGGCCTGGTGCCCTGGCCGGACGCCCAGGCCGTAGCCCGTCAGCGCAGCCTGTTCGCGACGGCTTTACCAGACGTGGCCTGGTTCCAATCGCAATTGGCGGAGCAGGGCTACAAGGTGCCTGAGCACGGCTATCTGGATCTGGAGACCCGCAACGTCATTGCGGCGTTCCAGATGAAATACCGCCCGGCACGCTTCGATGGCGAGCCGGATGCAGAAACCGCAGCACTGCTCGCAGTACTGAATGCAGGGCACTGAGGGTTCAGCTCAACTACGGGGGTTACAGCCGATCAGTCTTGAGTCGGCGAGCGCTGCGGTGCGGTGGATCGTGGCGGCGCGATATTCCGGGTCCGCCAGCATGGCGAGAAAGGCTTCAGGCGAGGGGTAGCGCACCAGCAGCACCTCGTCCCAATGTTCCTGCTCCGGCGCAATCAGCGCGACGCGGGCGTTGGCCATGATCTCGACGTCGCCTCCGGCTGCACGCACCTTCTTGATGGCCGTGCGGCTGTAGACTGCATAAGCCTCTCGGCCGGAGTACGGCTGCTGGTCGCTCTCGCCAGGATAGGCGGCTTGGTCGTTGAAACGCAGCAGGTTAAGCATGAGGATTGGCTCGCCGGCGGGCATCTGCTCGGCGAAGCGTTTCAGCTGGTCCTCGCTCGGATTGAGGCTGGGCATGGTGGCTCCTTTTTATTCTTGCCGCCCTGCCAGGCTCAGATGGGCAGAGCGATGTAGAAGATGGTGCCGTGGCCGATTCGCGAATGCACGCCGATACGACCACCATGCAGCTGAGCAATTTCCTTGCATAAGGCAAGCCCCAGTCCTGCGCCGCCACGGCGCCGTCCGATCTGCACGAACGGTTCGAATATGCGTGCCTGCTGACTGTAGGGAATGCCTTCGCCATTGTCTTCGACGCTGAGAATGACCCGCTCGCCGTGATGTCGCGCCAGCAGGCGGATCTCGCCGCCGTTAGGGGTGTGCCGCAGTGCATTGCTGAGTAGGTTGTCGAGGGTTCGGTCCATCTGCTGCTGATCCAGCAACAGGCTTGGCAGTGGCGTCTGCAGTTCCAGCTTGATTTCAATGTCGTTTTGCGCGGCGCTTGCCTGGAAACGCTGTCGTGCTTGTTCAAGGAGCCCGGAGGGGTCGCACGGCACGCGCTCGAGCTTTTGCTGACCGCTCTGGTAGCGGGAGAAGTTCAACAGATCGTTGATCAATGTGACCAGGCGCTGCATCTCCTCGTGCACAGTGGTGAACAGGTCGGCTTCGCGGCTGTTGTCCGGGTAATGCGTTCGTTCGCGCAGCAAGCTGAAGGCCATTTGCATGCCAGTTACCGGGGTACGCAGTTCGTGCGAGGCACGCAGGACGAACTCATTGCGCACGCGTTCGAAGGTGCGCTGGTCCGTCACATCGTGCAGCACCATCACCGCACCGCTGATGCGGCCGTCGTGATGGTTCACGGGGCTAATGCGCCATGACAACAGGCGGCGCTCGCCGTCGGCCTCGATCACCAAATCTTCCGGCGGGGCGGATAACGGCGTGTCGGCCAGCACCTGCTGAGCGGCCTCATCCAGCTCTGGATGGCCGAGGGCTTGGCCAAGTGTCGAGCCGAGGTGTTCTGTCTCCCAAGCGAGTTGGCGCTGCGCGACCGGGTTGGCATGTTCCAGGCGGCCCTGGCGGTCGATGATCAGCAGCCCATCATCAATGCTGTCGAGCAACGCTTGTAGCCGTTGCTGGCCATCGACCAGTGCTTCGACATTGGTTTGCTTGAATTGGTGCAGGGCCTGTGCCATCAGACCGAAGCGACGAATCAGCGATGACAGCTCTGCGATAGGCGAGGTGGGCAGGCGGATGTTGAAGTCGCCGCGGCCGATCTGGTCGGCCACGCTGGACAGTTGCTCGATCGGGTCGCCGAAGCGCCGGGCAAAGCTGTGTGCGGTAACGAACCCGATCAGCAGCACCGCAATACCCGTCAATCCCAGCAGCCCGGCAAGCAGCTGTGCTCGATCGCGACTACGAATCTCGGTGTCGCGAATCTGGTTGTAGGCGGCCTGTTGCATGTCGACCATCAACTCACGAACGCGGTTGAAGGATTGGCTGAGGGGATTGTCCTCGAGCAGTGTCGCGTTCAGATTGGACCGTGTTTCCAGTTGCACGGCAAAGCGGGTGTAAGCGTCGCCGATGGCCTCATAAGCTTTGCGGTCCTGCTCGTCGGGGGCGCTCGCCATGCCGCGTGCCAGGGCGCTCAGGAAAACTTTGCGCGAAGCATCAAGGGCTTCGGTGTCGCGGTGTTCCCGAACCAGTAGCAGCAGCTGGTTTCCGAGCGCCTGGCGCAGCTGCTGATTGACCTCGATAACACCGAAGTTATCGCGAATGAGGTGCTCCTGACTCTTCGCCATTTGCACGACGCTGACCAGCGCCAGCAGCAGCCCAAGCAAGGCCACGGTCATCAATGCGGAGAACCCCAGGAACAGTCGGGTCCTCAGCTTCATCTGGATTTTCATAGGCCGTATTGCTTGCGTTTTCGATAGAGCGTCGAGGCGTCGATGCCAAGAATTCGGGCAGCTTGATCAAGGGTGTCGCTGGTGCTCAACACGCCTGAGATATGCGCTTTTTCCAGCGCTTCCAGACTGAGCGGCTCACCGATGCGCGGAGCATTGCTGACCGCCTGATCGGCCAGGCCGAGATGACTGACTTCGATCATGTCCTGCGGGCAAATGATGCTGGCGCGCTCGACCACGTTGCGCAATTCGCGCACGTTGCCAGGCCAGCGGTAGGCTTTCAGTGCGCCTATGGCGCCATCGCTGAAGCCGCGCGCCGGTCGTCCATAGCTCTTAACGAAGAATGCCAGGAAGCGTTCGGCAAGGGTCAGCACGTCTTCTGGCCGCTCGCGCATGGGCGGCAAGTTCAGGGTAATGACGTTCAGGCGATAGAGCAGATCTTCGCGGAATTTGCCTTCGCGAACCATCTCCTCCAGATTCAGGTTGGTGGCGGCAAGGATACGCACATCAGCCCGTCGGGTGACTGGGTCACCGACGCGCTCGTATTCTTTGTCTTGGATGAAACGCAGCAGTTTCGGCTGCAAAGCAAGCGGAAAGTCGCCGATCTCGTCGAGAAAAAGTGTGCCGCCGTCAGCCTGATTGACGCGCCCCAAGGTGCTTTCGGTCGCGCCTGTAAAGGCCCCGCGGTTGTGTCCGAACAGCTCGCTTTCCATCAAGTCCGCCGACAGCGAGGGGCAATTGATGGTGATAAAGGCCTTCTTCGAGCGCCTGCTCCAGTTGTGGATCGCCCGCGACAGTTCGCCTTTGCCCGTGCCAGATTCGCCGAGGATGAGGATGTTCGCGTCGGTATCGGCCACCTGGCGGGCAGTTTCCAGCACATTCATCATTGCCGGGCTGTACGAGCCCAGCGCATCGCTGCGTTTTTGTACTTCGCCTTCCAAAGCTTCCAGACGCGCTGCCATCTGACGCACTTCCAGCTGCTTGGCGGCCGACAGGCGCAGTTGCTCCGGGCTGCATGGCTTTACCAGATAATCCGCAGCGCCCGCTTGCATCGCGTCCACCGCAGTGTCCACTGCCGAATGAGCAGTCACGATGACTACGCGCATCCAGGGCGCAAGCACGCGCATCTGCTGCAGGACATCAAGGCCGTTGTCTTCACCCAGGCGCAGGTCGAGGAAGCACAAGTCGAACACCTGTCGCTGCAGGATCGCTTCGGCCTGCGACGCGCTGGCCGCCGTGACCACCGTATAACCACGATCCTCGAGGCAGTAGCGGAACGTGCGCAGGATCGCTGCCTCGTCGTCCACCAGAAGGATGCGGCCGCCGGTGTCGGTCGTTTGGTCCATGAATGCTCCAGTCAGGCAAAAGCGGTGAAAAAATGGCGAGTCGTTTGGGGAAAACCCGGTGCAATGTCGCCGCGAGGTCTCTTGGCGCCAGCGTTAGTCTACGCAAAGCCATGCAAGTTGCACGGTGCATGAAGGCCTTTCCTGCAGCCTGCAATCAGTGTCGAAGCGCAGCGTTTGCGCAACTTATTGATTATAAATAACTTTATGCGTTTTTATCGCTGGCACGGGGCTTGCGGTCGTTTATCAGTAACGCGCGTGTCGACAGCAGTCGAGGCGCATCGCATCTGCATCAGGAGGCCCCAATGAACCAAGACATCACCCACCTCAATGAGCTCATTGAAATCACCCGCGACGGTCAGCACTTCTATCAGCATGCGCTTGAAGAGGTGAAGGACGTCGAACTACAGCATCTATTTCGCGATATGGCTCAGGCCAAGACGCACATCATTCAGGCGCTCTCGGTGAAGGTGGCGGCCAATCAACAGCAGCCCGCACAAGGCGGCACTACAGCCGGCAAGCTGCGTGAAATGTACGCCGACACCAAGGCCCAGCTAGGCGACACCGACGCGGTGTATATCGACCAGCTCGACCAAACCGAAGAGCGCATCCTGGCCGCCTTCGAAGATGCTCTGAAAACAGCGGACCCCGATGTCAAGGCATTGCTGGCCATCGAGCTGCCTAAAATCCGGGCCTGCCATGAGCGTATTCACACCCTCAATCACCGTGACAGGAAGAACGGGGATTAGTCCGTCGTGCAAATCGCCCGGCACGGTGCAGGTGCATCGTGCAATATAAATTGGCGCAGCAGCATTTTGATTGCATAAGTTGTTGATAGTAAAGGAATAATTGGAATTTCAAGGAATGGCACGAGCCCTGCAGCATAACCACTAAGACAGACATGCCCCGCATGCTTAGAAGGAGTTGAGGATGAATCGTCAAGCACGTTTCCTACTGGTTGGAAAAGGTTTCCTTACCGCGGCTGTGGTCACGTTGATCGTCGGAGCCGAATATCCGATGTCGGAGCCGCTCAGCCAGACTCAGCAGGAGTCAGCGGAACGAATCCACATGTACGACGCTCAACCTGTAGGGATTGTGCAAACCGGACCTGCTCCGCAGACGATTGATTTTGTGCAGGTGCGGTCTGAGCAACGTTGGGTTTTCTAGTTGGAGCTCGGCGAGCTGATCGTTAGCGATGGCGCCCGCTGAGGATGTTCTGAACCGAAGAGGAGTTACACCATGCTGAGTTGGGCTATCACGTTTCTGATTATTGCCATCATCGCCGCAGTACTGGGCTTCGGTGGTATCGCGGGCACTGCAACAGGTATCGCCAAGATCCTGTTTGTGGTTTTCCTGGTGTTGTTTGTTGCTTCGCTGATTTTCGGACGTGGCCGCGGCCCACGAGCCTGATGCATAACGCCGCTCGTCAGGGCGGCTGCATCGGCATAGGGAGGCAACAGCGGCTGGATGCCTCTATTTGAGCCTTCGCCGAACGCGGAGTGCTATTTACTGGGGTGAATCGTTCGAGGATCACCTATCAGCCCCTACAGCGGGGGAGCCAGGGGGTCGGGACGCTCTTTGACGGAGCGACCTAGGGGTACAGGGAGTACCTCCGTCATGGACCGGGCTCGGCGAGTGGCAACCGAAGGTGGGATCTCCACCTTCGGTTTGCGATTTCTCCAGCGCATCACGTCGTGCGCTATTTGTACACCACGAGGGCTTTTCGAGCCCAGGCTGAACTCGCCTTACGCGCGATGTCGCTTCCCTCCGCATTTCCCCAATTCGCTGCGCCCACTTTCGCTCGTCCTGTTTGGTTCATGGCTGTTCTCCAGCCGCACCGCTATCATCGCGCGCAGTCACTCGTTGGAGAATCACATGCTCAACGGCCTATGGCTGGGCTTCTTTCTGGTCGCGGCGGTTGCTGCGCTCGGGCGCTGGCTGCTCGGAGACGACCCGGCTGTGTTTGCCGCCCTGGTCGAAAGTCTTTTCGCCATGGCCAAGTTGGCTGTGGAAATCATGATCGTGCTGTTCGGCACGCTGACGCTCTGGCTCGGTTTTTTACGTATTGCCGAGAAGGCTGGCCTGATCGAGCAACTGGCGCGCTTGCTCGGGCCGCTGTTCCGTCGGTTGATGCCGGATGTGCCAGCCGGGCACCCTGCGTTGGGGTTGATCACTCTCAACTTCGCTGCCAACGGCCTGGGCCTGGACAATGCCGCCACGCCCATCGGCCTCCGCGCTATGCGTGCCCTGCAGGAGCTCAATCCGAGCAAGACGGTCGCCAGTAACGCGCAGATCCTGTTTCTGGTGCTCAACACCTCCTCCCTGACGCTGTTGCCGGTGTCGATCTTCATGTACCGCGTGCAGCAGGGCGCTGAAGACCCGACTCTGGTCTTTCTGCCGATTCTGCTGGCCACCACCGCATCCTCACTGGCGGGCCTCTTGGCGGTCGCGCTGGTTCAGCGCTTGCGTCTCTGGGACCCGGTCGTTCTTGCCTACCTGGTCCCTGGGGCGTTGCTCCTGGGCGGCTTCATGGCATTGTTGGCCGGGCTTTCGGCTACCGCGCTTTCATCCTTGTCATCGCTGCTCGGCAACCTGACGTTGTTCGGTTTGATCATCGCGTTCCTCGTCATTGGCGCGTTACGCAAAGTGCCGGTGTACGAGAGCTTTGTCGAAGGCGCGCAGGAAGGCTTCGATGTTGCCAAGAGTCTGCTGCCCTATCTGATCGCGATGCTGTGCGCTATTGGTGTGTTTAGAGCCTCCGGCGCGCTGGATTTCGGACTCGATGGAATCCGTTGGCTGGTGGAGGCGTTGGGCTGGGATACCCGTTTCGTTGACGCGCTACCCACTGCGTTGGTCAAACCGTTCTCCGGCAGCGCCGCGCGCGCGATGCTCATCGAAACAATGCAGAGTCAGGGCGTGGACAGCTTTGCGGCGCTGGTTGCCGCGACCGTGCAAGGCAGCACCGAAACCACCTTCTATGTATTGGCCGTCTATTTTGGTGCGGTGGGCATTCAGCGGGCGCGACATGCGGTGGGGTGCGCCTTGGCGGCGGACTTCGCCGGCATCGTTGCGGCGATCCTGGTCTGCTACTGGTTCTTCGGTTGAACCGGTGCAAGCGAAGGTTCCGAGCAGAGCGCCAAAAAAGAACCCGCCAAGTGGCGGGTTAAAGCGTGGCTCGTTGCCAGACCCGAAATAACGGCTCGGCGAGGAACATCACGAGGAACAACCGCAGCACCTGCAACGCGGTGACCAGCGCGACCGACAACTGCAGCGCCTCGGCTGTTAAGCACAGCTCGGTAATCCCGCCCGGCATCATGCCCAGCATCAGCGACGTCTGGTTCAGTGTTGCGGCCCATCCGAGTACTTCTGCGAGCCCCGCTGCCGCGAGCATGGCCAAGAGTGTGAACAGCAGGATACGCAGCATGAAGCGCGGCGCGCTGCGAAAGAACGGCCGATCAAAGTGACAGCCCAGCGAGCAACCGATCAGCCACTGGCCGAACTGGCCAACACCTTCAGGCATGCCCAGATGCAGGTCGAAAGCAGCACTGGCGACCGCACAGACCGTCAGCGGCCCGAGCATCCAGGGGTTGGGTTGGCCGAGTCGCTTCCAAAGCAGCGCCAGCAGTCCGCCCGACGGCAACAGCACGGCCAGCCAAGGCCAGCTGACCGGCGCTGGTGGCGGCGCGTCGACGGGGGGCAGGCTCCAGGTAAACAGGGCGGGAATGATCAGCACCACCAGCAGCAAACGCATGCTGTGGGCCGCGGCCACCATCGCCGGTTGTGCCGCATGGCGGCTGGCCAGATTGACCATTTCGCTGGCGCCGCCCGGCATGCTGGAGAAGAACGCCGTAGCGCGGTCCGTGCCGCTGCGCAACAGAATGAAGATGCCGATCAGGCTCAGCAGCAGGGTACATAGCGCACCGGCGAGGATTACGCCGAAGTGCTCCAGCACCTGCTGCATGACCTCGCTGGTGAAATGCAGACCGATAGCGCTGGCGATCAACCATTGCCCGGCCTGTCGACCGTGCGGGACTTCCTTGACCAGCCAGCCGCTGCAGCGCACCGCAATGACCCCCAGCAGCGAACCGACCATCCACGGCAGCGGCCAGTTCGCCAGGCTGGCCAGCCAGCCGCCAAGGGCGCCGACCAGAGGCGTCGCCCACCAAACCGGCAGCGGGCGTGCCATATCAGGCATGCGCTTCGTTCAGTTTGGCGCGGCGGCGCTGACGCCACCAGCGCAGGCCCGGCATCGCCAGCATCAGCGCGGCCATGGCCCAGAGCACCAGGGTGATCGGGCTACCCCAGAGGATGCCCAGGTCGCCTGCGGAGATCGACAGCGCACGGCGCAGGTTGTCTTCCATCATCTCGCCGAGGACGAAACCGAGGATCAGCGACGACAGCGGAAACTCAAGCTTGCGCAGCAGGTAGCCGAACACGCCGAGACCCACCATCAGCACCAGATCGAAGGTGGTGCTGTGCACGGAATACACGCCGACCACGCTGATCGCGGTGATTGCCGGCACCAGCACCCAGTTGGGCACGCTGAGCATCTTGGAGAACAGCCCAACCAGGGGAATGTTCATCACCAACAGGATGACGTTGCCGATGAACAGCGAGGCGATCAGACCCCAGACCACGTCAGGCTGCTGCTCGAACAGCAGCGGGCCGGGCGTGATGTTGTACAGCGTCAGCGCGCCGATCATCACCGCCGTGGTGCCCGAGCCTGGTACACCGAGCGTCAGCATCGGGATCAGCGAGCCGCAGGCGGAGGCGTTGTTGGCGGCTTCTGGTGCGGCCAGGCCGCGCAGGTCGCCCTCACCGAACTTGCCACTGTCGCCCGCCATGCGCTTTTCGCTCATGTAGGTCATGGCGCTGGCGATGGTCGCACCGGCGCCGGGCAGGGTGCCGATGACGAAACCCGCGCAAGCGCTACGCACCATGGTCCAGAAGGTCAGGCAGAACTCTTTGAAGTTGAACAGCAGGCGCCCACTGGCCTTGACCGCCTTTTGGCCGCTGTGGGTCTTTTCCAGCATCAGTAGCACTTCGCTAACGCTGAAGAAGCCGATCACCACGATGACGAACTGGATGCCGTCCGACAGGCTCACGCTGCCAAAGGTAAAACGGTAGACACCGGTGGTCGAATCTACGCCAACCGTTGCCAGTCCTAGGCCGATCAACGCGGCCATCAGCGTCTTGACCGGCTTGTCACCGACCATGCCGCCCAGGCAGGCAATGGCGAAGATCATCAGCACGAAGTATTCCGCGGGGCCGAACGCCACGGCCCATTTCGCCAGCAGCGGGGCGAACAGCACCACACCGCAGGTGGCGATGATGCTACCGATGAACGAACTGACCGCCGACAGTGACAGGGCGATGCCCGCCTTGCCCTGGCGTGCCAGCGGGTAGCCGTCCAGCGTGGTCATCACGGCCGCAGCGTCGCCGGGCACGTTGAGCAGGATGGCCGAAATACGACCACCGTACTCGCAGCCCAGATACACAGCCGCCAGAAGGATCAGCGCGGTTTCCGGCGGCAGGCCCAGGGCAAAAGCCAGGGGTAGCAGCAGGGCCACGCCATTGATCGGCCCGAGGCCTGGGAGCAGACCGACAACAGTGCCAACAAAGGCGCCGAACAGCGCCACGAGCAGGTTCATTGGTCGCGTGGCGACATCGAAGCCCTGCCACAAGAAATTCAAGGTTTCCATTTTCAGCTCTCCAGCAGGCGCAGCACACCGAGCGGCAGCGGCACATCAAGCAACAGGTCGAACAGGCCAAAGAGCAGCACGCCCATCAGCACACCGCTGATCAGGCACGGCAGCAGGCGTCCGTTGAACAAGAGGCCCAGGGCGAAGGTGGCCAGCGCGGTGGTGATGACAAAGCCAAGCTTTTCGAACAGCACTGCGTACGCCAGCAACACCAGCACGCAGTACAGGGCGCGCCGCGCCATCGTCCAATCGAATGGGGGCGTCGGTTCGCCGTGCGGTTTGCAGAGCAGCCAGAGCGCGCCGCAAGCCATCAGGAACAGCAGCAGTAGCGGGTAAGCGCGCGGGCCGACCGGGTCGTAGGCGAAGGGCGCCTCGAACCCCCAGGCGAGCAGCGCGAGGCCGGCGCAGGCGAGCAGCCAGGCCGCGGCAAAGACACGAACGTACATGATGGAATACCTCGGGAGGAGCCAGCCGCAGTTCCCGGTCCGTAGGGACCGGGAACTGCCAGCGGCGGGGTGTTACTTGACCAGACCGAACTCGGCAGCGAGTTCCTTGTAATCGGCGACCTGCTTGTTGACGAACGTCTTGAGCTCATCGCCGGTCATCGACAGCGGGAACAGGTCACGTTGCTCGCGCAGCTTGGCGAAATCCTCGTCGGCCAGCAGGGTGTCGAACTGGGTCTTCCACCAGTTGAAGTCTTCGTCGCTGACTTCCGGGCCCATGTAGAAGCCGCGGATTACCGGCCAGCTGATGTCGTAGCCCTGTTCCTTGGCGGTCGGGATGTCCGACAGCTTGCCGGGGAGGCGATCGTCGGACAGGACCGCGAGGATGCGGATCTTGCCGGCTTCGAGCTGCGGGGCGACTTCGCCCAGGCCGCTGCTGGTGACCTGCACATGACCGCCAAGCATCGCTGTGAGGGTTTCGCCGCCGCCTTCGAAGGCGACGTAGCGCAGCTTCTTCGGATCGACGCCAGCGGCGCGGGCGATCAGTGCGGTTTGCATCCAGTCCTGACCACCAATGGTGGCGCCGGCACCAAAGACAACGCTGGCCGGATCCTTCTTCACCGCAGCAATCAGGTCGTCAAGGTCCTTGTAGGGCGCGTCGGCGCGTACCGAAATGGCGCCATAGTCGGTGCCGATGCCGGCCAGCCAGCGCACGTCGCTTTCGTCGTAGCGACCGAACTTGCCCTGCGCGAGGTTCAGCAGCGAGCCGCTGGAGAAGGCCGTAATGGTCGATGGGTCGTCGGCACGTTGGGCGATCACCGCGTTGTAGGCCACCGCACCGACACCGCCGGGCATGTAAGTGACGCGCATGGGTGATTCCAGCAAGCCTTCGTTTTTCAAGCCGCTCTGGGCCAGCTTGCAGGTCAGGTCGAAACCGCCGCCGGGCTTGGCCGGGGCGATGCACTCGGGGCGCTTGGGCTCGGCCATCAACTGGCCGGACAGGACCAGGCAGGACGAAAGCAGGGCGATACGGCGGATTGCAGTCTTCATGGGTGTCTCCTTTGATTCTTATTGTGGACGGCTTTACCAGATCGGCAGGCTGTAGCTGACGATCAGACGGTTTTCGTCGGCGTCGCGGGCGAAATCAGAGCGGAACATGGCGTTGCGCATGCGCACGGCCACGTTCTTCAGTGGACCTGTCTGCACGACGTACTTGAGCTCGATGTCACGCTCCCACTCGCTGCCGTTGCTGCCGCCGCTGTATTCGGCGTTGTCACCGGAGATGTAGCGGGTCAGGAAGGTCAAGCCAGGGACGCCAATCGAGGCGAAGTTGTAGTCGTAACGCGCCTGCCAGGAGCGCTCGTCGGCATTGGCGAAGTCGTTGATCTGGACGAAGTTGACCAGGTAGGGATCGCCGCCATCGATATAGGCGTAGCCGGTGTCGCCATTCATCTGTTGGTAGGCGAGGCTGAGCTTGTGACCGCCGAGGCTGTAACCCACCATGCCGTTCCAGGCCTGGTTGTCGATCTTGCCGGCATTGGCCGCTCCGGTGTCGTCACTGATCATCAGGCGCAAGTCGGCGGTCAGGGCCGAGTTCTCGCCCAGCGGCTGCACGGCCTGCAGGTTGAAGAAGTGCTGCCGGTAAATGTCGTCGAGCTCGGCGGCGTAGTAAGTGCCGATGAGCTTTTCGTTGAAGTCATAGCGTGCGCCGGCAAAGGTCAGGTGATCGGCTTCGGCGGCGCTGTCGAAACGGCGGTTCTTGTTGTTGATCTGAAGCGCTTGAGAGTTGGTCGAGGCACGGTCGATGACCTTGTCCAGACGCCCACCGGTCAGGGTCAGGCCGGTCACGTCCTGAGAGACCAAGATCGCACCTTCGAAGACCTGGGGCAGGGTGCGGCTGTCGCTGGCTTTTACCACGGGTGTTTCCGGGATATGGCTGCCGTAGCGGAGTTCGGTTTCCGAGACCTTCGCCTTGGCTGTCAGCCCGAGGCGGCTGAATTCGTCCGGGGTGCTGCCATCGTCGCGTACAGGGAGTAGATCGGTGTTGACGCGTCCGCCGCCGGAATCGAGCTTGACGCCGAGCATGCCCATGGCATCGAGGCCGAAGCCAACGGTGCCTTCGGTGAAGCCTGATTCGATGTTGAGCAGAAAGCCCTGTGCCCATTCTTCGCGTTTGGACTGGCCGGAGCCTTCGCGAAAATCGCGATTGAGGTAGATGTTCTGGGTTTGCAGGGTCGCGCTGCTGTCTTCGAAGAAATCGGCGTGAGCGATGGGCGCCAGGGAGGCCGTCGCGACGGCGAGGGCAAGACGAGCAGGGGCGGGTTTAATTCTGACGGCAGTCAGCATCCTTCAATCTCCACTATTGTTTTTGTTGTGACGGCGTTGTGCCGCGCCAGGTGGATCGAGCCACCTGATCCCGATCCTAGGCGGCGAAACTTTCGCCAGGCTTTCAGGGGTGAAAGCAGCGTGTGGCGTGCCTTGCCGCTACACTGGCGCCCCGTTCCGTGTGTGGCAGAGGACAGGCAATGCGGATTCTTCTGGTCGAGGACCACCCCCAGTTGGCTGAAAGCGTGGCGCAGGCGCTGCGCGCGGCCGGATGGACGGTTGACCTGCTCAACGATGGCGTGGCCGCTGATCTGGCGTTGTCGACCGAGGACTACGCACTGGCGATCCTTGACGTCGGGCTGCCCAGGCTCGACGGCTTTCAACTGCTGTCGCGCCTGCGCAAACGCGGCAAGACCTTGCCGGTGTTGATGCTCACTGCGCGCGGGGAGGTGACTGATCGGGTGCATGGCCTCAATCTGGGCGCCGATGACTACCTGGCCAAGCCGTTCGAACTCTCCGAACTGGAGGCACGGGTCAAGGCGTTGTTGCGGCGTAGCGTGGCCGCCGGCGAACGTCAGCAGAGCTGCGGTCCGCTGGTCTATGACTTGGATGCGCGGCGCTTCAGTCTCAGCGGACAGCCGCTCAGCCTGACCTCGCGCGAACAGGCGGTGCTCGAGGCGTTGATTACCCGGCCTGGGCGGGTCATGAGCAAGGATCAACTGGCGGCGCAGGTATTCGGCCTCGACGAAGACGCCAGTGCCGACGCGATCGAAATCTACATCCACCGGCTGCGCAAAAAGCTTGAAGGCAGTTCGGTGCGCATCGTGACCTTCCGTGGGTTGGGCTACTTGCTGGAGGCAGCGGATGCCTGACGCGCTACTGCCGAGCGCCGGCAGTTTGCGCGGTGGGTTGCTGCGCAGGCTGGCCATGCTGCTGACCCTGCTGATGCTGTTCAGTGGCTGGAGCGCTTACTGGAACGGGCGGGCGGCCGCCGACACCGCCTACGACCGGACCCTGCTGGCCTCCGCCCGAGCCATCGCCGACGGTCTGGTCGCCAGTAATGGCCAGCTGCGCGCCAATGTGCCCTATGTGGCACTGGACACCTTTGCCTACGACAGCGCCGGGCGCATCTACTACCAGGTGCTGGATACCGAGGGCCGGTTGGTCAGCGGCTACGAACATCTGCCGGCGCCAGGCGCCGATATCCGTCGCACTGATGACTATCCCGCGCTGGCGCGCTTCTATGACGGAGAGTTCCGAGGCGAGGGTGTGCGGCTGGTGAGTCTGCTGCAGCCGGTGAGCGAGCCGGAGCTCAACGGCATCGCTGAAATCCGTGTCGCCGAGACGCTGGGCGCGCGTGAGCGCCTGGCTCGCAGCCTGTTGATCGACACCCTGTGGCGGGTCGGCCTGCTGGCCGTTACCGCGCTGCTGCTGGTCTGGCTAGCGGTCAGCGCGGCGCTGCGGCCGCTGGGCAAACTCAGCGAGGCCGTCGAGGCGCGACAGCCTGATGATCTGCGGCCGTTGCCATTGATTACCGTGCAGCGCGAACTCAAACCACTGGTTGCTGCGCTCAATCAATTCACCGAGCGTTTGCGCGGGCAGTTCGAACGGCAGGCGCAGTTCATCGCCGACGCGGCGCATGAGTTGCGTACGCCCTTGGCGGCGCTGAAGGCGCGTATCGAACTCGGGCAACGTGAGGTGCAACCGCAGCGCTGGCAGGAAACCCTGGAAGAGGCTGGCGCGCACACCGACCGGGTAATTCACCTGGCCAATCAGCTGTTGTCGCTGGCGCGTATTGAAACCGGTGCGCAATCGATTGCCGAAGGGGGAGCCCAGCGCCTCGACCTCAGCCAGCTGGCTCGGGAGTTGGGGCTGGCGATGGCCGCGCTGGCGCATAAGCGGGGTGTCGCGCTGGCCCTGGAAGCCGAGGAGCCCGTCTGGATCGATGGCGAGCCGACGCTACTGGCTGAATTACTCAGCAACCTGCTGGACAACGCCCTGGCGCACACACCCAAAGATGGCAACGTGGTGCTACGGGTGGCGAAAGGGGGCGTGCTTGAGGTCGAGGACGACGGGCCGGGAATTCCGGAGCCTGAGCGCGACAAGGTCTTTGCGCGCTTCTACCGTGTGCATCAACAGGGGAAGGGGGCCGGGCTTGGCCTGGCCATTGTTGGTGAAATCATTCGTGCCCACCGGGCTACTGTCGAGCTCGATCAGGGCGCGTTGGGCGGGCTTCTGGTCAAGGTGAGCTTTCCTCCACCGGCTCCCGATTCAGCTGACTGACAGCTCGGCGGCCTCGTCCGGTTCGGCCACCGCCACCTGATTACGGCCGTTGTGTTTGGCCCGATAGAGTGCTGTGTCGGCGGACGCCAGCAGTTGCGTCGGGGTGCAACTCGCCGGCGGCTGCAGGCTCGCGACGCCGATGCTGATGGTCAACGCCAGGCGCTCCCCGTCGTGAACGGGCCGCAGCGCCGCCACCGCAGCACGGATTCGCTCGGCTTGCTCGCGGGCTTCGCGGCTGTTCATGCCGGGCAGCGCCATGACGAATTCTTCGCCGCCATAGCGTGCAACCACATCGCCCGCTCGTTGGCCGTATTGCCTGAGCGTGTCGGCTACCAGTCGCAGGCATTCATCGCCGAACGGATGCCCGTAGCTATCGTTGACCCGCTTGAAATGGTCGATGTCCAGCAGCAGCACCGATAGCGGCGTCTCGGTGCGCTGAGCGCGGCGGATTTCCTCACCGATCATCACGTCGAAATGGCCGCGGTTCGACAGCTGGGTCAACGCATCGGTGATGCTCAGGCGAGTGAGCTGTTCGTTGACCATTTCCAGGCCGCGCTTGGCATCCTCGAGCGCACGGGTGCGCTCGTAGACCCGCGCTTCGAGCGCCTCGTTTGCGCGTACTTGCGCCTCCAAGGCTTGTTGTTGAGCCTGCAGACGCTGTTCACGTTCATGAGCAAGCGCCTCAGATGCTTGCAGTGCGCTCTGCTGAGCCAGAATGCGGCGGTCCCGCTCCTGATTGATGCGCTGCGCCAGTGCCATGGAAAGCAGAACGAACTCTGCAAACATACCGATCAGCTGGCCGTGCAGGGTCAGCGGGTTCAACGGCAGCATGCCGTCCAGCGCCAGCAGATGGACGATGGTCGCCAGTAGTAGGGTCGACCAGGCAATCGTGAACAACCTTGCCGAACTGTTGCCGCGGATCCACAGATTGATGACGGCGGCCATTGTCAGGATGCAATGCACCAGCGCGATCTGCTCGGCCATCAGGTAGCGTCCGAGCGAGGGCGCGAACAAGAGGACCAGGATCACCACGCCCCAGTAACCCATCAGCACCCAGGTGACCAGCCAGGGCCAGCCGCCGTAGCGGCGAATATTGAGAAACCGGCTGGCGAACAACAGCGGGGTGAAAAAGCACAGCGCCGCGGATAACGCGTAGAAGCGGCTGGCGATCTGTGGCATTTCGGGCCACAGAAACAACTGGCCGAAGCCGGTTATCGTAAGGACGTAAAACAGCGCGCTGAGCAGATAGAGGACGTAGAGCAGATAAGCCACGTCCCGAGTGAACAGAAACAGGCTGCTGTTATAGAGGAGGATCACCAGCATTCCGCCAAAGAACAGGCTGATCAACGCGATGTCGGTAAACTTTCCTGCCGCGAACGCCGTCTCGTCAAAGATGACCATTGGCAAGGCCATCAGCTCGTGCGCCTGTACATGCACGTACACCACGGCTCGATCGTTAGCCCGCAGTTCCAGCGGGAAGACCAGGTTGTGGTCTGCCAGCGGCTGAAGGCTCTTGGGAATGTGATCGCCAGCCTGCATCAGCGGGCCCCACTCGTCCTCGGCGGGGTAGAACAGGCGTACCCGCACATTGTCCAGGATCGGCCATTGCAGGCTCAGGTACCAGCGGCCAGCGCTGGCTGCCTTGCTGCCAAGGTCGAAGCGCACCCAAACGCCTTCAGGCTGTTTCTTGAGGTTGGGCTTAACTAACGGCTGCCATTGCCAGGAGGCCGCGTGAGCGGTCGCGAAGCCGGCCTCCGAATGCCCGGATACCCACTCCAACCCGCCCACCTGGAGTGCCGCACCGCTTTCGCTGACGACGCCAGGAACAACAGCGGCGCTTAACTGGCCCGACATGAGGCTGACAAGGGCTGTTAAAAGGCAGAGTAAAAGCCGGCGGAAGCGCATCGGGTGGAAGGTCTCGTCAAACGACCCGTCGCGGCGCATAGGCAACCGATGGGGCCAGGCAGTGGTTTGGCCATTCAAACAATACGGATAATGTCGCTTTGATACCACTCTCAGGCCGCTAACGGCTCGCCCATCTATCGGAATGGGCCTCGGAGCCTCCTGGACAGCAGACCTCGCTTACACACTGGTTGATGCCCTGAAGCGGGCGTGCTGCCTGCTCGGAACCTTTCTTTTCATGGCGTGATCGGCTTCGTTGCGTGACGGTGTCGGCGGTCTGCAGGGTGCCCGATCATGTTCTGGATAGCTGCGATTATCACGTTAAGCGCCAACTGGTCGGTTTCCTCGGCGATGCGCTGAATAACATCTAGCACGCGGTTGATGTTCCGAATTTGGCTTTCGAGTTGCTGAATGATCTCAGCTGCTCGCTAATATCGTTTACCAGCACGAGCGGTGCTGCGCCCCGTGAGGCTGACGATCTCACCAGCGCCAGCTGCTTCGCTGTTGGCATACGCCACTTCTTGGCTGGATGGCCGTAGCGACCAGATCGGCTAGCGCGACAAAAGCTGCGCTGCTGAGGTTTTTTAAAGGCACACATTAAAGATGGATATCCGCCTACCTACGCAACCCTTGAGGCTCGGTCCGGTCACATAGGTGTGGTACCAGGTGCTCGGTAGTTTGCCTGGCATATGCGGCGGCTGTTCTCTGCGCAGTCGCCTGCTAGACTCCAAACGTCCCGCGTGGCTCACGAGGCCTGCAGGGCAATTCCAAAACAACCAATAAGGAGTGGATCCATGAAAGGCAAATCCTTGGCATGGATATTTTCCGCCGCGTTGGCGGGAACTGGTCTGAGCGGTATGGCTCAGGCGCAAGAGCAATTCGTCACCATCGGTACCGGTGGGCAGACGGGCGTCTACTACGTCGCGGGTCAGTCGATCTGCCGCTTCGTCAACCGTAACGCCGAGGATCTCAAGTGCAACGCACCGGCCAGTGGCGGTGGCGTAGCGAACGTCAACGGTCTGCGCAGCGGCGAGTTCAATTTCGGCATCATGCAGTCGGATCATCAGTACAAGGCGATGGAAGGCCTGGAGCCGTTCAAGAGCGAAGGCGCGATGGAAGACATCCGTGCCGTGTTCTCGCTGCAGAGCGAAGTCTTCACTGTGCTGGCGCGCCGTGATGCGAACATCAAGAGCCTGGACGATCTGAAAGGCAAACGCGTCAATATCGGTAATCCCGGTTCCGGTCAGCGGGATACCCTCGAAGAAATCATGAACGAGAAGGGCTGGGACAAGTCGGCTTTCGCGCTCGCCGCTGAACTGAAGCCGGCCGAACAGGCCAGTGCACTGGGCGACAACAACATCGACGCCATGACCTACTTTGTCGGTCATCCCAATGGCGCGATTCAGGAAGCGACCACCACCGTCGACGCCGTTCTGGTGCCAATTACCGGCCCGGAGATCGACAAGCTGCTGTCCGAGAAGAGCTACTACACCAAGGCTGAAATTCCGGGCGGCATGTACAAGGGCAATGACAGCGCCACGCAGTCGATTGGCGGCAAGGCAGTGCTCTCCACCACGTCCAAGGTCGATGACGAAGTGGTCTACAAGCTGGTCAAGTCGGTGTTCGAGAACATCGAGCGCTTCCAGCGTCTGCACCCTGCTTTCAAAGACCTGAAGCCGGAAGACATGATCAAGGTGGGTCTGTCCGCACCGCTGCATGATGGCGCAGTGCGCTACTACAAGGAACGAGGCTGGATGTAACGGCCTTTACGGTTCGCTGCATCATGGTGGACGGTCTTCCGTCCGCTTTCGCCTGAGAACCCGCGTGCCTTGTGCCGCGGGTTTCGCGGTTTCCGTTCCCTGAAAAAACAGGCCAGATTTCATGCAAGACAACCAACTTTCCACTGAAGAGCTGATTGCCAAGGACGTCGGCGCACGGCTGCCCGAAGGCGTTATGGCCAAGCTGATCACCGGCCTCGCGCTGCTCTGGTCGCTGTTCCAGCTGTGGATCGCCTCGCCGTTGCCCTTCATGCTGCGCATCGGTGTGTTCAACAATACCGAAGCGCGTTCGATTCACCTGGCGTTTGCCTTGCTGCTGGCGTTTCTCGCCTATCCGGCATTCAAGCGTTCACCGCGCGACCGAGTGCCATTGATCGATATCGCCCTCGGGCTGATTGCTGCCGCCAGCGCCGGCTATCTGTTCATCGCCTATGAGCAGCTGGCACAGCGCCCCGGCAACCTCACCACCATGGACCTGGTTACCGCCTGTATCGGTATTCCGCTGCTGCTGGAGGCCACCCGTCGAGCCCTCGGCCCGGCCCTGGCGGTGATAGCGCTGATCTTTCTCGGCTACAGCCTCGCCGGCCCCTACATGCCCGGCCTGCTGGCGCACCGCGGGGTGAGTTTCACCGCGCTGGCCAACCACCAGTGGATCACCACCGAGGGCGTATTCGGTATCGCCCTGGGTGTCTCTACGAGCTTCGTGTTTCTGTTCGTGCTCTTCGGCGCCCTGCTCGAGCGCGCCGGGGCCGGCCATTACTTCATTCAGCTGGCCTTCAGCCTGCTTGGCCATTTTCGTGGGGGGCCAGCCAAAGCGGCGGTCGTGGCATCGGGCATGACCGGGTTGATCTCCGGTTCGTCCATTGCCAACGTGGTGACCACCGGCACCTTCACCATCCCGATGATGAAACGCACCGGGTTCTCGGCGGAGAAGGCCGGCGCGGTGGAAGTGGCCTCATCGGTCAATGGCCAGATCATGCCGCCGGTCATGGGCGCCGCCGCCTTCCTGATGGTCGAGTACGTCGGCATTCCCTATGTTGAGGTGATCAAGCACGCCTTCTTGCCGGCGCTGATCTCCTACATCGCGCTGGTTTACATCGTTCATCTCGAATCGCTCAAGCTCGGCCTCACGGCGTTGCCTCGCGCAAACGTGGCCAAGCCCTGGATGCAGCGTTTGATTGGCTTTGCCTTTGGCGCCGCGCTGATTTCCGGGGTGTCGCTGGCGGTCTACTACGGGCTGGGCTGGCTCAAACCGGCGCTGGGTGATGCGGCCATCTGGGTCATTGGCGTCTTGTTGGCGGTGATCTATGTGGCCCTGCTGAAAGTCGCCGCGAGCAACCCACCGCTGCCCGCCGAAGATCCCGACGCCCCGCTGGAAAAACTGCCGCAGACGCGTCCGGTATTGCTCTCAGGGCTGCATTTCCTGCTGCCGGTGGTGGTGCTGGTCTGGTGCCTGATGATTGAGCGTCTGTCGCCCGGCCTGTCTGCCTTCTGGGGTTCAGTGATGCTGGTCATCATTCTGCTGACCCAGCGCCCACTGCTCTCGATGCTGCGCAAGGATGGCAGCCACCAGCACGGCACCTTCATGGATGGCGTGGTTGACCTGCGCGAAGGTCTGATTGCCGGTGCGCGCAACATGATCGGTATCGGCATCGCCACAGCGGCGGCTGGGATCATCGTCGGCGCAGTGTCACAGACCGGTGTAGGCCTGGTGCTGGCCGATTTGGTCGAGCTGCTGTCCATGGGCAACCTGATGCTGATGCTGTTGCTGACGGCATTCCTCAGTCTGATCCTTGGCATGGGGCTGCCGACGACCGCCAACTACATCGTGGTGTCCAGCCTACTGGCGCCGGTTGTGGTGGCGCTGGGTCAGCAGAGCGGGCTGATCGTGCCGCTGATTGCGGTGCATCTGTTCGTCTTCTATTTCGGCATCATGGCTGACGTCACGCCGCCGGTCGGGCTGGCCTCGTTCGCGGCTGCGGCCGTGTCCAAGGGCGATCCGATCAAGACCGGTGTGGTGGCGTTCTACTACAGCCTGCGCACCGCCGCGCTGCCGTTCCTGTTCATCTTCAACACCGATCTGCTGTTGATCGATGTGGATTTCTGGCACGGCGTGGTGATTTTTGTCATCGCGACGCTGGCGATGCTGATCTTTGCGGCGGGCACTCAGGGCTACTTCCTGGTCCGTAGCCGCTGGTACGAAAGCATCCTGCTGCTGCTGATCGCCTTCACGCTGTTCCGCCCAGGCTTCTGGATGGACATCGTCCACGACCCGTACCGGGACATACCGCCTACCCAGCTGGTCCAGGCGCTCGAAGCGGTCGATGAAGATGGCCAGCTGCGCCTGCGTATCCGTGGTGAAGACGCAGTGGGCGATATGCGCGAGTTCAGCTTGCTGGTGGCGATCCCTGATGGCGAAACCGGCGAAGAGAAGCTGGAGAAGCTCGGCGTGATGACCTACGAAGATGAGGGCAAGGTGCTGATCGACAGCGTGACCTTCGGCAGCCCAGCGGCCGATCTGGGACTGCAATTCGACCAGGAAATCCTCGCGGTGCGTGCGCCCACTGACCGCTTGCCGAAGGAGTGGATGTGGCTACCGGCCCTGCTGCTCTTTGGTCTGGTGGTCTGGATGCAGCGCCGGCGCAAGCTGGACTGACCATCCCGCAGCGCTGACTAGACCCCGGCCATGCCATGCATCGCCGGGGTTTTTATTGCCTGCTGAACCCTGCAATCACTTGGACCGGGCAGGCCTAGCCCATGCACTGATCAGGCTGGCTTGCCGGGGAGGTGCTCGGTGGTCGGTGTTTCCCGAGCAGTCGAAGACTCGCCAGCGGCGCGTTGTTTGCCGTAGCTGGAGCTTTCAAGCGCCGCGTACGCCGCGCTGCAGAACAATGAATTGAGCCGCTTCATGTCGGCGATCAGCTCCAGATGCGCAGCACTGGTTTCGATACTTTCCACCACCTGCTGATGCAGGCGATGTACATGGGCATGGGCCAACTCGCGCTCAAGCTTGCGAAACTGGCGCTTCTGCTGCAGCAGCTGGCGGGCGCTGTGTGAATCGCCAGACAGGAATACCGACAGGCCCAGGCCGAGATTGACAGTGAGCAGGGTATGCAGCTGGCTGAGCTCATCCAGTCCGCTGTCGGAGAACGAGCGGCGCTTGGAGATCTTCAGGTTCTGCACCTTGCCCAGCATATGCTCGATGATGTCGCCGGCCTGCTCCAGATTGATCGCCAGTTCGATGATTTCCGCCCAGCGCCGGCTCTCCTGTTCGGCCAGATCGTCACGCGGCATGCGTGCCAGGTAGAGCTTGACCCCGCTGTACAGGGCGTCCACGTCATCGTCCAGACGACGGATGTCCTCGCCGGGCTCCGGCCGGTCTTCGCGCAGCGCTTCGAGCAGGCGCGCCAGCATCGTTTCCACCAGGTCGCCAATACGCAGTGTTTCGCGCGTGGCATTGGCCAGGGCGAGCGTCGGCGTATCCAGGGCAGTGGGGTCGAGATGGCGCGGCTGGGCAATGCCGTTGTCCTGAATACGCTCCGGTAGCAGTCGCTCACAGAGGCCCGCCATCAGGCCCACCGTGGGCAGCAACAGCAGGCAGCGCAGCGAGTTATAAGCCAGGTGAAACGCGATCACTTGGGTTTGTGCGCTGAAGCCAAGCGTCGCCATCCACTCGACCAGCATCGGCAGAAACGGCAGCACCAGCAGGCCAGCGAGCTTGTACAGCAGGTTGCCGAGCGCTACCCGTCGAGCCGGAGGAGGTTGCGGCGTGGCGTTGAGCCAGGCCAGTACACCGCTGCCGACATTGGCGCCGATGATCACGCCAAGGGCGACCGGCAGGCTGATCAACCCGGCACTGGCCAGGGTCGCGGTCAGCAGCACGGCGGCGAGGCTGGAATAGGACAGCACGGCGAACAGCGCGCCGACGACCACGGCGAGCAGGGTGTCGCCGGCCAGCGACGAGAACAACACTCGCATGCCGCGCGCTTCGGTGATCGGCGCGGCCGCGGTCACGATCAGTTGCAACGCCAGAATGATCAGGCCGAGGCCGATCAGCACCCGACCGAGTTGTCCAGCGCGGGTCTGTTTGCGCGAAAGAAACAGGCAGACCCCAAGCAGGGTGAACAGCGGTGACAGCCAACACAGGTCCAGCGTCAGCACCCGCGCCATCAGCGCCGTCCCGACATCGGCGCCGAGCATGATTGCCAGTGCGGTGGGCAGCGCCATCAGGCCCTGGGCTACGAAGGAAATAGCCAGCAGCGCGGTGGCGTTGCTGCTCTGTACCAGCGCCGTAACGCCAATCCCGGCGGTAAAGGCCATGGGCGCATTGGCCATGCTGTGGCCGAGCAGCCGACGCAGATGAGAACCGTACACCCGCATGATCCCGGTGCGCACGATGTGCGTCCCCCAAACCAGAAGCGCGATGGAGGACAGCAGATGCAACAGCGTCAGCATCGGGCAAGGCCTCCGGCTCTGGATGATCAACGGACACAGCTCCCTGCACCTGGGAGGGCAGAAAGCTGTGAGTTATAGAACGTTGACCATCGCCGGTAGCCGGCCGTTCACCAAAATGACATCAGTGATGACGCCACAGGTGCTTATTGCCGAGCCGTCAGGCTCATTTAGGTGTGTAGTAGCCCACGCCCAGCAGGACGTCATCGACTCGACGGATCAAGGTGTGTTTTTTCTCCACCGCATTGGTGGCCGGGTTGCGCCACACGTAGTCGACGGTCCCGGTGCCCTTGTCCTTGGCCATTTCGATCATCTGCTTGAACAGCGGCGTACCGGCGGCGTCGGTGATTTCACGTACGTCGACGCCCACCAGGTTGGGCGAAGCGCCACTCGCGCGGTATTTGCCATCCTCGAGGCCGATCACGAACACGTACTCGTCGTTCATCACGAAGCGGCCCTGAGGGTCATTGAAGGCCTGATAGGCCGCCTCTTCCCCCGAACGCTTCACCAGCGCTACGGCCTCGTCGAGCATCTTCTGTGCGTGTTCGGCCGAGGAGCGCGGGATGTAGTAGCCGACCACCAGAATCTGATCGCCGACCTTGCGGTACAGACTGGTCTTGTTCTCGACCTTGTTGTCGGCCGGGTTCAGCCAGTGGTACTTGACTTGGCCGCTGTCGCTGGTCTTCGCCCCTTCGACGATCTCGCGGATGAAGGGCTGGCCGGCGGCATCCTTCAGGTCCATCACGTTGAGTCCGACCAGTGCACGGGAAGCGCCGTTGCTGGCGAGCATGGTCCCGGCCGTGTCCAGGACAAACACATAATGCTGGCCGTCAACGAAGCCGCCCTTACGGTCATTGAAGGCTGCAAGGGCCTGCTCCGGGCCCGCTTGCTGCAGGTGTGTGGCGGCGCGATCAAGCAGTGCGTTGGCCTGTCGTGCATGGCTGCGTTCTACCGAGCCTTTGGCCTGGGCGCCATCAGTGGCGGAATACGCCAGCGGTGAGGCGCATAGCGCTGCGCCCAGTGAAAGAATCAGCAGGTTCCGGTGGTTCAGTTTCATCGGTTGCTCCTAGCCTGAGGCAGGCGATGGCTGCAAAGGTGCATGGGGACTGCCTGCTATGAAATATCCTACGGCCCGTGGGGGCATTGATATTGATCACAAGGACCGTTGGCTTCCTGCAAAAGGAGTAGGAACAATCGCCGCATGGCAGGTGGACGACACGCTCCGCGCGCCGACCCGAACTTGCTACCCTTGGCCGCTGACCCAGCCGAAGCCGCCCTCATGCTCAGCCTCTACCACGCCCCTGACCTTGAAACCCTCGGCGAACTGGCCACGCGCCTGCTCGCCCAGCCCCTTGCCGATCCCTTCGCCCCGGCGCTGGTGGTGGTGCCGAGCCAGGGCATGGGGCGCTGGCTGACGCTGGAGTTGGCGCGCAAGCAGGGCATTGCCATGCAGCTGGAGATTCAGCTGCCGGCCAAGTTCGTCTGGGACCTGAGCCGCACCGTGCTGGGCAGCCTGCCGGAGCAATCGGCGTTCGCCCCGACCACCCTGACCTGGCGCCTCTACGGCTGGCTGTGCGAGCCGGCCAAACTCGAGCTGGCGCCGCGCCTGGCGCAGTACCTGGACGGTGGCGACGAGCGCCGTCGGCTGTCACTGGCGGCGAAGATCGCCGACGTGTTCGACCAGTACCTGCTCTATCGCGACGACTGGCTGGCGGCCTGGGAGCGTGGCGACACCCTCGACCTCGGTCCCGACGAAGCCTGGCAGGCGCTGCTCTGGCGCGAGCTGACCAAGGACGGCCATCCGCACCGCGCACGGCTGCTCGGCGACCTGCTGCAACGCCTCTACCGCGACGAGGCCTTGCCAGGCCTGCCCGAGCGCCTGCTGGTGTTCGGCATCAGCAGCCTGCCGCCGCACCACCTGCGCGTGCTCGACGGCCTGGCCCGGCATATCGACGTGGTGGTCTGCGCGCTCAACCCGAGCCGAGAGGCCTGGGGCGAGATCCGCGATATCCGCGAGCTGGCCAGGCAGCTTCCTTCTTCCGGGCGGCTGGGGAGCGTCGCGAGCGAAGAGCAGGCGAGGCAAAACCCGGCGAGGGAGCGGAGTGTACAGGCCGTACATGAGCATCCCGAGCTGGGTTTTAACGAAGCCTCCCCGAGCGCAGTAGCTCCCCAGCCGTCCGGCGCCGATGACTGGTATCTGGATGTGGGCCATCCGCTGCTGGCCAGTCTCGGCAAGCAGGGCCGCGACTTCTTCGACTCGCTGTTCAGCCTGACCGCCAGCGAAGGGAGCCAGGAGTTCGGTCTGTATTCCGAAGACGAAGACCTGCATGACGACAGCCTGCTGCACGCCTTGCAGAACGACATCCTGCGCCTGCGCACCCGCCTGCCTGATGAGCGCATCAGTCTGGCCGAGAACGACCGTTCGCTGGAGGTGCATATCGCCCACTCGCCGCTGCGCGAGGTGGAGATCCTCCATGACCAGCTGCTGGCGCGCTTCGCCGCCGACCCGGCGCTGACGCCGGACCAGGTGGTGGTGCTGACGCCGGATATCGAGCGTTACGCGCCCTTCATCGAGGCGGTATTCGCCCCGCGCGAGGGCAGCCCGCGGATCCCCTACAGCCTCGCCGACCGCAGCCTGCGTGCCGAAATGCCGTTGATTGAGGCCTTCCTCGAACTCCTATTGCTGGCGCAGAGCCGGTTTGCCGCCGAAGAAGTTCTGGCCTGGCTGGAGCAGCCGGCCGTTGCCCGCCGCGCCGGCATCGAAAGCGAAGACCTACCGCTGTTGCGTGATTGGTTGCGGGAAGCCGGTGTGCGCTGGGGCCGTGACGGCAGTCAGCGTATTCGCCTGGGCTTGCCCGACGAATCAGCCTTTACCTGGCGCCAGGGGCTGGACCGACTGCTGCTGGGTTTTGCTGCGCCGCCGCAACTGGCTGGCAACCACGCGCCACTGCTCGGCGAGCATTGGCCATTGGATGCCCTGGAAGGCGCGCGCGGGCAGTTGCTCGGGCGGCTGGTGGAATTCGTCGATCGGCTCGGCACGCTGGCCGACCAGCTCGCCCGGCCGCGTCCGCTGGCCGAATGGGCCGATGACCTGCAGGTGCTGATCGACACCCTGTTCGACGAGCGCGAAGCCGGCGACACGCTGCTCTTGTTGTCCCAAGCCTGCGCGGCGTTGCGCGATCAGGCCCAGGCCGCGGACCTGACGCGACCCATCGAACTGGAACTGGTGCACCAGCAGCTCAGCACCGCCTTGCAGCAGGGCGGCGGCGCCTCGGGCTTTCTTACCGGTGCGGTGACCTTCTGCACCATGGTGCCGATGCGCAGCTTGCCGTTCCGCGTGGTCTGCCTGCTTGGGCTGGACGACGGCGCCTTTCCGCGGCGCACACCGCCGTCGGGCTTCGATTTGATCGGCCGGCATCCGCGCCGTGGCGACCGGGCGCGGCGCCTCGACGACCGCTACCTGCTGCTGGAGACGCTGCTCTCGGCGCGCCAGGCGCTGTACCTGTCCTACGTCGGCCGCGACCCGCGCGACAACGCCGTGCTGCCGCCGTCGGTGCTGCTCAGCGAGGTGCTCGAGGCGGTGGACATGACGGCCGTGCTGGTCGATGGCGCGAAGCCGGTCAGCCAGAAGATCCTCATCGCGCATCCGCTGCAGCCGTTCTCGCCACGCAATTTCGGCAACGCGCCCTGTGCGGGTTTTTCGCTGCCCTGGTTCCGCGCCGCCAAGCGCCTGGCCGAGCCGCCGCAGACTCAGCCGCAACCCTTCGCCAGCCTGCTCGCCGAGCCGGACGAGGCCTGGCTGACCATCGAGCCGTCGCAGCTGTTGCAGTGCTTCCGTCATCCGGCGCGCTTTCTGCTCGAGCAGCGCCTCGGTTTGCGCCTGGCTGACGATCAAGAATCGCTCGCCAGCGACGAGCCCTTCGATCTGGAGATGCCGGCCTGGAACGGCCTGCGGCGCCTGTCGCTGCAGGCGATGGAGCACGGCTGGAGTGATGAAGACGAACGACGTATGGCCTGCGCCGCAGGTTGGTTGCCGACGGGCGAGTTGGGCCAGGCGCTGTGGGGCAAGCTGCGCGGGCCGGTGCGTGCCTTTGCGCCGCGCCTGTTCGAACTGCGCCCGGAAGCGGTGCCCGAGCCGCTGCCGGTGGACATCACCCTGGCCGGCGTGCGTATCCATGGCTGGCTCGATGGCGTGACCCCGGCCGGACTGTTCGGCTGGAAGCTTGGCCGTCTCGGTGAGTGGGACCTGCCGCCGTTCTGGCTGCGTCATCTGCTGCTCAACCTGTCCGCCACGCCCGGTATCGAGCGCCACAGCCTGATGCTGTCGCCCGCCGGTGACTGGCAGCTGGGGCCGTTGTCGAACGCGGCCGAACTGCTGGAGCCCTGGCTGGTGGCCTATCGCAGCGCCATCCGCGAGCCGCTGCCGCTGTTGCCGCGCAGCAGTCAGGCTTTTGCCCGCGGCTACCGCAAGCCGAGCCGCGGCAGCGAGCCGCTGGACTGCGCCCGCAAGCGCGCCCGCGAAGCCTGGCTCGGCGCCGAGTTCAGCCCCATCGCCGCCGAAGCCGAAGACCCCTGGAGCGCCCTGGCCTTCCGCGACCGCGATCCGCTGGACGAGCGATTCGAAGCGCTGGCCGAGCAGCTGTTAGGCCCGGCGCTGGACGCCCTGGCCGACGAGGATGAAGACCAATGAAACTCGACCTGCTCGATTCGTCCTTCGATGGCCGCTCGCTGATCGAGGCCAGCGCCGGCACCGGCAAGACCTGGACGCTCACCGCGCTCTATGCGCGTCTGCTGCTGGAGCGCCAGCTCTCGGTGGGGCAGATTCTGGTGGTCACCTACACCACCGCCGCCACCGCCGAGCTGCGCGAGCGTATCCGCGCACGGCTGGCTGATCTGCTCGCCGTGTATGAAGGCACACCGAGCGGCGACGACTTCCTCAACCGCCTGCATGCCCGCTACCCGGACGAAGCCTCGCGGCGGCGCCTGTTGCTCGCCGTGCACGGCTTCGACGAGGCGGCGATCTTCACCATCCACGGCTTCTGCCAGCGCGCCCTGCAGGATGCGGCTTTCGAGGCCGGGGGCGATTTCGACAGCGAGCTGACCGCCGACGACCGCGAGCTCATTGATGCGCTGCTCGCCGATGCCTGGCGCAGCGAACTGGCTGACGCCGACCCGGCCTGGGCGCGCTTTCTGGCCAAGAGCCGCATCACGCCGGTGTGGTTCCGTCAGCGCCTGCGCAGCCATCTGGGCAAACCCTACCTGCGGGTCGAGCCGCAGGGGGCTCCAGTCGCCGCCGATCTGCGTCCGGTCGAGGCCGCCTGGCAGCGCGCCGCCGGGTTGTGGACGCAGGCGGGCAGCGCCTGGGTCGCCGAGCTGCTGGCCCATGACGGGCTCAGCCAGAGCACCCACAAAAGCATCAAGTTCGCCCCCTGGCAGGCGGAACTGGACGCCTATTTCGCCGACCCGGCGGTGATGTTCGACCTGCCCGAGGGCGCGGCGAAGTTCGGCGTGCGTGCGCTGAACAAGGCGTGCAAGAAGGGCCACGACGCGCCGGTCTGCGAATTGGCCCATGCACTGGACGAGCTGGCCGATCAGGTCGCCGAGGCGCTGCCAGCGGGCAAGCAGCGGTTGATCGCGCTGCAGGTCGCGCTGCTGGAGCGCCTCAACCGCGAGCTGCCCGAACGCAAGGCGGCGCAGCGGCTACTGGCCTTCGACGATCTGCTCAATCGTCTGGAGCAGGCGCTGCAAGGGCCGGTCGGCGAGGACCTGGCGGCCTCGCTGCGTGCCGCCTATCCGCTGGCGCTGATCGACGAGTTTCAGGACACCGATCCGATCCAGTACGCCATTTTCAACCGCATCTATGCCAAGGGGGGCGAGGCTTCGCTGTGTTTCGTTGGCGATCCCAAGCAGGCGATCTATGCTTTCCGCGGGGCGGATCTGGCGACCTATATGACCGCCAAGCAACAGGCCGATCGCGAGCCGTTCAACCTGCCGACCAACTACCGCTCGACGCCTGAGCTGATCGCCGCGCTGAACCAGCTGTTCGACCACCCGCAGCCCTTCGCCCAGCCTGACCTGCGCTATCCGCCGGTGGGTGCCGCCGACAAGCCGCGTGCGAGCTTGCATCTGGTGGAGGAGCGCGAGGCCGCGCCGCTGTCGCTGGTCTGGCTCGGCGACGATCCGCTGGGCAAGGGCGAAGCGTCGCAGCTGGCGGCGAGCGACACCGCACGGCGAATCGCCCTGCAGCTGGCCGGCGCCGCCGAGGGTCGCGCCGGTTTCGACCAGGACGGCGTGTTCACGCCGCTCAAGGGCGGCGATATTGCCGTGCTGGTGGCCAACCACCGCCAGGCCGGGATGATCGCCGACGAACTGGCGGCGCGCGGCGTCCCCAGCGTGCGCCGGGGCCGCGACAGCGTTTGGCGCAGCGAGGAGGCGGGTGAGCTGGCCGCGGTGCTGGCGGCGTACGCCGAACCGGGGCGCGAAGGCTTGCTGCGTCATGCCCTGGCCACGCGTTTACTGGGCCGCAGCGCCGCTGATCTGGCCCGTTGTCAGGACGATCAGCAGCAATGGGACGCCGAGCGCGAAGCCGCCGAGCGCTATCACCAGCTCTGGCAGCAGCAGGGCTTCATGCGCGTGTTCCGTGCCTGGCTCGACGAGCAGGCGGTGGCCGAACGACTGTTGGCGCGAGTGGATGGCGAACGGCGGCTGACCAACCTCTTGCACCTTGGCGAACTGTTGCAGGCCGAAAGCCTGCTGCGCCCAGGGCTGGAGCCGCTGCTGGCCTGGTTCAATGCCCAGCGCGGCAGCGAAGGTGCGGGCGAGGAAGCCCTGCTGCGGCTGGAAAGCGATGCCGAGCGGGTGCAGATCGTCACCATCCACACCAGCAAGGGTCTGGAATACCCCTTGGTGTTCTGTCCCTTCCTCTGGGACGGCAAGCTGCTCGGCAAGAACCGCGACAGTGCCCGCTGCCACGACGCCAGTGGCCAGCCGCTGCTGGATCTGGGCAGCGGCGAACTGGAGGACAACCTCGAACGCGCCCGTCAGGAGGTGTTCGCCGAACAGCTACGGCTGGCCTACGTCGCCCTGACCCGCGCGCGTGATCGGCTCTGGCTGCACTGGGGGCCGGTGAGCCTGCCCAAGGCGAAGAAGGATGGCAGCCTGCCCGACGAAGGCCTGCACAGCAGTGCCCTGGCCTGGCTGCTGCATGGCCGCGATCTCCCCGGCGAGCAGCCGCTGAGCGAGCTGGGCCATCATCTGGCCGATCTCACCGGCGGCAGCCTGCGCCTGGCCATCGAGCGGCTGGTCGAGCAGAGCGACGGTCATATGGCCTACCTGCCGCTGGAGCCGCGTGAAGCCAGTGCTCAAGGCCCCGGCCGGGCGGCGCCGCCCGAGCAGCTGTCGCAGCTAAACCGCAACCTCTACAGCGCCTGGCGCATCGGCAGCTTTTCCGGGCTGGCCGCCGGCATGCACATGGAAGCGCCGGACCGCGACGCTCTGGCCATCCCCGATGCCGGCGAGCCTGGCAGCGGCTTCTTCGCCTTTCCCCGTGGTGCGCGGGCGGGAACCTGCCTGCATGCGATCCTCGAAGACTGGGCGCGGGGCAAGGGCGAGCTGGAGGCGCTGGTCGAGCCGGCGTTGCAGGCCTACGGCCTGCCGCTGGAGTGGAAGGAGATCGCCATCAGCCATCTGCAGAAGGTGCTGGAAACCGATATGGACGGGGCCGGCCTGACCCTCGCCGCGTTGCAGTCGGCCAGGCGCCTGCCGGAACTGGGCTTCACCTTTCCGGTGCGGGATCTGGATGTGGCGCAGCTGCGCAGCTTGCTGACCGACCCGGCCAACGGTCTCTCCGATCCTCTACGGGAAGCCGCGGCGCGACTGGAGTTCGACAGCCTCAAGGGCTTTCTCAAAGGCTTCATCGATTTGACCTTCGAGCACGACGGCCGCTGGTACATCGCCGACTACAAGTCCAACTGGCTCGGCCCGGATGCGGGTTACTACGGCGGCGAACGGCTGCTGCAAGCGCTGGCGGGCGAGCATTACTACCTGCAATACCTGATCTACCTGGTGGCGCTGCGCCGCTTCCTGCGCCAGCGGCTGGCGGATTTTCAAGACGATCAGCTGGGCGGTGCCTTCTACCTGTTCCTGCGCGGCATGCCGGATGCCGGGGTGTATTTCGCGAGGCCGGATGATGCCTTGCTCGATGCGCTGGATCGGTTGTTTGAGGAGGGGCGGTGATGGTGCGCTTTGGCAGCATTGACCGCGAATGTGGGCGTGGCAGCGCCTTCCTGCCTATCAGGAGCGACATATGACCCTTGCCGATCTCCCGCTCGGCCCGCTGGAGCGCGCTTTCGTCGCCAGCCTGCAACGCCTTGAGCCGGAGGCGTCCGAGCCGGTGCTGCTCGCCGCCGCGCTGTGTTGTGAGGCGCTGGCGTCGGGCGACGTCTGTCTGCCACTGGAACGCCTGGCTGGCAGACGGCCTTGGCCCGATGTCGATCTCAGCATGCCGGCGCTACCCGTATGGCGCGCTCAGCTCGACGCCTCTTCGCTGGTCGGTGCGCCAGACGACTACGCGCCGCTGACCCTGCTCGGCAACCGGCTTTACCTGGCCCGTTACCAGGCCTACGAACAGCAGCTGGCCGAACAGCTGTTGGCTCGCACGGCGGACGCACCGGATGTCGATGAGGCTCGGCTGAGCGACAGCCTGGCGCGCTTGTTTGCCTTCAATCAGCAGAGCCCGGACTGGCAGCGCCTCGCCGCGGCTCAGGCGGTACGCCGACGTCTGGCGGTGATCTCCGGCGGGCCCGGCACCGGCAAGACCACCACGGTGGTGCGCCTGTTGGCGGCGCTGCTCGAGCAGCCCGGCGGTGAACGCCTGGCCATCGGCCTCGCCGCGCCCACCGGCAAGGCCGCGGCGCGCATGGCTGAGGCGATCCGCAACGCCAAGGCCGAGCTGCCGGTCAGTGATGCGGTGAAGAACGCCCTGCCGGACGAGGCGCGCACCCTGCACCGCCTGCTCGGCAGCCGCGGCGACAGCCCGAAGGTGCGGCATGACGCGGCCAATCCGCTGGCGCTGGACGTGCTGGTGGTGGACGAAGCCTCGATGGTCGACCTGGCATTGATGGCCAAGCTGGTCGCCGCGCTGCCGCCGAAGGCGCGGCTGATCCTGCTCGGCGACAAGGATCAGCTGTCCGCCGTCGAGGCCGGCGCGGTGTTCGCCGAACTCTGCGAAGGGCGTGGTTTCGATGCCCAGGCCGCGGCCGATCTGCAGCGCATTACCGGGCAGAGCGTAGCGGTCGAGACGCCGCGCTCGCGCCTGGGCGATGCAGTGGTGCTGCTCACCCACAGCCACCGCTTCGCCGGCGACAGCGGCATCGGCGAGCTGGCGCGGCGGATCAACGCTGGCGAGGCTAAAGGCACCGTCGCGTTGCTGCAGGAAGGCCGTGCGGATCTCGCCTGGAACGCGACGCCCAGCCCGACCGCCTTGATCGTGCGGCTGGAGCAAGGCTACGCGCCCTATCTGCAGGCCGCACGGCAGGGCGATCCAGGCGCGGCGTTCGAGGCCTTCAACGGCTTTCGCGCACTGACCGCGCAGCGCGAGGGCCCGTTCGGTGTGACCGGCCTCAACGAGGCGCTGGAGGCACGTTTCAAGCGCCGCCTTGGTGTTCCGGCCCGCGAACGTTGGTATCCCGGCCGCGCGGTGATGGTCCGGCAGAACGACTACGCATTGGGCCTGTTCAACGGCGATATCGGCCTGTGTCTGAAAACCGAGCAGGGCCTGCGGGTGTTCTTCGAGGGCGACGAGGGTTTTCGCGGCTTCGCGCCGGCAAGACTGCCGAGCCACGACAGCGCCTTCGCCATGACCGTGCACAAAAGCCAGGGCTCGGAATTCACCGAGGTGCTGCTGGCGTTGCCGGAGCAGCCCAGCCCGCTGCTGACCCGCTCGCTGTTCTACACCGGTATCACCCGCGCCAAGCGCCAGGTGGAGATCTGGGCGTTGCCGGCACGTCTCACCGAGGCAGTGTCGACCCGTGCCGAGCGCGCCGCCGGGCTCGCCGAGCGATTGGCTTCGAGCGACGGAATGGGCAGAGCCGAGGCGGCTTGCGTGGCAAAGCCGTCGCCGCCGGGCGAGCCGGTGGCCGACCAGCTCAGCCTGTTCTGATACGTGCGCGGCTGCTCGAAGCCGGCCTGTCCGCGACGTTTCTCAGCCGGTTTCGTGAAGCGGTTGTGCGTATGCCTTGAAAGATTCTGTTCCGATGGGCATTCACTGATAACTGACAACCGACAACTGGGGCTGCGATGAAACGCTTCTTTCTTCTTGTCTGGGCCTTGCTCAGCCTGGGGCTTGCCGGGGCCGCAGGACATGAGCTCTGGCGTGAGCCCTCATGGAACAACGCGTTAGTTTTGTTGTTGATCGCCTACTACAGCGTCTGCTTTTTCCAGCTGATTCGCGCAGCCTTTCGTCCCTGGGGGCTGCTAGGGCCATGGCGGCGTAGTGGGTTCTGGGTGTGCCTGTTGCTGCTGCCCTTGTGTCTCTGGCCACTTCGGTTGGCCTACGAGATCTGGCAGGCGGGGGCCTATCGGCTCAGGACTGAGGGCGAGGTAAACAGCCTGATGATCCTTCGCCAACTGCTCGCATGGCTGCAGGAGCTGGTCGGCTACCTGGGGCCGATGCTGGCATTGATTGCTGCCGGGGTTGGCATGGCAGTGCTGCTGTTGCGCCTGTCGCGCGGCCAGGTTGTTCGCTAGCGAAATCCGCTGCGCTGATCGCGAAACTTCTTTTACGCGTGGCGCAGGCTGCGCTCCATTCGTTTGCTAGGGCGGCAAGGGTGTTGATGAAAGGACTTTGGAGCCGGACGTTTCTGTTCAGTCTGGCCGCCTGTTTCGGTGCGTATGCGACGGAACTGGAGTTAGTGACAGGCGATGACTACGCTCCGCTCACGGGGCGAAATCTGGCCGGGGGAGGGATGCTCACGGAGGTTGTGCTAGCGGCACTCGAGCGCAGCGGAACCGCGTCATCGCTTGCCTGGCAGCCGTGGAAGCGGGGCTACATGATGACCCTGCGCGGCGAATACGACGCGACATTTCCCTATATCCGGGCCAACCAGCGCGAGCAGGTGTTTCTTTATTCGGCACCCTTGTACGTGTCGCAGCAGCACCTGTTCAGTCGCGTTGAAGAGGCGGTCGAGGTCAATGATCTGACCGGCGTCAGCGGCGGGCGACTTTGCCTCCCGCTGGGCTGGCAGTTGCCAGCCGCAGTCCAGGCGCTGGTTGACCAGGGGGTGCTGGTCCGCCATTCGCCGCGGGGTTTGAACGAATGCGCGCTGTTGCTATTGCTAGGACGAGATGACTTCTTTCTGGCCGATCTTCAGCTGGGCCTCCATGCCCTACAGTCAACCGGAGCGGCTCAAGCGCGTTTTCATGTGTCCGGCTCGGTACTGAGCCGCCAGACGATGCATCTCATCGTCCCGCGCAGCCGGCCAGACGCCGCACAACTGATCGAACGCTTTGACCGGGGGCTTCAAGCCCTGCGGGAAAGCGGCGACTATCAGCGGCTGATCACTTCGTTTACAGCCGGCAACCTATCCCGGCGTCGCTTCACCACGACCGCGCAATAACAGCTGCAATGACGGGTGTTTGGTAAGGCTGTCAGCGTTCGAGCAGCGTCAGCACCAGCGGCAAGCTGGCTGCGGCGAGTAGCGTCTGGAGGGTGATGATACCGGCCATCAGATGGCTGTCTCCGCCTAGCTGGCGGGTAAGCACGTAAGCGGTGGGTGCCGTGGGCAGGGCAAAGAACAGCACGATGATGGTTGTTTCCATAATGGGCAGATGGAGCAGCGTTGCGACGGCGTAGGCCAAGAGTGGAACCGCCAGGAGCCGCAGGGCGCAGTTCCAGCCCAGCGCCGGGATTTCACCACCGAGCTCCCGCGGCTTCAGCGCGGCACCTACGCACAGCAGGCCCAAGGGCAGGCTGGCAGCGGCCAGCAGGCTCAGCAAGTGATCGGTGCCGCCGGGCAGCCCCGCGCCTGAAAGATTCACCAATGCGCCGGTCAGGCAGGCGAGGATAAGCGGGTTTTTCAGGATCGGCAGCAACAACGAGCGCACACTGACGCCGCGCTCGGCGGTCAGCGCCCACACCGACATCACGTTTACCGTGGGTACCATCAGCGCCAGCATCAGCGCCGCCAGCGCCAGTCCTTCCTTACCAAACAGGCTGCCCACCGCCGCCAGTCCGAGATAGGTGTTGAAACGCAGCCCGCCCTGAGCAAAGGCACCGAAGCGGGCCGCCGGCCAGTCGCGTACGCGCTTGAGCAGCAATAAAGCCACCCACACGAGCCCCAGTGCGAGCATGACTGCCCCGGCCAGGCGAGGCAGCGCGGGGTTGTCCAGCGGAGCGGTGGCCAGGCTGCTGAATAGCAGGGCCGGGAATAACACGAAGTAGTTGATCCGCTCGGCGCCTGGCCAGAAGGCTTCGTTGGGGAAGTTGCGCAGGCGCAGAAAGTAGCCGGCAATGATCAGGGCAAACAGAGGCCATAGGGCGAGCAGAAGGCTGGTCACGCGATACATCCAACAGTGTAGGTGAGCCGATAGTGGAGTCTCCTGCCAGCGTCGGCAAGCGTCGAGCGATGCGGATTGATCTGCCCCAGAGCGGTTGCTGTGCGTTCATCGGGAAAACCGTCGAAATGATGTCTAAGTGATATCATTGTCCGCGCCTTGCCAAGAGCAACTCTGATGCAACCCCTAGAACAGCAGTCCGCCGAAGATTTCCGCGATACCCCGCATGGCAGACAGCTGCTCGAGGGCTTTCGTGGTTTGCTGTTTGCGCCGGACCTGGAGCGCGAATTTCGTCGTTACCTGGGACGTCAGGCACGCTTCGCACAGGTTCTTGGCGCCTGCCTTCTGCTGATCGTGGTTGCCGGCTATCACTATGTCGAATGGCAGCTGTATGCCGAGTCGGACCCGCAGTGGCTTCGTGAGCTGGCGCTATTGCGCCTGGTGGAGGCGGCACCGGGCGTCGCGATTGTTGTGATGACGCTTTTTAACTGGCGAATCCGTCTGGTTGCCAATCGCCTGTTTCCGTTGCTGCTGGTGCTGGTCGGGATCGTTGCGGCGCGCATCGACATCCACTACGAGGTCACCCAGACCGAATTGGCGTTCCGCTACGGTGCCGGTCTGTTGATCGTCTGTTCGTTTTTCTTTCTCGGCATCACCTTCTGGCGCGCCCTGATCAGCGCGGCATCGATCATCGTGATTGATATCCTGATGGCGGCGCTCATCCTGTCGTCCAGCGAAATGCAGGTGCACTGGATCGCGGTCAGCTATTACCTGTTGCTGTTGGCGATCGGAGCAATCAGCCGCTATATCCATGAATATTCGCAGCGTGAGCAGTTCCTGGTGCGTCAGCTCCTCGGCTGGGTCGCTCAGCACGACTCGCTGACTGGTCTGGCCAACCGCCGCAGTTTTGATACAGCCCTGCGCCAGACGCTGTTGCAGGCGCGTCGGGACCGCCAACCGTTGGCGCTGATACTGTTGGATCTGGACAATTTCAAAGCCTACAACGACAGTCTCGGCCACCCGGCCGGCGATGCGTTGATCCGTGATTTCGGCGAGCTATTGGGCCGATTCTCTCGGCGGCCGATGGACCTGGCGGCACGGGTCGGCGGCGAAGAGTTCGCCTTGCTGCTGCTCAACTGCGATGCGAGTTCGGCGCAAGCCATTGCGGCGCAGCTGCTGTCGGCATTCGCCGAACGTGCCATACCTCACCCCGCGTCGGCCCAGAGTGCATGCGCCACGACAAGCATCGGCATCGCAATGTGGAGGCCTGGGCAGACTGCCGAGCAGCTTTACCAGGCCGCCGATGCGGCGTTGTACCAGGCCAAGCAGGCCGGGAAGAACCGCTACGTGCTGCAATGATCGTCGTTTAGCGGCGCGGCGTGACCGGACGGGTGCGTCCACTGCCGTCAATGGCCACAAAGACGAAAACCGCCTCGGTGACCTTGCGCCATTCGCTGGACAGCGGGTCATCGCTCCATACCTCGACCAGCATGCGGATCGAGCTGCGGCCGACATCCAGCGTCTGGGTATAGAACGACAGCTGCGCGCCGACTGCCACCGGCACCATGAAGGCCATGCGGTCGATGGACACCGTGGCCACACGGCCCGCGGCGACGCGGCTGGCCATGGCCGTGCCGGCCAGATCCATCTGGGACACCAGCCAGCCACCGTAGATATCGCCGAAACCGTTGGTCTCACGCGGCAGGGCGGTCAGCTGCAAGGCCAGGTCGCCCTGCGGGATTGGATCTTCCTGTTCGTATTCGTTCATCGCTTGGACTCGCGGCGCGTTTGTTTTCTTGCGCGAAAAGCCCGCAGCAGTGCGGGCGGGGCGAGTATAGCGGCTGTAGGTTGGGACAGCGACCGGACAGGCCTAAAGTTCAGTGTCGTCACCAGATTGTCATATTCAGTTCATAGAGTGTTCACACGGCCTGCAGACAATGGCCCCCGTTCCAAACACTGACACACCCCTGCTAGGAGCATGGAATGAAACTGAATCGTTTGATGGCGGCCCTGACCTTTGTTGCCGCTGGTGTAGGCGCTGCCACCGCAGTGGCCGCCGTTGATCCAGCACTGCCGACCTATGAGAAGACCTCCGGCGTTTCCGGCAATCTGTCCAGCGTCGGTTCCGACTCCCTGGCCAACCTGATGACCCTGTGGGCCGAAGACTTCAAGCGTGCCTACCCGAACGTCAACATCCAGATTCAGGCTGCTGGCTCTTCCACCGCACCGCCGGCGCTGACCGAAGGCACGGCCAACCTCGGCCCGATGAGCCGTCCGATGAAGGACAACGAAATTCAGGCCTTCGAAGAGAAGTACGGCTACAAGCCGACGGCCGTGCCGGTCGCTATCGACGCCCTGGCCGTGTTCGTCCACAAGGACAACCCGATCAAGAGCCTGGACATCGAACAGGTCGACGCGATCTTCTCCAGCACCCGCCTGTGCGGTGGCGAAAAGGACATCACCACCTGGGGTGACGTCGGCCTGACTGGCGAGTGGGCGAGCAAGCCGATCCAGCTGTTTGGTCGTAACTCGGTTTCCGGTACCTATGGCTACTTCAAGGAAGAAGCGCTGTGCAAGGGTGACTTCAAGCCTAACGTCAACGAGCAGCCGGGCTCCGCTTCGGTGGTGCAGTCGATCTCCAGCACCCTGAACGCCATCGGTTACTCCGGCATCGGCTACAAAACTTCCAGCGTCCGCGCCGTGCCCCTGTCCAAGGGTGGCGAAGCCTTCGAAGCCAACGAAGAGAACGCACTGGCTGGCAAGTTCCCGCTGGCTCGCTTCTTCTACGTATACGTCAACAAGGCGCCGAACAAGCCGCTGAGCCCGATCGACGCCGAGTTCCTCAAGCTTGTGCTGTCGAAGCAGGGCCAGGAGGTCGTGGTCAAGGACGGCTACATCCCGCTGCCGAAGAAAGTGGTCGACAAGACCCTCAGCGACCTGGGTCTGCAGAACCACTAAACCCAGTAGCGTTCAGGCCTGCAGCGACCGCTGCAAGGCTTGAGACCGACGCCCGCCACGCTTCTTGCGCCGGTGGGCGTTTTCACGTCACCTCGCTGTAATTTTTCTGTCACACAGCTGCATTAAATTAGGCGCCCGACCGGCCATCAAGCCAGGAAACGACTCGCGTCAACGGCGCAGCAGTTTAAGCGGCCTGAGTGGCCAGGAACCTTTGCATGAACGATATCGAGACCATGAGCGCGAACTCCGATGTGCAACGGCTGGATTTCAACACCCCGGCCCTGCAGCGCAAGCGCCGTATCCGCGCGTTAAAAGACAAACTGGCGCGCTGGTATGTCTCCATTGGCGGCCTCGCCGTGCTTGGCGCCATCACACTTATTTTCTTCTATCTCGCCCAGGTCGTCGCGCCCATGTTTCAGGGCGCCGAACTGGAGGCGCGCGAAGCGCAGCAGCCGGCCTGGCTGGCCGACGCCGGCAAGCCGCTGCTGCTGGCCGTGGAAGAGCAGAACAAGGTGGCGATGCGTCTGGGCAGCGATGGCGCCGTGCGGTTCTTCAGCGTACCCACGGGCGAGCTGCTGCGCACCGTGGAGCTACCGCTGCCGGCTGGCAGCCAGATCGTCTCGGTCGGCCAGGACACACCCGGCAATCGCCGCATGGTGCTGGGGCTGAGCAACGGCCAAGTGCTGGTTGCCGAGCACAACTACAAGGTCAGCTACCCGGAAGGCAAAAAGACCATCACGCCGCAGCTGGACTATCCCTTTGGTGAGGCGCCGCTGAACCTCGACCCGCAGGGTCGGCCCATCGAGCATGCCGGCATCAGTCTCAACGGCTCGACCCTCATGGTCGCAGGCGCGACGAATGGCGCGTTGCATGCCTTGAAAATCGCCTCCACCGAGAACCTGATGACCGGTGAAACAACGCTTGAAGAGGAGCGCATGGATCTGCCGCAACTCTCCGAGCCAATCAAGGCGCTGCGCATCGATCCGCGGCACATGTGGTTGTTCGCCGTGAGCGGTCGCGCCAGCGTCGACGTCTTCGATCTGCGCCGCAAGCAACTCAATGGTCGCTACAAGCTGCTTGGCGGCAAAGGCGAGATCACCACAGTGGCCTCGCTGCTGGGCGGCATCTCGCTGATGGTTGGCGACTCGGCGGGCGGCATCGGTCAGTGGTTCATGGTGCGCAGCAATGATGGTCAGGCCGAACTGAAGAACGTGCGCAACTTCCAGCTGGCCGATCAACCGATCACACAGATTCTTCCCGAAGAACGTCGCAAGGGCTTCCTTGCCCTCGACAGCGGCGGCACCCTGGGCATCTTCCACAGCACGGCTCATCGCGAGCTGCTGACCGAGCAGGTCGCCGAGGGCGCAGCCGTCGCCGCCATGTCGCCTCGGGCCACGCGCCTGTTGGTCGAGTCAGGTGACCAGCTGCAGCGTTTCGTGATCGACAATCCGCACCCGGAGATTTCCTGGAGCGCGCTGTGGGGCAAGGTCTGGTACGAAAGTTACCCGGAGCCGGACTACGTCTGGCAGTCGACCTCGGCGACCGGTGACTTCGAGCCGAAGCTGAGCCTTTCACCCCTGGCGTTCGGTACGCTCAAGGCCGCGTTCTACGCGATGCTGCTGGCCGCTCCGCTGGCGATCTGCGCCGCACTGTATACCGCGTACTTCATGGCGCCGACTCTACGCCGCAAGGTCAAGCCGGTGATCGAGCTGATGGAGGCGCTGCCGACGGTCATCCTGGGTTTCTTTGCCGGCCTGTTCCTCGCGCCCTATCTGGAAAATCACCTGCCCGGCATTTTCAGCCTTTTGTTGCTGATGCCGGTGGGGATCCTCCTGGCCGGTTGGTGCTGGAGTCGACTGCCGGAAAACATCCGTCTGAGCGTGCCGGATGGGTGGGAAGCGCTGCTGTTGATACCGGTGATTCTGGCGGTGGGCTGGGGCTCTCTGGCGGTCAGTGGGCACCTGGAGAACTGGTTCTTTGGCGGTGACATGCGCCTGTGGCTGTCCAACGACATGGGGATTCCCTTCGATCAGCGCAACGCGTTGGTGATTGGCATCGCGATGGGCTTCGCGGTGATTCCGACGATTTACTCGATCGCCGAAGACGCCGTGTTCAGCGTGCCACGCAGTCTGACCCTGGGTTCCCTGGCACTGGGCGCAACGCCCTGGCAGACGTTGACCCGCGTGGTGCTGCTGACGGCCAGTCCGGGCATCTTCTCCGCGTTGATGATCGGTATGGGCCGCGCGGTAGGGGAAACCATGATCGTGCTGATGGCCACCGGCAACACGCCGATCATGGAAGCCAACATCTTCGAAGGCATGCGCACCCTGGCGGCCAACGTGGCGGTGGAAATGCCCGAGTCAGAAGTGGGCAGTACTCACTATCGGGTGCTGTTCCTCGCCGCGATGGTGCTGCTGATGTTCACCTTTGTGATGAACACCCTGGCCGAGCTGATCCGTCAGCGCCTGCGTCGCAAGTACGCCAGCCTGTAATACAGACCGCAGCCGGCGACGGCTGCGACAAGTTTTCAACAAAGGTATCGATCCGTGAAAAAGGATTCGCTGAAAACCTGGATCAAGAGCGGCAGCCCCTGGGTCTGGATGAACGCCGGCGCCGTATCCATCGCCGTGATCATGACCCTCGGCCTGCTGGCGGTGATCGCCGTGCGCGGCCTGGAGCATTTCTGGCCGGACGACGTCATCGTCGCTGACTACCAGATTCCGGGTGCCGAGCCGCGGGTGATGGCCGGTGAAGTGGTACAGGCTGAAGAAGTGCCCCGTGCACGCCTGGCGGCCAGCGGCTTGCCGGTGGACGTCGAAGGCGGCGAGTTCATGACCCGTGAGCTGCTCAAGGTCGGTAACCGCGAAGTCTATGGCGCGGATTTCTCCTGGGTCGTTGGCGAGTGGCTGAGCAACTCGCGCAAGCCGGCCGATCTGGTGGCGCTGGAGCGCCGCGAGTGGGGCAACTTCTATGGCGAGCTGTTGAACGTCAAGGAAAGCGGCCAGCTGGTCGCCGAGGGCGAGGCGGCATGGCCAGAGCTGCAAAAGCGGATTGAGCGCATCGACGAGCTGCATGCTGACATTGCCAAGCTGGAGAAGGTCGACATCGGCCGCATCAACCATGGCCTGGAACGCCTGCGCCTGAAAACGCGCAAGCTCGAACTGGATGATAAGCTCGACGCGGCCGCCCAGGCTGAACTGGATGCCGAGCGTGCGCAGTGGGACGCCGAGTACAAGGCGCTTGAAGGTGAGTTGACCTCGCTCTACACAGGCTTCAATCGCGACAGCATCACCATGCGCACCATGGACGGTCAGGAAAAGGAGATCAGCCTCGGCAAGATCGTGCGTGCCTACCGCCCGAACGCCATGTCGACGCTCGACAAACTGGGCTTCTACTTTGCCAAGGTGTGGGAGTTCGTCAGCGACGAACCACGTGAAGCAAACACTGAAGGCGGCATCTTCCCGGCAATTTTCGGCACCGTGCTGATGACCATCATCATGGCGGTGATCGTCACCCCGTTCGGTGTGATCGCTGCGGTCTACCTGCGTGAATACGCCAAGCAAGGCGTGCTGACCCGCATCATCCGCATCGCGGTCAACAACCTCGCCGGGGTTCCCTCGATTGTCTACGGCGTGTTCGGCCTGGGCTTCTTCGTCTACGTCCTGGGTGGTTCGCTTGATCGGATCTTCTACCCCGAAGCCGCTCCGGCGCCGGTGTTCGGTACACCGGGCCTGATGTGGGCATCTTTGACTCTGGCGATTCTGACGCTGCCAGTGGTCATCGTGGCCACCGAGGAAGGCCTGGCCCGTATTCCGCGTATTCTCCGCGAAGGCTCGCTGGCGCTGGGTGCGACCAAGTCCGAGACGCTGTGGAAAGTGGTTCTGCCGATGGCCAGCCCGGCGATGATGACCGGCCTGATCCTCGCCGTGGCCCGTGCCGCCGGCGAGGTAGCACCCTTGATGCTGGTGGGTGTGGTCAAGCTGGCGCCGAGCCTGCCGCTCAACGGTAACTACCCCTACTTGCACCTGGATCAGAAGATCATGCACCTGGGCTTCCATATTTATGACGTCGGCTTCCAGAGCCCCAACGTCGAGGCGGCGCGGCCACTGGTCTATGCGACGGCCTTGCTGCTGGTGCTGGTGATCGCGACGCTGAACCTCTCGGCCGTCGTGATCCGTAACCACCTGCGCGAAAAATACAAAGCGCTCGACCACTAATAGCCGACAGACCCGCTGGTGGCCCGGCGCTGCAACGATCGCAGCCCGCGCTTCTAGCCTCCAGCGATACGGAGACATCCATGTCACAAGCAAAGACGCATTCCATCGACATCTCGGCGCTGGGTCGCGACAAGCGCGCGCTGAGCCTGGCCAATGAAGCCGTGGCCATCGAAGTGCCTGACCTGAGCCTCTACTACGGCGAAAAACAGGCGCTCTACAACGTCAGCATGAACATTCCGCGTCAGCGCGTAACGGCCTTCATCGGTCCGTCCGGTTGCGGCAAGTCGACCCTGCTGCGCTGCTTCAACCGCATGAACGACCTGGTCGACGGCTGCCGCATTGAAGGCGCCATCAACCTCGACGGCCACAACATCTACCGCAAGGGTGAAGACGTTGCTGATCTGCGTCGTCGAGTCGGCATGGTGTTCCAGAAGCCCAACCCGTTCCCCAAGAGCATCTACGAGAACGTGGTCTACGGCCTGCGCATCCAGGGCATCAAGCAGAAGCGCGTGCTGGACGAGACCGTCGAATGGGCGCTCAAGGGCGCGGCGCTGTGGGAAGAGGTTAAGGACCGCTTGCACGAATCGGCCCTCGGTCTTTCTGGTGGTCAGCAGCAGCGTCTGGTCATTGCCCGCACCATCGCTGTGCAGCCTGAAGTGCTGTTGCTCGACGAGCCGAGCTCGGCGCTCGACCCGATCTCCTCGCTGAAGGTCGAAGAGCTGATCTATGAGCTCAAGGCCAAGTACACCATCGTCATCGTCACCCACAACATGCAGCAGGCCGCGCGGGTGTCGGATTACACCGCGTTCATGTACATGGGCAAGCTGATCGAATATGGCGACACCGATACGCTGTTCACCAATCCCGAAAAGAAGCAGACCGAAGACTACATCACCGGTCGCTACGGTTGATGCCATGGGAAATCTCCTCTGGCTTTGTCGGGCGCGCTTGCCGTACTACTCGTACTGTCAGCGCGCGCCCTCCGCGCCAGTGAAGATTTCCCAAGGGCCTCAACGTTAACTCGACAATTTTCAGGTGCGCTGCGCACCAGAGCCGCCTAGCGGCAGCCTCCTCGGAGCGAAAAGATGAACAGCAAAGACAGTCATACGCAACACATCTCCCAGCAGTTCAACGCCGAGCTGGAAGAGGTGCGCAGCCATCTCCTGGCCATGGGTGGCCTGGTGGAAAAACAGGTCAACGATGCGGTCACCGCGCTGATCGATGCCGATTCCGGGCTCGCGCAGCAGGTGCGCGACGTGGATGACCAGATCAACCACATGGAACGCGACATCGATGAAGAGTGCATCCGCATCCTCGCGCGCCGCCAGCCGGCGGCCTCCGACCTGCGCCTGATCATCAGCATTTCCAAGTCGGTCATCGACCTGGAGCGCATCGGTGACGAAGCCACCAAGATCGCCCGTCGCGCCATCGAACTGTGCGAAGACGGCGAGTCGCCGCGCGGTTACGTCGAAGTGCGCCACATCGGCGATCAGGTGCGTCGGATGGTGCAGGAGTCGCTGGATGCCTTCGCCCGTTTCGACGCCGAGCTGGCGCTGTCGGTGGCGCAGTACGACAAGACTGTCGACCGTGAGTACAAGACCGCGCTGCGCGAACTGGTCACCTACATGATGGAAGACCCGCGCTCGATATCCCGCGTGCTCAGCGTGATCTGGGTGCTGCGCTCGCTGGAGCGGATCGGCGACCACGCCCGCAACATCGCGGAAATGGTGATCTACCTGGTGCGCGGCACCGACGTCCGCCACTTGGGCCTGACCCGAATGGCTGAAGAAGTGGCCAACAAGCGCAGCTGACTGGCTGGTGCGCGGGTGCTCAGCGGGTGGCCCACCGACGGCTTTTCGTCCTAGGGCACTCAGCGCCCCGCCAAAGTCTCGCTCAGGTAATCGATCAGCACCCGCAGCTTGGGCGGAAGGTGCAGGTTCTGCCGCCACAGTAGCCAGGCCGCACCCTGGTAGGAGCCGGTGTAGCGCCATTGCGGCAGCACCTCGCGCAAGCGTCCCTCCGCCAGTGCCTGCGCCGCGGTGAACTGCGGTAGCACGGTAAGACCGATATCGCCCAGCGCTGCCTCCAGCCGCGCTTCACTGTGGTTGCAGATGTAGCGACCGCGCACCGTCACCACTTCCTGCTCGTTGCCGCAGCTGAAATGCCAGCGGTTGTCGCCTGCACGCTCACCCAGATACAGGCAACTGTGCCGCAGCAGTTCCTGCGGGTGCTGGGGCTCACCGTGCAGGCGTAAATATTCCGGGCTGGCACAGGGCAGTTGGCGCACGGCTCCGAGGGGCTTGCCGACAAGGCCTTCGGGCGGTTGATCAGTGACCTTCACCAGCAAGTCGAAGCCATCCTCAATCAGATCCGGGCTCTGATCGCTGATCTGCAACTGCACATCGACCTCGTCGTAGCGCCGCAGGAAGCCCGGCATCAAAGGGCTGATGACGAACTTGCCGTAAGCCTTGGGTACGCTCAGGCGCACCAGTCCGCGCGGGCTGCTCATTAGACGCTCACCGATGGCCATTGCCTGATCGGCGGCATCCAACATCGTGCGGCAGTGGCTGTAGAACTCGCGACCGGCTTCGTTTAGCCGCAGTTGTCGCGTGGTGCGCTCCAGCAGTCGAAGCGACAGGGACTGCTCCAGTCGCGCGATCTGGCGGCTAACCGCCGAGGCGGTAGTGCCTAGTTCACGGGCTGCAGCGGAGAAACTGCCGGCCTCGACCACACGCACAAAGACCGCCATGCCCGGCAGCAGAGCGGCGCTTTCATTCGTTCTCATGGCGCACAAGTCCTTTTCTGAATCGCTGGATTATCGATCTCAGCGCAGCAATGGACAATCGACTCGTTAGTTCAGACGGGCAATCGAAATGCAGAACTTGGCTGGTATGGCGCGACGCAACCTCTGGCTGGCTGATGCCATGCTGCTGGCGGTGGCGATCATTTGGGGCAGCAGCTATGCGGTGGCCAAGCAGGCGCTGTGGTTCTATCCGGTGTTGGGGTTTCTGGCCATTCGCTTCGGGCTGACCTTCGCCCTGTTGTTGCCGCAGTTGCGCGGAGCCGGGCGACGAGCGATTCGTCCGGGCCTGCCGCTGGGGCTGGTCATGCTCGGAATTTTTCTGTGCGAAACCTGGGGCGTGATGCTGACCAGCGCCAGCAACGCCGCCTTTCTCATCAGCCTGTGCGTGGTGTTTACCCCCTTCGTGGAGTGGGCGATGGTCCGCCAGCGTCCGAGCAAGCTGTTGTTTGCCGCCTGCGCGCTGTCGCTGGCAGGCGTCTGGCTGCTGACAGGCGGAGCGCAGATGGCCCTTAACTTGGGTGACGGGTTGATGCTGGCCGCAGCGCTGTTGCGCGCCGTGCTGGTGTGCCTGACGCGACGGCTGACAGCGGATCAGCAGATGCCGGCCCTGGCATTGACAGCGGTGCAAAGCGGAGTAGTGGCCTCGGGTTGTCTGCTGCTCGGCCTGTTGCTGCCCGAGGGCTTGCCCGCTTTGCCGCAGAGTCCAGCATTCTGGGCCGCGACCTTGTACTTGGTGGGCTTCGCCACCTTGTTTGCACTCTACGCACAGAATCTGGCGTTAGGGCGAACCAGTGCAACACGGGTGTCGCTGCTGATGGGGTCCGAACCCCTGTTTGGCGCGTTGATCGCCGGTGTCTGGCTGGGCGAGCGGCTGGGTGTGCAGGGCTGGATTGGCGGGCTGATGATCCTCCTGGCCACCCTGGGAACCCTGTGCTTTGGCCGTACCCAGCGGCCCGCCGGAATCGAGCGGGGCGCCAACCACTCAGGTTGCCGCCCGGTGCTGACTGAGACCCCGTGAAGGGCAGGTGCATAGCTCAGCTCTTGCGCAGCTCAGCCTGTAGCGCCTTAAGCGCTACTTGGCGTTCATTGTCCTGCAAGCGGGCTCCCGTGTTCAGCGAGGACCATTGCGGATGCGCGCGACAGCGGTGCAGCGCCTCGGGCAGCTTGCTTTCGCGCCAGGTCTTGTCGTCCGGCGCATCGAGACGGATCGCCTCCAGCGCGGCGTGCCCACGGGCGGCCAGGGCGATCAGCAGTTGACGTTGTCGCAGGGCCAGCAGGCGCAAAACCGCATCGTCAACCGTTAGCTCGCGCTGGCCCTTGAGTTTGTCCAGCAGCCGATTGCCATAGTGCCTGGCGGTCTGCGCACCACCGCCGGCAAGTGCGCCCAACAGCGCCGCGGCACCCATGGTGATGCCGCCGACCATGAGGTCGACTCCGGCACCGGCGGCGGCGCCGGCCGCCATCCCGCCGCCGATTTTCACGCCCAGCTCCTTCAGCGTTTCGGGATTGAACAGGTCGTCGCCCCAGCGTCCGTCGAGCAGCGGCAGATCGGCCGCCGCGGCATCCTGCGGGCGAAAGCCATAGAGCCGCAGCAGGGCTTCGACGCAGCCCTGTTCGCGGGCGCGTACGGCGTCATGCAGCTCACGGATGGCGCCGCGCTCGAGGTCTGGCTGCGCCGCCACGCTGCGGCGGCAGGCGGCAACGTCGACCAGCAGTTCGGCGATCAGGCGGTTGCCTTCGCTCAGCCGCATCTCGACCTGGGCTTCATGGTCGTCGATCAGGCGCTGCAGCTTGGGCCGCGACTGCTCCAGCAGCAGCGCCAGGCTCTCATAGAGGCGACGCTCGCCATCGATCGGCGGCGCCACGCTGTCGAAGCGCACCAGTGCATGCAGGCCCAGCCGCGCCAGGGCTTCGCGCCACTGTTCCTCGCGATGCCCAGGCTGCGCGACGAAGTTGAGCACCGGCAGCAGCGGTTTGCCGCAGCCGGCCAGCACCGCCAGCTCGTCCTTGTACTTGGCCAGTACCGGCTCGCGCGCGTCGATCACGTAGAGCCCGGCATCGCTGGCCAGCAACTGGCGCAACACCTTGGCTTCCTGCTCGAAACGCTGGCGCGCCTCGCTGCCCTCGAGAAACCGCGTGGTGCGGGCCGGGCCGTCGAGGCGCTCGCCGGGGCGCTCGATGCGCTCCAGATGGTCGAGCAGGGCGATGGCATCTTCCAGCCCGGGCGTGTCGTAGAGCTCCAACAGCGGTTCGCCATTGACCGACAGCCGCGCGCCTTCGACGTGACGGGTGGTACTCGGTCGATGAGAGACCTCGCCAAAGCTGACATCGCGGGTCAGGGTTCGCAGTAGCGAAGTCTTGCCGACGTTGGTATGACCGACCAGGGCGAGTTTCAAGGGCGCGCTCATGTCCGCGACTCCAGGTTGGCGTTTATGAGCGACGCGGCATATTGTGCGTCCGCCGCGCGCCCGTGTAGGAGCCAGCTTGCTGGCGAACCCGGCTGCGCGGCCGATCTGATCGCCAGCAAGCTAGCTGCTAACGGAACCGAGCCAAACTCAATCATGGCCAGTCTCCAGCCAGGTCATGGGGGCGCCTCCCGAATGGGGCAGGCCGAGCCCCTCTAAAGCCTGGTGCCAATCCTGCAGGCGATGGCTGTCCAGCGCTTCGCCAGTGGGCGGTTGCAGCAACCAGATGCGGCTCTCTGCGGCGCAACGGCTCAGCTCGCCGATCAGGGCCAGCGTGCCGCGGTCTGGTGAGCGCCGCGGATCGCAAGCGATGGCCAGGCGCTGCGGTGGGAAACGGGTCAGCTGTTCCAGCAGCCGTCGGCGTTGCTCGCGATCATCCAGCACGCCTGCATCGGCGACCGTTTTCGGCAGTTTGGGCGGCCAGGGATGGCTCTGGTCCAGCTCGATGCCGACCAGCACCGCGCCCTCGCTGCCGTCCAGTTGCGCTCCGGCGCTCGGCGCATGCAATTGTGGCGGCGCGGCATCATTGATGCCCAGGCGTTCAGTGGGTGGCTGAAGCCGCTCACGCAGCAGCCGGTAGGCTGGAAGCTGCAGGTCAAGCCGCAGCTGTGCCCGTCCACGCCGCCAGCGCCCCAGGCAGACCAATGCCAGCAGCAGGCGCGGTAGCAGGCCGTAGATCAGCACCACGCCAACTAGCCAGCCAGCCCAACTTTGACGCGCGCTTTCTACTCCGTTGACCAAGTCACCGCTGGCGCGGATCTGCTCGATGTCCGGCACGCTGAAACCCAGCAGCGACGGCAGCACGCCGAGCGCCTGTGTCAGGCCGATGAATGCGTCTTCGCCAAGGATGGTGGTTTCCCAGACAAAGCCGTAACGCCGCGTGGCGAGCAGCGCGAGCAGCGTCACCAGGGCGCTGCTCATCGCAACCAGCCATAAGCCGTGCGCGCCCAGCCCCAACAGCCAACGCCCGAGCCGTCGCTGTTCCAGCACCGTCAACAGGGCCGGCGCCAACTGCACCGCGCGGGCGTCGCGGGCCAGCTTTTCGCTGAGCCAGAGCCACAACCGACCCAGCGCCCCGCCCGCGTCGCCCGCGAAGAGAAAACCCAGCAACCAGCCCAGCAGCGTCAGGAGATTCAGCCCGAGCAGGCTGCCCAATGCCCAGAACACATTGACAGGTCGTACGCCGTCGCCCAGCGCCGCAAGCGCCAATCCGGCCCCGGTAACCAGCGCCAGCAGCAGCAGCGCATACCCGGCCAGCCGCGCGCCTTGCCGCCAATGACGCAGCGCCTCGATCAGGCCGTCGCGGCGAGCCAGCCAAAGGGCGCGGTATTCGATCAGCTCAGGCAGCGCCCCACCTTGCGCCCGGGCTTGCCGGTTGGCCTCGGCATCGTCCAGCGGGCCGGCATGTTCTTCCCGCAGGCGCACGGCTTCGGTCAGCCAGAGGCGGTCGAGGGGGTTCGGTGAGGCTGGGAGAGGTGCAGGCACACGGTTTCTCGTAGAAGGGCTCGGTTCTGAGGATAACCGGTGCCGGCCGCAAGGGCGAACAGCTCAGCGCACCCGGATTCGCTCCTGCCAATAACGCCTTACCGCGAAGAAAAGCGACAGCGCGGTGAGCACGATGAAGATCCAGGTAATCGGCCCGCGGAAGAAGATCATCGGGTCTCCGCGGCCGATCAGTAGCGTGCGCCGCAGGTTGTCCTCGAACATTGGCCCGAGAATGAAGCCCAGAAGGAAGGGCGCTGTCGCGAAGCCGGTACGGTTGAACAGATAGCCAATCACGCCAAAGAGCAGCATCAGGCCAATGTCGAACAGGCTGTTGTTCACCGCAAAGGCACCGTAAACGCAGAACATCAGCACGATGGGGAGGAGGATAGCCTTGGGAATCTCGGCGATCAGCGAGAAATACTTGATCACGCCGTGACCGACGAACAGCAGCACCGCCGAGCTCAGCATGATCCCGCAGAACAGCGCGTAGACCAGCGTCAGGTTCTCCTGAAACAGCACCGGGCCGGGCGTCAGCCCATGGATCATGAAGGCGCCAAGGATGATCGCGGTAATGACGTCGCCGGGGATGCCCAGCGATAGCAGCGGAATGAGGGTTGCGCCGGCCACGCCGTTGTTGCCTGACTCGGCCGCGGCGACGCCTTCAAGCTCGCCCTTGCCGAAGTTCGCCCGGTTGGCCGAGCGCCGTTTGGCTTCGCTGTAGGAGATGAAAGACGCCGCGGTGGCGCCGGCGCCTGGAATGGCACCAATGATTACGCCGATAAAGGAGCCACGCACAATGGTGACCAGGCTGGACCTGAGTTCGCCCAGCGTCAGGCCGGCTCCACTGGAGGCAGCGCGGATATGCGGGCCGGCCTTCTTCAGGTAGAAATCGATCACCTCGGGTATCGCGAACAGGCCAATCAGCAACGGCACGAAGGACACCCGGTCCATCAGGTTGTAGTTATCGAACGTCAGGCGCTGGCTGCCGTACACCGCATCCATACCGATCATGGAGACGATGACGCCGAAGCTGGCGGCGATCAGGCCCTTGACCGGCGAGTCGCCCGCGATGGAGACGATGATGGTCAGCGAAAAGCAGATCAGCCAGAAAAACTCTGGCGGCCCGAAATTGAGCGCAACCTTGGCCAGGTAGGAGGCAAACAGGATCAGCGCCAGGTTCGATAGCACATCGGCAATACAGGACGAGTAAAGCGCCATCTGCAGCGCCTTCTTGGCCTTGCCCTGTTGCGTCAGTGGATAGCCGTCGAGCAGGGTGCAGGCAGCGGCCGGCGAGCCGGGCGTGTGAATCAGGATGGCGGTGATCGAGCCGCCGTACATGCCGCCCTTGTAGATGCCGACCAACAGCAGAATTGCCGTCACCGGCTCCAGGGAAAAGGTGAAGGGCAAGGCCAGTGCTACGGCCATGGTCGCGGTAAGGCCAGGAATCGCTCCGATGACCACCCCAATCAATACGCCGATAAAGATAGCGATGAAATTGTCGACGCTGAGGAACAAGTCCAGGACTTCGGAAAAACCTTCCATTCGGTTACTCGCGTGAGGGCGCTGTCAGTTCCAGAGCGTGCCGGAGGGCAGCGGGACATTCAGTAAGTGGATGAACAGCAGGCTTACCAACCACGGCAACGCGATCGCCAGCAGGTAAAGCCAGGGCTTGCGCACGGGGTGAGCGGCAAACAACAAGAGCGTGCCAAGGATGCCAGCAGCGATGGCGCCGAGCAGGTCGAACAGCAGCCAGTAAGCGCCCAGCCCGGCCAACATCAGCAGCCAGCGCCGGGCCGGCGCACGTTCGGATTCGTCCTCTGCCGTTTGGGCCGGCGGCCGCATGCAACCCTCGACGATCAATGCCAGCGACAATGCCGCGATCAGCCAGCCCGCCACGCTGGGTAACCAGCGTGGCGACTGCATGGGGTTGTCGACCATGGGGGCTTCGTCGATATGGTTCGGCACCAGATAGAACAGGAACACCAGCGCAGCGATCAGCCAGAACGCGCCCAGCCAGGTGTTGAGATTGGCCCAGCGCGGGCGGCGCAGCGCAGTGTCGGTGGTCATGGCCGGCCTCCGATCAATTCAGCTCGGCCTGACCTGCGACGCGCTGCCAGCGCTGAACGTCCTCGGCGACGTAGTCACGGAAGCTATCGCCTTCTTCGGTCGCCGGCTCTCCGCCGATCTGTGCGGCGAAATCCTTGAAGCCCTGATCGTCCATGACCTTGTCCAGCGCGGTCTGCAGCGTGTCGACGGCCTGGTCGGACATCTGGTCGTCGGCGATCAGTCCGAACCAGGCGGTGGTGACGAAATCACCCAGGCCCAGGTCTGCGCCGATCTTCGACAGCGGCTCGACATCCGGCAGGTAGGGCGAGGCCTCTTTCGAGGTCACGGCCAGTGCCTTGAGTTTGCCGGACTGGATGTGTGACAGCACCGTTGGCATGTTTTCGAAGGAAACGTCGACGTCGCCGCTGAGCAGTGCCGGCAGTGCTTCGCCACTACCGCGGAAGGGCACGTGGGTCATCTTGGTGCCGGTCATGGTCTTGAACAGCTCGCCGGACATATGGATCGAGCTGCCGATTCCGGCAGAGCTGAAGGTCATCTCCTTGGTCTTGGCCGCCTCGACGAATTCTTCCACCGAGTTGTACGGGCTGTCGGCCGGTACGACCATGACGTTGGGGATTTCGATGATGTTGCGGATGAATTTGAAGTCGTTTACCGGTTCGTAGGGCAGCTTCTTGTAGATTACCGGGCCGATGGTGTGTCCCGGAGACGCCATCAGGATGGTGTGATCCGCGCCACGCCCGCCGCGGGCCAGTTGTCCGGTGGCCATGGTCGAGCCGGCGCCCGGCCGATTCTCGACGACCACCGTGCCGATCTGTTGCTGCAATAGATCGGCGACTTTGCGCGACAGCACATCCGTCGTACCGCCCGGCGCATAGGGCACCACCAGGCGAACGGTGTCGGTCGGCCAGTCGGCGGCCTGGGTCAGCGAGGCGAGGGGAAGCGTCGCGGCGAGGAGGAAAAGGCTCAGGGTGCGCTTCATAGTCAGGGGCATGGTGGTGTTCTCTTCTTGTAGTTGTTGTAAGTCTGCAGGTGTAACGATCAACCGACGCTGCCACCTTAAAAGGATCGAACCCTGACGGGAGTCCGATGAGCGAAAAACGGTTCGGTAATCGCACAGATGTTTGCAGGCCATCTGTTGTGGTTTCGACCCGCTTGCGCCAATTTCGTCGCCATCGCCCGTTCAAATATGTAGGAGAGTCGATGAGCGTTCTGCAAGGCATCAAGGTACTGGATCTGACTCGCATCCTCGCCGGGCCCTGGTCGACCATGGCCCTGGCCGACCTTGGCGCCGAGGTGTGGAAGATCGAAAGCCTGGAGGGTGATGACACCCGTAGCTGGATGCCGCCGGCCAAGGCCGGCATCTCCACCTACTACCTCAGCGCCAATCGCAACAAGCAGAGCCTGGCGGTGGACATGCGCAAGCCCGAAGGCCGCCAGTTGATCCTCGACCTGGCTGCGCAGGCCGATGTAGTCGTCGAAAACTTCCTGCCGGCGAGCCTCAAGCGCCTCGGTCTGGATTACGAAACACTGGCCGCGATCAATCCAAGGCTGATCCATTGTTCGATCACCGGCTACGGCCGCGGTAACCCGATGGAGAACCGTCCCGGCTACGACTTCATCATTCAGGCCGAGAGCGGCTTCATGTCGATCACGGGTGACAAAGAGGGCGAGCCGATGCGCCTGGGTGTTGCCTTCATCGATCTGGTCACGGGCATGAACGCGGTGCAGGGCATTCTCGCGGCGCTGTACGAACGCGAAAAATCTGGGTTCGGCCAGTCGGTGGACATCGCCCTGTCCGACAGTGCCCTGCATTTTCTGGCCAATGTCGCCTCTGGCTACCTCAATACAGGCAAGGTGCCGCAGCGCTACGGCAATGCTCACGCCAGCATCGTGCCCTACCAGCTGTTCAACACCGCGGATGGCAGCATCGCCCTGGCGGTGGGCAACGACGAGCAGTACCGGCGCTTGTGCCTGGAGGTGCTCAAACGTCCTGAACTCCACAGTGATCCACGCTTCACGCAGAACAAGGGCCGCACCCAGCATCGCGAGCTGCTGATTCCGCTGTTGCAGCAGGCGTTTTCGCAGTGGCCCAGCGAGGCCTTGATCGAAGCCCTGCGCGCGCAGGCGATCCCGGTCGGCGAAGTGAAGGATGTCGCTCAGGCCTTGGAGTCGGAAACGGCAGGCTATCGCGAGCTTGTCATCAGCGCCGAGCATCCGGTCGCCGGCGAGGTGCGCATGGTGCGCAGCCCGCTGCGCTTCTCGCGCACGCCGACGGTTGCCGCCAAGGCGCCGCCGCTGCACGGTCAGCACACCGACAGCGTGCTCAGCCGTGTGCTCGGCAAAAGCGAAGCGGAACTGGCTGAGCTGCGCCAAACGGGCGTGATCGGCTGACTCGCTCGCTCAGCGCCGATCACGTGGCATGACAAACCCGGACGCAGGAGTGCCCGGCCATCCTGGCCGGGGGGTAGCGCTGGGTGCTACTGTCCGCGCACCTTTACCGCGATATCCGGTTGATCGATGAACAGCCCGTCGATGCCGGCGTCGAGGAAGGCCTTGATGTCCGCCTCGACATTGCCGCGCTCAGCTGGGGAAGCGCCGTTGCGCAGATTGGTCGGTAGGAAGACGTTCTCGGCGCGGAAGGTGTACGGGTGTACCTGCAGGCCCGCCGCATGGGCATTCGGCACGAAGTCGGTGGGCTGGCCGAGATTGCCGTTGGCGTCACGCGGGATGATGTAGCTCTTTTCCGGGCCAACACCGGCGGCGTAGCGCGAGATGGCCTTGAGGCCTTCGGCGGTTGCCATCTGCGCGTAGGTCAGTTTGCTGCCGCGAACCTTTTGATCGTAGGGCTGACCGCCGCCAAACAGTTGGACCAGGCGCAGCTGCGTCATCCGGCTGAGGGTTTTCAGGTTTTCCACTTCAAACGACTGGATGTAGACCGGCGCGTTGCGGCCCGCATAGCCGTTGCGATGAAGAATGCTGACCAGCGGCTTTTCCATCGCCAGGCCAAGTGTCTGGAAGTGCGTCGGGTGCTTGGTTTCCGGGTACAGACCGATGCGGCGGCGCTCGCTCAGCTGCAGGGTTTTCACCAGATCGATGATCTCCTGCAGGGTTGGAATCTCCAGGCTGCCGTCGAGCCGAGCATTGCCTGGGCGAATTGTCGGGATGCGCTCGATGGCGCGCAGGGTTTTCAGCTCGGCCAGGGTGAAGTCCTCACTGAACCAGCCGGTGAGCTTCACGCCGTCGACCAGTTGCGTGCGCTTGCGGTCGGCGAACTCGGGGCGTTGCGACACGTCGGTGGTCAGCCCCAGCTCATTGTCATGACGGGCTACCAGCTGGCCGTCGCGGGTCATCACCAGATCGGGTTCGACGTAATCGGCACCCTGCAGGATCGCCAGCGCGTAAGAGGCGAGCGTGTGCTCGGGCACGTAGCCGCTGGCGCCACGGTGGGCGATGATCAGCGGATGGGGTTCATCGCGCCCGTGCTTTGCGGCAACCGAAGCATCGGGTGTGGCGGCAAACGCGGCGACCGGCAGCAGCAGGCTGCAGGCGGCAAACAGGTGGCGCAGGGTAAGGCGGCTGTGGCGGGCCATTGCGGGCGTCTCCATGGAAGGGGAGCGGTTAGCCTGAAGCTTGAGAATGACGACAGCTTGACGCTTCGGTAAACCGGATATGACCGTTCGATGATGCTGACGTGTATCTGGCGGTCGCTGACTGCTCCACTGACGCTCTGTTATTCTCGCCGCCATGAATCAGACCTCACTTCCCCTCGCAATGATCGCAGCTCTGGCGGATAACCGCGTCATCGGGCTGGACAATAAGATGCCGTGGCACCTGCCGGCCGATCTTAAACACTTCAAAGCCATGACCCTTGGCAAGCCGATCATCATGGGGCGCAAAACCTGGGATTCGCTTGGCCGCCCCCTGCCGGGACGGCTCAATCTGGTGGTCAGCCGTCAGCAAGGTTTGCAACTCGAAGGTGCTGAAACCTTCACCACGCTGGATGCTGCGCTGGTTCGCGCCGAGCAGTGGGCGCGTGAGCAAGGCGTCGACGAGCTGATGCTGATCGGCGGCGCGCAGCTCTATACCCAGGCCTTGGGTCAGGCGCAGCGGCTCTATCTCACCCGCATCGAAGCCAATCCCGCGGGCGACGCCTTTTTCCCCGCCTATGACGAAGCTGACTGGGAACGTGTCGACAACGAGGCACACCCGGTCGAGGGTGAAACGCCGGCTTACCGCTTCGAGACCTGGCAGCGGCGCTGAGCCCGTTACCCTCGCTTCCTTGACTGACGCCAAGTCCTGGCCTGGCGTCAGTGCTTATGCTTTCCGTCCGCTCCACACGAGACACTTTCCATGCACAACGACAAGCCGAGCCCAGTGCAATGCGACGCTGAGCAGGCGGAAACCATTGTCCCGCTATTCGTCCGTCACCCGCTCTGGGAGGATGCCCTTGCGCTGCTCTTGGGTACTGCGATGGTGGCGCTGGGGATCGCCTTCTACAGCCACGCCGGGCTCTTGACCGGAGGCACGGTCGGTCTGGCCTTTCTGCTCAAGTACTTCGCCGGCTGGCCTTTCGGGCTGGTGTTCTTCACCCTGAACATTCCGTTCTATCTGTTGGCCATCTGGCGCATGGGCTGGAGCTTCACGTTGCGCACCGTGATCGCGGTGGGACTGGTGTCGCTGCTGGCCGAGCTGACCCCAAACTGGATCCGCTTTGCCGAGCTGAACATCTACTACGCGGCGCTGTTTGGCGGTTTCGCCATGGGCGTCGGGCTGCTGATGCTGTTCCGTCATCGGGCCAGTCTCGGCGGGGTAAACATCCTTGCGCTGTTCCTGCAGGAGCGCATCGGCCTGCGTGCCGGCACTTTTCAAATGGGCATCGATGCGTTGATCGTGCTGGCGGCGGTCTTCATTGTGCCGCTTGATAAGGTCGCGCTCTCGGTGCTGGGCGCGGTGGCCTTGAATCTGGTGCTGGCAATCAACCACCGCAGCGACCGTTACATGGGCGTGAGCTGAGCGCTTAACCCAGCGTCACCAGCTGCGCTCGCGGCTGGCCGTCCTCGATGTCCAGCAGCGCCAGGCTGATGGGTAAGGTGAAGCGGCGGCGGCCGGCGCTTCCCGGATTGAGGAAGAGCACGCCGTTGACCTGCTCGATCTTCGGTTGGTGTGAATGGCCGGCAATCACCACGTCGACCTGCTCTGCAATCGGGTCGATGCCCATCGTCTTGACGTCGTGGGTTACGTAGACGCGCAAGCCGCCAATTTCCAGGTCCAGATACTCCGGGACCGCCACCGCCCAGTCACCGCTGTCGACATTGCCTCGGATCGCGTCGAGCGGCGCCAGCTCGCGCAACCTCTCCAGCACTTCGGGTTTGCCGATGTCGCCGGCATGGATGATGCGCTCGCAGCCTTGCAGCGCCGCGAGGGCCTCAGGTCGCAGCAGGCCGTGAGTGTCGGAGATGACGCCGATGCGCATGGTGGCTCCCGTTTTCGAAAGTGTCAGAGGATTGGGCAAGCGAGACTTGGCCCTGGTTCGATCTTGCGGCAGTCTGACGCTCGCCTAATCGAAGGGGAAACGCATGGAGCAGGTCGACTGTGTCGTGATCGGGGCCGGCGTGGTGGGGCTCGCGGTAGCCCGCGCCTTGGCTCAAGCTGGACGTGAGGTGTTGATACTCGAGGCCGAAGCGGCGATCGGTACCGGCACCAGCGCGCGCAACAGCGAAGTCATTCATGCCGGCATTTATTACCCGCAGGGCTCGCTGAAGGCACGGCTGTGCGTGGCTGGGCGCGACGCGCTCTATGCGTTCTGCGAGAGCCACGGCGTGCCCTACCGGCGCTGCGGCAAGCTCATCGTTGCCACCGATGACTCGCAATTGGCGGGACTCTATGCGTTACAGGCGCACGCCTTGGCCAACGGCGTAGACGATCTGCAGCGGCTCAATGGCGCTGAGTTGAAGGCATTGGAGCCGCAGCTCAACGCCGTGGCTGGCCTGTTGTCGCCCAGCACCGGGATCGTCGACAGTCACGCCTTGATGCTGGCGCTGCAGGGTGATGCCGAAACCGCGGGCGCGCTGCTGGCCTTGCTGGCACCAGTGGAGGCTGTTGAGGTGATGGATGACGGCTTGAAACTGGAAGTCGGCGGGGCTGAGCCGATGACCTTGCTCGCCAAGACGCTGATCAATTGCGCAGGTCACGCAGCTCCTGCGATTGCGTTGCGTACCAAAGGGTTGCCTGCTGACAAGGTGCCGTCGCGCTATTTCGCCAAGGGCAGCTATTTCAGCCTGGCGACGGCCACGCCGTTCCGCCATCTGGTCTATCCAATGCCCGAACCCGGGGGCCTGGGCGTGCACCTGACCCTGGACCTCGGCGGGCAGGCGCGTTTCGGGCCGGATGTCGAGTGGGTCGAGACCCTCGATTACGCGATGGACGAACGCCGCGCCGACCGGTTCTATGCCGCGATCCGCCGGTACTGGCCGGCACTGCCCGACGGTGCACTGCAGCCTGCTTACACCGGCATCCGGCCGAAGATCAGCGGTCCCGCCGAGCCGGCAGCGGACTTCCGTATCGACGGGCCTGCCGAGCATGGCATTTTGGGGCTGGTGAACCTGTTCGGTATCGAATCACCCGGGCTGACCGCGGCACTGGCGATTGCCGATGAGGTCTGCCAGCGCCTCGCTCAGGACCCGCGGACCGGTTGATTAGACGGGATCCTGCTCAGCGCAGGCCGGCGACTCAGGCAGGAACCAGTTCATCACCAGGGCGCAGATGCCGCCGGTGGCCACGCCGGATTCCAGTACGTTGCGCAGCGCTACCGGCAGGTTCGCGAGGAACTCCGGCACCTGAGAAAAGCCCAGGCCCAGCGCCAGCGAGACCGAAATGATGAGCAGCGCGCGACGGTCCAGCTTGATGCCCGCGAGGATATTGATGCCAGCGGCCGCCACCGCCCCGAACATCACCAGGGCGGCACCGCCGAGCACCGGCTCCGGAACCGCCTGCAGCACCCCGGCGACTGGCGGGAACAGTCCGAGAATCACCAGCATCACCGCGATCCACATGCCGACGTAGCGGCTGGCAATGCCGGTGAGCTGGATGATGCCGTTGTTCTGCGCGAACACCGAGCTGGGGAAGGTGTTGAAAAAGCCCGCCAGCAGAGAGTTCGCGCCGTTGACCAGCACGCCGCCCTTGATGCGCTGCATCCATAGCGGGCCTTCCACCGGCTGACGCGAAAGATTGCTGGTGGCAGTGATGTCGCCGATGGCTTCGAGTGAGGTGACCAGATAGATCACCACCATCGGAATGAACAGGCTCCAGGAAAAGCCGAGGCCGAAGTGTAACGGCATCGGCACCTCGAACAGTTCGGCTTCGCGCATGCCGGTGAAGTCCAGGCGGCCCAGGTAGGCGGCCAGCGCATAGCCGATGGCCAGCGCGATGATGATGGCGCAACTGCGCATCCACTGCACGGGCAGGCGGTTAAGCACGACGATGGCGGCCAGCACCACGCCGGACAGCAGCAGGTTTTCGCGGCTGGCAAAGGTGCCGTCGCCCATGGCCGCAAATCCGCCGCCCATGCTGATCAGGCCGACCTTGATCAGCGTCAGGCCGATCATCAGCACCACGATGCCGGTCACCAAGGGCGTGATCAGCCGCTTGATGAACGGCAACACGCGCGAGACGCCCATTTCAATGAACGAACCGGCGATCACCACGCCGAAGATCGCCGCCATCACGCCTTCGACCGGTGTGCCCTGCTTGACCAGCAGCACGCCGCCACCGATCAGCGGGCCGACGAAATTAAAGCTGGTGCCCTGCACGATCAGCAATCCGGCGCCGAGCGGGCCGAAGCGCTTGCATTGCAGAAAGGTGGCGATACCGGAGATCACCAGCGACATGGAAACGATGATGTTGGTATCCCGCGGCGACACGCCGATGGCCTGGCAGATCAGCAGGCCGGGCGTGACGATCGGCACGATGATCGCGAGCAGATGTTGCAGCGCAGCGAGAAAGGCGACCCATGGGCGAGGCCGACTATCAAGTCCATAGAGCAGCGCTTCGTTCGTGTCGCTCGCGTTGAGCTGTTCGGGGGCGTTCATGGGCATCCTTGCGGATTGAAAAGGAGCGCGATTCTACTGAGCGTGGTCGACCTCGCACAGGGCAAGCCGCCGGCAATCCGCAACGATCACGCGTCGTGAGATGGCGGGGGACAGTGCGCTGCGACAGCACAGCAAAGGCACGGTCACGGCGCATGCCGATCGAGGGCTATAGGCGTGCGCCGGCGAAGCAGGTACGGCTCTAGCTGAAGTGTCTTGCTCGTTGCACGGCAGGTATAAAAAGCCCGACACGACGGTCGGGCTATTTTCGCAGCAGTTCGAACGATCAGCCGTCCAGCATCGCCTTGTTGCGCACCGCGCCCTTGTCGGCGCTGGTGGCGAGCAAGGCGTAGGCCTTAAGTGCCGTGGTCACCTTGCGCGCGCGTGGCTGGGCGGGTTTCCAGCCCTTCTTGTCCTGCTCGATGCGGCGGTGGGACAGTTCTTCATCGCTGACCTGCAGTTGGATGCTGCGGTTGGGGATGTCGATCAGTACCTTGTCGCCGTCGCGCACGAGGCCGATGGCGCCACCGGCGGCCGCTTCCGGCGAGGCGTGGCCGATGGACAGGCCCGAGGTGCCACCGGAGAAACGTCCGTCGGTGAGCAGCGCGCAGTCCTTGCCCAGTCCCTTGGACTTCAGGTACGAGGTCGGGTAGAGCATTTCCTGCATGCCCGGGCCGCCTTTCGGGCCTTCGTAGCGGATGATGACGATGTCGCCGGCTTTCACTTCGTCATTGAGGATGCCCTTCACGGCGCTGTCCTGGCTTTCGAAAATCTTCGCCGTGCCTTCGAAGACATGGATGGACTCATCCACACCCGCGGTTTTCACCACGCAACCGTCGAGGGCGATGTTGCCGTAGAGCACGGCGAGGCCGCCCTCCTGGGAATAGGCATGCTCGACGCTGCGGATGCAGCCGCTTTCACGGTCAAGGTCCAGGGTGTCCCAGCGGGTCGACTGGCTGAACGCCGTCTGCGTCGGGATACCGGCCGGGCCGGCCTTGAAGAAGGTATGAACCGCCTCGTCCTGAGTCTGGGTGATGTCCCATTTGGCGATGGCTTCTTCCATGCTGCGGCTGTGCACGGTGGGCACGTCGGTGTGCAGCAGGCCGCCGCGGGCCAACTCGCCGAGGATGGAGAAAATGCCGCCGGCGCGGTGCACGTCTTCCATGTGGTACTTCTGGATGTTCGGCGCCACCTTGCACAGCTGCGGCACCTTGCGGGAAAGGTCGTCGATGGCGCGCAGGTCGAAGTCCAGCTCGGCTTCCTGAGCGGCGGCCAGCAGATGAAGAATGGTGTTGGTCGAACCGCCCATGGCGATGTCCAGGGTCATGGCGTTTTCAAACGCGCGGCGGCTGGCGACGTTGCGCGGCAATACAGACTCATCGCCTTCACCGTAATAACGCTGGCACAGCTCGACGACGGTACGGCCAGCGCGCAGGAACAGCTGCTCGCGATCGCTGTGGGTCGCCAGTGTCGAGCCGTTGCCGGGCAGGGCGAGGCCCAGGGCTTCGGCCAGGCAGTTCATCGAGTTCGCGGTGAACATGCCGGAGCAGCTGCCGCAGGTCGGGCAGGCGCTGCGCTCGTATTCCGCGACCTTCTCGTCCGAGGCGGTTTCGTCGGCAGCGATGACCATGGCGTCGACCAGGTCCAGGCCGTGGCTGGCCAGCTTGGTCTTGCCGGCTTCCATCGGGCCGCCGGAGACGAACACCACCGGGATGTTCAGGCGCAGGGCGGCCATCAGCATGCCGGGGGTGATCTTGTCGCAGTTGGAGATGCAGACGATGGCGTCGGCGCAGTGGGCATTGACCATGTACTCGACCGAGTCGGCGATGATCTCGCGTGAAGGCAGCGAATAGAGCATTCCGTCGTGGCCCATGGCGATGCCGTCGTCGACCGCGATGGTATTGAATTCCTTGGCCACGCCGCCGTGCTTCTCGATCTCGCGGGCGACCAGCTGGCCCAGATCCTTCAGATGCACGTGTCCTGGCACGAACTGGGTGAAGGAGTTGGCGATGGCGATGATCGGCTTCTTGAAGTCTTCGTCCTTCATGCCGGTGGCGCGCCACAGCGCGCGGGCACCAGCCATGTTGCGGCCGTGCGTGGAGGTTTTCGAGCGGTAATCGGGCATGACGGTTCCTGCGGCTAATCAGCTGGTCGAGTGGTGCTAATGGTGAGCGTCACCTGTGCCGCATGCAACGGCAGGTAGCCGTGCGTGCGCAGGGGCCGGATCGAGGCGGGGTATCGCTCGGGCGGCCTGGGCTCATGGCCCGCCGGGGGATAGCGGCGAGGAATGCAGGCGATTCTACGCGCGTTCCTGTCAGTGAGCCAAACGGCGCGATTACCGGCGCTCACCCAGGCTGGGTCGACTGCATCAACACCGGAGCTAATGATGCGTTATTCAGCCGGGACCAAGCGAAGCCGTTCATCCGCTTAACCGGTGCCTGAGGTGGCGCAGTGGGTTTTGCTGGCTAGGGTTGGTTCGGGCCGACTGGCCACCCGCTGCCGATAATCGGGCGGGTGACCCAGGCGGTGCCTTGCGTTCGGCTCGTATTTCGAGCAGGCGCCAACGTAGCTTCAGATAATCAGAACAAGAAGAGGAATACACATGCTGGACATCAAACTCGGCGGTATAGCCGCTGCGCTAGCCTTGGCGTTTTGCGGGTCTGCCATTGCTTCTTCGCTGCCGGACACACCCGGAGCGCCGTTTCCGAGCGTGACCAGTTTCGACCGCTCCGGCCCCTATGCCACGACAAGCCGCAGCGAAGGCCCGAACTGCCGGGTCTATCGACCTTCCACGCTGGGGCAGAACGGGGTGCGCCACCCGGTACTGTTGTGGGGCAACGGGACCGGGACGGGCCCTACCGCGTATTCGGGCCTCTTGTCGCACTGGGCGAGTCATGGCTTCGTCGTCGCCGCCGCAGAGACCTCCAATGCCGGAACCGGCCGGGACATGCTGGCCTGCCTCGACTACCTGGTGCAGGAGAGCAACCGCAGCTTCGGTACCTACGTTGGCGTGCTCAACACCGGCCGGGTCGGCACGTCAGGTCATTCCCAGGGCGGCGGTGGGTCGATCATGGCTGGGCAGGATGATCGCGTGAGCGTGACCGCGCCAATTCAGCCCTACACCATCGGGCTGGGGCATGACTCGTCGTCCCAGCGGAATCAGAAGGGGCCGATGTTTCTGATGTCAGGCGGCGGCGACACCATCGCGTTTCCGTATCTCAACGCGCAGCCGGTCTACACACGGGCCAATGTGCCGGTGTTTTGGGGTGAACGGCGCTATGTCAGTCACTTCGAGCCGGTCGGTGACGGTGGAGCCTACCGCGGCCCCTCAACAGCGTGGTTCCGATACCAGCTGATGGAGGACGAAACGGCGCGCAGCACCTTCTATGGTCGCTTCTGCGGGTTGTGCACCAGCTATCTTTGGACCGAGGAGCGCAAGGGTATCGAGTAAGGCGGTTAACGAAGCCCGGCACGCGTCTTGGTGTGGGGCTTCGTTCGTCTGGCGGGAGCTATCAGCTGTTAGGCAGGATGCGACAGGTGATGCTTTTGATATAGCGGGTCTCGGGGATCGCCGGATGCACCGGATGGTCCGGGCCCTGTGATCCACGCTCGAGCAGCTGGATGTTGCGATCCAGATGGCGGGCACTGCCGAGCAGGATGTTCTGCAGGTTGTCTTCTTCGAGGTGCATCGAGCAAGAGGCGCTGACCAGGATGCCGTCCTTGTTCAGCAGGCGCATCGCGGTTTCGTTGAGACGACGGTAGGCGGCCTCGCCGTTCTTGATGTCTTTCTTGCGCTTGATGAATGCTGGCGGGTCGGTGATGACCACGTCGAAGCGCTCTTCGGCGTTCTTCAGCTCCCTCATCGCTTCGAAGGCATCGCCTTCCACGCAGGTCATTTTCTCCGCAACGCCATTGAGCGCGGCGTTGCGCTCGACGCCATCCAGCGCAAACGCGGAGGCATCCACGCAGAACACTTCGCTGGCGCCGAACGCTGCCGCCTGTACGCCCCAGCCGCCGATGTAACTGAACAGGTCGAGCACGCGCTTGCCTTTGACGTAGGGCGCCAGGCGTGCGCGGTTCATCCGGTGATCGTAGAACCAGCCGGTCTTCTGGCCTTGAAGCACAGGGGCTTCGAACTTCACGCCGTTCTCTTCCAGCGCAACCCATTCCGGAACTACACCGAAGGCGGTATCGACGTAGCGCTCCAGCCCTTCGGCGTCGCGGGCACTGGAGTCATTTTTCCACAGCACGCCGCGGGGCTTGAGGACCTGCACCAGGGCTTCGAGCACGGCATCCTTGTTGCGCTCCATGGTCGCCGAGGCCAGCTGCACAACCAAGTGGTCGTGAAAGCGGTCCACCACCAGGCCTGGCAGCAGGTCCGAGTCGCCATAGATCAGGCGGTAGCACGGTTGATCGAACAGGCGATCGCGCAGCGACAGAGCGACCTGGATGCGGTGCACAAGCAGCGACTTGTCCAGGCTGTGCTTGAGATCTCGAGACAAGAGACGAGCACAGATGAGGTTGTTTGGCGAGACGCCGACGATGCCCAGCGGCTTTCCGCCCGCCGCTTCGAGGATGGCCTGATCGCCAGCGGCAAAACCACTCAGCGGTGTGACTGCGGTGTCCACCTCGTTGCTGTAAACCCACAGATGGCCGGCGCGCAGGCGGCGATCGGCGTTGGCTTTGAGGCGCAGGCTGGGCAAGCTCATCGGGAGGGCTCCGGGAAAAGGGCGCGATTATAGGCCAGAGGGCTGACAAAAGCGCTGGCTGGTTGAGCGCAGGGCAATGGCCTAGGCTGGACGGAAGGGCGTTGAAAAGGGGGCTGTGCAAAGGATCGCCGGCGATTGGCTGCATCCTAGGCTTCAAAGAGCACCGAACCTAGGGTGGATCGATGAAGCGCGATCCACCCTAGGTTCAGCCTCCAGCTTCCATCAGGCCGCAAGGGCCTGGATCAGGGCTTGACTGAAGGCCGGAATGTCATCCGGCTTGCGGCTGCTGATCAGGTGTCCGTCAACCACGACCTGCTCATCGACCCAATCGGCACCGGCGTTCTTAAGATCGTCGGTCAGCGAAGGCCAGCTGGTCATCTTCTTGCCCTTGACCAGACCGGCCGAGGCCAATAGCCAAGCGCCATGGCAGATCACCGCGATGGTCTTGTTCGCTCGCGCCGCGTCGCGAACCAATTCCTGAGCCATCTCGTCGGTGCGGATGGTGTCGGAATTCACCACCCCGCCAGGCAACAGCACGGCGTCATAGTCCTCCATGCGAATGCTGTCGAACGTTTTGTCTACGTGAAACTTGGTGGCGGGTGTGGTGTGGTTCCAGCCGGTGACCTCGCCGTTTGATGACGAAACGATCTCAGCGGTCGCGCCGGCGTTCTCCAATGCTTCTTTTGGACCAGTCAGCTCGATTTGCTCGAAACCATCTGTTACCAGGATCGCTACGCGTTTTCCTTTCAGCGAATCGGCCATCTCGTTTCCTCCTCGTCGGATTGCAAAGTGATCTACTTGAATCCGACCATGAACTCGGCCAAAGTTCGCACTCTTTATTTAGTGGCTTTGTGCTATTCGCCAGGCCTGGCCGTCTCCATGTCCATCGAACTCACCGACGAGCAGATCCGCAGCGTGCTGCAAGGGATCAGTGTTCCACCGCAGCCGCAGATCATGGTTGATCTGCAGATGGAACAGGTCATGCCTGATCCCGACCTACGCGCGATTGCGCGGCTGATCAGCCAGGATCCGGGGTTGTCCGGCGCCTTGCTGAAAACCGTGAACTCGCCGTTTTTCGGCCTTGCCAATCGCATTGCCTCGATTCAGCAAGCCGTCAACCTGCTGGGTTGCCGTTCGGTGATCAATTTGATCAACGCGCAATCGATCCGGGGCGAGTTGACCGATGCCGCCATTGTCACGCTTAATCGTTTCTGGGATTCGGCGCAGGATGTGGCCAGTACCTGTCTGGCGCTGGCCAAGCGTATCGGGCTTCCCGCGCCTGATGAGGCCTATACCCTCGGGCTGTTTCACAACTGCGGCATTCCGCTGATGCTGACGCGCTTCCCTGGCTACATGACGGTGCTGGAGGAGGCCTACGCCAGCGTTGGCGCCGAGACGCGTATCACTGACATCGAGAATCGGGTGCTCAATACCAACCACGCCGTGGTGGGTTACTTTGTGGCGCGCTCCTGGAAGCTGCCGCAGCACTTGTGCGAAGCCATTGCCAACCACCACAACGCCATGGCCCTGTTCAGCGACGAGTGGGGCGATCCGCAGATCAAAACGCTCTTGGCAATCTTGAAGATGGCCGAGCACATCTGCGCCTGTCATCGCGTATTAGGTGAACAGCCCGAAGACCATGAGTGGGATGCCGTGGCGCAGCTGGTGCTCGAGTACGTCGGCCTCTCGGAATACGATTTTGAATGCCAGCGCGACAGCCTCCGCGAGCTGGGTGTCGGCTGACCGGGCTGCGCGTTAGCTGCTAAGGTCGCCATCCGTTCCACACTGCTTGTTTTCTCTGATGCCCGAACTCCCCGAAGTTGAAACCACCCGCCGCGGTATCGCGCCGCATCTGGTCGGCCAGCGTGTCAGCCAGGTCGTCGTGCGCGAGCGGCGGCTGCGCTGGCCGATTCCCGATGATCTCGATGTGCGGCTGTCTGGCCAGCGCATCGAGGGCGTTGAGCGGCGCGCCAAATACCTGCTGATCAAGGCGGAAGTCGGCACCCTGATCGCACACTTGGGCATGTCCGGCAGCCTGCGTCTGGTTCCAGTGGATCTGCCGGTTGGAAAGCACGAGCATGTCGACATCGTGCTGGAAAACGGCATGGCGCTGCGCTACACGGACCCACGGCGCTTCGGCGCGCTGCTCTGGAGCGATGATCCGTTGAGTCATGTGCTGCTCGCCAGCCTTGGGCCGGAACCGTTGAGCGATGCGTTCGACGGTGAACGGCTGTATCAGATGTCGCGCGGACGCAGCATGGCGATCAAGCCCTTCATCATGGACAACGCGGTGGTCGTTGGTGTCGGCAATATCTATGCAAGCGAGGCGTTGTTCGCTGCCGGAATCGATCCGCGGCGTGCCGCCGGCGCAGTGTCACGGGCGCGCTATATGAAGCTGGCCGTCGAGATCAAGCGCATCCTTGCCTACGCCATCGAACGCGGCGGCACCACGCTGCGCGATTTCGTCGGTGGCGACGGCAAACCGGGCTATTTCCAGCAGGAACTGTTCGTTTACGGTCGAGGCGGAGATTTTTGCAAGACCTGCGGCTCGACCTTGCGGGAAATTCGCCTCGGCCAGCGGGCCAGTGTTTATTGCGGCCGCTGCCAGCGATGATCTCGCCTGAGTGCGCAGGCGTTGACGTTGTTCACGATCACTAACCGACGGCCGCTGCTATAGTGGCCAGCACTACAATTACCTGCCTCGTATCGCCCAGCTGAAGGACCACACCATGAATCTGTTTCGCTCCACTGCTGTTGTCTTGGCCCTGACCACAGGTCTGCTGACGATGCCCGTGCAGGCGCAATCGGTACAGCAGAACGCCAGCGGCGATCCGATGTACACCGTCGAAGCCCCCAAAGCCTTCTCCATCGTTGGCGATCTGCTGATTGCCCGGCCGTTGCTGATCGCCGCGACCGTCGTCGGCGCCGGCCTGTTTGTGGTCAGCTTGCCGTTCAGTGCGATGGGCGGTGGAATCAAGGAAACCGGCCATGCGCTGGTCGTCGAGCCGGGCGCTGCAGCCTTTGCCCGCTGCCTGGGCTGCACCCGCGTCGGCTACAACCGCCAGGACTGAATCCCCGCCAGCATTGGCCGTTCGGAAACTGCCATCACGGCTCCGCCGCTTCACAGCGTGCGGAGCCGTTCTGTTTCCGGGCTTCGATTCTGTTTCGTTGGATTGCTGACAGGCGCAGCCAGGCGTGTGAGTGCCAGCCTGTAGCGAGATCGTTTGGAGTTTAAGGCGAGAGGGATTGTTGACCTCACCGCTCGGGTGAGGCCGAAGAGAATGATCAGGCCTTGCCGGTGATGATCATGTACTTCTGCATCAGCTCGTCCTTGCTCTCGACATTGCTCTCGTCGAGGGGGATGCAGTCGACCGGGCAGACTTGCTGACACTGCGGTTCGTCGTAGTGGCCAACGCACTCGGTGCAGAGGTTCGGGTCGATGACATAGATTTCCTCGCCCTGGGAAATCGCGCTGTTCGGGCACTCAGGCTCGCACACGTCGCAGTTGATGCAGTCATCGGTGATTATCAGGGACATCCAGCTGGCTCCAGCTGCGGCATCTGCCGCAGCGCAAGTAATAACGACGCGCCAATTTTGCCGCATCGACTCGCCCGGTGCACGCGGCAGTGCTCACCCTTCCGTCGCTAAGTGTCCGCTGCGCAAAGGCTGGGGTTCTTCAGCGCGAGCCGTAGCGCTCGGTCAGCGCCTTCATCACCGAGGGGTGAACGAATTTGCTGACATCGCCGCCAAGCCGGGCGATCTCGCGGACCAGGGTCGAGGAAATATAGGAAAATTTTTCCGATGGCGTAAGAAACAAACTTTCCACGTCCGGAACGAGCTGGCGGTTCATATTGGCCAGCTGGAACTCGTATTCGAAGTCCGAAACCGCCCGCAGACCGCGCAGCAGCACATTGGCTTTCTGTTCGGTGACGAAGTGCGCCAGCAGAGTGGAAAACCCCATCACCTTGACGTTCGGCAGGTGCGAGGTCACTTCCTTGGCCAGTGCAACGCGTTGTTCCAGCGGGAACAGCGGATTCTTGTTGGGGCTGGCAGCGACGGCAATGATGACTTCATCGAACAGGCGCGAGGCGCGCTCGACCAGGTCGGTATGGCCCATGGTGATCGGGTCGAAGGTTCCCGGATACAGCACTCGATTCATCGCGGCGTCCTGACGCTTGCGTGGGGGGTGGATGGTAGCGGCTCGGTGTCTGCAGCGTAAAGCATCAATGCGGATGGCTGCCGAATGTCAGCACAACGAAGCTGTTCATGGTTTTTTCAACCTTTCGGCCAATTGACTCGAGAGGTTCGCGGCAAGGCCATAGATGGACAATTGCGGGTTGGCACCGATGCTGGTGGGAAACAGCGAACCGTCGTGGATCGACAGGTTGTCCAGCTGATGATGCCGACCAAGGCTGTCAGTGACCGCTTGGCGCGGGTCTTCGCCCATGGCGCAACCGCCCATTACATGAGCACTGCCGAGCCGGGTGCGATATAGCTCGAGATTCAGCCCATCAATCATCTGGCGTGCTTGCTTGAGGCTGACCGCATGGCTGGCATCGTTGTGCAGCGGCAGGACGGCTCTGGCGCCTGCAGCGAACTGGATCTCGGCCATGCTGTGGTAGGCACGGCGGATGCCATCCCAGGTGTAGGGCGTCATCCGGTAGTCGAGCGTGGGCGTGCCGTCGCTGCGCAGCTGAACATCGCCTTCGGCGCTGTCAGGGTGAAATCCATCGCGCATCAACGCAATCATGGCGTTGGTATGTGGCAGCTGTTCCATGCGCCTGGCGTTGTCGGTGCCGGCGCGGCCAAGCAGCGTCGCGGCCAGGGCCGGATGAATAGGCGGCACTTCAAGCTTGTAGGACATACGCCCGCGGGCGCCATCGTCCCATTGGAAATGGTCGGAATAGATCGACTGGGGCGCCCCGTAGAACGGGTTGATCACCTGCTCGAACTGGGCTGCGGAGAAATTCACCAGATGCAGAAAGGTGCGTTTACCGACGCGCTGATGTGGGTCAGGCGCGTCCGAGCGCAGCAGGATGGCGGGTGTGTTGATCCCGCCACCGGCGAGGATGTAGTGGCGAGCACGCACCCGAATCTTGTGGCCGGTCGGCGCGACGCTGCGCGCATCCATGGCGAGGCACTCCAGTGCGGTGACGCGCGACTTGTCCAGAACAAGGCGTTCGGCGCGAGCGAGGTAAAGCAGCTCGCCGCCGGAATCCAGAGTGGCCGGGATGGTTGTCACCAGCATCGACTGCTTGGCATTGGTCGGGCAGCCCATGCCGCAGTAGCCCAGATTCCAGCAGCCTCGCACGTTGCGCCTGATCACCGCCCAGCTGTAGCCGAGTGCTGAGCAGCCGTCGCGGATCACCTGATTGTTGGCGTTGGGCGGCAGTGGCCATGGCTCGATGCCCAGGCGCTGTTCCATGCGTTCGAACCAGAGCGCCATGGATTGTTCGGAAAGCCCTTTGACGGAATGTTCACGCGCCCAATGTTCTAGAGTGGCGGCTGGGGTGCGGAAACTCGATGTCCAGTTCACCAGTGTCGAACCGCCGACGGCACGGCCTTGCAGTATGGTAATGGCGCCGTCCTTGCTGGTACGGCCGATCGCCTCCTGATAGAGCGAGGCGTAGGCGGACGGCTCCTGCATGTCGAAGTCGCGGCTGCTGCGCAGCGGACCTTCCTCGATCAGCAGCACTTTGTAGCCGGCTGCGCTGAGGAACTCGGCACTGGTGGCACCGCCAGCCCCGCTGCCAACGATGGCAATGTCGGCGTCGAGCGTGAGGTCTCGTTCAAACTGCGAACCGTCATGGGTTTTCCAGCCGCGAGCGATACCTTCGGCAATGGGGTCGGTAACAGGCATTTCGGTTCCTCAGGTCGGGCGAGCGGTCTTCGTGTCCATCGCTAGATGACCGGCGGGCCGGGATAACCGCAGTGCCGCCAGGATTCCGGGCGGCCGTACCAGGCCATCAGAATCATCTGCTGAAGCGAGGCATGACCCTGGCGCAACAGTGCGATCGGGCTGTTCTCCCATCGCTGTAGAAACGCCTGTACCTCGCCATCCTGCGCCTGTTCCCAGGCGCCCCAGATGCCCGTCAGCGGGCCGCGGGTGACGGTAAGAGAGAGCAAATCAAATAACTGCTGCACCTGTCTCAACACGGCGGGTGACAGATGGGCGAGCCCCTGATCAAGGCTCGCCAGGGTGCCCTGAAGGGCGCTGGGCATGCTCGATTCCGGCACGGCGCCTTCCAGCAGGACTGGCGTCAGTCGCTGTAGCATCGGCAGGTCGCTGTCGCGCAACTGCGTGAAGCCCGCAGCAGACGGCTCGGCGCGACAGCCAGACAAACTGCCGAGCAGGCCTGCACCGGCCAAGGCGGCGCTGCCAAACAGCCCGACCCTGAGAAGGCTGCGGCGGGAAAAGGATCGCTCGGTACTGGTCATTGTTGTCACCGGCTGCGCTTTTCAGCGCACGAACAACTTGTAGACCAGCTTCTGCAGGGCCTTGCCGTAAGGGGGGTAAATCATTCGCGCGGCATTGAAACGTTGCTTGATAAAAACGCCCTTGGCCTTGCTGAAGGTGAGAAAACCATCGTGCCCGTGGTAATGACCCATGCCCGACGGACCAACGCCACCAAAGGGCAGATCATCCTGCGCGACATGCACCAGCGTGTCGTTGAGACAGACCCCACCGGAATGGGTGTGACGCAGCACATGGCGCTGCTCGCTCCGGTCGTAGCCGAAGTAATACAGCGCCAGTGGGCGTGGACGTGCGTTGACATAGGCGAGCGCCTGATCGATCCCGTCATAGGGCACCACCGGCAGCAGCGGGCCGAAGATCTCGTCCTGCATGACCTGCATCTCGTCGGTGGCGTCGAGCAGCAGGCAGTGCGGCATGCGCCGGTCCTGGCCTTGCTCGAACAGCGGGAGCAGGCGCGCACCCTTGGCCTGGGCATCGTCCAGATAGCCTAGCAAACGGTCATGCTGCCGCCGGTTGACGATGGAGGTGTAGTCCGGGTTGTCCGCCAGCTTTGGATAAAAACGCTGAACGACCTTTTGATAGGCCTCGACAAAACCATCGACGCGCTGCCGAGGGACCAGCACATAGTCTGGCGCGACGCAGGTCTGCCCGGCATTGAGCGTCTTGCCGAAGGCGATGCGCTCGGCAGCGTCGGCGAGTGGCACATCGTTTGAAACGATAGCGGGCGATTTGCCGCCCAGTTCGAGTGTTACCGGGGTCAGGTTTTCTGCGGCGGCGCGCATGACGTGACGGCCAATGCTGGTGCTGCCGGTGAACAACAGATGATCGAAAGGCAGCTTGGAAAACGCGATGCCTACCTCTGCCTCGCCGAGGACAACCGCGACCTGGTCCTCGGGAAAGATCTGCGCGAGCAAGTCCTTGAGTAGTTGACCGGTAGTCGGAGTCGACTCGCTCATCTTCAGCATCACCCGGTTGCCGGCAGCCAGCGCGCCGATCAGCGGGCCGATGGCCAGATACAGCGGGTAGTTCCACGGCACGATAATGCCGACCACCCCGAGTGGCTGATAAACGACGCGGGCGCTGGCGGGCTGAAAGGCCAGTCCTACACTGCGTCTAGAGGGCTTCATCCAGCGCGGCAGAAGGCGTTTGGCGTGGCGAATGCCATGCAGGCTGGGCATGATCTCGGCGAGCCGTGTCTCGTCAGCCGAGCGATTACCGAAATCCTCACTGATGGCATCGATCACCGGCTGCTGATGACTGGCGAGCAAATCATGCAGCGCCTCTAGCCACTGCAGGCGATCCGCTGCAGTAGGGCTGGGGTTGGCCTGAAAAGCACTGCGCTGAAGCTCGAATAACGCCTGTAAACGCTCGGTTTCGAGATGGGTGGAGTGCGAATACACAGCGTCGGCAAGCATGAACGATGCTCCGGAAAGCGACAGATCGAAGATTTCTAGAGTAAAAACTCTAAACTGTCAAACCGGTGCGCGTCCACGGTGGTCGGGTTACCTTTGCGTCCCGGCTCTAGCACAACGAAAGTAGCTTTCCGCAATGTCCCCGAAACCAAGAACCCGCGAGCGCATCCTGCAGGCCAGCCTCGAGCTGTTCAATGCCCAGGGCGAGCGTAGCGTGACCACGAACCACATCGCTGCGCACCTGGAGATTTCGCCCGGCAACCTCTATTACCACTTCCGCAACAAGCAGGTGATCATCGCCGAACTGTTTGATCGATATGAGCGGAATGTCGATGGATTTCTGCAGCTGCCGGAAGGCCGGGCGCTGACCATCGAGGACAAGACCGAGTACCTCGAGGCGCTGCTCTCGGCTATGTGGGATTACCGTTTCGTGCACCGTGACCTTGAGCATCTGTTGAGTGGCGACAACATGCTGGCCGAGCGCTACCGGCTGTTTGCCAGACGCCACTTGCTGAGTGCGCAGAGGATCTATCAAGGCTTCGTCGATGCCGGAATCCTCCGGATGACGCCTCCCCAGGTAGAGGCGCTGGCCGTCAATGCCTGGATCATCATGACGTCATGGGTGCCCTTTCTCTGCACGGTGGACGGGGCCGATGACAAGCGCATGGATAGGCACATGCTACGTCGCGGGATCTTCCAGCTGCTGGCGCTAGAGGAGGGGTTCGTGACAGAGGCTGCACGGCCTGGCGTTTCAAGCTTGTTGGCGCAACTGCACGCCCCGCTCATGAACGGTTGATCGGCCAGCCAGTGAGACCTGTCTTGTCTGCTAAGGCTGCGTCAGCCACTCCGGTATCCGCCGCTCGAGGTAATAGCTTGGCTTGAACGGCGAGCCCTCGACGAAACCGACGTGCCCGCCGGTCCTGTGCAGTTCCAGTGTGGTGGTGGCTGAAAGCTCATCCGGCTCGGGCAGACTATGGCGAAAGACAAAGGGATCGTCCTCGGCCTGGATTAACAGCGTCCGAACGCGGATCTCCGGTAGGAAATAGCGGCTTGAGGCGCGGCGGTAGTAGTCGTGGGCATCGGTATAGCCATGCAATGGCGCGGTGAAGCGGCCATCGAAATCCCAGAAAGTGCGCATGCCCTCCAGCGATCCCAGGCGCTTCAGTGCCGAGAGATGGACGTCATTACCCTTGCTCTCGAAGAGGTGCTGCTTGTCCCTGACATAGGCGACCATCTCGCGCATGAAATGCGCCTGGTACACCCTTGAAAAGCCCAATCCGATACGGTCGGCGCATTGGTCCAAGCGAAAGGGTACGGAAACCGCCACAGCCTTTTCCAGCGGTGCTGCCTGGCCGGTCTCGCCAAGGTATTTGAGCAGCACGTTGCCCCCAAGCGAATACCCCACGGCATAGAGCGGCGCCAATGGCCGTGCGGCCTGTAGGTGAGCGATCACTTCGGTCAGGTCATCGCTGGCGCCGGAATGGTAGGCGCGCGGAAGCAGGTTCGGCTCGCCAGAGCACCCTCGCCAGTTGATGGCGACGCTTGCCCAGTTTCGGCTCGCCAACTGCCGTTGCAGGCCAAGCACATAGAGCGAATTCGATGAGCCGGTCAGGCCATGCAAAACCAGCACGAGCGGTGCCTCGGGATCATGTGGCCCGTGCCAATCGAGATCGATGAAGTCTTCGTCTGCCAGCCATAACCGCTCTCTGCGGCGCTGAAGCAGATGCGCGCGACGGCAGAAGGGGTTCCATAGCGTTTGCAGGTGGCCACCGGGCAACCACCAGGCCGGGGCGAAGGAGGGATCCATTTCAGGTGCAAAGGCTGTATCGGGAATGGTGGCGGACATGATCACCCTGGGTCGATTGCAATGCGATCCGTGTGGCCTGGTTGCCTGGGTCCAACCAGGCCACGGCGCGGCCTGAGCCTTACGCTTCGCCGGTGCGCTCCCACAGCGCGTAGTTCACCTTGCCCGCCTGTTTTTCGCGGTGCCGACGCCAGTTGCCAGGCAGGCCGAGGCTAGAAGGGGCGGCTTCGCTCTCGGTATAAACCCAGGCGTGCTTCGCCAGCCAGCCCCGATTCTCCAACAGGTCGCACGTGGGCTGCAGCAGGTTCTTGTTGAACGGCGGATCTAGAAACACCAGGTCGAAGGGGGTTGGGCTCTGGGTTTCGAGATAGCGCAGGGCATCGCTCTGCAGCAGCTGACCCTGGCCGCACTTGAGCGTATCGAGATGCTTGCGCAGGTTGGCGATGGCATTGGCGTTCACATCCAGCGCGAGGGCCATACTGGCACCGCGCGAGAGGGCTTCCAGGTAGAGCGCGCCACTTCCGGTAAAGGGGTCGAGCACGCGTGCACCGGAGAGGTAGGGCGCGAGCCAGTTGAACAGCGTCTCGCGTACTCGATCAGGTGTCGGTCGCAGGCCTTCTGCGTCAGGGAAGCCGAATCGACGGCTGCGCCATTCACCGCCGATGATACGTAACTGGCCCTGGCCTCCGTGGGCGGTGGGGCGTACGGGTGGATTGGCCATCAATGCTCCGGAACGCTGCTGGGTTGTTCGAGGGGCTTCGTGCTCGGCGGGGGCAGCGGCTTTTGCTCAACCTGCGGACCCGCGGTAACAATCACGAAGTCGTCCGAGCTCAGATGCTTGTTCATCGCGGCCTTGACGTCTTCGACCGACAGCGCCTGGACCTGTTGCATGAAGTCTTCAAGATAGGTCAGCGGCAGGTCGTAAAAGCCGATGCTTCCCAGCTGACCGACAATGTCGCTGTTGCTCGCCGTCGACAGCGGAAAGCTGCCAGCAATTTCGCGCTTGCTGCGCGCCAGCTCAGCGTCGGTTGGCCCCTTTTCCAGATATTCGGCTACCAGACGCTGAACCAGCGCCAGCGTGCCTTCGGCCAGTTCGGCACGGGTCTGCAGATTGATCATGAACGGGCCGGCGACCTGCATTGGGCTGAAGCCTGAATAGACGCCGTAGGTCAGGCCGCGCTTTTCGCGAACCTCTTCCATCAGGCGCGTGCCGAAACCGCCACCGCCAAGTATCTGATTGCCCAGGTAAAGCGCGGCGTAATCCGGATGGTCACGGGGAATACCCAGTTGCGCCAGCATCAGGTGAGTCTGGTTGGAGGGGAAATCGATGTGGTGAGTGCCAGCGGTTGGCTCGCTTGGTGATGGCGGTGGCGCCAGCGCAGGGCCCTGGGGCAGTGCCGCGGAGACCTGCTGGGCGATGGCTTCGGCTTCCTCGCGGCTCAGGTCGCCAACCAGCGCAATCACGGCGTTACCGGCGGTGTATCCCTTCTGATGAAAGGCGCGCAGCTCTTCGACGCTGATGCCGGGGATCGACTCCGGTGTGCCTTCACTGGCGTGAGCATAAGGATGATCGCCATAGAGCTGCTCGAACAGTTCGAGGCTGGCAAGCTTGCCTGGGTTCTGTTTCTGGAACTCGAAGCCGGCCAGGACCTGGTTCTTGATTCGCTGCAACGAGTCTTCGGGGAAGGTCGGTTGACCGACGACCTGGCTGAACAGCTGCAGCGCCTGCTCGCGTTTTTCCGTCTCGCTCAGGCTGCGCAGACTGGCGACCGCCATGTCGCGGTAGGAGCCGTTGCCGAAATTTGCGCCCAGGCCTTCGAAGCCCTCGGCGATTGCGCTGACATCCTTGCCTTCTATGCCTTCGTTGAGCATGGCATTGGTCAGCATGGCCAGGCCGGGCACGCCGTCATCCTGGCTGCTGCCAGCGGCAAAGGTCAGGCGCAGGTCGAACATGGGCAACTGATGCGCCTCGACAAACAGTACCTTGGCGCCGCCATCGGTCTGCCAACTCTGAATATCGAGTTCACGACGGGCCAGCGGTTTGTCGCCGAGCTCGGCCAACGACTCGAGCTGTGTGCGAGCGGCTTCGTCCTTTTTGGCGTCAATCGCGATGGCCTGTCCGGACTCGGCCGGCGTGGCGACGGTTTCTTCGGTCGGTACCGGAATGGATAGGACCGCATCGCCGGCTTCTTCGGTGCAGGCGGCCAGGCCGAGGCAGGACGCCATCGCCAAGCCGAGCAGGCCGCGACGCAACAGGTGGCGATCACTCATCGCTGGACTCCTCGGGTAGAACATGGGCAACGCTCAGGCGTGAGCGAGTGAAATAGGTACGGGCTGCTTCCTGAATATCCTCTGGCGTAACGGCCTCCAGGGCGCTGAGCTCTTCATCCATCAGCCGCCAGGAGAGCCCGACAGTCTCGAGTTGACCGATGGTGGTCGCTTGCTGGGTGATGGAGTCGCGCTCGTAGACCAGTCCGGCGATGACCTGAGCGCGGACCCTTTCCAGCTCCTCGGTCGAGGGCGCAGTCTGCTTGAGCCGTTCCAGCTGTTTCCAGAGACCAGCCTCGACTTCTTCCAGCGTCCGGCCTTTCTGCATGTTTGGCGCAGCGCTCAAGACAAACAGCGTGTCGCCGCGGGCGTAGGCGTTGTACCAGGCCGAGGCGCTGGTCACCAATTCCTCGCCTCGTTCGAGTTGCTGGGGCAGGCGTGCGCTGTAGCCGCCGTCGAGCAGCGCACTGATCAGCCGCAGTGCATGGATCTGCCTTGGGTTCTCACTGGTGGCCAGGCTCTGTGTATTGAAAGCCATGATCAGACTGGGGACCTGGGTTTGCACATGCAGGCGCAGCTGGCGCTCGCCAGGTTCTTCCAGTTCCAGTGGACGCTTGGCATTTGGTACGTCCTTTTTCTTGATCGGTCCGAAGTATCGTTCTGCCAAGGTTCGGACTTCATCGACCGTAACGTCACCAACCACCACCAGGGTTGCGTTGTTGGGCGCATACCAGCGCTCGTACCAAGTGCGTAGGTCCTCGCTGGTCATTCGCTTGAGATCGGCCATCCAGCCAATCGTCGGGATGTGGTAACCGCTGGCCGGGTAGGCCATGGCTTGGAAGCGCTCGAAGGCCAGCGCGCTGGGCTTGTCGTCGGTACGCAGGCGGCGCTCTTCCATGATTACTTCGATTTCGCGCTCGAACTCCTCTGGCGGCAATTTGAGGCTTGCCAGGCGATCGGCTTCCAACTCAAAGGCCACGGCCAGGCGGTCGCGCGCCAGTACCTGGTAGTAGGCGGTGTAGTCGTCGCTGGTGAACGCGTTCTCTTCGGCGCCCAGTTCGCGCAGGATGCGCGAGGCCTCGCCCGGGCCAAGTTTGCGGCTGCCCTTGAACATCATGTGTTCGAGGGCGTGGGACAGGCCTGTGTGCCCGGGCGACTCATAGCTGGAGCCAACCTTGTACCAGAGCTGGGAGACCACTATCGGTGCCCGGTGATCTTCTCGCACGATCACCTTGAGGCCGTTATCCAAAAAGAATTCGTGGGTGGGCTGGGCTTCGGCAGCCATGACCAGCGGTAGGTACAGGGTGCTGATTAGCAGGGCTGCGGCGCGGCGTAGCATCAAAGGCATAATTAAGAAAGGCTCGTTCAATGATCGATCCCGCCCGCGAGCACGTGGGCTGGTGAGGACGCGCGAGTCATGGTACTGGGGCCCTTGTGTCAGGGCAAAGGCATATGGAGATGCAGTGCCGGCGCGGCAAGCTGGGCGGATGGCCACGCTTAGCGAAGGCCGATGCTCAATGCTAGGATAGCGCCCGTCCGGCTGGTGGCATGTCCGCTGGCGTATCGCCCTTTTGAGAAAATCTTCTCCATGTTTGGTTCAAACGACGACAAGAAGGCGCCGGCCGATGCTGGCGAGAAAAAAGGCCTGTTTGGCTGGTTTCGCAAGAAGCCGCAAACACCTGCGGCCGAACCGCCGCCTGCCGAGCCGCTGGAAGACAGCCAGCCGTTCGCCGACGAGCCCGATACCGCATTGCCCGACGAGGCAGGGACGGTCGAAGAGTCCCTGCCTGCGGAGCCGGAGCCTACCCAGGCGGAGCCCGAAGAGGAGCGGAAGATCAAACTGGCCGCTGAACTGCAGCTTGAGCCCGAGGTAGAGCCCGAGCCTACGCCGGAGCTGGTTCAGCCTGAAGACGTGCCCGAATCGCCAGTGTTGGCCGAGATTGCCGTCGAGCCGGCCCCGGCTCCGGTTGTCCAAGAGCCTCCAGCCAAGCTCGGCTTTTTCGCCCGGCTCAAGCAAGGTCTGTCGAAAACCAGCGCCAGCATTGGCGAAGGCATGGCCAGTCTTTTCCTTGGCAAGAAAGCCATCGATGATGATTTGCTCGATGAGCTGGAGACCCGCCTGCTGACTGCCGACGTTGGCGTAGAGGCCACCACGGCGATCATGCAGAACCTGGCGCGGCGAGTCTCGCGCAAGGAGCTGGCTGACAGCGGTGCGTTGTATAAAGCGTTGCAGGAAGAACTCGCCAGCCTGCTCAAACCTGTGGAACAACCGCTGCTGATTGACGGCAGCAAGCAGCCGTTCGTGATCCTCGTGGTAGGTGTCAACGGCGTTGGCAAGACCACGACCATCGGCAAGTTGGCGAAGAAGCTGCAACTCGAAGGCAAGAAAGTCATGTTGGCCGCAGGCGACACCTTCCGTGCGGCTGCAGTCGAGCAGCTGCAGATCTGGGGTGAGCGCAACAACATCGCGGTGATCGCCCAGCACACGGGGGCGGACTCCGCTTCGGTGATCTTCGATGCGGTGCAAGCGGCCAAGGCCCGGGGCATCGATGTGCTCATCGCCGACACTGCCGGGCGCCTGCATACCAAGGACAACCTGATGGAGGAGCTGAAAAAGGTCCGTCGGGTGATGGGCAAGCTCGATGAAACTGCGCCGCACGAAGTGCTGCTGGTGCTCGACGCCGGAACCGGTCAGAACGCGATCAACCAGACCAAGCAGTTCAATCAGTCGGTCGAGCTGACCGGCCTGGCACTGACCAAACTCGACGGTACCGCGAAGGGCGGCGTGATCTTTGCTCTGGCCAAACAGTTCGGCACGCCGATCCGCTACATCGGCGTTGGTGAGGGCATCGATGACTTGCGAGCCTTCGAGGCGAACGCCTTCGTCGACGCCCTGTTTGCCGAGAAGGGGACGGGCGGAGCCTCGTCATGATCCGTTTCGAACAGGTGGGCAAGCGCTATCCCAACGGCCACGTCGGATTGCACGAGCTTTCCTTCCATGTGCAACGCGGCGAGTTCCTCTTCGTCACCGGGCACTCCGGCGCCGGTAAGAGCACCTTGTTGCGTTTGCTGCTGGCGATGGAAAGGCCCAGTAGTGGCAAGCTGCTATTGGCCGGCCAGGATCTGTCGCGAATCAGCAATGCGCAGATTCCGTTTCTCCGTCGGCAAATCGGCGTGGTGTTCCAGAACCACCAACTGCTGTTTGATCGCACCGTGTTCGACAATGCCGCCCTGCCGTTGCAGATCCTCGGGTTGAACAAGCGCGAAATCGGCCAGCGTGTAATGACCGCGCTCGAGCGCGTCAGTCTGAAGGACAAGGCGCTGCAGTACCCCTCCGATCTCTCCACCGGTCAGCAACAGCGGGTCGGCATTGCCCGCGCCGTGGTGCACCGCCCGGCATTGCTGCTTGCCGACGAACCGACCGGCAACCTCGACCCGCGTCTCGCGGCTGAAATCATGGGCGTATTCGAAGATATCAACCGCCTCGGCACCACGGTGCTGATCGCCAGCCACGACCTGGCGCTGATTGCCCGCATGCGTCACCGCATGCTCACGCTGCAACGTGGCCGATTGATCGGCGACGGGGAGGCTACCCGATGAGCGCACCCGAGCAGAACCCGAATCCAGCCGAACGCGCGGGCGGTGTACGCAACAAGCCCGAGCAGCCGAAGAGCGATGAGCCGGACTTCAACACCCTGTTTCATGCCTGGGTTGAAAGCCACCGAGCCAGCGTGGTGGATAGCGTCGGCAGGCTGATCAAGCAACCGATCGGTAGCTTCTTTACCTGCCTGGTCATGGCGGTCGCATTGAGCTTGCCGATGGGGCTGGCGCTGTTACTGGACAATGTCGAGCGGCTCGGCGGCTCCTGGCAGCGGGCGGCGCAGATTTCGCTGTTCATGCAGCTGGATGTGGACGGGGCGCAGGGGCAGGTGTTGCGCGAGCAAGTTCTGGCGATGCCCGACGTGTCCGAAGCCAGCTGGATCAGTCGCGAGCAGGCGCTGGAAGAGTTTCAACAGCTGTCGGGGCTCGGCGAGGCCTTGCGGGAGCTGCCGGAGAACCCGCTACCCGGGGTCATTTTGGTGACGCCCAACGAAGTTGATCGCGATAATCTCGAAGCGCTACGCCAACGCTTGGCAGAGTTACCCGGCGTCGAGCAGGCACAGCTGGACCTGCTCTGGGTCGAGCGGTTGACCGCAATTCTCAAATTGGGTGATCGGTTCGTGTTCGGGCTTAGCCTGTTGCTGATCGCGACGCTGCTGCTGGTCATCGGTAATACCATCCGCCTGCATATCGAAAACCGGCGCACCGAGATTGAAGTGGTGAAGCTGGTCGGCGGTACCGACGGCTACGTGCGGCGTCCGTTTCTCTACATGGGCGCGTTGTACGGGCTGGGAGCAGGCCTGATGGCCTGGGTCTTGTTGGCTTATGGGCTCGGCTGGTTGAACGAGGCGGTCATAGGCTTGGCTGGCTTGTATAACAGTGACTTTGGTCTGGCAGGTGTGCCAGCCGATGACGGGCTCTCGCTCGTGCTGGGTGCCGTGCTGCTGGGTTATATAGGCGCCTGGCTAGCCGTGGCGAGGCATTTGAGCGAGCTTTCTCCTCGCTAAGTTGTTGATTTAGATGGATTTATTAGGCTGTAAGGAAACTTTTCCACAGGCTTGCAGTCTCATGCGGCAGTGCTAAACTGCTGCAGCTTCATTTTTGGAGGACCTGCATGACATCTAATCTCCAACCTGTTCAAGCCCTGGTCCCGGGAGGCAATCTCGAGGCCTATGTGCAGACGGTCAACAGCATTCCGCTGCTCACGGTCGAGCAGGAACGCGACTTGGCTGGACGTCTGTTCTACCAACAGGACCTCGAGGCCGCCCGTCAGATGGTGCTGGCCCACCTGCGCTTCGTCGTACACATCGCCCGCAGCTATTCCGGCTACGGTCTGGCACAGGCCGATCTGATTCAGGAAGGCAACGTCGGCCTGATGAAGGCGGTCAAGCGCTTCAACCCGGAAATGGGTGTGCGTCTGGTTTCTTTTGCCGTGCATTGGATCAAGGCCGAAATCCACGAGTTCATCCTGCGCAACTGGCGCATCGTCAAGGTCGCCACGACCAAGGCGCAACGCAAGCTGTTCTTCAACCTGCGTAGTCAGAAGAAGCGTCTGGCCTGGTTGAACAATGACGAGGTCGAGCGGGTCGCCGACAGCCTCGGCGTTGAGGCTCGCGAAGTCCGCGAGATGGAAAGCCGTCTCACCGGACATGACATGGCCTTCGATCCTTCTGCCGATGCGGATGATGACAGCGCCTACCAGTCGCCAGCGCATTATCTCGAGGATCATCGCTACGACCCGGCGCGGCAACTCGAGGATGCCGATTGGAGCGATAACTCCAATTCGAACCTGCACGAAGCGCTGGACACGCTCGATGAGCGTAGCCGCGACATCCTTCAGCAGCGTTGGCTGAGCGATACCAAAGCGACTCTGCATGATCTCGCTGCCAAATATGGGGTTTCTGCAGAGCGGATTCGTCAGCTCGAGAAGAATGCGATGAACAAGCTCAAGGGTTCCATTCAGGCTTGATAGTAATGGCCTGAATCTTCATCCCGAGCCCAAAGGCGCTGCAACTGCAGCGCCTTTTTTTATAGTCGACCCAAAGGAAGGGGGCACATCCGGATTATCGCTGGCATCAGCGGCAGTGCCTGGAACTCTCCAGACTGTCGGTAAGGGCAATCAATAATTGGGCCGCGCTGATGGGTTTGTGTAGCCAGGTGATCCCCGTATCTTTGGCATTCTGCTCGAAATGGCTGGCCGCCGATATCACGATAATCGGCAGATCACGCGTGTCAGGGTTGCGACGCACTTCGTCAATCAGCTCGCGTCCGCTGCCGTCAGGCAAATGTAAATCGAGCGTCATTGCCTCGTAGCGGGTGCTGGCCAGCTTGTCTCGTGCCGCGTGCAGGCTCTGTACGCGGTCAACCGCATAACCGGCATCGCGCAGCATCAGCAGCAGCAACCGGCCGGTGTCCGGTTCGTCTTCGATCACCAGCAAGCGAGGCTGGCCTTGGTCTGGTGCCAAGGTGGCCGACTCGAGGATTGGCAACTCGCACCAGAACGTTGTGCCTTGGCCCTCGGCTGTATCAAAGCCGACACGGCCGCCCATCCGCTCGATGAATTCCTTGGTAATGGCGAGGCCCAGGCCAGTGCCGCCCTTCTGGCGGCTGTCGGAGGCATCCGCCTGCGCAAATTTTTCAAATACCCGCGTCTGGAAGCTTGCCGGGATGCCCGGCCCCTGATCGGTCACGCTGATGCGAACATGGGTGGGATCAGGCTGGCTGCAATGCAGAGTGACCTGCCCACCTTCCGGGGTGTATTTGATCGCGTTCGAAAGGAAGTTGGTCAGTACTTGCTGCAGGCGTAACCCGTCGACCCATACCTGCACATTGATCGGGTCACACAGCATGCAGCTCACCCCAAAATGTGCAGCGAAGGCCTGGTTGCTGATCAGTGCCTCGTCCAGCAATTGGCTCAGCGAGTGCTCGCGCATATCGAAGGTCATCTTGCCTGCGGTGATTTTTTCCATGTCCAACAGGTCGTTGATCAGGTAACCCAGCCGCAGGCTGTTGCGGTGCGCGATCTCCAGCATCTGCTGGATGGCAGGCGGTGTGTCGCCCAGGGCGCCGCCAGTGATCAGGCCCAAGGCGCCGCTGATGGATGTCAGAGGGGTGCGCAGCTCGTGGCTTACCGTTGAGACGAACTCGTCTTTCATTTGCTCGATGCGCTTGTGCTCGGTCAAGTCCATGCTGGTGCCGCTGATCCGCAGCGGCTGGCCGTCGCGGTCGCGCTGGATGTAGCCGCGGATCAGCACCGGCGTGATCTTGCCGCTTTTGTGCTGCAGACGTAGCTCGGTGGTGAAGTGATCGACCGCCGATAGCATGGTCTTGGCCAGTTGGGTCCGTTCCTGAGGCAGATCCTCGGCTACGATGAGTCGCTCCCAGAGCTTGAGATCCGAACTCAACTCGCCGGGACGGTAGCCGAGCATGTGCCAGGCGCGAGGCGATGCATAGAAGGTTCCCGCTTCTAGGTTCATGTCCCACAGCCCGTCATTACTGCCTTTGAGGGCAAGGCTGAGACGTTCTTCGCTGAGCTGAAGAGCGCGTTTGTTTTCCCGGATGTCTTCGGTCATCTGCTGGGCCAGCGCCTCAGCACGGCGGCGTCTGAGCAGCAGCGAAAACGTCAGCAGGAACAGCAACGCGCTCAGGCCGGTCCCGAGACCCGTTATCAGTCCTTTGTTGGTATGGAAAAACTCCTCGAAGGCCGGACGACTCTCCAGGCGCAGCGTCCATGTCTGGCCATAGAGATTCAACTGCACCACCTTGCTGTATTGGGCTTGCCCGACATCAGGAGCATCTTGACTGACAAAGATCAGCTGCTCGGCTTGCTCGGTATCGCCTGCGTATATGTGCAAGCTTAGGTTGGGATTGGCGGCGCCGAGAATTCCTCGCATCAGGTCGTCCAGCCGGTAGGGGCTGTAGACGAAGCCCATTAACGCTTGCAGGCGCTGGGTCACCGACGTTAACGGCTCATCAGGATGGTAGAGCGGTACATACATAAGGATGCCTGCCTGTACCTTGCCGTGAGTCTCCTGGCGTAACGTGACTTTCCCTGTGATCTGGGTTCTTCCGGTTTCAGCAGCGCTGAGCATGGCCTGCCGGCGAACCGGCTCGGAGAACATGTCAAAGCCGAAAGCGGCCAGGTTGCGATCGCGGAAAGGTTCGAGGAAGACGATGGGGGTATATAGCGAGCGGTCCGTTCCTTGCGGGTAGACCTCGTAGTCGGCATAGCCTTCAGCCCGGACGCTCAGCACATGGCTTTCGAGATCAGACGGCCGCAGGGCCTTGGCAAAACCGACCCCCTGAATGCCCGGGTAGCGCTCACCCAGGTGCAGGCGCTCGTTGTATTCACGCCACTGCGCGCGCGATACCTCTCCAGAAGCATCAAGCAGCCCAGCTGCCCCGAGCAGGATCTGCTCGTGGTCCGTCATGCGTTTATGAATGGCTTCAATGGTGGTGTTTACCAGCAGGTCAAACTGCTTGAGCGCGGCCCGCTCCTCTTTCATCTGCAGATGATTGAGAAGGGCCAGCTGTACCAACAGCGCCAACCCGAGGACGAGCCAGGCGATGCTGTTACGCCAGTGAAAGAATTGCCGCACCTTGCTGAACGGTGCACTTGTTTCGCTCATGCTATCTGCCGTGCGTGAGTGACGAATGGCGAGAAGGTGACGTCGCCCGGTTCGGCGACCTTCCTCACATGCGGGGCGTAGCCCGGCATTCACCCCATATGTTCATCGCAGCTTACTCGCTGGGATGGCGTACTGCCATAACGCTCCGACAGAGCGCTCCGGCTGTTACCTTGGTCGTTGGACGGGCTCTAAAGCTGGCCCGTCACGGTATGTTTCGGGTTGCCTTCAGCGTGACTTGCTCGCTGATAGTTTGTTCAGGTATCCGCTGCCGCCCAATTGCCTCACCTGCTTTCGGATCCAGGCGGCGCGACTGCGCACATGCGGACCGGGTCGACCGGCATTCCACTCGCGAGGGTTGGGCAGTACAGCGGCCAGCTGGCTGGCCTGACTGGCAGACAGGTAGGGTGCGCCGATGCCGAAATGATGCTGTGCGGCGGCTTCGGCACCGAATATCCCCTTGCCCCATTCGACGCTGTTCAGATAGACCTCCAGGATCCGCTGTTTCGGCCACAGCAGTTCTATCCAGCCGGTGAACCAGACTTCCAGTCCCTTGCGCAGCCAGCTGCGCCCGGACCAAAGAAACAGGTTTTTCGCGACTTGCTGGCTCAGGGTGCTGGCGCCACGGAGCGAGCCGCCACGTTCGTTGTGCTCGAATGCGGCGCGAATCGCAGCGATATCGAAGCCCCAGTGGTCGGCGAATTTCTGGTCTTCGGCTGCGATGACCGACATCTTCAAGTCGTCCGGCAGTTCTTTCCAGGGCCGCCAGTTGCGTTGCAGGTCAATGCTTTCACCGCTGGTCCAGGATTCGATCTTGCGTTCAACCATCAGCGCAGTGAAGGGCGGCGGCACCCACCGCAGCACCAGCACCAGCAATACGGACAGAGCCGTCAGCCATAGCAGCAGTTTGATGAGTCGGCGTAGCAGGGCTCGAAGCATGGGGCGTGGTCGCAACCGGGGAGAACGGGCATTATAACGGTGCATACAGTCCCTGACCGGAAGGCCCCCGAATGATTCGCCCGTTTCTTATGCTCGCTGGACTCTTCGGCTTGACTGGCGTCGCGCTTGGCGCCTTCGCGGCCCACGGATTGAAAAGTCGCCTGACTGCTGACTACCTCGCCGTGTTTCAGACTGGCGTGCACTACCAACTGATCCACGCGCTGGCGTTATTCGGCATCGCCTTGCTGGCGCTGCATGCGCCTAGCCGACTGCTGGTCGCCGCAGGAGGCTTGTTTACGCTGGGTATTCTGCTGTTTTCCGGCAGTCTCTATCTACTGACTCTGACGGGCGTCGGCAAGCTTGGAATCATCACACCCATCGGTGGCACGGCGTTTCTGGCCGGCTGGATCTGTTTGATGGTGGCCGCCTGGAACTTGCGCGTCTGATCGGCTCGCATGCATGCGGCCGAAATGAATGGTGGTTGCGGCTGCCTTGGTGGACCGAGTCGATCGGGCTAGAATGCTGGCCCTTTTGCAATGGTGGCGATCACTATGCACATCCAGTTGAACGGCGAGCGCTACGAGCTCCCTGACGGTCAGTCGGTGGCCGATCTGCTGCAGCGCCTGGGGCTGACTGGGCGCAGACTGGCGGTCGAGCTCAATCGCGAGATCGTGCCGCGTAGCCAACATGCCGCGACGACGCTGGTCGAGGGCGACCAGATTGAAGTCGTACATGCGATTGGCGGCGGCTGACGAGCCCGCCGCGTCGATATTCCCGGACGTCGCCCGTGCAGCGGCGTAATTCACGCTTCTTTTGATCTGTACAGGATGGTCGCATGAGCCCAGTTCCGCACGACAAACCCTTCACGCTTGCGGGCCGCACCTATCAGTCGCGCCTGCTGGTAGGCACCGGTAAATACAAAGATCTCGACGAGACCCGAGCCGCCATCGAAGCTTCCGGTGCGCAGATCGTCACCGTTGCGGTGCGCCGTACCAACATCGGCCAGAACCCAGGCGAGCCCAATCTGCTGGATGTGATCTCGCCGGACCGCTACACGATCCTGCCGAACACTGCTGGCTGCTATGACGCCGAAGAGGCCGTGCGCACCTGCCGCCTGGCCCGTGAACTGCTCGATGGGCACAAGCTGGTCAAGCTGGAAGTACTGGCGGATCAGAAGACTCTGTTCCCCAACGTGATTGAAACCCTCAAGGCCGCGGAAGTGCTGGTCAACGATGGTTTCGACGTCATGGTCTACACCAGCGACGACCCGATCATCGCCCGTCAGCTGGCCGAGATGGGTTGCATCGCGGTCATGCCCCTGGCTGGTCTGATTGGTACTGGGTTGGGTATCTGCAACCCCTACAACCTGCGCATCATTCTTGAAGAGGCCAAGGTTCCGGTTCTGGTTGACGCCGGGGTAGGCACGGCATCCGACGCGACCATCGCCATGGAGCTCGGCTGCGAAGCCGTACTCATGAACAGCGCCATTGCCCATGCGCAGAATCCGGTGCTGATGGCAGAAGCCATGAAGTACGCGATTGATGCCGGTCGTCTGGCCTACTTGGCCGGCCGCATGCCGAAGAAGCTTTATGCCAGCGCCTCCTCGCCGCTGGAAGGCCTGATTCGCTAGTTCTCCCTTTCCTGTTTCTGGTCGCGTGATCGCTCGATCACGCGACCAGCCTTTTTAACTGTAGGTTCGTTCATGAGTGACATTCCAACCCCAGCCGAGGGCCAACGGCGCATGCGCACCATCAAGAGCTTCGTGATGCGTGCAGGTCGCATGACCGAAGGGCAGCAGCGTGGTCTGGATCAGGGCTGGCCCCGGTTCGGTCTGGAGCTGGCGGACGGCCTGCGAGATTTCGATGAGGTCTTCGGGCGACAGGCACCGCGTACGTTCGAGATCGGCTTTGGCATGGGCCACTCCACCCTGGAAATGGCCGCGGCGGCTCCTGAGCAGGACTTCATTGCGGTTGAAGTGCACTCGCCGGGCGTTGGGGCGCTACTAAGCGGACTTCTGTCACAAAATCTGAACAACGTACGCATCTACAGTTGCGATGCGCTCGAAGTGCTGCGTGAATGCGTCCCCGATGCCAGCCTGGACCGGGTCTTGCTGTTTTTCCCCGATCCCTGGCACAAAAGCCGCCACCACAAGCGGCGCATCGTCCAGCCGGCATTTGCCGAACTGGTGCGGCAGAAACTCAAGGTCGGCGGTGTGTTGCACATGGCGACCGACTGGGAAGCCTATGCGGAGCACATGCTTGAGGTGATGAGCGTTGCGCCTGGTTATCGTAACCAGGCTACGAGTGGCAGCTACATCGAGCGCCCCTCGGAGCGCCCAACCACCAAGTTCGAGCGTCGCGGTGAGCGACTCGGCCACGGCGTCTGGGACCTCAAGTTTGAGCGCATCGACTGACCCGTTGAAGTACGTATCACCGTTACATCCGGCAGAGCCGCGACCCAGCGGCCCAGGGACGATCCAATAACGAAAAATGCCAGGAAGGCACGATTCCCAACGCCTCAACGAGCGCTCTGCCTGCGGGTCAGAGCCGTCATCTGCCGCGCCAGCCGCGCTGCAAGGAGCAAACAGATGTACAGAAAATTCGGAATTCTGCTGCTGGCGGTTTGCGCCAGCCAGGCTCAAGCCAAGGTCGACGACATGCAGGCCGTGCGCCTGGGCCAGGATCTGACCCCGCTAGGTGCCGAGCGCGCTGGCAACGCCGCTGGCACCATTCCGGCCTGGACGGAGGGCGTGCAGCCACCGGCAGGCTACGAAGTGGGCATGCACCACCTGGACCCTTATGCGGCGGACCCGGTGCTCTACCAAGTGGATCAGAGCAACGTCGAGCAATACGCTGCCCTGCTGCCAGAGGGGCTGCGGGCGCTGGTCGAGCGGTATCCGGACTTCCACCTGCGGGTATTTCCGACACGTCGCAGTGCTAGCAACCCGCAGCGCATTTATGACGCCACACGGCTGAACGCGGTCAACGCCGAGTTGATCGCCAACGGTAATGGGATCAAGGGCGCCTTTGCGGGCATTCCGTTTCCCATCCCGCAGGACGGAATGGAAGTGATCTGGAACCATGTCTTGCACTACAAGGGCGACCAGACTCACTTCGTCAACAATCAGGCTGTCGTCATCAACGGCAGCCCGACCTATATCAAGCGTGATCGCGAGATCTACTACGTCTACAACCGTGAAGGCATGACCCAGGCCGACCTGGACAATACTTCGCTGTACTACAAATACCGTGTGACCGCGCCAGCCAAACTCTCCGGGACTGCTCTGGTGGTTCAGGATCCGCTCGATCAGGTCCTGGCGGTACGCAAGGCCTGGCGCTACAGCCCTGCTGATCGCCGAGTGCGCCGCTTGCCGTCGCTTGCCTACGACTCGTTGCAGCCTGACACCAGTGGGCTGGCGACTGCGGATGTGGTGGATTCCTTCAACGGCGCACCGGATCGCTATGAATGGCAGTTGGTCGCCAAGCGCGAAATGCTGGTGCCGTACAACAGCTACGCGGTCCACCAGCAGGGCATTCCCTACGACAGCATCGTCGGTCCGCATACCTTGAACCCGGAACTGCTGCGCTATGAGTTGCATCGGGTCTGGGTCGTCGACGCCACCCTGCGCAAGGGCTACAGCCACCCCTATAGCAAGCGCCGGTTCTATGTCGATGAGGACAGCTGGTCGATCCTGGCAGTCGACCTGTACGACGAACAGGGGGAACTGATTGGCCTGCAGGAAAGCCATCCGATCAGTTATTACGAGGTTCCGATGTTCAACAGCACGGTCGAAACGCTATACCACCTCAAAGAGGGCAACTACTTCGTCGATGGGTTGGATAACAACGAGCCGATGTATGACTTCGGCGCCAGGCTTGGTCCGCGTGACTTCTCGCCGGCAGCGCTGCGTCGCGGTGGCAACTGACAGGTTGCCAGCAAAAAAAGCCGCCTAATGGCGGCTTTTTACGTTTGGATTGCCGGCGGGTGTGCTTGATCAGTTGCGGTCGGCGACCACGCCGATGATGAACAGCACGAGCAGTAGCACCGGCGCCAGGGTGTAGTTGTTGAACTGCGCCAATCCCTTGGCCAGCCAGGGGCTTAGATAGATGATGCCCAGACCGTAGACCAACGCGCAGAAGACCACGAACGCCAGCGTCCGAAGGACGAAGTTGAGGCCGCCGATGTTTTTCTGCACCCACGCGTTCAATGCTGGGCCGAACAGGACGAACAGCGTGGCCATGATCGCCAGGGAGATATCGAAGAGGTGGTGGCGGCTCCAGCGCGACAAGGTGGCGATGAGGTCCAGTATGAGATCCATGCAGGGTCCTTAGGGCAGGAAAAGTTGCAACAGGTCGTTGAGAAAAAGCTGGCCTTTGGCGGTAGCCACCAGCCGCTGCGGGTCAGGATCCAGCAGGCCGCGCGCTTCAGCGTCGCGTCGTCCGGTGGCTAGCAAGTCCAACGAGAGGCCGGTGCGCTGAGTGAACATCAATGAAGGCCCGCCGTCGGTGAGGCGCAGCACGTTCATCAGGAACTCGAACGGTAATTCGTCCTGCGAGAGTCGCTTGTGGCCCGCACGGAAGCGTTTGTCCGGGTCGAGGTAGTCTTTTGGCAGGCGGGTCTTCCAGTGTCGGTAGATCTCGCCGTCCGCTGCGGTCCACTTGCCATGGGCACCCGCACCGAGGCCGAGGAAGTCGCCGAAGGTCCAGTAATTGAGGTTGTGCCGCGCTTGCCGACCCGGTTGCGCATAAGCCGAGGTTTCATACTGGCGATAGCCGTGTTCGGCGAGCAGCGCCTGTCCGGCTTCCTGGATGTCCCAGAGCGTTTCGTCTTCCGGCAAGTGGGGCGGCTTGTTCCAGAACTCGGTGTTCGGCTCGACCGTAAGCTGGTACCAGGACAGGTGCGTTGGCTGCTGGGCGATGGCAATGCGCAGGTCGCTCAGCGCATCCTCCAGGCTCTGCTCAGGCAGGCCATGCATCAGGTCCAGATTGAAGTTGCCGAAGCCCGCCGCGCGCGCCATATCAGCAGATCGGATCGCCTCGTCGCCATCATGGATACGACCTAGGGCCTTCAGCTTTGCAGGCTGGAAGCTCTGCACGCCGATCGACAAGCGGTTGATACCGAGGCTGCGGTAGTCGCGGAATTTTGCCTGTTCGAACGTGCCAGGGTTGGCTTCCAGGGTGATCTCGATGTCCTCGGCAAACCCGACCCGCTGCCGCATGCCTTCAAGGATTCGTTCCAACGCGCTGGCGGAGAACAGGCTCGGCGTGCCGCCGCCGAAAAAGATAGAAGTCAGCCGGCGGCTCTGGATCTGCTCCAGATCGGCTTCCAGGTCCGCCAGCAGCGCGTTGACATAAGCGTCCTCGGGCAGCGAAACGCCGGCAGCATGGGAGTTGAAGTCACAGTACGGGCATTTGCGCACGCACCAGGGGATGTGGACGTAAGCCGCCAGGGGCGGCAACTCCAGGCGCGCTACCGCAGGTGGCTCGGGAGCGTCGCCGGTGGCTACCGCGGTCATGCGATCCCCAGCCGCTGCTTGAGCTGGGCCATGGCTCGGGCGCGGTGACTGAGCTGGTTCTTGTCTTTTGGTGCCAGCTCAGCGCTCGAGCAGTCGCGTTCCGGCACCCAGAACAGGGGATCGTAACCGAAGCCATGCTCCCCTTGGGCGCTGTGCAGAATACGACCGTGCCAGAGTCCTTCGCAGAGAATCGGCAGCGGATCGTCGGGATGCCGCAGTAACGCCAGCGCGCAGACGAACTGAGCGCCGCGCTCGGCGTCCGGCACGTCCTTCAGGGCGTCGAGCAGTTTGGCATTGTTCGCCGCGTCGCCCTGGCCGCCCGCGTAGCGCGCCGAGTAGATGCCCGGCGCACCACCCAGGTGATCAACCGCCAGCCCCGAGTCGTCGGCCAGCGCAGGCAAGCCGGATATACGCGCTGCATTGCGTGCCTTGAGGATGGCGTTCTCGATAAAGGAAAGCCCGGTTTCCTCCGGTTCGATGTCGCTGAATTCGCCAATCGAACGTACGCGTACGGCGTCGCCCAGCATGGCTTGCAGTTCCTTTAGCTTGCCGGCGTTGTGGCTGGCCAGCACCAGTTCGTTGAAGAGCATCATTCGTCCGGGAAGAATTCTTGGCTGAAGTCGAAGTTGATCGCCGGGGCGTCGGCAGGCTGTACGTCCAGGTTGAAGCGCAGGGTTTCTTGCGAGTCAAAGGGAAATTGAGCCAGGTAGTAGATGGCTTGCTCGCCTTCCTTTAATTGCTTGAAATTCAATGGGTAATCCTGGCCGAGCAGGTTCTTCACCGTACCGCTGACCTGCGCTGCGGTTGGTTTGCCGGACTTGAGCACCGATATGTTGACCACACCTTGAGTCTTGCTGCGAACGAGGCCAGCAGCGGCGGCGATGTCAGGCTGAAGGAAGCCGGAATTGAAGGCGATGTAATGCACATCGTATTCGCCGACGCTGTGTTTGCGCTCGGCCACGGCGGGCAGAGCGAAGAGCAGGGCGAGCAGGCATATCAAGCTAGATTTCATGGGTTATCTCCAGCAATGAGCGGTCAGCGGACGGCTCCGGTGACACGATAGATACCGATTTCACCAATCAGATTAGGCCACAAGCGGCTCGCCATGCCGTGCTTGTGATGGCGATCCACGGCCAGGCGCTCAAGCACCCGTGCGCCGAGTTCGTGGGACAGCCTTTCGAAGTCCTCGAAGGTGCAGAAGTGAATGTTCGGCGTGTTGTACCAGGTGTAGGGCAGAAAATCCGACACCGGCATGCGGCCTTTGCTGGCCAGGTACCAGCGGCAACGCCAGTGACCGAAGTTGGGAAAGGTGATGATGCATTCGCGGCCGACCCTTAGCATCTCCTTGAGCAGCTTGTCGGGGTAGTGGACCGCTTGCAGTGCCTGGGTCATGACAACCATGTCGAAGCTGTCACTGGCGAAGTTGCCGAGGCCCTTGTCGAGGTCTTGCTCGATGACGTTGACGCCTTTCTCGACGCAGGCAGCGATGTTGTCGGGGTCGATTTCCAGGCCGTAGCCGCTGACCTGCTTGTTGTCCCGAAGCCAGGCCAGCAGGTCACCGTTACCGCAGCCCAGGTCGAGCACGCGGCTCCCTGCCGGGATCCAGTCTTGGATGATGTCCAGGTCGGCGCGCATAGGGGTTCCTTTATACGGCGATGCGGTTCATGTAACCGCGAAAGGCCTGTAGATAACGGGGGATCGGAATCAGAAAGGCGTCGTGGCCCTGAGGGGCGTCGATCTCCAGGTAACAGACGTTTTTGCGCGCCGCCATCAGCGCGTCGACGATTTCATGTGAGCGCTCAGGCGAGAAGCGCCAGTCGGTGGTAAACGAAATCACGCAAAAGTCCGCCTTCGCCGTCGACAGTGCCTTGGCCAGGTCATTTTCGTAGGCTGCGGCCGGGTCGAAATAATCCAGCGCCTTGGTCATCAGCAGATAGGTATTGGCATCGAAGCGGCCGGAGAACTCTTCGCCCTGATAGCGAAGATAGCTTTCGACCTGAAACTCGACGCTGTTGAAATCGTAGTTGAGCTTCTCGCTCTTGAGCCCACGACCAAATTTGGTACCCATGGCGTCGTCGGACAGATACGTGATGTGGCCGACCATGCGTGCCAGCATCAGTCCCCGCTTGGGGATCACGCCCTTTTCTTGAAAGTGCCCGCCATGAAACTCGGGATCGGAGAGGATGGCCTGACGCGCGACCTCATTGAACGCAATGTTCTGCGCTGACAGCTTGGGTGCCGAGGCGATTGCCACGCAATGACGCACGCGCTCCGGGTGACTCATGGTCCACTGCATGGCCTGCATGCCACCGAGGCTGCCTCCGACTACTGCAGCCCACTGCTCAATGCCGAGCATGTCAGCCAGGCGGGCCTGGCTGTTGACCCAGTCCTCCACCGTAACAACCGGGAAATCGGCCCCATAAGGTTTGCCCGTGGCGGGATTGATGCTGCTGGGGCCCGTCGAGCCATTGCAGCCGCCGAGGTTGTTCAGGCTGACCACAAAAAAGCGGTTGGTATCGATGGCTTTGCCCGGACCGATGCAGCTGTCCCACCAACCCGGCTTGCGGTCTTCTGCGTCATGGTAACCGGCCGCGTGGTGATGGCCTGACAGCGCGTGGCAGATGAGCACGGCATTGCTGCACGAGGCGTTGAGCTCGCCATAGGCTTCGTAGATCAGCTGGTAATCGTTCAGCGTGCGGCCACAGGCGAGTGCCAGCGGCTCGGCGAAATGCGCGACCTTCGGACTCACCAGACCAACGGAATCGGTTGGGATAGCTGTGGGCATCGACCCTGGCTCGTACTGGAAGAAGGCGGCAAAGTCTAAAGGTTAGCGCGCCTCAATTCATCCTCAATCGCACCGCCGGTATCAGCCTAAGTTGGCGCTGGTGAGGCTGACGACCTTGCCTTGGCGGCGAATCGGTGCAGGTTTTCGCAGCACTCTCAGCATTTCACCCGCCTGGGCCAGTTGTTGCTCCAGCTCAAGGTTGTACCGCGCGAGCGCGCGGCCACGTTGGCTGCTTTGCTGGGTATCTTGCGCCAGGCCCTTGAGGCGCAGCATATGGGCTTCTAGTTGCTGCTTGTGCTCCAGCGAATGCTGCATCAGCGGTAGCAGCGCTTCGTTGGCCCAATGCTCGGCTTCCTGGCGCAAGCGCTGATGCATGGCGACCACCTCTTGAACAAGGGTGGCGAAGAAGCGACGGGTCAAGGTGCGCTGCTCGGTGAGCAGCGTCTTGAGTTGCAGGCGGAACTGGTCGGCCTTGCTTTGCAGGTCTTTGAGTTCTTTCTGGTATTGCGTCAGACGGAACAGCGGGGCGTCCACGCCGTGCAGCGGGTTCTCTTCGTTATGGCGCCTGTAGATGGCCGAGACCATCTTGTTGGCCAATGCCGCCTCGTGCTCAAGCGCAGCGATATCCTGCTCTACGGAGCGGAAAAAATGCACGATGCTGAGGTTGATTCCCAGAGTGGTCAGGCTGCCGGTCAGGCTGCGGCGCAGGCGAGAGAGGTGTTCCTCAAGCCGTTCCGGGCGCACCGTCGAACGCAGAAGCTCGCCCTGGCGTTGCAGTAGTCGCTGGTTGGTTTTCAGCTGAAGCAGGCGCTTGTGGTGCTGGTTATGGTCATGGCGGGTTCGGGCTGTCAGCTCGAGGAGCATCTGGCCGCTGTCCTGGCGATGACTATCGAGCAGTTGGCATTGCTCGCGAACCTTGGCCAGCCGCTGGGTCAGGATATGCTGGCTGTTTTGCAGCAAGGCGAGCACCTGGCGCACCACCTGTTGTTCCAGCAGATGCTCCTTCTGAGCAAGGATGCGCTCGCTGAGCAGATGTTCCAGTGCAACCAGTTGACTGCGCTCGAGCAGACTTTGATCGCCGCGAATCTTGGCCAGCAGGGCCTGCTTGGCTGAGAGGGGAAGCACATCCTCCACTGCGATGCCCAACTGTTGCGCCGTAGCGGCCTGCATCCGTTGAATCGCCTCATTGACGAAGGTCTCACCGGAGACGTCGTCCCACAGAACATCGATCTTGTTCAACACGGCAAACAGACGGTTTCGTCCACCGTCGTTGAGCTGGCGAATGTGCTGTTGCCAGATACCCATGTCGCTGGCCGTCACGCCGGCATCGGCCGACAGCAGGAAAATTACCGCGTGGGCGTTAGGCAGCATCGACAGCGTCAACTCCGGCTCGCTGCCGAGCGCGTTGAGGCCGGGTGTATCGAGGATGCGCAGGCCTTGGCGCAGTAGCGGATGGTCGAAGCTGACCATGGCGTGTCGCCAAGCCGGCACCAAGACTTCACCGTTAACTTCGGACGCTTCCAGCACATCGGGGTGGAAGCCCAGCTGGATAGCCTGCTCGGCGGGCATGGATTTCGCGGAAGCTACCTGGCCGAACGCTTCGACCATGGCGTCAGGATTCGCGGGATCCAGCGCAATGTTCGTCCACAAGCGTGGGGCGCGCTTGAGCTGGGCGATGCTGGTGTCTTCAAGGCGGGATTCGATCGGCAACAGGCGCATGTAAGAACGTTCCGCGCGGGGATCGAAGAACAGCTCGGTCGGGCACATGGTGGTGCGGCCGGCACGCGACGGCAGGATGCGCTGGCCATACTCCGAGAAGAACAGGCTGTTGATCAGCTCCGTCTTGCCGCGGGAATACTCGCCGACAAACGCGAGGGTTATATGGTCGGTGCGCAGCAGTTTCAGCGAACGGTCCAGGCGGGCTTCAACCACCTCCGAGTTCAGCCGGTTGTGCGCCAGCCAGCTGCGGTAACGGGTTATTTCGCGGATAAGGTCGCGTTTCCAGGAGACATAGGCATCCACCTGCCGGTCGAGTCGTTCCATGGTCGTGGTGCATCCTGAAAGGCGTAGGAGGCGATTATCCCTGCCACCCGGTGCGGGTCAATCGAGCCTTTTGTGAACCACCGCCCAAAGCCTGCACAAGGCTTGGGGCGGTTTCAGACTCAGATCAGCGAGCGCAGGATGTTGGGCATGTGGGTCATCATTGCCAGGTTATTGATGACCAGCATGTCGATCAGTTTGATCGCCAGAAACGCGAATATCGGCGAAATGTCCAACCCGCCCATGCTTGGCAGCAGACGGCGAAAGGGCGCCAATGCCGGTTCGCAGATCTGGCTGACCAGTTGGGCGCCCGGGTTGTGACTGCCAGGTGCGACCCAGGACAGGATCACGCTGATGATGAGCGCGTAGAAGAAGATGTTGATGAACAGTCCGGTCACGCCAATGACGGCCCAGACCAAGAGCTGCACAGGGTTTCCGATGGTGCCGAACGCAATCATCAGGATAGCGGCCATCAGTAGGATCTGGACGATGATCGCCAGTACCAGCGATGACAGGTCCAGTCCGCCGATACTGGGGATGACACGGCGCAGCGGCTTGAGCAGCGGGTGCGTGGCGCGGACGATGAACTGGCTTAGCGGGTTGTAGAAGTCTGCGCGGACCAGCTGCAGGATGAAACGCAGCAAGACGATCAGCAGGTACAGGCTGCCAAGCGTCTGGACGATCAGGATCAGGGCTTGCGAGAGTTGCGACATGAAGGCTCCTTAGTTGCCCAATTGTTCAGCGAGTTCGGCCGAGCGTTGTGCGGCTGCAGTCATCGCTTGCTCAACCAGGCTTTCGAAGCCGCCCGCTTGGAAGGCTTTGATCGCCGCTTCGGTGGTTCCGTTCGGCGAGGTGACACGACGTCGCAATTCGGCGGCTCCAACATCGCTTTCGCAGGCCATCCGCGCGGCCCCCAGGGCGGTGTGCATGGTCAGTTGTGCAGCTGTATTGCGTGGCAAGCCCATTCGCTCACCCGCGGCGGTCATCGCTTCGATCATCAGGAAGAAATACGCCGGGCCGCTGCCCGACACGGCGGTCACTGCATCGATCAGCGACTCCTTGTCCAGCCAGAGCGCCAGGCCAACCGCCGACAACAGCTGTTCGGCTTGCTGCTTTTGCGTATCGGTTACCTGATCGTTGGCGAACAGCCCGCTCACGCCCTGACGCAGCAAGGAGGGGGTGTTTGGCATGCAGCGAACGATCGCCCGTGGCGCCGTGTCACCCAGCCACGCCTGCAGGCTGGCGCAATCGATGCCCGCGGCAATCGAGACGACCAGCTGATTCGCTTGCAGGTGTGCAGCCAGGTCGCGGCAGACCGCTTGCATGACCTGCGGTTTGACTGCTAGTACCAGTACGTCTGCGCCTGTAACAGCCTGGGCATTGTCGGCAAATGCCTCAATGCCATGGGCGGCTTCAAGTTCGCTGCGTTTGTCGGCGCCGGGATCACTGGCGCAAATCGCGGAGGCCGGGAGGCCTTGTGCGCGTAGGCCGCCGATCAGGCTTGCGGCCATGTTGCCGCCGCCGATGAAGGCGATACGGGGAGTGCTCATGTGGGATTCCTTGTTAATCATGCGATGAAGCGTCTGCCGCCGCCTGTGGAGGGTAGGCACGGGCGCCGAACAGGGCAGTGCCTATGCGAACCCAGGTGGCGCCTTCGGCAATCGCTGCCTCGAGGTCCTGGCTCATGCCCATGGAAAGCGTGTCCAAATCCAGCTGCAGTTCGGACTGCAGTTGGCGCAGGCGGGCGAACGCTGCGCGCTGCTCGGCTGGATCGTCAGTCGGTTCGGGTATCGTCATCAGGCCGCGCAGGCGCAGGCGAGGTAAGGCTGCGATGGTCCGGGCCAGCTCCTGAGCCTCTTGTGGCTCGCAGCCGGACTTGCTGGCTTCACCGCTGACGTTGACCTGAAGGCAGAGGTTCAAAGGCGGAAGGTGGTCGGGCCTCTGATCCGAAAGACGTTGGGCGATTTTCAAACGGTCAACCGAGTGCACCCAGTCGAAGTGCTCAGCGATCAGCTTGGTCTTGTTCGATTGGATGGGACCGATGAAATGCCAAACCAGGGGCAGGTCGGCGAGTTCGGCCTGTTTCTCCAGTGCTTCCTGCAGGTAGTTTTCACCGAAATCGTGCAGGCCCGCTTCGCTGGCCTCACGGATGGCCTCGGCCGGTTGGGTCTTGCTCACTGCGAGCAGGAACACCCCGTCAGGATCTCGCCCTGCAGCTTGCGCCGCCTCACGGATGCGCGTTCCGACCTTTGCAATATTCGTCGCTATCGTGGACATTACCTGCGCCTGCCACCTTAGGGTCTGCGCGGCATTCTACCTGCTTGCTTGTAATTGGGGAGTCCCATGGATATCACAGAGCTGCTGGCCTTTAGTGCCAAGCAGGGTGCGTCGGATTTGCACCTGTCTTCCGGCTTGCCGCCGATGATCCGCGTCGACGGCGATGTGCGCCGGATCAATCTCCCCGCGATGGACCACAAGCAGGTGCACGCGCTGATCTACGACATCATGAACGACAAGCAGCGCAAGGATTTCGAGGAGTTTCTCGAGACCGACTTCTCGTTCGAGGTGCCTGGCGTGGCTCGCTTCCGGGTCAACGCCTTCAACCAGAATCGCGGTGCTGGTGCAGTATTCCGGACCATTCCGTCCAAGGTGCTGACCATGGAAGACCTCGGCATGGGCGAAGTCTTCCGCAAGATCACCGACGTACCGCGCGGGCTGGTGCTGGTCACCGGGCCGACCGGTTCGGGCAAGTCGACCACCCTGGCGGCGATGCTCGATTACCTGAACAACACCAAGTACCACCACATCCTTACCATCGAGGACCCGATCGAATTCGTTCACGAGTCGAAGAAGTGCCTGGTCAACCAGCGTGAAGTGCATCGTGACACGCTCGGCTTCTCCGAAGCGCTGCGTTCGGCACTGCGTGAAGACCCGGACATCATTCTGGTCGGCGAGATGCGCGACCTGGAAACCATTCGCCTCGCGTTGACTGCAGCGGAAACAGGCCACCTGGTATTCGGCACCCTGCACACCACCTCGGCGGCCAAGACCATCGACCGGGTAGTCGACGTGTTCCCGGCTGAAGAAAAGTCCATGGTCCGCTCGATGTTGTCCGAATCCCTGCAGGCCGTGATTTCCCAAACTCTGCTAAAAAAGGTTGGCGGCGGTCGGGTGGCGGCGCACGAAATCATGATTGGCACCCCAGCGATCCGCAATCTGATCCGTGAAGACAAGGTGGCGCAGATGTATTCGTCGATCCAGACCGGCGGCTCGCTGGGTATGCAGACCCTCGATGCCTGTCTTAAAGGCTTGCTGGCCAAGGGGCTGATCTCACGCGACAGCGCCAAGGAAAAAGCCAAGCAGCCGGAAAACTTCTAAAACCTATTGGGCTTGGCGCTTAGCCGGGCTTCTTCGCATTGCTATAGCGCGGCTAGGCCGGACGACGAGAACGACGATGGAATTCGAGAAACTGTTGCGCCTGATGGTGGAAAAAGGCGGTTCCGACCTGTTCATTACAGCTGGCGTGCCGCCGTCGATGAAGGTCAACGGCAAGATCCTCCCAGTCAATAAAACGCCGATGTCACCGGAGATGACCCGCGAGACGGTGCACGCGGTGATGAATGAACAGCAGCGTCGGGAGTTCACCGAAAACCACGAATGCAACTTCGCCATCAGCGCGCGCGGTATTGGCCGTTTTCGGGTCAGTGCCTTCTATCAGCGCAATCTCGCTGGCATGGTGTTGCGGCGAATCGAGACCAACATCCCCACGCTGGAAGACTTGAAGCTTCCTGAGGTGTTGAAAAAGCTCGCGATGACCAAGCGCGGCCTGGTGCTGTTCGTCGGTGCGACCGGTACCGGCAAATCGACCTCGTTGGCCGCTATGATCGGCTACCGCAACAAGAATTCCAGCGGCCATATCATCTCCATCGAAGATCCGATCGAGTTTATTCACCAGCACCAGAGCTGCATCGTCACCCAGCGTGAAGTGGGGATCGATACGGATTCCTTCGATGTTGCGCTGAAAAACACCCTGCGTCAGGCGCCGGATGTAATCCTGATCGGTGAAGTGCGGACCCGCGAGACCATGGACTACGCGGTGGCCTTCGCTGAAACCGGGCATCTGTGTTTGGCGACCCTGCACGCCAACAACGCCAACCAGGCGCTGGATCGAATTATCAACTTCTTCCCCGCCGACCGTCAGCAGCAGGTCTGGATGGACCTGTCGCTGAACCTCAAAGCTATCGTTGCCCAGCAACTGATCCCCACGCCCGATGGCAAGGGCCGCCGTGCGGTGATCGAGGTGCTGATCAACACGCCGCTGGCGGCTGATCTGATCCGCAAAGGCGAGGTCCACGAGCTCAAGTCGCTGATGAAACGCTCCACCGACCTTGGTATGCAGACCTTCGATCAGGCGCTATACAACCTCTATGTCCAGGGCGAGATCACCTACGAAGACGCCTTGGCGCATGCCGATTCCTCCAACGATCTGCGCCTGATGATCAAGCTGGGTTCGGAAACCGACGGTGAGCACCTCACCAGCGTTTCACAGGGCCTGACGCTGGAGGTCAGCGACGACGATAAGGGGCGCAGCTTCCGCTGATAGGGCTAGCCAGGCCGGCCGATTCGCTTGCCTGGCTGGTTGGCTACGCGCTCGGCCTGACCGTCACGCTGTGCTCCGGCGCGAGCTTGGCTCATCAATTGGGGAATTAGGGCGCCCTCAGGCAGGTTTTTCCAGAATCGAACCGGCAGGTTGCTTTGCATGACGTTGCGGTTCAGCCGCGCTGGGTTGAAAGTGCTTTCGTAATAGGTCTTCCACAATTCCGCCCCTGGATCCTGCGCGTTTTGCGCAAGCCGCCGCCAGGCGGGCGGGCACCGGTCGGCATAGTGCATGACCATTCCATCCCAAAGCACCGCATCGATTGGCGTCGCGATCAGCCAGGAATTCAGCCCCATCCGTTCTGCAAAGTGTGGTGCTGCACTTACCAGAACATCATGGGCCGGCTCGAACCAGGCGGCATAGTTCGGCAACTCGCCGCAACCTACCGGGCTGAAGCGCAAAAAGGCATGCATGTGGTGCGCTTCACGGCGCACGCCCTTGATCCGTGCGTGCAGTTCAGTTCCATCGATATCGCCGACCAGCCTGGCTGTTTGATCGCCTTTCGCGACCCGCCAGAGCACGCGGTACAGCAAGCTCCACCGATCGGCCGTACGAAAGCGGGCAGCACTTTCGAGCTCATCGATCAGTTGTCGCGGAACGCGCACCGACGATCCGGCATCGACTGGTCCTGTCGTTTCTGGCTCATCGAACAAGCCTCCTAGCTCGCCCTTGCCGAGCCACTCGACTTGATGCGGCGCGACGCCGCTTTGGAGCAGTTCACGGGCCCTGTCGCGCCAGTCATCGAAGCTTCCATCAAACCGTACTTGCATCACCACAAGCCCATCTGAACGGGGCCTTCGCTAAGCTGCTGGCGCAGGCTGGACGACTCTCGATAGGCAAGGCTTGGTCGGTAGTCTTGTGTGATGACAAAGGGTTTAGCCTTTTCAAGCGAGCAGCGAAGCCGTGTCAGGTCTTCAAAGCGGATGCGCTTCTGTCGGCGCAGGGCGACCAGCCGTTTGGCGCTAAGGATGCCGATACCGGGAACGCGCGCGATCAGCGTCGGTTCGGCGCTATTGAGGTCAACTGGAAAGTGCTCACGATTGGACAGCGCCCAGGCCAGCTTCGGATCAATGTCCAGCGGCAGGTTGCCTGGACCCGCTAGTAGCTCGCTGGCCTTGAAGCCATAGCCGCGCATCAGGAAGTCCGCTTGGTACAGGCGATGCTCGCGCAGCAGCGGGGGGGCTTCGAACGGCACGGTCTTGGGGCTGTGCGGTATGGGACTGAAGGCGGAGTAATAGACGCGCCGCAGTCTGAAGTCGCCATAAAGTGATTGGGCGGTGTGCAGAATGGTGCTGTCATCGGTGGCGTCAGCCCCGACGATCATTTGCGTACTCTGACCTGCCGGGGCGAAGCGTGGTGCGCTCTGTTCTGCTTTCGCTTCAATCTCGCCTTCATGAATGGCGTGCATCGCCTGCTTGATGGTCACCACCTGTTTTTCCGGCGCCAGACGAATCAGACTGGCCTCAGTCGGCAGTTCGATATTGACGCTGAGGCGGTCAGCGTAGCGGCCCGCCTCAGCAATAAGCTGCGGGTCGGCATCTGGAATCGTTTTCAGATGAATGTAGCCGCGAAACTCGTGCTCTTCGCGTAACAGCCTGGCCACACGGTTGAGCTGCTCCATGGTGTAGTCCGCCGAGCGAATGATCCCGGAGCTGAGAAACAGGCCGCTGATGCAATTGCGGCGATAGAAGTCCAATGTCAGCGATACCACTTCTTCTGGCGTGAAACGTGCCCGCGGAACATCGCTGGAGCGCCGGTTGACGCAGTACTGGCAGTCGTACAGGCAAAAATTGGTCAGCAGAATCTTCAGCAGCGCGACGCAGCGCCCGTCCGGCGTGAAGCTGTGACAAATGCCCATGCCATCCGTGGCGCCAAGTCCGCTGCGGCCTTTTGAGCTACGTTTAGGTGCGCCGCTGCTGGCACAGGACACATCGTATTTGGCGGCGTCGGCCAGGACGCCGAGCTTCTCGATCAACTGCATAGATCACCATGATGCTGGTTAGATATACAGTATCATGGCGAATCTCCTGCGTGGTGTCCGCTCGGCAGGCGCTGCAAATGAGTGGGAATCGGATAAGCTCACGCAATACCTAAACCGGACTGCGAGGCTCAGATGCGTCAAAACACCCATAGCACCCTGATCGGCTATCTTTTGTGGATTTTCGGCTTTCTAGGCTCGCACCGCTTTTACTATGGCAAGCCGATCACCGGCACTATCTGGTTCTTCACGCTCGGATTATTTTTTGTCGGTTGGATCATCGACCTGTTCCTGATTCCGTCAATGGATCGTGAAGCGGACATGCGTTTCCAACCTGGCCCGATCGACTATACCGTCGCCTGGATTCTGCTGACCTTTCTAGGTGTATTCGGCGTGCACCGGATGTACCAGGGCAAATGGATCACCGGGCTGATCTATCTTTGCACGGGTGGGCTGTTTTTCGTCGGCATCCTTTATGACTTCTGGACGCTGAACAGCCAGGTGTCGATGCAGAACATGGAAAAACGTATTGCTTGATGATTAGACGCTGACCGTTCGCAGCCCTGCTCAGCTGCGAACGGCTGGCAAGCGGCCTAGCCTTGGAAGGCGACTCGGCCGTCAACCAAGGTGTAGCGCACGGCCCCGGGCAGGCAATGCCCGATGAACGGGCAATTCCGGCCTTTCGAGTGCCAGCGCTCGCCGGCCAGGGTCGAGCTGCTCGGGTCGAAAAGAACCAAATCCGCGGCTCCGCCAATCGATAGCTGGCCGGCCGGCAGCTTCAGCGCCGCGGCCGGGCCGCTGCTCAGGCGAGCCAGCAAGGTCGACAAGTCCAGCAGGCCGTCTTCAACCAGAGTCAAGGCGAGAGGCAGGAGAATCTCGGCGCTACTGATGCCCGCCTCGGTCTCGCCGAACGGGGCCTGCTTGGCATCCGCTTCATGCGGTTGATGATGGCTTGAGATCACCGAGATGACGCCGCTCCGCACCGCTTGGCGAAGGCCTTCACGGTCGCCAGCACTGCGCAGCGGCGGCTGCACATGGTAGAGACTGGAGAAGCCGTGCAGCGCTTCGTCGGTGAGGATCAGCTGATACATCGCCACGTCGGCGGTGATCGGCAGGCCACGAGCTTGCGCATCGGCAATCATCTGGGCGCCGCGGGCCGTCGTGAGTTGGCTGAAGTGCGCGCGCACACCGGCTTGTTCCACCAGCAGCAGATTACGCGCCAGGGCGATGGTTTCCGCCGTTTCGGGTATCCCGGCCAGGCCGAGAAAGGCCGCGGCCGGGCCTTCATGGGCCAGGCCGCCCTCGGACAGGTCGCTGTCCTGAGAGTGAATGATAACGGTGAGGTCGAATGTTGCCGCGTATTCCAACGCTCGGCCCAGGTTGCGGTTGCTGGTGAAGTTGGTCAGGCCGTTGCCGAAGGCAACGCAGCCTGCGTCTCGTAGGGCGACCAGTTCCGACAGTTGCTCGCCCGCCAGGTTGCGCGTCAGTGCGCCGATAGGGAAGACCTTGGCATGGCCGGACTCCCGGGCGCGGTCAAGGATCAGTTCGGCAACTGCTGCGGTATCCAGTACCGGCTTGGTCTGAGGTGGGCAGCACAGGCTGGTGATACCGCCAGCGGTTGCCGCAAGCGTTTCGCTGGCGATGTTGCCTTTGCGGCTAAAGCCCGGTTCGCGCAGTGCCACCGATAGGTCGACCAGGCCGGGTGCAGCAATCAAGCCCCGTGCATCAATGGTCTTTGCTGCGCTGAATCCAGATGGTGCCTGGCCGAGAGCGATGATTTTGCCGTCCTGACAGTAAATATCAGTGATTTCGTCGCGTCCATTGGCCGGGTCGATCAGGCGAGCACCGAGGATATGGGTAGGCATCAGTTCCGCTCCTCGGCCGCGTATTCCTGTTCGAGTTGCCGTTGTGCGGTCTGCCCGCTCATCGCCATGGACAGCACCGCCATACGAATCGCGATGCCATAGGTAACCTGGTTGAGGATGACCGACTGGGCACCATCGGCCACCGCCGATTCGATCTCGACGCCGCGGTTGATCGGGCCGGGATGCATGACGATAGCGTCTGGTTTGGCCAGCGCCATGCGCTGGGTGGTCAGGCCATACAGGCGATAGAACTCGCCTTCGCTAGGCAGCAGCCCGCCCTGCATGCGTTCGCGTTGCAGGCGCAGCATGATCACTACATCGACATCGCGCAGGCCTTCGTTCATGTCGTGGTAGACGTTCACGCCGTACTGCTCCAGGCCAACGGGTAGCAGCGTCTTCGGGCCGATGACACGAATATCGGGACAGCCCAGTGTTTTGAGCGCGAGCATATTGGAGCGCGCTACGCGCGAGTGCAGGATGTCGCCGACGATGGCTACTGAGAGTTTTTCGAAGTCGCCCTTGTGTCGGCGAATGGTGAGCATGTCGAGCATGCCTTGGGTCGGATGCGCATGACGCCCGTCGCCGCCATTGATGACCGCCACATCCGGGCAGACATGTTCAGCGATGAAATGCGCGGCGCCCGAATCAGCGTGGCGAACAACGAACATGTCGGCGGCCATCGCTTCGAGATTGCGCAGCGTGTCGGTAAGTGTTTCGCCCTTGCTGGTTGAGGAGGTCGAGACGTTCAGGGTGATGACGTCAGCCGACAATCGCTTGGCCGCCAGCTCGAAGGTGGTGCGCGTTCGCGTCGAATTTTCGAAGAACACGTTGCACACGGTTTTGCCGCGCAACAGCGGAACCTTTTTTACCGCTCTGGCGCCGACCTCGAGGAACGAATCGGCAGTGTCGAGGATTTCCGTTAGCAGGGCACGGGGCAGGCCATCCAGCGAGAGGAAATGGCGCAACTGACCATTATCGTTCAGCTGTAGCGGGCGCTTGGCGTCGGTAGGCGTCATCGCGAGGGTCTCAATTGGCGGAGGCGAGGGTCTGGAGTTCGAGCGTAAGCGGGCTTGGGCCAAGCAGCTTTACCCGTTGGTCAGGCGCCAGCGAGAGTGTTGCGCCAACCACGTCCGGCCTGATCGGCAGCTCGCGGGCATTGAGGTCCAGCAGGCACACCAGGGTGACGCTGGCTGGCCGGCCGTAGTCGAACAGCTCGTTCAGCGCAGCACGAATGGTGCGGCCGCTCATGAGCACATCATCGACTAGGATCAGGTGCTGCCCTTCGATTTCAAATGGCAGCTCCGAGGGGCGTACCTGGGGATGCAGGCCGTTCTGGGTAAAGTCGTCGCGGTAGAACGAGACGTCCAGGATTCCCAGTGCTTCGTTCTTGGCCCGTTGTTCAAGCAGCGCCTGGGCGACCCAGACGCCGCCTGTGCGGATGCCGATGAAGCGCGGCTCGCTTATGCTCCGGCTCTTAAGGTGCTGATCCAGCGTTACAGCCATTACCGGGAGCAACTGGTCGGGGTTGGGCAGGGTCATGATTTCTCCTGGGACCGCTTCAGGCGGTTTGCTGGGCACTAAGCCAGCCTTCTAGTAAAAGAGCCGCTGCCAGGGCATCGACGGGGCGTTCACGGTAACCGCCGCTCTGACCGCCACGCAGGCGTTCGCCTTTGGCTTCGTATGTCGTGAGGCGCTCGTCATGGGTGTGCACTGGCAGGTTGAAGCGACCGTTGAGGCGGCGCGCGAATTTTTCTGCACGAGCGCTCATCTCGCTGGCACTGCCGTCCATATTCAGCGGCAGGCCGACCACCAGCGCATCCGGTTGCCACTCACGCAGCAGCGCTTCGATCTGTGACCAGTCAGGTACACCGTTCTGCGCCTTGAGCACGCAGAGTTCACGCGCCTGACCGGTCACCGCCTGGCCGACGGCGACGCCGATCTGCTTGGTGCCGTAGTCGAAGCCGAGCAGTAGCCGCAGTTTGTTCATGCGTGGCCGACTTGGTTGCTGAGCAGCCTGAGATCGATACCCAGCGATGCGGCAGCGGCCGTCAAACGCTGATCATAGGGCAGGTCGAAAAGGATCTCAGGCTGCGCCGGGCAGCTCAACCAGGCGTTGTCCGCTAGCTCCGCTTCCAGTTGGCCGGCTTCCCAGCCCGCATAACCGAGGGCAATAAATTGTTGTTTCGGGCCGTAGCCGTCGGCGATGGCGAAGAGCACGTCCTGGGAAGTTGTCACACCGAGCGGGCCCAGATCGAGTGTTGCCTGGAATTGCGCATCAGCCGGATGCAGCACGAAGCCTCTATCGGTCTGTACCGGGCCGCCCGAAAAGATCGTCAGGTGCTGGCTGCTGGCAATTCCTGGCTGATCCGGGCGGAGCTGCTCAAGTACGTCCGCCAGGTTCAATCCGCTCGGGCGGTTGACAATTAGCCCCATCGCGCCGTCCCGGTTGTGCTCAACCAGATAGATCAAAGTCTGGGCGAAATTAGGATCCGCCATGTGTGGCATGGCGATTAGAAAGTGATGCTTGAGGTAGCTGGGCGAGGTCGCGTTCATGGGTGCTAGCTTAAGCGTTGCGGCCTGGGCCGTGAAGCGGCCGCACCAAATGCTGTAGCCGACGCGGCGCGCACGTCTCTTGTCAGCGGCTTGACAAGCGGTCGCCACGCTCGAAGCGCCAGGTTCTGATGATTTCGACCTGGTCGTAGTTCTGCGCCAGTTCACCGGAAAAAGGCGCAAAGGGTGCCGCAAGTCTGACGATGCGCATGGCGGCCTCGTCTAGCATCGGCTGGCCTGAGGATTCGAGTACTCGGAGCTCCTGTACCGCGCCGTTTCGGTCAACAACCACCAACATCCGCAGACTCCCGTAGATGCGTTGGCGGCGCGCCTCATCGGGATAGTTAAGGTTGCCGATGCGCTCGACTTTCTTGCGCCATTCGTCGCGGTACCAGGCGCTGATGTCGCGCATGGTCGCTGCGCTGTTCTGGCGGCTGACACGAGGCCGCTTGGCATATTGCTCGACCTGCTGGGCGAGTTCGGCTTCAAGGCTGGCGATTTCCGCGCTGAGCTGCGAACTGTCATAGACGGGCGCCGGTTGCGCCTGCGGCTGCGGCTTGTTCTTCTGTGGCTTGGCCGGTGTCTTTTCAGGTTGCGGGGAGCGCGTCGCTACGGCTGTCTTGGGCGCCTCGCTAGGGTTGCTTGGCGGGGGCGACGAAGCGGGCGAGACCTTGCGTACCTGGGTGTCTTGAAACGGCGCTTGCTCAGTTGTTTTTGGCGAGGCCTTATGCTCCAGCGTGCCGCTGCCTTGCTGATTGTCCTGAGCCAGAAAATCCGCTTCCTTTGGCTTGTTTTCGCTCTTAAACGTGGACAGCGTGATTTCCAGCGATTTGCTGGTCTGCTTTGGTTCTGAGAGCGTGAAGCCGAGCCCTAGGATCAGGGCGCCATGAAGCGCGGCTGCGAGAAATATCGTAAAGCCGAGACGGTCTGCCGGACGGACGCCGGTAGGGGCAAGAGAAGGTTGGCGTGTAGCGGCGTTCATCGCATTTCAGTCGGCTTGAAGTGCGCGCAGTCTGCCCAGCGTGACTGTAAAAGTCTATGAACCAGGCGGCAGCTTTGATGGGTGGATATGGCGAAGCCTCGACCGAAGCGCAGCAGGCAATTCGACCGAGGCGCGGTTGACTCTGCGCCAACCGCTTCGGAGCTAAACGTTGGATTCGCTCAGTTTTGCTGCGATGGCATCCATCAGGCGCTCGCCGATGCGGGTGTCAAAGGCATTGTCGATCTCGCGGATGCAGGTCGGGCTGGTGATGTTGATCTCGGTGAGAAAATCTCCAATCACGTCCAGGCCGACGAAAAGCAGCCCGCGTTTGCGCAACTCCGGGCCCACAATCGCGGCGATCTCCTTGTCGCGCTCAGAAAGTGGCTGAGCGACTCCGCGCCCCCCGGCAGCGAGATTGCCCCGGGTTTCGCCCACTGCCGGGATGCGCGCCAGGCAGTAGGGCACCGGCTCGCCGTCTATCATCAGGATGCGTTTGTCGCCTTCATTGATGGCCGGTATGTAACGCTGCGCCATGATCTGACGGCCGCCATGCTCGGTCAGTACCTCGAGGATCACTGATAAATTCGGGTCGCCTTCGCGGTGGCGGAAAATCGATGCGCCACCCATCTCATCAAGCGGTTTGAGAATGATGTCACGCTGCTCGCGAGCAAACTCCCGCAGAATGTCGGACCGCCTACTGACAAGGGTTGGTGGGGTGCATTGTGGAAACTGGGTGGCAAAAAACTTCTCGTTGCAGTCGCGCAGACTCTGCGGGCGATTTACCACCAGTGTGCCGGCCTGCTCAGCAAGCTCCAGCAGATAGGTGGCGTAGACATACTCGCTGTTGAAGGGTGGGTCCTTGCGCATCAGGATGACATTAAGGTCGGCAAGAGCGTTGTCTTCTTCTTCCCCTGTTTCGTACCAGCGCTGGGGGTCGTTGAAGACCTGGATCGGGCGCATGCGGGCCCGCGCTTCGCCGGCAAGCTGGTAGAGATCGCGTTGCTCCATGTAGTAGATCGTCCAGCCGCGGCCCTGGGCTGCCAGCAGCATGGCCAGGGAGCTGTCTTTCTTGAATGCGATCTGCGCGATTGGGTCCATGATGATCCCGACGCGAACAGTCATGTGGTGGTCTCCAACGTGGGGCAGGCAAGCGCTGCCAGAGGCTTGAAATACCGACGCAGATTGGCGGCGGTTGTGCGCTGGGTCAAGGAAAATCCCGTTGCTCCGGCGGCAGATAGCTTGCATTTGAGGAGTGTGCTAAAAAGGTCCGGCGATTGGGTGCAGCCCATCGATGTCAGGGCCTTCAGCGCACTGACATAACGATAAACTACGACTCACCGAGGCGATGGTAGGGCGAAATGGAACAGCACTCCGAGGGCTTGAAGGTCATGGTGATCGACGATTCGAAAACGATTCGTCGCACCGCCGAAACGCTACTGAAAAAAGTAGGTTGTGATGTGATCACGGCGGTGGATGGCTTCGATGCGCTTGCCAAAATTGCGGATAGTCATCCGCGCATCATCTTCGTCGATATCATGATGCCCAGGCTTGATGGTTATCAGACCTGCGCGCTGATCAAGAACAACAGTTCGTTCAAGTCCACGCCGGTGATCATGCTGTCCTCGAAGGATGGTTTGTTTGACAAGGCCAAGGGGCGGATCGTGGGGTCTGACCAGTACCTCACCAAGCCGTTCAGCAAAGAAGAGTTGCTCGGTGCTATCAAAGCACATGTGCCTGACTTTGCACCGGTAGAGCAAGTATCCTGAAGTCCGGCCCATTGTGCCGCTGAAGCCTTTCCTACGGAGAAACCATGGCTCGCGTTCTGATTGTTGATGACTCGCCGACCGAAATGTACAAGCTGACAGCCATGCTGGAGAAGCATGGTCACGTCGTGCTCAAGGCCGAAAACGGTGCCGATGGTGTAGCGCTTGCTCGCCAGGAGAAACCAGACGCGGTGTTGATGGATATTGTCATGCCCGGTCTGAACGGTTTTCAGGCGACTCGTCAACTGACCAAAGATGCTGAAACCAGTCACATTCCAGTGATCATTGTGACGACCAAGGACCAGGAAACCGATAAGGTCTGGGGTAAACGTCAGGGAGCCAAAGATTACCTGACCAAGCCGGTGGACGAAGCGACATTGCTGAAGACCCTGAGCGCCGTACTTACCGGTTGATTAGCGGTTTCGGGATTCGGACGAAGGAAGTTACCAGCATGTCGGATACGCCTACGCCTTTTCAGCGACTCTTGGAGACCGACAGCCGTTGTAGGGCTTTGGCTGCTGGACTGCCGTCGCAGCAAGAAGCTATCCAGACATGGGCAGGTATCGGTTTCCGCATGGGTGGCCGACTGTTCGTCGCGCCGATGGGGGAGGTTGGCGAAATACTCCATGAGCCGCGCTACACCCTGCTTCCCGGCGTGAAGGCCTGGGTAAAGGGAGTGGCCAACGTCCGCGGCAGGCTTTTGCCCGTCATGGATCTGTGCGGCTACCTAGGGTTGGAGTTGTCGCCCCTACGCAAGCAGCGGCGTGTGTTGGTGGTGGACCACCAGGAAGTGTTCGCGGGACTGACGGTCGATGAAGTGTTCGGCATGCAGCATTTTCCGGTAGATGCATTCTCCGAACAGTTGCCTCCTGTCGAGGCCTCGATTCAACCATTCATTCACGGTGTCTTTCAGCGCGAGCAGCCCTGGCTGGTTTTCAGTCCGCACGCGCTTGCTGCGCATCAGAAATTTCTGGACGTGGCGTATTGATTTAGGTGGGGTCGGCTGATGCCGGCCTTTTGGTTCTTGGAAGGAAACGTACAGGTGGTCCAGGCGGGGGCCGGAAAAATGAAAAAAATGAACGCGAATGCATTGCTGGCAGGGGTACGTAGCAATACGTTGATCGCCGGCCTGTTTATCCTTCTGATCGTCTCGATGGTGTTGCTGTTCGTGAACTTCGCGTACATCAATACACAGGCCGACTACGATAACGAGTACGTAGGACACGCAGGTGAGCTGCGAGTTCTCTCCCAGCGCATCGCGAAGAACGCGGTTGAGGCGGCCACCGGTACCCCCGAGGCATTCGACTCGCTGAAAGATGCTCGCAACGACTTTAGCAAGCGTTGGAGCTACCTCTCGGTTGGTGATGAGCGCATCGGGTTGCCAGCGGTACCGGAAGCGCTGCAATCCGAAGTGGCGGCAGTGCAGCAGGATTGGGATACGCTGCGGCAGAACACCGACGCGATCCTCGCCAGCGAACAAACAGTACTGTCCTTGCATCAGGTGGCAGCCACCCTCGCCGAAACGATCCCTCAGCTGCAGGTTGAGTATGAGGAGGTCGTGGACATCCTTTTGGAAAGTGGCGCTCCAGCTGCTCAGGTTTCCGTGGCCCAGCGTCAATCGCTGCTCGCGGAACGTATCCTGGGTTCGGTCAACAAGGTGCTTTCCGGTGATCAGGATTCTGTGCAGGCCGCCGACATGTTTGGCCGCGACGCCAGCCTGTTCGGTCGCGTGCTCAGCGCCATGCTGGAAGGCAACGAAGCCATGGGCATTACCCGGGTCAGCGACGTCGAAGCATTGGATCGGTTGGCCGCCATTTCAGAGCTGTTCCAGTTCGTTTCAGGATCGGTAGACGAGATTCTGGAAACCTCACCGGAACTGTTCCAGGTTCGTGAATCATCGAACAGCATCTTCGAGGTCTCGCAGACGCTGCTCGACAAAACGTCCGAGCTGACCCAGGGGCTTCAAAACCGTGCTGAAGCCCGTTACGTCAATACTCTCGCTGGCTATGTCCTTGGTGCATTGGCACTGGCCTCGATTCTGCTGATCGGCCTGGTCATGGTTCAGGTTACGCGTCGTCGGTTGAGCGAAACCGCAGAAAAGAACGAACGGAACCAGACTGCCATTCTGCGTTTGCTCGATGAAATCGGCGACTTGGCTGACGGTGACTTGACGGTAGCTGCCACTGTTACCGAAGACTTCACTGGCGCCATCGCTGACTCGATTAACTATTCCATCGACCAGTTGCGTGACTTGGTTGAAACGATCAACCAGACCGCTGTACAGGTGTCTGGCGCGGCTCAGGAAACCCAGGCAACTGCAATGCATTTGGCCGAGGCATCGGAGCATCAGGCTCAGGAAATTGCTGGTGCATCGGCAGCGATCAATGAAATGGCTGTGTCGATTGACCAAGTTTCGGCTAACGCCGCCGAGTCCTCGGCGGTAGCTGAGCGTTCGGTTGCGATCGCGAACAAGGGTAATGAGGTCGTGCATAACACCATCACCGGTATGGATAACATCCGGGAGCAGATCCAAGACACTTCCAAGCGAATCAAGCGTCTCGGCGAGTCCTCGCAGGAGATCGGCGATATCGTCAGCCTGATCAATGACATCGCCGACCAGACCAACATCCTCGCGCTGAACGCCGCGATTCAGGCCTCCATGGCTGGTGACGCTGGTCGAGGCTTTGCGGTCGTCGCGGATGAAGTACAGCGTCTTGCGGAGCGCTCTTCTGCAGCAACCAAGCAGATCGAAGCGTTGGTTAAGACAATTCAGACCGACACGAACGAAGCGGTTATCTCGATGGAGCAGACCACGTCCGAAGTGGTTCGAGGTGCCCGTCTAGCACAGGACGCAGGGGTCGCTCTGGAGGAAATCGAAAAGGTATCCAAGAGCCTTGCAGCGCTTATTCAGAACATTTCCAACGCAGCTCGCCAGCAGGCATCGTCGGCTGGCCATATTTCCAACACCATGAACGTCATCCAGGAAATTACCTCGCAGACTTCTTCGGGCACCACAGCGACTGCGAAGAGCATTGGTAACCTCGCCAAGATGGCCAATGAAATGCGGCATTCAGTATCCGGCTTTACCCTGCCGGAATCGCAGGATCAGGCCTGATTTGAGTGCACAGCGGCCTGACACAGGCTGCTGTCGAAGTTCATGGATAAGGGGCAGGGCATGCAGCCAGGTGTTGATTGGTCACTGAGACCTTTGGCTGATATGTCGGCAGCGGAATTCAATGACTGGCAGACCCTGCTCGAGGAGCGTTCAGGCCTGGTCGTGACCGAGCAACGTCGGATATTTCTTCAGGCCAATCTGAGCCGCCGAATGCGCGAAGTCGGAGCGCAGGATTACGCGAGTTATTACCGTCAGGTCACCGACGGCCCTCGAGGGGCTGTTGAGTGGTCCACCCTTATGGATAGCCTGACTGTGCAAGAGACCCGTTTTTTTCGTCATCCGCCGTCGTTTGCAATGCTTTCTGATCACATGCAGCAGCATAGCGAATCGCGGAAGGCTGATCGGCCCTGGTCGCTGTGGAGCGTCGGTTGTGCAAGCGGCGAGGAAACCTACTCGTTGGCGATTTGTGCAGCCGAGGCACTTAAGTGCACCGGCGGCGAAACACAGTTTGGTGTGATAGGAACCGATATCAGTCTTAGCGCGTTGAGTCGTTCACGTGAGGGGCTCTATGGTCTCCGTCGACTCGAGCAGCTGGACCCCGACCTACGCGAGCGGTATTTCCAACCACTGGCGGGTGATCGTTTTCAAGTCGTGCCCAGTCTGGCAGCGAGGGTGTGCTTTGCCCGACTTAACGTGCTGGAGCTGGCCGGTGCGCCTATGTCCGATGTGGACGTCATTTTTTGTCAGAACCTGTTGATCTACTTCCGTCGCTGGCGCCGCCGCGAAATCCTCAATCGTCTTGCCGAGCGTCTGGCGCCGGGGGGGTTGCTGGTAATTGGTGCGGGTGAGGTGGTCGGTTGGCAGCACCCGGAGCTGGTTCCGGTGGCTGATAGTCAGGTTCTGGCCTTTACCCGGAAATGTTTATGAGCGGAGTCGCTATGGGTGATCGGCACGATTATGTCGCCCTGGAGTGGGTGAAAGGCGAGATTGCCGAAACGCTGAAGCAGGCACGGCAGGCCTTAGAAGCGTTCGTCGAAAACCCGCAAGACTCGACGCGGATGCGCTTCTGCCTGACCTACGTACATCAGGTGCATGGCACCTTGCAGATGGTCGAGTTCTATGGCGCTGCACTCCTTGCGGAGGAAATGGAGCAGTTGGCCCGTGCGCTGCTGGATGAAAGCGTCGCAAGCCAGACCGAAGCGCTTGAAGTGCTCATGCAGGCGATTCTGCAGATGCCGGTTTATCTGGATCGTATCCAGAGTGCTCGGCGCGATCTACCCATGGTGGTGCTACCCCTGCTCAACGATCTCCGGGCAGCGCGTGGCGAGAAGCTGTTGTCGGAAACCAGTCTGTTTTCGCCAGATATGTCCGTCCGAGCGCCGGCCCTTTCGGGCGAGTTTTTGGCACAGCGACAGACCGAGGATCTGCCAACGCTGCTTCGAAAACTACGGCAGATGTTGCAGGTCGCGTTGGTTGGGGTCATTCGTAACCAGGATCTGCCCACCAACTTAAGCTACATGGCACGTGTCTTTGCCCGCCTGGAAATGCTCTGTAAAGATGCGCCGTTAGGGGCACTATGGCAGATCGCATCCGGTGTGGTGGAGGGGCTCGCCAGCGGCGCTGTCGCTAACGGCACTACGGTACGCAACCTGTTACGTCAGGTAGACAAAGAACTCAAGCGGTTGGTCGCCGAGGGCGCCGAGGGCATCAATCAGGCAGCACCTGACGAGCTGACCAAAAACCTACTGTTCTATATCGCAAAGGCACCGGCTCAAAGTCCGCGCATCCAGGCACTGAAAGCTGAGTACAGTCTGGATGACGCGCTACCCGATAGCACACTGGTCGACGAAGAGCGGGCCCAGCTGGCTGGACCGGACCGTGGCGCCATGCGTTCGGTGGTGGCTGCATTGTGCGAGGAGCTGGTTCGAGTAAAGGACAGCCTTGATCTATTCGTTCGCAGCGATCGTTCAGGCCTTACCGATCTAGGCGCGCTACAGTCCCCACTCAAGCAGATAGCCGACACGCTCGCTGTGCTCGGTTTCGGTCAGCCACGGCGGATCATTCTGGAGCAGATCAGCCTGGTCGAGGCGTTGGCGGGTGGGCGGCAGCAGCCTGACGACGCAGCTCTGATGGATGTCGCAGGCGCTCTGCTATACGTCGAGGCGACGCTTGCTGGCATGGTTGGCGGCACCCCAGACGAGCACAGTGGCGAGGAAAGCCACCTCCCAACCACCGATGTTGGGCAGATCCATCGCCTGGTTATCCGCGAGGCGCGTACGGGGCTGGAGCAGGCGAAAGACGCCATCATCGAGTTCATCGCCTCCCAATGGAATCACCAACATCTGGCGCGTGTTCCAGAGTTGCTGACCCAGTCCCGCGGCGGGCTTGCAATGGTTCCCCTCGCCCGCGCCGCGGCGTTGCTGGATGCCTGTAATCAATACATCCAAGAACAGCTGCTCGCGAAACAGGCAATCCCTGATTGGCAGAGCCTGGATACGCTTGCTGATGCAATCACCAGTGTCGAGTACTACCTCGAGCGCCTCAGTGAAGACTGCGGCTCGCAGGGTGACTTGATTTTGGATGTGGCTGAAGAAAGTTTGCAGGCGTTGGGCTATCCGCTCAGCCTGCAGGCTCCGAATAAGCTTGAGGAAACCGAATCCGAGGCGAGTTTCGAGTTATCAGATCCGCTCGACGAAATCGAAGTGCTCTCTCTCGAGCCGGCATCAGAGTCTACGAATACCGCTGATACTCAGGACGCGGGCGCGCTTTGGTCAGACCCTTCACAGTCTGGTTTGGGCGAGCCGCCTCATGTCGACCTGACCGACGACGAGTTGAGCGTCCCCGATTTCGTTGAGGGTGAGGTTGAAGCGTTTGACTGGCCGGTAGAGGCCAACGAGCTGACCGAGCCAGAACCATCGCATTCGATTAGCGGTGGGACTGCCGAGACGTTGAGCGATTGCCAAGGTCAGCCTTCCGATGACTCGATGGGCTACGAAGTCGAGTGGTGCGAAGCTGAGATGACGGCACTCGATATGCCCGAAGTCTCGCTGCCCGGCCCGATCGTTCAATTGGCTAGCGACGAGTCCGCCATGACCGCGGAGGACGTGCTGGCAACGCCTGTTGCTTCCGTCAACCCTCCGGCACGGGATGTTCCGCCAAGCCTTCTGCCGCCACCTGAGGGTGAAGAGGCAGTCGATGATGACTTGCTGGAAGTGTTCATCGAGGAAGCAGCCGAGGTTCTCGAAACCATCAGTGAGTACCTGCCGCGCTGGTGTGAAGAGCCCACGGACAAGGAAGCGCTCGGCGAGGTACGACGTGCCTTCCATACCCTCAAGGGCAGCGGGCGAATGGTCCGTGCATTGATCATTGGAGAACTTGCCTGGTCTGTCGAAAACCTGCTCAACCGGGTTCTGGATCGCAGCATTGAAGCTGGCGAACCAGTCAAAAAGCTGGTGAGTGATGTGGTGGCGTTGATGCCGGCGCTAGTCGAAGAGTTTGCAGCCAAGGCCCAACGCCAGCGCGACGATGTTGACTTGCTTGCCGCTAACGCTCATGCCTTGGCCAAAGGGCAGGTGCCAGACCCTGACCCGCAAGGCGGCGTTGCGCATGACCAGCCGGTCCAAGAAGAAGCAAGTGAAGATGTGCTGGATCCGCAATTGCTGGAGATATTCCGCAATGAGGCTGAAGCGCATCTGGCCACACTCGTCGACTTTCTCGCCGATTGCGCGCAACGCCTGCCGCAACCGGTAACCGACCCTTTACAGCGTGCGCTGCACACCCTCAAGGGTAGCGCCCATATGGCGGGCATTCTGCCCATGGCGGAAATCGCCACACCGTTGGAAAGAATGGTCAAGGAGTTTAAGGCCAACCTGATACAGATGGATCTGGCCGAGGCCGAGCTGTTACACACCGCAGAGCAGCTGCTCAGGTGTGGACTGGAAAATCTCGAGCGTGAACCGTTGGCGGAGATCGAAGGAGCGGAAGAGTTCATTGCTCGCGTTCATGGGTTGCATGAGGCCCGACTCGCGGATGCCGGTGAGCGAGGCGACGGAGAGCATGGCGAGCCACGCGACCCTGGCATGATTGCGCTCTTTCTGTCGGAAGGCATGAACATCCTGCTTGATGCTGAAGCGCTTCTGCAGAGTTGGCGCGAGCATCCTGCCGAGCGGCAGGAATTGACCGCGCTGTTGGAAGAATTGACGACGCTGGGACTTGGCGCCCAGATGGCCGATTTACCGCAGATCGATACCCTGTGTCAGGTGTTACTCAATCTCTATGCCGTTGTGCAGGAAGGCCGTCTAGCAGTCAGCACTCGGTTCTTCGATGACGTCGAACAGGCTCATGAAGCCTTGGTCGGCATGATGGATCAGGTCGCAGCAGGTCTGCAGGTGACTGGGCAGCCCGAACTAGTGGCCAGACTTGAGCATTTGCTTGCCGAAGCGATTGATCCGCAGGCGTTGGAACAGCCGGTCAACGAAGTTTCCGGAGAGGCCTCGGCCACCTTTGCCTCGGCCGACAGTGCTCCCCAGCCTGAAGCCGAAGCCGAAGCCGAAGCCGAAGCCTGGCTTTCCGAGCCCATCTTGGACGAGGACGAGCTGGACGGGGAAATGGTCGAGATCTTTCTCGACGAAGCCGTCGATTTGCTGGAGAGCGCTGGCGGCGCGCTGGAACGCTGGTTAGGAGATCCGTCTAACCAGTTGGCGCTATCTGCATTGTTACGCGATCTGCACACGCTCAAAGGTGGCGCGCGCATGGCGGAAATTCGGCCGATCGGCGATTTGGCCCATGAGCTTGAAACGCTCTATGAGGGTCTTTCCGACGGTCGCTACGTGCATACAGATGACCTCGCCACGCTGTTATTACGCAGTCACGATCAGCTAGCGGTACAACTTGAGCAGCTTCAGGCACACCATCCAATGGATGCCGCTGCGGGGCTCATCGAGCATATTCGCGCGTACCGGCAAGGTGTCGCGCCGAACTTTGGTCCATTGGCTTCGACCGACGAAGAAATATCAATGGCCGAAGAGGGCTCGCAGAGCACGGATTTCGTTGTCGAAGAGATCGAGCCGCTGGACGCTCTGGAGCAGCTTGATGATTCCGTGTTCACGCTTGAAATGGACAGCGATGATCTTGAGCTAGAAAGTCCGTCGGCTGACGACCTCCCGCTTGCAGCGTCGGAACAGCCCGAGGAGCAGTTCGTCGCAGCGTTGCCCGAAGAGCTGGAAGCGGTCGCGCGGCAGGTGTCGATGTCGGCAGGCGAGCCAGGCAAGGCCGGAGAAGGCAGCTGGGAAAGTCGTGATCCGGAGCTGGTGGAGATATTCCTGGAGGAAGGCTTTGACATCATCGAGCGCGCCGGAGCATCGCTTCAGCGTTGGATGGAAGATGTAGGCAACAGTTTTGAAATCGAGGCGTTGCAGCGAGACCTGCATACCTTGAAAGGCGGCGCGCGGATGGCGGATATCCGTGAGATCGGCGATCTTGCTCATGAGCTGGAGTATCTATACGAAGGACTGTGTGCCGGTCATTACCGCGCAAGCGAGACCTTGTTCACGCTGCTGCAGACCTGTCATGACCGGCTCGCCGAGATGCTGGATGCCGTGCGCGCTTTCCGAGAGCTGCCGAACGGGAAAGACCTGATTGCGACCATCCAGCGGTTTCGCGCGAACCCTGAAGAGCAATTGAGCATGCCGAGCAGCGTTGCTTTGAAGGCAGCGGAGGATGCTGCTCAAGACGCCGCTGAAGCCGAGATTCTGGATATTTTCGTCGAGGAAGCCGACGAACTGCTGGAGGAAATGGAAGCCGCTCTCGGACGCTGGGAAGCTACGCAAGATAGTACGGCCCCTCTGGGCGACATGATGCGCGTGCTGCATACGCTGAAGGGTGGCGCGCGGCTGGCGGCCCAAGGTCGCCTTGGCGACATGGCGCACGATCTGGAGCAACGTCTCAGTGAGGCGCAACTGCAGGGTGATCCGTGGACTGACAGCTTATTTATGGACGTGCAGGGCGGCTATGACGCGTTGCTCAAAGAGGTCGAGTCGATGCGAGCGCGGCTTATACCTGAGCCCGACGCCCCTGCAGATCCTCAGCTTGAGGAAAGCCCTCAGGGCGACCACCCGGACTCCTCGGTGATCGTGCTCGAAACGCCTATTGTGGCCGCCAGCGCTCAGGCGTCGGTCAACAGCGCGCCGGCCAAGGTTCTGCCGTTCATCCGGCGTGCCGAACAGGCCGCCCTGGATGCTGCATCACGTCGCGCACCGCAGGAGCTGGTCAAAGTACCTGCTGAACTCTTGGAAGGATTGGTCAATCTGGCGGGCGAAACATCGATCTTCCGCGGTCGGGTTGAGCAGCAGGTCAGCGATGTCAGCTTCACACTGGGAGAGATGGAAGCCACCATCGAGCGTGTACGCGATCAGTTGCGACGCCTGGATACCGAAACCCAGGCGCAGATTCTCAGCCGCTATCAGGCCGAGGCGGAGCGTGCGGGATATGACGATTTCGATCCGCTGGAAATGGACCGTCATTCCCAGCTGCAGCAGCTGTCACGCGCATTGTTCGAGTCGGCGTCTGACCTGCTGGATCTGAAAGAAACCCTGGCTGCACGTAATCGTGACGCTGAAACCCTGTTGCTGCAGCAGGCGCGGGTCAATACGGAACTCCAAGAAGGCCTCATGCGCACCCGCATGGTCCCGTTCGATCGTTTGGTGCCCCGTTTGCGTCGGATCGTTCGCCAGGTAGCGGGCGAGTTAGGTAAACAGGTCGAGTTCCTAGTGGGTAATGCGACGGGAGAAATGGACCGCAGTGTGCTTGAGCGCATCGTCGCTCCGTTGGAGCACATGCTCCGCAACGCTGTCGATCATGGGATCGAGGTAGGCACTAAGCGTGCTGCAGCGGGTAAGCCCGAGCAAGGCAGTATCCGTCTCGATCTGAGCCGCGAAGGCGGTGACATCGTGCTGGCGTTGAGCGATGACGGTGCCGGTATCAACCTCGAGGCCGTCCGCCGTAAAGCAATTGAGCGCGGCCTGATGCTCCCGGGTAGCGAGCTATCGGACCATGAGGTGCTGCAGTTCATTCTGGAGGCTGGTTTTTCTACCGCTGAACAGGTGACGCAGATATCCGGACGCGGTGTGGGGATGGATGTGGTGCACTCTGAGGTCAAGCAGCTCGGTGGCTCCATGAGCATCGAGTCGACCCTTGGCAAGGGAACACGCTTTCTGATCCGCCTGCCCTTTACCGTGTCGGTCAACCGGGCGCTGATGGTGTACTCAGGAGAGGATCTTTATGCGATCCCGCTCAACACGATCGAAGGTATCGTGCGTGTGTCGCCTTACGAACTCGAAGCCTATTACCAGCCTGGAGCGTCGCGCTTCGAATACGCCGGTCAGACTTATGAGTTGCGTTATCTGGGCGAGCTGCTGAACAACGGGCAGCGTCCCAAGTTGGTTGGGCAGAGCCTCCCATTGCCGGTCATCCTGGTGCGCTCGAACGAGCATAGTGTAGCGGTGCAGGTCGATAGCCTCGCCGGTTCTCGCGAAATTGTGGTGAAGGGTCTGGGGCCGCAGTTTGCCACTGTCCCAGGGATCTCCGGTGCGACCATCCTCGGCGACGGCCGGGTGGTGGTGATCCTCGATCTGCTCGCGACCATCCGTGTTCTGCATGCTCACTTGCTCACCCAGCAGCAGCCATTGCGCCTGCTGGGTGAAGACGAACCGGTCGATGTCGAAGTCGATCGGCCGACGTTGGTGATGGTCGTGGACGATTCGGTGACCGTACGTAAGGTCACCAGCCGTCTACTCGAGCGTAACGGTATGAATGTGCTGACAGCTAAGGACGGCGTCGATGCGATCACGCAGCTGCAGGAACGCAAGCCGGACATCATGCTGCTGGATATCGAGATGCCGAGAATGGATGGCTTCGAAGTGGCGACGCTGGTGCGCCACGATGAGCATTTGAAGGATCTGCCCATCATCATGATTACCTCGCGTACCGGCGAAAAACACAGAGACAGAGCCATGGCCATTGGCGTCAACGAGTACCTAGGGAAGCCCTATCAGGAGTCGCTGCTACTCGAGACGATCCAGCAGTTGGTCACACGTCATGAGTGAGGTCAGCCCTGCCCGCATTGGCGTGATCGCAGATACCTCCCTGCAACGTCATGTCCTGCAGCAAGCGTTGAGCGCAAACGGTTACAACGTCGTGCTTAACTGCGATCCGGCACGGATTGAGGAAGCAGACTTGACTGCGGCGCAAGCCGACCTGTGGCTTGTAGATCTGGCGCAGACGGAAGACTCCCCGCTGGTCAACGCCTTGCTCGAGCGGGACAGCTGTCCGGTGCTGTTCGGCGAGGGGCACGCGCCGGAGCGCCACTCCGAACATTATCCGCGCTGGGAAAGGCGCATGTTTGGCAAGCTGAAGCGCTTGGTAGGCGACCCTTCCCGTGTGGTTGGGCCACGTCTTAAAGTGCTGCATGGAGAAGCAGAGCGCGCTAGCCGCCTGTCGTTGCCCGGCCCGCTGCTGGCTGCGGCTGAGTCGATCACCGGCAAACCCGCTCAAGAGGTCTGGCTACTGGCGGCGTCGCTTGGCGGCCCCGAGGCGGTAAAAGCATTTCTCGATGCGCTGCCGGTAGGGCTGCCAGTTGGTTTTGTCTACGCCCAGCATATCGAGGCAAGCTTCGAGTCCGCCCTGTCGCAAGCGGTAGGGCGACACAGTGAATGGAGCGTCAATCAGAGCAGGGCTAACGACTTGATTCGCTGTGGCGAAGTCGTAGTGGTACCTATCAGCGAAGAAATGGGCTTTGACAAGAATGGCGCCATGTCGCTCTCCGGGCGATGCTGGCCGGAGCCTTACAGCCCTTCTGTCGATCAGATGATGCTCAATCTGGCTCAACAGTTCGGTAACCGTTGTGGTGTCATTGCATTCAGCGGCATGGGCAGCGATGGCAGTGCAGCTGCCGCTTATGTTCTGCGGCAGGGCGGCAGGGTTTGGACTCAGCGTGCCGACTCCTGCGTCTGCTCAAGCATGCCCGACAGCCTGCGCGAGGGCGGTTATAGCTCGCTCAGCGGTGATCCGCGCGAACTTGCCCAGGCTTTGGTCAATCACTTCGCGCAGCAGGCCAGCCGGCCCGTTGTGGCATTGCAACTGGATAACCCATGAGTCAATCGACTATCACTCAAGACGCCTCTGCCAGCCTGACCGGGCTTCTGGTCCCCTTGGCCGACCGCACGCTGCTTTTGCCCAACGTTGCGGTAGCCGAGCTGATTCCATATCGCGCTCCGAACTTAGCGCAGGGTAGCCCCGCCTGGTTTCTCGGGCAGGTGGCCTGGCGAGACCTGACATTGCCTTTGCTGTCGTTCGAGGCGGCTTCTGGCGGCCAGCCTGAGACAGGTTCGCGGGCACGCGTGGCCGTGCTCAACGCTTTGGGTGGCCGTGATCATGTCAAATTCATCGCCCTGCTGGTTCAGGGCATCCCTCGCTCGGTCAAGGTTGACTCAAGTCTGGCGCGCTCGGATGTCGCCTTGGCGCCTCTGGAGTTGGATGCGGTCAATCTCGGCGATGTTCAAGCGCGCATACCGGATCTCATCGCGCTGGAACAGAAACTGGCGGACGCTGGCCTGATCTAATCGTGCCCAGAGCGCCCGACGATTGTTAATCGAGCACTCAGGTGTCAGGCTGGAAATCACCCCATAGTTGCTGCGCGAGACTAAGCGCAACCACCGGTGCGGTCTCCGTGCGCAGTACGCGGGGCCCAAGACGGGCTGGTTGGAATCCGGTGCTACGCGCCAACTCGACCTCCGAGTCAGTCAAACCGCCTTCAGGGCCGATCAGAAACGCTAACGTGGCCGGCGGGGAATGTGCTGACAACGGTTCAGCCACAGGATGCAGGACCAGCTTCAATTCCGCTTCCAGCTTCAGCCAGTCCGGTAGCGACATCGGCGGATGGATGATCGGGATGACCGAACGACCACACTGCTCGCAAGCGCTAATGGCGATCTGGCGCCAATGCGTCAGGCGCTTATCGGCCCGTTCGTCGTTCAAGCGGACTTCGCAGCGCGCGCTGGCGATTGGAGTGATCTCCGCGACCCCTAACTCGGTGGCTTTCTGAATCGCCCAGTCCATCCGTTCGCCTCGTGAGAGGCCTTGACCTAGATGGATGCGCAGCTTCGATTCAGGCAGCCCGGCAAGCTGTTCGCGCAACGTTACTGCAACCTGTTTCTTTCCCACCTCGGCCAGTTCGCCGCGATACTCGGTTCCGCTGCCATCGAAGAGCTGTACCGCTGCACCAACATTGAGCCGCAACACTCGACTGATGTAGTGAGCAGGGGCCTCCGGTAGCTGCTGTAGCCCGAGCGAGAGTGGCGTGTCGATGAAGAAACGGGAAAGGCGCATGGCTGGCTACGGGTTAGAAAGGGAGACGCAGTTTAATGGTTTACCGGGCACGGCTGTAGCCTGCTACCGGCTAACCGGGATCGCGGAACTCATCCGGCGCGCCAGCTGAAACCGCAACGCTGATGTCTGCTCGCGTGGCGATGTCGATGCTTTCGGTCGCCACCTCGGCCAGAAAATCGATCTGTTCTTCGGTGATGGTGTAGGGCGGCAGAAAGTACACAACGTTACCCAGCGGTCGCAGCAGCGCCCCCCGCTGCAGTGCGTGCTGATAGACCTTCAGGCCGCGACGTTCCTGCCACGGATAGGGCGTTTTGCTGGCTCGGTCCTGAACCATTTCGATGGCCAGAGCCATTCCGGTCTGACGCACCTCGGCGACCTTCGGGTGGTCGCTCAGGTGGGCCGTAGCGGTTTTCATGCGTATGGCCAGTCGCTTATTGGCCTCGATGACATTGTCTTGCTCGAAGATATCCAGTGTGGCTAGGGCTGCTGCGCAGGCCAGCGGGTTGCCGGTGTAGGTGTGCGAATGGAGGAAGGCGCGCAATGTGGCGTAGTCGTCGTAGAACGCCTGATACAGCTTGTCTGTGGTCAGCACCGCGGCCATAGGCAGGTAGCCCCCGGTCAGGGCTTTGGACAGGCAAAGGAAGTCCGGCGTGATGCCCGCTTGCTCGCAGGCAAACATGGTGCCGGTACGGCCAAAGCCGACCGCGATCTCATCATGGATGAGGTGCACGTCGTACCGGTCGCAGGCCTCGCGCAGCAGCTTGAGGTAGACCGGGTGATACATGCGCATACCGCCAGCGCCTTGAATCAGCGGTTCGACAATCACCGCAGCGATCTCACCATGATGCTCGTCCAGCGTCTGTTCCATGTGGGCGAACATAGTATGCGAGTGTTCTTCCCAGCTGACGCCATCCGGGCGGAGGTAACAGTCCGGGCTCGGGACCTTGAAGGTGTCCAGAAGGAGCGGCTTATAAGTGTCGGTGAACAGCGCGACATCGCCCACTGACATGGCGGCAACCGTTTCGCCGTGGTAGCTGTTAGTCAGAGTGACAAATCGCTGCTTGTCCGAACGTCCGATATTGCGCCAGTAGTGGAAGCTCATTTTCAGCGCGACTTCGATGCCGGTCGAGCCATTATCCGTGTAGAACACTCGATCTAGACCGGCAGGCGTGATGCTTACCAGTCGCTCCGACAGTTCGACGACTGGCTGATGACTGAAGCCGGCGAGCATGACGTGTTCGAGCTGATCGACTTGGTCTTTGATGCGTTGATTGATGCGTGGGTTGGAATGCCCGAACACATTGACCCACCAAGAGCTCACGGCGTCCAGATAGCGCTTACCGTCGAAGTCCTCAAGCCACACGCCCTCACCGCGCCGGATCGGAATCAGAGGAAGTTGCTCGTGATCTTTCATCTGAGTGCAGGGGTGCCAGAGTACGGATAGGTCACGCTGCATCCAGCTGTCGTTCAGGCTCATCATTGCTCCTTGGCATAGGCGTCGGCGCAGCCTAGCAGAAACAGCACGGCGGTCCGTTCAACGGAAGCGGATCTATCTATCAGGCCGATATTTTGAAACGAAAAAATGCGATTCATTTCGATCTGTTAGCCGTTAGGCTAAGCGCGTTCATAATTTGGGACTTCAGTGATGCAATGGCGGAATTCTTCCAGTAACTACGGTCTGGTCAGTATCACGATGCACTGGCTGGTGGCGGTGGCTGTTGTGGTGCTGTTTGCACTGGGTTATTGGATGGTCGGGCTGACCTATTACAGCAGCTGGTATCGGACCGCACCAGACATACATAAGAGCATCGGTCTGCTGCTACTGGCTTTGATGGTCATGCGCGTCACCTGGCGCTTCCTCAATCGCGGGCCAGCGCCAATCGCGAGCCATGGGAAGATGACGCGGCTGGCGACCAGGATTGGTCATGGCGCTCTTTACCTTGGCCTGTTGGCGGTCATGATTTCTGGCTACCTGATATCCACCGCAGATGGCCGAGGTATCAGCGTGTTCGGCTGGTTCGAAGTGCCCGCGCTGATCACGTCCATTCCCGATCAGGAAGACATAGCTGGCCTCATTCACGAATACCTCGCCTGGGGGCTGGTGATCTTTTCCGGTCTGCATGCTTTGGCAGCTCTCAAGCACCATTTCATTGATCGCGATCCGACGCTCAAGCGGATGATCGGGCGCGCCGATGCCTGACAAACCTCAAAAAAGGAGTACTCCATGTTAAAGAAAAGTTTTGCTGCATTGGCCCTGAGTTCAATGCTGCTTGCAGGTCAAGCGCTTGCCGCTGACTACGCCATCGATACCAAAGGCCAGCATGCGTTCGTCAACTTCAAGATCAGCCACCTTGGTTACAGCTGGCTGTGGGGTTCGTTCAAGGAGTTTGATGGCAGTTTCAGCTTCGATGCCGCGAAGCCCGAAGCCAGCAGTGTCAAGGTTACGTTGCAGACCGACAGCGTGTTTTCCAACCACGCCGAGCGTGACAAGCATCTACGCAGCGAAGATTTCCTGAATGTCTCCGAGCATCCAACTGCAACCTTCGAGTCCACCTCGGTCAAGCCGACCGGTGACGGTACTGCAGATATCACCGGCAACCTGACCCTGAACGGGGTAACCAAGCCGGTCGTGATTGCCGCCAAGTTCCTTGGTGAAGGCAAAGACCCATGGGGCGGCTATCGTGCAGGCTTTGAAGGGATGACGACCCTGACGCTCAAAGACTTCGATATCAAGATGGACCTGGGCCCGGCTTCGCAAACCGTTGACTTGATCATCTCCGTGGAAGGCGTACGCCAGTAACTAAACCTGTTTCACCGAACGCCGGCGTAAGCCGGCGTTCTGGTTTCTAGCCAGCCATCACCACTGTTCTCGAAACGCGGCAGCCTATGAGATTGGTTTGCTCAATCAGCGCAATAGAGCGTCGGAGACGCTATTGGCTGTTTACAGACACTGATGAATGTAAGTATATTCCCCCGCATTCTGCCATTCGAGTCTGCCCAGGCTCTTTCCCCTTGGGCTAGCTGTTCAACGAGGTCACTTCCGATGCTAATCAAGCCAGCCAGTGCTGTTCTGATTCCACTCATCGTCGCCGTAGCATTACTCAGCGGTTGTCAGGAAGAACAAGCGGAGTCGCCAGCGAAGCAGCCGGCTCCACAGGTGGGCATCGTGACGCTTGGGGCCGAGCCGTTCGAGTTGACTACGGAGCTGCCAGGCCGGACCACAGCCTTCCGTGTCGCCGAAGTCCGTCCGCAGGTCAGCGGCATCATTCAGAAGCGCCTGTTTACTGAAGGCAGCGAAGTGAAAAAGGGGCAGCAGCTTTATCAGATTGATCCGGCCGTCTACGAAGCCACTTTGAAAAGTGCCCAGGCGAAGGAGGTCTCGGCCAAATCGCTATCGGATCGCTATGCGCTGCTGGTCAAGGAGCAGGCAGTGAGCCAGCAGGCCCATGACGAGGCTCGGGCTGCGGCGTTGCAGGCCCAGGCCGAGCTGGAGCGGGCGAAAATCGATCTGCGTTATACCAAGGTGCTGGCGCCCATCTCCGGCCGCATCGGCCGCTCTGCGGTGACAGAAGGCGCGTTGGTCAGCAATGGCCAGGCGCAGGAACTGGCGACTATCCAGCAGCTCGATCCGATCTACGTCGATGTCACCCAGCCGGTGCAGGACCTGATCGCCCTGCGTCGTGATCTGGAGAGTGGTCGGCTGCAACAGGCCAGCGACAGTGCGGCGAAGGCGCGACTGATACTGGCTGACGGGTCCGAATATCCACATGACGGAACGCTGGAAGTCGCCGAGGTGGCGGTGGATGAAGGCACAGGCTCGGTCACCATCCGCGCCAAATTCCCGAACCCTGAAAAAGACCTGCTGCCCGGAATGTTCGTCCACGCAAGGCTGCTGGCGGGTGTGCGTGAGGAGGCCTTGCTGGTGCCTCAGCAAGGCGTTACCCGTAACGCTCGGGGCGAGCCGACGGCGATGGTCGTGGCCGCCGACAACAAGGTTGAACTCCGCCAGATCAAGACCGAGCGTGCAGTGGGTAATCGCTGGCTGGTCAGCGAAGGCTTGCAGCCTGGTGATCGCGTGATCACTGAAGGCCTGCAATTCATTCGCCCTGGTGTCGAGGTCAATCCGCAGCCAGCTGGCAACGTCAAGCAGGCCGGGCAGAGCGACGCTCAGGCTGGCACAGCTGCCGATGGCGCAGAGGAATAATCAGACATGTCCAAATTTTTCATCGATCGGCCCATCTTCGCCTGGGTCATTGCCCTGGTGCTGATGCTCGCCGGAACACTGGCGGTCCTTAATCTGCCCGTCAACCAGTATCCGAGCATCGCACCGCCGAACGTATCGATATCGGTCAATTATCCGGGCGCATCGGCACGAACTGTCCAGGACACCGTCGTGCAGGTCATCGAGCAGCAGCTCAATGGCCTCGATGGGCTGCGCTACATCTCATCTGAAAGCAATTCCGATGGCAGCATGACCATCAACGTGACCTTCGAGCAGGGCACCAACCCTGACATCGCGCAGGTCCAGGTTCAGAACAAGCTGCAGCTCGCCACGCCGCTGCTGCCTCAGGCCGTTCAGCAGCAGGGCATACGTGTGTCGAAATCGGCGCGCAACTTTCTGATGGTGGTGGCGCTGGTGTCGAAGGATGGGCAGCAGACCAACTTCGACCTGGCCAATTACATCGTGGCCAACGTGCAGGATCCGATCTCGCGTACGCCGGGTGTCGGTGACTTTCAGGTGTTCGGCGCCCAGTACGCCATGCGTATCTGGCTCGACCCGGCCAAGTTGCAGCAGTTTCAGCTGACGGCTGTGGATGTTCGATCCGCCATTCAGGAGCAGAACGTTCAGGTTTCATCTGGTCAGCTTGGTGGCTTGCCGGCTGTGGAAACCCAGCAGCTCAACGCCACGATCATTGGCAAGACCCGCCTGGAGACGCCGGAGCAGTTTGAGAAGATTTTACTGAAGGTCAACGCCGACGGGTCACAGGTACGCCTGCGTGACGTCGCGAAGGTCGAACTGGGTGCTGAAAGCTATGCGATCCGCGCCGAGTACAACGGTCGGCCAGCCGCTGGCCTGGGGATACGTCTTGCCGCAGGCGGCAACGCACTTGATACCGCCAAAGCGGTGCGCGCAACGATTTCCGAGTTAGAGCCCTTCTTCCCGCCGGGCGTCGAGGTGGTTTACCCCTACGACACCACGCCGGTGATCTCCGCGTCCATTGAAGGCGTTGTGCATACGCTGCTGGAAGCCTTCGTACTGGTCTTCCTGGTGATGTTCCTGTTCCTGCAGAACCTGCGGGCCACGCTGATCCCGACGCTGGCCGTGCCGGTGGTGATTCTCGGGACATTTGCGGTACTGCTCACGTTCGGATACAGCATCAACACCCTCACCATGTTCGCCATGATTCTGGCCATTGGTCTGCTTGTGGACGACGCGATCGTGGTCGTGGAGAACGTCGAACGGGTAATGCGCGAGGAGGGGCTTTCCGCACGGGAGGCCACTCGCAAGTCGATGGGGCAGATTCAGAGCGCGCTGGTGGGTATCGGCGTGGTGCTTTCGGCCGTGCTGTTGCCGATGGCCTTCTTCGGCGGCTCCACCGGGGTCATCTACCGGCAGTTCTCGATTACCATCGTCTCGGCCATGGTGCTTTCGGTGCTGGTTGCACTGATCTTCACGCCGGCGCTGTGCGCGACCATTCTCAAGCCGCATAGCGGGGATCACGAAGGCAAGCGCGGGTTCTTCGGCTGGTTCAACCGCACCTTCGAGCGCGGCACGCTGCGCTACGAGCGGGGTGTGGCTGCTGTGCTGCGGCGCAAAGCGCCCTACCTGCTGATGTACCTGCTCATCGTCGGCATCATGATATGGATGTTCACCCGCATTCCCACGGCCTTCCTTCCGGAGGAAGATCAGGGCGTGCTGTTCGCTCAGGTTCAGACGCCAGCGGGTTCAACTGCAAGTCGAACTCAGGAGGTCGTCGAGCAGATGCGCAAATACCTGCTGACCGAGGAAAGCGATACGGTCAGTTCGGTCTTCACCATTACCGGCTTCAACTTCGCCGGTCGCGGTCAGAGCTCTGGCATGGCCTTCATCATGCTCAAGCCGTGGGAAGAACGCACCGAACCCGGACAGGGCGTATTCGAGCTGGCACAGCGCGCGCAGGGCTACTTCTTCAGCCTTCGCGACGCCATGGTGTTCGCCTTCGCGCCCCCTGCGGTTATGGAGCTGGGCAATGCCACTGGTTTCGATGTGTACCTGCAGGACCAGGCCGGGCTCGGTCATGAAGCCTTGACCAAAGCCCGCGACCAGTTCATGCAGCTCGCTTCCGAGGACCCAACGCTCACCGGTGTTCGCTTCAACGGCATGCGGGACGAGCCACAGTATCGGCTGATCATCGACGATGAAAAAGCGCGTGCCCATCAGGTATCCCTGGCGGCAATCAACGACTCGTTGTCGATTGCCTGGGGCTCAAGCTACGTCAATGACTTCATTGATCGCGGTCGGGTCAAGCGCGTCTACATGCAGGGCGAACCTACCTCGCGGATGAATCCGGAGGACCTGGGCAAATGGTACGTACGCAACACCGAGGGCGAAATGGTGCCCTTCACCGCCTTCGCTACCGGCGAGTGGACGTATGGTGCGCCAAAGCTGACGCGTTTCAATGGCGTGCCGGCAATGGAGATTCTGGGCGCGGCCGCACCGGGTTACAGCTCCGGCGAGGCCATGGCAGCGGTTGAGCGGATCGCCGCGCAGTTGCCAGCGGGCATCGGTTACTCCTGGACTGGCCAATCCTATGAGGAACGTCTGTCCGGATCGCAGGCGCCCGCGCTCTATGCGTTGTCGTTACTGGTGGTATTCCTGGCGCTTGCCGCGTTGTATGAGAGCTGGTCGGTTCCACTCTCGGTCATGCTGGTCGTGCCTTTGGGCATTGTCGGTGCTCTGGCCTTCACCATGGGCCGCGGGTTGTCGAACGACGTGTTCTTCCAGGTCGGACTGCTGACCACGGTAGGCTTGTCGGCGCGGAACGCGATCCTGATCGTCGAGTTCGCCAAGACCCTGCATGAGCAAGGCATGACGCTGACCGCCGCCGCGATTGAAGCCAGCCGTATTCGTTTGCGCCCTATCGTCATGACCTCCCTGGCGTTCATGCTTGGGGTGCTACCTCTGGCGATTTCCAGCGGGGCAGGCGCAGGCAGCAAGCATGCGATCGGTACCGGCGTGATCGGCGGCATGCTCAGCGCAATGGTCTTGGCGATTTTCTGGGTTCCGCTGTTCTATGTCCTGGTGTCTTCGCTGGGTAAACGCAAAAAAACCGGCAGCGACGAGCAGAACGGAGAGGCGCAATGAACAAGTCACTATTGAGCCTGGCACTGATGGCAGCGCTAAGCGGTTGCTCGTTGATACCGGAGTACCAGCGGCCTGACGCACCTACGGCTGCCAGCTGGCCCGAGGGTGACGCGTATGTGGGTTCAGCAAGTGCGGCGAAAGGGCAGCAGATGGAGATGGACTGGCAGTCCTTCTTCAAGGACCCCGCGCTGCGTGAGCTGATAAAGGTGGCCCTGGAAAACAACCGCGACCTGCGTATCGCTGCGCTTAACGTCGATGCTTATCGTGCGCTCTACCGTGTGCAGCGGGCCGATGTGTTGCCGCTGGTAAGTGGTGATGCTGCCGGTAGCCGTACTCGGACCCCGGGCGATCTCAACCAGACCGGTGAGAGCGCCATCAGCAGTCAGTACAGTGCGACGCTTGGGGTGTCCTGGGAACTCGATCTGTTCGGCCGTCTGGGTAGTCTGCGTGAGCAGGCCCTGCAGGAGTTCCTCGCCACCGAGGCGGCGCAGCGCAGCACGCGGATCAGCCTGATTGCCAGTGTTGCCAACGCCTGGCTGACCTTGCAGGCCGATCAGGCCCTGTTGCTGGTGAGCCGCGACACACTCAAGGCCTTCGAAGAAAGCCTCTCGCTCACTCAGCGAAGTTTCGACGTTGGCGTAGCCTCGGCGCTTGAGTTGAGCCAGGCGCGTAGCGCGGTCGATACGGCAAGGGTTGGGATCGAGCGTTATACCCGCCAGGTGGCTCAGGACCGCAACGCCCTCACCTTGCTGCTTGGTCGGAATATCCCGGTGGAGTTGCCGGCCGATGGCCGGCTGGAGCGCAACCTGCTGGCCACGGTTCCGGTGGGGTTGCCGTCGGACCTGCTCTATAAACGGCCGGACATCATGCAAGCCGAATACCAGCTGCGTGCTGCCAATGCGAATATCGGGGCGGCGAGGGCAGCGTTCTTTCCGCGCATCAGCCTCACCGGGGCGGTAGGTACCGCGAGCAGTGAACTGTCCGGACTGTTCGATGGCGGCTCCAGCTACTGGAACTTTGCCCCGAGCATCAGTGTGCCGATCTTCAACGCCGGGCAGCTGCGGGCCAACCTCGACTATGCCGAGATCAGCCGCAATATCCAGGTGGCGCAGTATGAGCAGACGATCCAGACGGCGTTCCGCGAAGTGGCGGATGGGCTGGCCGCTCAATCGACCTACGTTCGCCAAGTACAGGCACAGCGTGATCTGTTGGAAACCAGTCAGGATTATTACCGTCTTGCAGAGCGTCGTTACCGCACCGGTATAGACAGCTACCTGACGCTCCTCGACGCACAGCGCCAGCTGTTCGAAGTACAGCAGCAATTCATCAGCGACCGTCTGGCGCAGATGGTCAGCGAGGTCGAGCTGTTCAAAGCGTTGGGCGGCGGTTGGGATGCCCAGGACGAGGCTATCCCAGGTCCGGGTTGACCTCGTGCCGCGGCGCTGGCCGTCGCTCGCTGATCTTACTGCTCGGCCAAGAGTAAAAGGCTCCAACAAAAACGCCGCCCTCAAGGGCGGCGTTTTTGTTTGTGCTACCTGTCAGCGATTGCGGGTCAGCAATGCCGGCTTCTCGCCACGAGGCTTGGTTGGCAGTTGTTCCAGCTGCTCGATGCTGGGCAGGCGGTCCAGCTTCGACTCCTTGTGGATGATGAGCGGCTGCTTTTCCTTTGGTTTCTCCGCCATGTCTCGACGGGCGCCACCGTTGTCCCCCTCGATGCGGCGACCTTCATTCTTGCGGCGTGGCTGGCTGCCACGGGCTGATTGGCCTTGACGCTTGCCTTTGCCCTGAGCGCCTGCACCGGCAGTAGCTGCGCGAGGACCCGCCGCGGCACGGGGTTGGCCGCCGGGTTGAGCTGGCGCTCCGGGACGACGCCCGCGGCCCTGCTTGTTCTGGTAAGGGCTGACGTAGTCGACGCTGTTGCCGAAGTTGTCTAGCTCGTCATCGAGGAAAACTTCCGGATCGCGATCACTGGGCAGGCGCGGCGGACGGCTCACCGGCGCGGCAGCCGTCTGCTCTGCTGAGCCCTGTGCAGGACGCGCATTGCGCGGCTTGTTGCGGCCACGACGGTTGCGGTCGCCCGACTTTGGCTCGCCAGCCGCCGCTTCGGTGGTTTTGGCCGGGCGCTCACCGCGCGGTTTGCGTTCGCTGTTGCGGGCAGGACGTGGCTGGCGCGGTTCACGGACTTCCGGCTTCTCCGCTTCGATGGAGGCGGCGTCGAAACCCATCAGGTCACCGTCCGGAATCTTCTGCTTGGTCATCCGCTCGATGCCTTTGAGAAGTTTCTCCTCATCGGGCGCGACCAGCGAAATCGCTTCGCCGCTACGGCCGGCGCGGCCAGTACGACCGATGCGGTGAACGTAATCTTCCTCAACATTGGGCAGCTCGAAGTTGACCACGTGTGGTAACTGATCGATATCCAGGCCGCGGGCCGCGATGTCAGTTGCGACCAGAATGCGCACTGCATTTGCCTTGAAGTCAGCCAGCGCTTTGGTGCGAGCGTTCTGGCTTTTGTTGCCGTGAATCGCCACAGCCGGCAGGCCGTGCTTGTCGAGGTATTCGGCGAGGCGGTTTGCGCCATGCTTGGTGCGGGTAAACACCAACACTTGCTCCCAGGCTCCCTGAGTGATCAGGTGAGCCAGCAGTGCGCGCTTGTGCGTGGCCGGCAGACGGAAGACCCGTTGCTCGATACGCTCGACCGTCGTGTTCGGCGGCGTGACCTGGATTTTCTCCGGCTCGTGCAGCAACTTGCTGGCGAGGTCGGTGATGTCCTTGGAGAAAGTCGCCGAGAACAGCAGGTTCTGGCGCTTGGTCGGCAGCTTGGCGAGAACCTTTTTGACGTCATGGATGAAGCCCATGTCGAGCATGCGGTCGGCTTCGTCGAGGACCAGAATCTCCACGTGGGAGAGGTCGACGGCCTTCTGGTTGGCCAGGTCCAGCAAGCGGCCAGGGCAGGCGACGAGCACGTCGAGGCCCTTGGCAATCGCCTGCACCTGCGGGTTCATGCCGACGCCGCCGAAGATGACCGCGCTTTTGAGCGGCAGATCGCGGGCATAAAGCTTAAAACTGTCGTGAACCTGGGCGGCGAGTTCGCGCGTCGGTGTCAGCACCAGTACGCGTGGCTGACGCGGACCATGGCGGTGCTCGCGATCGGGATGGCCACCTGGGAAAAGAATTTCCAGCACGGGAAGAGCAAAGCCACCGGTCTTGCCGGTTCCCGTCTGTGCAGCGACCATCAGGTCGCGTCCTTGCAACACGGCGGGAATGGCCCGCTGTTGCACTGGTGTAGGCTGGGTATAGCCGGCAGCCTCGACGGCACCGGCCAAAGCCTCGGAGAGACCGAGGGAAGCAAAGGACATGAGTAATCCTGTCTCGTATAGGGCGAAGCCCTGGATGGTCATGCCTGGCTCGAATCGCGACTGGCGTGCGATCCCGTCCGGTCCTGCCGCATCATCAACGATGACGACATCCGGGCGTAAGCCTGGCGGAAGCGCGGAGTATAACAGAGCCTGTTATCACCGCAGTGGTAGGACAGTGTGGCAGTTCGCAGGTTCATTGACCAGCTCCCTGTTTTTCAGGGAGCTGGTCGTTGCGTCAGCGGCCCAGCTTGAGATTGTCCCAGATAGCCAGGCTCGGCTCAGCCTGGTTCAGGGTGTAGAAGTGCAGCCCCGGTGCGCCGCCGGCAAGCAACTTCTCGCACATCTCGGTGATGACCTGCGCGCCGAACGTCTGGATGCTCTCCATGTCGTCACCGTAGGCTTCCAGTTGCTTGCGCACCCAGCGTGGAATTTCCGCGCCGCAGGCATCGGAGAAGCGCGCCAGCTTACTGTAATTGGTGATCGGCATGATGCCCGGCACGATCGGCGTTTCTACGCCCAGCTTGCGCACGCGCTCGACGAAGTAGAAGTAGCAATCGGCGTTGAAGAAATACTGGGTGATGGCGCTGTCGGCGCCGGCCTTGGCCTTGCGCACGAAATTAGCCAGGTCGTCCTCGAAATTGCGTGCCTGCGGATGCATCTCCGGATAAGCGGCAATTTCGATGTGGAAATGGTCGCCGGTTTCGGCGCGAATGAACTCCACCAGCTCATTGGCATAGCGCAGCTCACCGCTGGCCATGCCCATGCCCGACGGCAGATCACCGCGCAGGGCGACGATTCGCTTGATGCCGGCGTCCTTGTACAGGTTGAGCAGCTCGCGCAGCTCCTGCTTGCTGCCGCCAACGCAGGAGAGATGCGGCGCCGTGGACACTTTAACCTCGCCGTCTAGCTGCAGCACGGTGTTCAAGGTGCGATCGCGTGTCGAGCCGCCAGCACCGTAGGTGCAGGAGAAGAAGTCCGGCTTGTATTCGGCCAGGCACCTGGCAGTGGCCAGTAGTTTTTCGTGCCCAGCGTCGGTTTTGGTCGGAAAGAACTCGAAGCTGAAGCTATGGCTACGTGTGTGTGACATGACAATTCCTTTCGGCAAGCAGCCGCACTGCACTCAGACGATCTGGGTCGCCTGAGTGCCAATGCGGCATGGCCTCGATTAGTAGCGGTAGCTATCTGGCTTGAATGGGCCTTCGACTTCCACGCCGATGTACTCGGCCTGGCTCGGCGTCAGGCGAGTGATGACACCGCCGAAGCCCTTGACCATTTCCGCTGCGACTTCCTCGTCGAGCTTCTTCGGCAGCACCATGACGGTGACGTTCGCGGTCTTTTCAGTGACCGGCAGGTCGGCAAACTTCTCGTTGTACAGGTGGATCTGCGCGAGCACCTGGTTGGCGAACGAGCCGTCCATGATTCGGCTCGGGTGACCGGTGGCGTTACCCAGATTCACCAGACGGCCTTCGGCCAGCAGGATCAGGTAGTCGTCGTTCTGCGCATCGAAGCTGCCCGAACCGGTGCGGTGGATCTTGTGCACCTGTGGCTTGACCTCTTCCCATGCCCAGTTCTTGCGCATGAAGGCGGTATCAATCTCGTTGTCGAAGTGACCGATGTTGCAGACCACGGCGCGCTTCTTCAGGCCTTTGAGCATGCCAGCGTCGCAGACGTTGGCGTTGCCGGTGGTGGTGACGATCAGGTCGATCTTGCCCAGCAGGGCGGTGTCGATGCAGCCGTCAGTGCCGTCGTTGAGGCCGTCCTTGTATGGAGAGACCAGCTCGAAACCGTCCATGCACGCCTGCATGGCGCAGATTGGGTCGACTTCCGAAACCTTGACGATCATGCCTTCCTGACGTAGCGACTGAGCCGAGCCCTTGCCTACGTCGCCGTAGCCAATGACCAGCGCTTGCTTACCGGATAGCAGGTGGTCGGTGGCGCGCTTGATGGCATCGTTAAGGCTGTGGCGGCAACCGTACTTGTTGTCGTTCTTGCTCTTGGTGACCGAGTCGTTGACGTTGATCGCCGGGATCTTCAGGGTGCCTTTCTTCAGCATGTCCTGCAGGCGATGCACGCCGGTGGTGGTCTCTTCGGTGACGCCATGGACGCGCTCAAGCACCTGAGGGTACTTGTCGTGCAGGATCTGGGTCAGGTCGCCGCCGTCGTCGAGGATCATGTTGGCGTCCCACGGCTGGCCGTCCTTGAGGATGGTCTGCTCGATGCACCACTCGTACTCTTGCTCGGTTTCACCTTTCCAGGCGAACACCGGGATGCCGGCAGCGGCGATGGCCGCGGCGGCTTGGTCCTGAGTGGAGAAGATGTTGCAGCTGGACCAGCGTACTTCGGCGCCGAGGGCGGTCAGCGTCTCGATCAGAACGGCGGTCTGGATGGTCATGTGGATGCAGCCGAGGATCTTTGCACCTTTGAGCGGCTGCTCGCCGGAGTACTTGTGGCGCAGCCCCATCAAGGCAGGCATTTCCGACTCGGCGATGATGATTTCGCGACGACCCCAATCGGCCAGGGAAATGTCGGCGACCTTGAAATCGTTGAAACCTGCAGGCGTCATGACAGCGCTCATTGAAGAGTTCTCCATTCGTTTTTGTGCGAATGGGCGCCGTTGATGCGTATGGTTAACGCCCTGTCCGAGCCTGACAGGCCCCTGAATGGTGAGCCTGCTGCAGCGCCCCTCGGACAGGTGGCGGGCACGGCCGAACAGTGCCGGCGGTGTGAAGCTGGGCGATTATAGCCGCGCCCGCAGAAGATCCCAAGCCCGGCGCGCTACCCTTATGAGCGAGCGTGATTGGTATCGCGGGCGCAGATCCGCCGAACCAGCCTGCCAATGCTCAGTCCCTGGACCAGGATCGAAAACAGCACCACCAGATAAGTGATGTTCAGCAGCAGATTGCGCTCGTCGCTGGCTGGCAGCGCCAGCACCAGCGCTACGGAAATGCCGCCTCGCAGCCCGCCCCAGGTGAGGATGCGCACTGTGCCGTTGGGCAGTGCGCGGCCCATTTTGCGCAACAGAAAGGCTGCCGGACCGACTGCCACCAGGCGGGTGCCAAGGATGAGGAGGGTGACGCACAGCGCAATCAGCAGGTACTGCGCGCTGAATGGCAGTAGCACCAACTCCATGCCGATCAGCACGAAGAGCACTGCGTTGAGAATCTCGTCGAGTAGCTCCCAGAAGTTATCGAGGTTGTCCCGGGTGTGATCCGACATGGCATGCCGGCGCCCCTGGTTACCGATGATCAGCCCGGCCACCACCATGGCGATGGGGCCGGAGACGTGCAGGTGCGTAGCCAGGGTATAGCCGCCCAGCACCAGCGCGAGGGTCAGCAAGACCTCCACCTGGTATTGGTCGATGCTCTTGAGCAGGGCAAAGGTCAATGCGCCAAGCAGGGCGCCGAGCAAGATGCCACCTCCAGCTTCCTCGACGAACAACCATATGGCTTCCCCCGCGCCGGGCGCTTCGCCGCGGGCGAGCACGCCCAACAGCACGGTGAACACCACGACTGCGACCCCGTCGTTGAACAGCGACTCGCCGACGATGGTGGTCTCCAGTGCCTTTGGCGCGCCGGCCGAACGCATGATGCCGAGCACGGCGATGGGGTCGGTTGGCGAAATAAGCGCGCCGAACAGCAGGCAGTAGAGCAGCGGCGGCTGGAGCCCAAAGAGGTCGAGGATCCACCAACTGCCCAAACCGATCACGGCCGTGGAGAACAGTACCCCGACTGTAGCCAGTAGGCCGATCGCCCAGCGGCGGGCGCGCAGATCGGCCAGGTTGATGTGCAGCGCACCGGCAAACAGCAGAAACGACAACATCCCGTCCATCAACAGGTGATTGAAGTCGATTCGCCCGACCAACGCCTCGATCTGCGCTTCCAGCAGGGGCAGGCCGAGCATGGTCAGCCCATGCAGCAGCAGTGAGAACACCAGCGCCGTGGCCATTACGCCGATGGTGGGTGGCAAACCGATGAAACGGTAGTTGAGGTAGGCGAGCAGTGCCGTGAGGCTGATGAAAATGGCCGAAAGTTCTAGCATGGGGTCCTCAGGTCAGCGTCCATAGGCTGCAAAGAGTGGACTAGATGAGGGCGCAAATGGTGCCGGGCGGATTAAGCGCTTGGTGAATCGCGAACTCGGTCAACGACTGAGCGGTCGAACGCTAAGGTTCGGTGAACCTCGCCGGGCAAGTGACCCTCAGGAGCTGCCAACATGAACCTCTTGTTTCGTTCTGTTCTGCTAGTCATTACAGCCGGGTTGAGCCTGCCGGCTGCCGCCAATTCCTGCTATGTCAGTGCTGAAACGTCCGGCGCAGTGCCGCCGCCGGTGGTGACCGAGAAGTGCTTTCGCTACGAGGGCATGGGCGACAACAACATCGACTGGGTCTGCCAAAACAACGAGGCGGTGAAGAATTCTCGCCGGGAGATCCTCGACAGTTGCCCATCCGGTCATTTCGGCGTTTGTACGGCTGCGTTGACGCCCGCAACCCTGGCCAACGAACGCGCCACCGGCAGCCAGGCCGCCAGCACGCCCGCGCCCACCACGGTGCCCGAGCAGGCGCGCATCATCACCTACCACTACAAGGCAACCGACCACGCTCAGGCCAAGATTGATTGTGAAAGCGCGGGTGGTGAATGGTCGCAGTAGGCGGATGAGGTTTGGTGATACGGCTGGCAGGGGCGATAATCGCCGGCCGTTGTATTTGCGAGTAGTCGAACCATGAAGTTGTTGCCGTTGAGTGTGTCGCTGGTCACCGTGTTGGCGCTGTTGGCTGGCTGTGATCGCATCGATCCCAATTCTCCTCTCGGCAAGCGCAAGGCCATCTATCAGCAGATGCTCGACGTCAAGGAAGACCTGGGCGGCATGCTGCGCGGTCGCCTGCCGTTCGACCCGGAAGGCTTCACCAGCGGAGCGGCGAAGCTTGATCAGTTGTCCCGCCAGCCTTGGCAGTACTACCCAGAGGTCAAGGAAGCGCAGAGCGATGCCCGTGACGACGTCTGGCAACAGCAGGCACGGTTCAAGCAGATGGCTCGTGAACTCGAGGCCCGTACTGCCGCGCTCGTGGCAGCAACCACAGGGTCGGCGGTGACTGCGGAAAGTGTCGCGCCGGCATTTCAGCAGGTCGAAGATGCATGCGAGGCCTGCCACAAGGAATTTCGCGCCTATTGATTATGCGGGTGAGGAACGCGGTCAGTGTTTCGCCGCTTCCAATTGCTTGCGCGCCTGATCGAGGCGCCGCTTGCTCACCTCGATCACCTGCTGATCACCCGTTCCCAACGCCTCGCGCAGCTGCGCTTCGCGCGTCGTAGCCAGGCGCATCGCGCGTTCGATTTCAGCGTGGTTGGGCTGCAGTGGGACTACACCACTGCAGCGCTCGGTCAGGTTTTGCAGCTGAGCTTCCAGTAAAACGCGTTGACCGCTGTCGCCCTTCAGGCGGGCGTCCTTTATCTGCTGGCTGATGTGCTCGCGCTGAGCGCTGCACGTGGCATCCGTCTCTGCGGCGGCCATCGCTGGCTGATTCACGCAAAGGCAGAACAGCATAAAAGCGAGGAGATTGTGCCGGCCGGTCATGCACAGGTCCTTTTTTTGTTTTGATGTCATATGACTGGAGGCGAGCGGTGAAGTGCCGCTAGAAACCGACGATTCCTGCCTCATGCAGCCGCTGTCGCAGGCGTAGAACTTCCGGCGACGTGAAAAAGGCGTGCAGGTGCTGAGCGCGTGTTGCGCCAATGCCGGGTTCCGCTTGCCATTGAGCCAGGCTGACATTGGCCACGGCTTCCCAGTTCTCGGCGGGGATTGCATCGGCGCCAGGGGGCGCGCCGAGCGCCCGTAACCAGCTGGCAAGGGGGCGCTCGCGGGCTAGCTGAAAACTACTAAACAGGCTGCTGGCGCTGGCTTCACCGATGCCCGGAATCTGTTGCAGACGACGCTGGTCGAGCTGCAGCCAGTCAAGCAGGCCATCCACCAGCCCGGATTCCACCAGGGTTTGCCAGGTCCCAGGCCCCAACCCTGGCAGGTCGAGGCCGTGCTTGCCGCTGAGCCAGACGAGGCGTGCGACGAACTGCTGCTCGCAGCCAGGGCTGGCTTGCCAGCAACTCAGAAAATGGTAGTCACCGGGTCTGGGCGCCTCGACTCGTTGCCGCTGCTGCATGCGCCAGACGACACGCTCGAAGCGCGGGACAGTCAAGCCGGCCAGGGCGATCGCGATTTGATCGTCGGGCTGCACATCTTCCTGCTGCCAACGCTTCACGGAGCCTAGACTGACGCGGCTGACAAGGCGGTCATCGAGCTGTACCGGTTCCAGCTGCAGCACTGGGGTGATTCTGCCGCTGCGGCCAATGCTGAACGTTACTTCGCGCACTCGGGTGACGGCCGTGCGCAGTGGGTATTTCCAGGCGACTGCCCAATGCGGTGGCTGGGCCTGCCAGCGGGAAGCCTCCGGACGTTGGCCTTGGCGCAGCACGATGCCGTCGGTGGCGAACGGCAAGCGGTGGTGGAACCAGTACTCACGCCAATCTCCGGCTTGCTCGGCGGTATCCAGCGGCAGGGTCATCGCGGCACTATCGCCGAAGCCCATCGCAATCAGTCCTGCAAGGCGTGCCTGCATGTCCCTAGGGCCGTTGGGCCAGTCCCAGACGAACAGGCCGATCTGCGCGGCGGTTTCCCGATCCAGCGCCTGCCTCGCCATCGCCCCGGCGACACGGCTGCGTGCCCCGACACTGCCGGCTTCGGCCTGGACATGGTCCTGCAAGCGCCAGTACAGCTCACCCTGCAGGATCAGCTCTCCGCTGACAGGCAGCGCTAGCGGTATGGCCTGTAGCAGTTGGGCCCGGTCGGTCCAATCCTGCCCGTGACTGCCGTTGCCGCGGCTTACCAGCCGGAACAGAGAACCGTTCCGGTAGTGCAGCGTCACTGCGACACCATCCACTTTCGGTTGCACCCAGACATCCGAGCGAGTCGCGAGCCATTCCTTGACCGCCTCGGCATCTGCGAGCTTGGCCAGCCCGGTTTGCGCGACCGGATGGGCAACTGGCCCTTCGGCGCCGTCAAGCGGGTCCGCCGCAGCTGTTGCATTGATTGCAGCGAAGCATGCTTGCCATTGCTCCAGGCGCTGCCGGGCCTGGTCATAGATTTCATCATCGACCAGCGACAGGCCACGCTGATGGTAGGCGTCGTCCCACTCTGCCACCTGGGCGGCCAAGGCTGTGAGTTCCGTTTCGGCTCGGAGGTCAGGCCAGTCAGGGCACTCGGCCATTGCCAGGCAGGAGAAGGTACAGAGTGCTGCTGCAATCAAGCGCTGCATAAAGAGCATCCTTGCTCATTGAGGTCGGCCCATTCTGCCCCGCGGTGTCAGCTGCGGCCGTGCGCTAGCGCATGTTGAACAGTTCTTGATGAAAATCGCTGGCCGGCAGGCCGTGCTCGGTCAGGTCATGACGCAGTTCGCTGCCGAAGCGGGCCGGCCCGCAGAACCAGACGTCGCGGTTTTGCCAGTCAGGAAGCAGCTGGCGAACCCGTGCTGGCGTAAGCCGGCCCTGTTCGGCTGCCGTCAGGACGTGCAGGCGTATGCGGGCTGCTTCCGCCAGCGCTTCCAGGCCCGCGATGAAGCCCTGGTCCGGTGCACCGGTGCAGTAGAAAAGATCGACTTGGTGGCGTTGCTCTTTATCCGCCGCCAGCGCCTGCAGTTGGCCGATGAAAGGCGCAATGCCAATGCCGCCGGCAATCCAGATCTGTGATGGTGGGCGTCCGCGAAAATCAAAACAGCCGTAAGGGCCTTCTATCGTGACGGCATCGCCGCTGTGCAATGTTTGCGGCAGGGTGCGGGTGTAGTCACCGATGCCTTTTATCGAGAACGACAGCTGGCCGTCGTTCTGCCAGGCACTGGAGAGGCTGAACGGGTGCGGGCCTTCAGTCTCGTCAAACGTGACAAAGGCGAACTGCCCCGGCGTGTGCCCCGGCCAGGCGCCATCCAACATTATGTGCACCTGCAAAACGCGGTTGTCGGCGTGGAAGGTGAGTTCTTCAATGTGGCCGACCACCTGATGTCTGCGACCTACCCGACGCAACAACGAGACGCCCGCCGCGAACGAGCCGGCGGCAAGTAGCAAAGCCATGGTGACGCCCAACACTGAAGACCAGTAGACCGGCGGCATCAGCATCAGGCTGTGTGCGACCAGCACCAGATAGACCAGGCCAAGCCAGCGATGCGTCTTGAAGAACCAGCGATAGGGGAACTGCTTGAGCAGCGCGAGGATGATTAGCAGCGCGGCCAGGTAGAACGCCCACTCACCGATATCCTCGGCAAAGCCGCGCTGCTGGTGGAGCCAACCGATCAGCCCTTCCTGGATCTGACCCGCGCCGCGTCGCGCTGGAGGTTGGAGCCAGCCCAAATCCACCAGCCATTTTGGGATTTGCGCCCAGCCCCAATGCACTGCCGATACCACCAAGGCGGCGATGCCCAGCCATTTATGCAACCGGTAGTTCTTGTCCAGTCCGCCCAGCAGGCGCTCCAGCCACTGTGGGCGGATGGCGAGGTAGATCGCCGCGCTCATGGCGGTGATGGCAAGAGCGCCACTGTAATGAACCATGTCTGCGCGCAGCGGCCAGAAACGGGAGTAGTCGACTGGGACGACGCCAGCTGTGGTGAGCCAAAGAACGGTTACGGTTGTGAACAGCGTGACGAAGGCCAGTCTGATCCGATGCATACAAGGCCCCTCCTGTTGTGCTGACGGCATGAGCAGCATGCGCTTGCGATACGGCTGTGGGCATGATCGTTATCAACAGCATTGATTAGTGAGCTAATCAACAGCGCCGTACAATCGTCAGCCAAATGTTTTGCGGAGTGATTCATCTGTGCAACCCGTGATCACCATCGAGCACCTCACCAAGACATACGCCTCAGGACATCCGGCGCTCAAGCAGATCGATCTAGAGATCCACAAAGGCGAGATCTTTGCCCTGCTTGGGCCCAACGGCGCGGGCAAGACCACACTGATCAGCATCATCTGCGGCATCGTCAATCCCGGTAGCGGACGTGTGTTGGTGGATGGCTTCGACATCATCAATGACTACCGCGCCGCGCGTTCGAAGATCGGGCTGGTGCCGCAAGAGTTGTTCAACGAAGGATTCGAGAGCGTCTGGGCGACGGTGCGGTTTTCCCGCGGTCTTTTCGGAAAGGCGCCGGACGACGCTTACCTTGAGCAGCTGCTGCGCGACCTGTCGCTGTGGGACAAGAAGAGCGCGCGCATTATCGAATTGTCCGGTGGCATGAAGCGCCGGGTGATGATCGCCAAGGCGCTGTCCCACGAGCCGAGCATCCTGTTTCTCGACGAGCCTACAGCCGGCGTCGACGTCGAGCTGCGCCGCGACATGTGGGAAATGGTCCGCCGTCTGCGAGAGCGCGGTGTGACCATCATTCTCACCACGCACTACATCGAAGAGGCCGAGGAGATGGCCGACCGCATCGGTGTGATCAGCAAGGGCGAGATCATCCTGGTCGAGGACAAGAAAGCGCTGATGCAGAAGCTTGGCACCAAGCAGCTGACCCTGCATCTGCAACGGCCGCTTGCAGAGATTCCGGCGGAGCTGGCCAGCTATCCGCTCGAACTGGTCGACTCGGGCAACCAGCTGGTGTTCACCTTTGACGCCCAGCACGAGGACACCGGCATTGCCGACCTGCTCAGGCGCCTCGCCGCCCACGGCATCGACTTCAAGGACCTGCAGTCGAGTCAGAGTTCTCTGGAAGAAATATTCGTCAGTTTGGTGAAAGGCAGCCGCACATGAATTTCCATGCAATCCGCGCCATCTATCTGTTCGAGCTGGCGCGCACCTGGCGCACGCTGTTGCAAAGCATCGCCACCCCGGTTATTTCCACATCGCTGTATTTCGTGGTCTTCGGTTCGGCCATCGGTTCGCGCATGGAGGCGATGCACGGCATTCCCTACGGCGCCTTTATCATTCCCGGCCTGATCATGATGGCGCTGCTCACCGAGAGCATTTCCAACGCATCGTTCGGCATCTACATGCCGCGCTATTCCGGCACGATCTACGAAGTGCTGTCGGCGCCAGTGTCGTATCTGGAGATCGTGATCGGCTATGTCGGTGCGGCAGCGACCAAGTCGATCATTCTCGGCCTGGTGATCCTTCTCACGGCGCGCTTGTTCGTCGATTACGAGATCGCTCATCCCTTTGTGATGGCGCTGTTCCTGGTGCTGACGGCGGTGACCTTCTGCCTGTTCGGTTTCATCATCGGCATCTGGGCGGACGGTTGGGAAAAGCTGCAGATCGTCCCATCGCTGATCGTCATGCCGCTGGCCTTTCTGGGCGGCAGCTTCTATTCCATCGAGATGCTGCCGCCGCTCTGGCAGAAGGTCACGCTGTTCAACCCGGTGGTGTACCTGATCAGTGGCTTCCGCTGGAGTTTCTACGGCGTTTCCGACGTCAACGTTGGCATCAGCCTGGCCATGACGCTGGGCTTCCTGGCGCTGTGCCTCGGGTTGATCTGGTGGATCTTCAAGACAGGCTATCGGTTGAAGAACTAGCCTGAATGAAAAAAGCCCCGCTTAGCTTTTGCTGGCGGGGCTTTTTTGTGCCGGCGGGCTGTGTTTTACAGGCCTGCAGCGGCGCGCAGGGCGTCAGCTTTGTCGGTCTTTTCCCAGGTGAAGGCGGTGAAGGTGTCGCCACCGACCGTCATTTCAACTGGAGTACGCCCGAAGTGGCCATAGGCTGCGGTGGCTTTGTACATCGGGTGCAGCAGGTCGAGCATGGTGGTGATTGCGTACGGACGCAGATCGAAATGCTCGCGGACCAGGGCGACGATCTTCTCGTCGCTGAGCTTGCCAGTGCCGAAGGTGTTGATCGAAATCGAAGTCGGCTGAGCCACGCCGATGGCGTAGGAGACCTGAATTTCGCAACGCTCGGCCAGGCCGGCGGCGACGATGTTCTTCGCCACGTAACGACCAGCGTAGGCGGCCGAACGGTCGACCTTGGATGGGTCCTTGCCGGAGAACGCGCCGCCGCCATGACGGGCCATGCCGCCGTAGGTGTCGACGATGATCTTGCGTCCAGTCAGGCCGCAGTCGCCCACCGGGCCGCCGATGATGAACTGGCCGGTCGGGTTGATGTGGAACTGGGTGTCCTTGTGCAACAGTTCGGCCGGGATCACGTGCTTGACGATCAACTCCATCACCGCTTCCTTGAGGTCGGAATGCTTGACCTCAGGATTGTGCTGAGTGGAGAGCACGATGGCGTCGATGCCGACCACCTTGCCGCCTTCGTAACGGCAGGTGACCTGGCTCTTGGCATCTGGACGCAACCACGGCAGCAGGCCGTTCTTGCGCGCTTCGGCCTGGCGTTCGACCAGTGCGTGGGAGAAGCGGATCGGGGCGGGCATCAGCACGTCGGTTTCGTTGCTGGCGTAGCCGAACATCAGGCCCTGGTCGCCAGCGCCCTGATCCTCCGGCTTGGTGCGGTCAACGCCCTGGGCAATGTCCACTGACTGCTTGCCGATGATGTTGATGATGCCGCAGGTGGCGCCGTCGAAGCCGACTTCCGAGCTGTTGTAGCCAATGTCGACGATAACGTCGCGCACCAGCTGCTCAAGGTCGACCCACGCGCTGGTGGTGACTTCGCCGGCGACGATGGCGACACCGGTTTTGACCAGCGTTTCACAGGCCACGCGGGCGTGCTTGTCCTCGGCGATGATGGCGTCCAGCACCGCATCGGAAATCTGGTCGGCAATCTTGTCCGGGTGCCCTTCGGACACGGACTCGGAGGTGAAAATCGAGTATTCGCTCATCTATCGGTTCCTAATTACCGGTGGGTGAGTCGGCTGTCAGGGGCGAGCCGGGAAAAGTACCGGGTCTGGATCTGAAAACCGTTTTTCAAGCCAATGTAGAGGCTCTCGCCGGGCGTGAGCCCCGCGGCATCGGCCCAACGGGCCAGATCGTCCTGTTCGAAGCCCAGCCAGAGATCGCCGCAGGCCTCCTTGGCCCAACTCTGGTTGTGGCTGCACAGCTCGGTGATCAGCAGGCTACCGCCCACGTTCACCAACCGCGCCAGTTGCTTGAGTGCTTCACCTGGCGCGGCCAGATGATGCAAAACCATGTTCAGCACAACGCAATCGGCTGACGGACATTCGTCCTGCAAGGCGTCGGCAAGTTTCAACTCGACATTTTCCAGCGCATCCTGCTCGCAACGTGAGCGAGCCAGCTCTAGCATTGCCGGGCTGTTGTCCACTGCGACCACTCGGGCGAACCGATGAGCCAGTTCCGGCAGAAAGCCGCCGTCGCCGGGGCCTACCTCCAGCGCTGTAGCCTGGGCTGGAAGATGCAGCGCATCGAGCAGCGCGACCACGCTGTCGCGGTACTGCGGGAAGCTGGCGATCATGTCCTGCCGCGCCTGAAAGCTGCCGGCCATTCTTGCGAAGAAGTCTTCGCTGGCGGCGCTGCGCTGGGCATGCACCGCGGCAATGCGCGCCTGCACATCCAGCGGCAGGCTCAGCTGATCGACCTCTTCGAGCAGTGCGGCATGTAGCTTTCCGCCAAGGTTGTCGCTCTGGGGCAGGGCGCGGCGATAGAAGATCGCGTTGCCTTCACGGCGCGTCGCCAACAGACCGGCCTGGTTCAGCACCTTGAGGTGATGGCTGATGCCGGATTGTCCGGTGGCAAAAATCTGCGCCAGCTCGAGCACGCCGAACGAGTCGCTGGCCAGCGCACGCAGCACGTTCAGCCGCAGCGAATCGCCGCCGGCCTTGCACAGGGCGGCGAGCTGATCGCTGTCGTCGAAAGACATCTGGGGAATGCGCAGGCTCATAGGCAGCGCAGTCTAGTCGGTCGATTTTCGTCCAGCAATGGCAATATCAAAAAGTTTTGATATTGGACAGGCGGCGCCTTAGCCGATCAGGCTGTTGACGCCCATGCCGCAGGAGACCAGGCCCAGGGCCAATAGAAAAAAGTTGGGCAGCAGATCGAGCAGCCCTTGCAGGCGGTCATTGCTCGACAGTTGGCGTGACACCAGGCTGTAGGTAATCAAAATCGAAACATCGACCAGCGCCCAGATGGCGATCAGCGCCAGCGCCTGCGGCGCGAAGGGTTGCGCCGGCAGAATGAAGCCTGGCAGAAACGCGAGAAAGAACAGGATGTCCTTGGGGTTGGACAGCCCGACCGCCATGGCCCGCCAGAAGTAGTGTGACTGCGGGCGGGGCACCTCCCTGGCTTCTTCGCCACCGCCGCCACACAGGCCGTCGGCGCCAAGCCAGATCAGATAGAGCCCGCCGAGCACCTGGCCCCATTCGAGAATCACCGGTTTCAGGTCAAGGGCCAGATAGATCAGCATCAGTGCGGCGATCAACAGCAGTTGCGCGGAAATCACGCCGCCGAGAATGGTCCAGGCCGGCCAGCTGCGCCGCGCATCGGCGACAACCAGTGCGACGACTGGGCCGGGGGAGGCGATCAGCAGGGCGACCGCGGCAGCAAAGGCTAGATAGGTGGCATTCATAGCTCGGTTACCAGTTCGAAGATGCGCGATTGCTTGCCCAGCTTTTCGGTATAGAAGCGCAGGTTGCAGCTGGCGAAGGTGCGCTGCATCCAGCGATCGCTGCCATCGAAACGGGCGGTGAAGGGGCTGCGTGCGTGTGCCGTGCGACGGTTGTCGATAATCAGCAGATCGCCGCGAGTGAGGCGCACTGGCTCGACCACTTCCCATGCAACGGCGCGAAGTCGGTCCAGCGCGCGCTGAGCCCGATCGCTGTAGGCGACCATGAATTGCGGATCGAAGCGCAGAAAGGGGGCGTCAGGGTCGCCGTACAGCACAGTCTGATGCTTGTTGATATCGATGCGCTGGTTCTTTTCGCTGTGGCCGTAGTCGGACAGAAAGTTGTAGGGCTCGTTGAGAAAGAACACCTGGTCTTCGTAGGACAGTCGCTCCAAGATGCGTTCGGCCGACGCGATGTAGGTGACGGCCTCGGCAGCCGGATCCTGACGCAGGCAGAGCAGCAGCAGGTAGTCCGGCTGGATGGCGTGGAAGGCATTTTCGGTGTGCAGGTCGAGTTCGGTGTCGAAGCTGTCAGAGGTCGCGGCACGTGACTGCGTCTGCTGCGGGAAGAAATTGTTGACGATGCAACCGCCCGATTCCTGCACGTAGCCGATCGGCTCTCCCAGCAGCGCGGTGGCTTGCAAGAGCAGGCGCTCGCTGCGGTCGTCGGTCTTGTTCAGGTCGGTGCGTGAGGCGGGCGTCGGCGGGATCTCGCCGATTTCCGTGTCTTCCAACAGGACAAAACCCTTGGCGTTGCCGAACAGCTTGAAATCAAGGATGTCCGCTATCTGCGCCTGACTGAGCCCCCCGTGACGAATACTGGCAGACAAAAGTTGATCGAACTCGCGAGTGGGCATGTCATCCTTCCCTAGCGTTATACAAGGCAGAGGCCTCTTATTGAGTCGGTGCCAGCGCACGGCTGGCCCGATTGCCGGCGAGTATTGGTGGGCTCTGGAGGGTTGCAAAATGGAAAAAACGGCCATCTCCGATGAGTTTTACTCATGCCGGAGGCTGGGGGCATGACGTTGCGCATGCCGCCGCTGTACGCGCTGCGTGCCTTTGAGGTCGCGGCACGCTTCGGGTCATTTACGCAGGCCGCTGAAAGCCTGTGCATTACCCAAAGTGCGGTCAGTCGCCACGTGAAGACGTTGGAAGAAAGCCTCGGTTGCTCGCTGTTCGAGCGACGCGGTTCGCGGTTGGCGCTGACCGACACCGGACGTTTACTGGCGCAGGAACTCAAGGTCGGCTTCCGAACCATCGAGAACGCCTGCATCGCCATCAATCGGCAGCAGGACGCGCTCCGGCTGAAGGCGCCCTCGACCCTGACCATGCGCTGGTTGCTCGGTGCGTTGGAAAATTTCCAGCTCACCCATCCGCAGGACCGCGTGCAACTGACCAGTGCCTGGATGGACCTCGATTCGGTGGACTTCCACAACGAACCCTTCGATTGCGCCATCCTGCTGGGACACGGCGGGTTTCCGGCAGACTGGAACCGGATCAAGTTGTTCGATGAATGGCTGGTGCCGGTGTGTTCGCCGGATTATCAGGGGGGATCACTCTGGTCGGCTGCACGCCTCGCTGATGCAGAGCTGATTCACCCGTCACGTGACTGCCGAGATTGGCGCCGCTGGCTGCAGCGGGTCGGTCTGGTGGAGGCTGTCGCCTGGCAGCAGGGCAAGCTGTTCGACACGCTGGAGCTGGGAATTTCCGCTGCGGCGCAAGGACATGGGATTTCCATCGGTGATCTGGCGCTGGTGGATGCGGAGCTGCAGAAGGGGGCGCTGATGCTGCCTTTCAGTCAGGCCGTCCGCTCCGGTGACAGCTATTACCTGGTCTGGCCTGCCACCGGTGAAACGCCGGTGACGCTCACGCGCATGAAGGATTATCTCCTGCAGCATCTTCCGGATATCGACAGCCGCGGCGTCACCCTGCTCGACTGAGCGTGCGCGCCAGCGAAACGGCCCTTTATTCAGTCATTGCCCCGCCACCCCCGGTAGGGGAAAATGGTCGCCTTTTTCCGCCCCCTTCGTTTCAGAAGCTACCCCGCAGGAGATTCAGCGATGCCCAGCCGTCGTGAGCGAGCCAATGCCATCCGCGCCCTCAGCATGGATGCCGTGCAGAAAGCCAACAGCGGCCACCCGGGTGCCCCCATGGGCATGGCGGACATCGCCGAGGTTCTCTGGCGCGATCATCTGAAGCACAGCCCGACCAACCCTCTATGGGCCGACCGCGACCGCTTCGTGCTGTCCAACGGCCACGGCTCGATGCTGATCTACTCGTTGCTGCACCTGACCGGTTACGACCTGTCCATCGAAGACCTGAAGAACTTCCGGCAATTGCACAGCAAAACCCCGGGCCATCCCGAGTTCGGCTACACCGCTGGCGTCGAGACCACCACCGGTCCGCTGGGTCAGGGCCTGGCCAACGCCGTGGGCTTTGCCCTGGCTGAGAAGGTTATGGCCGCACAGTTCAATCGTCCCGGCCACGACATCGTCGACCACCATACCTATGTGTTCATGGGCGACGGCTGCCTGATGGAAGGGATTTCCCACGAAGTCTGCTCCCTGGCTGGCACCCTGGCGCTGAACAAGCTGATCGCCTTCTACGACGACAACGGCATCTCCATTGATGGCGAAGTCCATGGCTGGTTCACCGATGACACGCCGCGCCGCTTCGAGTCCTACGGCTGGCAGGTCATTCGTAACGTCAATGGCCATGACGCCGACGAAATTCAGATCGCCCTCGAAACCGCGCGTAAGAGCGACCGCCCGACGTTGATCTGCTGCAAAACCATCATCGGGTTCGGCTCGCCGAACAAGCAGGGCAAAGAAGAATCCCATGGCGCCGCGCTTGGCGACGCCGAGATCGCCCTGACCCGCGAGGCGTTGGGCTGGAAGCACGGCCCGTTCGAAATCCCCGCTGACATCTACGCCGAGTGGGATGCAAAGCAGAAGGGCGCGGACGCCGAGAACGAATGGAACAAGCGCTTCGCTGCCTACGAAACCGAATTCCCGGCCCTGGCCGCCGAGTTCAAGCGCCGCATGGCCGGCGAGCTGCCGGAAGACTTCGCTGAGAAAGCTTCGGCGTTCATTCGCGAAGTCGCCACCAAGGGCGAAACCATTGCCAGCCGCAAGGCCAGCCAGAACTGCCTGAACGCTTTTGGCCCGCTGCTGCCGGAACTGCTTGGTGGCTCTGCGGATCTGGCCGGCTCCAACCTGACGCTGTGGAAGGGCTGCAAGCCGGTGGTCGCCGAGGATGCCTCGGGCAACTACATGTACTACGGCGTGCGCGAGTTCGGCATGAGCGCCATCATGAACGGCGTCGCCCTTCATGGCGGCCTGATTCCCTACGGCGCCACCTTCCTGATGTTCATGGAGTACGCGCGCAACGCGGTGCGCATGTCGGCGCTGATGAAGCAGCGTGTCCTCTACGTCTTCACGCATGACTCCATCGGCCTTGGCGAAGACGGCCCGACTCACCAGCCGATCGAGCAGCTCACCAGCCTGCGCACCACGCCGAATCTGGATACCTGGCGTCCGGCCGACACAGTCGAGTCCGCTGTCGCCTGGAAGCATGCGGTCGAACGCAAGGACGGCCCGAGCGCGCTGATCTTCTCGCGCCAGAACCTGCCGTATCACATCCGCGACAACGAAACCGAAGCGTCCATTGCCAAGGGTGGTTACATCCTCAAGAACTGCGTCGGCGAGCCGGAGCTGATCCTCATTTCCACCGGTTCGGAAGTTGGGCTAGCCGTTCAGGCCTACGACAAGCTGACTGAGCAGGGCCGCAAGGTCCGCGTGGTGTCGATGCCCTGCACCAGTGTCTTCGATGCCCAGGACGCCGCATGGAAGCAGCACGTATTGCCGGTGGAAGTCGGCGCGCGTATAGCCATCGAAGCGGCCCATGCGGACTACTGGTACAAGTACGTCGGGCTCGACGGTCGCATCATCGGCATGACTACTTACGGCGAATCGGCCCCGGCTGGCCAGTTGTTCGAGGAGTTCGGCTTCACCGTCGAGAACATCCTGGCGGTTGCCGAAGAGCTGCTGGAAGACTGATAGGTATGCTGAAAGCTGGAGGCGTGCTTAAGGCCTCCAGCTCCGGCTTTGCGAGATCACAGCAGCTGAGAAGCGGCGGCAAAGGGTTGTCAGTGGCGGCGGTACGAACCACTTCCGGCCTTGGCTTCCCGCTTCCAGCTTGCACAAGACGAGCCGCGAATGCCCCGAACCCTCCCTTACCGCATCGCCCTCAACGGTTACGGCCGCATCGGCCGCTGCGTGCTGCGTGCTTTTTACGAGCGTAATGCCGCCTTCGATTTCGAAATCGTCGCCCTCAACGACCTCGCCGACATGGCCAGTCTCGAGTACCTCACCCGTTTCGACTCTACCCATGGCCGTTTTCCCGGCGAGGTCGGCGTAGAAGGCGATTGCCTGCACCTGAACGGTCACTGCGTGAAAGTGTTGCGTGAGTCGACGCCCGAAGCGATCGATTGGCGCGCTTTAGGGGTGGATCTGGTGCTGGAATGTTCCGGCGCCTACAACACCCGCGCCGGCGGGGAGAGTTTTCTCGCTGCGGGGGTGCCGCGGGTGTTGTTCTCGCAGCCCATGAGCGGCGCCGCGGATGTCGATGCGACAGTGGTCATGGGTATCAACCACCAGCAGCTGACAGGCACTGAGCGACTGGTATCCAACGCATCCTGCACGACCAATTGCGGCGTGCCGCTGCTCAAGCTGCTCAACGACGCGATTGGTCTGGATTACGTTTCGATCACCACGATTCACTCGGCGATGAATGATCAGCCAGTGATCGACGCCTATCACCACGATGACCTGCGGCGCACGCGCTCGGCCTTCCAGTCGGTGATTCCGGTCTCCACCGGCCTGGCAAAAGGCATTGAACGCCTGCTGCCGGAACTCTCGGGGCGGATTCAGGCCAAAGCCGTGCGGGTGCCAACGGTGAACGTGTCCTGTCTGGATATCACGCTGCAGATGACGCGTGATACCGATGCGTCGACGATCAACCAGATCCTGCGGGAGGCCGCTGAATCCGGGCCGTTGAAAGGCCTGCTCGCGTATACCGAGTTGCCCCATGCCAGTTGCGATTTCAATCACGACCCGCATTCGGCGATCGTAGATGGCAGCCTGACGCGCGCCTCTGGGCCACGGCTGGTAAACCTGTTGGCGTGGTTCGACAACGAATGGGGGTTTGCCAATCGCATGCTCGACGTGGCCGATCATTATCTGCGCGCCGCCCACCGCACTTAGCCGCCGCGCCGGGCGCCTGCGGCTTGAATACATCGCCGTTCTTGAACTTAAGGAAGATCACATGACCGTTTTGAAGATGACCGACCTCGACCTCCAGGGTAAGCGCGTGCTGATCCGCGAGGACCTCAATGTGCCGGTCAAGGATGGCGCAGTGAAAAGCGACGCGCGCATCCTGGCCTCGTTGCCGACTATCAAGCTGGCGCTGGAGAAGGGCGCGGCGGTGCTGGTCTGCTCGCACCTCGGCCGTCCGGAAGAGGGTGTGTACAGCGAAGAAGACAGCCTCAAGCCGGTAGCCGATTACCTGAGCAAGGCGCTCGGTCGCGAAGTGGCGCTGGTCAAGGACTACCTCGACGGCGTCGAGGTGCAGGCCGGCGAGCTGGTGCTGCTGGAGAACGTGCGCTTCAACAAGGGCGAGAAGAAGAACACCGACGAGCTGGCGCAGAAGTACGCCGCGCTGTGCGATGTGTTCGTCATGGACGCCTTCGGCACTGCCCACCGTGCCCAGGGGTCGACCCACGGCGTCGCCAAGTTTGCCAAGGTTGCCTGCGCCGGTCCGCTGCTCGCGGCTGAGCTGGATGCACTGGGCAAGGCATTGAAGAGCCCGGCGCAGCCGATGGCGGCCATCGTCGCTGGCTCCAAGGTCTCGACCAAGCTGGACGTGCTCAACAGTCTCAGCCAGGTCTGCAACCAGCTGATCGTTGGCGGCGGCATCGCCAATACCTTCCTTGCGGCGGCCGGCTACCCGGTGGGCAAGTCGCTGTATGAGGCGGACCTGGTCGACACCGCGAAAGCCATAGCCGCGAAGGTCAGCGTACCGCTGCCGGTCGACGTGGTGGTGGCCAAGGCCTTCGCCGAAGACGCCGAAGCCACCGTCAAGGCAGTCGCCGACGTAGCCGAAGACGACATGATTCTGGACATCGGTCCGCAGACTGCTGCTAATTTTGCCGAGCTGCTGAAATCCTCTAAAACCATCCTCTGGAATGGCCCCGTCGGCGTGTTCGAGTTTGATCAGTTTGGTAACGGCACCAAGGTTCTGGCCCAGGCGATTGCCCAAAGCCCGGCGTTTTCCATCGCCGGTGGCGGTGACACCCTGGCTGCTATCGACAAGTACGGTGTCGCGGAGCAGATCTCCTATATCTCCACTGGCGGTGGCGCCTTCCTCGAGTTCGTCGAAGGCAAGGTTCTGCCCGCTGTTGAAGTGCTGGAGCAACGAGCGAACTGAAGCCGCTGATGGCCTTTTGTCGTTACAAACGTAACGGCGAAAGGCAACCCCTGCGACGGGTTGCTGTCTCTGTTCTGTCCAGATGAGGAATGGAGACTCACCATGCGTTTCGCCGCAATAGCTGTTTGCTGTATTGGCCTGGCCGGTTGTGCCGGAGGTTCGCCGGACTCGCTCTGCGAAGTAATCGACCCGCCACCGGCACAGAGCCCGACTGCGCAGAACGATCAACGCCTCGAGATGCAAAGCACGGGCGACCCGACTGCAGGAACCGCCGCGGATATGCAGGATTGTCCCTGAGCCAGCAAGGAGGACCAATGAAAGGTCTGCTCATTCCGATTGCTGCATTACTGCTCGGAGGGTGTGGGCACTGGCAATCCGGTCCAGATGCGCCCTTTGTAGCTTGGAAGTGTCAGAGCGAGCAAAACATCGCCTGGCGCTATGCTGATGACAGTCACCAGATGGTGGAGCTGAAAATTGGCGACAGCCAGCAGGTTCATAGGTTGCGCAAGGAACCGGTGACCCGTGGTGCTTTCTATAGCGATGGTGTTGTGGCCTTTCATGACAAGGGGACTGGTGCGCTGGTCTATCGTCTGGCTGATGACAAGCTGCTCGCCCATGGGTGCAGTGCGTCGCTGATCAATATCTGATCGGAAAAAGCGGGCGAACTTCCTGTTTTAAGGCGTTTTTACCGGGTCTGATGGCTTTTGAGCCGTCCACCACTACAATGCCGCGCCATGCCGCGCGGTGCTTGAACACCGTCAGCCCTTGCGGCAGGCTTTACATGATTAATCGACCCTAACCGGGAGAAAGGAAAACATGGCACTCATCAGCATGCGCCAGATGCTCGACCACGCCGCCGAATTCGGCTACGGCGTGCCGGCCTTCAACGTAAACAACCTCGAGCAGATGCGAGCCATCATGGAAGCGGCCGATAAGACCGACTCCCCGGTGATCGTCCAGGCTTCGGCCGGTGCTCGCAAATACGCCGGCGCGCCGTTTCTGCGCCACCTGATTCTCGCCGCGGTGGAAGAATTCCCGCATATCCCGGTGGTCATGCACCAGGATCACGGCACCAGCCCTGACATCTGCCAGCGCTCAATCCAGCTGGGCTTCAGCTCGGTCATGATGGATGGCTCGCTGCGCGAAGACGGCAAGACGCCGTCCGACTACGAATACAACGTCCGCGTCACTCAGCAGACCGTTGCTTTCGCCCACGCCTGTGGTGTGTCGGTGGAAGGCGAGCTGGGTTGCCTGGGCTCTCTGGAAACCGGTATGGCCGGTGAAGAAGACGGCGTCGGCGCCGAAGGCACGCTGGATCACAGCCAGCTGCTGACCGATCCGGAAGAGGCTGCTGACTTCGTCGCCAAGACTAAGGTCGACGCTCTGGCCATCGCCATCGGCACCAGCCACGGCGCGTACAAGTTCACCAAGCCGCCAACCGGCGACACCCTGTCGATCCAGCGCATCAAGGAAATTCACCAGCGCATCCCGGATACCCATTTGGTGATGCACGGTTCGTCCTCTGTTCCGCAGGACTGGTTGAAAATCATCAATGAGTACGGTGGCGACATCAAGGAAACCTACGGCGTGCCGGTCGAGGAGATCGTCGAAGGCATCAAGTACGGCGTGCGCAAGGTCAACATCGACACCGACCTGCGCCTGGCTTCGACCGGCGCGATCCGCGAATTCATGGCAAAGAACCCCAGCGAATTCGATCCGCGTAAGTATCTCGCCAAGACCGTGACCGCCATGCGTGACATCTGCATCGCGCGTTACGAAGCGTTCGGCACCGCCGGCAACGGTTCGAAGATCAAGCCCATCTCCCTGGAAGGCATGTTTGAGCGCTATGCACGCGGCGAGCTGGATCCCAAGGTCAACTGAGTCGCTGCGTTGAATAACGAGCCCGCCTAGTGCGGGCTCGTTGCGTTTGGGGGTGTAGTACCTTGGGTCAGGCCAGCAGCTGCTGAATCTGGCTGCGCAAAGAGTCCAGTGAGAACGGCTTGGCCAGAATCGGCGCGGAGCGCGCAATCTCGCTGCCTGATTCATGGATCTCGATCGGGTAGCCGCTGATGAAGATGACCTTCAGATCGGGGCGCAGCTTCAATGCAGGCTCCGCGATCATTACGCCAGACACGCCGCCAGGAAGACGAAAATCAGTCACCAGCAGATCGAGTTGCGGCTTTGTTGCCAGAATCTCGAAGGCTCGCGGCGCATCTGCGGCCTCCAGTACCTTATAGCCTTCGCCAGCGAGGTAATCAGACAGCAGGGAAAGGATGTGAGGTTCGTCTTCGACGAGTAGAACGACTTTCTTGTGTGCTTGGCTCATCGGAGCGATTCTCGATGTATTTCTTAAACATAGTGCGGTAGGGGTATTAATCCACGCGGATCAGCGTTGGAGCGAACGCCGCTCCGCAAGTTCAGCGATGTGCAGCTGCTCGTCAATCGTTTGCTGCGATTTGGCGAACTTTCCGCGATGCCACATGCATTGGCAACCGGCAGTCGAGTAGTTAGGCTCCCCTTTTCATCGCTGGAGTTCCCTTATGCCTGACGAAAACCATCGCGCTATTTCGGAACTGACGCTGGACGACTATCGCACCAACGCCGAGGCCTTTCGCGATGGGACTCGAGACCACGACGTCAGCCAGAACATCGATGCGTTACTCCGGCACATTGAGGGCAAGGCGCCGCTGCGTATTCTCGATCTCGGCTGTGGGCCAGGGCGGGATCTCAAAGCCTTCATAGCGCGCGGGCATATTGCGGTCGGCCTCGACGGCGCAGAGCCCTTCGTGACAATGGCACGTGCCGAAACGGGGTGTGAAGTGCTGCATCAAAACTTGCTCGAGCTGGACCTTCCGGCCGAGTCGTTCGATGGCATTTTTGCCAATGCTGTGCTGTTTCATCTGCCCAGTCGCGAAATCGCCGACGTTTTGTCGAGGCTCCACGCGGCGCTTCGGCCCGCCGGGGTGTTGTTCTGTTCCAATCCACGCGGCGACAACCAGGAAGGCTGGAGTGGCGCCCGCTACGGCACCTGGTACGACTGGCCTACGTGGCAGCGCTTGCTGCATTCCGGCGGATTCATGGAATTGGAGCACTACTATCGCCCGCCAGGGCTGCCGCGCGAGCAACAACCCTGGCTTGCAAGCGTCTGGCGCAAGGCCTGAGCGCTCGACAGCGAACTTCGATATTTGTTCTTCCGCACAGCAGAATGCATGCCGTAAGCGTAACCGTCATGCGTTTTGCATGCGTACAAAGCGCCATTATGTGACGCAAGTCTCTGAAATTATGGGATTTTTTATGTTTGCCCGGTTGGCATGATCGATGCTCTAGCTACGTACGCTGGAACATAACCGGAGTACACAATAATGATTGCCGCTGAAAAAGTTCTCTCTGCCGCGTTTCCCGAATTCGAAGTCGTCACCGCGCCCCGTCCTGATGGCGGGCTCCTGCTAACGCTTCGTAACGATGATCGGGACGTCATCAAACGGGCCCTGTCCAAAGGACAGACCCAGACGAACATCCAGCTTGAATGGGTCATCAGCTCGGTCCGCCGTGATCTGGCGCTGGAAGCGGGAATGTCGCCCGCCATCGCCCGGCTGCAAAGCCAGAGCCGCACCGGACTGCCTACCTACGAGTACGCCTGAGTCAGACGGCTGGCCTGTATTGCCACAGGCCAGCCGTACTCGGACGTGCCTGTCTAGCGCTGACGATCAGACCGAAGAGCCTGAATGCAGCGCAAACCTGATTAGAGGAAATCCCAATGAACGCAATCGACCTGTTGATCGACGACCACGATAAGGTCAAAGACATCCTGACGCGCCTCACCGATACCACAGAGCGTGCCGTCAAGACCCGCACCGAACTGTTACAGAAGCTGGAAATGGAAGTGTCGATCCATACCCAGTTGGAAGAACAGATTCTCTATCCAGCCTTCAAGGAAGCGGGTGGGAAAGAGGAGAAGACCATGTATCACGAGGCCAAGGAAGAGCATCGTGCAGTCGATTCGCTGGTATTGCCAGACCTCAAGGCCACTGATCCCGCGACGCTCGAATTCTCCGGACGAGTAAAAGTCTGCAAGGAGCTGCTCGAGCACCACATCGAGGAAGAAGAGTCTGAAATGTTTCCCACCGCGCGTGAGTTGTTCAGCGATGACCAGCTGAACGAGATGGGACAACAAATGGAAGCGCTCAAGAGCCGTTTGAAGAAAGAATTCGCTGCGAAACAGGCCGCCTGATTGATCGCCGCCGGGGCGCAACGCCCCGGCCGAGCTGTGTTTACCAAAAGCAGTAGCCCCCTCTCTGTGCCCCGCTGATCTGCATCAACATTCCCGCTCAGCGCTACTGTCAGTCTTGATGGCGTAGTGCTACTTGGTGCTGGATTTGCCTGCACATAGCTGATCAAGCGAAAGGAGCCTCGCGTTGCGGCTCCAGAGTAGGTGGCGTATGGAAGACGAGCTGAAGGAACTGCTGGAGCGGATCGGTCTCGGGCCTGAGGTGATCAGTACGCGTACGCGCTTTCTGGAGTGGCAGTCCAGCGATGGCGAGAGGCTGAACAGAGCCGCTGCCGACCTGGATGATGCGCATGCCCGGTTCATCGAACGCCTCTATACCCACCTGTCTGCGTTCGAAACCCCGGCCGCCATGCTGGCCGATCCCCAGCGACTGGTGCGGCTCAAGCACAGTCAGCGAAGCTATTACGAACGGTTATGGAACGGCCCGTACGACCGCGGCTATGTGAAGGACCGCTTGTTGGTCGGGCTGGTGCATCAGCGCGTGGGCGTCGACCTGGAGTGGTATCTGGGCGCCTACCGGTTGTATCTAGGCGACATGCTGGCCGAGCTGCTGGGAGATGCGTCGGGTTACGCGGTGTTCGACAGCCTGCTCAAGGCGGTGTTCTTCGACATGATCCTCGCCATCGACACCTACACGGTGGCGCAGCGGCAGGCGCTGGAAGACAGTGAGGCACGCCTGGCCCGCGCCTTGAGGGGCACCGAGGACGGCATCTGGGACTGGCACATCGATGCCGATCAGCTCTATCTCTCCGAACGCTGGATGGCCATGCTGGGCCTTTCCGCCGAGCCCGGATACACCAGCGACAGCTGGTTCAAGCGGGTCCATCCGGATGACCTGGCTGGCTTGCGCGAAGCCATTTCCGCGCACTTGGGTGGCCGTACCGCAGCGCTGAACCACGAGTACCGCATTCAAACTCACTACGGCGAGTACCTTTGGGTGCAGGTACGCGGCGTGGTCGAGCATTGCGAACGCAGCGGGCGGCGCATGGCCGGCTCGCAGACCAACATCAGTGCGCGCAAGATCGCCGAAAGCTGCCTTCATCACGCGGCCCGTCACGATCCGCTGACCGGGTTGGCGAATCGTCTGCACATGGATGAGCTTCTCAGCGCCGCACAGCAGCGTAGTGGAGTGCGCGACTCTGCGCTGCTGTTCGTCGACGTTGATCGTTTCAAACTGATCAATGACAGCCTGGGTCACCGTGTCGGCGATCAGGTCCTGGTGGAGGTTGCCCGGCGTCTCTCCGGCTGCCTACGTCCTGGTGATCATCTCGCCCGTTTCGGTGGCGACGAATTCGTGGCCCTGCTCGGCGACCTTGCCTGCGCCAGCGACGCCGAGCGCGTGGCACAGCGCATGCTCAATGCACTGCGCGCGCCGTTGCAGCTGGCTGAGCAGACGCTGACGCTCACGGCCAGCATTGGTATCGCACCGCTGCAGCGTGATGGCAAACCGCTGGATGCCCTGCAAGCAGCCGATCTGGCGCTGTACCGTGCCAAGGACGCCGGCAAGAACCAGTTCGCCTTGTACTGCGAGGGGCTGCAAAGCACGGCGCAGCGTCAGCTGGAGCTGCAGAGCAATCTGGCGCAGGCGCTTGAGCGCAACGAATTCACCCTCTGTTACCAACCGATATGTCGCCTGGTTGATGGTCAGGCCCATCTGGCCGGGGTCGAGGCACTGCTGCGCTGGCAGCATGACGGGCGCTCGGTCGGCCCCCAGGAGTTCATCTCGATCCTCGAGGAGTCCCGCGAGATCGTGCGCGTCGGCGAGTGGGTGTTGCGCGAGGCCTGCGCGCAGGTCCGTCGCTGGCAGCAGACCGGTCAGGCGCAGCTCTACTGCTCGGTGAATCTGTCAATCAGGCAGCTGCAGCAGGCGGACTTCATCCACCGTCTGATCGCGATACTTGGCGAGACGCAGCTGCCCGCTTCGAGCCTGGTGCTGGAGATCACCGAGACCCTGTTGATGCAGCACAGTGATGCGGTGCTGGCGACCCTGCAGGAGATCGCCAACCTCGGTGTACGGCTGGCGCTGGATGATTTCGGCACTGGCTACTGCTCGCTCGGCTATCTGAAGCAGTTTCCTCTGCACATTCTTAAGGTCGACCGCAGTTTCATTGCCGGGGTGGCTGAAGATGCGGATTCCGCCGTGATCAGCCGGGCCATCATCCGGCTGGGCCAGAGTCTGGATCTGACGGTGGTCGCCGAGGGCGTAGAAGAGCCCAAACAGTTGGCATTTCTCGAGACTGAACACTGCCAGTACGCTCAGGGATATCTGTTCAGCCGACCCTTGTCAGCTGTCGACCTGCGCCGGAGCTTCCGTAATGACCACTGTGTCGACGGCCTATGGCAGCTGGCCGTGTCGGCCTAGCTCGCTTGCCTATCGAGTACTGAGGGCAGCCATTCGCAACCGTCGGGCGGCCTGGGCGCTCGAACGGGGCACTCCACGCTGTCTGCAGGGTCAATTTTCTTAAGAACTGACTCATGCCCGCCAGCTATTCGCGGGCTAGACGCTTTGGAGGTATTGATGCGATTGGCCTATCTGTTTGCGCCTGTGCTTGGCCTGGTTTTGGTGGGTTGCGGGCAGGATGATGCTGAGCGGGAGGTGGCGACGCCTGAGGCTGCGATCGCAAAGCCTGAGCCGCCGTTCACCGGTGCGCCACCCTCCAACGATGGAGCGGGTGCTGGTCCTGATGCCGGTGCGCCGTTGGCGACCGGTGCAGAGGGCAACATGGATACAGCACCAGCGGACAACGGCAGCGGTCTGGGCACTGCGTCCGGGGCGAGAACCGCACCTAACACCACACGCGGCGCATCAGGCGCTGCTCAGTAAACTTCCGAATGATCTGAATGCATGTGCCGAAGCCGCCAGCATGAGGCTGGCGCACTGCACGGCAGGAGAACTGATATGAAATCCAGACTGATTGCCATCACTGCAGCACTTCCGCTCGCATTGACACTGGTCGGCTGCTCGCCAGACGACGAGCCGTCGGCGCTGCGCAATGTCGAACGGAACCAGCAGGAGTACCAGAACACGGCGACCGACCCGGCCGGCCCGCGGGAAATCTCGCCGCCTTCCAACATGACCAATCAGTAGTGGGTCAGACGTACTGCGCCGCGGCGTAACCCGAGGCCCAGGCCCACTGGAAGTTGAAGCCGCCGAGGTGGCCGGTGACGTCGAGTACCTCGCCGACGAAATACAGCCCCGGCGACTTCTGCGATTCCATCGTCTTGGATGAGACTTCCCTGGTATCGATGCCGCCGAGGGTCACCTCGGCGGTGCGGTAGCCCTCGGTGCCCGCCGGCACCAGCCGCCAGCAGGCCAGGCGCTCGGCGATCTCGGTCAGTTCGTTGGCTGAATACTGCTTCACGGGTTTAGAGGTGAACCAGTGTTCCGCCAAGAGCCCGGCCATCTTGCGCGTGAACAGTTCGCCGAGCAGGGTCTTCAGTTCGGTATTGGGGCGCTCGCGGCGTTGCTCTTCCAACCACTCGCTCAGGTTCAGATGCGGCAACAGATTGATTTCAATCGCGTCGCCCGGCTCCCAGTAGGAGGAGACCTGCAGAATCGCCGGACCGGACAGCCCGCGATGGGTGAACAGGATGTTTTCGCGGAAGCTCTGGCCGTTGCAGCTGACCAGGCAATCCTCGACTGAAGTCCCCGACAGCGCTTCGCACATCGACTTAAGTTGTGGCTCGGTGATGGTGAAGGGCACCAGCCCTGCGCGGGTCGGCAGCAGGGTGTGGCCGAACTGCCGCGCCACTTGATAACCGAATCCGCTCGCGCCGAGGGTCGGGATCGACAAACCGCCCGTGGCGATCACCAGCGACTGGCAGGTTACCGGTCCTGAATCAGTCTGCAGCTGATAGCCATCTTCTGCTTTGTCGATCTGTTGTACCGCCGTATCGAGCCGCAGGTCGACGCCGGCTTGCTCGCACTCGTCGAGCAGCATGCCAAGGATGTCGCTTGCCTTGTTATCGCAGAACAACTGGCCCAGTTTTTTCTCGTGGTAGGGCACACCATGACGGCTGACCATCTCGATGAAGTCCCACTGGGTATAGCGGGCGAGCGCGGATTTGCAGAAATGCGAGTTGCCGGAAAGGAAGTTGGCCGGCTCGGTATAGAGATTGGTGAAGTTGCAGCGACCTCCGCCTGACATGAGGATCTTCTTGCCGGCCTTGTTGGCGTGGTCGATGAGCAGGACCCGTCTGCCCCGGGTGGCTGCCGTGAAAGCGCACATCAGCCCTGCAGCCCCTGCGCCGATTACCACCACATCCGTTTGCACCACCAAGCACCCCCAAGCAGAAAACGCGAGATAGTACTCCTGCCGCCGCACCGCTGCAGCCAGGGTTGGTGACAGCCGACAAAACGACCACTGCGTTCGGCTCGCTTTGTGCTTTGCTAAGTGGATGATGGCGTGTCGCTAGTAATGTCGCGAGGGTGCTGTGACGGAGTTCAGGCGTTATCTGTGGTTGGTCTTGCTGCTGACAAGCACTTCGCTCTCGGCCGAGACGTTGCGCCTGGCCGGAAGTGTCTGGCCGCCTTATACGGACCGAGCCTTGCCGGAGCAGGGGCTATCGGTCGATCTTATCCGCACGGCACTGGGCCGCGCCGGCTACCGCGTCGAATACCGTGAGGTGCCCTGGGAGCGTGCGCTGCTCGGGCTGAAAGATGGGCGCTACGACATGATTAATGATTGGCCTGCCGCGGACCGTGTCAGCTACTCCCGCAGCTCAAGGCCATTCCTGACCAACCGCGTGCGCTGGGTTCAACGCCGCGACAGTCACATTCGTTATGACGGCATAGACAGTCTGATAGGTTTGCGGATCGTGTTGAGCCGCGGCTATTTCTACGGCAGCGGCTTGCAAACCGATGCGCGACTGATCAGGGGGTACGCGGCCGATTTCGTGCAAGCGGCGCGCATGCTGCTCGCCGGCCGAGCTGACCTGACGCTGGAAGATGAGCGAACCGCGTCTTTCCATTTCAATCGCGAACTGGCAGGCGCCAGAGATGAACTGTCGTTTCTGCCGGGTGAGTTCAACCTGCTGGAACTGTCGCTGGTCGTGCGCAACGATCACCCTCAGCAGGCAGCAATCCTCGCGGCGTTCAACCGGGAGATCGCCGCGATGGTGGAAGACGGCAGCTACGCGGCGATCTTCCATCGTCATGGCTTGCCCGCACCCTTGGCGTTGCCTTAGCGCCGCGCCTTCGGCTGCTTGATGAGGTGTGCGGCCATGCTGCGTAGCGGTGCCAGTTGCCGGCAGATCAATCCCAGTTGGGTCTGCAACAGACGATGGCTGTCGTCGATGTCTTCGGAAGTTTGCTCCAGCTGCTGCGCCAGCGCTTCCTCAGCTTCGCTGTAAACGGCAACTGGCTGGTCGTGTTGCAGCCCGTTGGCCAACTCGTCGAGGCTGCTCGCCAATTGCTGTGCTGCGCTTTCCAGCATTTCGTCACGCGCATCGTCGGGCAGGCTCTCGCGGTGCGCGCCCAAGCCTGACAGGTAATTGAGCAGCGTATGCGAGAGGATCAGGAAGCGAAAGCCGGTTTCTGCGTCCTTGCGGAAATGCCCAGGCTCCAGAAGCATGTTCGACAAGGTGGTCGACAGCGCTGCGTCCGCGTTGTGTGCGTTGCGCCGTGCCAGTCGATAGGCCAGATCGTCGCGTTTGCCGCTCTCATACTGCGCCATGATCTGCCGCAGATAATCGGCACTGCGTGCCAGGGTATTGGCCACGACCTGATTGAGGCGCCGGCCCTGCCAGTCCGGCAGGACGAGGAACACGGCGGCCGCGGCGATCAGGCTGCCCAGGATGGTGTCGACCAGCCGCGGCCAGAACAACCCGTAACCATCACCCACCTGGTTGAAGCAGAACAGCACCAGCAGCGTGATCGCCGCGGTCGCCAGGGTATAGCGGCTGCTTCGGGTAGCGAAGAACACGACGCCGGCGATCACGGCGAACAGTGCCTGTATCTGCTGGCTGGGAAACAGGTCGAACAGCGCCCAGCCGACGGCCAGGCCGAGCGCCGTGCCCGTTACGCGCTGGACCAGCTTGATCCGCGTGGCGCCGTAATTGGGCTGGCAGACGAACACCGTCGTCAGCAGCACCCAATAGCCCTGTTCGGGGTGGATTGTGTGAAGCACGGCATAGCCGCAAAGCAGCGCCAGGCTCATGCGCAAGGCGTGGCGGAACAGGAGCGAGGTGGGTGTCAGCTGCAAGCGGATACGGTTGAACGCATCCCGCAACGACTGCGGCTGCCGATCCAGCAGGCTGCTGTCCTGTTCCCCTTCCAGAGCGTCAGGGTTGTTCGCCGTGGACAGCTGACGCTGCATGGTCGACAGGTTCCCGGAAAGCGCGCGCAATGAGCGCAACAGCCCGCGCCACGCCGGGTTGCTCTGCAGCCGCAGGTGTTCGAGCGATGACTCCAGATCCGCCAGCGCCTGTGCATTGGCTTCGCTGTAGCGAAACGGCTGGCGCAGTTGGACGGCATTCGCCAGGTCCGTGCAGGCCACGCCCTGCAAGCGCAGCAGCCGGCCGCAGCGAAACAGCACGTCGCTGTGAAAGAACGCCTCTGCCAGCTCTTGGTAAGGGTAGTGCGAGGAGCTGACGCGTTCGTGCAGGTCCTGTGCAAGGAAGTAGAGCTTGAGATAGTGGCTGATTTTTACCCCAGGCCGACCATTGCCCAGGCGATGCAAAAGGGTTTCCTTGGTGGCGTTCAGCGCGCTGACCACTCGGCCATTCTGCTGCGCCAGTTGCAGCCGACGTTCTTCCACATCCAGCTGGCGCACCGGCTCGAACAGGGCGGCCTTGAGTTTGTAGTACTGCCCCAGCTCCCGGTACAGGCGGGCCAGACTTTGCTGTACGGGCTGGTGCGAAAAGAGCGCATTCCAAACGACGGAAAGCAGGCCGTACCAGGTCGCGCCCGCCAATAACAGCAGCGGGTCGCGCCAGGGATGCAGCGCCTCGCCGCCACGCTGGTCGGCTGCGATCATGCTGTAGATCGAGAGAATCAGCGTCGCCTGGGCGATGGTTGCGTAGCGTTCGCCCAGCGCGCCGAGCATCACCAGGCTGAACGCTGCAGCCGCCATGCCGAGCGCAAAGAGCAGCGGGAAGGGGAACAGCAATTGCACCGAAACCGCGGCAATGCTGAAGCACATCAGCGTGACCAGCAGCGCCGAAAGCCGCCCTAGCCAGCTGTCGTCGGTTTCCGCCAGGGCGCTGGCGATGACGCCGAGAAACAAGGGAATCGCCATCGCTGGCTGGGAGAGATACCAGCTCAATCCCATGCTGCCGGCCAGTGCGATCAGTACGCGAAGGCTGTAGCCGAACTTGTCCAGTGCCCATAGCTGGCGCAGGGAATGGCTGAGCGAGGGTGAGCGCATAGAACGAGTCGGACCTGACTGGGAGAAGAGGAAGGTTGGACGCCAGCCGTTTACTGACGTCACGGCAAGCGAAGCAAAGCTTATACCGTCCATCCGTCTCGCATCATCGGAACGAAACCGCACGGTCATCGTTTAGCCGTATTCGTCAGGCTTCATTCATGCGCCCCCTCCCATTCCTATAAAAGAGGACACCGCATGAACCGTGAACACGATGCCAGCCGCCGCAGCCTGCTCAAAGGTGGCGCTATCACCGCCGCCGTCGTCGCCAGTACGCCGTTTCTCGGCACGCTGGAAGCCTTCGCAGCGCGTAACGCACAAGGTCGCGGCGCCGGCCTGGTTCGCAGCAGCTACGGCCCGTTGCGTCCGGCCAAGGACCTGAGCACCGGTCTGGAACTGCTCCAGCTGCCCGATGGGTTCCAGTACAAAAGCTTTTCATGGACGGGTGACCTGATGGAAAACGGTCAGCCAGTGCCCACGTCGCATGACGGCATGGGCGTCATCGAGGTGCGTCGCGGCCAGCATGGCCCGGAAATCGTGCTGGTGCGTAACCATGAAGCCAGCACCGGTCCGCTGATCGACGCCACCGGCATTTATGATGAGGTGACCCTCTCCAACGGCCAGCGTCCGGCCGGCGGAACAACCAACCTCTACGTTTCCCGCGACATCATGCAGCCGGTACGCACCCTGCCGAGTCTCGGTGGCACCCGTACCAACTGCGCCGGCGGTGTCACGCCTTGGGGCACCTGGTTAACCTGTGAAGAGAACACGTCTGACTACCGCAGTGTGGGTGGTCGTGCCCACGGCTATGTGTTTGAGGTGACGGCCGACCCGGCGCTTACCACTGGCCAGCCTATCGTGCAGATGGGTCGCTTTCGGCACGAAGCGGTCGCAGTGGACCCGCGTAACAGCTATGTCTATTTGACGGAAGATGCCCGCAACCAATCCGGCTATTACCGCTATATCCCCACGGACGCGAGCCAGCAGCCAGGTTCACTTGTCTCGGGTGGAATACTGCAAGCCGCTCGGGTGCGTAATCGTGCGTTGATCGACCTGCATGCGCCGAAGCAGGGCGACAGCTATCAGCTGGAATGGGTGGAAATATCGAATCCGGACCTCGAGCCTCAGCCCGAAGGCAGCGGCCCTTATGTTCAGGCGCGTCAGGCCGGCGGCCTGAGCATGAGCCGCGGCGAAGGCATCTGGTACAGCGAGGGCAAGCTCTACATTGTCGACACCAGTGCCGGTACCGACAGTCAGGGCCGCCCCGGCTACGGCCGTGGGGCGGTGTGGATGCACGATCTGGCGAATGACCGCTTGACCTGCATCTTCGCTTCCACCGACGCCGAAATCGCCAACAACCCGGACAACATTACGGTCAGCCCGCGCGGCGGTGTGCTTCTGTGCGAAGACGGTGGTGGTGTGCAGGACGCGTTCGGCTTTGGCGAACGCCTGCTGGGCCTGACCACCGCGGGGGAGGCGTACATCTTCGCCAAGAACAACGTGGTGTTCGATGACGTCCAGGCCGCTGCGGCCGGGAAGAACGCTTCGGGCGGCGACTACCGCAACCGTGAGTTCTGCGGCGCCTGCTTCGATCCGACCGGACACTTCCTGTTCGTCAACATCCAGACCCCCGGCATCACCTTTGCCATCTGGGGTCCCTGGGCTCGCGGTTCGCTGTAATCCGCACTATCAGCGAGTCGAGCGAGGACTGCTCGGCTCGCCAGCAGCGCCGTTCGCTCGGTCGTTCGAGTGAGCTGGCGTTGCTTCTTCGGGGCGGCACTCCGTTACGACACGAGCCTGTGCACGAGATGCGGCAGGCACCTGTCTTCCCGTTTGATTAGAGCGTGCGGACTTTCAGCGAGCGGCCTTTGATCTTGCCGGAATTGAGGCGATTCAAGGCCTGCTTGGCCACGTCACGCTCGACCGCGACGAACGCCTGGAAGTCGAAGATCGCAATCTTGCCTACCTGTTTGCCGGGAATCCCTGCATCGCCTGTCAGCGCGCCAAGGATGTCGCCCGGTCGCAGCTTGTCCTTGCGCCCAGCACCGATGCACAGCGTCACCATCGGCGGCTGCAACGGCCCGCCGGGCTGCACGTTCAGCTCGCTCAGTGGCCGCCAGTTGAGCGGCGCTTTCTGCCTGTCCTCGATGGCCTGGGCGCGATGACCTTCGGCCGGGGCGACCAGGCTGACGGCGATGCCTTTCTTGCCGGCACGACCGGTACGCCCAACTCGATGAATATGAATCTCCGAATCACGCGCCAGCTCGACGTTGATCACCATGTCCAGCGCGTCGATATCCAGCCCGCGGGCGGCGACGTCGGTGGCCACCAGCACCGACAGGCTGCGGTTGCTGAACATGGCCAGCACCTGGTCACGGTCGCGCTGTTCGAGGTCGCCGTTCAGGGCCATGGCAGAGATGCCTTTCGCGGTGAGGGCGTCGACCAGTTCCTGGCACTGCTGTTTGGTGAAGCAGAAGGCCACGCAGGTCTCCGGTCGGAAACTGGCCAGTACATGAATAACGGCCTGCATGCGTGCTTCGGGATCGATCTCGTAGAAGCGCTGCTCGATTTGGGTGTCGTCATGCAGGGCTTCGACCTTGACCTGCTGCGGATCACGCATGAAGGTCGATGCGAGTTGCTTGATGCCGGTGGGGTAGGTCGCCGAGAACAGCAGGGTCTGGCGCTTGCTCGGGGTCTGCCCGATGATTTCGGCAATCGCGTCGTAGAAGCCCATGTCGAGCATGCGGTCGGCTTCGTCGAGGATCAGCTTGTTCAGGCCGTCGAGTTTCAGTGAGCCTTTTTTCAAATGCTCCTGCACGCGTCCAGGCGTACCGACAATCACGTGCGCGCCATGTTCCAGCGAACCGATCTGTGGGCCGATGGATACGCCGCCGCACAGCGTTAGGATCTTGATGTTCTCAGCAGAGCGCGCCAGCCGGCGCAGTTCCTTGGCCACCTGATCGGCCAGCTCGCGGGTCGGGCAAAGCACCAGCGCCTGACAGCCGAAATAGCGCGGATTGATCGGCTCCAGCAGTGCAATACCGAAGGCGGCGGTCTTGCCGCTGCCGGTCTTGGCCTGCGCGATGAGGTCCATGCCCTTGAGCATGACCGGCAGGCTTTGTGCCTGGATCGGCGTCATCTCGGCATAGCCAAGCGCGTCGAGGTTGGCCAGCGTTGCAGGGCTGAGGGGCAGGGTGGCGAAGGCTGAACTGGGCACGGTTGAGATCTGCTGGAAAAAGTGAAGCGCAGTCTAGCAGGCGGCTACCGTTCACGCGTCACGCCCGTGGTTCGCTGCATCGGGCGGAACGGATCGCGGCGACGGTCGGTCCCACAGAAGTCAATACTGATTCAGGAGGCCGTTTTGTCCCGTTTGTTGTTGCTGTTGAGCGCGTTAACCCTTCCCGCCATAGCGGCCGAACCAACCTTGTTCGGCCGCTATGAGCAGATCAAGATCGAAGACCTTGGCAAGACCCTCAAAGCCAAGATGGACACTGGCGCGATGACCGCCTCGCTGTCGGCGCGCGATATCGAGCGCTTCGAGCGTGATGGGGAAGACTGGGTGAGATTCCGTCTCGCTGTCGAGGACGCTGACGACACGCTCTATGAGCACCGTCTGGCTCGCATCGCCGAGATCAAGACCCGTAAAGAAGAAGCCGTCGACCCCGACGACGATACAGATGCGGAACGTGGACCCGATGTGGCCGAGCGACCTGTGGTTGAGATGCAGCTGTGCATCGGCGATCAGCTGCGTGAAACCGAGGTAAACCTGACCGATCGCAGCCACTTCCGCTATCCGTTGCTGATTGGCGCTACGGCAATCCGGGATCTCGAGGCTGCCATCGATCCTGCTCAGAAATATACGGCAGGCCGTCCCACCTGCTAGCTAGCCTTGTGCGGTCCGAATGGGCGCGGATTCAAACGGCTTCCGCGCCCAGCTTATAAAACGCTACCCTCTGTAGTTAGCGGGAGCGCTTTCGCTCTGTCGGTGCGTATTGAAGAAGAACTCCGAGGGAAGCTGGGTTTCGTTTGTAGCGGAGACATAAACCTTAGGTGCTAATAACTAAGGTATTAATTTGACGACCATGAGCTTAATTAGTTGGTCAGAATATAAGTGGGCCGTGCACTTACTGTTGATGCTGCATATATCTGCTTAATAAGTAACGGTCGGCGAATGATAAAACGCATGTTGGTCAATTCGCTTTAGCTCCGTGACTGATGAGTCAGCTTAAGGCTCGCCCTCTGAGCAGCAAGGGATTCGAATGTTTGACCGCCATTTCGTTTGAGGTGCAGGCAGAAGCGCGCCTCCTGCGGCTTGAGAGGTAGCGTGCCTTCTACGCGCTCCGGTGTGCTGGCTTGCGGCGAGCAATCTCGATAATCGCAAGGCTGGCAACGGTCAATGTCTCGTTTAATCACTTGTTCTAGAGCGCGTCAGACTAAAGTCGGGGCTATCATTCCACGACACATCCTTGCTAAATTCACGATGTGGTTCCCTTCACCCGTAATAAAAATAAGACGGAGAACGTCATGGCCGACAGCGACAAAACAAATGCTGCTGCGTACTGGAAGGCGAATGTTCGCCTGATAACTTGGAGCCTGGTGGTCTGGGCTCTTGTCTCATATGGTTTCGCCATCCTATTGCGCCCTTTACTCGCCGGTATCCCGGTTGGGGGTACTGATCTGGGGTTCTGGTTCGCTCAACAGGGTTCCATCATCACGTTCATTTTGATCATCTTCCACTACGCGTGGCGGCTGAACAAACTGGACAAGGAATTCGGGGTTGAGGAGTAACCACAATGAGCCAATATTGGATCAACATGATGTTCGTGGGCGCCTCGTTCCTGCTCTATATAGGAATCGCGGTTTGGGCTCGCGCAGGGTCAACTAAAGAGTTCTATGTCGCCGGTGGTGGTGTTCACCCCGTAACCAACGGCATGGCAACGGCGGCAGACTGGATGTCTGCAGCTTCCTTCATTTCCATGGCCGGTCTGATCGCCTCTGGCGGTTATGCCACTTCTGCTTACCTGATGGGCTGGACCGGTGGCTATGTGCTGCTGGCGATGCTGCTGGCGCCCTACCTTCGCAAGTTCGGCAAGTTCACGGTACCGGATTTCATCGGTGACCGTTTCTACAGCCGTGGCGCGCGCCTGGTAGCGGTGATCTGCTTGATTCTGATCTCCGTGACCTACGTAATCGGCCAGATGGCAGGTGCGGGCGTGGCGTTCTCTCGCTTCCTTGAAGTGAGCAACTCCACCGGTATCTGGATCGCAGCCGTGATCGTGTTCGCCTATGCGGTATTTGGCGGCATGAAGGGCATCACCTACACCCAGGTGGCGCAGTACGTGGTTCTGATCATTGCCTACACCATTCCGGCCGTGTTCATTGCCATGCAGTTGACGGGCAACCCAATCCCGATGTTCGGCATGTTCAGCACTCATACCGAATCCGGTATGCCGCTGCTCGAAAAACTGAACCAGGTGGTCACCGACCTTGGCTTCGCCGCTTACACCGCGGACGTCGACAACAAGCTGAACATGTTCCTGTTCACCATGTCGCTGATGATTGGTACCGCTGGTCTGCCGCACGTCATCATTCGCTTCTTCACCGTACCGAAGGTGGCTGACGCTCGTTGGTCCGCTGGCTGGACACTGATCTTCATCGCTCTGTTGTATCTCACAGCACCGGCTGTTGCCTCCATGGCACGCCTGAACCTGGTTCAGACCATCTATCCGGAAGGCCCACAGGCTGAAGCGATCCGTTACGAAGATCGTCCAGAGTGGATCCAGACCTGGGAAACGACTGGTCTGATCAAGTGGGAAGACAAGAACGCCGACGGTCGTGTGCAGATGTACAACGACACCAACGCTACCTTCACTCCGACCGCTACTGAGCGTGGCTGGAATGGCAACGAGCTGACCGTGAACAACGACATCATTGTTCTGGCCAACCCGGAAATCGCCAACCTGCCGAGTTGGGTCATCGGTCTGATCGCGGCGGGTGCTATCGCTGCTGCGCTCTCGACTGCTGCGGGTCTGCTGCTGGCGATCTCCTCTGCCATCAGTCATGACCTGATCAAGACACTGATCAATCCGAAAATCAGCGAGAAGAACGAAATGCTGGCTGCCCGGCTAGCCATGACGGCAGCGATTCTGCTGGCGACTTGGTTGGGCCTCAATCCTCCGGGCTTTGCCGCTCAGGTTGTGGCTCTGGCGTTCGGTCTTGCAGCCTCGAGCCTGTTCCCGGCGCTGATGATGGGTATCTTCTCCAAGCGTGTGAACAGCAAAGGCGCTGTCGCAGGGATGCTGGTTGGTGTGATTTCCACCGCCGTGTACATCTTCCTGTATCTGGGCTGGTTCTTCATCCCTGGCACAGCAAGCATCCCCAACACGCCTGATCAGTGGTGGATGGGCATCTCCCCGCAGGCCTTCGGTGCGGTAGGTGCAATGCTGAACTTCGCTGTAGCCTACGCTGTATCGATGGCTACCGAGGCTCCGCCGCAGGAGATTCAGGATCTGGTCGAGAGCGTTCGTACCCCTAAGGGTGCTGGCGTTGCGCTTGATCACTAACTGATAATGCAACCGGTCGTCAGGCTAGTTCTGACACAAGGTTGAGGTAGAAGTCGGGCTTCCATATGGAAGCCCGATTTTTTTAGGGGAGTCGTATATGTTCTGGCATCTAATTGCGGCAGTCGTCGCGGGTGTGGCGGGAGCGGGTATTGGGCTACTGCTGCGCTTACTGACGCGTAAACGGTTGCCGATGTGGATCATTCCTGTATGTGCGGGTCTGGGAATGCTGAGTTACACCATCCACTACGAATACACTTGGTTCGAAGCCAAACAGGCACGGCTGCCGGAGGGCAGCGTGGTCGTTTCGAGCGAAGAGGGGGATATGTTGTGGCGCCCTTGGACCATGATGTATCCCATGCCGTTGAGCTACACGGTACTCGATCAGGCCAACGCACAGGTTCAGGATACAAATCAGGGCCGCATCGCCCGCTTTGTACTGTATCGCTTCGACAAGCAGCATCTGACTTCCACTGTGGTCAGTCAGCGCTATCAGATGATTTGCGCGGAGAAAGCCATGTTCAGGTTGAACGAGGCAGGTCAGGCCAAGATTGAAACCTTGACCGAACTGGAGGCCGATTCGCCGTTATACCAGCGCATCTGCGAATCAGACATGCGTTAAGCCGTTCGCGATCAAAGCGTTGTTTCGCTCTGATGGAGCGCAGCGCAGCTTTTGCAGCGACGCTTGGTCAGAAAGACCGGGCGTCAGGCTGAAGCCTTATGCAATGTCAGTGCTTGATTCCAAACTGTCCTGTTTGGATGGATGTCGTCATCCGCCGGCGCAGCGGCCATGATCCCAGCGCTGCCGGCAGGCCTAGACCGAGCCAGGCAAGCACATCCCGCCAGCCATCCCCCAACAGCGCAGCGAAAAGCCCGACGAGGCCGAGCACAGCAATCAGGCCCGGCAGCTGGAAGGTGATTCGCGCCGGCTCATGCTGCTACCTCGCGAGCTGAGGCCTGCAGGCCGCGGCGGCGTACCCGTCAAAGATTCGCTAATGGCCAGGTATTCCTTGTGGAACAGATTGTCGGTGCTAACAGCGACGCCGGCAGCTTTGGAGACAGCTGTCGGCCACGCAGGGCACAGCAAACAGCCGCCTCATAGGTCTGCTGGCGCGCGGTGGGTCGCCAGATGGCCATGGCGGCGCAGCCAGTTCAACAGCCAGCTGCGATGATTGCTATACAGCGAGCTCACGAACTGTTGACGGGTTGACCTAGCCGACAAGTGAATGCTCCAAGGCCGACGCGTGGCCTGTAGGGGAACTATTCGAATATGGTTGCAAGTTGTCGCCAGCGGATCAACGCGGATGCCGCGCTCACTCCTCCGCGGCTGTTGAGTCGAGCGTTACATGAATTGAGCCTGTTGCCGTTTGCGCCAGTTAGCCAAGCGCTGGTTAATGGCATCCAGGCTGTCCAGTCCTTGTCGGTGCGCCTTGCTGAACAGAATCAACGCCAGTTCGGCGGTGGCCAGTGCATCGGCGCTGGCGTGATGACGCTGAAGCACATGCAGGCCGAAATGGCTACACCAGTCGTCCAGGCCATTCTGTCTCGGGCGGTTGTCGGGACAGAGCATCGGCGCCAGCTCGGCGACATCGATGAAAGGATGTCGCAGCTTGTAACCGAGCGTTTGCTTCAGTGCACGGGTCAGCATGCGCTGGTCGAATCCTGCGTGAAACGCCAGGATCGGGCTGTTGCCGACAAACTCCATGAGATCCAGAAGCGCTTCGGCAGGGTCCTCGCCCGCTTCGAGTTCGCTGGGCGCGATCCCATGGATCAGCACGCTTTCGCTAACCTTTTGTGCTGGTCGCAACAGGGTCGATTCAAACTGATCGCCCAGCTGGATGCCACCTCGGTCGATCACCACGGCACCGATGGACAGAACGATGTCGCGGCGCATGTCCAGGCCGCTGGTTTCAAGGTCGAGCACTACCATGCGCTGCATAGACAGCGGACAAAGGCCCAGCGCAGCGGGCTCGGCAAGCTGATCGCGTCGCTGCAGTTGTTGCAGTTCGAGGGTCGGGCCGCGATGTTTGAACCAAGGCATATTCATAGCTGATAGCGAACTGCCAGGCTGCTCTGCAGGCGCTGCGCCTGGCGAAAGGATTCACGCAGGATACGCCGGTCCAGATGATTGAGGGTGTCGGGGTCGAGTCGGTTTGAATACGGCCGTCCTTCGCGCGCCTGCTGCTGATGCTGCTGCATGCGGGTCTGCTGGATGAAATGGTAGGCCTCCTCGTAGGCCGCGCCATCCTTCTCGTCAATGACATCCTTTTCGACCAGCTGGCGCAGTCGGTCCAGCGTGTTGCATGCGGTGATGCCGTGGCCCAGCGCGAGCAGGCGCGCGCCGTCGACGAAGGGCGTCAGGCCCTGCACCTTGAGATCCAGGGTCGCCTTGCCGTCGCCTTTGCGTGTCACCACGAAATCGCGAAAACGACCCACAGGCGGGCGATGGCGCAACGCGTTTTCAGCCATCATGCGCTGGAACAATCGGCTCTCGCCCACTTCTTCGAGCATGTTGGCGCGCAGCTGCTCGCAGCCCTCGCTGGGCCCCCATATTGCACGCAGGTCGAAATAGATGGTGCTGCTCAGCAGGTTTTCCGGTGTCGATTCGCGAACGAAGGCGCTGAAGCGTCGCTGCCATTCCAGTCGTGACAGGCACAGCTGCGGATTGCTGGCCATGATGTTGCCCTTGCACAGGGTGAAGCCGCAGGTGTTCAGATCCTGGTTGATGCGCTCTGCGAGCGGCAGCAGGCGCCCGCGGATAGATGCAGCTTCGGCCGCATCAGCGGCCTCGAAGAGTATGCCGTTGTCCTGATCGGTATGCAGAGTCTGCTCGCGGCGCCCCTCGCTGCCGAAACACAGCCAGGTGAAGGGGATGCCGGGATCGCCGAGCGTCTCGATGGCCAGCTCGATTACGCGGCAGACCGTATGGTCGTTGAGCAGCGTGATGATGTGGGTGATCTGTGTCGAAGACGCGCCGTGTGCCAGCATGTTGTCGACCAGCTGCAGAATGCGGCTGCGGATGATCACCAGCGTCTCGACGCTGTCGGCGTGGGAGATCGCCTGCGCTAGATGGACCAGGTCGACGCGCTGCAGCGAGAACAGGTCGCGTTCGGAAATCACCCCACTTAGCAGGCCTTTATCGACGACGCAGACATGAGCGATGTGACGCTCGGTCATCGCAATTGCGGCATCGAACGCGGTTGCATCCGGTGGAAGATGGAAGGGGTCCTGCGTCATGAATTCGGCAATCGGGACGGACAGGTCGGTCGTGCCGGTGCCGATCACCCGCCGCAGATCGCGCAAGGTGAAGATGCCCTGCGGGTGAAGTTCGAGGTCGGTGATCACGATGCTGCCGGTGTTGTTCTCGTGCATCAGTGCCACTGCATCGGCCAATGGCAGCGATGGCAGGCAGGAGACCGGATGGTGCAACGCGAGCTCGCCAATGCTTGTCTCCAGCGAGTATTGCTCACCCAGGCTTTCCACGGCCCGCATCTGCGCCTGCTGATTGACCAGGTCGAGCAGGCTGCTGACGCCGCGCATGGCGAAGTCACGAAACGCTGCCGATTTGGACACCAGCTTGATGAAGGCGGGCTTGCTCAATAGATAGCAAAAGGTATCTTCGGCGGCGAAGTGCCCGGTGCGGGTTGCGCGTTCGCCCATCAGCGCGGCCATCGGGAAGCATTCGCCGACGATCACTTCAAAAGTGGTGTCGGTACCGCGCTTGCTGGTGTGAGGACGCTGGCCATGCACGCGGCCTTGCTTGATGATGTAAAAGTGTTCGACGACACCGTCATCGGGCGAAATGATGCAATCGCCTTCACTGTAGAAGCGCAGCTGGCAGTTCTCTACCAGATAGGCGAGATGCCCCGGTTCCATCTGGTTGAAAGGTGGGTACTTGCGCAGAAACTCCATGGTCCCATGAATGTTCTGCAGCACGGCGGTCTTGCCTGCCTCGGCGAAAGCATCGGCTTTGCTCATGGTTCGGTTCCATTTTTTGGGCCCAATGGTGGGCTGTGGGTCCGGCGTGGCACATTGGACGTAAGTCTAGTCGCGCGGGCGCCGCATCGGGCTGACACGGGTCAGCTCATGGAACCGGGGTGTTGCAGGGTTTTTCGCTCATAAAAAAACCGCCCGATGCAGACGCAAGGGACGGTTCTTTCAGTTGCAGGTCAAGATCACGGCAGGGTGAACAACACCTTTACCGAATCATTGACTGCAGCGCTGTCGACGTAGCCGATAGCGTCGGCTTCCGCCGCAACTTTCGCGACCATTGCGGCCTCGTCGGCCACGCTGGTCATTGGCTGGCCTTTACCGGTGAACACCAGACCGGACCAATACGACTTGAGCTGCGACTCGTTCTTGTTGGTCACCGCCGAGTAGAAGCCCTCTTTGGCCGGCGTCCAGTCCTTGAGGTCGACGCCTTTCATGGACTTGTCCTTGCCCAGAAAGATGTTGGCGACCTCAGACTGCGACGGCGCTTTGGCCGCGCCCGGATTGACGATAACGGCGACCTCAGCCTGAGCCAGGGATGCCATGCCAAGCAGTGCAACACTGCTGAGGATGCGAAGGGATGCTTTCATCTGGACGCTCCTCAGAATACGAAATCGACGCCGACGGAAACGATGTCACCGTCGTAATTGCGGGCAGGAACGCCGCCACGTGCGCCACCGAAACGCTCGTACACGGCGTTTTCATAGACTTCCTGGGCGTTGCGGGTGAACACGCCGTCATAGCCGTTCTTAGTGTCGACGCGCTTGTACTCGCCCTTGACCACGACGGTCGGGGCGGCCTGGTAGTTAAGGCCCAGGGTCCAGGAGCTCTGACGACCGCCGTTGTCGTCCAGCTGTGCATAGGTTACGTGTGGCAGGAAATCGCCGAAGCGACGGCCACCCATGAGGTAAAAGGAATCGATCGATTCCATGTCGTCGTTCTCGATCATGCGCGAGGTCCACTCGTTGCTGCTGACCCAGACGCCGTTGTCGTACTGGTAGCCGATCGAGGTGAACTTGCCTTTCTCTTTGTCCAGTGTGAGCAGGCTCAGGGGCGCAACCACACCCGGGGCGACGGTGACGGTGCCGCTTATGTCGGTGCTGATGTCGGCTTCCACGTAACCGATGCGCAGGGTGCCGAAATCGTTGGTCGCCATGCTCACGCTGGCGCCGAACAACTTGCCGTAGTCGATATCGAACTGCTCGTCGTACGCATAGTAGTCGCGGTTCTTCGACTGGCCGCCAGCAAGCTGGAACGTCACCGAGCCGTAGGACAGCGGCAGGGTGTAGACCGCGTCGACGCCCTCGTAGTTGGTCACCTGAACCTGGCTGTAAACCTCATCGGGCAGGCGCAGCCAAGGGTAGCTGTAGCCGACGTCAAGGCTCTCGGAATACATGTACACCGGGCTGCGCAGGCGACCGGCGCGGAGCATCAGCTGGTCGTTGGTCTGCCAGGACAGATAGGCCCACTCAAGGTTGGCTTTCCATTCGTCCTGCTGGGCCTTGGCCGTGGCCTGCACAGTCACGCCGACGGTGTCGGTCACGCCGTAGCTCAACTGCGCACCTAACTTGGATAGCTGGTCGCCGCGCCAGGAATCGTTGGTCTGGCCTTGGACACCATAGCTGCGGCCGTCATCTTCGCCACCCAGATGGGTAACGCCGAGGGTGCCGAAACCGTTGAGCCGATGCTCGCCTTGCTCGAGGGCAAAGGCTTGAGTGGTTGCCAGGCAGACGGCTGCCAGGCCGATAACACGTACTGCGGTCATCAGGATGCTCCTAAAGCAATTTAAACGCGGAATTGGGCCGTGGCTGCACGCAGGTGATCGCCCGTGCTGACCAGTTGCTCGCCCAGTCGGGCGGTGGCTTCGGCGCCGTTTGCGGTTGCTTGTGCGTCCTGCTGCAACACTTGGGTTTCTTGTTGGATGGAACTCGACAGGCCGATCTGCTCTTGGGTGAACTGAGCGATACCGGCATTGAGTTCGTCGATCTGGTTGACGGTGCGGGCAATGGTTTCGAGCAACTGTGTCGCTTCGACCGAGCGCTCGATGCTGGCGCGCGACTTCTCGCCATTGCTGTTCATGACGTTGAGTACGGTGTTCGCACTGCTCTGCAGCCGTTGGATGATCTGCTGAATTTCCGCAGTAGAGGCGGCAGTTTTCTGTGCCAGATTGCGCACTTCGTCAGCCACTACGGCGAAGCCGCGGCCCTGTTCGCCGGCACGGGCGGCTTCGATGGCGGCGTTTAACGCGAGCAGGTTGGTCTGTTCAGCAATACTGCGGATCACGGTGAGCACCGAGCCGACTTCCTGGGTTTCCTCTTCCAGCTGCTCCATGGCCTTGACCGCGCCCATCACGCTGTCCCCCAGGTCACTGATACCGGTCGACAGGCTGCCGACGTGCGCACGCGCGGTGGCGGCTTGGCGCGCCGCGGAGTTGGCTTCGTCCGAGGCCTGCTGCGAGCGCTGCGCGACCTCCTGGATGCTGCCGGTCATGGTGAGGATGTCGCGGGTGATGGAGTCGGTGTGGTGCTGCTGCGACTTGGCGTTCTCTTCCGAACCCTGAGTAAGGTTGTAGAGCTCCTTGGAGACCTGACCCAGAGGACTGGCCGCTTCGATGATCTGGCGGATGGTGCGCTGCAGCTTGTCGAGAAAGCCGTTGAACAGCTCGATCATGGCGCCGATTTCATCGTTCGACTCGACATTGACGCGCTGGGTCAGATCGCCGTCTCCACGTGCGATGGACTGCAGAGAGGCGATCACACCGCGCACGTTTGACATCACGCTGCGAATCACCAGCCAGGCGCCGAGGCCCACAACCACGATCAGCACCAAACTCAGGATGATTCCCAGGCGAGTGGTGTTCTTGTTGGCTTCGCGGGTTTCGGCCAGGGTCTGTTGGAAATCCTGGTAGGCCCCGGTGCGGAAGTCAGTGGCCAGTTTCTGCGCTTGGGCAAGGTCACTGGCCATACGATCCAGGCTCGGGCGCAGATCATCGAACGAGGCACTGCCGTCGATCAGCTTGGCGGAAGCGTCGAGCGCGTTGTCGGCGTAGGCCTTGACCGCTTTGCGCCAGTCGTTGAGAGCCTGAAGCCGTTGCGGCTGGGTGTTCAGAAGCGTGGCGAGCGCCTGCTGCTGCGCATCGATTTCACTGAGCACTTCGCGCGCTTCGCCGAGAATCCCCGACTCTCCGGCAGCCACGGCGTTGTTCAGCAGACCGGGAATACGGGAGAACTGAAAGATCACCGCGTCTGTCTTTTCCAGCGTGGGATAGCTTTGTGTCTCGATGCTGACCAGGCGCGAATCCGTCGCAGACAGCTGCAGCGAGGTATAGCCGACATACAGAATCAGCCCGAGCAGGGCGACGGCGGGGACCAGCGACAGCTTCGCAGTGAGCGAGAAATTCTTGAACATGCATCGACTCCACAGTGGGTGGCGGATACTACGTAATGGCCACTAGAGGCGCATTGCCATCTGTCGGATAAATTGTGACTTGTTTTGGCAATCCGGTCACGTTATCGGATGTCGCAGGCGGAACTTGAGTGCCGTTGGGCTGCAAACGTCCATAAAAAAACCGCCCCGAAGGGCGGTTTTTTGTGCGGCGACGATTCGGGTTACAGGCCGTTCTTGGCTTTGAACTCGCGCCGGCGACGGTGCAGTACCGGCTCGGTGTAGCCGTTGGGCTGCTTGGTGCCTTCAAGGACCAGCTCCAGGGCAGCCTGGAAGGCCACGCTGTTGTCGAAGTCCGGTGCCATCGGGCGGTATACCGGGTCGCCTTGGTTCTGACGATCGACCACAGGCGCCATGCGCTTGAGGCTTTCGACCACCTGATCCTTGGTTACCACGCCGTGACGCATCCAGTTGGCCACATGCTGGCTGGAGATGCGCAGGGTGGCGCGGTCTTCCATCAGCGCGATGTCGTTGATGTCCGGTACCTTGGAACAGCCCACGCCCTGCTCGACCCAGCGGACCATGTAGCCGAGGATGCCCTGCGAGTTGTTGTCCAGCTCGTTGCGCTTCTCTTCGTCGCTCCAGTTGGTGTCCTGCGCCAGCGGGATGGTGAGGATGTCGTCGATAGAGGCCTTCTCGCGCTTGGACAGTTCGACCTGCCGCGCCTGCACGTCGACCTTGTGGTAGTGCATGGCGTGCAGGGTGGCGGCGGTCGGCGAAGGTACCCAGGCGGTGTTGGCACCGGCCATGGGGTGGCCGAGCTTCTGCTCGAGCATCGCGGCCATCAGGTCAGGCATGGCCCACATGCCCTTGCCGATCTGCGCCTTGCCCTGCAGGCCGCAGGCGAGACCGACGTCGACGTTGTTGTTCTCGTAGGCACTGATCCACTTCTCGGCCTTCATGGCTGCTTTGCGGACCATCGGCCCTGCTTCCATGGAAGTGTGGATCTCGTCGCCGGTGCGGTCGAGGAAGCCGGTGTTGATGAACACCACGCGCTCGCGCGCTTCCTTGATGCAGGCCTTGAGGTTGATCGTGGTACGACGCTCCTCGTCCATGATGCCGACCTTGAGGGTATTACGCGGCAGGCCGAGGACGTCTTCGACGCGACCGAACAGCTCGGTGGCGAAAGCCACTTCTTCCGGGCCGTGCATCTTCGGCTTGACGATATACATCGAGCCGGTGCGGGTGTTCTTGCGAGTGGTGTTGCCGTTGAGGTTGTGCACCGCGATCAGGCTGGTGAACAGACCGTCCATGATGCCTTCCGGCACCTCGTTGCCGTCCTTGTCGAGGATGGCATCGTTGGTCATCAGGTGACCGACGTTACGGATGAACAGCAGGGAGCGGCCGTGCAGGGTGAGCTCACCGTTGCCGTCGGCCTGGGTGTAGACGCGGTCCGGGTTCATTGCGCGGGTGATGCGCTTGCCGCCCTTGTCCAGCTCTTCGACCAGGTCGCCCTTCATCAGGCCAAGCCAGTTGCGGTAGACAACGGTCTTGTCGTCGGCATCGACGGCGGCGATGGAGTCTTCGCAATCCATGATGGTGGTCAGCGCCGATTCCATCAGCACGTCTTTGACGCCGGCTGCGTCGGTCTGGCCGATGGGGCTGGCCGGGTCGATCTGGATCTCGAAATGGATGCCGTTGTGCTTGAGCAGCACGGCGATCGGTGCATGGGCATCGCCCTGGAAACCGCGCAGTTGCACTGGATTCTGCAGGCCAGTAGTGCTGCCATCTTTGAGCGAGACGACCAGCTTGCCGGACTCGATGCGGTAGCCGGTGGAATCGGCATGCGAGCCGGTTTCCAACGGAGCGGCTTCGTCGAGGAAGGCTCGGGCATAGGCGATGACCTTGTTGCCGCGGATCTCGTTGTAGCCCGGCCCCTTGGTGGCGCCGTCTTCTTCGGAGATGGCGTCGGTGCCGTATAGCGCGTCGTACAACGAGCCCCAGCGGGCATTGGCGGCGTTCAGCGCAAAGCGGGCGTTCATGATCGGTACGACCAGTTGCGGGCCGGCCATGCTGGCGATTTCTTCGTCGACGTTCTGTGTAGTGGCCTGGAAGTCTTCGGCTTCCGGCAACAGGTAACCGATTTCCTGCAGGAAGGTTTTGTAGGCCGCGGCATCGTGTGCCTGACCGGCACGTGCCTGATGCCACGCATCGATCTGCGCCTGCAGCTCGTCACGCTTGGCCAGCAGCGCGCGGTTCTTCGGCGCCAGGTCGTGGATGACGCTGGAAGCGCCGGCCCAGAAGGCATCGGCATCAACGCCGGTACCAGGAATCGCCTCGTTGTTCACGAAGTCGTACAGGACTTTGGCGACCTGCAGGCCACCGACTTGAACGCGCTCAGTCATTACTCGCCTCACTTGGTTCTTCTTCAAATCCTTCGGACAGTTTCTTCTTGTAGTCCGGGTCGACGGATACTACATGAAGCCGTTCGGAAAATCAGTCCGCCACTCGGCCTAGGCCCAAGGCCCGTGATTCCTCTTCATCGGGCAGCCGGAACGCCGTGGCTTGGACACTTTGGCGCGGCGTCGACGCTGTTTGTTCTATACCTATGGAGTCGGACACCACGGGAGCGGTCCATTACTCTCAGCAGTCGCACGGCCAGCGCCGGTTGCCCTATTTCCCTATTGAAGGAGCCACAGATGGATCATCTCGTACTTACCGTGATTGCCGAAGACCAGCCAGGGCTGGTCGAATGCCTCGCCAAATGCATCGCCGAGCATGGCGGCAATTGGCTGGAGAGCCGCATGTCGCGGATGGCTGGCCAGTTTGCGGGTATTCTGCGGGTTGCCGTCCCGGCCCAGGCCCACGACGATCTCAGCGAGGCCTTGCAGCAGCTCGAGCAGCAGGGCATCCGGGTGCTCTTTGCTCAAAGCGGCGCCGAGCCGGAGCGGAGCTGGCGGATGATTCAGCTGCAGCTGGTTGGCAACGACCGCGCCGGTATCGTTCGTGACATTACCCGGCTGCTGGCCAAGCATGGCGTGAACCTGGAAAGCCTGGACACCGATGTGCTGCCCGCACCGATGACCAACGAGCTGCTGTTCCGCGCCGATGCACGGTTGGCCGTGCCGACCGAATTGTCCCTGGACGATTTGCAGGAACACCTGGAAACGCTTGCCGATGACCTGATGGTGGAGCTCAAGCTGCAGCCTGCCGACTGAGCCGTCTTCAGCGCGCGCTGGCTTTACGCATCAGGCGCCAGGCGTCGTAACTGTAGACGGCGAGGCCGGCCCATATCCAGACAAAGGCGAGCTGGCGATCGGCTGGGAAGGGCTCGTCGAATACCCACACCGCGAGCACCAGCAGCAACGTCGGCGTGATGTACTGCAGGAAGCCCAGGGTCGAATAGGGCAGATGCCGGGCCGCTGCGTTGAAGCACAGTAGCGGCAGCAGCGTAACCGGCCCGGCGGCCACCAGCCAGAGCGCTTGCGGTTGGGACCAGAACGACCATTCGGTGCTCGGGCCGCTGCCGAAGAAGAACAGCCAACCCAGCGCGATCGGCAGCAGCAGCCAGGTTTCCACCACCAGCCCCGGCAGGGCGGCGACAGGTGCTTGCTTGCGCAGCAGTCCGTAGCTACCGAAGCTCAATGCCAAGGCGATCGACACCCAGGGGAAGTCGGCCAGGGTCACCAGTTGCAACAGCACGCCGACAGCTGCCATCGCCACCGCCAGCCATTGCAGCGGGCGCAGACGCTCGCGCAAGACAACCAGCCCCAGCAGCACGTTGACCAGCGGATTGATGTAATAACCCAGGCTCGCTTCGAGCATGTGGTTGTGGTTCACCGCCCAGACGTAGATCAACCAGTTGCTGGCGATCAGCACGCTGGAAATCATCAGTACGCCAATCCGCCGCGGATGGGCGAGCAACTCCTGCCACCAGCCGGGGTGGCGCCAGAGGCTCAGCACCAGCGTGCCGAACAGCGCTGACCAGATGGCCCGCTGAGTGACGATTTCCAGCGCCGCATACTGCTCGATGGACTTGAAGTAGAGCGGGAACAGGCCCCAGATGGAAAAGGTCATCAGACCCAGTAGGTAACCCTTGCGCAGATCGGCGGTGGCCATGGATGTCCTGGTAAACGGGGCGGCGGAAAGCCGGTCATTTTGCGCTCAGGAAAAGGTATTTGTCTGCCTCGGGCGCCCTTCGAAGCATTCGCAAACACCCGACATTGAACGTGCCCGGCTGCAGCCCGTCAGACATTGCACGACTCAGGGGTCGCCGCTGCGACTCGACAGCCACACGAGGTGTTCGATGAAACTGCAGAACAAGGTCGCCCTGGTTACCGGCAGCTCCCAGGGCATCGGCCGCGGCATCGCCATACGCTTGGCCAAAGAAGGCGCCGATCTGGTGATCAACGGGCGGCACGATGACGAGCAGGCGCGTGAAACACTCGAGCTGGTGCAAGCCCTGGGGCATCGGGCCTGCTTCATCGCCGCTGACGTTGCAGAGCCCGCCAACTGCTACCAACTGATCGAACAGGCCGTCGAGCAGATGGGCCGGCTGGATATTCTGGTCAATAACGCCGGGGTGCAGAAGCACGCAGCCTTTCTCGATGTGAGCGAGGCGGATTACAACCAGGTGCTGAACGTCAATCTGCGTGGGCCGTTCTTCCTGTCCCAGGCCTTTGCCCGTCACCTGCGCGACACCGGGCGGGGCGGGCGGATCATCAACAACAGTTCGGTTCACGAAGAGCTGCCATTCCCCAATTTCAGTGCTTACTGCTCCAGCAAGGGCGGGCTCAAGATGCTGACGCGTAATCTGTCGATCGAGCTGGCCCCGCTGGGGATCACGGTCAACAACGTTGCCCCCGGCGCGATCGAGACGCCCATCAACCAGACCCTGATGAACGAGCCGGAGAAGCTGGCCGGGCTGCTCGAGAACATTCCGGCCAAGCGTCTGGGACAACCTCACGACGTGGCGGGAGCGGTGGCCTTTCTCGCCTCGGACGATGCCGACTACGTCACCGGCACTACACTGGTGATAGATGGTGGACTGCTATGGAATTACAGCGAGCAATGACCGATACCTCTTCGAACGCCTTCGATTACGACACCCGCGCGGTGTCGGCCGCCGATACGCTGAGCCCAGCGGATCGTTATCAGGAACTCTTTGTGGCAGTGCAGATGCAGCGCGTGTTTCCTGATAGCAAGACCTTCGTCGACTGTGCCCCTCGGCAGCATCCAGAGCGAATCCTGGAGGCCTACCGGGCGCAGAACAGCCAGCCAGGTTTCGATCTGCGCAGCTTTGTCCTTGAGCATTTCGAGGTCTACCAGCGACAGCCGATCGAGTTTGTCGCCGACCCTGACAATACGCTGGCTGAGCACATTGATCGGCTCTGGCCGGTGCTGACCCGCCGACCTCGGCAGCACCCGGAATTTTCCTCGCTGTTACCGCTGCCCCATGACTACGTGGTGCCGGGCGGTCGCTTTACCGAGCTGTACTACTGGGACTCCTACTTCACCATGCTCGGGCTGGACGAAAGTGGGCATTGCGAGCTGCTACGGTCAATGGCGGACAATTTCGCCTATCTGATCGACACCTACGGTCATGTGCCTAACGGCAACCGTTCCTACTACCTGAGCCGCTCGCAGCCGCCGGTTTTTGCGTTGATGACCGATCTGTTCGAGGCATCCGGCGTGCACCGCGCCAACGATTACCTGCCACAGCTGCGCAAGGAACATGCGTTCTGGACCGACGGTGACGATCAGCTGCGCCCGGGTGAGTCCCACCGACGCTGCGTCTGTCTGGCCGATGGCAGTGTGCTCAATCGTTATTGGGATGAGCGGGACACGCCGCGCGAGGAGTCGTATCTCGAGGACGTCGAAACGGCGCGTTCCTCCAGCCGGCCTGCGCATGAGGTTTATCGAGACCTGCGCGCGGGTGCCGAGTCCGGCTGGGATTTCAGTTCGCGCTGGCTGGCCGATCCTCAGCGACTATCGAGTATTCGCACCACGCAGATCATTCCGGTGGACCTGAACAGTTTTCTCTACAACCTTGAGCGACAGATCGCCCGTCTCAGTCACGCCAAGGGTCAGCATGACTGTGCCGAGGCCTTCCGTCAGCGTGCCGAAAAGCGTCTGGCGGCGATCGACCATTACTTGTGGAACGAGCAGCAAGGCGCCTATTTCGACTACGACTGGTGCCTGGCGCAGCCGCGGGACAACCTGACCGCCGCGACTCTGACGCCGCTGTTCGTCAAGCACGCCAGTGCCGAGCAGGCGGCACGGGTAGCTGAAGTTGTTCGTGAACGGCTGCTGGCCCCCGGCGGACTTTCCACCACTGAAGTCAGTGGCAGCGGTGAGCAGTGGGACCGCCCGAACGGCTGGGCGCCGCTGCAATGGATGGGCATCCGTGGGCTCCAGCACTACGGTCACGATGCGCTGGCCTTGCAGATCGAAGAGCGCTGGCTGAAGATCGTTTCAGTGCTTTTTGAAAGCGAGAGCAAGCTCGTGGAAAAGTACGTGCTGCGGCCCTGTACCGAGCACGCCGGCGGTGGTGAGTATCCGTTGCAGGACGGCTTCGGCTGGACCAACGGCGTGACTCGCAAGCTGATGCAGGCCGACCCGTCTCATGAAGCCCACCGTTGCCGAGCCGGCCGCTGCCGAGTGGAGTGAGCAGGGCGAACGGCTGCCGCGACTGTGGCGGGGAGCAGGCGCTCCAGTTCGGCGAGGCGGTAGATGCTAATTTGTAGGAGCGAGCTTGCTCGCGAAACTTTCGGTGATACCGACGGCTAAGTTACCCGCTTGCAGAGCGCGTCTGCCTACTGCGAAACCTCGCGATCTACCGCCGATACGGGCTCGGCAGCGCGCCGTTCAGATCAAGCGTGCCTTTCTCCACGAACCGCTGCGTGCCGAACGTCCTACCGCCCGCCAGCTTCCCTCGCAGCACATAGGGCACTTCATCCATGCCGATATGCTCAGCCAGGCCCAGCGCTTGCCGCGCGGCAGAGAATGCCGAGATGGTCATCGGCACGCTCAACACGGTTTCGCCGAAGCGTGGGATGGTTCCGCTCGCGTCGCTGACGCCGCTTGCTAGGTTGCGCCCGTTTATTTCGAGTTCCAGCGCCACGCCGTCGTAGTCCAGCGCCCTGTCATTGGGATTCTGCACCCGCAGCTTCACCGCCATCCGCAGTTCCAGTCCTTCCCCTGGCAACGGTTGGATGCCAGCCACCTGTACGTTGAGCGGGTCGTGATTGAAGAAGGAAGCGCAGGCAGCAAGGGTCAGCGTCAACAGGCAGACCGACAGTAGGCGAATAACAGGTACGGCGGAGCGCAAGGGCATATAGGTTTCTACTCGGTTTTCTTGGTGAGGTTGCCCATGCCCTGCAGCAGTTCCATGGGCAGCGGGAAGACGATGGTCGAGTTCTTGTCGCCAGCGATGTTGCTAAGCGTTTGCATGTAGCGCAGTTGCATGGCGCCGGGTTGGCGCCCGAGCATTTCGGCGGCCTGCATGAGCTTTTCCGAGGCCTGCAGCTCGCCTTCTGCATGAATGACCTTGGCGCGACGCTCGCGTTCCGCTTCTGCCTGCCGGGCAATGGCTCGAATCATTGATTCATCCAGGTCGACATGTTTGATCTCGACATTGGCGACTTTGATCCCCCAGGCGTCCGTTTGCGCGTCGAGTACCTGCTGGATGTCATTGTTGAGCTGCTCGCGCTCGGCCAGCATGTCGTCCAGATCATGTTTGCCAAGCACCGCGCGCAGCGTCGTCTGAGCCAGCTGGCTGGTCGCCGAGTGATAGTCCTCAACCTGGATGATCGCCTTCTCGGCATCCAGCACCCGGTAGTACACCACCGCGTTGACCTTGACCGAGACGTTGTCGCGTGAGATCACGTCCTGAGTTGGTACGTCGAGCACCAGGGTGCGCAGGTCGACCCGTACCATCTGCTGAATGCCGGGAATGATCAGGATCAGCCCCGGCCCCTTGACCTTCCAGAAACGGCCCAGCTGAAACACCACGCCGCGCTCATATTCGCGCAGGATGCGGAAGGTCGATGCCAGCAGCGCAATCACCAGCACCACGACGGCGACAAAACTCATTTCAAAACCCATGCTTCACCTCTTCTCGATTGAGGGCCCGTCGGCCGCGGTCACATCCAGTTGCAAGCCATGCCGTGCCACCACGCGAACCTGCTGGCCCACTTGCAGTGGCGCCAATCCCTGCACCTGCCAGTGCTCTCCGTGCAACTGCACCCAGCCATTGCTGGGGTTGCCTGCCTCGACACCGGTGATTCGAGTCAGCGTCCCGATCAGCCCGCCATCACCGGTGACCACCGGCTGCCGTCGGGCTTTCAGCGCCATGCTGACGATGGCAAAGACCAGCAGCGCGCTGATGACCCCGAGCGTACCGATCAGCTCCAATGGAATGCCGAAGCCTGGCACCTCCGTGTCGATCAGAATCAACGAGCCGGTGACGAAAGCGACGATGCCGCCAAGGCCGAGCACGCCGAAGCTGGGAATGAAGGCTTCGGCAACCATGAACGCAAGGCCCAGGAGAATCAGTGCAACGCCGGCATAGTTGATCGGCAGCAATTGCAACGAAAACAACGCCAGCAGCAGACAGATCCCGCCAATGACGCCGCCGGCGCCGGTGCCCGGGTTGGAAAACTCGAAGACTAGGCCGTAGATGCCAATCATCATCAGGATCAGCGCAACGCTGGGGTTGGTAATCACCGCCAGCAGGCGGACTCGCCAGTCCGGGTCATGGCGCTCGACAGTGACGCCAGCAGTTCTCAATGTCTGCGGGCCATCGTTGGTCTGGATGGTTTGGCCGTCGAGCTGGGTCAGCAGGTCATCAAGGTCGTCAGCCAGGTAGTCGACCACGTTCTGCTCCAGCGCCTCGGTTGCCGACAGGCTGACGGCCTCGCGCACGGCCCGTTCGGCCCATTCGGCATTGCGCTCGCGCAATTGCGCCAGGCCGCGAATATAAGCGGCTGCGTCGTTTACCTGCTTGCGGCTCATGGCGTCGCCGCTCTTTTCGTTTTCTTTCTCGGCCTCCGGTGAAGGCTCCGGTGGGCCGCCGCCGCTGCCACCGATCTGCACCGGGGTTGCGGCGCCGAGGTTGGTGCCAGGCGTCATTGCGGCGACGTGACTGGCGTAGAGCAGGTAGGTGCCTGCGCTGGCCGCCCGCGAACCGCTGGGCGTGACGTACGTGGCGATCGGCAGTGGGCTGGCGAGGATCTCTTTGATCATCGCGCGCATCGAGATATCCAAGCCGCCGGGCGTGTCCAGCTCCAGCACCAATAGCTGCGCCTCGGCTTCCTGCGCCCGCTGGATGCCGCGGATGACGTAATCGGCGCTGGCCGGGCCGATTACACCGTCGACTCGCAGCACGACCACCGGCCCGGCCGCCTTTGCGGCACTGACGAAGGCCAGCATCAGGCCAAGCAGCCAGGCGAACCGGTGAACCAGACGACGATGCATCAGCTGTAACCTCCCGGTCGGCAGCAGGCCGATGATTGATGAGGCGGTTCTCTGAGGATAGTTCAGTCGGCCGCAGGTTCCTCTTCGCCGTGCGGTACCTTGACCCAGGTCATCGCCCAGGGGCAGCGGCCTCGGGACGCCGCGAGGTCAGCGACCCTCATACCTCGTGCAAGGCTGAACAAAAGGGGCGGTCGCCGGCGCAGCGTGCCGCTGCGTGATACTCCGCTCCTCCGGACTTTTGAGCGCATTCATCATCTCTAACGCGGGATGTGGCCGGCTGGCGGCAAACTGTTTGACGGCCTTGAGCATTGCCCCTTACCGCGCCATGTGGCAGCGTGAAACGGACACAGCGTGAGAGCTGAAATAAAGTGGCGAGGCAGTGCGCTGCAACAGCCAGGTTAGCCAAGGCGCTGGAGCGCGTGCGGGGGAGGCGGAATGGAACAGCAAGACGATGATCGCGTTGGCGGCGCGGTGCGAACAGCGATGGTTTACGTCAAGTGGATCGGTTTCGCAGCTTGCTCGTTGGCGGCGTTGGGCTACGCGGCGATCGGTAACTACAACATGACCGGTCTGATGCTGGCGTTGGCCGTGCTGTCGTGGATCAACATCCGACGTAAGCGCAACAAGCCCGAACCGCCTGCTCGCCCTTAGCAGAAAGAACGCGAGGTTGGCTGTCATCTTCGACTATTCGCTTATGGCGACGGGGTTAGGCTATCGGCGATAGTCGGTTGGCTGAGCGCGACTGCTCGGCGTTGCGCGTAGCTCAAAAGGCAGAGCGCATCGACGCATTCAGCTGACTGCATTCCAAGGCCAGCCGCGTTCTCTCCTTCTTGCGCCTTCGGGTGCCCCATGCGACTCACACGGTCGCTACCGGATATTGAAATCGCGGTCTTTTGGATTGCGATTGCTCCATCGAAACACCCGCGCGTGCTATCTGCAGGCGCACCGATTGCTGCGCTCTAAGGAACCCCTTTCCGGCTATCAGGTCGATTCACAGTAGACCGATTGGCTAAACCAGACTTTAGGGGAACCACAATGGACTTGATCCGCATCATCATCGCGATATTGCTGCCGCCGCTGGGGGTGTTCCTGCAAGTCGGCCTGGGGGGCGCCTTCTGGCTTAACATCCTGCTGACCTTGTTGGGCTATATCCCGGGGATCATTCATGCGGTCTGGATCATTGCCCGTCGCTAAGAGTTGACCCACGAGCAATCGGGCCCGGCCATTCGGCCGGGCTTTTTTTGTGCTTGCAAGCGAGGCGGTGTAAAGTCCCCGATCGACTGCGTGGCTTGTGGCATCTCACGCGAATCACCAAGAACTTGTCGGGATCGGAGACGTTCGCCTCGCGGATGCATCTGCCGGCTCGGCCGTGGGCCACTGTCATGGGCACAGCGGCCAGGAAGGAACCAGATGGGCGACTCTTTCATCGATCAGAATCACTTCAAGCGAATCCTCAACCGCAACGTGGCGGTGCCTCTGGGTTTCGGGTTCCTCAGCGCGTTTTTCTTCAGTGCCATCGTTTATTTCTTGCTCAACGTCAGCCACTGGGTAGAGCGCTCGGTGGTGGGCGTCGGCTACGCCCACGACATGCTCAAGGTGACGGGAGATCTTGAGGCCTCGATGCGTGGCTACCTTATCGCCGGAGAACAGGTGTTTCTCGAGCCCTACCGTAATCAGCTGCCGGTGTACGAAAGCCTGTTCGAACAGATGACCACGTTCGCCGCTGACGATCCGGTACAGCTCAATAGAGTCGAGCGCATCGGCCGGCTTCATGAACAATGGATCGCTTTCGCCGGGGAGGCGATCGAGCGCAGGGATCAGAACCTGCCTGTCATCGAGTATGTCCGCAGCCATAGAGGGCTTGAATTGAAGGAAGAGCAGCGTCGTCTGCTCAACGAGTTCATCGCCCACGAAAGGCAGGTCCGAGCCGAACGTACCGACACGACCGAAACGATCACCACCGCGCTGATTGGCGGTTTTCTGCTGTTCAGCCTGATCTTCAGCGGCCTGCTGGTCTATTTCGGGCGGCGTGACCTGATCAGTCTGTCGGACAGTTACTCGGAGTCGCTCGAACAGCAACAGGCGCACGCCGCCGCTCTGGAAAAGCAGGCCTGGTATCGAACAGGCCAGACCCAGCTCAGCGAATCAATGATTGGCGAACAGGCCTTGCCGACCTTGGGTCAGAACGTGCTTGGCTTCCTCGCGCGCTACCTGGGCATGAGCGTTGGTGCGCTCTACGTCACACAGGATGGCAAACTGCAGCGCGTCGCTGAGTTCGGCTGGGACCGGGAACGTCTGCAATCCGGTCGCGCGCTGGAGCTTGGCGAGGGGCTGGTGGGCCAGGTGGCCCTGGAGCGCCGCGTGATGCGGCTCGACAATGTGCCGCAGGGTTACCTGAACGTCAGCTCGGCGCTGGGCAGCGCTGACGCTGCGTCCGTGCTGATCTTTCCTGTCGAGGACAGCGGCATGGTCAACGCCGTGCTTGAGGTCGGCTTCTTGCGGCCCTTGCTTGATGAAGACCGCGAATTGCTGCAGCGGGTCAGCGAGAACATCGGCTCGGCCATTGAGGCCGCGCGCTACCGTCAGCGTCTGCAGCGCATGCTCGCTGAAACCCAGCAACTCAACGAGGAGTTGCAGGTGCAGCAGGAAGAGCTGCGCGCGGCCAACGAGGAGCTCGAAGAGCAGTCAAACGCCTTGCGTGAGTCGCAGGCACACATGGAAGAGCAGCAGGCCGAGCTGGAACAGACCAACGAGCAACTTGCCGAACAGACCCAGGCGCTGGCGCTGCAGCGCGACGAAATGGACCTGAAGAACCATCGCTTGCATGAGGTGCAGCTGATGCTCGAAGAGCGCGCCGATGAGTTGCAGCGCGCCAGTCGTTATAAATCGGAATTCCTCGCCAACATGTCCCACGAGCTGCGCACGCCGCTGAACAGCTCGCTGATTTTGGCCAAATTGCTGGCAGACAATCCGCACGGAAATCTGCAGGAAGACCAGGTGCAGTTCGCACGCTCGATCTACTCGGCAGGCAACGATCTGCTCAGTCTGATCAATGACATTCTGGATATCTCCAAGGTCGAAGCCGGCAAGCTGGATGTACACCCCGAGCTGTTGATCCTGACGCGGTTGGTCGATGGATTGAAGAGCCTGTTTCTCGCCCAGGCGCTGGAAAAGACCTTGCAGTTCGACGTTCAACTCGACGAAAGCGTGCCATCCAGCCTCTTTACCGACCGGCAACGGCTGGAGCAGATTCTCAAGAACCTGCTGTCCAACGCCTTCAAGTTCACCGAGAAGGGCTCGGTCGAACTTCGGGTTACGCGACGTGACGACCAGCAGATCGCCTTTGCCGTGCATGATTCGGGAATCGGTATCCCTGCCGATCAGCAGGAGGTGATCTTCGAAGCCTTCCGTCAGGCCGATGGCACCACCAACCGCCGTTATGGCGGCACCGGGCTAGGCTTGTCGATCTCTCGCGAGCTGGCCCAGCTGCTCGGTGGCACCATCGAGGTCAGCAGCGAGCCGGGGGCCGGCAGCGTGTTCACCTTGGTCGTTCCGGAGAACTACAGTGCCCCGGTGGCCGAGCAGGAGCCCGAGCCACTACCTGCGCCGATCAATATCCAGGCCTCGCCTGCACCCGTGGCGACTCCGATTGCTGCAACGCCGCGACCAGTGCTGGAGCAAGCCGAAGGCGTAGCAGCCCTGGCGGACGACCGCGAGCGCTTTCCGTTCGAGCGTTCGGTGCTGGTGATTGAGGACGAGCCGCAGTTTGCCGGCATTCTTCGCGACCTGGCACACGAACTGAAATACAGCTGCCTGATCGCGCAGAACGCCGACCACGGCTTCGACACCGCGGTGCAGTACCGACCTGATGCGATCCTGCTGGACATGCGGTTGCCAGACCATTCGGGGCTGACCGTGCTTGAACGGCTCAAGGAAAATCCCATCACCCGCCACATCCCGGTGCACATCGTGTCGGTGGAGGATCGCAAGGAAGCCGCGATGCAGATGGGCGCCATCGGCTACGCGACCAAACCAACAACCCGCGAAGACCTCAAGGCCGTGTTCGGCCGCTTCGAGGAGAAGCTGGCGCAGAAGGTCAAACGTATCCTGCTGGTCGAAGACGACGCTCGTCAGCGCGAAAGCGTCTCGCGGTTGATCGAGGACACCGATATCGAGATCACCGCGGTGGAGTTTGGTCAGCAAGCCCTCGAGCTGCTGCGTACCACGGTCTTCGACTGCATGATCATCGACCTCAAACTGCCAGACATGGATGGCCATGAGCTGCTCGAACGCATGGCGCGCGAGGACATCTGCTCGTTCCCGCCGGTGATCGTCTATACCGGACGTAACCTGACCCGCGACGAAGAAGCGGCGCTGATGAAATATTCGCGCTCGATCATCATCAAGGGCGCGCGTTCGCCGGAGCGCTTGCTCGACGAGGTCACGCTGTTCCTGCACAAGGTGGAGTCCGACATGCCGCCGGAGCGGCAAAAGATGCTCAAAAGCGTGCGCAGCCGGGAAAAGGCCTTCGAGGGCCGCAAGATTCTGGTGGTCGACGACGACGTGCGCAACGTTTTCGCGCTAACCAGCGCTTTGGAGCAGAAGGGCGCGCTGATCGAGATTGCCCGCAACGGCTACGAGGCCATCTCGCAGCTCCAGAATGTCGGCGATATCGACCTGGTGCTGATGGACATCATGATGCCGGAGATGGATGGCTTCACCGCCATGCAGGAAATCCGCAAGGACTTGCGCTTCGCCAAGCTGCCAATCATCGCCGTGACCGCAAAAGCGATGAAGGATGATCAGGATCGCTGTCTGCGGTCGGGCGCCAACGATTACCTGGCCAAACCCATCGACCTGGACCGTCTGTTCTCGCTGATCCGCGTCTGGCTGCCAAAGGTGGAGCTGCTCTGACATGCCGGACCGCAACCAGGCCATCGAGCTGAAGCTGCTGATCGAAGCGATCTACCTGCGCTACAGCTACGATTTTCGCGACTATTCAGGTGCTTCGCTCAAGCGCCGCGTGCTGCTGGCGCTGAAGCAGATGCGCTGCGAGAGCATTTCGGAATTGCAGCGCCGGATTCTCTACGACTCGCAGGCGTTCATGGAGCTGCTACAGTTCCTCACCATCCCGGTGAGCGAGATGTTCCGTGACCCCAGCTATTACATGGCGTTGCGTGAGCAGGTGATCCCGGTACTGCGCACTTACCCGTCACTGAAGATCTGGATTGCCGGTTGCAGTACGGGCGAAGAGGTCTACTCAATGGCGATCCTGCTCAAGGAAGAAGGGCTGCTTGATCGCACAATCTTGTACGCAACAGATATCAACCCAAGGTCGCTGGAGCGTGCGCGGCAGGGCATCTTCAACATCGATAACATGCGCCTGTACACCGACAACTATCAAAGTGCCGGTGGCAAGCACAGCTTGAGTGATTACTATACCGCTGCATACGACTCGGCAATCATGGATAAGTCCTTGAGAGAGAACGTAACGTTCGCCGATCACAGCTTGGCGACCGACAGCGTATTCGCCGAAACGCAGTTGATTTCCTGCCGCAACGTGCTGATCTATTTCAACAAGCCGCTGCAAGATCGGGCCTTTGGCCTGTTTCTCGATTCGCTCTGTCATCGCGGCTTTCTCGGCCTCGGCAGCAAGGAAACCCTTGAGTTTTCCGGTTATGCCGAGCGGTTCGAAGCCTTCAACAAGCAGGAAAGGATTTTCCGCAAGCTATGAAAGCTCCCGCCGAAGCCTCAACCAAGCTGCCCGCCCGGCCTGTGGATGCCGTAGTGATCGGCGCATCGGCTGGCGGGTTGGCCGCGCTCAGTGCGCTGGTGTCGGGGTTGCCGTGTTCGTTTCGCTTGCCGCTGCTGATGGTTCAGCATGTGCCCCCGAAAGGGCCGACCCAGCTGGTGGAGATCTTCCAACGCAAGACCGATCTGGGTGTGAAGGAAGCGCGCGATAAGGAGCCGGTTCACGGGGGCACGCTCTACTTTGCAGCACCCGGCTATCACCTGCTGGTCGAGGCGGACATGACCTTGTCTCTCAGCCAGGATGAGGCGATGCATTTTTCAAGACCTTCGATTGACGTGCTCTTCGAGTCAGCGGCAGATGTCTGGGGCGACCGCGTCGCCGGCATCCTCCTGACCGGGGCCAACGAGGACGGCGCCGCCGGTCTCGAGTCGATCAAGCAGGCTGGCGGCCTCACAATCGTTCAGGATCCCGGCGAAGCCGAGGTGCCGACGATGCCACTTGCTGCACTCCAGCGCTTCGCGCCGGATTACATTTTGCCCTTACGCGATATTCATCGATTGTTGCGTGATCTGGAGTGACCTATGCCCAACCAAACCGATGAAGCGAACCTGCTGATCGTCGACGATTTGCCGGAAAATCTGCTGGCGCTGGAGGCCCTGCTAAAGGGCCCGGGTATCCAAGTGCATCAGGCCGAGTCGGCTGAGCAGGCGCTTGAGCTGCTGCTCCGCCACGAGTTTGCACTGGCCATTCTCGATGTCCAGATGCCGGGCATGGATGGTTTCCAGCTGGCCGAGCTGATGCGCGGTACCGAGCGCACCAAGCAGATCCCCATTGTCTTTGTCAGCGCTGCCGGCCGCGAGCTCGACTATGCCTTCAAAGGCTACGAAAGCGGTGCCGTCGACTTCATGCAGAAGCCGCTGGACACCCACGCCGTGCGCAGCAAGGTCAGCGTGTTCGTCGACCTGTATCGCAACCGCAAGCGTCTGGCGCGTCAGCTGGAAGAGCTGGAGCGCAGCCGCCGCGAACAGGAAGTGCTGCTCGACGAGCTGCGCAGCACCCAGGCCGAGCTGGAGAATGCGGTGCGCATGCGCGACAACTTCATGTCGATCGTCTCCCATGAGCTGAAGACGCCGCTCAATACGCTCATTCTGGAAGTGCAGTTGCGTAAATTACAGCTCGGTCGAGAGAGCGGCGCGGCGTTCAGCGAGGACAAGCTGCGGCAGATGGTCGACAAGGACGAGCGGCAGGTCCAGAGCCTGATCCGCCTGATCGACGACATGCTCGATGTCTCGCGTATCCGCACCGGCAAGCTGTCGATTCGGCCGACGCAGGTGGATTTGGGAAAGCTCGTAGCCAGCGTGGTGGAAAATTTCGCCCCGCAAATGGAAGTGAGCGGCTGCACACTGCTGTTCCAGCGCCCCGAACCGATCATCGGTTGCTGGGACGAGTTTCGTATCGAGCAGGTGCTGGCCAACTTGCTCACCAATGCCATGCGTTACGGTGCGGGTAGTCCTGTGCAGGTGAGCGTCTGCGCGAGCGAGTCTGGTGCCTGTATCGAAGTGTGCGACCAGGGTATTGGGATCAGCCCAAAGAGCCTGGAACGCATTTTCTGCCAGTTCGAGCGCGCCGAAGGCAGCGAATGCAGCGCAGGACTCGGCCTTGGGTTGTTCATTGCAGAGCAGATCGTCAAAGCGCACAAAGGCCAGATTCAAGTCGAGAGTGAAGAGGGCAAGGGGGCGCTGTTCAGGGTTCTGCTGCCATTGAACGCCAACGCCAACGCTTGAGGCGCACGGGCGCGCATCAGGTCCAGGTCAGCTGTGGCCATCCCCGGGTTTCAGCTTGTTCACGCAATAGCGGGTCGGGGTTCACGACCCGCGGATGCGCCACTTGCTCTAGCAGCGGCAGGTCATTGATCGAGTCGGAGTAGAAGTGCGCGCCCTCCAGCGATTCGCCCGCCGCCTCTGCCCACTCACGTAACCGCGTCACCTTGCCTTCACGGTAGGTCAGCACACCACGGGTGTTGCCGCTGTAGAAACCGTGCTGTTCCTCCAGCTGAATAGCCAGCACGTCTTGGATCCCGAGGCGTTCAGCGACGGCCCCGACGAGGAACGCCGCCGAAGCGGAAATCACCAGAATGCGATCACCGGCCTTGCGATGCTCGGCAATGCAGCGCATGGCATCGTTATAGATCAACGGCTCGATCACATCCTCGACGAAGGGTTCGACGACATGGTCCACCTCTTCAGCCGTACGGCCTACCAGGGGTGTTAGGCTGAACGCCATGTAGTCTTCCATCGCCAAGGTGCCGAAGGCGTATTCGGCCATCAGCTCTGCATCCTTGCGCAGGAAGGATTCTCCGTCCACCCAGCCGATCTTGGCCATTTCATGGGCCCATAGGCTGGCGCAGTCACCATCAATCAGTGTTTCGTCCAGGTCGAAAATTGCCAGGGCCATCAAGCCACCTCGTGAATTGCCGAAGCGTCGATGGTAAGGCCAACCTGGCAGCCGCGGGGAAAGAGATCGGCGGCGGAGCGATTCAATACATCGACCAGCAGCTCAACGCCGCGCGCCTCGACGCGGTATCGAATCACGTTGCCAAGCAAACTATGACTTTTGATCACGGCGGCAATGACGTTGCCGCCGTCGGCGGAGTGGATCAGCACAATGGCTTCCGGACGGATCGCCACCTGCGCATCGACCGGGCGTTGCAACAACCGTGAGGCGATGTCCGGCGCGAGCAGGTTGTAGTTGCCGATAAAGCCGGCCGCGAAGGCATCCACCGGCGCCGTGTAGAGGGTCTCGGCATCGGCGCTCTGGACGATGCGACCGGCGTTCATCAGCAGGATGCGGTCCGAGAGGGTCAACGCCTCCTCTTGATCGTGGGTCACGAAAATGGTGGTCAATCCCAGTTCCTGCTGGATCGCGCGGATCTGGTCGCGCAGGTGCTTGCGAATGCGCGCATCCAGCGCTGACAAGGGCTCATCAAGTAACAGCAGGCGAGGGCGGGTCACCAGCGAACGCGCCAGGGCCACGCGCTGACACTGGCCACCGGAAAGCTGGCTGGGGTAGCGACGGGCGAAGTCGTTCAGCTCGACCATCGCCAGCACGTCGGCCACCCGCCGTGCGTTTTCGTCGCGCCCGATCTTTTGCATGCGCAGGCCGAAGGCGACGTTCTGCTCGACCGTCATGTTCGGGAACAGTGCGTAGCTCTGAAACACCATGCCGATGTTGCGCTTTTGCGGTGACAGCGGCACCAGATCCTCGCCGTCGAGCAGGATCTGTCCGCCATCCACCTCGGTCAGGCCGGCGATGCACCGCAGCAGGGTCGACTTGCCGCAGCCGGAGGGGCCGAGCAGGGTGACCAGCTCACCTTTGGCAATTTCACAACCGATGTCGCTGAAAACTCGGGTATCGCCGAAAGCCTTGTGCAGGCCGCGAATGGATAGGTAGCTCATAGGGCCGTCCCGTTCTGGTTGGTTGCAGCGGTGGGCTGAGTCATGAAGCTCGCTCACGGTTTAGCCGAGTCGCCGCCCAGGTAAACACCAGTACAAAGAAGAAATAGGAGATCACCAGCGCGCTGTTGAAGTGGCCGCTGCTGTTTTTCATGTTGTTCAGGTAGACCTGTAGGGTTTCGTAGCGGGTGCCAACCAGCAGGTTGGCGAAGACGAACTCGCCGAACAGAAAGGAGAAGGACAGAAACAGCGACACCATCAACCCCTTGCGCAGGTTCGGCAGCACCACCAGAAAAGCCGCCTTCCAGGTGCTGGCGCCGAGCAGGTGGGCCGCGTCCATCAGGTCGCGCAGGTTGATCGCCTGCAGGTTGTTGCTGATCGCGCGATACATGAAGGGCAGGGCGATGGTGAAGTAGGCGCCGATGAGGATCCAGGGCGTACCGACCATCGCCAGCGGGCCGGAGCCATAGAGCTGCAACAGCCCGACCGAGGACACCACCGGCGGCACCGCGAAGGGCAGCAGGATCAGGATGTTCATCAGGCCGTCGAGCTTCGGGAAGTGGTAATGCACCACGAACAGCAGCGGCAGGATCAGCACGACCGCCAGCGCCAGGGCGCCGAAGCAGACCAGCAAGGACTGGCCGAAGGCACGCAGGAAGCGCTCTTCACTCCACAGTTGCAGATACCAGTCGAAGGTCAGCCCATCCGGCAGGATAGTCGCCGACCAGCTGCTGGAGATCGAATAAAGAAAAGTCGCCGCCAATGGCAGCAGCAGGATCAGGAACAGCAGCCAGACCACGACACGGTGGTAGAGCAGGCCGCGCCTGGCTTCAGCGGCTCGCATGGTAGCTCCTCCGCAGCAGCAGCTGATGCGCCACGGTGATGACCGCCATCAGCCCCACCAGCACCATCGCCAGGGCACTGGCCATGTTCGGATCCAGAGAGATGTCCCCGGAGATCATCGCCGCGATGCGGATCGGCAACACGTTGAAGTTGCCTGTGGTGAGGTAGTAGACGGTGGCATAGGCGCCCAACGCGTTGGCCAGCAGGATGACGAAGGTGCCGAGCAACGCCGGCGTGAGGACCGGCAGACCGATGTAGCGCCAGTAGCTCCAGGTGCCGGCACCGAGCAGCGAGGCCGATTCGCGCCAATCTTCTCGCAGCGCGTCGAACGCGGGGTAGAGCAGCAACACGCCCAGCGGGATCTGGAAATAGGTGTAGAGCACGATCAGGCCGGTCTTGGAGTAAAGGTTGAAGTCCTCGATGATGCCGGCCTGCTTGAGCAGGATTGTCAGTGCCCCGTTGAATCCGAGCAGGATGACGAAGGCGAACGCCAGCGGTACGCCCGCAAAGTTGCTGGTCATGTTGGAAAAGGCCATGACGAAGTCACGCAGTCTGGAATCGACCTGACGCAGCGAATAACTGCCAAGGATCGCAATGACGATGCCGAACAGGCTTGACCAGAAAGAGATTTGCAGACTGTGCTTGATGGCTTGCAGGTAGAACTTCGAGCCGAATATTTTCTGGAAGTTGGCCAAGCCCCAACCTTCCGGCGTGTTCAGGCTGTTGACCGTCACCCACAGCAGCGGGGCGATCTGAAAAACGAAAAAGAACAGCCCGAAAGGCAACAGGCAGAGCAGCGCCAGGCGTTTGCCACGTGGCAGTCTACGGCTCACTGCGGTTGGAGCGGCAGGGTTGCGTACGGCCGCAGTCTTGAGGTTGTTCTGGAGCGGCGCGGTCATTTCAGCAGCGCCTGGCACAGCGGTTTGTCGTGTGCGATCCCGAGCAGTTCGCACAGCGTGCCGCACAGGTCGGTCTGTTTCGGTCGGGCAGACGGGTCGAGGCTGAACGCCGAGCCCAGCACGAACAACGGCACCTCACGCTCTTCGGGCAGCAAGCCATTGTGGGAGCGATCGTTGTTCATGCCGTGGTCGGCCGTGACCATCACCTGGTAGCCGTCATCCAGCCATCGGTGCAGGTATTCCGCCAGCAGGATGTCGGCGCGCCGCCCCGCGTTGCGGTATTGAGACGAATCCAGGCCATGCTTGTGGCCGGCATCGTCGATATTCATCGGGTGCACCAGCAGGAAGTCGGGGCTATGCCGCAGCCGCAGGCTTTCCGCGTCGGCGAACAGGTGTGAATCCGGGTAGTGATCTTCGTAGTAGAAATGCCCGTGCTGGATCGGCAGCTCGGGGGTGTCGTTGTGACGGTCGCGTGCCGCGTGAAACGGCGCGCGGTTGTAGAGCTCGCTGACCCAGTGATAGGCCGCGGCCGCCGTGCTTTTCCCGGCATCTTGCGCGTAGTGGAAGATGCTGCGCTCGGTGGACAGCCGCACCACGTCGTTGTGCACGATTCCGCTCTCGATGGGCGGCACGCCGGTGAGAATGCACTCGTACAGCGGTCGGGAGAGTGCCGGCAGTTCGCACTGCAACTGATACAAGGCGCCGCGCCCGGCGATGCAATACGCCTGCAGGTGTCCGAGCGCGTGCTCGGCAACTCCGTAGTTGAGGCCGTCCAGCACAACGAGGATGGCTTTACCCATGCTTGGGTTTCCTACCTGATGTTTTCTGTAGGGGCAGGCTCGCTCGCGAAAGCGACCCTTAGTCGAGCCCCTTCGCGAGCGAGCATGCTCATGGCTGGCGGAGAGACCCCGCCGCCAATCACTCCATCTCGATGATCACGTTTTCCTGCCATTGCTGCGGCAGCGCCTTGGAGGTCGCTTCCCAGGCTTCGGCATTCTCGATGGGCTTGACCTTGGCGTATTGCTCGTTCGACAGCAGCTTCGCCTGAACCTCGGCCGGCAGGGTCAGGTGCTCGGCGCGAATCGGGCGAGCGTTGCCCTTGGCCAGATTGATCTGCCCAGCGTCGGAGAGGATGTACTCACGCGCCAGTTTGGCGGCGTTGGGGTGCTTGGCCCATTTGTTGATGATGGTCGTATAGCCGGAAATCACCGAACCGTCGGAGGGGATCAGCACCTCGAAGCGGCTCGGGTCGATCTGGTCCCGGTAGGACAGGCCATTGAAGTCCCAGACCACGCCAACTTCCACTTCGCCGCGCTCCAGTGTCTGGATCGTTGGGTTCGATAAGGACAGGCGGCCCTGCTTAGCGATTTCGGCGAAATAATCCAGGCCCGGCTGGATGTTCGTTTCGTCACCACCGTTGGCGATGGCGGCCGCCAGCACACCGTTTACGGCCTGAGCGGCAGCGCTGACGTCACCGATGGCGACCTTGTAGGTGCCATCCTTGAGCTCGGCCCAGGAGGACGGTGCCTTGTCGACCAGTTGTTTGTTGACGATAAAGGCAATCGAGCCGGTGTAGGCCAGCATCCAGTGGCCGTCCTTGTCCTTCGCCCAGTCCGGAATCTGCTCCCAGGTGCTTGGCTTATAGGCCTGCGTGACGCCCTGCTGCACCGCAATCGGCCCGAACGCGGCGCCGACGTCGCCAATGTCGGCTGTGGCGTTGTCTTTCTCGGCGGCGAACTTGGCGATCTCCTGCGCCGAGCTCATGTCGGTGTCCATGTGCTTGAGACCGTACTTTTTCTCCAGGTCCTGCCAGGTGTCCTTCCAGTTGGCCCAGCTGTCCGGCATGCCGACACTGTTGACCTCACCTTCCGCTCGCGCCGCCTCTTCGAGGCCTTTCAGGTCCGTTTGTGCAGCGTTTGCCGATGTCGCCAGGGCAATCGCCGATCCCAGCAGTGATGCCAGCAGCAGTCGTTTCATCAGAAGCTCCTTTCGCAGGTCGGGTTGGTCTAGATCAACAAGACTGGAGCCAATCTAGGCGGTGCAAATGACATTTTGATGTCGTTGCCTCCGCCGCCGCCCGTTAGAGCGACACCGCGACAGGAGTGCCGTAGCAAGCCTAGCTCAGCCTGAGCGCCTTGCCTGGCGGGGCCTATCGAAAATTGCCGATACGCTTGAGTGGACCAAAACACCCCCTGTGGCGGCCGGCATTGCGTGCCAATGTCATGCGGCGGTCATCCGGCTTGCCTAACCTGCAAAGCGTTTGCGGCTGAAATGACGAGAGCAAGCGCTCCGTCTTGGTGCTGGACTAGTCCAGCTGGGGAGAAAGTGATGCGTGACGAGGCACCGCGAGCGGTTACGGCAATTTGTCGGTCCTTGCAGGAGCAGATCGCCCATGGATTGCTCCAGCCCGGCGGGCAGTTGCCATCCGAGCGCAAACTCAGCGAGCTCTTCGACACTACGCGCATCACACTGAGAGAGGCGCTGGGCCAGCTCGAGTCGCAAGGGTTGATCTACCGGGAAGATCGCCGCGGATGGTTCGTCTCACCGCCTCGGATCGCTTACAACCCGCTGGTGCGCAGCCACTTCCACGCCATGGTCCGCGAGCAGGGCAGGCTCCCGGCAACCGAAGTCTTGACCGCCCGGTTAGTGCCCGCCGCAGCCGACATCTGCGCGCGACTGGGATTGCCCGCGCTGTCCGGCGTCGTCCAGATCCGCCGCGCCCGGCGCATCGATGGTCGGCTGGTACTCTATGTCGAACACTACCTGAACCCCAGCTATTTCCCAGGCATCCTCGACTACGACCTGACCCGCTCGCTGACCGAGCTGTACGCCAGCGAATACGGGATCCACTACGGCCGGGTCCGCTTCGACATGGTCCCCACCGCCCTGGATCCCGAAGCGGCCACCACCCTGCGCACCGCCCCCGGCAGCCCAGCCCTGCGCATCACCCGCCTCAACCGCGACCAGCATGACCGGTTGATCGATTGCGATGTGGAGTACTGGCGGCACGATGCGATTCATGTGTGCGTGGAGGTGCCGGAGTAGGGGGGGGGCCGATTTGGGTGAGTAACGGCTGGGTAATTCAGACTTCCAAACCGCGTTCACGCTCCAAGTCGATCAGCCGTGTGGTTGGGCCATTGGATTGCAGCCGTTCGGTGACGAGCTGTGGCCAGCGGTTGCGGGAGCGGCGCCTGGCGATGTTGTAGGTGAACTCTTGCAGCCAATCCATTGGATAAAACAATAAATGGCCCAAATACAGCACGGTATCGCTGCCAGTCAGGTAGTTCTTGCCGCCCGCCTCGGCCTTTTTTTCGGCAATCTTTTGGCGTTGGTAAGCGAGAAATCCGGTGGGTTTTATATGGGCAGCCAACATGGAGGTAACAAAGGCATCGGACTCGCTGCGCTGGCCGTTCTCGTCGAACCAAGGGCCGTTGTCCATATAGGCGCGCAGCCACTCCCAGAAGCCCTTCTGCATCGCCAGGGTCTTGCCCATGGGCAGACCCAGAGTCACCAATAGGGCGTTGTCCGGCTCGCCCAGGCGCCGCACCAAGATTTCCAGCGAGGCATTACGCATGCCGCCGGTGTGCGGGCCTAGCATGACGAACTCGCCGGCCAGCGCCTGGATGCCGTCCCAGGGGCTGTGGTACAGCTCGCCGTCATGGTCGAAATAGACCTCGCGGGTGCGGCGATTGAATAGGATGGGCAATGGTAGTGGGCGGAAGAGTTCCCAAAGGAAGGGGGCGATAAGCATAGGGACACAAATCCAGAGCATGGACGGTACTAGATCCCAACGCTGGGCGACTAGAGCTATAAAGGCCACGACAATTAGCAGCATTACCCCTCCACCACCTAACACCCCAGTGGCCAGCCCTCTATCCGTATCCCCTCCCGCCTTCAATGCCAGGTAGTGCTCGGTATGTTCATCGGTGACGAACATCTCCCAAGGCTTTTCCCCCGTGGATTGTTCTGCGTGCAGAATCACGCTGGACGCCTGCCCAAAGCGGGCACGGGCTTGCTGGATCAGGTCGCTTACAGCCATGCAAGTTCCTTGATTTCAATGGCGGGCAGGGTCAGGCCCTCGATGGGGGAGTAGGACAGCTCGCCACTGATGGCATTCAGCTCGCGCCCCTCTTCCTCGTGGTAGACACGACGGTAGACGGCCACGCTGGGCTCCACTTTGACCCGAGTGCCTCCTTGGTGGTCGAAGTCTCTACCGGTCCACTCCACCGGCTTGCGTGCGCCGCCAAGGCCGAAGAAGCCGCCCCAGATCTCCGTACCCTTGAAGTGGATCATGGTGTCGGCCAACGCATCCTTACCGGGCAGGCGTAGCAACAGGTACGTAATCTGCTGCATGCCGTGATACGGGTTCAGTTCATTGAGGCGGTAGGCCTGAAAGGTTATAGGGAAGACGATCTTGTAGAACTCGGTCATCGATCGCTCGTAGCTATTGGCCCAGTCGGCTGGGCGGGAGCCAAAGCGGGTGTGCTTGACCCAGGCCTCTAGCGGGGTGTCCAGGGTGTATTGCCGGGCGATGACCCCGCCGACGATTAGAATGGTGACGCCCAGAGCGCGGGCCGCCAAGTGCGGCGCTGCACCCACACCGCGGCCTAGAGCGGCGGCCTCGCCGGCAATTACCGCCGCGCGGGCGGCGCGCACGGCCCGGAAGGTTTTCGCATACAGAACCAGATTGGTACCAGAGGCGAGGCTGAGGCCGGCATTGATGGCGGCGGTGTCCATGTCTCCCGCCTTGTAGGCGTCCAGGGTTTCGATGCCATAGACCAGTACATCGAAGCCCGAAGTAATCGATTGAAGAAAAGCTGTTTTAGCTCCAATACTTAAAGCCCTTGTCAATGCTGTTTGTGACGATAAGGAATGCGTACCTGCAACCTTAGTAGTTGCTTCCCAGTCAACCTCAGCCACTCTTTGCCATACGGCAGATACGGCAGATGACATTCCCATGAAACCGCCAGCGAGACTCAGCTTGCTCTTGGCCGTGCCATCCAGAACTTGTACACCACCCCATACAAAATTCACCCCCGCCACCAATGCCACCAAGCACTTGAGCGGCGCCTTTTCCAGCCCCCCTTTGCTGAGGCCGAGCATATCCTTCAGGTTGGCATCTGCCGCCAGATGGCCGCTCAGGGCAGGCAGGTTCTTCGCTGGTAGCAGCCGGAAGAACGGCAGAGCGGCGCTTACTGCGATGCTCAATTGCGTGGGTTTGAGCCGAGCCGCCAGCTTCGGCCTTGTGCCCATTAGGTCGCTCATCCACTCGCCCAATTGGCGCTGGCTAACCAGCTCTACCGCCAGCCGTTGTTGGCTGCGTGCCAGCGCTGCCGCCAGATAGATTTGTCCGGCTGTTTTGGCTCCTTCATTGGAGCGCTGCAGGCCGAGTCCGGCAATGGGAGCCAGGGCGGCAAACAAGGCTTCAAGTACAGAGCCTTGGGTGTGCTTGGCCAGCTTCTCTGCGGCTTTGTTAAGCAGCTCTGCCATCTGACGGGCTTCGTCCAGCAAGTCTGCACCGTTGCTTTTCACGCCGTCGGCGAGCCCGGTCAGCGCATTGATTTCTCCCACGCCCAGGCGTTTGCCCAGCCCCAACAGCGACCATAGCAGCCTGGGTTTGCCGGTTTGTTCGTGGGGCGTCAGGGCGCTGGCGATGGCTTTGGCGCCTAGGCTGGTGGCTGATGGGCCGAGGCAGGCGGCGGCGAAATGCAGTTCCAGCGCCGTACGTGCGCCGGCTTGGCTGATATCGAAGTGGCCGCAGGCCGTGTCCAGGCTGGCCGGCCCGGTTTTCGCTAAGGTGTTGAACCAGTCCGCCCAGAGGCTACTGAGGCGGCGAATATCGGCAGCATGGTTGTCCTCTTCTTGCGTATGCTCCTGCCAGGCGGCCCTCAGTTTCGAGTAATCGGTGATGCTGCGTAATTGTCCGCCGATTTGCCGGTCGCTCTCGGCCAGAGACTTGAGCACGCCGGCGATGGCCCAATCCTCACCGCGTGTTTCGCGGGTGATGTTGAATGCTTGCTGGCGGGCGCGGACCAGCTCGGCCAAGTCGAGCAACACGCCCCAGGGATCGTCGAGCAGGGCATAGGCCTGCTGTTCGCAGCGCTGCATGTCGCCGAGCAGGCGGGGCCAGGCGGGGCGATGCGCGGTGGAGGGTTCGCAGCTCCAGCCGTAGCCGTTAGCGTCCATGTAGTCGCCAATTCGCTCGTGAATAGTACGGGCGGGGCCGCTGAAAGGTGCAGCACCAGGGCTTATTTCGCGCATCACCCGTTGGCATACACCAGGCTTGGTCTTGGCCGCGGCAAACTGCGCGTCGCTCCACTGAGTAGGCGACCAGGCCAGCAGGGCTTTCTCGCCTGCGGGCAATAGCAGATAGGGCAGGCTGCGCCCATCGATAACTTTGCCAGCGCGCGGGGTCTGCGCCAGGGCGGCTTGGTGGACGCGGTACTCAACCATCTTGCTCAGGCCGCTTTGCCAGACGTACAGCCAACCGTCGCGTAGCAGTCGGGCGGTGTAGTTCAGAGGCCGCCCCTGTAGCTCCAGGTTTTGCGCGTCATCGCCGAGGTAGGGGAATGTGCCCTGCAAGGGCGGCAAGCCGTAAGCGCTGGTCTCTACCGCCAGCGTCGGGCCGAGGGCGTAGCGCAGTGGCAGCACTGCGCTGAGCAGTGGGCAGGCTGCAGCGGACAGTTGGGTCGAGCGGGGAGCTTGGGCGGTCATGCGTCCACATCCTGTGTTGTGTCCTCTTGGCTTGCCAGTGCCTGCAGAAGAGGCAAATCAAGCGTCAGCCGGGCGGCTATACCTTGGTCGGCGACGGCCATATCCTGTTGCGGCTGTTCATAGTGCCAAGCGCAGACGACGCCGACCTCATGGCGAAGCCAGATGCGCTCGACACGATGCCAGAACCCTTCGGGCCATTGGGTCTTCGCCAACCAAGCGCGGTATAGCGGACGAGCGTCGCCCAGACGCAGCCAGAGCTCACGACCATCCGGCGCAAAGACTCGCGCTCGGCGTTGCATGATTCGGTAGAGGTCGTCCACCGACACATCGCTCTCCAACCAGACGCCATCCAGTATTTCGCTGCCGGTTCTCCAAGCTTCATAGGCTGCGCTGCCAGTGGGCGCATCCAGTAGGATGGGACCGGCGTCGGCTATCGGTTCGTAGGGTGTGCCGAGCAATAACGGCCGGGGCTGATGGCTTGGGAAGTGTTGGTAGAGCCAGGCAAACGAGTTTTCATAGCGGGCGCCGTCCAGCAGAACGGCTCCGCTGCCGACGGTACTGGGAAGACTCATGCCTTGTCCTCCACAGAAGTCTTGGCTGCCTCGCAAACTTCGCAGATACCCGCTTGTGTGCTGCGAAACAGAATATTTTGTTTGACCAGTGCTTCCAGAGGAATCCCCGCCTTGTCCGCATCTGCAGGCTTGACCTGCCCCGGCAGGATCGACGCAACCTCCGAGCCCTTACCCGGACTACCACCTGAATTCATCCTGATCAGCGGCCCGACCATCGTGATGCCACCCGCGTCCAGCTTGATAAAGCTGCCTGCGGCCTTGAAGGTCAGTTCGCTGCCGGCTTCGAGCACCACTTTCAGGCCGCTGGAGAGGTGGATTTCCTGGCCAGCCTTGATGAGCTGGCCGTTGCCCAGTTTGATGTGCTGGCTGTCGCCCACCGTGAGGTGGTCGGTGGCCTTGATCTCGATCTTGCGGTCTGAATGGGTAGTGCGGTGCTCTTCGGCGCGGTATTCGCTGTAGCTGTTGGCCTCAACGGTGTCGTGGCGTTCGTGACCGACGCGGATCTTCTGGTCGTGTTCGATGTTCTCGTCCCAGTCGCGCTGGGCGTGAATATATAACTGCTCGGCGCCCTTGCGGTCTTCGATGCGTAGCTCGTTGTAGCCGCCACCGCCTGGACTGCTCAGGGTTTTGAAGACGCTACGGGTCTTGTTTGCGGGCAGCTCGTAAGGAGCGGCGTTTTCCTTGTGATACAGGCAACCCGTTACGAGAGGCTGGTCGGGGTCGCCTTCGAGGAAGGTGACCAGCACTTCCATGCCAACTCGGGGAATGGCGATGCCGCCGTAGCGGTCGCCGGCCCAGCTCGAACTTACGCGCAGCCAGCAGCTGGTGTGTTCATCGGCTTTGCCTTCGCGGTCCCAGAAGAACTGCACCTTCACCCGGCCGTATTGGTCGCAATGGATCTCTTCTCCATCCGGGCCGGTCACTACCGCGCTCTGGCTGCCGAGAATGCGAGGTTTGGGGTGACTGAGCGCGGGGCGGAAGGCTACGGACCAAGGCGTGGCGCTGAAGTGGTTTCGGTAGCCTTGGATGAAGTCGTTGCTGGCAAAGAGTTTCTCTCCGTGGAGGGGAGAGGGCGTCGGCGCGGAGGTGCCTGAAAACTCAGTGACGGACTCTTCCAACACCTGCGGTTGCTTGCCTTCATGGACAACTTCGGTCAGCAGCCAGAGCTGATTCCAGTCGCTGCGCGGATGAGCGGTTACGGGAAGGAAATGACCGCTGACAAGCCGCGGCTGATCGCTGTCACCCTCGGCCAGTTCGAAATCGTGACGGTGACGCTCCAGGGCCCGGCGGGACAGGTGCTTGCCGCGCTCGCGGTCGACGAAGCGGCCGGGATAGTCGTAGTTCTCGAGGTCCGGCTGAGTGCCGCTGCTAACCTCCGCCTCCATCGTCAGACGAGGTTTTTCGAAGTCGTAATCGCGCCGGGTAACGCGGCTGGTGCGGGTCTCGACGCGCACGCCGAAGCGCTTGATGACCGGCTTATCGGCGACCATACCGCTGTCCTGCTGATAGGCAACGGAGGCAAGCGTCGGGAACACCGTCTGGTCATCACCAAATACCAGCAGGTGGCCGGTTTCGCTGTGCTGAAAGTGGTAGTGAATGCCTTCTTCTTCGCAGAGGCGCTGGATGAAGCGCAGATCCGTTTCATCGTACTGAACGCAGTAGTCCCGCTTGGGATAGAGCACCGGTCCAAGGTCGAAACGATGGCGATCGCCAGCAAGGATGCCGTGCTCATCAAGCACCTTCGCAATGATCTGCGGTACCGAGAGTTGCTGGAAGATGCGTTGGTTGGTGCGGTGTGACAGATAGGCGAGCTGTGGACGCAAGGTGACGCGATAGCGCGTCAGACGTTTGCCTGAATTGCCTTGCGCTGCACTGTAGATCAGGCCATGGATACCCTTGCCGCCAGGCGACAGGGTTAGAAAGGCGCGCTGATGCAGCAGGCCTTCCAGGTCGAGATCGGGGCGTTCACTGACCAATTCGAGATCGAACGCGAAGGGCTGCGAGATGGCCTCTCGCCCTTTGAATTCGAGTACCTGCAGGTCATGTTGGACGCCTTCAACAATTAGGCTGAAATGCGTTTCGTTGGCCGGATTGAACATTCCCTGTTCCTTTGTAACCAGTCCATGGCAGCGACCCGATAGCGGTTCGCAAGGCGGCAATGCCTGTATTTCAGGGGTGCCGTAGCGCGGATTGGAGCAGCGCCCAGTTCCGCAGAAATCTGGCAGCTATTCTCGCTCTTTCGGGCAATTGCTCATGTGAAGCACTGCGTTGTTTACCGATTGCGTTCGCTGAAAACGCATCGGCCAGGGTAAGCCTGGCCGATGCGGTTGACCGTGGCCGCGAGGCCTGATCCGGGCTTAGGCCGAGATCGGGGTGCGCCAGTCGTCCGAGCCGGACGTGCCGGAGACTTCGTGCGTCCAGACGATCTTGCGGTAGGTGAAGTAGACGTCTTCCAGATGGGTGAAATGCGACATGTTCGGATCCTGGCAGTTGGGCATGCGCGACTGCACGTCGACGATGACTGCGTCTTCCAGTTCGATAGTGAAGTAGTGCTCCTGAGTACCGGTGGAGGATGTGCGGTACCACTCCAGGCGGCACTTGTTCAGGCGCTCGCCGGACGTCAGGGCATTGAAAATCAGCGGTGACGATTTGTCGAACACCTTGGTGATCATCAGCGGTTTATGCACGCGCTGGCCGGTAGGTTGGCCGGATTGCGGGTCGCGGGGGATGATGACCTGATGCTGGAAGGCCTGCACCAAAATCTGGTCTTCGTGTCCTTCCTGGAAAATATTGCCGACCGAGTCCTCGGTGAACGTGCCTGCAGTGATCAGGCCTTGCTTGGTGCCTTCGAGGGACAGATACGCGGGTGTTGGCATGAACGCTCTCCTTGCCTTGTTGAATGCCGGAATGGCTTGGCAACAAGTACAAGGGGCGTGCCAATTAGTAAAATATTCTAAATATCAATAGCTTGAAGGAATGGCCGTCGTCTGCTGAGGACTGATTGGGGGGCGGCTCACATTTAGCTGGGCAACTTTTTGCCGAGCCCTGCGCAAGGTTTGGCGCAAGTGGGCTTGAGCCCAGCCACCGCAGACCTTGCAGCAGGGGTAACCGGAGCTCGCGGCAACAGGATGCGCAGCATGTTGCGCAGGACGGGACTCAGGATGAGCAGCTGATTTCCAAGTGCTTGCCCCACTCCGGTGGGCGTTCGGCATAGTGCGCCATGCCCGGCTGCTCGTCGAAGGGGCGGCTGAGCACCTGATGCAGCTCACGCACGGGGTCATAGTCACCGGCTTCGGCCGCCTCGATTGCTTTTTGCGCCAGGTAATTGCGCAGGATGTACTTGGGATTGGCTGCGTGCATGCGTGCACGGCGCGCCTCATGATCGCCTCCCTCCTGTTCGCTACGCTGGCGGTAGGTGACGGCCCAATCATCGAAAGCTTTGATGTCGATGAAATCGTCGCGCAGCCGCGCCAAGGCCAGCTCTGCCGGGCTGTCTCCGAGTTCGCGGAAGAAGCGCGTGTAGTCGATGGCGCTGCTCTGCATCAATTGCAGCAAGCGCTGAATCAACGCTTTGTCACTGTCTTCGGCGGTCTTTAAGCCCAGCCGCTTGCGCATCAGGTCGAGCCACGCCGCTTCGTAGATCGGCAGGAACAGGTCCATGGTTGCGCGAAGTTGTTCGATGGGGATGAGGGGCGTCAGTGCCTGCGCCAACGCGGCGAGGTTCCAGTGCGCGACGGGCACCTGATTCTCGTAGGAATAGCGACCGGCGTGGTCGGAATGGTTGCAGATGAAGCGCGCGTCAAAATCGTCGAGGAAGGCGTAGGGTCCGAAGTCGAAAGTGATGCCGAGGATGGACATGTTGTCGGTGTTCATCACCCCGTGACAAAAGCCGTACGCCTGCCATCTGGCGACCATTTCAGCGGTGCGCTCCAGCACTTCGCGAAAGAAGGCGTGGTAGGGCTCCGGGTGCTCCAGGCACTGCGCAAAGTGGCTTTCGACGACATGATCGAGCAGTTTTTTCAGCTCGTCGTGCTGCTTGGTGTAGTAGAAAAATTCGAAGTGGCCGAAACGTACGTGGCTCGGCGCAAGGCGCATCAGCATCGCACCGCGCTCCGGGCGTTCTCGATAGACCGTCGAGTCAGAACCGGTCACGCAGAGCGCGCGGGAGCTGGGAATGCCCAGCGCATGCAGGTGTTCGCTGGCCAGGAACTCGCGGATCGAAGAACGCAGCACGGCACGGCCGTCACCCATGCGGGAGTAAGGCGTCATGCCGGCGCCTTTGAGGTGCAGATCCCAATGCTCGCCCGCCTCGTTGACCACCTCACCGAGCAGCAGACCACGGCCATCGCCAAGCTGCGGGTTATAGCTGCCGAACTGGTGGCCGGAATAGACCATCGCCCGCGGCTGCGCCGTGCTCCAGAGCTTGTGGCCGGCGAACAGCTCGGTGAACAGCGGATCGTCCTTGGTTGCCGGGTCGAGATCAAGCAAGGCCATGGCGGCTTCGCTGGCCACCACAAGTCGCGGCTGTTCCAACGGCTGCGGTGCGACCTCGGTGGAGAACACGTCGCCGAGTTGGGCGAAGCGATTGTCGAAATGCAGCTCGGTAAGCGTCTTCACAGCGGCTCCGGCAGTATGCGGGTGAGCGCCCGGTTACGGGCGCGCTCAGATGTTGGAGTGCCAGGCCGCCGGTGATGTTCCTCACGCCTGGCTGTCGGGTGGTGGCGCGCTTGGCTTGTCGTCGGTTTGATTCAACCGCGGTGCCGTACCCAGCTGCAGCACCTTGCCGTCAAGGTTCTTTAGGAACACATCGACCTGACGGAACGCGATATTGATACCCGCCTTCGAAAACTCGCGGTCAATGAAGCGGTTGATCTCATCGGTCGCCGGGTTGCGGTCGCCAAGGTCGCGCACGTGGATACGAAGCTCATGGTCCAGCGTGCTCTCGCCAAAGTTGAGAAACAGCACCAACGGTTCCGGGTCCTTGAGCACTCTCGGGTTTTCCTGGGCGGCTTTGTAGAGCAGTTTTCTGGCCATATCCAGATCCGAACCATAAGCCACGCCAACCTTGATCGTCACGCGGGTGATGGTGTCGCTCAGGGACCAGTTCACCAACTGGCTGGTGATGAAGGTCTTGTTTGGGACGATGATGTCTTTTCGGTCGAAGTCGGTAATGGTGGTAGCACGAATGCGAATCCGGCTGACCGTGCCTGAGAGATTGCCGATGGTCACCACATCGCCGATCCGCACCGGACGCTCGAAGAGGATGATCAGGCCGGAAATGAAGTTGGCGAAGATCTCCTGCATGCCGAAGCCCAGGCCAACCGAGAGCGCAGCCACCAGCCACTGCAATTTGTCCCAGCTGACGCCAAGCGTCGACAGGAAGGAGACGAAGCCGATGCCGGCCAGCAGATACGACAGCAGCGTCGTGGTGGCATAGGCGCTGCCCTGCGCCAGGTGCAGTTTTGATAACACCAGCACTTCCAGTAGACCCGGCAGGTTGCGCGCCACGGCTACCGTAATGGCGACGATCAGCAGAGCCCCAAGCAGGTTGTTAAGGGTGATGGCATTGGTCGTGGCGGTGTCGCCAGCACCACTGACGAATTCATAGAGCACGACGTTATCGAGATATGAGACCACGCTGATGAGATCCGCCCAGACCCAATAGAGCACCGCGAAGAAAAGGCCGAACATCGCCAGGCGGGTCAGGCGCAGGGACTGCTGGTTGACCTGTTCGATATCCAGCGCGGCGTCACCGGTTGACTCGCTGCTGTCCATTGCCTCGTCGGTCTGGGTTTCGCGCTTGGACAGCGCCCGCTGATAGGCGAGCCGTCGTGCGGCCACGGTCAGGCCGCGGATCAGCGTCGCTTCGATGACGATCCAGGCCAGCAGTAGATACAGCGTGTCGATCAAGCGCCCTGTCAGTTTCAGGGCCGTGTAGTAATAGCCAAAACCCACCACCAGAATCAGCGCCAGGGGCAACATGCTGAACAGCAGGCCAATGAAGCGCCGCACAGGCGGCGCGTTCTGGCTCGATGGGCCCTTGCGCAGCAGGCGCATCAGACGCCAGCTCATCAGCGCAAAACAGACCAGCACCACGACGATGCCGACCACGTCGTCGACCAGGCCGGCCGGTTGATGCTCGGCGATTGCCACCACGGCCACCAGCGCCATGACCACCAGGCCCAGTCGCCGGATTTCGTTGCGCAGGAAGGCCACTTGCGGCCGGAACCAGCCGAAGTGCGCCTCGGCGACGCGATTGGGCGAGAGCATGCGGTAGGCGCTGTAGAACACCAGCCAGGCCTGCGCCATTTGGTAGAACGCGGCACCCAGGCTGATGTTCTGCCCGCGACCGTCCATTTGCAGCAGGTAGCCGCACAGGGCGAGGAAGAGGGCCCCGGGCAATGCCAGCAGCAGGTTCAGGAGCAGCGCCAGGGGCGTGTGTAGCTGACTGTCATGGCGGAAATGACCGATGTCAGCGCTCAACGAATCGAGCTTGGCGTTGATCGCGTTGCGGCGCCAGAGCAGCAGGCCGATCAACAGCAACAGCGGTACGAAGAACAACGGTCGCTCGATCAGGCCCGCGCCTAGCGCACCGAATGCCGAGCTCCACGGCATGGCGCGTAGCTGGCGGTCGAGCAGCGTCGGCACGCTTTTGAACCAGTCCAGATCCAGTGGGCGATTGCTGGGAATCCAGAACATCTGCTCATCCAAGGTGTTGCGCAGAGCTTCTGCCTTGCTCTGTAGCTGGCGCTGATTCAACTGCAGCGTGATTGATTCGCTGAGCAGGGCGTTCAGCGAGTGGTTGAGCCGATCAAGTAGCTCGCTGCGGGTGCGAACCAACTCCAGCAGCGCACTGCGCAGCTCCGGCGTCACCTCTTCGGGGGGCTGGTTGGCGAGTTGCTGCTCGACATAGTCCTCGACGTTGTCCGCGGTTTCACGGCGCTGGTTCAGTTCGAACTGGTAGAGGCGAATGTCAGCGATCTCATCGGCCAGGTCTTTGTCCAGCGACAGCTGCGGCAGGGCCTGCTTCTGTTGGTAAAGAATCTTCGACAGCAGCAGGCTGCCTTCAAGTACGGCGATCTGCTCTTCCAAAGCCTGATCGGCCTGGTTGAGCGTGTCGAGCTGTTGTCGGGTCTGCAGATTTTGCTGGGTCAGGTCGTTGAGCCGCTCGGTGGCCCGTAAAAGGTAGCCAGACAAGCGCTTGTTCTCGGCGCTTTCAGCAGGCAACAGCTTGTCGGAGCCGGCCTTCTCGGCCTTCAGTGAAAACTCGGCAACCGTTTGTTCGGATTCTTCGCGCCGTTTGTCGTTGATGGCCGCCTGCAGCGCCATGGTTTCGCGTTCGGCGCGGGCGATCCGTTCGGACAGCAGGTCGCGGCGGGCAATGCCCAGATCCTGCAGCAGACTATTGCCGGCCAGCTCATTGCGGCGCAAGTCGATCTGGGCGTTGAGCGCGGATTTCTCCGCGGCAAGCAGGGCGCGGCGTTCATCACTCAGCGGCTTGCCGCCTTCACGGCCGGTCTTGAGCAGATTGTTGATCTCGTCGATCCGTGTCTGCGATTTGCTAATGTCGGCCTGGGCACGCTCGGGGCGGGTTTGCGCGCTGATGATCATGCTGTTGGCGGCGGTCAAGGCCGTTTGCCAGGTCGATAGCTCCTCTACGCGTTCTGCCAGTCGTTGCTCCAGGGCCGGCACCTTCAGCTTGGCCAGCCTATCGGCCAGGTCGCTGGTGTCGATGCCTTTGAGTTTGCTCAGCTCCCGCTGGGACTCGACAATTTCCTTCGGCGCACTGGCCAGTTCGGCCTTCAGTTCGGTCAACCGCTGTTGCGCGGTAGCGGCCTGCTCGGCAAGGCGTTGGGCGCGGTCGTCCGCGCTCGGCTGCGCGGGCTTCGCTTCTTCGGCGGCCGGTTTGGCGCCGGAAAGGCCGGGAATGGACTGGGCAAAGGACGAAGCGGGCGCGAAGGCGAGCAAGGTCGCCAGTAACAAGGTACGCAAGGGTGCCATGAACGTTATCGAGTGAAGAAAAGAGTGCGGAGTCTAAGGGCTGCAGGAGGCCGAGGCGAGTCCATAGATCGGAACGCTCTGGCGCGGGGCGTTGCGCTTGGGTAGCGATCAAAAATGCAGCGAGGGACCGGGTTTGTTGCCCTCGGGAAACTTCAGACCGACCTTGCGCACCCGGCCGTGCTCCATGGTCGCGATAGTCCAGGTCAGGCCATTCCACTCAATCTGATCGCCGGTGACCGGCTTGCCACCGACGCGCTCGGCCATGAATTCACCGATCGTCTGGTTGCCGGCGACATCGCCGAGTTTCAAACCGTACAGCGCCGCAAGGGCGCTCATTTCAGCCTCGCTTTCGAGGATGAAGTCACCAAAGAAGCGCATGTCTCGCCCGCGCTGCGGCGCCTCGCTGAACAGCTTGCCCAGCGCTGGGAGGTCTTCTTCGTGGCCGATGACGCAGAGGATGTCGTCCACCTGCAATCGGGTGCTACCGGAGGGGTGTAGCAGCGCTTTACCACGGAACAGCGCCGCGATACGCGTACCGGTGGGCATCTTCAGCTCACGCAGCGCGGCGCCGATGCACCACTTCTTGGCGGTCAGGCGATAGATGAAAAGTTCCCACTGGCTGGTGGTGTGAATCTGCAACCCGGCGCGGGAGATCGGCAGTGGCGAGGGCGGCACCTCGACCTTGGCCTTCTTCGCCGCCCAGGTCAGCGTGGTGCCTTGAAGCAGCAGCGAAACCAGCACGATGAAGAACGCCACGTTGAAGAACAGCTGGGCGTTTTCCAACCCGGCCATCAGCGGAAATACCGCGAGGATCACCGGCACTGCGCCGCGCAGGCCAATCCAGGATATGAAAAGACGCTCGCGCAAGTGGAAGCTGCGAAACGGTGCCAGGCCGATGAACACCGCCAATGGGCGGGCAAACAGGATCATCCACAGCGACAAGCCCAGCGCCGGCAGGGCGATGGGCAGCAGCTCGCTGGGTGTGAGCAGCAGGCCGAGCACGAGGAACATGCCGATCTGGCTGAGCCAGGCGAGGCCGTCGAACATGTGCAGGATGCCGTGGCGGTTGCGGATCGGCCGGTTGCCCAGCAGCAGGCCGCAGACATAGACCGCGAGAATGCCGCTGCCGCCGATGGCGCCGGACAGCGCATAGATCATGATGCCACCGGCCACCGCCAGCAGCGGATAAAGACCGTCCGCCACCGAAAGACGGTTGATCAGGTGCAGCAACAGCCAGCCACCGGACAGGCCGAGCAAGGTGCCGATGCCGAACTGTTGCAGCAGGCTGAGGAAGAAGCCCCAGCCGAACCCGGTCTGACCAGAGGCGAGCATGTCGATCAGCGCAACAGTCAGAAACATCGCCATGGGATCGTTGCTGCCCGACTCGATTTCCAGCGTCGAGCCGACCCGTTCGTTGAGCCCCCGGCCGTTGAGCAGGTTGAACACCACGGCAGCATCGGTGGAGCCCACGATGGCGCCGATCAACAGCCCCTGCATCAGCGGCAGATCGAACAGCCAGGCCGCGGCCAGGCCGGTCAGGCCTGAAGTCACCACGACACCTGCAGTCGCCAGCGAAAAGGCTGGCCAGAGCGCGACGCGGAAGGTGGCGGCGCGGGTGCGCATACCGCCGTCGAGCAGGATGATCGCGAGGGCCAAGTTGCTGATCAGGAAGGCCAGCGAATAGTCGTCGAAGACGATGCCGCCGATACCATCGACGCCTGCGAGCATGCCGACCGCGAGAAAGATGACAAGGATCGGCACGCCAAGGCGCGTCGACAGAGAGCTCATCAGTATGCTCGCCGCAACCAACAGGGCACCGACAAAGAACAGTTGGTTGATATGGCCGATATCCAAACGCGCGCTCCGAAGGTTAGTGCTGGCAAGCATGCAGGCTGCATGCCAGCGATTCTAACCCGCGGTTTTGACGTGCTGTCAAAAAAGCCCGACAGCGACGGGCGTTTCGAAGAGGGCGTAGCGCCGCAGCTAGGTGGCAGGCAAGTGGTGAGACGCCGACGTGCGCCAGTGCAGCGCATGTCGGGTGCTGGGTTAGAACCAGTTTTCCTGCATGGCCAGGCAGGTGTCGTCACGACCTGCCAGCAGATCCAGTTCGTGGTGGCAGCTCGGCACTTCCCAGGTCAGGAAGTAGCGTGCAGCCTGGAGCTTGCCGCGGTAGAAATCCACGTCCGCCTCGTTGCCCTTGGCCAGGCCTTGTTCTGCGCGAATCGCCTGTTCCAGCCAGCGCCAGCCAATCACCGCATGACCGAAGACTTTCAGGTACAGCGCCGAGTTGGCCAGTGCCTGGTTGATCTTGCCAGCCATCAGATCGCCGAGCAGGACCTGGGTGACCTCGGTCAGGCGCGTCAGAAGCTGTTCCAACGGCTGACGCAGCGCATCCAGCGAGCTGAACTCGCCAGCGCGCTTGCACGTACCCTGGATCAGACCGAGCAACTGGCGCAGCCCCGCGCCGCCGTTCTGCGTCAGCTTGCGTGCCAGCAGATCGAGCGACTGGATGCCGTGAGTGCCTTCGTGAATTGGATTGAGCCGGTTGTCACGGTAGTACTGTTCGACCGGGTATTCACGGGTGTAACCGTGGCCGCCGAGAATCTGGATCGCCATCTCGTTGGCCTTGAGGCAGAACTCCGACGGCCAGGACTTGACGATGGGCGTCAGCAGGTCCAGCAGCTCATGGGCATTTTTGCGCTCCTCCTCGGTTGCCGCAGTCTGCTCTTCGTCGACGATGCGCGCGGCATACAGGCCAAGATCGAAGGAGCCTTCGACGTAGGCTTTCTGCATCAGCAACATGCGCTTGATGTCGGTGTGCTGAATGATCGGCACCTGCGCCGACGCCGGGTTCTTGCCATCAGGCAGGCGGCCTTGCGGACGCTCACGGGCGTAATTCAGTGAGTACAGGTAACCGGCGTAACCGAGCATGATGGCGCCCATGCCGACCCCGATGCGCGCGTCATTCATCATCTGGAACATGTACGACAGGCCCTTGTGCGGCTCGCCTACCAGATAGCCGACGCAGTCGCCGTTGTCGCCGAAGTTCAATGCGGTCGAGGTGGTGCCGCGCCAGCCCATCTTGTGAAACAGCCCGGCGAGGATCACGTCGTTGCGCTTGCCCAGCGAGCCGTCATCGTTGACCAGAAACTTGGGCACGATGAACAGGCTGATGCCTTTCACGCCGGGCGGGGCGTCCGGCAGCTTGGCCAGGACCATGTGCACGATGTTCTCCGACAACGGATGATCGCCGCCGGAAATGAAGATCTTGTTGCCCTTCAGGCGATAGCTGCCGTCACCGGCTGGCTCGGCGCGGGTGCGCAGGTCGGACAGGGAAGAGCCGGCATGCGGTTCGGTCAGCGCCATGGTGCCAAAGAAGCGGCCTTCGAGCATCGGCTTGAGAAAGCGCTGCTTCTGCTCGTCACTGCCGAACACTTCGATCAGGTGCGAGGCGCCTATGGTCAGCATCGGGTAGGAAGAGGTGCCGATGTTGGCCGATTGGAAGTGCGCAAAGCAGGCACGCGACAGGAGGTTCGGCAGCTGCATGCCGCCGTCGTCGAAGCTGCGTGAAGCGTTGTGGAAACCGGCCTCGATGAACGCATCGACGGCAGGTTTCACTTCCGGGATCAGTACGGCTTCGCCGTCCTTGTAGATCGGCTCATTCTCGTCGGCCTTGCGGTTGTGCGGGGCGAAGAGGTTCTCGGCGATGCTGCGGGCGGTATCGATGGCCGCATCGAAGGTTTCGCGGCTGTGATCAGCGAAACGCTCACGCTGGGTCAGGCCTTCTGCGTCCAGCACTTCATAGAGTTCGAAGGCCAGGTTACGCGGGCAGAGCAGAGTCTCGGACATGGAAATTCCTCCGTTTACATGCACTCGAGTCTAAGGAGCCGGTGAGACGGCTGCCTAGCACCATACATTCGAGTGATGGGGCGACACAGCAGCGTCCTCTAGGGCTTGCCCTCGGCGGCCTCAGTGTGGTCTTGCGCAGAAATATTCGAGCAACTGGGCGAGATGACCATTACCGATGTCTGCGTCGATCAGGTGCTGTTCGGCCCGTGCCAGGTGTTCTTCAACATGCTGGCGAGCCGCCTCGGGGCCGAGCAGGGCTACCACCGTGCTTTTGCCCGCGTCTTTGCCGGAATCCTTGCCGATCTGTTGAGGGCTGAGCCCGTCGGACAAGTCATCAAGCAGCTGGAAGGCCAGCCCAAGCTCGGTGGCAAAACCGGTGAGATGGCGCATCTGGCTGGCGCTGGCGCCGGCCAGTAACGCAGCGGACTCCACCGCCGCCGTGAACAGCGGGCAGGTCTTCAGGCGATTGGTATGGGCGATGGCTTCCAGCGGGCGGGCGCGCTGCCCCTCGCGCAGGTCGTTAAATTGGCCGCGAACCAGGCCCTGCGCACCGGTGGCTTGCGACAGCAGGCGCACTAGATGATTGCGTGTCGACGCGTCGATGCCGGCGGTCGAGGCAGCTATGCTGAAGGCTTGGCTGAGCAGCGCGACCGAGCCCAGGACCGCGACATCCTCGCCGAACTGGCGGTGGATGGTCGGCCGGCCGCGGCGCAGCTCGGCGTTGTCCATGCACGGCATGTCATCAAGAAACAGTGACGCGGCATGCACCATTTCCAGGGCGCAGGCCAGGTCGAGCCCGGCATCAGACGCGGTCGTTTCCTGCTGCAGATCCCTGAGGGTCAACAGCAGCATCAGTGGACGGACGCGCTTGCCCGGCGCAAGGGTGCCTTCGCGCATGGCCGTGGCGATCGCATCCTGCGGGGGCGCTATCGGTAGCCACTGGCCTAGCCGTTCGTCAACCTGTGCACGCAGCGTACTGACTGTCTGTCCGAAGTCGTGTTGCGTGTCCGGCAAAGCGATGGCCATGACGACCTCCTGTATCGTTTTTCGTTAGATATCGTGACAATACCTGTACAGAGTGTATAAGTCTTGGCACTTTTAATGACCACTACCGTCCACATAAGGTCATCGAACGAGGCGCTGCATGACTAAAGAAACTATTGCGGAACGTAAGAACGACCATCTGGACATCGTTCTTGACCCGCGCCGCGCCTGTTCCGTAATTGATGCAGGCTACGCTGCTCTGACCTTCGAGCACTGTGCAGTTCCGGAGTTGCGTCTGGACGACATCGATATTCGTGCCTCGCTGTTCGGCCGGACCCTCTCGGCACCGTTGCTGATCAGCTCGATGACGGGCGGTGCGGCGCGGGCGACCCAGATCAATCGAAACCTGGCCGAGGCGGCGCAGGTTCTCGGCATCGCGCTGGGGGTGGGCTCGCAACGAATTGCGCTGGAGACCGATTCGGACCAGGGGCTGACCCGGCAGCTGCGTGAGCTGGCGCCCTCGATTCCATTGCTGGCCAACTTCGGAGCCGCCCAGCTGGTCGCAGGCTACGGGTTGGACGAGGCGCAGCGAGCCGTCGACATGATCGAGGCCGATGCGCTGATCATTCACCTCAACCCGCTGCAGGAAGCGGTGCAGGTAGGCGGTGATCGCAACTGGCAAGGTGTGTACGCCGCACTCGAAGCACTGGCCTCGCGCTTGCCGGTGCCGTTGGTGGCGAAGGAGGTCGGTGCGGGTATTTCGCCAAGCGTGGCGCAGCGATTGCTCGATGCCGGCGTGTCGGTAATCGACGTTGCGGGTGCCGGCGGTACCAGCTGGGCTGCTGTAGAGGCCGAACGAACCCTGGATCCGCAACAGCGCTCTATCGCCAAGGCATTTACCGGCTGGGGCATACCCAGCGCGCAGGCGATCTTGAACGTTCGCCGCGCCTGCCCGGACGCGCAGCTCATCGCTTCAGGGGGCATTCGGGACGGCATTGATGCGGCCAAGGCGATCCGCCTCGGCGCCAATCTGGTGGGCCAGGCCGCCGGCGTGCTGGACGCAGCGCTGATCGGGCCGGAAGCCGTGGTCGCGCATTTCCTGGTGTTGATCGAGCAACTGCGCATCGCCTGCTTCTGCACCGGTTCGGCCAGTCTGGCGGCACTGGCCAAGGCGCCGCTACTGGCACCGTTCGACCCATCGACGCTGTGATGCACAGGCACGACTTCCAATCGGCCGACCGGCGAGGTTCGCTTCAATGACTCATTTCGCCGTGATCGGGCCGGCGTTTCACAGCCATATGCGGGCCATGGAGGCCGTCGCCGGCGAGCTGCTGAGGCGCGGGCACCGGGTGACGGTCGTGCAGCAGGCCGATGTTGCCGCGATGCTGCGCGACCCTCGGCTAGGTTTTGCCCAGGTCGGCACGGGCTCGCATCCGCCAGGCTCACTTCAGGCCGTGATCGACCGTGCCGCGCGGCCTGGGGGACCCTGGGGTATACGCCGGGTCATTGCCGATATGGCCTCGGCGACCGATATGTACTGCCGAGAGGCGCCAGCTGTGCTTCGCGCCATCGGTGCAGACTGCATCATCGCCGACCAGATGGAGCCGGCCGGTGGGCTTGTGGCCGAGTATCTTGGGCTGCCGCTCGTGTCGGTAGCCTGTGCATTGCCAGTCAATCGCGAAGCGCTGGTGCCGCTGCCGGTCATGCCCTGGCGCTATCGCCCCACGCCCTGGGGCGAGCAGCTGAACTTGCACAGTAGCGGTGTGTATGACCATGCCATGCAGGCGCATGCCAGGGTCATCGCCCGCCATGCGGCAGCGTTTGGTCTGCCGCCTCGCCAACGCCTCGATGAATGCCTGTCGCCGCTGCTGCAGCTGAGCCAGACGACCCCCGGTTTCGATTTTCCGCGCAACGCACTACCTGAACATTTTCATGGCATCGGCCCGCTGCGTTCTACGCTTGCCGGCGAGCCACCGATGGATATTCCGGTCGCACCCGGCAGGCCATTTCTGTTCGCCTCGCTGGGTACCCTGCAGGGCGATCGCTTCGGCCTGTTCCGGCGCATCGCTGCAGCCTGTCGCGAGCTGGATGTTCAGCTCTTGATCGCCCACTGCGGTCGTCTGAATGCCTCGCAAGAGCGACGACTGCTCGAGGTCGGCGCCAGTTGGGTCACCGATTTCGCGCCCCAGCGTGCGGTGCTGGCGCGAGCGGATGTCGTGATCACCCATGCCGGGCTCAACACCGTGCTCGACGCGCTGGAAGCCGGGGTGCCGAGCCTGGTATTGCCGATTGCTTTCGATCAGCCCGGCGTGGCGGCTAGGGTGGTACATGCCGGTGTGGGCTTGAAGCTTGACCCGCGCTTGGCCAGTCGTCGACGCATTGTGCAGCGGTTGCGGCGACTGTTACGCGAGCCCGGCTTTGCACAGCGTGCCAGGGTGCTGGGTGACGAGGTCCGCGCGGCCGGCGGGGCGGTGCGGGCGGCGCAATTGATCGAGGCGGCGCTTGACGCTGAAGCACTCGGCTTGCAGAGGGCTGAACATGGCTGATGCCGATCTGATCCTGGTCGGTGGGGGGCTGGCCAACGGGTTGCTGGCCCTGCGCTTGCGCCAGGCGCGTCCGGATTTGCGATTGCTGATTATCGAACAGGGCGCAACCCTCGGCGGCAACCATACCTGGTCCTTTCACGAGCACGATCTAGCGTGTGCTCAGCAGGCCTGGCTGGAGCCGCTGGTGGGTCATCGCTGGCCCGGCTATGAAGTGATTTTTCCGGGTCTACAGCGCCGGCTAGGCAGTGGCTACGCCAGCCTCTTTTCTGATCGCTTTCATCAGCTGCTGATGTCTGAGCTGGCAGACGGCGTGCGCCTGAACACGGTCGTCACCCGCGTTGAGCCGCGACAGGTACGACTCGGTTCCGGCAGGGTATTACGGGCCGGTGCGGTGATTGATGGGCGCGGTGTGCGCCAGACCGATCAGTTGGCGCTGGGCTTTCAGAAATTTCTCGGTCAGGAACTGCGGCTGCACGAGCCGCATGGCTTGCTGGAACCGATCATCATGGACGCCAGCGTCGCCCAGCAGGATGGCTACCGGTTCGTCTATGTGTTGCCGCTCAGCACCGACACTCTGTTGATCGAGGACACCTATTACGCGGACGGCGATGCCGTTGCGCCGGGCACCTTGCGAGACAACATCCGGCGCTACGCCGAGGCACGCGACTGGCGCATCGCCGAGACGTTGCGCGAAGAGCAGGGCGTGTTACCCATCGTGCTGTCCGGCGACCTGCAGGCGTTCTGGGAAGAAGCCCGCGGCGTGCCGCAGACGGGCCTGTCTGCCGCCTTGTTTCATCCCACGACCGGCTATTCGCTGCCCGATGCGGTGCGGCTGGCGGATCATCTGGTCGCGCTGGATCGCTGGGATGTCGACAGCCTGTTCGCGGCGATTCGCGACTATTCGATGCTGCAGTGGCGGCAGCGCGGATTCTTCCGCCTGCTCAATCGCATGCTGTTCATGGCGGGGCCGGCGGATCGCCGCTGGGCAGTCATGCAGCGCTTCTACGGTTTGCGGGAATCGCTGATCCAGCGTTTCTATGCCGCACACCTGACGACCTGGGACCGCTTGCGCATTGTCTCGGGCAAACCTCCCGTGCCGGTGCGCGAAGCGCTGCGAGCGCTTGCCGCCGGCAATCTGCACCACAAGGAAAAACGATGAACGAGGCAACTGGCGTTGTGAAGCGGGCGGTGGTGATTGGAGCCGGGTTCGGCGGATTGGCGCTGGCCATTCGGTTACAACGCGCCGGCATCCAGACCACGGTGCTGGAAAAGCGCGACAAGCCGGGCGGCCGCGCCTACGTCTATCACGACCAGGGCTTCACCTTCGATGCGGGGCCGACGGTCATCACCGATCCGCCTGCGCTGGAAGAGCTATTCACCGGCGCTGGCAAACGCATGGCCGATTACGTCGAACTGCTGCCGGTCAGTCCCTTCTACCGGCTGTGCTGGGAAGATGGCTACAGCTTCGATTACGTCAACGACCAGGCCGAGCTGGACAAACAGATCCATGCGCTGAACCCGAAGGATGTTGCCGGCTACCAGCGCTTTCTCGCCTATTCACGTGCGGTGTACGAGGAGGGATACGTCAAGCTCGGCACCGTGCCCTTCCTGTCCTTTCGCAGCATGATTGGCGTCGCGCCGCAGCTGGCCAAACTGCAGGCCTGGCGCAACGTGTACAGCATGGTGTCGAGCTTCGTGGAGAACGAACGCCTGCGCCAGGCCCTGTCGTTTCACTCCCTGCTGGTGGGCGGCAACCCGTTCGAAACCTCGTCCATTTACGCATTGATCCACGCGCTGGAGCGGCAGGGGGGCGTCTGGTTTCCACGCGGTGGCACTGGGGCGCTGGTACAGGGGATGGTCAGGCTGTTCGAAGACCTGGGCGGCAAGCTCGAGCTGAACGCCGAGGTCGCGAGTATCGAGCTTTCCGGTGGGCTGGCAAGGACCGTGGTCACCTGGGACGGGCGCCGCTTCGTCACCGATGCGGTGGCGTCGAATGCCGATGTGGTGAATACCTACAAGCAGCTGCTCGGGCATGAACAGCGTGGTCGCGACGAAGCCAAACGGCTTTCCGGCAAGCGCTTTTCCATGTCGTTGTTCGTGATCCATTTCGGCCTCAAGCGCCGTCACGAACACCTGCAGCACCACACGGTGTGCTTCGGGCCGCGCTACCGCGAACTGATCGATGAGATTTTCAAGCGCGAGACCCTGGCTGACGACTTCTCGCTCTACCTGCACGCGCCTTGCGTCACCGATCCGTCGCTGGCGCCTGAAGGCTGTGCCAGTCATTACGTGCTGGCGCCGGTGCCTCACCTGGGCACGGCCGACATCGACTGGGCCGTGGAGGGACCAAAGTACCGCGACCGGATCTTCGAATACCTCGAACGTCACTACATTCCCGGGCTGCGCGAGGATTTGGTCACGCACAGGATCTTTACCCCGTTCGATTTTCGCGACGAGCTCAACGCCCATCTCGGCTCGGCGTTTTCGCTGGAACCGATCCTCACCCAGAGCGCCTGGTTCCGCACGCACAACCGTGATGACGTGATTCCCAACCTCTACATCGTCGGTGCCGGTACGCATCCCGGCGCGGGTGTGCCGGGCGTGGTGGGGTCGGCCAAGGCCACGGCCGGCCTGATGTTGGAGGATCTTTCCGGATGAACGATCAGGTAATTGACCACTCGACTCAGGCGATCAACGTTGGCTCCAAGAGTTTTGCGTCGGCGGCCAAGCTGTTCGACGAGCGCACCCGTCAGAGTGCGGTGATGCTCTATGCGTGGTGCCGGCATTGCGACGATGTCATCGATGGTCAGACCCTCGGGCACGGCCAGGTGGAAGGCGATCGCTCCACCGGAGAAGCGCGCCTGGCCGAGCTGGTGGACCTGACCGAGCGAGCCTATGCAGGCGAGCCGATGCGCGATCCGGCATTCGCGGCGTTCCAGCAGGTCATTCAACGCCACCAGATTCCGCGAGAGTACCCCTTGGAGCATCTGGCGGGCTTCCGCATGGATGTGCAGGACTACCGCTATCAGACCCTCGACGACACGCTGCTGTACTGCTACCGCGTCGCCGGGGTAGTGGGCTTGATGATGGCCAAAGTAATGGGTGCCGAAGCGGAGGCGACGCTAGACCGAGCTTGCGATTTGGGGATGGCGTTCCAGCTGACCAATATCGCCCGCGATATCGTCGAGGATGCGGAGATTGGTCGCGTCTATCTGCCGGCCGACTGGCTCGCGGAAGCGGGTATCCCGGCTGAGGCGATTGGCCTGCCATACAACCGACCCGCGCTGGCGCTGCTGGCGGCCCGTCTGGTTGATCTGGCCGAGCCTTACTACCGGTCGGCCTCGCAGGGTTTGCGCGACCTGCCACTGCGTTCGGCCTGGTCCATTGCCACGGCGCACGGCGTCTATCGGCAAATCGGTGTGGAAGTGAAAGCGCGCGGCGCGGCGGCCTGGGACACGCGCGTGTCGACGACCAGCGCGCAGAAGTTGCAGTTTCTACTGGGTGGGGGAATGCTGGCGCTGGCTTCGCGCAAGATGCCGCTCACGCCGCGTCCTGATTCCCTCTGGACGCGTCCTCGTCGGGCTTAGCCGTGGTTTTGCGCAACGGCCCGTCATGCAGCTCTCGCAGCTGCTGTCTGAGCACGGGTAGCGGCGGCGCATAAAGGAAACCGAAGGACACGCAGCGTTCCTTGCCGTCTACCGCATGATGCAGGCGATGTGCCTGGTACAGACGCTTGAGGTAGCCATTGCGCGGTACGAAGCGCAGCGGCCAGCGGTGATGCACCAGCCCGTCATGGGCGACGAAGTAGAGAAAGCCGTAGGCCGTCATCCCGGCGCCGATCCATTCCAGCGGGTGATAGCCCGCAGTGCCCAGCGCGATCAGCAGTATCGCGACGCCAGCAAACACCACCGCATACAGATCGTTCTTCTCGAACCAGCCGTTGCGCGGCTCGTGGTGCGACTTGTGCCAGCCCCAGCCCCAGCCATGCATCACGTACTTGTGCGCCCACCAGGCAAACAGCTCCATGCCGGCCAGGGTGGCTAGAAATACCAGTGTGTTAGTCAGCACGGTCATATCCGATCCGTTCATCTGCAGGTCGCGCCAGTTTACGCGCTACGTCGCCGTAATGGACCCAGCCCCGACGCCTGGCGCTGCCTTGATTGTCGCCTAACTTTTCCAGCCGGATGCAAGCGCCTCGGTCAGCTGGGCCGCCGGGATCGGCTGACAACCGCTGACGTTCTGCCCGGCCCACAGCGGTGAGAAGTGATCAAGGCCTTGAGGCTCAGCGGCGGCGCGCAAACTGCCGATAGCATTGCCTGCCAGTGGAAACGCCGGTACGGCGTCTGGCCGAGCGCCCAGTTCGCGGATCAGGCGATTGACGATGCCCCGCGCTGGCCGTCCGGAGAACAAAGTGGTCAGTACGGTGTGCTCGGCAGCAGTGCTCTGCAAGGCCTGGCGGTGCAGCGGACTGGCGCGGCTTTCGTCGCACAGCAGATAAGCGGTGCCGACCTGCACTCCCGCTGCGCCAAGCGCCTGTGCGGCGGATACGCAGCGGGCACTCGCAACCCCGCCGGCCGCGATCACCGGCACGTCCAGCGTGGCAACCAGTTGCGGCAGCAAGGCAAAGGTGCCGAGCTGCCCGTTGATGTCTTCGCTGAGAAACATGCCGCGATGTCCGCCGGCTTCTACACCCTGAGCGATCACCGCGTCGACGCCTTGCGCCTGCAGCCAGCGGCCTTCTTCCAGCGTTGTGGCGCTGGAGAGGATCTTCGCACCGGTTGCTTTGACCCTTTTCAACAGTTCTGGCGCTGGCAGGCCGAAATGAAAGCTGACCACCGGCGGACGATGCCGCTCCACCACTTCCGCCATTGCAGCATCGAACGGCTTGCGGGTTGCGCCACCGGGGATACTCGTCGGGTCGATGGCGAATTCTTTCAAGAAAGGCGCCAGCGCTGCCAGCCAAGCCTCCGTTCGTGCGGCGTCGTCGGCAGGCGTCTGATGACAGAAGAAATTCACGTTGTAGGGTTTGCGCGTCAGTGCTGCGATAGCGGCCAGCTCGGCATCAAGCGCCTCTGCATTGAGCATGCCTGCCGGAATCGAACCCAGCCCGCCGGCATTGGACACTGCGGCCGCGAGCTGATGGTTCTGCGAGCCGGCCATCGGCGCCTGGATGACGGGCAAGTTGATCGCGAGGAGGGCGCGGATATCCATCATGATTCCTTTATCGGCTGGGTGAAGCTGCTGACTGTAGCAGCCGTTTGTCATGGATTCGTCATGCGGGTGGACTCTAACCTTAGCGGCCCCTGCGAATCGCCGCGCTGCGCAGTTAAACTGTGCGCAATTCAGGAGTGCCCGATGAACTACCGCCACGCTTTCCATGCCGGCAATCATGCCGACGTCTTCAAACACCTCGTATTGTCCCGTCTGTTCGCCATGCTGGCGCGCAAGGAGGCGCCGTTCGCCTACCTCGACAGCCACGCGGGCGTCGGCCTGTATGACCTCGCGGGCGATCAGGCCAGCCGCACCGGCGAATGGCTGCAAGGCATCGCACGCCTGTGGCAGGCAGAGGATGTGCCGGCTATGGCGCAGGGCTATCTGGACGTGATTCGTGCACTCAATCCCGACGGCACCCTGCGTTACTACCCCGGCTCACCGGAGCTGGCACGACAGCTGACGCGCCCGCAGGATCACCTGCAGCTCAACGAAAAGCACCCGGAAGATGGCCGCCTGCTGAAAGACAACATGGCAGGCGACCGCCGTGTGGCGGTGCACCTGGGCGAGGGTTGGTACGTGCCGCGCGCCTTGATGCCGACCGCCGAAAAGCGCGTTGTCCTGCTCATCGACCCGCCTTTCGAGCAGGCCGACGAGCTGAGCCGCTGCGTGACGGCCTTGAAAGAAGCGCTCGGACGCATGCGCCAGACTATCGGTGTGATCTGGTACCCGATCAAGGATGAGCGGCAGCTCAAGCGCTTCTATCAGGACCTTTCACGTAGCGGTGCACCCAAATTGCTGCGCGCTGAGCTGTACGTCCACCCCACCGACGAGGCGCTGCGGCTGAACGGCTCGGGTCTTGCGATCAGCAATCCGCCATGGGGGCTGGAAGAGGAGTTGCGCGAGCTGCTGCCTTGGCTGGCCAAACTGCTCGGTCAGAGCGAAGGTGGCTGGCGCCTGGACTGGTTGATCGAAGAGGCCTGACGCGGCGTGAGCCCCGCCTAGGAAAGCGTCCACAGTTCGTAGGGTGGATCGGTGCAGCGTGATCCACCCTACGAAAAGGTTCTGTAGGGTGGGCTTCAGCCCACCGGAGGAGCGCCCCGAGCGTCGTAGGATGCGCCAGTTGCTCGGTGATCAACGCTTGAGCTAGAACAGCTTCAGCGGCTCTTCCTGCAGCGCCGACATCTGCTCACGCAGGATCAAGACCTGATCCCCCCAGTAGCGTTCGGTGCCGAACCAGGGAAAGCTCATGGGGAAAGCGGGATCATCCCAGCGGCGCGCCAGCCAGGCGCTGTAGTGCATCAGGCGCAGCGCGCGCAGGGCTTCGATCAGCGGCAGTTCGCGTGGGGCGAAGTCGTGGAATTCGCTGTAGCCGTCCACCAGTTCGGACAGCTGCCCAAGCCGCTCGTGACGTTCGCCAGCCAGCATCATCCAGATGTCCTGCACCGACGGGCCCATGCGGCAATCGTCCAGATCAACCAGCTGGAACGCATCGTCACGGGCGAGAATGTTGCCGGGGTGGCAGTCGCCATGCAGGCGGATCGGCTGAAAATCGGTGCGGGCGAACACATCATCGACGCGTTTCAGCAGGTCGCGCGCCACCGACTCGTAAGCGGGTAGCAGGCTCTTGGGTACGAAATCCCCTTCGAGCAACGTTGCCAGTGACTCATGGCCAAAATGCTGGGCGTTCAGCGTTTCCCTGTGTTCGAACGGGCGGCTGGCGCTAACCGCGTGCATGCGGCCCAGCAGCTGGCCGAGGCGGTAGAGCTGATCCAGATTGCCTGGCTCCGGCGCGCGACCACCACGGCGGGGAAAGAGCGCGAAGCGAAACCCGGCATGTTCGAACAAGGTCTTGCCGTCGCGCTCGACGGGCGCCACGACCGGGATCTCTCGATCGGCCAACTCTCTGGAGAACTGATGCTCTTCAAGAATGGATTCGTTGCTCCAGCGACCCGGGCGATAGAACTTCGCCACGATCGGCGTTTCGTCCTCGATGCCCACCTGGTAAACGCGGTTTTCGTAGCTGTTCAACGCCAGCACGCGAGCGTCGCTGAGAAAGCCGGTACTTTCCACCGCATCGAGCACAAGGTCAGGCGTAAGTGTGTCGAAGGGGTGGCTCATGGTCGGCTCCGCAGGCGGGCAACCAGTGTATTGCACTGGTGTGTTTACACAACCGCGCAGTGCCTTACTGCTCGCCGGGCTTCGGTGTTCGTGCCAGGCAATAGACATCCACACGCGCCGCCCCTGCCCGCTTGAGCAGGCGGGCCAGTGCCTCGGCGGTTGCGCCTGTGGTGAGCACATCGTCGATGATCGCCAGATGACGTCCGGGCAGCCTCCGGTCGTCGATCAGGGCAAACGCCTGGCGCAGGTTCCGCCGCCGACTCGCCGCATCGAGCTGCTGTTGCGACTGGGTGTCCTGAACCCGCTGGAGGAGTTTCGTATCGACTGGGATCGTCAATGCCGAGCTCAGCCAATCGGCGATCATCTGCGCCTGATTGAAGCCGCGCTGACGCAGCCGTTTACGGGCCAGGGGCACCGGTAACAAGGCGTCGGGGCGTGGCAAGCCCTCATCGAAGGCGTGCTGCAAATGGCGCGAAAGCTGCTCTGCCAGCAGCCGACCGAGAGGCCACTGGGCGTGGTGTTTGAAGCGGGTGATCAGGCTGTCTACCGGAAACGCGAAGCGCCACGGCACGCTGACCTGGTCGAACGCGGGCGGCCGCTTCAGGCATTCGCCGCAGATCAGCCCGGACGCCGGCAACGGCAAGGCGCAACGGGTGCAGTGCTCGCGCAGCCAGGGGAGCTCGGCTTCGCAGGGGCTGCAAACCGATTGGCCGGTTTCGCAGCGCTCATCACACAGCGCACAGTAATGCTCAATATTTAACCAGTTGTAAACCATGATTCCTTTCCTGGTTGACAGCGCCTCGGCCTTGGCTAACCATTTCGCATCCGTGCCTGGCCACTGAGCCGCCATTCATTACAAGGAACACTCATGAGCGCCACTGCCGCTTCCGTTACCCGTCACGACTGGAGCCTCGCTGAAGTCAAGGCGCTCTTCGAACAACCCTTCAATGACCTGATCTTCCAGGCTCAGGGCGTGCATCGCCAGCACTTCGATGCCAACCGCGTCCAGGTTTCGACATTGCTGTCGATCAAAACCGGCGCCTGTCCGGAAGACTGCAAGTACTGCCCGCAGTCCGGCCACTACAACACTGGCCTCGACAAAGAAAAGCTGATGGAGGTGCAGAAGGTCTTGGAAGCGGCTGCCGAAGCCAAGGCGATCGGCTCGACGCGCTTCTGCATGGGTGCTGCCTGGAAGCACCCGTCCGCGAAGGACATGCCGTATGTCCTGAAGATGGTCGAGGGCGTGAAAGCTTTGGGTCTGGAAACCTGCATGACCCTCGGCAAGCTCGATCAGGAGCAGACCAAGGCACTGGCCGCCGCGGGCCTGGACTACTACAACCACAACCTCGATACCTCGCCGGAGTTCTACGGCAACATCATCACCACCCGTACTTATGCCGACCGTCTGGAGACGCTGAGCTATGTGCGCGAGTCGGGAATGAAGATCTGCTCGGGCGGCATCCTCGGCATGGGCGAGTCGCTGAACGACCGTGCCGGTCTGCTGATTCAACTGGCCAACCTGCCCGAGCACCCGGAGTCGGTGCCGATCAACATGCTGGTGAAGGTCAAGGGCACCCCGCTGGCCGAGGAGCAGGACGTCGACCCCTTCGACTTCATCCGTATGCTTGCCGTGGCGCGGATCATGATGCCGAAATCCCACGTGCGGCTGTCCGCCGGTCGTGAGCAAATGAACGAGCAGATGCAGGCCCTGGCCTTCCTCGCTGGCGCCAATTCCATCTTCTACGGCGAGAAGTTGCTGACCACCGGCAACCCGCAAGCCGACAAGGATATGCTGCTGTTCAAGCGCCTGGGCATTCAGCCTGAAGCGCGCGAAGAGCACGACGATGAAGTGCACCAGGCGGCCATTGAGCAGGCGCTGGTCGAACAGCGCGACAGCAAGCTGTTTTACGACGCCGCGTCGGCCTGATTAGCGCCAACGAGCAGTACGCCCCCCTGTAGCCGCGCAGCGCCCGATACATAGGCGCAGCTACAGGTTCGCCAGCAAGCTGGCTCCTACAGAAGCCTTTCTGCCATGCCGTTCGATCTTGCTTCCCGTCTCGCCGAGCGTCGCGCCGCCCATCTTTATCGGCACCGTCCGTTGCTGGAAACACCGCAGCAGCCGGAGGTGACGGTCGATGGCGAACCGTTGTTGGCGTTCTGCTCCAACGACTATCTCGGGCTGGCCAGCCACCCTGATGTGATCCGCGCCCTGCAGCAGGGCGCCGAGCGCTGGGGCGTGGGCGGCGGTGCGTCGCACTTGGTCATGGGGCACAGCACTCCGCATCACCAGCTCGAAGAGGCTTTGGCTGAATTCACCGGTCGGCCGCGTGCGCTGCTGTTTTCCACCGGCTACATGGCCAACCTCGCTGTCGTCACCGCGCTGGTGGGGCAGGGCGACACGGTGCTCGAAGACCGCATCAACCATGCCTCCTTGCTTGATGCCGGTCTACTCAGTGGCGCTCGCTTCTCCCGTTACCTGCACAACGATTCAGACAGCCTAACCAAGCGCCTCGAGAAGGCCATCGGCAATACGCTGGTGGTCACCGATGGTGTATTCAGCATGGACGGTGATCTGGCCGATCTGCCAGCGCTCTGCGCGGTTGCGAACGCCAATAACGCCTGGGTGATGGTGGACGACGCGCATGGCTTCGGCCCGCTGGGCAATACCGGTGGTGGCATCGTCGAGCATTTCGGTTTGGGCATGGCTGATGTGCCGGTTCTGGTCGGCACGCTGGGCAAGGCCTTCGGCACCGCAGGGGCCTTCGTGGCAGGCAGCGAGGAGCTGATCGAGACGCTGATCCAATTCGCTCGGCCGTACATCTATACGACCAGCCAGCCGCCGGCTGTCGCATGCGCCACGCTGAAAAGTCTGGAGCTGCTGCGCAATGAGGGTTGGCGTCGGGATCATCTGAACAACCTGATTGCACGGTTCCGCCAGCGGGCAGGCGACATCGGTCTGACCCTGATGGACAGCCCGACCCCGATCCAGCCGATACTTGTCGGCAGCAGCGAGCGCGCCCTGAAACTATCGGCGGCATTGCGTGAGCGTGGCGTTCTGGTGGGGGCCATTCGCCCGCCGACCGTGCCTGCCGGCGGTGCTCGGCTGCGGGTGACCTTCAGCGCGTCGCATAGCGAAGCGCAGGTGGAACGACTCTTGGATATCCTGGCCGAATGCTGGAATCGAATGGCCGAGGAGCCTGAAGCAAATGCCTGATCAGCTGTTTTTGCTGCCCGGATGGGCGTTTGGCCCGGCTGCGTTGCAGCCTTTGTGCGAGGCTTTGTCAGAGCTTGCGCCGGATCTCGATGTAATCATCGAGCCCTTGCCGGAGCTTGCCGAGGCCGGTGCCTGGCTGGATGAACTCGACCGCCGTGTACCCGATGACAGCTGGTTGGCCGGTTGGTCGTTGGGCGGGATGCTGGCGTCGCAGCTCGCAGCGCGGCGCGTGGACTCCTGCCATGGGCTGGTCACCATTGCCAGCAATCCGTGCTTCCGCGCTCGGCCACAATGGCCCGAGGGCATGGCACCGGATATCTTTGACGCCTTTCAAGAGGCGTTCCGGCTTGATCCCGAGGAAACATTGAAACGTTTCCGTCTGCTCTGCAGTCGCGGTGGCTACGATCCGCGAACGCTGGCCCGTCAGCTGGAGGTCAGCCGGTCCGATTCTGCGCCGGCTGTGCTCGATGCCGGCTTGCAGTTGCTCGCTGAGCTGGACGGTCGCGGCGCGCTGCACGGCTATTTCGGACCGCAACTACACCTGTTCGCCGGTGGCGACGCGTTGGTGCCACCGACGGCCTGTGACGCACTTCGACGCTGGATGCCGGGCATCGAAGCAGAACTGATTGCGTCGACCAGCCATGCTCTGCCGCTGGAGCGGCCTGATGACGTGGCGGCAACCATCGCGGCATTCATCAGGGGCAGAGCAAAATGACGGATGCGGCCACGGCACCGACGTTGGGGACGGAAAGCGCCCTGCCTGACAAACGTCAGGTCGCGGCGTCATTCTCCCGCGCTGCGTCCAGCTATGACGCCGTGGCCGATCTGCAGCGCACGGTCGGTAACACGCTGATCGAGCGTCTGCCCTGCTCAACGGCGCCGGCGCGCTGGCTCGACCTGGGATGTGGCACCGGCTATTTCTCTCGAAGCCTTGCAAGCCGTTTCCCTGCTGGCGAAGGCGTCGCGCTGGATATTGCCGAAGGCATGCTGCGCCGCGCCCGACCTCAGGGCGGCGCCAGCCATTTCGTCGCTGGCGATGCCGAATGCTTGCCGCTGCGTGATGCGTCGGTAGATCTGATCTTTTCCAGCCTGGCGCTGCAGTGGTGTGAAGATTTCTCCGCCGTAGTCGGCGAGGCGAAGCGGGTGCTGCGTCCCGGTGGTGTGTTCGCCTTCAGCAGTCTGTGCAGTGGCACGCTGCAAGAACTGCGCGACAGCTGGCAGGCGGTGGACGGTTTTGCCCACGTGAATCGCTTTCGTTCGTTCGGCGCGTACCAGCATCACTGCACTCACAGTGGTTTGCAGCTGGAGCGGTTGGAGGTCGAGCCGCAGGTGCTGCATTTCCCTGAGCTGCGGCAGCTGACGAGTGAACTCAAGGCGCTCGGCGCACATAATCTCAACCCTGGCCGTCCGGGTGGGCTGACCGGTCGCGCACGTATTCGTGCGCTGATCGATGCCTACGAACGGTTCCGTACGCCGAGCGGGCTCCCTGCGACCTATCAGGTTGTGTATGGCGTGTTGCGCAAGGAAATGACATGACCACGGCTCATTTCGTCACCGGCACAGATACCGAAGTCGGCAAGACCACCATTGCTGCCGGGCTGCTGCATGCCGCGCGGCTGGCCGGGCTCAGTACGGCGGCGGTGAAGCCTGTGGCATCCGGTTGCGAAATTACGGCCAACGGCCTGCGCAACAGCGACGCGCTGGCGCTGCTCGGTGAGTGCACACTGCCGCTGCGCTACGAACAGGTCAATCCTATGGCCTTCGAACCGGCGATAGCTCCGCATCTGGCCGCTCGCGAGGCCGGTGTCGACCTGACTGTCGCGGCGCTGGCCGAGCCGGTTCGTCGAGTGCTGGCGTTGCACGCTCAGTTTGCGCTGGTGGAAGGCGCAGGTGGTTGGCGCGTGCCGCTGGCTGGAGACGAAACACTTTCCGATCTCGCCATAGCGCTCAGCCTCCCGGTCATCCTCGTGGTCGGCGTGCGCCTTGGCTGTATCAACCATGCGCTGCTCAGCGCCGAGGCCATCGAGCGAGATGGACTTAGGCTGGCAGGCTGGGTCGCCAACATCGTCGATCCTGCCACCTCACGGTTGCAGGAAAATCTCGCGACCTTGGAGCAGCGCCTTGAGGCACCATGCCTCGGTCGGGTGCCGCGCTTGGCGACTGCAAGCCCGGCGGAGGTTGCGCGCTACCTCGACCTATCAGCGCTCCGGCTCATGCCGTTCAGGGCGTGAACACGCGTTTGTTATAGCGACGTGGAACTGGCGTCAGCGGATCGGCTCCGGTATCAATGATAGCTATGTGATCTCAGAGGGGTTGAATCATGCAGATCAACAACAGCCTTTTATCTGCCGGCCTTGGCGCGTACCAAGCCGGACAGCCGCGAGTTGACCAGGCCAGTGGCGTCGTGGCTGATCGCACACTGCCGGCTGCCCAAACCTCTCAGGCCGTGGCTGACACGGTCGAGCTGACCGAGCAGCTGGTTCAGATGAAAGTGGGTGAGCATCAGGCCAAGGCCGGCGTTCGCCTGCTGCAGACGGCTGACGAAGTGCTCGGCACCCTGGTCAACACCAAAGCCTGACCTGCGCCGGCCTTTCTGGCCGGCCGTCTCGCCCGATCTCGAGCACCTCTCTCCCTGTCTATGGTTATTCAGATGCCGACGAATGGCGTCATGGTCGCTGCTTGACATCGATCAGGCCTAAACGTATGTTTCAAACGCCTGTTTGACCTGCCGGGGCGATGCCGGATGGTCCAATCAAATCAAGCGTGGCTGATCTGCCAGCCGCCTGAATCAAGAACCCACTGCTGAGGTTTACGATATGCCTGACTACAAGGCCCCCTTGCGCGATATCCGCTTTGTACGTGACGAATTGCTCGGCTACGAAGCGCACTACCAAAGCCTACCGGGTTGTGAAGACGCCACCCCGGACATGGTCAACGCCATTCTCGATGAAGGCGCCAAGTTCTGTGAGCAGGTGATTGCCCCCCTCAACCGCGTGGGCGACATCGAAGGTTGCACCTGGAGCGAAAGCGGCGTGAAGACGCCGGCCGGCTTCAAAGAGGCTTATCAGCAGTTCGTCGAAGGCGGCTGGCCGAGCCTGGCTCATGATGTCGAGCACGGTGGCCAGGGCTTGCCTGAATCGCTGGGCATGGCCATCAGCGAAATGGTCGGCGAAGCCAACTGGTCTTGGGGCATGTACCCCGGCCTGTCTCATGGCGCCATGAATACCCTGCACGAGCACGGCACGCCCGAGCAGCAGCAGGCCTATCTGACCAAGCTGGTGTCGGGCGAGTGGACCGGCACCATGTGCCTGACCGAGCCGCACTGCGGCACCGACCTGGGCATGCTGCGCACCAAGGCCGAGCCTCAGGCTGATGGCAGCTACAAGGTTTCGGGCACCAAGATTTTCATTTCTGCGGGTGAACACGACATGGCCGATAACATCGTCCATATCGTTCTGGCTCGCCTGCCCGATGCGCCGCAAGGCACCAAGGGTATTTCGCTGTTCATCGTGCCGAAGTTCCTGCCGAACGCTGAAGGCGGCGTGGGCGAGCGCAACGGTGTGTCCTGTGGCTCGCTCGAGCACAAAATGGGCATCCACGGTAATGCCACCTGCGTGATGAACTTCGACGGTGCCACCGGCTTCCTGATCGGCCCGCCGAACAAGGGCCTGAACTGCATGTTCACCTTCATGAACACCGCACGCCTGGGTACTGCGCTGCAGGGTCTGGCTCACGCCGAGATCGGTTTCCAGGGAGGCATCAAGTATGCGCGTGAGCGCCTGCAGATGCGTTCGTTGACCGGCCCGAAGGCACCTGAGAAAGCCGCTGACCCGATCATCGTGCATCCGGACGTACGTCGCATGCTGCTGACCATGAAGGCCTTTGCCGAAGGCAATCGTGCAATGCTTTACTTCGCTGCCAAGCAGGTCGATATCACCCAGCGCAGCAAGGACGAAGAACAGCGCAAGGCCGCCGATGCAATGCTGGCGTTCCTGACGCCGATCGCCAAGGCCTTCATGACCGAAGTTGGCTTTGAAGCGGCCAACCATGGCGTGCAGATCTACGGCGGCCACGGCTTCATCGCCGAGTGGGGTATGGAGCAGAACGTGCGTGACAGCCGTATCTCCTGCCTGTACGAAGGCACCACCGGGATCCAGGCGCTCGACCTGCTGGGCCGCAAGGTGCTGATGACCCAGGGCGAGGCGCTGAAAGGCTTTACCAAGGTCGTGCACAAGTTCTGCCAGGCCAACGAAGGTAACGAGGCGGTCAAGCAGTTCGTCGAGCCACTGGCCAAGCTGAACAAGGAGTGGGGCGACCTGACCATGAAGGTCGGCATGGCCGCGATGAAGAACCGCGAAGAAGTCGGCGCCGCTTCGGTGGATTACCTGATGTATTGCGGTTATGCCTGCCTGGCCTACTTCTGGGCCGACATGGCGCGCCTGGCTTCGGAAAAGATCGCGGCCGGCGAAGACGCAGATGGCTTCTACACTGCCAAGGTGCAGACCGCGCGTTTCTATTTCCAACGCATCCTGCCGCGTACCCGCATGCACGTGGAAGCCATGCTGTCCGGTGCTGACAACCTGATGGACATGGACGAGGCGCACTTCGAGCTGGCCTACTAAGGTCTCTCGCAAAAAAGAAACCGCTGCTACGGCAGCGGTTTTTTTTGTCTGTTTTTCGCTATGCCAGTCATTGTTGTTCACCTCGTGGGTGAACCTGTCATCAAGTGCAGGCAGAATGCCTGCTTTCCTCACGGGCGTTACCGGAGCCGCCGTGCCTCGTCTGAGTCCAGCTCGCTTCAGTCATTTCTATGCACCCCTGGCGTTGTTGGTCGGAGGGCTTGTCGCTGCGCGTCAACCGACTCTGAATGAGTTCTTCACGTCGCTGTTCAATGTGCTGCCCACCGTGTTGCTGTTGCTGGGGGGTGCCTTCTGCATTGCCTATGCACGGGTCCGGGAGACCTTTCTGCTGCTGACGGTATATATCGTCTATTTCTTGCTCGATACCCAGGTCGACCATTACCGGCTCACCGGATCGCTACTGCCTGAGGCCGCGCTCACCTTCCACCTGTGCAGCCTTCTTTTGCCGTCGCTCTACGGACTTTATGCCCTTTGGCAAGAGCGTGCACATCTGTTGCAGGACGGACTGGCACGGCTTGCCGTCGTGTTTGCCGTCTCAGTCTTGGCGCTGGCCTTGGCGCGGCGCTTCCCCGAGGGAGTGCTCGACTGGCTGACGGACGTTCGCTGGCCGTCATTGCAGGCTGACTGGCTGCAATTGATCCAGCTGGCCTATCCAGTATTTCTGATCGCCATACTTGGGGTGCTGGCGCAGTACCTGCGGCGGCCACGGCCAGTGCACGCGGCGCAGTTGGTTGCGCTGATCGGCTTGCTCCTGATGCTGCCTCAGGTATTCAGTCGACCCGGTGCGCTCAACGTCTTGAGCAGTTTGATGATGCTAGTGCTGGTGGTTTCCATTGCCCAGGAGGCCTATCAAATGGCATTTCGTGACGAGTTGACCGGCTTGCCCGGCCGTCGCGCCCTGAACGAGCGGCTGCAGCGGCTGGGTCGTCAGTACGTCATTGCCATGGCTGACGTGGATCGGTTCAAGGCCTTCAATGACACCCACGGACACGACGTGGGGGACGAGGTGCTACGCCTCGTTGCGAGCCGGTTGCGCAAGGTCGGTGGCGGTGGCCGTGCCTATCGCTACGGGGGCGAAGAGTTCGCGCTGGTATTTCCGGGGCGCGAGCTGGCGCATTGCCTGCCGCATCTGGAAGCCGTGCGGCAGGCCGTGGAGAGCTATCCACTGCAGCTGCGCGACAAGTCCAGCCGGCCCAAGGATGCGGCGCAGGGGCGGCAACGCCGCGGTGTTGCTGCGGCAGCGGCGGTCTCGGTGACTATCAGCATCGGCGTCGCCGAGCGCTTGATGACACAGCGCAGCCCCGAGGAAGTCATCAAAAAGGCCGACCAGGCGCTCTACAGCGCCAAGGGGGCAGGGCGCAACTGTATCCGATCGCATGGAGAGAACCGCCGCGGTGCGATGCGTATGTTGAAAGAGGTGAGTGCCGACGGCTAGGGTTCAGCCGAAAAACAGCCAGTGTTGACGGCGCGAGTCGGTGGGGGCGCCGGTGATTATGGCGGCGCATTCAGCGCCTGCAATGTGATGGCGAGCGGGTCGATCTGACAGTAGCGTGGCGGCATAACAATGCACTGTGCTGTTCTGGAGAACGATATGCCCGCTTACAAGGCTCCCCTGCGCGATATGCGCTTTCTGATCGACGAAGTGTTCGACTTTCATGGCAGCTACGCGGCCAACGGTGCAGAAGACGCGACGCCTGACACGGTCAGCGCCATCCTCGAAGAGGGTGCCAAGTTCTGCGAGCAGGTCCTTGCGCCCCTCAACCGTAGCGGTGATGAGGAAGGTTGCCACTTCAACGACGGCGTGGTCGTTACCCCCAAGGGTTTTAAGGAAGCCTTTGCGCAGTATGCGGAAGGCGGCTGGATGGGCCTGGCTTCGGATCCCACCTATGGCGGTCAAGGCCTGCCGCACTCGCTGGGTCTGGTGGTCGGCGAAATGGTCGGCTCGGCCAATACCTCCTTCGGTATGTACCCGGGACTGACCCATGGCGCTATGGCCGCGATAGCCGCCCATGGGACCGACGAGCAGAAACAGGCCTACCTGCCCCTTATGACCGAGGGCCGTTGGACCGGCACCATGTGCCTCACCGAATCCCATTGCGGCACGGACCTGGGCATCATCAAGACACGTGCGGTTCCGAATGCAGATGGCAGCTATGCAATCAGCGGCACGAAGATCTTCATCTCGGCTGGCGAGCACGACATGAGCGAGAACATCGTGCATCTGGTGCTGGCCAAACTCCCCGATGCTCCGGCGGGCACCAAAGGGATTTCACTGTTCATCGTGCCCAAGTTTCTGCCTGATGCTTCCGGAGAGGCAGGCGAGCGCAACGCTGTCGCCTGTGGCTCCATTGAGCACAAGATGGGGATCAAGGCCTCGGCGACCTGCGTGATCAACTTCGATGGTGCCAAGGGCTTTCTCATCGGTGAGCCCAACAAGGGTCTTAACTGCATGTTCACAATGATGAACCATGCACGTCTGGGCACCGGGATGCAGGGGCTTTGCAGTGGTGAGGCGAGCTTCCAGGGCGCCATCCAGTACGCCAACGAGCGGTTGCAGATGCGGGCGCTGACCGGGGTGAAGTTTCCCGAGAAGCCTGCCGACCCGATCATCGTGCACCCCGATGTGCGGCGCATGCTGTTGACGATGAAGGCTTTCAACGAGGGCAACCGTGCCCTGGCCTACTTCACCGCGCAGCTGCTCGATCAGATTCACAGCTCGGACGCCGACAAGCGCAAGGAAGCCGAGGATCTGCTCGCCTTTCTTACCCCTATCTGCAAGTCCTTCATGACCGACACGGGGCTGGAGGTGACCAACCTCGGCATGCAGATATTCGGCGGCCACGGCTACATTCGCGAGTGGGGCATGGAACAGCTGGTGCGCGATTGCCGCATCGCGCCGATCTACGAAGGTACTAACGGCATTCAGGCACTCGACCTGCTGGGCCGTAAGGTGCTCGGCAGCCAGGGCAAGTTGATGCTTGGTTTCACCAAGCAGGTACACAAGTTCTGCGAGGCCAACGCGCAGCATCCTCAGCTGCAGCACTACGTCTCGCAGCTGGCTGGCCTGAATCGCGAGCTGGGCGAGATCACCACCCGAATCGGCATGGCCGCAATGAAGAACCCTGACGAAGTCGGCGCGGCCTCGGTGGACTACCTGATGTACTGCGGCTACCTGGTTCTGGGCTACTTCTGGCTGCGCATGGCGGTCGTAGCGCAAGGCAAGCTCGACGAGGCGAGCGATGCGGCCTTCTACCAATCGAAGCTGACAACTGCCGAGTTCTACTTTGCCCGGCTGCTGCCGCGCACCGCGGCCCACAAAGCCGCCATCGAGGCCGGCAGTGCCAGCCTGATGAAACTGACGGCCGACCAGTTCGCTTTCTGACCCATCGGCTGATTCTTTAGCCCGCCACGTGCGGGCTTTTTTGTGGGCGATATCAGCCGGGCTTGTGGATGGCAGGCGCGCAAAAGAGGCCATCTGTCCGGTCGAGATGAGAACTGGTAAGTCATTTAAAGACGCTTCGGGCGCCGATTGGTCTTCAGTTAGACTCGCGAAACTGCTGCGGCCAATCGGCCGGGTGACATGTTTTCTGCGAGGTCTTTTCCATGGCTGACTACAAAGCACCGCTGCGCGATATGCGTTTCGTCCTAAACGAAGTCTTCGACGCCCCGAAGCTCTGGCAGACGATGCCAGCGCTGGCGGAAGTCGTCGATGCGGAAACCGCCGAAGCTATCCTCGAGGAGGCGGGCAAGATCACTGCCAATTCCATTGCGCCGCTCAACCGCAGTGGTGATGAGGAAGGCTGCCGCTGGGTCGACGGCGCGGTAACCACCCCGGCCGGCTATCCAGAGGCCTATCGCCTTTATGCCGAAGGCGGTTGGGTCGGTGTAGGCGGTGACCCAGCGTACGGCGGCATGGGCATGCCGAAGGCAATCTCGGCACAGGTCGAGGAGATGATGAACTCCGCCAGTTTGGCGTTCGGCCTGTACCCCATGCTGACCTCCGGCGCCTGCCTGTCCATCTACGCCCATGCCAGCGAAGAGCTGAAGCAGAAGTACCTGCCGAACATGTACGCCGGTGTCTGGTCCGGCTCCATGTGCCTGACCGAGCCACACGCCGGTACCGACCTGGGCATCATTCGCACCAAGGCCGAGCCGCAGGCGGACGGCTCGTACAAGGTCAGCGGCACCAAGATCTTCATCACCGGTGGCGAGCATGATCTCACCGAGAACATCATCCACCTTGTGCTGGCCAAGCTGCCCGATGCACCGGCCGGCTCGCGCGGTATCTCGCTGTTCCTGGTGCCTAAGGTGATGGTTACCGACGACGGTAGCCTTGGGGAGCGCAACAGCCTCGGCTGCGGCTCGATCGAGCACAAGATGGGCATCCAGGCCTCTGCCACCTGCGTGATGAACTTCGACGGGGCGACGGGCTGGATGGTCGGTGAGCCGAACAAGGGCCTGGCAGCGATGTTCACCATGATGAACTATGAGCGTCTAGGCGTGGGTATTCAGGGATTGGCTACGGGTGAGCGTTCCTATCAGAGCGCCATTGAATACGCGCGTGAGCGTATCCAGAGTCGTGCCCCGACTGGTCCGGTCGCACAAGACAAGGCCGCCGACCCGATCATCGTCCATCCGGACGTGCGCCGTATGCTGTTGACGATGAAAGCGCTAAATGAAGGTGGCCGCGCTTTTTCCAGTTACGTGGCGCTTCAACTGGACATCGCCAAGTTCAGCGATGACGCCGAAGCCCGCCAGCGTGCCGAGGCACAGGTGGCCTTGTTGACGCCGGTGGCAAAAGCATTCCTCACCGACATGGGGTTGGAGACCACTGTCCACGGTCAGCAGGTGTTTGGCGGCCACGGCTTCATCCGTGAGTGGGGGCAGGAGCAGCTGGTGCGCGACTGCAGGATCACCCAGATCTACGAAGGTACCAATGGTATTCAGGCGCTGGACCTGCTCGGACGCAAGGTTGTGGGCAGTGGTGGTGAGCTTTACAGCGCGTTTGCCGAAGAAGTCCGCTGCTACTGTGCAGCAGCGGGCAGTGAGCTTGAAGAGTTCACGGAGCCTCTGAAAGCAGCACTGGAGAACCTTGACGCGCTCACCGCGTCTGTCATCGACAGCGCTAAGCGCAATCCCAACGAGATCGGTGCGGCCTCGGTCGAATATCTGCATGTGTTCGGTTACACGGCTTACGCCTATATGTGGGCCCGGATGGCAGAAGCCGCACTGGGCAAAGAGGCCCAGGACGACTTCTATGCCAGCAAGCTAGGCACCGCGCGGTTTTATTTCGCACGACTGCTACCTCGCATCCACTCGTTGAGCGCCTCCGTACGAGCCGGCAGTGAATCGTTGTATTTGCTGGATGCTGCGCAGTTCTAAAGCTTAATCCGTGAAGGCATATTGAAATTAATTGGCCATCCTTGGGAACAATGTGCCATTGCCTCAGTCATAGATCTGCTTCGCTTGTAGTCAATCGCTTACACGCAGCGCCAAGGAAAGGTTTGCGTGTAAGTGAATGCTTACAAGTCGTGGTGCGAACTGCTACTACAGGTTTTTCAGACCGATCGGTAGTCTTTTCCGCCATGGACGCTGCGTAGGGAAGCGCTTTAGCCAAAACGGACGCGTAGCGGAACGACGCCAGGGAGGCGTAAGTCACGGATGTCGGTTACAGTCTGCAAAGGCCCCGCTTCGGCGGGGTTTTCTTTTTTCAACAGTCACAAACCAAGCTCTATTCGCGCGGTTCATCGAGCTCACTGCTTCGGTGGTCTATCAGCTCGCGTCAACCGAAGTTCGACGGACGCGCATGCGCGTTGAGATATCCGATCTAGCACCAACGCCGCCAAACAAGGCTTTACTAACCTTTGCTGCCCCGTATGGCACTCAATGGGTTATCGACGCCGCGTAGCTTCAGGCTGGCATACAGACGCCGGTGCCGCCTAGACCACAGTATCCGCCCGGATTTTTCGCTAGGTATTGCTGGTGATAGGCTTCGGCGTAGTAGAACGCTGGCAGGTCCGCAATCTCTGTGGTGATTCCGCCCAGCCCATGCTTGTTCAGCTCTGCCTGAAAGCGCGCTTCGCTATCGCGTGCCATCTGAAGTTGATCCTCATCGAAGCAATAGATCGCCGAACGATACTGGGTGCCAAGGTCGTTGCCTTGGCGCATGCCCTGGGTCGGGTTATGGGCTTCCCAGAACAGCCTTAGCAGGTCGCCATAGGAAATCTGCTGGGGGTCGAAGACTACTAGCACGGCTTCGGTGTGCCCGGTGAGCCCGGAGCAAACTTCTTCGTAGGTGGGGTTTGGCGTGTGCCCGCCGGCATAGATCACCGCTGTTGTCCAAACACCGGGCTGCTCCCAAAAGCGTCGCTCGGCGCCCCAGAAACAGCCCATGGCAAACATGGCCTGTTGCAGATGCGCCGGGAACGGTGGTTGCAGCGGGTTGCCGCTGACGAAGTGGGTCTGGGGCACCGGTACGGGTGTGGCGCGTCCGGGCAGGGCTTGGCCCGCATCAGGTAGCGCTTGTTTATGAACGAGAATCTGCGAGCGCAGGGTCATGGTGGTCCTCGTGCCTTGGGTAGGTTTTCCGCAAGCCTAGGCTACCGAGCTGACAAATCCAACGAGCACTTGCCTGGACGGTAGGCGCAGAACCGTTAGAGCCAGTGTGGATATCGGCGTAGCGAGTTGAGTAGCTGGTCGCTGGGGATGGGTTTGTCGAACAGGTAACCCTGCCCGATATCGCATCGTTGATTGCGCAGGAAGGTAAGTTGCTCGACCGTCTCGATGCCTTCAGCCACCACCTTTAGGTTCAGGTTGCGCGCCATGGCAATGACAGCTGAGGTGATCTCGATATCATCCTGGTTGTCCGGGATGTCCTTGATGAAGCTACGGTCGATCTTGATCACGTCGATCGGGAATTTCTTCAGGTAGCTCAGCGACGAGTAGCCGGTACCGAAGTCGTCCATTGCCAGCGTGACCCCGAGTGCCTTGAGGCCTATCAGTTGCTGGCGGGTCTCTTCGGTCGCTTCGAGCAGCAGGCTTTCGGTCAACTCCAGCTCAAGGCGGTCGGGCGGCAGCTGTTCTTCGGAGAGAATGGCGGCGATAGAGCCCACCAGGTCGGGGTCTGAGAACTGCTTGGGCGACAGGTTGATCGCGATTTGTGGGGTGCCGATACCCAGAGCTGCTAGCTGCAGTCCCATCTTGCATGCTTCACGTGCAACCCACTTGCCTATCGGAATGATCAGCCCGGTTTCTTCGGCAACGCCGATGAATTGATCCGGGCGGATCATGCCTTTTTCCGGGTGGTTCCAGCGCAGCAGTGCTTCCAGTCCTTGCAGCCGACCGCTGCGCAGGCAGAGCTTGGGTTGATAGAAGACCTCAAGCTCGTTCTGCACCAGCGCACGACGCAGGTTGTTTTCGACGAATAGCTTGTAGTTGGCCTCGGCATGCAAGGCTTCGGTGAACACCTGCACCTGATTCTTGCCGTTGGCCTTCGCTTTATGCAGCGCTAGGCCGGCGTGTTTCATCAGCGTCTCCGGATCACGGCCATGCAATGGCGAGCAGGCCAGGCCAAGGGAGGCGCTGACGCTGATCAGCTGCTTGTCGACGAACAGGGGTTTGTCGAGGATGCGCAGCACTTGATAGGCCAGCAATTGACCCTCTTCCAGGCCCATATTGTCGAGCAGGAGGGCAAATTCGTTGCTGGCAAAGCGCGCGAGCACGCTGTCGCGGTTGAGGCTGTTGCGCAGACGGCGAGCCAGGCTGGTCAGCAACTTGTCACCGGTCTGGTGCCCGAGGCTGTCATTGATGCGCTTGAAGTTGTCGATATCCACCAGCAACAGGCACAGCTGTGGTTCTTTGCTGCCGGCGAAACGCTCTTCGATGCTGCGGATGAAAAACGGGCGATTTCCTAGACTGGTCAGGTTGTCGGTATAGGCCAGGCGCTCGATGTGCTGCTGCGCCAATTTGCTCTGCGTGATGTCTTCGTAAATGCCGATGTAATGCGTGAGCTCTCCGCTCTCACCGAATACCTTGGAAATCGAAAGCTGCCCCCAATAAGGCTCCAGGTTTTTGCGACGGCTTCGGAATTCGCCTTGCCAGCTGTTGCTCTGTGACAACACCGATGAGGTGTCGAACAGCAAGTCGCTGAGGTTTTCCAATGCAGTCAGGTCGGCCAGGCGGCGACCACGAACTTCATCGGCTGAGAACTGGGTGATGGAGGTGAAGCTCGGGTTTACGTATTCGACGATGCCGTCACGGTCGACCAGGATGAACGCACTGGCGCTCTGTTCTACCGCACGTTGGAAGAGGTGCAGGGTATGAGTGGCACTGACACGTTGCTGATTGGCCAGTACCTGAGCGTACTGATCGGCCAGTTCGCCAGCGAACGCCACCTCATCGGCATGCCAGGTTCTGACGCAACCGGAGTGCTCCAGGCACAGCACGCCAAACACTTCGCCACCCACCCGGATCGTTGCGTCAAGTATCGACGTGATGCCTCGTGGCTTGAAGAATGTCTGCGTGAGTTCCTTTGTGCGGGGGTCGTCGGCGACGTTTTGCACGTCGATCACTCGCCCCCTGTGCAGCGCGTCCATGTAACTCGGGCAAGCCGATATGTTCAGTGATGACGGGTATTCCAAACTGCCGCTGTCGCGGCAGTAGGCTGCAATAGCCTCTAGCTGATCCCCTTTCAGATGCCATATCGAGGCGCGAGCAATTCCATAGGCGTCGCTGGCGGCCTGGGTGATCAGCTGGGCTGCTTCGAGCTGTGGGTCAGCTGCGCTATAACGGTGCCGTGCCAGGCGCACAATAAGGCTCTGTTGAGCACGGGAGCGGATCAGGTGTTCGAGGTGCTCATCCTGAGCCTGCTGATAAAACTCTAGGGTCGACCGTAACTTTGCGTTCTCGGATTCCAGGGCTGGGAAAGTCCGCTCTGCATGGGGTTCGACAATTAGGTAGCCACGCACCAATTCTCGACCATACTGTTGGCAGAGTTCGCCAATCTCCAGCATGTCCAGCGGTCCATCGGTGGTGTGCAGGCAATAACGAACGGAGTAGTGGCCCAGAGTTGCCAGCTGCGCTTGCACGACGTCATGAAGTTTAAGGCGAGCCTGCGGTTCCATGAGGCTGGCGTAAGGCGAGTCGATAAGAGAACAGAGGTCCTGCGCAGGTTGGCCCAGGTATTGCTCGCAGGCGGGATCAAGAAACAGCAGGGCCCAGCTGGACTCATTCAAACGCTCGAAACGCAGCATGCCCAGCCTAGAAGGCACTGGCAACTGTGTCACAACCTCGGTCGCCAAACGGCTGGCGGCATCGGTATGTATTTTCATCGAGCGGTTTGCTTCCAGTATGCTGCGGGAGTCGCTTGGTTAGCCGCAGCTTAGACGCTTTCTACGGCGTGGCGATGGCTAAATAATATTAATTATCGCAAGGGTGCATCATGCAGCAGGGACTGACAAGTCGGCTATCAAAGTTACTGTTAATCTCGATTCTCCTGATCATCAGCGGGCAGCTCAAGGCTGCCGAACCAATTACTTTGGGCTCAGATGAACCGTCCCGATACCTGGCCGAGCTCAAGACGCTTTATCTCACCCAGAACGAACGAAAAGCCCTGCTCGCGCACAGCAATGCGCTGCTTAAAACCTATGGATTGCGTGCGGCCTATCAAGTCGGGAAGGCCAACCCAGAGGATCTCGAATACCAGCTCAGCGCTGGCGCGCCTGGCGAATTGCGTATCCGTGAGGAGCGCCGCGATGCGTCCGGCAACGTCGCTGTGCGTAACCGTGGGTTCTCGGTGTTCGGTATGGATCCCTACATTCAGTACCAGTGCCCGCCACAAGGCTTGGCATGCACTTTCGTCGGCGCAGCTGGCGGCGAACCATGGCTGACCATCCTCCGTGACCCCGAGGGAGCCGAGGAGTTGGCGAAGGCGCTGTCATTTCTGTTTCGCAATATGCAAAAGGGTTAAGGACGTTTAACGTTTCCCTCACAGACAAGAAACCCGCCAAGAGGCGGGTTTCTTGTGACTCATCGGATCACAACAGCATCGTGCGGATGTCCGCCAGCAGCTCGGAGAGGCGCTTGGTAAAGCGCGCCGCCGCGGCGCCGTTGATGACGCGGTGGTCGTAGGACAGCGACAGCGGCAACATCAGGCGAGGCTGGAAAGCCTTGCCATCCCACACCGGTTGCATCGTTGCCTTGGAGACACCCAGGATTGCCACTTCCGGCGCGTTGACGATTGGCGTGAAGCCAGTGCCGCCAATGTGGCCGAGGCTGGAGATGGTGAAGCACGCGCCCTGCATGGCGTCGGGCGAGAGCTTCTTGGTGCGCGCCTTCTCGGCGAGATCCGCTGCCTCGGCCGCCAGTTGCAGCAGGCTCTTCTGATCGACGTTCTTGATTACCGGCACCAGCAGGCCATCAGGCGTATCGACGGCAAAACCGATGTGCACGTACTTTTTGCGGATCACAGCCTTGCCGCTAGGGGCTAGCGAGGCATTGAATTCCGGCAGTTCCTTAAGCAGGTGCGCACAGGCCTTGAGCAGCAGCGGCAGCACGGTCAGTTTGACGCCTGCTTTCTCAGCGACAGCCTTTTGCGAAACGCGGAAGGCTTCCATTTCGGTGATGTCGGATGACTCGAACTGGGTTACGTGCGGGACGTTGAGCCAGCTTCGATGCAGATTGGCAGCCCCCACCTGCATCAGGCGGGTCATTGGCACTTCCTCGACTTCGCCAAACTTGCTGAAGTCGACCTCCGGTATCGGCGGAATGCCCCCGCCACCGGTAGAGCCTGCGGCCGGAGCTTGCTTGGCCTTGTGCATCATATTCTTGACATAGGCCTGCACGTCTTCCTTGAGGATCCGTCCTTTCGGCCCGGTGCCAGGAACATCGGCCAATTCGACACCGAACTCGCGTGCAGTCATGCGGACCGCAGGGCCGGCATGTACCTTGGTGCCGGCCTTGCTTGGGCCGCTCACGGCCGGAGCAGGGGCCGCGGCCACTTTGGATTCAGGCACGCCTTGCTTGTTCGGCGCGACTGCCTGCTGTTGTGGGGCTGCTTCTTGCGGTTTGGCTTCGGCCTTCTTCGCCGGTGCTGTGCCAGCCACCTTCAGGGTCAGGATCAGGTCGCCGGTCTTGGCATCATCACCGACCTTGATCGACAGGGACTCCACCACGCCAGCCTTGGGCGCGGGAATCTCCATGCTGGCCTTGTCGGATTCAAGGGTGATCAGCGACTGGTCGGCCTCGACGCTGTCGCCGGCCTTGATCATGACTTCGATGACCTTGGCGCTGCCGCTGGAGCCAATGTCCGGAATCCGTACTTCCTCCACGGATTCGCCCGCTGGTTCGGCGGGCTCTTCAGTTACAGCCTGCTCGGTGAGCTTTTCCTTGGGCGCACTTTGCGCCTGACCTGATGTGGCAGAGCTGGCCGCGGTTGGCTTGCTCGGCGCCTCACCCTTGAGAATCAAGATCAGATCGCCGGTGCCGACCTCATCGCCCACCGTGACCGAAATGCTTTCGACCACGCCGGCGGCTGGAGAGGGGATCTCCATGCTGGCCTTGTCTGATTCGAGAGTGATCAGCGGTTGCTCGGCGGCAATGGTGTCGCCGGGCTTCACTGAGATTTCGATCACGCTGGCTTTGCCGGAGGAGCCGATGTCCGGCACCTTGATCTCCTGCGACTCGCCTTCCTCGGCAGAGGCCGAGGAGTTGTCATCGCCCGACGCAGGTGTTTCGGCTTCATCGGTCGAGCCACCACTGCTGGCAGCGGCAGGCTCGGCTGCGGCTTGCGCCGGCGCTTCGCTGTCGGTTCCTTCTTCGCTTTCCAGCTCGAGCAGCTCGTCACCTTCTTTCAGGCGGTCGCCGAGCTTGACCTTCAAGGCCTTCACGACGCCAGCCTTGGGCGCCGGGATTTCCATGCTGGCCTTGTCGGATTCGAGCGTCAGGATGCTCTGGTCGGCTTCGATACGGTCGCCGACCTTGACGAACAACTCGATTACTTCACCCTCACCGCTGCCGATGTCGGGTACGCGTATGGTTTCACTCACAATAGGTTCTCCTGTGCGCACGCATCAGCAATCCAGAGGATTGCGCTTCTCGGGGTCGATACCGAACTCGGTGATGGCGTTTGCCACGACCGTGCGTTCGATGGCGCCGCGAGCGGCGAGTGCCTGCAGGGCGGCGACCGCGACCCAGCGACGGTCGACTTCGAAGAAGTCACGCAGCTTGGCGCGCGAGTCACTGCGGCCGAAGCCGTCGGTGCCCAGCACTTGGTATTCACGCGACGGGACCCACTGGCGAATCTGATCGGCGAACAGCTTCATGTAGTCGGTGGAGGCGATGACCGGGCCTTCGCGGCCTTCCAGACACTGCTCGACGTAGCTCTTGCGGGGTTCGTCGGTTGGGTGCAAGCGGTTCCAGTGGTCCACGGCCAGGCCGTCGCGGCGCAGCTCGTTGAAGCTGGTCACGCTCCAGACGTCGGCACCCACGCCCATCTTGGCGAGGATGTCCACCGCGGCGCGTACCTCGCGCAGGATGGTGCCCGAGCCCAGCAGCTGCACGCGGTGTTTGAAGTCGCCCTTGGCTTCTTCAAGCAGGTACATGCCCTTGAGAATGCCGTCCTCGACACCCTGCGGCATGGCCGGCTGCTGGTAGTTCTCGTTCATCACCGTGATGTAGTAGTAGACGCTCTTCTGCAGCTCCATCATCTCGTGCATGCCGTGGTGCATGATCACCGCCAGCTCGTAGCCGTAGGTAGGGTCATAGCTGCGGCAGTTGGGGATGGTGCTGGCGAGGATGTGGCTATGGCCGTCCTCATGCTGCAGACCTTCGCCGTTCAGCGTGGTACGGCCGGCGGTGCCGCCCAGCAGGAAGCCGCGGGTCTGTGCATCGCCCGCCGCCCAGGCCAGATCGCCGATACGCTGGAAACCGAACATCGAGTAGAAGATGTAGACGGGTAGCATGGGCTGGTTGTAGTTGCTGTAAGCGGTACCGGCTGCGATGAACGAGGAGAACGCACCGGCTTCGTTCAGACCTTCCTGAAGAATCTGGCCGTCCTTTTCTTCGCGGTAGTACATCACCTGATCGCGGTCCACCGGCTCGTACAGCTGCCCCACCGGGGAGTAGATACCCAGCTGGCGGAACATGCCTTCCATACCGAAGGTGCGTGCCTCGTCGGCGAGGATCGGCACGATGCGCTTGCCCAGATCCTTGTCTTTGACCAGTTGCGACAGGATCCGGCCAAAAGCCATGGTGGTGGAGATCTCGCGATCACCGGAACCATCAAGCACGGCCTTGAGCGTTTGCAATGGCGGCGTCGGGATGCTGAAGCTCTTTGGCCGACGCTGTGGCAGCGAACCGCCCAGTTTTTCGCGGCACTTGCGCAGGTAGCGCATCTCGGCGCTGTCTTCGGCTGGCCGGTAGAACGGCAGTTCTTCGAGCTGCGAATCGTTGACCGGAATGTCGAAGCGGTCGCGGAATTTCTTCAGGCTGTCGATATCGACTTTCTTGGTGTTGTGGGCAATGTTTTTCGCCTCACCGGCACCGGTGCCGTAGCCCTTGATGGTCTTGGCCAGGATGACCGTTGGCTGACCCTTGTGGTTGACCGCCTGATGGTAGGCTGCATAGACCTTGTAGGGGTCGTGGCCGCCGCGGTTGAGCTTCCAGACTTCCTCGTCGGACATGCTCTCGACGCGCTTGAGCAGCTCTGGGTCAGCACCAAAGAAGTGTTTGCGCACGTAGGCGCCATCTTTGGCCTTGTAGTTCTGATACTCCCCGTCGATGGCCTCGTCCATGCGGCGCTGCATGCGGCCGTCTTCGTCGGCGGCGAACAATGGGTCCCACAGGCGGCCCCAGACGACCTTGTTGACGTTCCAGTTGGCGCCTTTGAACACGCCTTCCAGTTCCTGAATGATTTTGCTGTTGCCGCGAACCGGGCCGTCGAGACGCTGCAGGTTGCAGTTGATGACGAACACCAGGTTGTCGAGGTTTTCACGGCCGGCCAGGGAGATGGCACCCAGGGTTTCCGGCTCGTCGCACTCGCCGTCGCCGATGAAGCACCAGACGCGCTGCTTGCCCTTCGGAATGAATCCGCGGTTTTCCAGGTACTTCATGAAACGCGCCTGGTAGATCGCGGTGATCGGCCCGAGGCCCATGGACACGGTCGGGAACTGCCAGAAGTCCGGCATCAGGTGCGGGTGCGGGTAGCTCGACAGGCCCTTGCCATCCACCTCCTGGCGGAAGTTGAGCATCTGGTCTTCGCTCAGGCGGCCTTCCAGGAACGCGCGCGAGTAGATGCCGGGGGAGGCGTGACCTTGATAGTAGATCAGGTCGCCGCCATGTTCTTCGGTGGGAGCCTGGAAGAAGTAGTTGAAGCCGATGTCATAAAGCGTCGCGCTGGAGGCAAAGGTGGAAATGTGTCCACCCAGGTCCGGGTCCTTCATGTTTGCACGCATCACCATCGCCAGCGCGTTCCAGCGGACCAGGGAGCGAATTCGACGCTCCATGAACAAGTCGCCGGGCATCTTCGCTTCACGGGTGACGGGGATGGTGTTGCGGTACGGCGTGGTGATGCCGTAGGGCAGTGGGGTGCCGCTACGGGTGGCCAGCTCCCCCATCCGGGTCATGAGATAGTGGGCGCGGTCTTCACCTTCGCGGTCGAGAACTGACTCGAGGGCGTCCAGCCATTCCTGGGTTTCGACGGGATCGAGATCTTGCATGGCTTGCTCCAGGGCGGAAAGGCTTCCAGAATCGGTTGCCTGCTTCGCGGCCGGCTTTGTGGGCCGGCGCGTATATGTTCTTGGATGTGGTGCCGGGGGTAGAGCCGGGCTCTGTAGTTTTACTACAAAACCGCAGCCGATTCAGCCCCCTGTTGGAGTATTTCGTAGTAAAACTACAATGTGACGGGTCGGTCGGGCGGGCTTGCTCCGGCGTCAGGGGCTCTACTCCGGACGTTATCGCTATCCTTCTGGCCGTTCTTGTACAAAGGAACATTCATGAGTTTGCCATCGCTGGTTGCATTGCCGACATCGCTTCAACCTTTGGTCACCCGTGCGGAGGAGACGTTCCTCGGCGCCTTGCGCGACACATCGGAGCAGGCCGAGCAGCTGTTTTCAGCATGGCCGGCTTCGCGCCGCGAGGCCTTCGGTCGGGTTTGCGCCGCCAGCGACTTCGTCAGCGAACAGGTTAGCCGAGATCCCGGGATGCTGCTGCAGTTGGCCGAAAGCGGTTTGCTGGAGCGCTCGCTGAAAGGTGGCGAAATGCGCTCGGAGCTCGCCGAGTTGCTTGGCGATTGCACCGATGAGGACAGCCTGGCCCGTCGGCTGCGGCGATTCCGCAACCGACAGCAGGTGCGGATCATCTGGCGTGACGTGACTCGCCAGGCTGCTCTTGCCGAGACCTGCGGCGATCTGTCCGACATGGCTGACGCCTGTATCGACCTGGCGTACCAATGGCTGTACGAGCGCCACTGCGAGCAATTCGGCGTTCCGACTGGTCGGCGCAGCGGCGATGCCCAGCATATGGTTGTGCTTGGTATGGGCAAGCTGGGCGCACGTGAACTGAATCTGTCCTCGGATATCGACTTGATCTTTGGCTATCCAGAAGGTGGCGAGACCGTCGGGGCAAAGCGCTCCCTGGATAATCAGGAGTTCTTTGTCCGCCTCGGGCAGCGGCTGATTAAAGCGCTCGACGCGCCGACAGTCGATGGGTTCGTCTTTAGAGTGGACATGCGACTGCGGCCCTATGGCTCGTCCGGTTCGCTGGTGTTGAGCTTCAATGCGCTGGAGCAGTATTACCAGGATCAGGGGCGCGATTGGGAACGCTACGCCATGATCAAGGCGCGCGTCGTCGGCGGCAGCGAAGCGGCGGGCAAAGAGCTGCTGGAAATGCTCAGGCCCTTCGTCTATAGGCGCTACCTCGATTTTTCCGCCATCGATGCGCTGCGCACCATGAAACAGCTGATACAGCAGGAAGTCCGGCGCAAGGGCATGGCCGCCAACATCAAGCTGGGCTCGGGCGGCATTCGCGAGGTGGAATTCATCGCCCAGGCTTTCCAGCTCATCCACGGGGGGCGCGACCTTAGCCTGCAACAGCGCCCCCTGCTCAAGGTGCTGACAACCCTGGCAGGGCAGGGCTATCTGCCGCCTGCCGCCTTAGAGGAATTGCGCGAAGGCTATGAATTTCTGCGCTACACCGAGCATGCGCTGCAGGCCATCGATGATCGCCAGACGCAGATGCTGCCGGAGAACCAAGTCGATTGTGATCGCGTCGCCTTGATCATGGGCTTCGCCGACTGGGAGGCCTTTCACCAGCAGCTTCTTTATTGGCGTGGCCGAGTCGACTGGCATTTCCGTCAGGTGATTGCCGATCCCGACGAAGATGAAAGTGCCGAAGGCGAGACGTTGGTTGGCGGTGAATGGCTGCCGTTGTGGGAGCAGGATTGGGACGAGGAATTCGCCTGTCGTCAGTTGAGCGAGGCAGGCTTTCGCGATGGCCAAACCGCTTGTCAGCGACTCGCTGCGTTGCGCAGTGGCAATCAGGTGCGCACCATGCAACGGTTGGGGCGGGAGCGTCTCGATGCCTTCATCCCGCGGCTTCTGGCTCAGGCAGTCGAGCAGGACGATCCGGATCTGGTGCTGGAGCGCGTGCTTCCTCTGGTCGAGGCGGTGGCTCGGCGTTCGGCTTATCTCGTACTGCTGACGGAAAATCCAGGCGCGTTGCAGCGTCTGCTTGAGCTTTGTGCCGGGAGCCCCTGGATCGCCGAGCAGATCACCCGCTTCCCGTTATTGCTCGACGAGCTGCTCAATGCCGGTCGGCTGTTCAGTCCACCTCAGGCGCCGGAGCTCGCCGCCGAGCTGCGCGAGCGCCTGGCGCGCATTCCCGAGGACGATCTCGAGCAGCAAATGGAGGCGCTGCGTCACTTCAAGCTGGCGCACCGTTTACGTGTCGCGGCGTCCGAGATCGCCGGCACGCTGCCGCTGATGAAAGTCAGCGACTACCTAACCTGGCTCGCGGAGGCCATTCTTGAAGAGGTGCTGGCACTGGCCTGGCGCCACACCGTTGCGCGGCACGGCCAGCCGCAGCGTGCAGACGGTTCGCTGTGCGATCCCGCCTTCATCATCGTGGGCTATGGCAAGGTCGGCGGAATCGAGCTGGGCCACGGCTCAGACCTGGATCTGGTGTTCATCCATGACGGCGATCCGAACGCCGAAACCGACGGTGCCAAGCCCATCGATGGCGCGCAGTTCTATACCCGCCTTGGGCAGCGCATCATTCACTTGCTGACCACCCAGACGACCTCCGGGCAACTCTACGAAGTCGACATGCGCCTTCGTCCGTCAGGCGTCTCCGGCTTGCTAGTCAGCTCGTTGGGTGCCTTCAATCGCTACCAAAGCGAGGAGGCCTGGACCTGGGAGCATCAGGCGCTGGTGCGCGCTCGAGTGTTGGTCGGCTGCCCGCAGCTGGCGGCCGATTTCGAGAAGGTTCGCGCTTCAGTGCTCGGGCGCTCGCGAGATCTTGAGCAATTGCGTGGTGAGGTCAGCGAGATGCGGGCCAAGATGCGCGACAACCTTGGCACCCGCACAACCGGCGCCGGCACCGCTGAAAAAGCCTTCCTGACTGATAGCGAGTTCAATCTCAAGCAGGACGCCGGTGGTATCGTGGATATCGAATTTATGGTGCAATACGCGGCTTTGGCGTGGTCGCACCAGCATCCGCAACTGCTGCGCTATACCGATAACATCCGCATTCTTGACGGGTTGGAGCAGGCCGGGTTGATGACCGGCGATGAGGTTCGGCTGCTGCAGGACGCCTACAAGGCATACCGTGCAGCGGCCCACCGGCAATCACTGCAGAAACTGCCTGGCGTGGTGAGTGGGGACCAATTTCACGACGAGCGTCGGTCGGTGATGCGCATCTGGCGTGAGCTGGGGCTCAGCTGAACTCGTCTGCAAACAGCATTTATCGAATCTTGAGGTGGCAACAATGTCGATGGCCGATCGTGATGGCGTGATCTGGTATGACGGTGAGATGGTGCAGTGGCGCGATGCGACCACCCATGTGCTAACCCACACCCTGCATTACGGCATGGGCGTGTTCGAAGGCGTTCGTGCCTACAACACGCCGGCGGGTACTGCGATTTTCCGTCTACAGGCCCATACCGATCGCCTGTTCGATTCCGCGCACATCATGAACATGAAGATGCCGTACTCGAAAGAGGAAATTAACGAGGCGACCCGCGCCGCTGTACGTGAAAACAATCTTGAAAGCGCCTATATCCGTCCGATGGTTTTCTACGGATCAGAAGGCATGGGGCTGCGCGCCAGCGGCCTGAAAGTGCACGTGATCGTTGCTGCCTGGCACTGGGGTGCCTACATGGGAGACGAAGCGCTGGAGGTCGGCATCAAGGTGCGCACCAGTTCCTTCACGCGTCATCACGTCAACATCAGCATGACCCGCGCCAAATCCAACGGTGCCTACATCAACTCCATGCTGGCACTGCAGGAAGCCATCTCCGGCGGCGCGGACGAGGCATTGATGCTGGATCCAGAAGGCTATGTGGCTGAGGGTTCAGGCGAGAATATTTTCATCATCAAAGACGGCGTGATCTACACCCCTGAAGTTACTGCGTGCCTCAATGGCATCACCCGTGGCACCGTGCTGACCCTGGCCGACGAGCTGGGTATCAAAGTGGTCGAGAAGCGCATCACCCGCGATGAGGTTTATATCGCCGATGAAGCCTTCTTCACCGGTACTGCTGCAGAAGTCACTCCGATCCGCGAAGTTGATGGTCGAAATATTGGTGCTGGCCGTCGCGGCCCGGTAACCGAGCGCATCCAGAAAGCCTATTTCGATCTGGTTTCCGGCAAGACCGATGCGCACGCTGAATGGCGGACGCTAGTCAAGTAAGCGCCGTGTCCGCCGTAAGCGCGAGCTGCTTGAGCGGCCCGCGCTTGCAGCCTGAGGCCCGAAGCGTGAAGCTGCCTTTATGAATATTCTGATTGTGGGTCCTAGTTGGGTCGGCGACATGGTGATGGCGCAGACGTTGTTCGCCTGTCTGAAGCAACGCCACCCTGCCTGGCAGATCGATGTGCTCGCGCCGGAGTGGAGCCGGCCGATCCTCGAGCGCATGCCCGAGGTCAGGCAGGCGTTGAGTTTTCCGGTGGGGCACGGTGTGCTCGACATGGCGACCCGACGCACTATTGCGGCGAGTCTGCGTGGGCAATATCAGCAGGCAATCCTGCTGCCCAACTCGCTGAAATCTGCCTTGGTGCCCTTTTTTGCCGGCATTCCCAAGCGCACCGGCTGGCGTGGCGAAATGCGGTTCGGCCTGCTCAATGACATGCGCAAGCTGGATAAACAGCGTTATCCGCTGATGATCGAGCGCTTCATGGCGCTGGCCTTCGAGCCCGGCGCCGAGCTGCCCCAGCCGTACCCGAAGCCGTCGCTGCGGATCGTTGAGGAGACACGCGATGCAGCATTGGCGCGTTTCGGGCTTTCTCTTGATCGACCGGTGCTGGCGCTTTGCCCCGGTGCCGAGTTTGGTGAGTCCAAGCGTTGGCCGGCCGAGCATTTCGCCAAGGTCGCCGAGGTGAAGATCCGTGAAGGCTGGCAGGTCTGGCTGTTTGGCTCGAAGAACGATCATGCTGTCGGTGAAGAGATCTTGCAGCAGCTGATTCCCGGACTGCGTGAAGAGGCCCTGAATTTGGCGGGCGACACCAGTCTGGCTGAAGCCATCGATCTGCTCTCCTGCGCCGAGGCGGTGGTGTCCAACGACTCGGGGCTGATGCACGTCGCCGCCGCGCTCGGGCGTCCGCTGGTTTCAGTCTATGGCTCGACATCGCCGGCCTTCACGCCACCTCTGTCCGAGCGGGTTGAGGTTGTACGTCTGGGGCTCGATTGCAGTCCATGTTTCGAGCGCACCTGCCGCTTCGGTCATAACAACTGCATGCGCGAACTGAAACCGCGCCCGGTAATCGAGGCGCTGGGACGCCTGGTTCCCCAGCCAGTCGAGGTGCGCTGAGTGAGGGTTTTGCTGGTCAAGACCTCTTCGCTGGGTGATGTGGTCCATACGCTTCCGGCGTTGACCGACGCGCAGCGCGCCATTCCAGGTATTCAGTTCGACTGGGTGGTGGAGGAGGGTTTCGCTGAGATCCCTGCCTGGCACCCGGCGGTTGCGCAGGTGATCCCGGTGGCGATTCGTCGCTGGCGCAAACATCCTCTCCAAACCCTTCACTCCGGTGAGTGGCAGCGCTTCAAGGCGCGTCTGCGCGAGACCCGTTACGACCTGGTCATCGATGCGCAGGGACTGCTGAAAAGCGCTTGGTTAACCCGTTACGTCATGGCGCCTGTCGCCGGTTTCGATCGTGCCTCGATTCGCGAACCGCTGGCGGCGCGGTTTTATGATCGATGCTTCAGCGTGCCGCGGGAACAGCATGCTCTCGAGCGGGTACGACAGTTATTTGCCCAGGCGCTCGGTTATCCGGCTCCCGCGACAGTCGCTGAGTACGGCTTGGATCGCAGCCAGCTGGCTACGCCCGGCGAGCAGCCTTATTTACTCTTCCTGCACGGCACCACCTGGGCAAGCAAGCATTGGCCGGAGCGTTACTGGCGCGAACTGGCCGAGCGCATGAGTGAGTTCGGCTGGGCGATCCGCTTGCCCTGGGGTAACGCGGAGGAAAAGGCCCGAGCCGAACGAATCGCTAAAGATCTGCCAGGTGCTTCGGTATTGCCCAGGCTCAATCTGGGTGGTGTTGCCAAAGTGGTCGCCGGCGCGCGTGCTTGTGTAGCGGTTGATACGGGGCTTGGTCATCTCGCCGCCGCCTTGGATGTTCCGAGTATTTCGCTCTACGGCCCCACGTTGCCGGGCCGCGTCGGTGCATATGGCCGTTCCCAAGTACACCTGTGCGCGCCTGGGCCGAACGCCGGCAAAGGTGACCGCCACAAACCCTGTTTTGACGAGCTGCCTTCTGAGCGCGTCGCAAGCGAACTCAAGGCCCTGTTGCGGTCATCGGAGACGCCCTGATGCAACTGGCCTTTATCCTCTATAAGTACTTTCCGTTCGGCGGTCTCCAGCGCGACTTCATGCGCATTGCGCTGGAATGCCAGCGACGCGGCCATGCTATCCGGGTCTACGCAATGATTTGGGAAGGCGACGTGCCCGCGGGTTTTGAAGTGCTGATCGCGCCAGTCAAGGCGATCTTCAACCACACCCGCAACGAACGCTTCACTGTCTGGGTTGAAAGCGACCTGGCCAGGCGACCCGTGGATCGAGTGGTTGGCTTCAACAAAATGCCGGGTCTGGACGTGTATTACGCTGCAGATCCCTGTTTTGAAGATAAAGCTCAGACCCTGCGCAATCCGATCTATCGCCGCTGGGGCCGCTACAAGCATTTCGCCGAATACGAGCGGGCGGTGTTCGAGCCCAGCTCTAAGACTGAAATTTTGATGATTTCAGAAGTGCAGCAGCCGCTGTTCGTGAAGCACTATGCGACGCCTGTCGGCCGTTTTCATCTACTGCCGCCGGGTATCGCCCAGGATCGACGGGCGCCGTCCAATGCCGCAGACATTCGGGCCGATTTCCGCCGTGAGTTCAAGCTAGAGGACGATGACCTCTTGTTGGTGCAGATCGGTTCAGGGTTCAAGACCAAGGGGCTCGACCGCAGCCTTAGAGCCGTCGCTTCGCTACCTCGCGAGCTGAAGAAGCGGACACGCCTGTTCGTCATAGGTCAGGACGATCCCAAGCCGTTTCTAATGCAGGCCAAGAAGCTGGGCGTAGCCACTCAGGTCGAGTTTCTCAAAGGCCGCAGCGATATTCCCCGCTTTCTGCTCGGAGCGGACCTGCTGATGCATCCTGCGTACAACGAGAACACCGGTACTGTGCTGCTCGAAGCGCTGGTCGCCGGGCTGCCGGTACTGGTCACTGATGTGTGCGGCTATGCACACTACATCTCGGATGCCAACTGTGGCCGTGTGGTGCCCACTCCGTTCGTCCAAAACACCCTTGATCGTCTGCTGGCCGAAATGTTGGCGGGCAATGAACAGCGAGTTCTTTGGTCGCAGAATGCCCTCGCGTTTGCCGAGCGCGCTGATCTTTACAGCATGCCCGAGCGGGCTGCCGACGTAATCCTTGCGGAGCGCTCATGAAGCTGATCGTCGCTGAACCCTTCAAAACCCTATGGGCCGATCGCGATCCGTTTGAGGCCGTGGAGCAGTTGCAAGGGCAGGTCTACCGAGAGCTTGAAGGCCGGCGCACGCTGCGGACAGAGGTCGACGGACGCGGTTACTTCGTCAAGATCCACCGCGGCATCGGCTGGGGCGAGATCGTCAAGAACCTCGGCACCGCCAAGCTGCCAGTGCTCGGAGCGGGGCAGGAGTGGCGAGCCATCCAGCGCCTGCATGATGTGGGTGTACCGACCATGACGGCAGTAGCCTACGGCGAGCGCGGCAGCAATCCCGCCACACAGCATTCGTTCATCATTACTGAAGAGCTGGCCCCGACCGTCAGCCTCGAGGACTTCTCGGCTAACTGGCTGGAACAGCCGCCGTCCCCGGCACTCAAGCGAGCGCTGATAGCAGAGGTGGCGCGCATGGCCGGCACCATGCACCGCGCTGGGGTCAATCATCGTGATTTTTATATCTGCCACTTTCTGCTGCATACCAACAAGCCGGTAATAGCTAATGATTTCAAGCTTTCGGTGATAGATCTGCACCGCGCTCAGGTTCGCAGCGAGACACCTCGGCGCTGGCGTGACAAGGATCTGGCCGGGTTGTATTTCTCGGCTCTGGGCATCGGTCTGACGCAACGCGACACGCTGCGCTTTCTCCAAGTTTACTTTCAGCGACCGCTAAGGGAGGTCTTGCGTGACAATGCTTCGTTGATCTCCTGGCTGCAACGCAAATCCGGAAAGCTTCAACGCCGCTTCGAGCGCAAATACGCGACAGGTGCTCACGAGTGATTCGTTGGCAGGTCGCCGATGGAGTAAGCGCAGACGTGGCGCGTACGTTTGGCAGTCTCGAGACAGTTTTCGCGTTAAATGGAGAGCCAATAACGCGTGATCCGCTGTCCGAGGTGCTCCGTGTCAGCGTTGGCGGGCAGCGTTATTACATCAAGCGCTATTGGGCTGCGGGTAAGGGCTTGCGGCGCTTCATCGGGCGTCCGCGGGTCGAAGCTGAGTGGCAAAATTTGCAGCACTTCCACGATTGGGGAGTCTCCGTTGCGCCACTGGTTGCGTGGGGGCAGCAGCGCCAGGCGGGGTTCTTTCAGCGAGGCGCCTTGGTCACCCTGGAGGTGCCAGGGACCGTGGATATGGCTGCCATGGCTAAGGATGGCGATGCGCGTCTAGCGAATCCGCGGTGGGTGCGCCACCTCAGTGAACAGTTGGCAAGCGCGACGCGCACGCTGCACGACCATCGCTTCGCTCACAACGATTTGAAATGGCGCAACCTGTTGGTTAATGAGGCTGGCAAGCTGTTCCTAATTGATTGCCCGTCTGGTGACTTCTGGTGGGGGCCGCTTCTTCAGCATCGTATCGTCAAGGATCTGGCCTGTTTGGATAAAGTAGCTAGATGCACCTTATCCCGGACCCAACGACTGCGCTTCTTCTTGCTCTACCGGCGACGCACGCGGCTTAGCCTCGAGGATAAGGCACTGATCAAGCAGATACTCGTTTATTTTGAAGGACGCGAATGAGAGATTTCATTTCGTCAGCACATGCGCATTCACTAAGGAGCGCAGGCCTTGATAGTTTCGACGCATTGTGGCGTTTGGAGCTGACCGCGGTCGATGCGCCGAATGCGGTCAAAGGCGGTTGGAGCAGTGTGTACCGGTTGGATATAGGTGACGCTGGTTATTACCTCAAGCGGCAGAGCAATTATCTGTCGCGCAGCTGGCGCCATCCTTTCGGAGAGCCAACGTTCGCCGCTGAGTTTCGCAATATTCGCCGCTATCAGCAAAAGCAGCTCCCCACTCTTGACGTTGCATTCTTTGCTCAGCTCCGTGCTCAAGGTGAGGTCAACGCCGTGCTGCTGACTCGTGCGCTGGATGGTTGGCGGGACCTGAGTAGTCTGCTTGACCGGTGGTCAGCTCTAGCGGAGGCGAGCCGCAACGCGGTACTCGCTTCCTGCGGGAAGCTGGCTCGTCAGCTACATGGCGCAGGGGAAGTGCATGGTTGTTTTTATCCCAAGCATATTTTCCTGCGTGAGCATCGTGGTGCTTACGAGGCATGTCTGATCGATCTGGAAAAGACCCGCTTGCTGCTGGGGCGCAGAGACCGCTTACGTGATCTAGAGGCATTGGTCCGTCGTGCGGAATTGTGGCGCGAAGAGGAGTTACGATGTCTCTTGGCGTCTTACCTGGACGAAAATGCTGACAGCCGAGCGATTGAGGACTGGCTGAAATCCATCCGTGCGCGCCACCACTACAAAGCAGCCAAGGCATGAAGCTCGCACAGCTGCGCTCGGCTGGCCGTACTCCGTCTCTACCGATGACCATCGCGCTGGGTGCCGACGAGCTGCATATCATGCAGTGGCTGCGTGTGCTGCCAGGGCAGCGTTATGTGGCTCGCGCGCAGTGGCGAGGTGTCCAGGTGCTTGCCAAACTCATGGTGGGTGATCGCGCCCGCCGTCATTTCGATCGTGAACTCGCCGGTGCGCAGCTGCTCGCCGCGCAGCGTCTCACAACGCCAGACTTGCTGGACGAGGGCTTTGAGGAAGGCGGCGGTGGATGGCTGCTGTTCGAATATCTCGAAGACGCAGAGAGCCTGCACGAGGCCTGGCTCGCTGTGGCTCGTCAGCTGCCATTGAACGAAGCCCAGCGGGATGTGCTTGGCAGTGCGCTGACCGAAATTGCAACGCTACATGCCAAAGGGCTCTGGCAGAGCGATTTGCATCTGGACAATCTGATGCGCCACGAGCAGCGGCTCTACCTTATCGATGGTGGTGGCATTCGTGCCGAAACCCCTGGCCAGCCGTTATCGAGGGATCGCGTGCTGGAAAACCTGGCTGTCTTCTTCGCCCAGCTTCCAACAACTCTTGAGTCCTTCATTGAAGAACTACTGGTGAACTACCTGTTGGTCAACAGTGCACATGCCCTTCCGCTCGAGGCGCTCGTGGACAAGACTCGTGTGGCCCGCCAGCAGCGCCTCGCCAGCTTCCTCAAGAAGGTCGGACGCGATTGCACGGCGTTCAGCGTGCACCGCGATCATGGCGGGGTAGTCGCTGTACGCCGCGAGTACGAAGCTGAACTGCGCGGCGTGTTAGCAGACCCGGATGGCTTCATTGCCGCAGGCGTAGCGCTCAAGCGGGGCGGCAGTGCCACGGTTGCGCGTGTTGATACCCCAGAGCGGCCCTTGGTGGTCAAGCGCTACAACATCAAGGGCGTCATGCACTGGCTCAAGCGCTTCTGGCGGCCATCTCGGGCGTGGCACAGCTGGGTAGAGGCGCATCGCCTCGAGGTGCTGGGTATCTCCACGCCGCAGCCGCTAGCCATGATAGAGATGCGTCGTCTCGGCCTTCGCTCACGCAGCTATCTGATTACCGACTATATAGGCGGGCAGGATATAATCGCGCGTTTCGCCCCGTACGTGGATGGTGCTCCGCCGGAGCATGAACTGCTGGCGCTTGAGCAGTTACTGGCAGCGCTGATTCGTGAGCGCATCAGCCATGGCGATCTGAAAGGTACCAACGTGCTATGGCTGGACGGCAGGTGGTCGCTTATCGACCTGGATGCACTGCAGCAGCACCAGAGCGATGCTCGATTCCGTCAAGCTTTTTCCAGGGATCGTGATCGATTGTTGCGCAACTGGCCTGTCGAAAGTGCGTTGTACCGTTTGCTGGACCATCGTTTACCGAAAGGCAGCTTGGAGCAGGACGCTTGAAGCTGGAAGAAACGCCCACGGGCTAGTACTACAACGCGCTATTGCTCCGAGCCTCCGGCTTTGAGCTCTAGGCTGCTTTTCTCAAGAGGCTTTTTACAGTGGCACTGACAATTCTCGGCCTTTCCGGCGCCCTCAGTCATGACCCATCCGCCGCCCTCTACATTGACGGCAAGCTGATCGCTGCCGTAGAGGAAGAGCGTTTCGTACGCGACAAGCATGCGAAAAATCGCATGCCGTACGAATCAGCAAAATTCTGCCTGGAGCAGGCTGGTATCAAACCTGCCGATGTCGATGTGGTCGCCATTCCGTTTGCACCGATCAGCATCCTCGAGAAAGCTCGCTGGCATTACGCCAAACGCTATTGGTACGCGCCGGATCGAGCGCTAGATGCCATTCTGTTTGGCAATCGCCGCTACAAGCGCTACCACAAGCGAATCCAGTGGTGCCTGCAGCAACTGGGATTCGATCTGAAGAAGATAAAGATCGAGCCGGTTGAACATCATCTGGCTCATGCATCGAGTGCCTATCACTGCTCCGGTTTCACCGAGAAAACAGCAATTCTGGGTATCGATGGTAAGGGTGAGTACGCCACGACGTTTTTCGGCTATGGCGAGAACGGCCGCATCCATAAGATAAAAGAATTTTACGATCCGGATTCGCTTGGCGGACTCTACGGCGCGATTACCGAATTCCTTGGCTTCGAGATGCTCGACGGTGAGTTCAAAGTCATGGGCATGGCGCCGTATGGCGATGCTTCCAAGTATGATTTTTCGCGACTGGCCAAATTCGAGAATGGCGAGTTGGTCATCAACACTGATTACGCCAACGTTATTGGCTTCCGCCGCTTCAAGGAAAAGGGCAAGGGCTACTACTTTTCGCCCAAGCTGATCGAGTGGCTGGGGCCGAAGCGCGAAGGCGATATCGCCGACGACCCCTACATCCACTATGCCGCTGCCATGCAGGCCCTATTCGAGAAGCTGGCGCTGCAGATGATGGACCATTACCTGGGCGACATCATTCGCGAAACAGGCAAGATCGCCTTCGCCGGTGGCTGTGCGTTGAACGTCAAGCTAAACCAGAAGATCATCGCCCGCGACGAGGTCATAGAGCTCTTTGTCCAGCCGGCTTCAGGCGATGCAGGAACAGCAGTAGGCGCGGCGGCTTATGTCTCACATCAACGTGGTGTGCCCGTCGAGAAAATGGAGCACGTCTATCTCGGCCCGTCTTACTCGAACGAAGACATCATCGCAGCATGCGCCCGCCATCCGAGCAAGCCGACCTGGCAGCAAATCGACAACATGCCGCAGCGGATCGCGCAGATCATGGTCGACGGTAATCCGGTAGCCTGGTTTCAAGGCCGTATGGAGTTCGGCCCGCGCGCGCTGGGTGGCCGTTCAATTATCGGTTGTCCGAGCGTTCCGGGCGTGGCCAACCGGATCAACGAGCAAATCAAGTTCCGCGAGCGCTGGAGGCCTTTTTGCCCATCGATGCTCGATACCGTTGCGTCTCAGATGCTCAAGGTTGACCATCCGAGCCCGTTCATGACCTTCACCTTTGAGGTCAACGAAGGCTGGAAAGAGCGCGTCGGCGAAGTGGTTCATGAGGATGGGACGTCACGAGCGCAGGTGCTTGAGCGCCGCTATAACCCTCGTTGGTATGACCTGATGGTCGAGTTGGAAAAGCTCACCGGCAATGGCGTCTCGCTCAACACCTCGCTCAACCGCCGTGGCGAACCGATGATCTGCTCGCCGACCGACGCGCTGAATATGTTCTATGGGTCGGATTTGCAGTATCTGATCATGGAAGACGTTCTGGTTGTTAAGCCGTGATCAGATAATAAATTTGGCTGGAACCAGCATGCTGTTGACGTTGACTTCGAGAGGGGCGCCATCGATTGATAAGTCTGGGCCTAACAATTGCCGTCTCGCGATAGTGCGGTCGATGGGGTTAGGTGACAGCCTGATGAATCTGGTGATAGCCAGCAACCTAGCACGTGCTGGCTATAGCGTAACGATGCTCAGTAACCACTTAGCGCGCTTTGCTCCCTGGTTGCCCGACCTCGAGATGTTGCCATTCCCAGCGGTTGGAAAGACTTTCGGCATCGCCGATGCGTACGATCTAGTCATCTCTGGCTGCGACAGTATCGTCACCAGCGCAGTATCTGATAAGGCGATTTTGGCCGAGCATTTTCTAGTTTTGGGTACGCTCCGGGGTGACTCGGCTTACTTCCAAGATCACCGGCCTCGGCTGGAACAGCGAGTCGGAGCTGATAAGGCCTATGTACTGGTGCGGCTTGCGAGCTGTACTGGCCCGATGCGCGTTTTAAATGACGACAGCGTATCGACGGTAGACCAGGCAGTTGCTTCCTGTCAGTTGAAGCTGGGGCTGGGCGATGCCGTTGCCGGTCCGGGCTTCATGCTCGGATCCTCGGCTGCGGGCGTGCGGGTGTTAACGCTCTTCCGCAAGCGAGGCGATGGATCCTGTTGGCGGCCTGGCTGGGGCAGAAACATGGTAGTTCGGCCTGTCATTTCAGTCGGTGCGTTAAGGGACAGCTGGAAGTGCCTTCTCAGTGTCCAGCGAGTCGAGAGGGCATTCGAACTGCTAGTCCGACAACATAAGAGCGTTTCGTGATGAGTACTCCGCACACTCACCAGGACCATCCTGAGCAACTGCTGTTTTCAGTCGTTATACCGGCCTATAACTATGCCCATACTCTCCCACGCGCGGTGAAATCCGTACTACCCCAGCTCCAGACCTTAGCCGGTGAGCTGCTGGTTATTGACGACGGTTCTACTGATGACACAGCTGCCGTTTTGGAACGTCTGTTGGATGAAACCGGTACGAGCATGCGGGTAATTTATAAAAAGAACGGTGGTCCTGCCTCGGTGCGCAATCTGGGCATCGCGCGGACGCACGGGCGTTACCTTCTATTCTTGGATGCTGATGACGAGCTTCTGCCTGACGCATTGCTACAGCTGGCCGCGCATATTGATCGTCATCCAGAGTCCCGAATGATCATAGGCGAACATTGTTCTATTTCGCCTGATGGCCGTCAGCGCCGGCATTCGGTGCATCCGTTGCCGGAAAGTGCTTGTGCCCGAGTTCGGGCTTACCTTCTTGATAAAACCCTTGCGCTGTCTAATGGCGCATGCGCTATGCACCGTGATGTGTTTGAGCATGGTGATTATCCAGAAGCGTTACGCAGCAGCGAAGACATCCCGGTATTTGCACAGGCGCTTGCTCGCTACCCTTGTTCCGTACTGAACCATCCGTTAGCCCTGATTCACAAGCATGACACCAGCTTGCGGCATAACCTTACGCATGCTCGAACTGTGCAGTTGAAATTGGTCGACGAGGTGTTTTCAGATAGGCGTATGCCATCGTCAATGCAAGCGCTTAGGCGACCGTTTGCGGCTCAGCGCTGCTTGTCCCTATTTCGCACTTTTCAGAGTGCGGGGGCTCTCGCAGAAGCGCGGCACTTCTACCGAGAAGCGCTGCGCTATGACTGGAAGGTGGTATTCCACTGGTCTTATACCCGCAAATTCTTGCGTTCGATCTGGAGAGTTTGAAATGCGGGTGCTTGTTCTTACCAGCGCTGATCGGGCACTGGACAACCGAAGGTTGTGGGCGTCGCTGCAAGCTCCCACTCAGGTCGATGTGCGCTTTCTCGACAAAAGCCAGCAACGGGATCTGCGGGGCTATTTTGTCGGGATAACACCTGGCGAGTATGAACGTATCGTCCTTGATCTAATGTTCAAGCATATACGCACTCAGAGTCGATTTCTGCGCACCCTGACGGCTCTGACTCTATACGAGGAAGACGCCTATCTAGACTTCATGCCTGGATCTCGATGGAACGGCGCGTTTGTTCGCTTCTACCGACAGTTGCCAGGTGTGCGGGTAATTAGCACGGGGTTTGCCGTTACTAATCATCTGCGTGCCGCTGGAGTCGACGCCCATTTCGTCCCGAAGGGTTTCGACCCCGCCCGCATGGTTCAGCGCAGTCAAAAGCGCAACATTGAACTGGGTTTCATCGGGCGGCTCGGCAGCGCCGCGTATTCAGGTCGGCGCTCCCTGCTCGAAGCACTTGCGAAAGTAGAGCCGCTGCAGATTATGCGTACCCATACTGCAGATGAGTACGTAGACACGCTCAGCCGCATCTACGTTTTCATCAGTGCAGATGTCGGGCTAAGCGAATACATGGCGAAGAATTTCGAGGCCATGGCGTGCGGATGCTTGCTCTTGGCCAAACGTCAGGGTCGGGGAGAAGAGGAGGCGTTAGGCTTGGAAGACGGCGTAAATCTGCTGCTATACGATGATCTTGCTTCGTTACTTGAACGTTTGGAATGGGCTCGCGAGTATCCTGGCCTCGCTCAATCAATTGCAGTTAGGGGTCGTGAGCATGTCTTGGCGCGGAATGCCTACGACAAACTTGCGCGTGAGATTGCTGAGGTCGTCTCAGTCCCTTTCACTAACGTATCTTCTCAACCTTGGTGGAAATTTTGGTAAGCAACGATCCCTGTCCTAAAGTCAGCGTCATTATCGCTTCTTATAACCACGCCCCTTATGTAGAAGCATCTATTCGCAGCGTGATGGCCCAGACTTACCCCAACCTTGAGTTGCTTGTAGTGGACGATGGCTCGACTGATGAAAGCGTCGCGATTATAGAGCGATTGCAAGGGGAGCTAGACTTCGATTTCGAAGTTCAAAAAAATCAAGGGCTTTCTCGTACGCTTAATTCTGCTATCGCGCGGAGTACAGGTGAATACGTCGCGCCGTTCGGCTCTGACGACATCATGTTACCTGGCCGGCTAGCCACTCAAATCGAATACATGCACGACAAGCCCGAAGTGGGTATTTGTGCCGGCTCTGTTACCAGCATCGGCCCTGATGGTGCGCCGCTTGGCAAAGATAAGCTGCCCTCGTGGCGCCGGTTAGATTTCGAAGATGTGTTTCTCAACCGCAAACCCGGTTCGCCAGCGGCTACTTTATTGTTCCGCCGGGAGGCACTAGATGCTGTAGGGGGATTTGATTCCGAGGTGCGCCTTGAGGATCTCATCATCGAACTCAAAATTACACGAGCCGGTTGGTTCATCGATGTGCTCGGCGAGGTGCTAGCGCTGTACCGGGTGCACGGAAGTAATACCTACAAGAACTATCCGTTCATGGTCGAAAATGTGTTGCTAACATTCTCGCGATTTAGCGATCATCCTGCGTATTCAGCAGTCTGTAATAACTACCGGAATTCGATGTTTCTTAAATGTGCGCGGCGGGATAAGGCGCTCGCGCGCCAACTATTGCGCGAACTGCCGCTAAGCGCTTGGGATGGCAAGACATTACGTGGGCTTTACCGCTTGCTACTTCCAGCCTCGGGGCGTGATCGGGCATAAGCTAAAAAGCCAGTCAAATCATCGCTGCATAGCAGGGAGACTATTCGGCGTATCTCTTCCTCAGGCCATTCCCACCAAGCAGTGTGTAGCAGTTCGGTACGAATATGCTCATCGAAGCGCCAGCGTATTCTCGCGGCTGGGTTGCCAGCAACAATGGCATAAGGTTCGACATCACGACTGACGATTGCACCGTTCGCAATGATCGCGCCATGCCCAATGTTCACGCCAGAAAGAATGGTGCTATTGGCGCAGATCCAGACATCGCTGCCGATCACTACATCGCCCCGGGTGCCGCCGTATTCGCGTATATCGCTAGCTTCCGATAGATACGCGGGGAAGGGATAGGTGCTTACCCAGTCGGCACGATGATGGCCGCCGAGAAATATCTGCACGTTGTCAGCAATCGAGCAATAGCTACCGATGCGTAATGTACTGCCCTCGTCCCAATCGTGTACGCACGGAATACCGTAACTTCCTAGACCTATCTCGTAGTTTGGATAACGTTCGCGAAAGCGTACCTGGGGTCGTAAGAATCTCGGTATCTCTGGGCGCCCACGCAAGCTCTTGATTATTTTGCGCAGGCGCCGCTCAAACCCTCTGAGAACTTTCAAGGCCGTTACCCTTTTCATTGCTCGCGCCGATCCATGCGCTAATGGTTAATGCAAGCGGAATCCAGATCAGAAACCAGTGCTCTTTTGGGCGAGACAGGAAGTCGCGCCCCTCAGTGAGTCCGGCGACCAAGCCAAAGATCAGCAGCGCCGAAGCAATCATCACCGCGGGATTACTCCGGTTGCGCCAGCTGTAAATGAGCGCGATGGTATACAACACTATCCACAGAGCCAGACCCACTAGCCCACCCGCTAGCAACACCGCCAACTCAATGTTGTGGGGGTCGTTGAAAATAAGATTCGAGCCTTTGATTTCTAGCAACAATCGGTGGTCGTAGCCATAACCGAACAAGGGCTGCTCGTTTGCAAGCTTCAGAGCTTCGATCCAAATGTCGGGACGATAAGATAGGCCTCTCGACATGATCGCCGATGGGTCGATAGATAAAAGACCAGCCCCTAGGATCAGTCCTATCACAATTACCATTAGGCTCCGGCGATTCACGTTCAGCATGCAGAGCCACAATGCTGTTGTTGAAAGCGCGAGAAGCGGAGTGCGTGAACCGGTAGCTATAATCACAACGCTGAGAAAGACTAGGCAGATCAGCGGCGCTGCCGAGCGTTCATGAGCAGCAAACCACGATGCGAGCCAGAACGCTGCGAAGAAACCGTAGACGTGCGCGCTAAGTAGCGGATTGTACAGGGCGCCGTATCCACTGAACCGCTCGTTGCCAAGTATGCCGTGGCCGCTATATAGGAAATATCCATATGAAAGTGCTCCGCTAATTGCGGCTGCTACCCCAGCTACTCTTAACGTTCTAGATAGTAGCTGCGATCGATCCGAAGCCATCAGCGCCGCTGAGAGCAGGAGTACTAGCACATAGATGGGCCTTTTGATCAGAGAATGAGCTGACGCAGCGCTATCTGTCCATAAGAGCGTAAGGGTCATGTAGCCGGCGAATGCGATGTAGGCAACTAGAATCGGATGACGGAGCAGTCGGGCGCTCAGCACTGGCTGCATTATCAGTGCAATCAAAGCGGGAGTTGCGATCAGCGCGTAATAGAGCTTGTGGAAGAGTGACCGGTCGCCGATCCAAAATAGTCCGGTTAGCAATGCTAGCCAACCCACTGGTAGGACCATACGAATGATCCAGCGGGATGCTCGCACGGCTCGAGTTTCGGGGCTGATGATGTTCGAAGTCAAAGGGTTGGACATTACAGAGGGTCTGGAAGTAGTTGAGTTAGCTCGGTCATCGCGACAGGGGGTTTGGCATGAAGGACATAGCTGTCGAAGAAAACGCGGTCGCCGTTATCGATTAGCCAGTGTCTATCTTCTGAATAGCGGAGGATATGTCGGAAGTTGCGTAGTCGCTTACGCTTGCTGAGGGTTTTTCTGCCTGCGCTAAGGTCGGCTATATCAATCAGTCCGAGTACACCGTTTTCACCCAAAACGACATTGCCCAAATGCAGCGAGCGAAAGTAGATTCCTTTGTTGTGCAGCTCAGCGACGAACTCGCCGAAGCGGGCACGTAACGCCAGGCGTTCGGTCGGGTCATCAATCTGGCGCAGCGTCTTTCCCTGCAGCGGCGCGTAGTGCACAAGATCCCGCTGAAGCATTGCAATGCGATATACGCCGATTACGCTCGGGCAAGCAATGCCTAGGTTTTTCAGCACTTCGATGTTGTCGGCAAAGCGCTTGGCGTAGGGATAGAGCAGAGCAGAAGAAACGAGCCTCTTGCGCCGGAACAGCTTAAGGAACGTGCCGTCTGCCAAGCGCAACACCTTCTCTCCGTGTCCGTCAGCTTCGACCACTTCCGCGTCGCCACGCAGTGAGCAGTATTGATCATGGGAAAGAGGGGTCATCTGCAGGGCGGCACCGGGCTGTATATAGACGACGCGCAGTTTACCCTAAGCGACTGACCTGTTCGGCAGCTGATGATGTCCAAGCGATTATTGTCGAGCGGAATAGCCTGAAAAGCTCATGCTAGAATTGCGGTCCTAATAATTGGATGTCCAGTCGCAGATGAGCAGAACCGACCAAACCGAAGCTCAGTCCTCCAGTCTGAAAATTTATTTGCGACTGCTTGGCTACGTAAGGCCTTATATCGGCTTTTTTGCGCTCAGCATCGTCGGATATGTGATCTTTGCTTCCTCGCAGCCGATGCTTGCCGGAATACTCAAGTACTTTGTTGACGGGCTTGCGGATCCGAAGGCAGTGGCGTTTCCCGCTGTTCCATTTCTACGTGACCTACAGCTCTTGCAGACCGTTCCGTTGCTTGTGGTGCTCATTGCGCTTTGGCAAGGCATCGGCTCCTATCTTGGGAATTTCTACCTTGCCAAGGTTTCGCTCGGATTGGTTCATGATCTACGTATGGCCCTATTCAATAGTCTACTCACCCTGCCAAATCCCTATTTTGATAACCACAATTCCGGCCATCTTATTTCCCGCATAACTTTCAACGTAACCATGGTGACGGGCGCAGCCACTGATGCGATCAAAGTCGTCATTCGCGAAGGGCTTACCGTCCTGTTCTTATTCGGTTACCTCCTGTGGATGAACTGGAAACTGACCCTGGTCATGCTTGCTATCCTGCCCGTCATTGCCGTAATGGTCAGTAGTGCCAGCAAAAAATTCCGTAAGCAAAGTGGCAAAATTCAGTTAGCAATGGGAGATGTGACGCACGTTGCGTCTGAGACGATTCAAGGCTATCGGGTGGTCCGCAGTTTTGGCGGCGAAACCTATGAGTCGGCACGCTTTGCTGCAGCCAGTCAAGACAATACTGATAAGCAGCTGCGCATGACTAAGACGGGGGCGGTCTATACGCCGATGTTGCAGCTGGTTATCTATTCCGCCATGGCTGTGCTGCTGTTTCTGGTGCTATTGCTGCGCGGCGAAGCCACTGCAGGCGACTTGGTTGCGTATATTACTGCAGCGGGTTTGCTCCCGAAGCCGATTCGGCAGCTCTCGGAAGTCAGTTCGACTATCCAGAAAGGTGTAGCAGGCGCGGAAAGCGTGTTTGAGCAGCTCGATGAGCCTCCGGAGACCGATGATGGTACGGTCGAGCTGGACCGGGTCAGTGGCCGGCTGCAAGTCGAGGGCTTGAGTTTCACCTATCCCGGTACTCAGAAGCAGGTACTTCAGGATATTTCATTCGGCGTTAGTCCTGGCCAGATGGTCGCCCTTGTTGGTCGCTCAGGGAGCGGCAAGTCGACACTGGCTAATTTAATCCCACGTTTCTATCACCACAGTGAGGGGCAAATTCTGCTCGACGACGTCGATGTAGAGCACTTTGCGCTACGGAACCTACGCAAGCACATTGCGTTGGTGACCCAGCAGGTCAACCTGTTCAACGATAGCGTCGCCAATAATATTGCGTATGGTGATCTCGCGGGTGCGCCGCGCGAGGAAATCGAACGGGCTGTCGAAGCTGCTTATGCAAAGGAATTTATTGACCAGTTGCCAGACGGGCTGGACACGCAGGTGGGTGAAAATGGCGTGCTGCTTTCCGGCGGACAGCGTCAGCGCCTAGCGATCGCGCGTGCCTTGCTGAAGAACTCGCCAATCCTCGTCCTTGACGAAGCGACCTCGGCATTGGATACCGAATCTGAGCGGCATATCCAGGCGGCGCTCGATCAGGTAATGAAGGGGCGCACAACACTGGTGATTGCGCACCGGCTTTCCACAATCGAAAAAGCAGATCTGATCCTTGTGATGGATCAGGGGCGCATCGTCGAGCGCGGCTCCCATGGCGAACTGCTTGCGATGAACGGCTACTACGCCAGGCTACACGCGTTGGGACTGGACGACCACGCCGCATCTGACCAAGCCTGAACAAATTGCGACCTTGAACTGCGGAGCCCCTCAATGAAACTCACCATGCCCCGTTTCGACCAAGCCTCCGTCCTGGTGGTTGGCGACGTCATGCTCGATCGTTACTGGCATGGCGGCACGTCGCGGATTTCGCCGGAGGCGCCGGTGCCGGTGGTCAAGGTCGAGCAGGTGGAGGATCGGCCGGGTGGCGCCGCCAACGTGGCTCTTAACATCTCGGCATTAGGTGCGCCGGCCGCGCTGGTTGGTGTCACGGGCGTGGATGAAGCCCGCCAAAGCCTGATTGATAGCCTGGCTGCAGCTGGCGTGCAGGCACACTTTCAATCCATCGAGCATCAGCCGACCATCATCAAGCTGCGTGTGATGAGCCGGCACCAGCAACTGTTGCGGATGGACTTCGAAGAGCCGTTCGACACCGATCCGGCCGCGTTGCTGCAGGACGTCGAGCAGCTGTTGCTGGGCGTGAAGGTGCTGATTCTTTCCGACTACGGCAAAGGCGCACTGCGCAATCACCAGTCGCTGATTCAGGCCGCGCGCAAGCGTGGCATTCCGGTGCTTGCTGATCCCAAAGGCAAGGACTTCGAAATCTATCGCGGCGCTTCGGTTATTACGCCGAACCTCGGTGAGTTCGAGGCCATTGTCGGCCACTGCGCGGACGAGGCCGAACTGGTCGCCAAGGGCGCTGCGCTGATGCACAACCTGGAACTTGGTGCTCTCTTGGTGACTCGCGGCGAGCACGGCATGACGCTGTTGCGTCCGGAGCATTCGCCGTTGCACCTGCCTGCTCGGGCTCGGGAAGTGTTCGACGTCACGGGCGCTGGGGATACGGTGATTTCGACGTTAGCGGCGGCAATTGCTGCTGGAGAGGAACTGCCCCAGGCCGTGGCATTGGCCAATCTCGCGGCCGGGATTGTCGTAGGCAAGCTGGGCACAGCCTGCATCAGCGCACCGGAACTGCGTCGTGCAGTGCAGCGCGAGGAAGGTTCCGAGCGCGGCGTCATGACCCTCGAGCAGCTGCTCACCGCGATTGAAGATGCACGCGCTGACGGCGAGAAGATCGTGTTTACCAATGGCTGTTTCGACATCCTGCACGCCGGGCATGTGACCTATCTGGAGCAAGCCCGCGCTCAAGGGGATCGCTTGATCGTCGCGGTGAATGACGACGGGTCTGTGAGTCGTCTGAAGGGGCCGGGCCGGCCGATCAACTCGGTCGATCGGCGCATGGCAGTGTTGGCTGGGCTCGGCGCGGTTGATTGGGTCGTATGTTTCGCTGAGGATACGCCAGAAGCGTTACTCGCCGAGGTCAAGCCAGATGTGCTGGTAAAGGGGGGGGACTACGGCGTCGATCAGGTTGTTGGCGCGGGTCTGGTCACTGCCTATGGCGGCGAGGTTAAAGTGCTCGGGCTGGTCGAGAACAGCTCGACCACGGCGATCGTAGAAAAGATCCGCAAGCGGTAGGCGCAGCGTATGCCCAGCTTACTCAGCTGGGCACTACTTCTTCTGAATTCAACCTGATTCAGCTGCGGCGAGGGTCTTGATCCAGTCGCGCCAAGTGATTCGCTCTTCCCGTACCACCCAATCATCCTGCGCTGCGAAGCTCTCCGAAAGCCAAAGTCCACGCGTGCTGGCCGGAATGGGCTGACCTTTGCGCAAGGTGTACAACGCGGCAGTTGGACGCCCCTGCAGCAGCGGGACCAGATAAAGATCGGGCCTGCTGCGGGACAGCTCGGCAACGAGCTTGCCGTCTTCCAGCCGTTCATCGACATGGAACAGGCTGAGCTCCCGGGTTTCCTTCGGCAATTCGAGGCGCATGTCGTACACCAACTGCAGGGAAGCCGTTGGCAGATGAACATAGGCTCGCGGGCGCTCCATCAAGGTCATCTGCCCGCACTGCACTGGTCTCGCCGAGCCGGAAAGGGAAGCCAGATTGAAGTTCACCGCCTCGCGGTAGCGCAGGCTGCCCTGATAGGGGGCCGGTAGCCAGGTCTCGCCGAAGCGTCCGGCGAGCCAGCCCTCTGGCGTTTCCAGCAGACATTCTTCGGCGACTTCCTGAATCGCAGTGAGCAGCGGCAGGCTGAGCTCGTGGGCCGGAACATAGCCGGAAATCAGCTTGAGCACTACGTCACCCCGGTCCTGACGGTGCTGGCGCACCAGCACCCAGTATTCTTGACCGTGCCAAGAGAGCGTTAGGCGTACCGATACGCCGAGGTTAGCCAGTTCGAGACTAAAGCGGCTCGGGTCGTCTACGGCCACCGGTCGGCGACGCTCGAGCATCTCGCTGAAATTTAGCGGGCGGCCGAGGCTTTGATAGCTCAAGCCTTCAGGGCTGGCTTCGACGAGCAGCGGCAGCGTCTTGAAGGCGGTGGGGTTCTTGCGGATCAATACACGCGGCATTCGGCTCCTCCTGTAGTCGGCGGCCGTTTGGCCGTGTTTATTGTTGTTGGGATAAAACGGATGCGGCGGTGCGTACGTTAGCTGACAAGTGTTGCGGGTTGATGGTGCCGATGATGGCCGAGCCTACGCCTGGATGACTGAACAACAGTTCGAAACTGAGCCGTACGGGGTCCTCGTCTGGCTTCAGGCAAACATGGCCGCTGGCGAGCGCTTTCTTGACCAGGATGCCTTTGGTATGTGCCTGAGCGTAGTCGAGCACCGGCCGTTCGGCCTGCTCGTTGAGGTTGTAGGTGACCATCGCACAGTCACCCTGTTCGAGGGCGAACAAGCCGCCTTCCACCGTCTTGCCCGAGAGGCCGTAGCCAAGGATCTTGCCTTCGCGCTTGAGTTCCGCGAGCGTTTCGTAGACGCCACTGTGCTGCAGAATTTCCAGATCGCGCCCGTCCGAGTGCACCAGTACCAGCTCAATACGGTCGGTTTTCAGCCGCTTTAGGCTGCGCTCGACGGAAAAGCGCGTATGGGCTGGTGAGAAATCAAAATGCGACAGACCGTCGACGAACTCCTCGCCGACCTTGCTGACCACCACCCAATGATCGCGCTGGCCCTGCAGCAGCGGGCCCAAGCGCTGTTCGCTGATGCCATAGGCGGGGGCGGTGTCGATCAGGTTGATGCCGAGGTCTCGCGCCAAATCAAGCAAGTGGCGCGCCTGTGCATCGTCTGGAATACGGAAGCCGCTGGGGTATTTCACGCCTTGATCACGGCCCAGCTTGACCGTGCCCAAGCCCAGTGGCGACACATTCAAGCCTGTGCTGCCCAACGGACGATGCAGGGCGTGGAGCGTGGTATCCATCAGACCAGTCCTTCCCAAAACGGCCCTGTGATCGCGGGGCGCGGAAGTTCGGGCAGGGCCGTCAAGGGTTGCGGCTGGATACCGTCGCGAAGCAGCGCGGCCTCGACCCGGTCAGAGAAGTCTGGGGACAGCGCCAGTTTGGTTGGCCAGCCTACCAGCAGGCGGCCCTGCTCAGCGACGAAGGCGTTATCCGGTCTGGCCAGTGCGGATTGCGCAGGCTCGGCCCGATCGATGCGCAGCGTGGCCCATTTGGCTGCCGATAGATCGATCCAGGGCACCAGCTCGGCCAGCTCTTTCTTCGCGGCGGCAATCTGCGATGCTTCGTCGCGCGCAACCCCGCTGGCTTCGGCCAGGTCACCGCCCAGGTACCATACCCATTCTCCGTCGGCAGCAGGGTGGCTGGTGACGGTGATGCGCGGCTTGGAACCGCCGCCCAGGCAATGTGCATACAGAGGCTTCAATGTCGGAGCCTTGACGATGACCATGTGCAACGGGCGCTTCTGCATCGCCGGCTGAGCGAGGCCCAGCGCATTCAGCAGTTCGGCATTCCCCGCGCCGGCCGTCAGGACAACGCGTTGAGCACGGATCGAACGACCGTCAACCATCAATCCGCTGAGCTCGCCGTTTTCCTGTAGAGGCTCGATTCGCTCGGCTTTCAGCAGGCCTGGGCCGGACAGTTCTGCGAGTCGCTGGATCAGGCTGGGCACGTCCAGTACCAGCTCGCTGAGGCGGTAGACCCTGCCTTTGAAGCGAGGATCCTGGAGCGCCGGGGGCAGCTCTCCGCCCTTGACCTGACCCACGCGTGACCGCACGGCTTTGCTGGCAAAGAAGCTGGTGAGGTTGCCAGTCAGGGTGCCGGGTGACCATAAATAGTGAGCATCCGATAGCAGGCGTACACCGGCGAGGTCCAGTTCGCCGTTGCCGGCAAGCGCCTCGCGCCAGCGTCGTGGCATGTCGGCGATGGCTTCCGATGCGCCGGTCAACGCGCCGCTCAGTGCGTACTTGGTCCCGCCGTGGATGATGCCCTGCGACTTGACGCTTTGTCCGCCGCCGAGCACACCCTTGTCCACCAGCAGCGTCGAATAGCCCAGTCGGCGTAGGCGTGCGTTCAGCCACAGACCGGCGACTCCGCCGCCAACGATCAGAACATCGGTGCTCAGTGACTCGGACATGAAGGGACCTCTTGGAGAAATCAGGCGCGCAGTATAACCGCTCACCCCTGAACATCAGCCGATCCGGCTCAGTGTCCGGTACTGCCGGAAAAGACCTGGATGACCACCACGCCAGCGACGATCAGCGCCATGCCTAGCACCGCCGGTAAATCGAGCTTCTGCTCATAGATCACTGCTGCGGCGATGCTCACCAACACAATGCCGAGGCCAGCCCATATGGCGTAGGCAATGCCCACCGGTATCGTCCTGACCACCAAAGCAAGCATCCAGAATGAGAGGCTGTAGCCCGCGATCACCAAGAACAGCGGTAGCGGGCGACTGAAGCCTGCCAGCGATTTCATGGAGGTGGTGGCAATCACTTCGGCGGTAATGGCGATGGCAAGATAGAGATAGCCAGTCATACGGTCTCCGGTTCTGGGCAGTGCAGATTCGCGCTGCGTCCATTCGGCTCCTGCGGGGCGGGCAAGTTCGGTGCGGCGCTAGGGGATTTCGCTTCGTGCTTCGCTGTGGCCGTTGCGTCCGTCGCTTTGCTAAGCTCCGCGCCCATGAATCGCGCCTTCTATACCTTGCAGTTTCATCTCGCCCTGCCTCTGGTGCTTGCGCGTCTATTCTGGCGCGCCCGTAGAGCACCGGCTTATCGGGCACGCATCGGGGAGCGCTTGGCTGTAGGGCTGCCGGAGTTCCAGCAGGGTGGCATCTGGGTGCATGCGGTGTCGGTAGGCGAAAGCATTGCCGCGGCGCCGATGATTCGGGCGTTGATGGAGCGCTATCCGTTGCTGCCTATCACCGTCACCTGCATGACGCCGACGGGCTCTGAGCGCATCAAAGCGCTGTTTGGGGATAGGGTGCAGCACTGCTATTTGCCCTACGATCTACCGTGGGCGGCGGCGCGCTTTCTGCAAGCGCTGCAACCCAAGCTGGCAGTCGTGATGGAAACCGAGTTATGGCCGAACCATATCCATCAATGCGCGAAGCGGGGTGTCCCTGTGGCACTGGCCAATGCGCGTCTGTCCGAGCGTTCTGCGCGCGGTTATGCACGCTTCGCCCGACTAACCGCACCGATGCTGGCCGAACTGAGCCTGATCGCCGCTCAGACCGCCGCCGAGGCCGAACGCTTTCAGGCGTTGGGTGCGCGTAAGGAGAGCGTACAGGTTACCGGCTCAATCAAGTTCGACCTGAATATCGATCCGGCGCTGCCTGAGCGCGCGTCGCAGCTTCGGCAGCAGTGGGGTGCCATGTCGCGGCCGATCTGGATTGGTGCCAGCACTCATATGGGTGAAGATGAGATTCTGCTTGCGGCGCATCGACTGATCCTCGCTGATAGGCCCGATGCGCTGTTGATCCTGGTGCCGCGCCATCCTGAGCGCTTTCGCTCCGTCCATGAGCTGTGTGGGAAACAGGGTTTCATCACGGTCCGCCGGTCCCTCGCTGAACCGCCGAAGCCCGAGACTCAGGTGGTGTTGGGCGACACCATGGGCGAACTGCTGTTTTTGTTCGCCTTGGCTGATGTCGCCTTTGTCGGCGGCAGCCTGGTGCCTACGGGTGGCCACAACCTGTTGGAGCCTGCCGCATTGGGCAAGCCCGTGCTGACGGGGCCGCACCTGTTCAACTTTCTCGATATCGCCGCACAACTGCGCGATGCCGGTGCGCTTGCTGAGGTCAGCAATGCAGCTGAATTGGCATCAGTGATAGCGCTGTTCTGGCGCGAGCCCGAGCGCGTCGCAGATGCACGCAGCGCGGGCTTGAAGGTTCTGGAGAACAATCAGGGCGCGCTAGAGCGTTTGCTGATGGGGTTGGGTGCCTTGCTCAAGTAACGAGGCATCAGGCTGCTCGGGGAGTTGCGCTTTGCTGGGCACGGGTGCCCGCTGGGCCGGGCGCTAAACTGTTAGTGGTTCCGGCCCGATACAGGCCGATCATGCATGACGCGTGGCGTTCCGCCTGTTTGGGGCGGCTCGCCACCACTACTCGATGCGCACCGGTTTGGCGAAATTCTCAGACAGATCCGGCGGCAGGAAATCAGTGTCCGGGTCGTAGTCGGTTTTCAGATAGCGTTGCAGATCTTCCAGGTCACCAGGGTTGAGTGTTCCGGCGGCCTGTTTCAGGCGCAGGCTGTCGATGATGTAGTCGTAGCGGGCATTGTTGTAGTCACGCACCGAAGCGAACAGGCGGCGTTGCGTGTCGAGCACGTCGACAATATTGCGCGTGCCGACCTGGTAGCCAATATCGGTCGCTTCCAGCGCGCTCTGGTTGGAAACGATCGACTGCCGCCGTGCCTGCACCTGTTCGACGTCGGTGTTGACCGCCCGATAGAGGTTGCGCGTGGTTTCGACCACCTGACGCCGTAAGCTTTCACGCTGTTGCTCGGTCTGGGTCAGCTGGTGAAAGGCTTCGCGGCGCTGGGAGCTGATCAGCCCGCCGCTGTATAGAGGAATGTTCAGCTGCAGGCCGATGCTGCGCTGCTCGACGTCGCCGGTGTAGCGGGGGATGCCAGTCACCGCTTCGCTACCCGTGTTGGTGAAACCCAGGCTGTCGTTGTCGCCCTTGCTGTAGCGCGCCACAGCGTCGAGGGTCGGCGCATGCCCAGAACGACGCTGGCGCAGCGTTTCCTCGGCCGCGTTGACGGCCTGATTACTGGCCAGCAGATCAAGGTTCTGCTGCGTGGCGGTGTTGACCCAGGCGCTGGCGTCATTGGGGATGGGCGGCAGCACCGGCAAGCTGTGCTCAATGCCTTCCAGTGCCAGATACTCACGATTGGTCAGGGTGAACAGCGCCTGAAACGCATCGTCTACTTGCCGTTGTGTAAGCAATCGGTTGGCGCGCGCGGTGTCGAAGCCCGCCTGAGCTTCGAGCACATCGGTACGGTCGGACAAACCAACTTCGAAGCGCTCATTGGCCTGGTCGAGCTGGCGCTGAAAGGCCGACTCTTCGGCCTTGGCTGCGGCCAGATTGTCCTGGGCACGTAACACGGCGAAGTAAGCTTGCGCGGTGAGGCGAATCAAGTCCTGTTCGGCGATCGAGTACTCCAGCGCGGCCTGTTCGCTGATGGCTTCGGCCGCCTGCAACTGGAACCAGCGTTCAGGGCGAAAGATCGGCTGGCTGAGGGTCGCCTGGTAGACGGTGCCGCTGCGTGACAGCGAGCGCGAACCCATGGATGTATCGACATCGGTGCGCGTATTGCTGAGCTCGGCGCCGCCGCTGAGGTTCGGTAGCAAGCCGGCACGTGCCTGAGGCACGACTTCCTGGATCGCCTTGAACTGCGCGCGCGCCGCCGCGAGGTCGGCGTTGTTTTCAACGGCTTGTCGGTAGACGCTGACCAGATCGGTCCGAGCGGAAAGGGGTGGCGCTGTCTGAGCCCAGCTCAGCCCGGACGAGGCGACGGTCACGGCGAGTGCCAGCGTGAGTCTGCGCAGCATGTGCGTCTTTCCCTGAAGCGAAGTGATGGGCAAGGCTATGCGCGGTCATGCGGTCGGTCAAGGCGCTTGAACAGTGTGTTCGGGACCTTGTTGGATGCGATCAGGCAGCTGGGCGGTCGGAGAGGGAGGTGACCCGGCGGTCGCGGCGCTTGCCATCGGCATGGTATTCGCGGTCAGTCTTGATTAGACTCGGCCCCGTTCTTGTCGGGGTGCCTTGAAGCGAAGGCTGAGATCGGAAAGTTCCGGATCCCGTTGAACCTGATCAGGTTAAGGCCTGCGTAGGGAACAAGATGTGCTCGCCAGTCGTTCCGGTAAGCTCTCTCGGCGCCAGTTCCGGCGCGCCCGATGCCCTTGATCCGCCGTGTTTTTCAGGTTCGCCCCGACAACTTTCGAGGAGCCAGCCTGATGCGTGCAGAACAACAAAACCTGAGTGAATCAGCCCAGGTCGACCAGGGGTCGATCCAGCCTTTCCCGCGTTCGCAGAAAATCTATGTGCAGGGTTCGCGCCCCGACATCCGCGTGCCGATGCGCGAGATCAGTCTCGACGTCACGCCCACGGATTTCGGCGGTGAGATCAACGCGCCGGTACTGGTGTACGACACCTCCGGTCCCTACACCGATCCGAGCGTGACCATCGATGTGCGTAAAGGCCTGGCCGACGTGCGCTCGGCCTGGATCGATGACCGTGGCGATACCGAACTGCTTGACGGCCTGACTTCGCAGTTCGGCCAGCAACGCCTGGCCGATGCCGAGCTGACGAAGATGCGCTTCGCCCATGTGCGCAATCCGCGCCGCGCCAAGCCGGGCAAGAACGTCAGCCAGATGCATTATGCGCGTCAGGGCATTATCACGCCCGAGATGGAATACATCGCCATCCGCGAAAACATGAAACTGCAGGAAGCGCGCGCCGCCGGCCTGCTCACCGAGCAACATGCCGGGCAGAGCTTCGGGGCTTCGATCCCGAAGGAAATCACCGCCGAGTTCGTTCGTGACGAAGTGGCTCGCGGCCGCGCGATCATCCCCGCCAACATCAACCACACCGAGCTGGAGCCGATGATCATTGGCCGCAACTTCCTGGTGAAGATCAACGGCAATATCGGCAACTCGGCGCTGGGCTCCTCGATTGAAGAGGAAGTCGCCAAGCTGACCTGGGGCATCCGTTGGGGCTCGGACACGGTGATGGACCTGTCCACCGGCAAGCACATCCACGAAACCCGCGAGTGGATCATCCGCAACTCGCCGGTACCGATCGGCACCGTGCCGATCTACCAGGCGCTGGAAAAGGTCAACGGTGTGGCCGAAGACCTGACCTGGGAGCTGTTCCGCGACACCCTGATCGAACAGGCCGAGCAGGGCGTTGACTACTTCACCATCCACGCCGGCGTCTTGCTGCGCTATGTGCCGCTGACCGCCAAGCGCGTCACTGGCATCGTCAGTCGCGGCGGCTCGATCATGGCCAAGTGGTGCCTGGCACATCATCAGGAGAATTTCCTCTACACCCACTTCGAGGAAATCTGCGAAATCATGAAGGCCTATGACGTCAGCTTCTCGCTGGGGGACGGCCTGCGGCCCGGCTCGATTGCCGATGCCAACGACGCGGCGCAGTTCGGTGAGCTGGAAACCCTTGGTGAGCTGACCAAAATCGCCTGGAAGCACGACGTCCAGTGCATGATCGAAGGCCCCGGCCACGTGCCGATGCAGATGATCAAGGAGAACATGGACAAGCAGCTGGAGTGCTGCGACGAGGCGCCGTTCTACACCCTAGGCCCGCTGACCACCGACATCGCCCCGGGCTACGACCACATCACCTCGGGGATCGGTGCGGCGATGATCGGCTGGTTCGGCTGCGCGATGCTCTGCTACGTCACGCCAAAGGAACACCTTGGGCTGCCGAACAAGGATGACGTCAAGACCGGCATTATCACCTACAAGATTGCGGCGCATGCTGCGGACCTCGCCAAGGGCCATCCGGGTGCGCAGATTCGCGACAACGCCCTGTCCAAGGCGCGCTTCGAGTTCCGCTGGGAAGACCAGTTCAACCTCGGCCTCGACCCCGACACCGCACGGGCCTTCCATGACGAGACCCTGCCGAAGGATTCAGCCAAAGTCGCGCATTTCTGCTCCATGTGCGGGCCAAAGTTCTGCTCGATGAAGATCACCCAGGAAGTGCGTGAATACGCCGCGGAAAACGGGCTTACCGATGAGCAAAAAGCAATCGAGGCCGGCTTCAAGGAGCAGTCTTCGCGCTTCAAGGACGAAGGCTCGGTGATCTACAAGCAGGTGTAGCGGCCCCGTCAGCCATCACCCCGGTGACTGGGTCGTAGGGTGGGTGTCGCTCTTGCATCCACCGTGCCGCGGCTTGGTGGATCGATGAAGCGTGATCCGCCCTACGAAACAGCCAGGGGCTGGTGCGTGGCTCGTCTGTAGGGTGGAAAACGGCGAAGCCTTTTCCACGCCTCGACCAGCCGCTTCTGTCGAAATCAGTCGGCGGCCATCGGGGCCTCTCCCTCTAAGGCGGATAAGCGTTCGGCGTTACCTGACCTTTGGATTGCTGATGATATTTGTTCCGTGAGGCGAACTACTCGTGCTCACGGTATGCCGGGCAACCGGTTTTTCTGAGATAACAATGTGAACATTCCCGGTCGTTATTCCCCGCATCAGATGATCGCCGCTGAGCACCGTGTGTTCAGTGGTCGCGATCTGTTTTCCCTCTGGTTCTCCCTCGGCATCGGTCTGATGGTGCTGCAGCTCGGTGCGTTGCTGGCGCCGGGCCTGGGCATGAGCGGCGCCTTGCTGGCCATCCTCAGCGGCACCGCCGTCGGCGTGATATTGCTCGGGGCGGTCGCAGTGATCGGCACCGACACCGGCTTGTCTTCAATGGCCAATCTGAAGCGCACCTTGGGTGACCGCGGCGCGGTGCTGCCGGCCTTGCTGAATCTGTTTCAGCTGATCGGCTGGGGTGCGTTCGAGATCATCGTCATGCGCGACGCGGCGAGCCTGTTGGCCGCGCGTGCGTTTGGCGAGCAAAGCGGATGGGTCAGTCCGGCGCTATGGACGTTGTTCTTCGGTGCGCTGGCGACGTTGCTGGCGATCACCGGTCCGCTGACCTTCGTCCGTCGAATCTTGCGCAAGTGGGGCATTTGGCTGCTGCTTGGCGCCTGCGTCTGGTTGACCTGGAACCTGTTCGACAAGGCCGATCTCCGGGCCCTATGGGCACGTCCGGGTGATGGCTCGCTGCCCTTTGCGCTGGGCTTCGATATCGCCATCGCCATGCCACTGTCCTGGTTGCCACTGATCGCCGACTATTCGCGCTTCGGTAAAGCGGCGCGACGCGTGTTCGGCGGCACCGTGCTGGGCTTTTTCTTGGGCAACGTCTGGCTGATGAGCCTTGGTGTCGCTTATACCCTGGCGTTCGCTGACAGCGGCGAGGTCAATGCGCTTCTGCTGGCGCTGGCCGGTGCCGGGCTGGGGATTCCGCTGCTATTGATCCTGCTGGACGAGTCGGAGAATGCCTTTGCAGACATCCATTCGGCTGCGGTCTCGGTTGGCCTGCTGCTGCCGTTCAAGGTCGAGCGGCTGGCGCTGACTATTGGCGCGCTGTGCACCTTGATCGCCTGGTTGGCGCCATTGGCGGAATACCCGAACTTCCTGCTGCTGATCGGCTCGGTATTCGCCCCGCTGTTTGGTGTGGTGCTGGTCGATCACTACCTGCTCAGGAGGCGTGGCCGATTGCAGATGGCCAGTACGCTGTTGCGCTGGGAGACCTTACTGGCGTGGGCCCTCGGCGCGGCCGTCTACCACCTGCTGGCGAACGCCTGGCCGGAAATTGGTGCCAGCCTGCCGGCGCTGTTCCTTTCCGGCGGGCTGCTGCTGGTGTTGAGTCGTTTTGGCGGGGCTACGGCAGGTAGGCCGGTTTCAGTATCCCGCTGAGCTCCCGGTACGGAATCTCCAGTTCAGGGTGGCCGCTCGAATACGGCGCAATGCTGTAAACGTCGTATTTGAGCAGCACCTTTTCTCGTAGCAGCGCAATGTTGGCAGTCTGCTGGAAGGGCCATTGGCGGCTGAAAGCGGCGTCGTGCTCGTTGGCTAGCAGCCATTGCTGGTGCGCCTTCGCGGCAACGCGCCAGAAGGCGCCTTCCTTGCCCGGCAGCAGTACATCGGCGAGCTTCAGCTGACGGTCCTGCTCTCGGTCGTAATTGATGAAGCCGCGCCCGGGCATTCCGTGAGCGCCGCCAGTGTGGATATAGCTCGACAGCTCAACCACCAGCAGCGGCCCATGCTGCTCACGCAACTTGGCTTGAAGATAGCTGCTCCAGCCGGGCTCCGCGTCTTGCAGGAAGGCCTGTTGATAGCCCTCGAGGGATGCCGGGACCTGTTCATCCGGGCTGACTACCGTCATCTCGCGCAACCGCTGGTCGATCAGCGCGTTCAGTACGGGCTCGTTTTTAAACAGCTGAGTATCTATGTTCACCAAGGGGCAACTATCGTCTTGCTCAGGGCAGCCGGTCGGACGTTGCTCGCTGAGGATCTGCCGAAGGTCTACTGGTGGCTCGCCACCAAAGTGTTGGCAGCCGCCTATCAGCAGGCTGAAAGCTGTTAAGACGATGGCATTGCGAATTGGCATCAATGGATTGGCTCCTGCGGCGGCTTCAGTGCGGGTTCGAGTGCGCGGGCGGAACGAAGTTCGAGAATCGTCAGCTGGGCATCTTCCGTTATGCGAGTGGTCTGCAAAGGGCTGCGCCTGAGCAAGCGGCGCGCTAGGATGGCAGCAGAGAGACCGCTCACGCCGTGACGGTTGCAGCCTTTTCCGGCGCCAGCAGTTGCTGGCACAAACCGATATGTGAGTAGTGCATGAACGATATTTTCAAAGCAGGCGCCGACGATGTCGAGATCATCAGCCGCGAGCGCTGCTTCAGTGGCTTTTACAACCTTGACCGCTTCCGCCTTCGCCATCGTTTGTTCCGAGGCGGCATGGGCGCCGAGATCGAGCGCGAGCTGTTTGTTCGTCACGATGCCGTCTGTGTGCTTCCGTATGATCCTCAGCGCGACGAGGTTGTATTGATCGAGCAGTTTCGTGTCGGTGCCATGGCGCATGGCGACAACCCATGGCTGGTTGAAACGGTGGCCGGCCTGATCGATAAGGACGAGCAGCCTGAAGAGGTGGCACGCCGGGAGTCGGTGGAAGAGGCAGGCCTGGAGCTCGGCGAGCTCTGGCCGGTGTCTGTTTACTATCCGTCACCAGGGGGCAGCACCGAGCGCATTCATCTCTACGTCGGACGTTGCAGCAGTGAAGGCGCTGGCGGCGTGTTCGGACTGGAAGAGGAGGGTGAAGACATCCGTGCAGCGGTGTGGTCTCTTGATGAAGCATTGGAGGCGCTGCGCGATGGCCGGATCGATAACGCGGCGACGATCATTGCGCTGCAGTGGCTGGCTTTGAATCGCAGCGAGATCAGGGAGGCATGGATATGAGGCGAACCCGCGAGCGATACCGCGTCGACCTGCTGGAACTTCAGGCGGCCTGCGAGGCAAACTATCTGCGTCTGATGCGTTTGCTTCCGGAAATGCGCAACCGTCCGGACACGCGCAGGATCGCCATGAGCCAAGGCGACCGCCTGCTCGGCGTGCTGGTGCTGGCCGTCACCGAGAGCTGCCCCTACACCACCACCGTTCAGATCAGTCAGCAGGACTGTCTGCCTTGGTTGCCAGTGCCGCAGATGGACGTACGTGTCTACCATGATGCGCGTATGGCTGAAGTGATTGGCGCCGAGAACGCCCGGCGTTTCCGCGGCATCTACAGCTATCCCAACGCGCAAATGCATCAGCCTGACGAAAAAAATCAGCTCAACCTGTTCCTCGGGGAGTGGCTTGGTCACTGCCTTGCTTGCGGCCATGAGCTGGAGTCTGTGCTTTAAGCGGGACAGCGCACGCCTGATGTGGTGATGGCGCTGTGCTATTGGCTCTGTGATGCTCCCAAGCGGTTCTGTGATGCATGCCCGCATCGCGCGGTTTACCCCTGCAACGCCCAGCCACCATAATTCTTCTGCGATTTCGCCAAAGGAGACGGGTCTTGGCTGCTGCGCCGCTCACTGTTGAACACGACTCGGTACTGCTCGTACAGCTGACCGATAGCCACCTGTTCGCCGAAGCAGGCGGCAAGCTGTTGGGTATGGATACGGCTGACAGTCTGCAGCGTGTCGTGGATCTGGTTCTCGATGAGCAGCCGCGTGTCGACCTGATGTTGGCGACCGGTGATCTTTCCCAAGACGGCTCCCTTGCCTCCTATAAGCGGTTTCGCCAGCTGTCCGAGCGTATAGACGCGCCGGTTCGCTGGTGTCCAGGCAACCATGACGAGTTGGCCCCAATGCAAGAGGCAACCCGTGGCAGCGACATGATGGCGCCCGTGTTTGATATCGGTGCGTGGCGGGTCGTCATGCTCGATACGCTGGTGCCGGGCGCGGTCTTCGGAATGCTGCGTGACGAGCAATTGGCCCTGCTGGAGCAAACCCTGCAGCAGGCACCGCACCGGCCTCACCTGGTCTGCCTGCACCATCACCCGGTCTCGATTGGCAGTCGCTGGATGGACAGTATCGGATTACACAATCGTGAGGCGCTGTTCGAAGTGCTTGACCGTTTCAGCTGCGTCAAGGCATTGCTTTGGGGGCACATCCATCAGGCGTTCGATAGTGAACGTCGTGGTGTTCGCTTGCTAGCCACCCCCTCCACCGGCGTGCAGTTCGCGCCCGGCAGCGAGGACTTTCAAGTCGATACGCTTGCGCCCGGCTACCGCTGGTTGCGGCTGTACGCTGACGGCTCACTCGATACCGGTGTTTCGCGAGTGGTTGGTATCGACTTCGTAGTCGATTACTGCGTCAAAGGGTATTAATCATCGCAGGTCTGTGAAAGTGTTTGGCGCTGACGCAGTCCCGCACCGATTGGCCTCAGGCTTCCCAGGCGGCTTGCAGCTTGCGCGCCTCGCCTAGTAGCCTTCCCATCCTTTGTCAGTCCAGCGAATCAGCATGTCTCGCGAACAGCCCACCATTCTCTATATGCACGGCCTCAACAGTTCACCGTTGTCACATAAGGCCAGCCAGTTGACAGCAGCCCTGCGTCGGCTGGACCGGACTGACTCGCTGCAGGTGCCGGCGTTGCACCATCATCCACGACAGGCCATTAAGCAGCTTGAGACGGCGATTGCAGCGCTGGGGCGACCGCTGCTGGTCGGCAGCTCCCTCGGCGGATACTATGCAACGCATCTCGCCGAGCGCCACGGGCTCAAGGCCCTGCTGATCAATCCGGCCGTTACGCCTCATTGCCGTTTCGATGGTTATCTCGGCCCTCAGACCAACCTCTACAGCGGCGAGGTCTGGGATCTGACTGAAGACCATGTCACGGCGCTGGCCGAGCTGGAGGTGCCATCGCCGCAAGATGCCGAGCGCTACCAGGTCTGGTTGCAGACGGGTGACGAAACGCTGGATTACCGCCATGCGGCGAATTACTACAGGGGCTGTGCTGTGCGCATTCAGGCCGGTGGTGATCATGGCTTCCAGGGTTTTTCCGAGCGGCTTCCTGCCTTGCTGGCCTTTGCCGGCTTTGATCCGGCCCTGTTTGCAGACGTCGATTTTTCCGATTTATAAGGACATCACGAGACGCACATGTCTTATACCGCCGAAGCCATTGAAGTCCTCTCCGGCCTGGATCCGGTGCGCAAGCGACCAGGCATGTACACCGACACCTCGCGGCCCAACCACCTCGCCCAGGAAGTCATCGACAACAGTGTCGACGAAGCGTTGGCGGGGCATGCCAGCTCGGTCCAGGTCATCTTGCATCAGGACAATTCCCTTCAGGTGATCGACGATGGTCGCGGCATGCCGGTGGACATCCATCCGGAGGAGGGGGTTTCGGGCGTCGAGCTGATCCTCACCAAACTGCACGCAGGCGGCAAGTTCTCGAACAAGAACTACCAGTTTTCCGGTGGTCTTCACGGGGTGGGCATTTCTGTGGTCAACGCGTTGTCGACCCGTGTGGAAGTGACGGTCAAGCGCGAGAGCAACGAATACCGCATGGCGTTCGCCGACGGCTTCAAGGCTAGCGAGCTGGACATCATCGGGACGGTCGGTAAGCGCAATACGGGTACCAGCGTACATTTCTGGGCCGACCCGAAATACTTCGATACCCCGAAATTCTCGATCAGCCGGCTCAAGCATGTGCTCAAGGCTAAAGCCGTGCTTTGCCCCGGCTTGAATGTCAGTTTCGAGGACAAGAACACCGGAGAGAAGACCGAATGGCACTACGAGGACGGTCTGCGCTCGTATCTGGTCGACGCCGTCAGCGCGTTTGTTCGGCTACCCGACGAGCCCTTCTGCGGCAGCTTGGCCGGCAGCAAGGAGGCGGTTGACTGGGCACTTCTTTGGCTGCCGGAAGGCGGTGACAGTGTCCAGGAAAGCTATGTCAACCTGATCCCAACTGCGCAGGGCGGCACCCACGTCAATGGCCTGCGTCAGGGGCTGCTGGATGCCATGCGGGAGTTCTGCGAGTTCCGCAATCTGCTGCCACGAGGCGTCAAGCTGGCGCCGGAAGACGTCTGGGAGCGGATCGCATTCGTGCTCTCGACAAAGATGCAGGAGCCGCAGTTCTCCGGTCAAACCAAAGAGCGTCTGTCTTCGCGGGAGGCCGCCGCGTTTGTCTCCGGGGTGGTCAAGGATGCTTTCAGTCTGTGGCTCAATGCGCATCCCGAGCTGGGCTTGCAGCTGGCCGAACTGGCCATCAGCAACGCCGGGCGCCGGCTCAAAGCCAGCAAGAAGGTCGAGCGCAAGCGCGTCACCCAGGGACCGGCGCTGCCCGGCAAGCTGGCCGACTGTGCTGGGCAGGACCCGGCGCGCTCCGAGCTGTTTCTGGTCGAGGGGGATTCTGCGGGCGGTTCCGCCAAGCAGGCCCGCGACAAGGAGTTTCAGGCAATCATGCCTTTGCGCGGCAAGATCCTGAATACCTGGGAAGTCGACGGCGGCGAGGTACTGGCCAGCCAGGAAGTGCACGATATCGCCGTGGCCATCGGCGTCGATCCCGGCGCGATGGATATTTCCCAGCTGCGCTACGGCAAGATTTGCATCCTCGCTGACGCTGACTCGGATGGTTTGCACATCGCAACCCTGCTCTGCGCGTTGTTCGTTCGTCATTTCCGCCCGCTGGTGGATGCCGGTCATGTGTATGTGGCCATGCCGCCGCTGTACCGCATCGATCTGGGCAAGGACATCTTTTATGCGCTCGACGAAGCCGAGCGTGACGGCATCCTTGATCGCTTGCTGGCGGAGAAACGCCGTGGCAAGCCGCAGGTCACGCGCTTCAAGGGTTTGGGGGAGATGAACCCGCCTCAGTTGCGCGAAACCACCATGGACCCGAACACACGCCGGCTCGTGCAGTTGACCCTGGATGACTTCGACGGCACCCGCGAAATCATGGACATGTTGTTGGCCAAGAAGCGCGCCGGCGATCGCAAAAGCTGGCTGGAGTCCAAGGGCAACCTCGCGGAGGTGCTGCTTTGAATTTTCTCTGGATGGTGCTGCTGGGTGCGCTGGCGGTGCCATTCTCGGCAACCGCTGCGCCTGAATTGACCATGCTCAGTGAGCATCCCGTCGATGGGATCGCCGCAGGCAATCTATCCGGGCTGGCCTGGTGCGGTGACGCGCTCTGGGCAGTATCGGACCGAGAGGACAATGTCCTGTACCGTCTGGATGCCAGCGATACCGTCTGGCAGGCCGAGGCCGAGCGCTTCGAGTTGCCGCCGGTGCCGAATACCGGGTTGTCCTGGGGGGTGCGCATGCGCTCCGCGTTCACCGGCATGCTGCGTGGTGGTGAAATGGATTTCGAAGGCCTGAGCTGCGACAGCTTGGGCAATCGTTACCTGGTCAGCGAAGCGTATGCCGCTGTGCTGCGGGTGAATCCAGCGGGGACGGCCGAGTGGCTGAACCTGCCGGGTGCAGTGGTGCGGCAGGCGCGGGCGAGCGGGATGTTGCTCAAGTTCAACGCTATGTTCGAAGGTGTAGCGGTTGATTCGGGCGCCGATCGGCTGTGGCTGGCCGCAGAGCACAGTCGCCGTGGTCTGTTGGTGACCCATCGAACGCAGAACAGCTGGCGTTGTACCGGCGGATGTGTGTTGCTGGTCGGGGGGGGGCGCGATTCAACGCCTCCCGAGATGGGCGATGACACCCAGCCGCGGCGCTTTTCAGGGCTCACCTTTCATAATGGAAAACTGTTTACGCTCGAACCGGTGACTCACCGGGTCTGTCGGCGGAACGTGGAGAATGGGCACCGAGAGGCATGCTGGTCCTATGCCGACACGGCAATGGCTGAGTCGCGCCGTTACGACACGCCATTCGGAAATGCCGAAGCCCTCTGGGTCGATGAGGACGGCGCCTGGGTCGGGCTCGACAACAATGAGCTTACGCGTGCCGACGGCGAGAAGCGTCCTGTCGTCTGGCGCTTTGCTGCGCCCAAGGGCGGCTGGGGTGCCAAGCAGTGAGTCAGCCTGCCGGGCGTCGTGCCGGGCGCGTCATGCTGGTCCTCGCCTGGGGGGCAGGGTTGCTGTTGGCCACGCGTTTTTTTTCGGGCTGGGAACAGAGCCGCTTCAATCCCAATCGTGAACCGGTGTCGGTCATCCAGGGCGAGCAGATAGAGGTGCACCTGGACAGCAACCCGCAGGGGCATTTCGTGGCCGATGGCCAAATCAATGGCGAGACAGTGACCTTTCTGCTGGACACCGGTGCTACCGATGTCGCGATTCCCGCCGACCTTGGTGATCGCCTCGGCCTGCCCCGCGGCGCTCCGGTGATGCTGCACACCGCCAACGGGCAGACCACCGGTTACCGAACCGTGCTGGACAGCCTAGCCCTTGGCGACATTTTGCTGCACGACGTACGTGCCATCGTGGCGCCTGGCTTTGGCGGTGAGCAGATCCTGCTTGGTATGAGCGCCCTGAAACAACTCGAATTCACCCAGCGCGCCGGCACTCTGGTGCTGCGCCAACACGCCACGGATCGACCATGAGCGAAACTATCGACCTGAGCCTGGACGGCGTGGAGCGTCGCTCCCTTGCCGACTTCACCGAGCAGGCCTACCTGAATTATTCGATGTACGTGATCATGGATCGCGCACTGCCGCATATCGGCGACGGGCTCAAGCCCGTGCAGCGGCGCATCATCTATGCGATGAGCGAACTGGGATTGAACGCCGACTCGAAGCACAAGAAGTCGGCGCGGACGGTGGGTGACGTGCTCGGCAAGTTTCATCCCCACGGGGACTCGGCTTGTTATGAAGCCATGGTGCTGATGGCTCAGCCGTTCAGCTACCGCTACACGCTGGTCGACGGCCAGGGTAACTGGGGCGCACCGGACGATCCAAAGTCTTTCGCGGCCATGCGTTACACCGAAGCACGGCTGTCGCGCTATTCCGAAGTGTTGCTGTCCGAGCTGGGGCAGGGGACCGTGGAGTGGGTGCCCAACTTCGACGGTACGCTGGACGAGCCAGCGACCCTGCCCGCGCGCCTGCCTAACCTGCTGCTCAACGGCACTACGGGGATTGCGGTCGGCATGGCGACCGACGTGCCGCCGCACAATCTGCGCGAAGTCGCCGCCGCGTGCGTGCGTTTGCTGGACGACCCGAAAACCACCGTCGAACAGCTCTGCGAGCATGTGCAGGGGCCGGACTACCCAACCGAGGCGGAAATCGTCACCCCGCGCGCCGATCTGCTGAAGATTTACGAAACCGGCCGAGGCTCGGTGCGTATGCGTGCGGTATATCGCGTCGAGGACGGCGATATCGTGGTCACCTCGCTGCCGCATCAGGTCTCCGGCTCCAAGGTGCTGGAGCAGATCGCCGCGCAAATGCAGGCGAAGAAGCTGCCGATGGTGGCCGATCTTCGTGATGAATCCGATCACGAGAACCCGTGCCGGATCGTCATCATCCCTCGATCCAACCGGGTAGACGCCGACGAGCTGATGCAGCACCTGTTCGCCACCACCGAGCTGGAGTCGAGCTACCGGGTCAACACCAACGTTATCGGCCTTGATGGTCGACCGCAGGTGAAGAACCTCCAGGTGCTGCTCAGCGAGTGGCTGACCTACCGCATCGGCACCGTCCGGCGACGCCTGCAGTTCCGCCTGGACAAGGTCGAGCGGCGCCTGCACCTGTTGGAAGGTTTGCTGGTCGCCTTTCTCAACCTCGACGAGGTGATCCATATCATCCGGACCGAGGATCAGCCCAAGCCTGTGTTGATGGCGCGCTTCGAACTGTCCGAGCTACAGGCCGATTACATCCTCGACACCCGCTTGCGTCAGTTGGCGCGGCTGGAGGAAATGAAGATTCGTGGCGAGCAGGACGAGCTTGCTAAGGAACGGGAAAAGTTGCTGGCGTTGCTCGGCAGCGAAGCCAAGCTGAAGAGGCTGGTACGCAAGGAGCTGATCGCCGACGCCGAGACCTACGGCGATGACCGCCGTTCGCCGATCGTTGCGCGCGCCGAAGCCCGCGCGCTATCGGAAAACGAATTGCTGCCGTCCGAGCCGGTCACCGTGGTGATTTCCGAGAAAGGCTGGGCGCGCTGCGCCAAGGGCCATGACATCGACGCCACCGGGCTGTCCTACAAGGCCGGCGACGGCTTCAGAGCGGCCGCCGCAGGTCGTTCCAATCAGTACGCCGTGTTTATCGATTCGACCGGGCGCAGCTATTCGCTGGCGGCCCACTCGCTGCCCTCGGCGCGCGGCCAGGGCGAGCCGCTCACTGGCCGTCTGACGCCACCTCCTGGCGCCGGTTTCGAGTGCGTCTTGCTGCCTGAAGACGAGTCGCTGTATGTAATCGCTTCGGATGCCGGTTATGGCTTTGTGGTTAAAGGCGAGGATCTGCAGGCCAAGAACAAGGCCGGCAAGGCATTGCTGTCGTTGCCGGCCGGTGCGCGAGTCGTCGCGCCGCGGCCGCTGAAAAGCCGTGATCAGGACTGGTTGGCGGCGGTGACGACCGAGGGGCGTCTGCTGGTATTCCCGGTTCGTGATCTACCGCAGCTGGGCAAGGGCAAAGGCAACAAGATTATCGGCATTCCAGGAGATCGGGTCGCCAGTCGTGAAGAGTATCTGACGGATCTCGCCGTGCTGCCGGAAGGATCGACGCTGGTCTTGCAGGCCGGCAAGCGTACCTTGTCGCTGAAGAGCGAGGATCTGGAGCATTACAAGGGCGAACGCGGGCGGCGCGGCAACAAGCTGCCGCGCGGCTTCCAGCGAGTGGATGCGCTCTTGGTCGAATAAGTTGTCGGGTCGAAGAAGTCCGGAAGGCTGGCTTCTGATAGGCGTTTCGCGGAAGATAGCCGCCTTCCGATTTAGCCGGTTTGCGATGCGGTGGCTGCACTTGCCGACTGCGTCGCTGGCCAAAGACAATCAGCGCGATGGCTGAGGGTAAACGATGCAGTGGCGCGGAAAGGTACGCGTTGCGATGTTGCCCAAGCCCGGTGCAAAGGTAGAGATGAACGTGCAACGCTTCACAACTGTTTTGCTACTTGCCTGTGCCAGTCTGGCCGGGTGTGTCACTCAACCCGTGCCGATGTATCGACTCGACAACGGCGCTGTGGAGATGCCTGGGCAAGCGGCGGATGGCACAGCGGTTCTGTTGGGGCCGGTAAAATTGGCAGACTATCTGCAGCACGACGCCTTACTGCAGCGGCTGCCGGATGGGAGCCTCGCCGCTGATGGCCAGCGGGCGCGCTGGGCAGGAAGCCTGCAGGGCGACATCAGTCAGTTGCTGTTGCGCCAGTTGGCCTCGCGCTTGAAGACCCAGAGCCTGGAGCTGAGTCCCGGCAGTAAGGGCTTCAGCCCGGAGGTACAGATCGAACTCGAGATTACCCGCCTGGATTCCGGTCCTCAGCATCCTGCTGTGCTGGAAGCCCAATGGCGCGTGCTCGACGGGCAGGGCGAGCGCCAGAGCAGTCGTCTGGTTCGATTGCAAGAGCAGCATAAAGGCAGCGCAACCGATCAGGTGCGCGCGCAAAGTCTGCTCCTGCAGCGGCTTGGCGAGATGATGGCGAGCGCGGTGGAGCCAGTGATGGTGGCCAAGGCACGGACCAAAAACAGCGTCAGCAAAGCGCCGAACAAGCCACAGGCTGCTCCGGCAATCCCTGCTGTGGAGCCCATCAGGACTGACCTGGAAGTGTTTCGCTTCTGAGCAAGTGGCCCTTGTTTGAAGCGCCTATGCGCACCGTTGCGCTCAGCGGGGGCAATCCCCTGTAGGAGGGGCGTAGTACGCGCTACGCCGTGGACAGTTCCGCTGGCGTATCAGGCATCAGCCCCTTAGTCGCTGCTTGCTAATCGCTCCGCAGCGATGCGGGCGCGCTGATCACGCTCCGCTCTTCCACCGATGCCACGGCCGCGAGGGCCGGCTCGCATGTTCCGACCGAATGCTGGTGTCAGCTGATGCGGTTGCGCAGCTCGTGCATGCGCGCGAGCTGACGCTCCAGTAGCGAGGGGTAGGGTTCGAGCAGCCGTTCGACGCAGCAGGCGCCCTCGGGGCTTGCAATGGGGCGGATGCGAGCTCGCTGGCGAATCAGGCTGTCTTCGCCAATTTCGCGTTCGACCAGCAGCAGGTTACGGCTGTGTTGCGACATGGCAAGTGCGGCTTGTGCAGGCTCACTGAGCAGAAGATCACCCTGGCTCAGGTCGTAAAGCCCTTCGCCTTGAGTAAGTCCCAATTGCAGCTGCAACGTGATGCCGCTATCGGCGACCTCGATCTGCAGGGCGTGGCCCAGCGCGCGCATCAGCTCGCCGCAGCAAAGCGCATGGGTCAGGTAGTTCTGCTCGTCGTCCTGGCTGTGGAAGAGCATCAGGCTGCTGCCGTCGTTGAGCGTATGCAGTTCGGCCTGATACAGAGTCGAGGCCTGTTGCAGGCAGTCGCTGTAGCGCTGCAGCAGTTCGGTCAGCCGTGTGCGGGGTAGGCGGCGCAGTTGCTCCTGGGCGCCGAGCTGAATCGCCAACACACCGCTTTTGCCAGCGCTGGCTGGAGCTGCGGGGCTGGCCACTGCCACTGTGGGGGCAGGCGTTGGCTGCGACTTGGGCTCATCGAAGGGCGGATCGTCATCGAAATCATCGTCGAATGAGTCATCGGTGGCAGCATCCTCCGTCGGCAGGCTCCCAGCCGCATCGTCGAGATGGCTCCGAAGATCCGTGTCAGAACGTTGGTAGTCGTTGACGGGAACTGCCACAGGCACCTCGAAATGCGCCGAATAGAGATCCTCCATGCTGTCGTCTAGCTCGATCTCCGGCTCCGGTTTCTCGGGTACCAGGCGTGCCTGCAGCTGCCGCGCCAGTTCGCCGATCTCATCTTGCCGACCTGCGCCCGGGGCCGGGTCATCGGGGTCGCGCAACCACAGGCGCAACTGCATCAGGGGAAGCGAGAGCTGTCGGCCCAGGCGCATGCTTAGCGTAAGAGTCAGCGCCAGCAGGATAAGGCTGAGCAATCCCATGCTTTGCAGGCTGATGGTCATTGGTTGCTGGAACTGTTGCATGTCGAGGCTGATGCGCAGGTGCCCGGCGATCACCTCCTGAAAACTGATCGGGGTGGAGTAGAGGCCTTCCTCGTCGCCTAGCAGACTTCGCTGCGGGCGGGCGCCCGACTCCGCTAGCACGCGGTTGTCGACACTGTAGATCGCCGCGTGCGCCACCAGCGGGTTTTTCACCAGATTGCTCAGCAGCACATTGAGGCTAAGAATGTCGTTGGCCACCAGCAGATCCGTCGCCGAGGCGGCCGTCTGGGTGGTCAGGCTTTGGCCGAGGGCATCGGCCTGCTGCTCCATCGCATGCTTGAACTGCATGCCCATGACCCAGGCGTAGATGATCAGGGCCAGCGCAACCAGCAGCAGCGTGTGGCTGGCTACGCGTAGAACCAGCGGAACACGACGCTGGCGCAGTGCGCGATAGATCAGCAGGAAGAAATTGTCGGACTTGACGGATGCGGGCCGGTTCACAGAGCGCGGCTCTACTCTTGAGGAAAGTGGCGCGCAGTATACGGAAAGCGCCGTGGGGGCTAAAGGTCACTCGGTCATAGCAGACGAATTGCAGACGCATCAGATGCAGATGCAGGTTGAAAACTGGTGGTGTGCTGAAGCGTTAGCGCAGTCCTGCTGTTATAGAATGCCCGTCTTCTTTGCATAGGAGCTGCGCCTTGCGCGAAATCGTCCTGATTAACATCACTGGGGAAGACCGTCCCGGGCTGACCGCGGCAATCACCGGCGTACTCGCTCAAGGTGGTGTGAATATCCTGGATATCGGCCAGGCCGTGATCCATGACACCCTGTCGTTTGGCATTCTGGTGGAGATACCCGATACCGAGCGTGCCTCTTCTGTCCTCAAGGACGTACTCTTCATGGGGTACAAACATGACCAGCAGGTGCGCTTCACGCCCGTTGCGGAGGCAGACTACCAGCAGTGGGTGGCCGGGCAGGGCAAGCCTCGGCACATCGTCACCCTGTTGACCCGCAAGGTGACCGCCGAGCAGTTGCAGCGCGTCAGTTCGATCACCGCCAAGTATGGTTTGAACATCGACCACATAGACCGGCTATCCGGGCGCCAACCGCTGGACATGCCGGAAGAGCTGGGCAAAGGTTGCGTCGAGTTTTCGGTTCGTGGCGAGCCTGCTGATACCGCCGCGTTGCGCGCCGAGTTTCTCAGCGTGGCGCAGGAGCTCAACGTCGATATCGCTTTTCAACGCGACTCGGTTTTCCGTCGCAATCGCCGACTGGCCGTGTTCGACATGGATTCGACACTGATCGAGGCGGAAGTCATTGACGAGTTGGCTAAGGTGGCCGGCGTTGGCGACCAGGTTTCGGAAATCACCGAACGTGCCATGCGCGGCGAGTTGGACTTTCGCGCGAGCTTCCGGGAGCGCTTGGCATTACTCGAAGGCCTTGAGGAGCGAGCGCTGGCGGAAGTAGGTGCCCGGCTCAGGCTCACCGAGGGCGCTGAGCTGCTTTTCGCCGAGCTGAAGCGCCTCGGCTACAAAACCGCCATTCTGTCGGGGGGCTTCACTTACTTTGCCAAACAGCTGCAAGCCAGACTGGGTATCGATTATGTCTATGCCAACGAGTTGCAGATAGTCGATGGCAAGCTCACCGGTTTAGCGCAGGAGCCCATAGTCGACGCACAGCGCAAGGCGGATCTGCTTCGCGAGCTGGCTGAGCGGGAAGGCTTGAGGCTGGAGCAGACCATTGCTGTTGGCGACGGTGCCAATGATCTGCCGATGCTTGGGTTAGCGGGGTTGGGTGTCGCCTTCCGAGCCAAACCTCTGGTCAAACAGTCGGCCAAGCAAGCTATCTCGACCTTGGGTTTGGACGGGATTCTTTACCTACTTGGCTTCCGGGATCGTGAAGGAACGGAATAGCTGAGCTGGAAGCTAAGCGGTTGAGGCTTTAGCTTCCAGCTGAGGCTCGCCTTATGGCTTTATTGCCACCTTGAGCACCCCGTCGCGCTGATTGGCGAAGAGCTCATAAGCGTTGGTGATGTCGTCGAGGGGGTAATGATGGGTCACCAAAGCGGCGAGGTCTACGCGCCCTGAAGCCACCACGTTCAGCAGCCGCCGCATCCGCTCCTTCCCTCCCGGGCACAGCGAGGTCACGATCTTGTGGTCGCCAAGCCCGGCATGGAAGGCGCCAAGCGGAATGGTGAGGTCGGCTGAATATACGCCCAGGCTAGAAAGCGTGCCGCCAGGCTTGAGCACGCGCAAGGCGCTCTCGAACGTCGACTGTTGGCCAAGTGCTTCGATGGAGGCGTCGACGCCGCGGCCACCGGTGAGCCGGAGGATTTCCTCGACTACATCCGTTTGTTTGAAATTCAGTGTCACGTCAGCGCCCATCTGTCGCGCAATGTTCAGGCGTGCATCGACACCGTCCACGACGATAATCATCCCGGCGCCCCGCAGGCGTGCCCCGGCGGTCGCGCAGAGACCGATCGGCCCTTGAGCGAAGATGGCCACTATGTCGCCGATCTTGATCTTGGCGGCTTCGGCGCCGGCGAAGCCGGTGGACATGATGTCGGGACACATCAGCACCTGTTCGTCGGCGAGGCCGTCGGGGACCGGCGCGAGATTGCCCTGAGCATCGGGGACCAATACGTACTCTGCCTGGGTGCCGTCGATGGTGTTACCGAATCGCCAGCCGCCCATCGGCTTGTAGCCGTGGCAGGCGCAGCCGCCGTCCTGCGAGGAAAGACCGTCCTGGCTGGCATAGGAGGAGAAGTTGGGACAAATCGCGCCGGCGATGACCCGCTGGCCCTCCCGGTAGCCCTGTACATTGCTGCCGAGCTTCTCGATTACCCCCACGGGTTCGTGACCGATGGTCAGGCCTGCGGTGACGGGGTACTCACCCTTGAGAATGTGTACATCGGTGCCGCAGATGGTCGTGGTTGTGATGCGGACCAGGGCATCGTTGGGACCGACGTCGGGGATGGGTTTGTCAACAAGCTCGATTCGACCGGGTTCGACGAACGCGGCGGCTCTCATCATGGTCATGATGTTGTCCTCGCAGGCTGGATCAGAACACTCTAGTCCAACCCTGGCAATGGAGCCTGACGGAGGTCAATTACTGCTGTATATCGGTGGGTCGACCGGTCCGTGGGTCGGGAGTGATATGAGTGGTCGCTGGGAGGCCGTTCCGCTGACGATCAATCTTCGTCAGAGGAAAAGTTGTAGTCCATCGACTGGCTCGGGCCCTGCAGGTATTGCCCCTGGATATAGCCGACGCCCGCCTGCCAGAGCGTGGCCAGTACGGTGGCGCTGTCTACGAAGGGAACAATGGTCTGCTTGGCCTGTTCATGCAGCTGTGCCAAGAGCTGTTTGAGTGCTTCCTGATTCTCCTGACGGCTCAGGTCCTGGGTATAGGAGCCATCGATCTTCACAAAATCGGCGTCAAGGTGCTTCAGTGTATTGAGTGGGTTCAGCACGCAGCCGAACTGGTTCAGCGCTACGCGGCAGCCGAGTCCTGCAAGCCCCTGGGTGAGCGCTTTGGCCTGTCTCAAGTAAGCGACGGCGTCGTTTTCGTCCAGTTGGAAAACCAGTGAATCGGGTGGCAGCCTTGAAGCTTTGAGTGCCGCTCCCAGCCAGCTAAGCAGCGAGGGATCTTGCAGGCTGGCGCCGGACAGGTGAACCATCAGTCGCGTGCTGTGGCCCTTATTGCGGTGTTCGGCGAGCAGTTTGATCGAGTTGAGCAGCACCCAGCGGTCGATCTTGCAGGCCAATCCTGCCTCTTTCGCCGCCTCGAGGAACTCGCCCGGTGGCACTTCAGCGCCTTCGGGATCAAGCAGGCGAAGTAGCACCTCATAGTGTTCGTGGCTATCACCGCGCAGACTGATGATCGGTTGAAACAGCAGGCGGAAGCTATTCTTCTCCAGCGCCTGCTGCAGCATCGCGAGGATATTGCCGCGGCTAGCGGCAGCCGCCAGCTCGCGAGCCGGGTCATAGATTCTCAGGGCATTGCCATCGGTCAGCTCTTCGGCGCAGCGGTGCGCGCGGTCAATCACGTCCCGAGCCTTCGCGGTCTGTTCGTCGAGGGCGGCGACACCAATGCTCAGACTGGTCTGAACGGTACGGCCGCCGACATCGAAAAGATGTCCTTCGACCTTTTGCAGCAATTCGGTCAGGGGAAGTTCGAGCTGCTTTGGCGTAGCCTCATCCATCAGGACTGCGAAGGCATCATCCCCGAAGCGCGACAGCTCTGCATTTTGCGGAAACTGCCCACGCAGCAGTTGCGCCAGTTCGGCCAGCAATCGATCCGAATCGCCAAGGCCGATCTCGGCCTGCAAGCTGGCGAAGCGATCAATGCGGATGTAGGCGAGGCTGGAGTTCTTTCCGGCGTTCACGGCGCGCTCAACTGCGCCATCCAGCGACTCAAGGAAATGGTTGCGGTTGTAAAGGCCCGTGACCAGATCCTGGCTGCTGATCTCGCGTAACTTTTCCAGTTCGGCATTATCGCTTTCTGCGCGAATGACGACCTGAATGCAGGGCTCGCCGTCGTAGCTGGCAGGCGAAAAATGCATGCTTGCCTTGAAGCTGCTGCCATCGGCGCGAACGCCTCCGCAAACCAGTTCGGCGCTACCCTGCAAGCTTTGATAATTCTTCAGAAAACCTTTGAACTCGACCTGATCGCAGGATGCAATCAGGTCAATCATCGGCATACCTTCGAGCTCTTCCACATCCTCGTAGCCAAACAGCTCGAGATAAGCGCGGTTGGCGTAGATATGCATGCCGTCATGGACATAGGCAATTGCATCCACCGAGCTCTCGAGCAGCAGCTGGCAACGCTTTTCGGCTTCGCGTAGCGCCAGTTCAGCAGAGCGTCGAGCGCGGCGCTCTTCGAGGTTCGCCAGTTCCCTGCTGGCAACCAGAATCAGCCATTCGTCCTCGCCTTGCGGCAGCGCACCCTGAGCGCCCAGCGCGAGGGCTTCGGTAATCGCGTCGCTGTCGTTGCCGTCGATCAGTTGGATGACCGGGATGTCCTTGGCTTGCTTGCGGATCGCACCTATAGCTTCGCCAGGATCGAGGTTGGTGCTGGTCGGGGCATTAATCAGCAAATCCCAGGTCTGCTGCAGCACATCGGCCAGGTCTTCGCTGGACGTCAGTCGATGAACGCGCGTCGCCTGGCCTGCGTTACGAAACAGGCTGACCAGTCGCTCAGCTTCATTCTGTGAATCCTCGAGGATCAGCAGGCGGATGGTTTTCTTTTGCGGGGCCATGGCTGCAGCTTTAGAACGCGCCGTAGAAGGGGCGTGGAGGCTAAAAAACGGTGATCGGCAATCTACAGCGTGTTCCAGAGTGAGTCAAAATCTTCGCCCCGTGAAGCCGCGTGGGTGCCCCGCGCTGTGATCGGCGTCTCCTGAGCGGAGGGGGTGAGGCCCACCAATTGATACTCGAACTGGCTATAGCTGCTGGTGCCCGCCTGCCGGCAACACAGCATTGCGCGGTGCTCATCACCGTTCTGGTTGAGCTGCACCTTCTGCCCCTCCTGAAAGGGCAGCCGCGGAACGATCAACGTAGCTGGGCGCGAGATCACGCTGATTTCCGGTAGCAGCAGAGCGCGCAGGTATTCGCTGCCCTGATCGGTCTTGCGTAGCAGGCGAAGCCCGCAGGGCTGTGCCTGAGGCGCGATGAGCTCAACCCCCATCTGCGGTCCGCTGCCGCGGACTTGGCGGACCCAACGCACCACTGCGACGCTCCAGGTCTTGCTGGCGGCGTCCTGCAGGCCGAGCAGCTCGCCTGCCTGAAGTTGCGCGGGGACCTCGCCCGGCCAGGACAGGCAGTAGCCACCGGGGCTCTGGTCGACCCTTTGCACTTCGAAAGTGGGAAACAGGTTTTCGGCTGCGGGTTCTGCGGTTTGTTTCTCTGTGGCGGCCTTGGTGGATGCGGTTACAGGGCGAACGAACTCAATGTGGTCCTCGTCTGGAAGCCTGTCTTGCTCTGGAGCAACCTGAGCATCGAACGCCACGGACCATACGTCAGGCGCGGCATTGTTCAGTTTGAATACTGCGGAGCGAGTCGCGTCAGGACGTTTCAGCAGTTCGCCGAAAGGGCGTTTGTCTGCCAGATAGTAGTGCAATGCGCTCATGCCAATGCACAGGGTCATCGAGCCTTGTGTCGGGGCGCGTTGAAAGCTGCGCTCGGAAATGTCACCCCAGGCGGCAGCCAGATGTTGCAACAGGTCCGGGTTCAGCCCTTCTGGGATAGCGAGTGCCTTGTGCTCAGTGTCCTCTACGGGCGACTGCAGGTGTGACTGGATAGCTTTGACCAGGCCATGCGGATCGATGCCGAGCAGATCTGGGCGGGCACTGGCGGGATACATTGATCTGTAGCGCGGTGGACCATCGATGCGCGGAGACACACCGAACAGGCTGGTCGGGCCCAGGCCGGCCTGCAGATGGACCAGCGCACTCCAGGGTTCGAGCAGTTGCGCGAGTTGGCCGATACCCTGCTGGCGCATCTGGTTGCAGCGCGCGCTGCCCAGCATCAGCGCAACGATATAGCTTTGTTCCGCGCTAAGGCCTGGGACCCTGTAACACAAGTCGTCGTTTACGGTGGTGCGGTGTACGCCGTGGGTAACGGCCATCGCGTACAGCTGATGCAGCTCTAGCCACAGGCCTTCGGGAGTCGGGCTGTAGAGCTGTGTAGAGCGCACGAGCATGGTGCTGAGACTGCGGATAGCTCGCTGCAGGGCAATGGTGAGTAGCTGCAGTCGGTCACGCCCAGTCTGTGGGGCCAGCTCGGCGGAGATCAGCTTGTAACCAATGGCGAGGTGGTTGTGCAGTGCCTGGCAGAGACTAGCCACCTTTCGCGGACGCTCGCCGAGCACGATGGGCTGATTGATGAAATAGCGTTCCAGTTCCCGGCAGACGAAATGGATTTCTGGCCGCAGCAACTCGAGCAGTTGCAGTCTGTTCGTCGCCGGCGTGCGAAGCTGATTGATTTCGCGCATGGCCTGATACAGCTGTCGCGCAGTCTCTCCAAGGTTCGCCTTGGGCAGACCCGAAAGCCAGCGTCTGACGCCGCGCGCGCTGGGCTCGCAGAAGGATAACTCCTGGCAATCCGGCGTCGGCACGCGCAACAATAATGGCTGGCTCTGATTATCCAAGCGATAAACTCCGTGGCATGCCTGCACGCGTACCACCAACGGCGACGGTGGGCCTCGCGGGCTTGCCACGCCGTAATGTCAATATGCAATCGTTATGGTCAATCATAGCGAACCAGCTGCAATTGGCCAGCGCTAGCCGACCATTGGCGGGTGTCAGGGCTGCGGAGAATCCGATGGCGTTAGCGCTATGTCGCTTGCCGGTTTGGCTTGGCCAAGCCCTTCTCCCATGCGGACCGGCGTCAGTGCCGACAGCTGCTCGGACCAGGCGACCCGATCCGCTCCAAACAGCAGAATCACGGTGGAGCCGAGCTTGAAACGGCCCATTTCGGCACCCTTCTCCAGGTGTATGGGGGCGCGCGCTGCTTCGTCGTAGTGAAAGGTCTTGAGCGTGCGTTTGGGCGGCGTAACCAGTCCGGCCCAGACGGTCTCAATGCTGGCGACGATCATTGCGCCCACCAGCACCATGGCCATCGGTCCGTGTTCGGTATCGAACAGGCAAACCACCCGTTCGTTGCGAGCGAACAACTCGGGGACCCCTTCAGCAGTGACGGTGTTCACCGAGAAGATGCGGCCCGGTACGTAAACCATTTCCCTCAGGGTGCCCGCCAGCGGCATATGCACCCGATGGTAGTCCTTTGGAGACAGGTAGACGGTCGCGAAATCTCCTCCCATGAAGGGCGCGGCACGTTGGTGGTCGCCGCCGAGCAGTTCCATCACGCTGTAGCTGTGACCCTTGGCCTGGAAAATACGCCCTTGCTCGATCTTTCCCAGCTGACTGATGGCGCCGTCGCAGGGGTTGAGTATCGCGCCGGGGGTCGGGTCGAGCGGGCGAGCGTTGTCCTTTAACGCGCGGGTAAAGAAGGCATTGAAATGTTCGAAAGCAGTCGGCTCTTCGATCTGTGCTTCATGCATCGGCACGCCGAAATGACGAATGAAGGCCTTGATGAACGTGTTTTTCACCCACGGCAGGCGACACTCGGCGAGGCAGCCGGCGAGGCGCGAAATCAGGTGATGCGGCAGCAGATACTGGATTAAGACAAACAAGCGATCTTTCATGGATGACCTTTTCATTGCTGGATCGGGGTATCGGGTAGGTTGCCCCATTCGCCCCAGGAGCCCGGGTATCCCTTGACCCGCGGATAGCCCAAGGCCTTGGCCAGCAGGTAGGTGAAGCCGGAGCGGTGATGCGTCTGGCAGTGGGTGACAATTTCCTTGTCGGCGGTAATGCCGAGCGCTTTCAGCCGTTCAGCGACGTCTTCGCGGATGCGCATGGCGCGTGCCGGATCCATGGCTGCAGTCCACTCGAAGTTGACGGCGCCGGGGATGTGCCCCGCGCGTGCTGCGAGTGCTTTCTCGCCGCGATATTCCTCAGGCGAGCGGGCATCCCAGATGACTAGGTCGGACGCACCGAGCCGGCTTTCGAGATATTCGCGGGTCGCGCTAGGGGCTTCGTCGAGCTGCAGCGGAACCGGTCCGCCTGCAGCCGCAGGGCTGTCCTGCGAGAGCGCGCGCTGCTCGGCCAGCCAAGCGTGCAGGCCGCCATTCAGATAGTGGTAGTGGGGATGGCCGATAACGTCGAGCAGCCAGATGAAGCGGCCGGCCCAGCCACCCCCTTCGTCGTCGTAGACCACGTAGACGGCGTCGGCATGATGCCCCAGTGCTCCAAACAGCGCTTCCAGCTGAGGTTTTCCGGGCAGTCTCCCCGGCGCCGGCGGTTGGCCGAGCTGAGTCTGCTTGGGGTCGACGAAGCGTGCGCCAGGCAGGTGTCCTTCGGCGTAGCGGGCCGCGCTGGTCAGGTCGACCAGAATCAGCTCGGGTGCATTCAGGCGCTCGGCCAGATCGGCCGGTTCGATTACCAGCGGCAGGGTGGAAAAGGCGGACACGGCAGGCCTCAAGCGAACGGAAAGGCGCAGTCTAGCGAAAAAATCAGCGGACGCGTTTGCTGAACGTCGCCAGGGCGCGTTCGATGCACTGGACCGTCTTGGCGAAGGCCTGCAAACCCATTTCGCTGAATGCCGTATTGTTCTGATCGACCACCAGCAGCATCACCACGCGATCGTCCAAGCCGACGGAACGCAACAGAACATGCTCGCTGGGAAACAGTGCTTTCAGTGCGCCGGGTAACAGCGCGGTAAATTGGGCGAGGTTATCCGGCTTGAGCCGCAGTAACGCTGGTTTTTCCAGCAGTCTGCGCAACAACTGACTTTGCTCAGGTTCGAGCGTCAGTCGGGTTGCCTCGTTCGGCAGTCCGCTGGCTTGCTGGCCGATCAGGCGCTGTTGCTTGCGATCTACCAGGAGCAATAGGACGCGCTCCATGCCCGCTGACGTCAGTGCTTTGCAGGCTGTCGCGGTGAGTTGCACCACATTGTCGAATGGGCAGGGCACGCTGAGCAGCTTGCGGCAATGCTCGCGCCATTGGGCCAAGGTTTCGGTGTCTGGTAGCTTCGCGGCTTTTTCCACCTGAAATACGCTTTCCCATGGCCAGAGCAGGCCTTGGGCGGGATGCCACAGGTCGGTTGGGCCGATCACGCGGGCGCTGGCCACCGCCTGCTGATGCGTCATCTGCTGCAATTCGGCGAGGGGGACCTGAAGGTAGAGGCCGGCAAGCCGCTGCCAGCGCAGGCTGTGAATGCCGCTCCAGCTGTGATGCGCCGACAGCGCCAGGCCGTTGGCGAGCACGATGGTGTTGCTCGGCAAGGTGAGCCAGCGGCGCAACGCGGGGTCGGCGTCGAGCATTTGTTGCTGGTGCAAGGGGTGCTCGTTATCGCGAGCGATGTGCAGTGCCTTGATCAGCATCCTCCGGTGTTCGTTGAGGAGCCGGTAACCTTGGGCAATCCAGCCGGGCAGCCCCCAATGCTCGGCGGTGGCGATGCACAGCTCTAGCAACGAGACGCCGAGCAATGATTGCTCGACCTGGCGAGCGGGCTCGCGCTTGACCAGGACGCGCTGTTCCCAGTTTTGAAGCAATTCCGGGTGCGCGGCGACCAATGCCCATGCTGGCGACAGGAACAGCAGACTGCTCCAGTGGATCTCCTGCCAGAGTCGTGCGAGGCGTGAAGCGAACAACCCGTTAGCCTGCTGGCTGGCGTGGCTGCTGATCAACATCAGCTGTCGCAATGGCGCTGGAATATCGGTTGGCTGCGCGGCGGGCACTTTCGCGAACAGGGCTTCGGCGCGCTTCAAGCCGATACGGCTCAACGCAACCTCAAGGCTCTCGGCCGGCTTACTGGTCGATGCCGCGCTGCGGTTGGCCTCGCGGATCACGGTAAGTGCGAGGACCGGGCTTTCCTGAATGAGGTCCGAAATCTCCCGCATGGAAAGGCTGTTGTCGCCCAAGGCCCGTTGCACGCGGGCATAGGGACCAGCCGCCGCCGGCAGGACAACGGCGTCCAACGTCTTGAGCCAGGCTTCAAGCGTGCGGGGGAGTGGTGTCGTAGTCATGGCGCCGCCGAACTAGCATTTCATCGGGATGGCCTTTAGTCTGGCGCAAAAGTTCCGATAACCAGAACAATTCTTTTCATCTGCCCTTCCGCCTGACTCCAATCGAGATCGTGCGACATCGCGCGGCTTGTTTCAGGTGCCCTGAGATCAGGTTTTAGACGTACCTACCTATGGCAAAAATAATCGGCATCATCGTGGTAATCGCCAGCGTCCTTGGCGGTTTCATTCTGTCCGGCGGCAAAGTCGCCGCACTCATTCACCCGTTCGAGGTAATGATCATCGGTGGTGCCGCACTTGGCGGCTTTCTGCAGGCCAACCCTGGCAGCACGACCAAAATCGTGTTCAAGAAATCGCTGCAGATGTTTGGCAATCGCTTTACGCACAAGTACTACCTTGAAGTGCTGGGGATGCTCTACGAGATCCTCAACAAGAGCCGCCGCGAGGGCATGATGGCGATCGAAGCCGACATCGAAGATCCAGCCGCCAGCCCGATTTTCAGCAAGTACCCCGCGATCCTAAAGGACGAACGGATGACAGCCTTCGTCTGTGACTACTTGCGCATCATGTCTTCCGGCAACATGGCCCCGCATGAGCTGGAAGGCCTGTTCGACATGGAGCTCAACGGCCTCAAGGAAGAACTTGAACATCCGTCTCACGCCGTGGCGAAGATTGCCGACGGCTTGCCCGCGATGGGGATCGTGGCTGCGGTACTGGGTATCGTGATCACCATGTCGGTGCTCGCTTCGGCAACTAACGCGGAGATCGGTGAGAAAGTAGGTACGGCCTTGGTAGGTACCTTCCTCGGTATTCTGGCGTCCTACGGCTTCTTCGGCCCGCTGGCGGCGGCGCTCGAGCACGACGCCAAGGAAGAACTGAATCTGTACGAGGGCATCAAGGCGACCCTGGTGGCCTCGGCGTCCGGGATGCCGCCGACGCTGGCGGTGGAGTTTGGCCGCAAGGTGCTGCTGCCGGCGCACCGTCCAAGTTTCTCTGAGCTTGAACAAGCGATGCGTGGTAGCTAAGCGCACTCATGGACAATACCCAACCAATCATCGTCAAGCGGGTCAAGAAGGTCGCCGCGGGTCACCACGGTGGCGCCTGGAAGATTGCCTTTGCCGACTTCGCGACCGCCATGATGGCCTTCTTCCTGGTGATGTGGCTGATGTCTTCGGCCACGCCCGAACAGAAGCGTGCGATTTCGGGCTATTTCCAGGACCCGATTGGCTTCACCGAAAGCGCCAGTCCGCATGTGATCGATCTGGGCGGTACGCCAACGCCGGCCCCAGACCGCACGCTCAACGACGTCGTTGATCCGGCCGTGCAGCAGACCGACGCGGCGATGGATGCGCAACAGGCAGAGACGTTTGCCGAGCAGTTGGAGCGTGAACGCCTCGACCTGCTGCTTCAGGAACTGCAGAACAAGGTTGACGAAAACCCGGAGCTGACCCGCTTCAAGGACCAGATCCTCTTTGAAATCACCCAGGACGGCCTGCGTATCCAGATCATGGATGCCGCCAACCGTCCCATGTTCGCTTTGGGCAGTGCCCAGCTGCAGCCTTACTTCGAGGATATTCTGTTGGCCATGGCCGACACCATCCGTGCGGTGCCGAACAAGATCAGCATCAGCGGCCACACCGATGCCAAGCCCTATTCCGGGCGCGGCGAGTTCGGTAATTGGGAGTTGTCGGCTGGGCGGGCCAACGCGGCTCGGCGCGCGCTGGTTGCCGGCGGCTATCCTGATGAGCAGATTGCCCGTGTGGTGGGCTATGCCTCTTCGGCCTTGTTTGATCGAGAGAACCCGCTGAACCCCGTCAACCGCCGCATCGATATTCTGGTGCTGACCAGGAAGGCGCAGCGCGACATCGAGGGCGAGCAGTCGGACGCGACGGGGAAAGGCGCGACGTCGGAGGCCGCATCCGAAGGTACTAGTTCGGCGCCCTCGGTTGCTCTCCCTGACCCGCTGCAAGCGCCGCAGTTGCGAGAGCGTTTGAACATCTTCGAGGACGGCGTGCTGCAGTTCGATCAGCCCGGCGGTAACTGAGCCGGGTATCTCAACCGCTTCTGGTTGGCGCTCGTCAGTAGTCGGCTTCGGTCAAGCCACTGATGATATGCCGGTAGCTGGCCATCCGCTGGGGTTGGATCTGCCCTTCCTCAAGCGCCTTGAGAAGGGCGCAGCCTGGCTCGCGGTCATGTTTGCAGTCGCGAAAGCGACAATGTCCCAGCAATTCCTGGAACTCGATGAAGCCGGCCTCGACATCAAAGCGGCTTACGTGGCCCAAGCCGAATTCGCGGATGCCCGGAGAGTCGATCAGCTCGCCCCCGCCGGGAAAATGAAATAGCCGTGCCGTCGTGGTGGTGTGCGTGCCCTTGCCGGTCATTTCTGACAGCGCGCCCACCCGGGTGTCGACACCCGGCAGCAGGCTGTTGACCAACGACGACTTGCCCACCCCGGACTGGCCGACAAATACGCTGACATGCCCGTCGAGGCGCTTCTGCAATGCCTCCATGCCTGCGCCGCCATGTGCTGATACCTCCATCAGCGGATAGCCCAGTTGGCGATAAACCCCTAGCAACGAGTTCAACGCGCCTTCGTTTTGTGCGTCGATCAGATCTGCCTTGTTCAGCAGCAGCAGCGGCGTGATGCCGGCATGCTCGGCGGCAATCAGGTAGCGGTCGATGAGATTGGCGTGGGGTTCGGGCAGTGGGGCGAAGACGATAACGATCAGGTCGACGTTGGCCGCCACCGGCTTGAGCTGGCCGCGTGTGTCAGGTCGGCAGAGTTCGGACTGGCGCGGCAGTTGCGCGACAATGACTCCGATGCCCTGGTTGCCTGGCCGCCAGACCACTCGATCGCCAGTTACCAGTGCTGGCAAGTTTGCACGCAGGTGGCAGCGGAAGACCTGACCACAGTGCTCGCCTTCCTGAGCCTCGACTTCGACCTGCACGCCGAAGTGGGCGATGACCAGGCCGGTCTGTTCTGGGCCGAGGTCGCCGCCCTCGAGCTCTTCCACTGCGCGCGATTCGCGGCGCGCCGCGCGAGTGGCACGTTCTTCCTGGATTTTCTCGATGCGCCAGCTTTGCCGGCGGTTGAGTTGGCGTTTGGCCATTTGCGTGCAGTGCCCAGGTCAGAAAAGAGGGCGAGTCTAACATGCCCGTGAGCACGCGCCGCGGGCCTGTTTTTGCTGGGCTTTTGGCCGGTAGACTAGTCAGTCTCTTCTGCTGGCGGCGAGCGCCCATGCCTGTCTCCTCACTTACCCGCTATCCTGCCTTGCTGGCGCTGCTCTGTCAGTTGCTGTCGCTGCTGCTCTGTTGGCTGTGGCTACTTGCACTGGCACGACTGCTGGGCTGGCATCTCAGCCTTTTAGGGGCAGCCTGTGTGCAAGGTGCGGTTGCTGCCTTGATTGGTCAGCGCCTCGGATTGTCACGCTGGTGGCTGCCAATCAACTTTGGCTTCGTGCCGGGATTGGTGCTTTTGCAAGGCCATGCGCTGCCGCCCTGGTTGCTGCTGGTTGGCTTTCTGATCTTGCTGCTGTTGAACTGGAACGCCCTGATCGAAAGGGTGCCGTTGTACCTCACCGGTTCGGCCGCCGAGCAGTGCCTGACGCGTCGGCTAGCCGCGTTGCCCAAAGGGTTCCGCTTCATCGATCTGGGCAGTGGGCTCGGAGGCACCCTGCTGCGGCTGGCGCGGCAGTACCCGTCGGCGCACTTCGTCGGTGTCGAGACGGCGCCGCTCACCTTTGCGTTGTGCTGGTTGCGCTGCCTGTTCCAGCGCAACTGCCAGGTGCGATTTCGCAGTTTCTGGCGCGAGCCGTTGGCTGGTTACGATGTGGTCTATTGCTTTCTTTCGCCGGCCCCCATGTCGCCGCTGTGGGACAAGGCCCGGGCGGAGATGAGCCCAGGCGCGCTGTTGATCAGCAACAGTTTCGAGGTGCCTGACGTTGAGCCACAGGAAATTCTTGCCATCGATGACTGGCGGCATTCACGCCTGCTGATCTGGCGGCCCGTGGCAGCCGCACAACCTGACGGGCACTCCGCGAGCGGCTAAACTGCGCGCCAAAGCCAAGGAGCTCACTATGCAGAACCCGCAGAATCTCATCTGGATCGACCTTGAAATGACCGGCCTTGATCCCGACAACGACGTCATCATCGAGATGGCAACTATCGTTACCGACAGTCAGCTCAACGTGCTGGCCGAGGGGCCGGTCATCGCCATCCATCAGAGCGATGAGGTCCTCGCCGGTATGGACGAGTGGAATACGCGCCAGCACGGTGGTTCCGGCCTGACTCAGCGGGTGCGCGACAGCCAGATCTCTACCGAGGAAGCCGAAGCCCAGACGCTGGCGTTTCTCGAGCAGTGGGTGCCTAAGGGTAAGTCGCCCATCTGTGGTAACAGCATCTGCCAGGATCGGCGTTTTCTCTACCGCCGTATGCCTCGCCTGGAAGCCTATTTCCACTACCGTAACCTGGACGTCTCGACGCTCAAGGAATTGGCGGCCCGCTGGGCACCTGAGGTACTGGCTGGCTTCAAGAAAGGTGGCACGCACCTGGCGCTGGACGATATCCGCGAGTCGATCGCTGAGCTGCGCCATTACCGTGAGCACTTCATCAAGTACTGATCACATTGCAGCCTGGGCGGGGCGGGAGCACTCTGGGCGCAGGCTGCGTGTGCATGGATGCAGCCTGTAGCCCTTACCGCCCCAGTTTGCGCAGCTCGTCCGACTCGATCACCCGCGTACCTTCGGCTTCTTCCAGCGCCAGGCGCCAGAGCGCGCGCGCCAGCGTACAGGCTGAGATGCCGCGGTATTTGCCTGGCAGTAGATAAGAGAGCGGGGCGGTAAGGCGTTCGACCGGGCGAACTTGCATGCGCGGTCCAAGCAGCTGCGAAGGTCGCACGATGGTCAGTTGTGGCCAGCCCTGAGCGCGTAGCGCTTGCTCCATTTCGCCTTTGACGCGGCAGTAGAAAATCGAACTGGCGGGGTCGGCGCCCAGTGAGCTGACGACCAGCAAATGCCGCGCGCCCAGTTCTCGGGCGCGTTTAGAGAAGGCGACAACCAGATCATGATCGATGGCGCGGAAGGCCTCCTGGCTTCCGGCGTCCTTGAGCGTGCTGCCCAGGCAGCAGAACGCAGTGTCGATACTGCCCGACAGCTGGGGCAGTAGCGCCTGCAGCGGACCGATCGGGTTTTCGAGCCGCGAGTGTCCGGCCAGCTGCTTGCGGCTGGGAGCGAGCACGCACTCCACGGTGGGTTCGTTGAGCAGGCGGTCGAGCAAGTGCTCGCCGGTTAGCCCGGTGGCGCCGGCAAGCAAAATACGCTGTGGCGTCAGATACATGGTTTGGCTTCCTGTAGCGATCAGTCAGATGGCACTGGTGGCTGATTGCTCAGCTTCCGCCAGTGTTCGACAACCTGCTCGGGCGCCCATATTTGCGGCTCCGAAGCTTGATAGTGGTCGGCTTGCTCCCGTTCGGCAACCTTCGCCTGTGCCAGCGTGAATGCCTGCACAATATCCGCAGTTTCCTGCAAGGCCTCGGCGAAGAGGGCGCGGCCGAAGTAGGTGAAGTCGCTTTCCTCGGAGCAGCCAAACGACACTCGGTCGGCGCGGGCGGCGGTAATCATGAGTGTATTGGGGCTCTTCAGCGGCTCGATAAAACCGCCGGAATAGCAGGCCGAGATGACTAGGATCTTGTTGCGGTCGGTGAGTGGCTGCATCAGCGCGGCCAGGTCCTCGGCGGGCAAATCTTCCAGGGCCAATCGGGGTTGGGCCAGTACCAGCTGGTGGTCGGCCGAGCCGTGACTGGTCAAGTAGATGAAGATCAGGTCTTCCGGGCCGCTGCGCTCGGCCAGGCGGACAATTGCGCGCTTGAGGTTTTCGCGCGTCGCCAGTGGCCGGTGTGCAAGGTGGTCGCGGTGGTTGACGAGGCTTATCTGGCCGCGTGCGGCGAAGCGTTCGGCCAGCAAATTGTCGACATAATCGACCTCGCGTAGAAACACGCTCTGCTGGCCATCGGCGGCAAGGGTCAGGCTGTAGAGTTCGGTAGCCGGAGTGGAGGCCGGCACCGCATCAAGTGCGTCCGCCAGCAGCTTTCCCTGGCGAAGCAGGCCAAGCTCCAGAGGGTCGGCGAGGCGCTCGCCTTGGGTATTCTGATTCAGGCGGCCGGCCCGCCAGGTGCCGCTCCTTTGAGTGCCGTCCGCGAGTAGCAGCGTGCCGGTTCCGTTGAACTGGCCATCGCGAAAACGGCCGCTGTAGCGGTCACCGCCAGGCTGCTGCAGGTCACCTTCACCATGGTACTGCCAGCGCTTGAAGTGTCCGCTGTAGTGCGTGCCGTCCATGCCGGCATATTCACCGCTGCCGCTGAGTTCGCCGTTTTTGAACTCGCCTTTCCAGACATTGCCGGCAGCGTCTTCGTAGCGGCCCTGACCATGGAAGAGGTCATCTTCGAACTGGCCCAGGTAATGCTCACCGTCGTTGCCGCGGTAAAGACCCTCGCCGCTGAGTCGGCCGTCGGTAAAGGTGCCGCTGAATACGCCGCTGGCGTCGCTGCGGGTGCCCTCGCCATTGGGCTGGCCACTGGCAAACGCACCCTCATAGTTGGAGCCCTCTGCCTCTTGCAGCTTGCCAGTGCCGTGGTAGAGGCCATCCTTGAACTCCCCCTCGTAGCTCAGTCCGGGCTCGTTGTAGCGGCCCTTGCCGTTGAGGCTTCCTCGTTCGAAATACCCTTCATAGACGCCTCCACTGGCGTAGCTGAAGCGACCCTGGCCATCGAATAATCCCTGTTTGAACGCGCCTTCGTAGCGATCGCCATTAGCGCCTCGCCAGACACCCTGGCCATGCCACTGCCCGTCCCTGAAAGATCCGATGTAATGGCTGCCGTTGGGGTAGTCGATACGCCCCTCGCCCTGCAACAGCCCATCGATCACCTCGCCCCGGTAGCGGCCGCCATCGGGCAGCACGGCGTCGGCGGGCAGCAACGGCTCGCCATCACCGCAAGCGGTCAGAAAGCAGGCGAGCAGGACTGGAGCAAGGTGGCGCATGCGGCTATCCAGAGGGGGTGACGCCGCAGTATGCCGCAAACTCAGCGGGGTGCGACAACTGCGCCCAGCTGGTCAGACAACGCAGAGTGCCAGGGTCTCGGCAATGTAAGCAGGCTTCTCCACACCCTCGATTTCCATCACAGCACGCGATTTCAGGAGCCACTGGCCCGGGTTCTTCTCGTAAGCGTCGAGCAGCGTCGCTGCCACGCGAACCCGCGAGCCCACTCTGACCGGCTGGATAAAGCGCAGGCTGTCGAGCCCGTAGTTGACGCCCATCTTGGTCCCTTCGGGACGGATCATCAGTTCGTCCATCAACATTGGCAGTAGCGACAGCGAGAGGAAACCGTGCGCGATGGTCCCGCCGAACGGGGTCTGCGCGGCCTTTTCCGGGTCTATGTGGATGAACTGGTGATCACCGGTGCAGTCGGCGAACTGATCGACCCGCTGCTGATCGACTGTGAACCATTCGGAGCGGCCTAGCTCTTTGCCAATGTAATCCTTGAGTTCTGCTACGGGTACTTGCGGCATATATCCTCCGGCGTTTGTTGTTTTGTTCGGATGTGGCGCAACGCTAGATCAGCACGCAGCCGAGGGCGAATCAACCAAGCATGGTTGGTGCGAATGGCGCGCCATAGGCTGATTGGAAGCTGCGCCGCGTGTCGCGGTGGCGAGATGCTTATAATTGCGCTCCTTTGCTCTGGAGGCTTCCATGCTGCTACGCGGACTAACCTGGCTGCTGCTGTTTCAATTGCTTGGCACTGCGCTCAACGTAATGGTGCTGCCGATGTTGCCGGGGCCCATCATCGGCTTGCTGTTGCTGTTCATGGCGTTGTTGGCTCGTGGCCAGGCGAGTGAATCTCTGCAGGTCGCTGCGAGTAGTCTGTTGCGTTATCTGCCCCTGTTGCTGGTGCCGCCCGCCGTGGGCGTGATGGCCTACACCGGGGCGATTCTCGAGGATTTCTGGGCCATCGTTGGCGTGCTGGTGCTCTCGCTGGTGGTGTCACTAGTGTTTACTGGCTGGCTGATGCAGACGCTGATTCGCCGTCAGCAACGCAAGGCAGGTCGCGCATGATCGCCATGCAGTGGCATGCGGCCTGGGAGGCGGTAATCCATCACCCCTTGTTTGGCGTGGCGATCACCTTGGCAGCATTCCAGGTGGCCTATGCGGCTTACGAAAAAACCCGCTGGGTATTTCTGCAGCCAGTGCTGGTGTCGATGGTGGTGGTGGTCGGTACGCTTGTGCTTTGCGGCCTGAGCTATGAGGAATATCGCGACAGCGCCCAGATGCTTACCGTGCTCCTCGGGCCAACCACGGTGGCGCTTGCCGTGCCGTTGTATCTGAATCTGCGCAGGATCCGCGAACTGTTCGGGCCAATCATGCTTACCCTGCTACTGGCTGGCATCGGCGCCACGGCGCTGGGGATGGTGCTGGCCTGGGCTTTTGGTGCCGACCAGATGATCCTGATGACCCTGGCCCCCAAGTCTGTTACCTCGCCTATCGCCATGCTGGTGGCCGAGCAGATCGGTGGCGTGGTGGCGCTGGCCGCCGTCTTCGTGATGATCACCGGCATCATCGGTGCGATCATTGGTCCGGAACTGTTGCGCCGCTTTGGCGTTCAGCATCCTGCCGCCCGCGGCATGGCGCTGGGTCTGACCGCGCATGCGGTGGGAACCGCCCAGGCCCTGCAGGAGGGCGACGAGTGCGGCGCCTTTGCGGCGCTGGCGATGAGCCTGATGGGTGTGATGACCGCGGTGCTGCTGCCCTTGGCCGTGCTGATGCTGTCGTAAGGAGGCTGAATGAAGCTACCGTTGTTTCCGCTCGATACCGTGTTGTTTCCGGGGTGCACCCTCGATTTGCAGCTTTTCGAGGCGCGCTATCTGGATATGGTCAGCAGTTGCCTAAAGGCTGGGCATGGCTTCGGTGTGGTGCGCCTCATCGAGGGTAGCGAGGTGGGGCTGGCGCCGGCCGAATATGCCCTGACTGGTTGTGAAGCGCTGATTCGAGACTGGCAGCAGCGGCCTAATGGGTTGCTGGGGATTCGCGTCGAAGGCGGCCGTCGCTTCGACGTGTTGTCGGCCGAAGTACAGCGCGATCAGCTGACCGTCGCTGAAATCACTTGGCGCGAGGAGAGGGGCGATCCTCCCTTGGACGATGAGCATCTCGAATTGGCGCTGTTGTTGGAGGCGCTCGGTCGGCACCCGATGGTCGAGGCGCTGGGGATGGGCACTGCCGCGCAGGGTCAGCGATCGCTGGCGCACCAGTTGGCCTACCTCTTGCCGTTTCGGCCTGATCAGAAGCTCGACCTGCTGCAGCTGGACGATCCTGAACTGCAGTTACAGTCCATCCAGCGCTGGCTGGAGCAGTTGCAAGGCGATTCGTCCGAATAGCGACGGCCCGGTCGCTGGGTATTACTGATAGCGATACAGCAGCATGGCGCCTGGCAACGCCCAGATCGTAAAGGCCCCGATCAGTCCCAGCGTGGCCGGCAGGATCAGCCACCATATTTTCGGCGACAAGGCCGTCATCGGGGTGCGCCATTGCACAAGGGTCAGGCTGGCGGCGCAAATACTCGCCGCCAGCACCGCGCCGGCGATAACGTCGGTTGGCCAGTGAACCCCTAAGTAGACCCGCGACAGCGCGATTGCGGTGGCCGGCAGTGCGCCCAGTAGCACCCAGGCCAGGCGCAGGCGCGGCGGCTGTCCGCGACCGGCGAGAACGCCCAGCGTGAGAAAGAAGGCGAAAGCTGCCGAGCTGTGACCACTGGGGAAGCTGTAGCTGTGCAGAGGTTCCAGTAGGATTTCCGGGCGGATTCGCCCGAAGGTGGCCTTCAATGCGCCGTTGGCCAGCGCCGTGCCCAGCATCGTGAGAATGGCGAATGCTGCCGCGCGTACCTGTTTAGTGATGATCAACAACAGGCTCAGCAGTACGGCGGCCCACAATTGGGTCTGAAAATCGCCGGCGCGTGTAACTACGACCATGAAGCGGTCGAAAATCGGGCTGCGCTCGCCCTGAACGACCGTCATCAGCCCTTCGTCGAATTCCACGAGGTAGGGCCAGCCGATAAACAGGCCGATCAGAACGGCTGCACTGAGGCCGGCAGCAAGCGGCGTAACCCAGCGCATCTGATGCAAACTGCCATGCACTACGCCGCCGACGAGCAGGAGCAAAGCGGCGGTGACGAAGCCGGCCTCGCTCCAGAAGCCCTCCGGTAAAGGCAGTCGCACGGCGGCGCCCGCTGCCCAGCCGGGCAGCAGATAAGCCATCGACCAGCCGGCCGCGGCGACCAGGCTGACCAAGAGAAAGCGCCCGAACGGCATATCGAGCATGCCAGCGGTTACCGGCAGCATGGGCCGCAGCGGGCCGATGAAGCGTCCAACAAGAAGGCTGGCGATGCCGTAACGCTCGAAGTACACCTCGGCGCGATTCAGCCATTCCGGATGGTCGCGCAGGCCGCGGATGCTGCGAATATTCTGGTGGTAGCGTCGTCCCAGCCCGTACGACAGCAGATCGCCGAGCAGTCCGCCGGCGTAACCCAAAAGCAATGTCTCGCCGAGACTGAGTACGCCGCTTCCGGCAACTACCGCGATGGCGAATACCAGCACCGTGCCGGGCATCAGCAAGCCCACAACGGCGAGGCATTCGAGACAGGCGACGACAAACAGGCTAAGGCCGAGCCACTGAGGGTTTTCAGCCAGCCAACTGGAGAGTGCGGTGAGCCATTCCGGCATGGGTCTTTTTTTCCTTGGTTCGAGACGCTTCGACCCGGCATCTGGCGCCCGGGTTTCAAACGACTAATCATGATAGCGCTGGCGATAGCCTCTTGCGGTTGCCGACCCTGGTGGTTACGCACAGCCCGCTGGGTTGTGTGTAACCTGCAGTCAGGGGCTTTTTAGCCATTCGCCCGGCGCCGCTGTGCGCGAGGCGTGTGGGTCGCTATAATCAGCCGCTTTCCCTTCGATCAGGCCAGCCAGACCATGACCGAGTCCGTACTCGACTACATGACCCGCCTCGGTCGCGCCGCGCGCGAGGCGTCGCGCGTACTAGCGCGTGCCACCACGGCGCAGAAGAACCGTGCCTTGCAGGCCGCCGCCACCGCGCTTGATGCGGCGCGCGAGGAGCTGGTCCGTGCTAATCGTGAAGACCTCGAGGCCGGGCGTGCCAATGGTCTGGACGAGACGATGCTTGATCGTCTGGCGCTAACGCCGGCGCGTATCGACGACATGATCGAGGGGCTGCGCCAGGTCGCGAGCCTGCCTGACCCCATCGGTGAGATCCGTGACATGCGCTACCTGCCATCCGGCATACAGGTTGGCAAGATGCGCGTGCCGCTAGGCGTGGTTGGCATCATCTATGAGTCGCGACCCAATGTGACCATCGATGCGGCCAGCCTGTGTCTCAAGTCAGGCAACGCCACGATTTTGCGAGGCGGCTCGGAAGCGATCCATTCGAACCAGGCGATCGCTCGCTGCATTCAGCTGGGCCTGGCCGAGGCCGAGCTGCCAGCTGCGGCGGTGCAGGTTGTCGAGACCACCGATCGCGCCGCCGTTGGGGCGTTGATCACCATGCCGGAGTACGTGGATGTGATCGTGCCACGCGGTGGCAAGGGGCTGATCGAGCGCATCAGCCGAGACGCCAAGGTGCCGGTGATCAAGCATCTGGACGGCATCTGCCACGTGTTCATCGATCAGGCGGCCGACGTCGACAAGGCCATCCGCATCGCCGACAACGCCAAGACCCAGCGCTATGCGCCATGCAACACCATGGAAACCCTTCTGGTCCACGCGTCCATCGCTACCCGAGTGCTGCCACCGCTGGCGGCAATCTATTGCGAAAAGGGCGTTGAACTGCGTGGCTGCCCGCGGACTCGCGAACTTCTGGGTAGTCACGTGTTGGCTGCCAGCGAAGAGGATTGGTCCACCGAATACAACGCGCCGATCCTGTCGATCCGCATCGTCGATTCTCTTGATGAAGCCATCCAGCACATCAACCGCTACGGCTCGCAGCATACCGACGCGATCGTCACGGAAAACTTCACCGATGCGCGGCGCTTCATCACTGAGATCGATTCGGCCTCGGTGATGGTCAACGCCTCCACTCGTTTTGCCGACGGCTTCGAGTACGGGCTGGGGGCTGAGATCGGCATTTCCACCGACAAACTGCACGCCCGCGGTCCGGTCGGTCTGGAAGGCCTGACCAGTGAGAAGTACGTGGTATTCGGCGACGGCCACGTGCGTAGTTGATGAGGGAGACCGGCACCCCTCGGCGCATCGGCCTTCTCGGTGGCACCTTTGACCCGGTGCATATCGGGCATTTGCGCGGCGCTCTGGAAGTGTCCGAGATGGTTGGGCTTGATGAGGTTCGCCTGGTCCCCAACTTTCGTCCGCCGCACCGTGAGGCGCCGAACAGCTCCGCGCAGGATCGCTTGACAATGGTTCGGCTGGCGGTGCAGGACTTGCCTCCGCTAACCGTCGATGCGCGCGAGTTGGAGCGTGACAAACCGTCCTACACCCTCGATACGCTGGAGTCTTTGCGTGCCGAGCTGAACGATGACGATCAGATTTTTCTCATTGTGGGTTGGGATGCGTTTTGCGGACTTCCAACGTGGCATCGCTGGGATGAGCTGCTCGATCACTGCCATATTCTGGTCATGCAACGGCCGGATGCCGACAGCGAACCGCCGGAAGCGCTGCGGGACTTGCTGGCGGCTCGCAGTGTGAATGACCCCCTGACCATTGCTGGCAGCAGTGGGCAAATTGCTTTCGTCTGGCAGGCCCCGCTAGGGGTGTCGGCAACACGTATTCGTCATTTTCTGGCCAGCGGCCGGTCTGTACGCTTTCTCGTACCGGACGCCGTACTGGCTTATATCAACGCGCACGGACTGTACCGGGCGTCGAACTGAGGTTGTTTCACATTATGCAAAATGATTCTTTGGCCCAGCTGGCCGTTAGCGCCCTGGAAGATCTGAAAGGCGCTGACATCACGACTATCGATGTCCGTGGCAAGACCAGCGTTACTGACTTCATGGTGATCGCCAGTGGCACCTCCAGCCGTCACGTGAAATCACTGGCCGAGAACGTGCTTGAGAAGGTCAAGGAGCAGGGCGTGCGCCCTCTGGGCAGCGAAGGCCTGGACGGCGGTGAGTGGGCGTTGCTCGATCTGGGCGATGTGGTTGTGCATGTGATGCAAGTGCCTACTCGTCAGTTCTATGACCTTGAGCGCCTCTGGCAGGGCGCCGAACAGAGCCGAGCGCAGCACGCGGGCGAGCAGGAATAGTCGATCCGTGCGGATCAAGCTGATTGCGGTGGGCTCGAAGATGCCGCGCTGGGTGGAGGACGGTTGGCACGAGTATGCCAAGCGTCTGCCCTCCGAGCTGCCTCTGGAGCTCCATGAAATATCGCTAAACACACGCGGCAAGAATGCCGACGTGGCGCGGTTGATTCGCCAGGAAGGCGAGGCCATGCTGGCGAAGGTGCAACCCGGCGAGCGTATCGTCACCCTTGAAGTGACGGGTCGGTCCTGGAGTACCGAGCAGCTGGCTGGCGAGCTGGAGCGTTGGCGGCTCGATGCGCGCAACGTCAATCTCATGGTGGGTGGGCCTGAGGGGCTGGCCCCTGAGGTGTGCGCCCGCAGCGAGCAGCGCTGGTCGTTGTCACCGCTGACGTTGCCCCACCCGCTGGTTCGTATTCTCGTCGGCGAACAAATCTATCGGGCCTGGACATTGCTGTCGGGTCACCCTTACCACAAGTAGTTCAGCCCAACCGAAGATGTCCCAGCCGATCCCCCTCAAGGACCATGAAAAAGACGCCCGTCTCGTGCGTCAGCGCGTGCTTGTGGGCGGGGCGTTAGTGGTGCTGCTGATCGGCGTGTTGATTGCGCGCCTGTATTATCTGCAAGTGGTGCAATACCAGCATCACTCCACGCTCTCGGAAAACAACCGCGTTCATGTGCAGCCCATTCCGCCCAATCGGGGCCTGATCTTCGATCGGGCCGGCAAGATCATTGCCGACAATCGCCCGAGCTTCAGCCTGACCGTGACGCGTGAGCGCGCCGAAGACTGGCGCAAGACGCTGGACACCGTGGTTGAGGTGCTGGAGCTGTCCAGTGAAGAGCGCGAGCTGTTCGAAAAGCGTGTACTGCAAGGGCGGCGGCCATTCGAGCCGGTGCCGATCATGTACGAGCTCTCCGAGGAGCAGATTGCTCGCATTGCCGTAGATCAGTTCCGTCTACCGGGCGTTGAGGTCGCTGCCCAGCTGGTGCGGCATTACCCAGAGGGTGAGCACTTCGCTCATTCGGTCGGATATGTCGGCCGGATCAATGAGGCGGAGCTCAAGCAGCTCGACCCGGTCAACTACAGCGGTACTCACCATATTGGCAAGACGGGCATCGAGCGCTTCTATGAAGACTCATTGCATGGCCAGGTGGGCTACGAGGAGGTCGAGACAAACGCGCGTGGGCGAGTGCTGCGGGTGCTCAAGCGCACCGATCCGATACCGGGCAAGGACATCACTCTGACCCTCGATCTGGAACTTCAGCAAGCGGCCGAGGCTGCGCTGGCCGGACGTCGCGGCGCCATCGTCGCGCTGCAACCGTCGACTGGCGAGGTGCTGGCGATGGTCAGCCAGCCGAGCTTCGACCCCAACTTGTTCGTTACCGGAATCAGTTTCAAGGCCTATGGCGAGCTTCGTGATTCCATAGATCGCCCGTTGTTCAACCGTGTCTTGCGCGGGCTCTACCCGCCGGGGTCGACGATCAAGCCGATGATGGCGGTGGCTGGCTTGGATGCCGGTGTGGTGACCGAGAACAGTCGCGTGTTTGACCCGGGCTTCTTTCAGTTGCCCAACGTCAAGCACAAGTACCGCAACTGGAATCGCGGCGGTGACGGCTGGGTGGATCTGGAAACCGCGATCATGCGGTCCAACGACACCTACTTTTATGACCTCGCCCACAAGATGGGCATCGACCGCATGCATGACTATATGAGTCGCTTCGGTCTTGGCCAGCGCGTGGCGCTGGACATGTTCGAGGAAACCGCTGGCCTGATGCCGTCGCGAGACTGGAAGCGTGGCCGTTACCGGCAGGCCTGGTATCCGGGCGAGACGGTCATTCTCGGGATCGGTCAGGGCTACATGCAGACCACGCCTTTGCAGCTGGCCCAGGCGACCGCGTTGATGGCGACTCACGGCAAGTGGATCAGACCGCACCTGGCGAAAAGTATCGAAGGAGAAATACCTGTCGATCCTGAACCCATGCCCGACATTCAGCTTCGCGACCCCGATTACTGGGACGCTTCCATCAACGGAATGGTGAAGGTGCTGCACGGAGCCCGCGGCACGGCAAAGAAGGTTGGCGACACCGCCGCCTACCTCATCGCCGGCAAGAGCGGTACGGCGCAAGTCGTGGCCATCAAGCAGGGCGAAAAGTATGACAGTGGCAAACTCGCCGAACGCCATCGAGATCACGCCTTGTTCGTCGCCTTCGCGCCTGTGCATGACCCGCAGATTGCGGTGGCGGTCATGGTCGAGAACGGCGAGTCCGGCTCCGGCGTGGCAGCGCCGGTGGCCAAGCAGGTCATGGATGCATGGCTGCTCAACGAGGCGGGCGAGTTGAAGGCCGAGTACGCCCCGCCCCTGACGGCAGAGAGGCCCAAACCGTGAGTGGAACCTTCGACCGCACGCTTTCTACCACCGATGTGATGCGTCGCAGGGCGTCATTGTTGCAGCGCATGCATATCGACGGGGTGCTGCTCCTGTTGCTGCTGATGCTGGCGGCCGGAAGCCTGTTCGTTCTTTATTCCGCCGGCGGCAAGAATGTTGATCTGCTGATCAAGCAGGCGACTTCCTATGGCTTCGGCCTGAGCGCCATGCTGGTTATTGCACAGTTGGAACCAAGGTTCATGGCGCGCTGGGTGCCAGCGGGCTATCTGGCGGTCGTCGCATTGCTGGTGGCGGTGGAGTTCGTCGGCTACACCGCAATGGGGGCGACCCGCTGGATCAGTATCCCTGGGGTGATTCGCTTCCAGCCGTCCGAGTTCATGAAGATCATCATGCCGATGACCATCGCCTGGTATCTGTCCGCGCGTGCCTTGCCGCCGGGTATCAAGCACACCATGGTCAGTCTGGGCCTGATCCTCACGCCCTTCGTGTTGATCCTCAAGCAGCCGGACCTGGGCACTTCGTTGCTGGTACTGGTCTCCGGCGCTTTCGTCCTGTTCATCGCCGGGCTGCGCTGGCGCTGGATAATGGGCGCGATTGCGGCGCTGGTGCCGATTGCCGTGGCCATGTGGTATTTCGTACTGCACAACTACCAGAAACAGCGCGTGCACACATTCCTCGATCCGGAAAGTGACCCGCTGGGAACCGGCTGGAACATCATTCAGTCGAAGGCCGCGATTGGTTCGGGCGGCGTGTTTGGCAAGGGATGGTTGCTGGGGACGCAGTCGCACCTGGATTTTTTGCCGGAAAGCCATACGGACTTTATCATTGCCGTTCTGGCTGAAGAGTTCGGACTGGTTGGCGTCTGCCTGCTGCTGCTGCTGTACCTGCTGCTGATTTCGCGCGGCCTGGTCATCACCGTTCAGGCGCAAACGCTGTTTGGCAAGTTGCTTGCCGGTGCGCTGACGATGACCTTCTTCGTCTACGTATTCATCAACATCGGCATGGTCAGTGGGCTGTTGCCGGTGGTAGGGGTGCCGTTGCCCTTCATCAGTTTTGGTGGCACTTCGTTGGTAACCCTGCTATCAGGGTTCGGGGTTTTGATGTCGATCCACACCCATCGCAAGTGGATCGCACAGGTTTGAATAGAGTGAATTTCTTGGATCGATTACGGCGTGGCTGGTTGACACGAGCGCTCTGCGGAGCGGGTCTTTTCGCGGCGTTCGGAAACTCTCCGGCGGTTTTTGCCGCCGATTATCAGGGCGAGAAGGTCGCCGATTTCGTGCGCGAGATGACTCAGGATTACGGGTTTGCCAGTGAGCAGGTAGCCGAAGTGCTGGCGCAGGCAGAGCGCAAGCAGGTGATCCTCGATGCCATCTCCCGACCGGCCGAGCGCGTCAAAGCGTGGAAAGAATATCGACCGATCTTCATGACCGATTCACGGATTGCCCAGGGTGTGGATTTCTGGCGCGAGAATGAGACGGCGCTGGCGCGTGCGGAGCAGGAATTCGGTGTGCCGGCACAGGTGATCGTCGCTATCATCGGCGTTGAAACCTTCTACGGTCGCAACACGGGCAGCTACCGGGTTATTGATGCTTTGTCGACTCTGGGCTTCGATTATCCGCCGCGCCAGCCATTCTTCCGCCAGCAGCTCAAAGAGTTCCTCTTGCTGGCCCGAGAAGAGCAAGTCGACCCTCTGACGCTGACCGGTTCCTACGCCGGTGCCATGGGGCTGCCACAATTCATGCCGAGCAGCTTTCGCGCCTATGCGGTGGACTTCGACGCAGACGGTCGTATCGATATCTGGAAGAACCCGGTCGATGCCATTGGCAGCGCCGCCAACTATTTCAAGCAGCACGGTTGGGCCGCCGGCGCGCCAGTGGTAGCGCGGGCTACGGTCAATGGTGAGCGACATGGCGAAGGTCTGACCGAAGGACTTGAGCCTGTGAAGAGTGCCGCGGAATTGCGCGAGCTGGGTTGGCAGTGGCCAGCCGAAACGAAGATGCCCGACGACACTGCGGTAACGGCCTTTCGCCTGGAGGGTGCCGATGGCGACGAGTACTGGGTCGGCTTGCCCAACTTCTATGTCATCACCCGTTATAACCGCAGCGTCATGTACGCCATGGCAGTCCATCAGCTCTCCGAGCAGCTGGTCCAGGCGCGGGGTGCGCAATGACCGGTCGTTTGCTGGCGGTAGCGGCCTTCGCTGTGCTGGTAGTCGGATGTTCGTCGGCGCCGACACCGTCGCCGGCCCCCGCGAAAAGCGCAGGCATCAGCGGGCCGGGTGACTACTCACGGCCGCACAAGGATGGCGCGCCCTGGTGGGATGTCGACGTTTCCAGCATTCCAGACGCAACGCCAACACCGCACAACGGCCCGTTCAAGGCCAATCCTTACACTGTGCTGGGCAAAACTTATTACCCGATTGGTGACGGACGCAATTATCGGGCGACCGGAACGGCATCCTGGTACGGCACCAAGTTTCATGGTCAGCCAACGGCCAACGGCGAAAAGTACGATCTGTATGGTATGAGTGCCGCGCATAAGACGCTGCCGCTACCCAGTTATGTTCGGGTCACCAACCTCGACAATGGCAAAGCCGTTGTGCTTCGAGTAAACGATCGCGGCCCGTTCTACTCGGATCGAATCATTGATCTGTCTTTTGCTGCAGCAAAAAAGCTGGGCTATGCCGAAACCGGGACCGCGCGGGTCAAGGTTGAAGGCATCGATCCGGAGCAGTGGTGGGCCGAGCGTGGCAGGCCGGCGCCGATGGTACTGGCCCAGCCTCAGAAGGCTGCAAAGCCCTCAGCTGCTGCACTGGCGCAACCTGTCGAACAATACACCCCGCCACCGGCGCAGCATGCTGGCGCAACCGTGCCAGTTGAGGTTGCCAATGACCGCGCGCGTAACGCATCTGGGGCGGGGGTCTACCTGCAGGTCGGCGCCTTCGCCAACCCCGACGCCGCACAGTTGCTGCGTGACAAGCTCAGCAGCATCACCGGCGCGCCGGTATTCGTGAGTTCGGTTGTCCATCAGCAGCAGATCTTGCACCGGGTACGCCTGGGGCCCATTGATTCCCCCGATGAAGCTGCGCAGCTCGAACAGAGCGTCCGCCTCGCCAATCTGGGAAGCCCACGGCGAGTAAGCGGCGATTGAAGCTGTTCCTCGTTGATTGATACACCACGCTGACCTGTATCGTTTTTGCCACACCACCTTTCTGAGAGCGCAATGACTATCACCACCTTCGTGCACCGGCTGTTCCTCCTAACCGTGCTGGCCGTAGCGCCCACCGCCTGGGCCGAGCCGATCATTCCGTCACCGCCACAGCTGGCGGCCAAATCCTACGTCCTGATGGACGCTGCCAGTGGCAAGGTTCTGGTCGAGAATGCCGGGGATGAGCGTCTGCCGCCCGCCAGCCTGACCAAGCTGATGACGGCTTACATTGCCACACTGGAAATCAAGAAGGGGCAGATCTCTGAAAGCGATATGGTAACCGTCAGCGAAAAAGCCTGGCGTACCGGCGGCTCGCGTATGTTTATCCAGGTCAACACACAGGTTTCGGTGGACGATCTGCTGCACGGCATCATTATCCAGTCCGGCAACGACGCCAGCGTGGCGATGGCTGAGCATATCGCCGGTAGCGAAGAGGCCTTCGCCGATCTCATGAACAGCACAGCGCAGCGGTTGGGCATGAGCAATACGCACTTCATGAATGCCACAGGGCTGCCTCACCCAGAGCATTATTCGTCGGCTGCCGACATGGCCAAGCTGGCTCGCGCGATCATCCATGAGGATCCCGCGCATTACGGCATCTATGCGCAAAAGGAGTTCTTCTGGAACAACATCAAGCAGCCCAACCGCAACCTTCTGCTGTGGCGTGACAAAACCGTCGACGGCCTGAAGACCGGCCACACTGAAGAGGCTGGCTACTGCCTGGTAGCTTCTGCAGTGCGTGATGACATGCGTCTGATCACCGCTGTCTTCGGCACCAACAGCGAGCAGGCGCGTGCCGCTGAAACGCAGAAGCTGCTGACCTATGGCTTCCGCTTCTTCGAGACCCGGACCTTTTACCAGAAGGGTGTCGAGTTGGCCACGTCCCGTGTCTGGAAGGGCCAGCAGGACCAGGTGAGCGCCGGGCTTGCAAGTGATCTGACCATGACCCTGCCGCGTGGGCAGATGGACAAGCTGCAGGCCGGCCTGAGCTTTAACCCCGAACTCACGGCGCCTATCCAGCAGGGTGATGTGGTTGGCAAGGTTGAGGTCAGTCTCGACGGCCAGGTGTTGCAAAGCACCGATCTGATTGCACTGCAGACCGTGGAAGAAGGTGGGCTCTTCAGTCGTCTGTGGGATAGCATTCAGCTGTTCTTCTTCAATCTCTTCAACTGACCTCTTGAGCGCGCCCTGGCTAACCGTCGGGGCGCGCCCTTTGCGGATCATGAGTCCGTTGCCATGACTGAAAGTAAAAGCGAAACACAGCCGCCAAAAATCGAATTTCCGTGCGAGCGTTATCCGATCAAGGTAATCGGCGATGCGGGCGAGGGCTTCAGCGACACGGTGGTCGAGGTGATCCGTCGACATGCGCCAGATTTCGACGAAACCACACTGGTGACCCGAGACAGTCGCAACGGGCGGTTTCTGTCCGTGCAGGTCTTGATCACCGCCACCAGCGTCGATCAGCTGCAGGCGATCCATGTCGATCTACGCGCTACCGGGCGCGTGCACATGGTGCTGTGATGAGCGGCGAGCCCGCCAATCCGGCCTTAGCTGTGAGCCCGGCTGTAGAGAATGCGCCAACGATGAGTGGCTCATCGCTGGTGGTGCGCGAGCTCGGCTTGGTGGACTATCGGATCGCCTGGCAAGCCATGCAGCTCTTTACCAACGAACGGCTTCCAGACACCGTTGATGAGATCTGGTCGCTCCAGCATCCGCGGGTGTTTACTCAGGGGCAGGCCGGCAAGCCGGAGCACTTGCTGCTACCAGGCGATATTCCTGTAGTTCAAGCCGATCGGGGCGGACAGGTGACCTATCATGGTCCTGGGCAGCTGGTGTGCTATTTGATGCTGGATGTCAGACGGCTGGGCTTCGGTGTGCGAGAGCTGGTCAGCCGGATCGAGCTTAGCTTGATCGATCTGCTGGCTAGCTACGGCGTAGACGCCTTGGCCAAGCCCGATGCGCCTGGCGTGTACGTTAATGGCGCCAAGATCGCCTCTCTCGGTCTGCGTATCCGTAACGGCCGCTCGTTCCACGGCCTGGCGCTCAATGTGGACATGGACCTCGAACCCTTCGGGCGCATCAACCCATGCGGTTATGCCGGGATGCGAATGACCCAGTTGGCGGATCTGGTCGCTGGGCCAATAGCCTTTGCCGAGGTCAGTGCTCGTATGCGCGAACAGCTGGTCAAGCACCTCGGCTACGCGCAGCAGCAAACCCTGACAGACGTAGCAATATGCTAGGTAGGGCGACTGCCAGCTTTTCCAGTGCCCAAGGGTTTGGCGGATAGGACGCCGCCTGCCCAGGCGCGTCGCCAGGAGCAGGCAGTGTCCGGTTCGATCAGTTCAGATTGAGGGTGGGTATCAGGGTGCTGTCGAATGGCTGACCGGGTACCGGCACCGGGGCGGCCAGGCCCAGGTTGTTCTTCTCGAAGACCCGGTCGGCTCGGTAGCTGGAGCGCACCAGTGGGCCGGCGGCGACTTCCATAAAGCCCTTCGCCAGACCGATATCGCGGAAGCGGTTGAATTCTTCCGGACTGACCCAGCGTTTGACCGGCAGGTGGTTTCGAGTTGGCTGCAGGTACTGGCCAAGGGTAAGGATGTCCACACCAATGGCTCGCAGGTCATCCATGGTCTGCAACACTTCCTCGTCGGTTTCGCCCAAGCCCAGCATCAGGCTGGTTTTGGTCAGCATCTCGGGGCGATGGCCCTTGGCGTGCTCCAGTACGCGCAGGGTCTTCTCGTAGCCGGCACGCGGGTCGCGAACTTCATGAGTCAGTCGTTCGACTGTCTCGACATTCTGTGCGAACACTTCAAGGCCCGAGTCTGCGACGCGTTCGATAGCTTGCAGGTCGCCGTCAAAGTCCGGCGTCAGGGCCTCCACGACCACCTGAGGTGTGCGCTCCTTGATCGCGCGGACGCAGGCGGCGTAATGTGCGGCGCCGCCGTCGTCCAGATCGTCGCGGTCCACCGACGTCAGCACGATATAGCGCAGCGCCATCAGCTCTACCGACTTAGCGGTGTTCTGAGGCTCTTCCTGATCCAGCCAGCCGTTAGGATTTCCGGTGTCTACCGCGCAGAAGCGGCATGCGCGGGTGCACACCGAGCCCATCAGCATGATGGTGGCAGTACCGTTAGACCAGCATTCGCCCATATTCGGGCAGTGGGATTCCTGGCATACGGTGCTCAGACGGTGTTCGCCGACATTGCGCTTGACCGCTTCAAAGCGACTACCGCTTGGTGCCTTAACCCGCAGCCATTTGGGTTTGGGTTCGAAGACTTGGGGCTCGCTTGAGGCGCGCCGCTTCTGGCCGTCCTTGATTGCGGTGATGCCCTGGGTGGTGCGGAATTTTTCGCCGCTGGCAATGGCCTTGGGTTGGGAGGTGTCGGACATCGGCTTTCTGGGCTCCGCTAGAGGCTCCGTGGACGAGGCGGCTTGTGGCCGGTGCGCAGTTTATCACAGGCACTGACCGTTCAGTCGCGTCAGACAAGCCGTGCGGTTGCTATGTGATTTGCCGCTGACTGGGGCAGATAGGGGAAAACGATGGCCGAATAATTCAGCCATGTTCGCTAAGGTTCCGCGCGCAGCCGTCCCAGCAATTCCTGCGTCGGATGGCCATCGGCGGGCCACCCCAGCAGTTGCTGAAAATCACGGATAGCACTGCGGGTATTGGCGCCAATGATGCCGTCCGGTCTGCCTGGGTCAAAGCCATGCTTCGTCAGGCGTTCCTGCAGTTCGACACGCTCGGAGCGGCTCAGTGGCTGCTCACCTTTTGGCCAGCTTGCACGCACCCGGCCGGCACCGTTGAAGCGCTCGGACAGCAACCCGATCGCCAGCGCATAGGACGAGGAGTTGTTGTAGCGCAGAATGGCTCGGAAATTATCTAGCACCAGGAACGCCGGTCCGCGATAGCCCGCGGGGAGCAACAGCGTAGCTGTTGCCTCATCCATATCAGTGCCGGGCGGTAGTCCGGTCAATCCGAGCTGGCGCCAGACGGCTACCGTTTTGCGGATGGCGTTGTCAGCCTGCGCATAGTCGAACCCGTCCGGCAGCTTGACCTCAAAGCCCCACGGTTGCCCGGCATTCCAGCCAGACGCCTGCAGGTAGTGTGCAGCCGATGCCAGCGCGTCGGCAGAGCTGCTCCAGATGTTCCGGCTGCCGTCGCCATCGAAATCTACGGCATGAGTATTGTAGGTGGTTGGAACGAACTGGGTTTGTCCCATCGCGCCGGCCCAGGAACCACGTAGCTGATCGGCGCTCACATCGCCATGCTCGAGGATTTCCAGCGCTGCCAGCAACTGGCTTTTGGCAAAACCTGGGCGTCTCCCCTCGTGTGCCAAAGTTGCGAGCGAGCGGATGACGCTCTTGTCACCCATGATCTGTCCGTAGCTGCTTTCCAGACCCCAGATGGCCACCAGCGTATTCCGGTCCACACCGTAGCGCGCCTCAATGTCGTCCAGCGTCGCTTGATGCTGAGCTAGAAGGCGCTGCCCGCGCTCGACGCGCTGCTTTGAGAGCGCCCCGTCCAGATATTGCCAGACCGGGCGACTGAATTCGGGCTGGCTGCGATCAGCGATGATGATGCTCGGATCAGGCGTGACACCTGCAAAGGCGCAGTCGAAAACCTGCGCTGAGACACCCGCTTGAAGGGCCTCGCTGCGAAAGGTGTCGCGCCATTCGGCGAAACTCAGTTGAGCGGGCTCGGCGTCGGGTGGCACCACTTTGGATTCGGCAGTGCTCTGGACCGGCTGGCTAGTCGCGGCCAGAGCGGTCGGTGCGGCCGGTTCTGCGGCGCAGGCGACCATTATGCTCAGGGCTGATCCGGCAACCAGAGTTCGCAGCAGCAGGACGGGGACGAAGGTGTAAAGCATGCACCACTCTCGGCAGGTCATCGGCAGGTGACATTATCACGCTTTGGCGGGCTTGGCTTTTCAAGCCGCCAGAAGGACCGAAGCCTCCCAGTTGTTGGACTGGGAGGCTTCGCGGCGGTAGCTGCCTTTGCCTTTCTTCGGCTGTTCCTGGCGACAGCGGAACAGGGGTTGCGCTGCCAGGCTTTTGGCCTTGTTCGGCCGCTTTCGTTGCTTGCTCATCACGTACCCTCTTGCTTGCTTGCTCATGATCAGGCGAGGGCATCATAGGGTTTGTATAAAAAATGTCCAGCACCTGCTGGAGACTGACAAGTCTGGAGCGCTGATTCAACTCGCGAGAATCAGGCGACCGATGCCAGCACTGCTTCGAATCGTCCTACAACCGGATCTGGCGTCCACACAGCTGTAGGCACAGATCAGTCAATCCGACCCAAGGATCGCCTGCGGCCTGGCCTTTGATCTGTTCGTCAATCTGTTGCGCGTTCATCAGCAGGCGTTGCCAGCCCGCTGCATCGTGTCGTTGAAGCGCTTTGCTGACCAGAGGTTTGCGCTTATCCCATACAGGCGGTCGAGCCTGGCTGAACGCACGGTCTAGCGGTACGCCCTGAGCGTACTGATGGGCAATGTTGGCCAGCTGGCGGACTTCGCGCGCGACGGCCCAGAGGATCACCGGCGCCTCCACGCCTTCTGCGCGCAAGCCAGCAAGCATCTGCAGAATGTGCTCCGGCTGACCAAGCAGCGCGGCATCGATCAGCCCAAAGACGTCGTAGCGGGCGCTGTCGGCCACGGCAGCCTGCACGGTTTCGGTGGTTACCTGGCCGCCCTCGGCGAGCAGTTTTAGCTTTTCGATTTCCTGCGCGGCGGCCAACAGATTGCCTTCGACGCGGGCTGCGATCAGTTCTACGGCTTCCTGGTCTGCGGCAAGACCGGCCTGTGCCAGGCGCTGGCGGATCCACTGTGGCAGCTGTTGCGTATCCACCGGCCAGATCTGCAGAAACTGCACCTGTTTGCCATCAATCAGCGCCTTGGCCCATTTGGTCTTTTGGGTGTTGCCGTCGAGCTTGGGCAGACTGATCAGCAGCACGGTGTCTTCTGCAGGGCGGGCAAGGTAGTCAATCAGGGCTGCGGCGCCTTTGTCGCCGGGTTTGCCATTGGGAATGCGCAGCTCCAGGAGGCGCCTTTCCGCAAACAGGGAGAGGCTGGCCCCGGCTTCGATGAGCTGGCCCCAGTCGAAACCGGCCTCGACGTTGAGTACCTGGCGCTCGCTGAAGTCCTGTTGGCGGCAGGCCGCACGGATGGCGTCGCTGGCTTCCTGGCAGAGCAGGTGCTCGTCGCCGCTGACCACATAGACCGGCGCTAGGGGGCCTTGCAGGTGCTTGGCAAGCTGGGCGGGAGGTAACTTCATCGAAAGGATCGGGAGCCTGCGTCAGCAGGCTCCCCGGTCTTCATTGCAGCGGCAGTTCGATGGGCGACTGCAAAGGTTGTGCAGACTGCTCGCGCATCTGTGCCTCGATCGCCTCGGCTTCGGCACGCTTCTTCGCTTCTGCGGTCTGCTGCAGCTGGTCGAGCTGTGCCGGTGTGATGTTGCGTAGGCGCATGCTCAGCTGCTGCAGGAGTTCGCGGCGCATTTCCCGGCGCAGCTGGCTGGCTTCCTGGTCCGAACTGATCAGGTTGCTGCTGTCGTGGACATACACCTTGGACACTTCGACCTGGTCTTCCAGCAGTACAGTGTTCTGCGGCCCACGGATTTCATAGTCGAGAATCTGAGTCAGTTCGTACTCGGCAGTGCGTGCTGCGGTCGTATAGCTGGCGGTGCGTTGACGGGTCTGCTCACGCACCAGATCAAGGGTGTAGCGAGCACCTGGATAAACCCTGACGCCGCTGTTCTTGAGCAACTCTTCAAGCTGCTGCACGGTTTCGCCGTAGCTGTTGCGGGCTTGCAGATTGACCTCATCGAGCGCGAAGTTGGTATCGCCCGTTCCCCGCAGCTGGAAGCCGCAGGCGCTCAACAGTAGCGCCAGACCAACCACCAACAGATTGCGTTTGATCATGTTGTTTCCCCTTGCCAGCCTTGGCGCGTGCGCCAAGGCGAATCAGTTAGCGACGATATTGACCAGCTTGCCCGGTACCACGATGACCTTTCGGATCGTCAGGCCTTCAGTGAAGCGCACAACGTTCTCGTTGGCGCGGGCAGTGGCTTCGACCTCTTCACGAGTGGCGCTCGCGGACACTTCGATTTGTCCGCGCAGCTTGCCGTTGACTTGCACCACCAGCGTCAGGCTGTCCTGAACCAGGGCAGTCTCGTCGACCGACGGCCATTGTGCATCGATGATCGAGCCACTCTGACCCAGCTGCTGCCAGAGCTCATGACAGATATGCGGCGTAATAGGCGCCAGCAGCAGAGCAACAGTTTCGAGACCTTCTTGAAGGAGCGCGCGGTCCTGCTCAGTACCAGTGGCTGCCTTTTCCAACACGTTCATCAGCGTCATCACCTGGGCAATGGCGGTGTTGAATTTGTGGTGCTGGCCGACGTCCTGACTGGCCTGCTTGATCGCCAGGTGAATCGCGCGGCGTACGGCCTTTTGCTCATCGCCGAGGTTGGAGATGTCCCATTGGGCAACAGCGCCAGCGCTGACGTGTGCATGGGCCAGGCGCCAGACGCGGCGCAGGAAGCGACTGGCACCCTCGACGCCGGAGTCGGACCACTCCAGGCTCATGTCAGGCGGCGAGGCGAACATCATGAACAGGCGGCAGGTGTCGGCGCCGTAGCTGTCGATCATGGCCTGCGGGTCGACACCATTGTTCTTCGACTTCGACATCTTCTCAGTGCCGCCGATTTCTACCGGCAGACCATCACTGGCGAGCTTGGCGCCGATGACCTTGGCCTTGGCGTCGCGCTCGACGATGACGTCGGCCGGGTTGAACCAGTCCTTGCCGCCATTTTCCAGGGTGCGGTAGTAGGTGTCCGCGATGACCATGCCCTGCGTGAGAAGATTCTTGAACGGCTCGTTGGAACTGACCAGCCCCTCGTCACGCATCAGCTTGTGGAAGAATCGCGCGTAGAGCAGGTGCAGGATCGCGTGCTCTATGCCGCCGATGTACTGGTCTACCGGCAGCCAATGGTTGGCTGCGGCAGGATCGACCATGCCCTGGTCATAATGCGGCGAGGCATAGCGAGCAAAGTACCAGGACGATTCGACAAAGGTGTCCATCGTGTCGGTTTCGCGTTTGGCTGCGGCACCGCATTTCGGGCAGCTGCAGTCGTAGAACTCTGGCATGCGCGCCAGCGGTGAACCGGCGCCATCGGGCACGACGTCTTCTGGCAGGACTACTGGAAGCTGGTCTTCCGGTACCGGTACGTCACCGCAGCTCTGGCAGTGAATGATCGGGATCGGGCAGCCCCAGTAACGCTGGCGGCTGATGCCCCAGTCGCGCAGGCGGAACTGAGTTCGGGCCTGGCCCAAGCCTTTGCGCTGCAGCGCGGCTTCCATGGCGTCGAACGCACCGTCGAAGTCCAGGCCACTGAATTCGCCGGAATTGATCAGCTCGCCATGCTCTCCGTAGGCGTCGTTCCAAGGTGCAGGCGTCTCGTCTCCTGCGCTGGTGCGCACTACAGGTTTAATCGGCAGGTCGTACTTGGTCGCAAAGGCAAAGTCGCGTTCGTCATGAGCCGGAACGGCCATCACTGCGCCTTCGCCGTAGTTCATCAGCACGTAGTTGGCGACCCACACCGGCAGCAGCTCGCCAGTGAGTGGGTGCTGTACCTTCAATGCTGTGGCAAGGCCTTTCTTTTCCTGGGTGGCGATGTCGGCTTCAGCGACGCCGCCGCGCTTGCATTCATCAATGAACGCCAGCAGTTCAGGATCGTTTTGAGCCGCCAGGGTGGCCAGCGGATGCTCGGCAGCCACCGCGACATAGGTGGCGCCCATCAGCGTGTCGGGGCGGGTGGTGAAGACCTTCATCACGCCTTCGCTACCGATGCTGGCGATGTCGTAAGGAAAGCTGATCTCCATCCCGCGCGACTTGCCGATCCAGTTGCGCTGCATGGTCTTGACCTGTTCGGGCCAGCCATCCAGCTCGTCCAGGCTCTCCAGGAGCTCATCCGCGTAGGCGGTGATCTTGAAGTAATACATGGGGATTTCGCGCTTTTCGATCAGCGCGCCAGAGCGCCAGCCGCGACCGTCAATGACCTGCTCGTTGGCCAGTACGGTCTGGTCAACCGGATCCCAGTTGACGGTGCCGTTCTTGCGGTAGATCACACCTTTTTCATACAGTCGGGTGAACAGCCACTGCTCCCAGCGGTAGTAGTCCGGCTTGCAAGTCGTGACTTCACGTGTCCAGTCGACTGCCAGTCCCAGGCTTTTTAGCTGGGTGCGCATGTAGTCGATGTTTTCATAGGTCCACTTGGCCGGCGCAACTTTATTCTTCATCGCCGCGTTTTCCGCCGGCATGCCGAACGCGTCCCAGCCCATGGGCTGCAGAACGTTCTTGCCCTGCATACGCTGGTAGCGGGCAATCACATCGCCAATGGTGTAGTTGCGCACATGCCCCATGTGCAGCTTGCCGCTGGGGTAGGGGAACATCGACAGGCAATAGAAAGTGTCCTTGCCTGGCTGTTCGCTTACTTCAAAGGATTTCTGCGTATCCCAGTGGGACTGCGCGGCGGCTTCGATTTCGCGGGGCTGATACTGTTCGTGCATGGCTACTGGCGTTGGAAAGGGGGCTGGCTGTTCGCATGGCCGCTCGGGCTGTCGCATGGCTGGCTCTAGGCCTGGCACAGCGGCGGCGCAACGGGATACGAACGCATGGAAGCGCCGTAGCATACATGACCCTTCGCAACCGAGGGAAACCCGATTTGCCAGCGCTGAGCGCCCCGTTTGTCGCGCGTGAGGTGGATGTTCGAGTCTGAACTACGCTTGTAAAGGGGGGCGGGACGAACACGAGGTGAATCATGGGTAAAGAACGTCAGGCGGATGAGGGCAATCTCTACGGACGCGTGCTGCAGCGGCTGACACTGGCCTTGGAAGAAGCCGAACGAAGAACGGGTGATGAAACTGGCGCTACGGCCGAATTGGAGGTCGGTGGGTTGACGCCTGCGGAGTTCGATCTGATCCGTGCGTACCTGCAGCAGGATTCGCAATGGTTGTCCGGTTGGCACGCCGCTGCCGAAGAGCAGGCGCAGCTGGATCGTCAGGCGACCCGCCCAGCGTTGCGCAATGTGTTGCGGCAGCACTCGAGCAAACACTGCAAGCAGAGCCCGCCTGCGCTGCGGCAATCGATGGTCTGCGCGCTCTGTGGCACCAGCGTGCATTGGCCAGAGGGCGCCGGCGCGGTCGCTTGCTCGGCTTGCGGTTCGCAGTTGCTTCGTGCTCGGCAACGGTTGCATACCTACCCAAAGCACTGACGGCGACCGTGCTGCCGACAAGCGGGCGCCTTGGCAGGTAAAGTGGCAGCGGCCGATGACCGGAGCTGCACATGCCAATACGCTATTTCTTTAAACAGTTACTGCTGCCGCCCGGTGGGCTGCTTTTGTTATTGCTCGCGGCCTGGTGGCTGCGGCGTCGCTCACCACGGCTGGCAGCGTTCTGTTTCATGCTGGGGTTCGGCGGGCTGTGGCTGATGAGCCTGCCGGTGACGGTTGAGTGGGCAGCACGAGCGATCGAAAGCGAAGTGGCGCTGAATCGTTCGGAATGGAGCAGCCTCGGGAAGCGTGCACAGGCGATTGTCGTGCTGGGCGCCGGCCGAGAACAGGCGGACCCGGCGTGGGGTTCCGATCAACCCAGCCATATTGCCCTAGAGCGACTGCGTTATGCCTCGCGGTTGGCGAAGGCGTCGGGTTTGCCGATCCTGGCGAGCGGTGGGCTGCACTATGGCGAGCCACCGAGCGAAGCGCAGTTGGCGGCCGAGGCGCTGGAGCGCGATTTCGATACACCAACTCAGTGGCTCGAGCAGCGCAGCCGAACCACCTGGGAGAATGCGCGCTATAGCGCGGAAATGCTCAAGGCGGCGGGAATCAAACGCATCGTGCTGGTGACGTCCGCGTCGCACATGCCGCGGTCGCGCTGGTGTTTCGAGGAGGTGGGGCTGGAGGTGATTGCCGCCCCGGTAGGCTTCCTGGGGGTTGCCAACGGACGACCCTTTGGCGGCTGGCTGCCCGAGGCGAAGCCCGTCTGGCAGAACGGCATGCTGCTCAACGAAGCAGTCGGCATGCTGATCTACCCGCTGCTTTATGACGGCGCCTCTGGGTAGAGGCGCGTACCGCGCCGGTGGGTCGCTGTGAGTCTCAGCCTCGCCGACGTCGCACCAGGCCCCAGCCGAGCAGCAGCGCACAGATGGCGATCAGGGGCCAGGAGCGCCATTGCAGATAAGGCGTCAATCCCTGCATGGGCGTGACCTCGCCGTATAGCACCGCTTCCTGAAAAGCCGGGATTTGCTCGACGATCCGACCGTGTGGGTCGATCAGCACCGTGACGCCATTGTTAGTGGCGCGAATCATCCAGCGACCGGCTTCAAGGGCTCGCATCTGTGCCATCTGCAGATGTTGCAGCGGGCCGATGGAGTGGCCGAACCAGGCGTCGTTGCTGACCGTGAGCAGGATGTCGCTCTGCGCCGCGAGGCCGGCGGCAAACTCGGGATAGACGACTTCGTAGCAAATGAACGGGGCGATCTGAAAGCCCTTCGCCTGGAGCAGTGGTTGCTCGGGTGAACCGCGGGCGAAGTCCGACATGGGTAGATCGAAAAAGGCGATGAGGCCACGCAACAGATCTTGCAGCGGCACGTATTCACCGAACGGCACCAGCTTCTGCTTCAAGTAGGTGCCTTGCGCGTCGCCTGTCGTGGTCAGGCCGTTGTAGTAGCGCAGATCCCCGTTGGCATTGGGCTGGCGTACCGGGACGCCGGTGATCAGGGCTGACTGCCGGTCCTGGGCGAAGCGGTTCATCATCGTCAGGTAGCCTTCAGCGTGCTCCTTGAGAATAGGCACCGCCGTTTCTGGCCAGACGATGAGGTCCGCGGGCTTGCTGCGGAAGGTCATGTCGCGGTAGAGCAGCAGCTGCATTTCGAGCTTTTTCGGGTCCCACTTGATGCTTTGCGCAACATTGCCCTGCAGTGCGGCGACGGTAATCGGTTCGGCTTTTGCGGAGGTCCAGGCGTGTTTGCCGAAGGCCAGTGCGCCGCCCCAGAAGGCGACCAGCAGTATCAGGGCGCCACTCAGCGATGCCTTGTGGCGAAGGAGTTGCTGCAGCTCGACAAGCAGCGTGGCAGTCAGCGCGAGCGCAAAGGTCAGCAGCCAGACGCCGCCGACAGGCGCGAGCCCGGCCAAGGGGCCGTCCAGTTGGCTGTAACCGGCGTAAAGCCAGGGGAAGCCTGTCAGTACCCAGCCGCGCAGGGCGTCCAGGGCGAGCCAAAGTGCGGCGAACAGCAGGGCGTTGAGCAGTGGCGCCGCCGTTTGCCGTAACCAGCGGGCCCAGGCCCAGCCCAGCAGCATGAAGAACAGCGCCAAACCGGCCACGAAGCCCAGTGTCAACGCGCCGGCCAGCACCGGCGGCGCCGAGCCGAAGTCGTGAATGCTGACGTAAACCCAGCTGACGCCCGAGGCGAACAGGCCGAAGCCGTAGCACCAGCCGCGGCCAGCCGCCTGTTTTGGCGTCAGCTCGCGCAGGCCAAGATAAATCACACCCATCGACACCAAGGCCAGCGGCCAGACATCGAATGGGGCGAGCGACAGGGTGGTCAGGGCGCCGGCGGCGAGCGCCAGCAGGTTGCCGAGCCAGCCGGGGCGGGTAATCCAGCGCATGGATGTTCCTTGGATAGCCGCCGCAAGCGCGAACGGCTTGCGGCGGGTGAATGCTAAAACGAGCTCATAAGTCAGCGCAGCAGCGCTAGCGATTTTCCACTTCGGTACGGGTCAGACGCAGCATGTGTACGCGGCGACTGTCGGCATTCAGCACGCGGAAACGGAAGCCATTTATCTCTGTCACCTCGTTACGCTTGGGCAGGTGACCAAAGGTGCTCATCACCAAGCCTGCGACGGTGTCGAATTCTTCGTCGGGGAACTCGCTCTGGAAGAACTCGTTGAAGCTGTCGATGGGCGTCAGCGCCTTGACTAGAAAATCGCCGCTCGGCAGCGGCCGGATGTAGCTGTCTTCTTCGATGTCATGCTCGTCTTCGATGTCGCCAACGATCTGTTCGAGCACGTCCTCGATGGTAACCAGCCCGGCTACGCCGCCGTATTCGTCGATGACGATCGCCATATGGCTGTGGTTGGCGCGGAACTCGCGCAGCAGCACGTTGAGGCGTTTGGACTCGGGCACGAAAGTGGCGGGGCGCAGCAGGTCCTTGATGTCGAAACTCTGCTGATCGCCCTGCAGGATCAGCGGCAGCAAGTCCTTGGCCAGCAACACGCCAATCACTTCGTCAAGGCTGTCACCGACCACCGGATAGCGCGAGTGCGCTGCGGAAATGATCGCTGGGAGAAACTCCTTTGGCGACTGGTCGGCCCGGATGCTCATCACCTGCGAGCGCGGCACCATGATGTCTCGCACTTGCAGGTCGGCGACCTGAATGGCGCCCTCGACAATCGCCAGGGCTTCGTTGTCGAGCAGTTTGTTCTGGTGGGCGCCGCGCAATACTTCCAGCAGCTCCTCACGGTTTTTCGGCTCATGGGCAAAAGCCTGGCTGATTTTCCCAAACCAGGACTTTTGCCTGTTGCTCGATCGGTCTTCGCTCATGTCTTTGACTCAATGGTCCTTGCAGTTGCCCGTCGCGGGCTATTCGTCGGCATAGGGGTCAGCATGACCCAATTCGGCCAGCAATTGACGCTCGAGGCTTTCCATCTCCTCTGCCTCTTCGTCGTCGATGTGATCGTAGCCCAGCAGATGCAGACAGCCATGTATCACCAGATGCGCCCAGTGCGCCTGCGGCGGTTTGCCCTGCTCGGAGGCCTCGCGCTCGACCACTGGTACGCAAATCACCAGATCGCCAAGCAGCGGGATATCCAAAAGCGGAATGCCGTCCGGTCCGTCAGGCACATCAGCCGGGAAGGACAGTACGTTGGTGGCGTAATCCTTCTGCCGCCAGGTGCGATTGAGTTCGCGCCCTTCGGCTTCATCAACCAGGCGGATGGTCAGCTCGGAGTCGCCCTTGCGTTGGCGTAGCGCCAGCTCGCACCAGCGGTGAAGGTCGGCTTCCTCCGGAACGGCGCCGTCAGTTGCAATCTGCAGGTCGAGCTCAATCACCTTGGCTATCCTGCGACATGCGCTTGCCGGCCTGAGCCTGATTGCCCTCGAAGGCCTCGTACGCCTCGACGATGCGCTGCACCAATGGGTGACGCACGACGTCCTTCGGTTTGAAGTGCGTGAAGCTGATGCCGTTGACGTCCTTCAGCACTTCGATCACGTGGGCCAGGCCGCTCTTGGTGCCGCGAGGCAGGTCGACCTGGGTGATATCGCCGGTGATCACCGCTGTGGAACCGAAGCCGATTCGGGTCAGAAACATTTTCATTTGTTCGAGCGTGGTGTTCTGGCTTTCGTCGAGGATGATGAAGCTGTTGTTCAGCGTGCGTCCGCGCATGTAGGCCAGAGGCGCAATTTCGATAACCTGTTTCTCGATGAGCCTGGCGACCTGCTCAAAGCCGAGCATCTCGTACAGCGCGTCGTACAAGGGGCGCAAGTAAGGGTCGATCTTCTGAGCCAGATCGCCTGGGAGGAAGCCCAGCTTTTCACCTGCTTCGACTGCCGGGCGTACCAGCAGGATGCGACGAATCTGCTCGCGCTCCAGCGCGTCGACAGCGCAGGCCACCGCCAGATAAGTCTTGCCCGTACCGGCTGGGCCGATGCCGAAGTTGATGTCGTTGTCGAGGATCGACTGCACGTAACGTTGCTGATTGACGCCGCGTGGGCGGATATTGCCCTTGCGGGTGCGCAACGAAATGTTCGGCGTCGTGGATGAGTTGTTCAGCTCTTCCATTGCCGACTCTTGCAGGAACAGGTGAACCGTGTCCGGCGAGAGTTCAATGCTCTTGGTCTCGCGGTACAGGCGTCGCAGGAGGTGCTCTGCCGCCTGGGCCACATCGGCTGGGCCGACCAGCTCGAACTGATTGCCGCGGTTGCGGATTTCTAGATCGAGACGCTGCTCAATGAGGCGCAGATGCTCGTCGAACTGGCCGCAGAGATTGGCGAAACGATTGGCGTCAAAGGGTTCGAGGGTGAAACGATGAGGTTCTATGGGGGCGTTCAAGGGCTTTTAAGTGACCTGCTTTGCAAATAGGTTGGGTGAGAATAGCGCCGCGCGAGAAAAAAAGCAGCGCGCACCGGTCGTGACGACCCGTGGCAAAAACGCAGCTGAAGCGATCCGCTATCAGCCGCGGTGATGCTATGCCGAGCGATCTACCGGCTCTAGCAGCGTGCCACGCAATGAGTGCGGCAGCGCGTCATCGATGAGCACATCGACAAACTGGCCAATCAACCGTGGATTGTCGCAACGGAAATTGACGATCCGATTATGCTCGGTACGGCCCTGTAGCATGCCCGGGTCTTTCTTGGAGTAGTCGGTGACGAGAATGCGCTGCTGCGTGCCGGCCATCTTTCGGCTGTTCTCGAAACCCTGCTGGTTGATCCGTTGCTGCAGGATCGCCAGACGCTGTTTCTTCACATCCTCCGGAGTCTCGTCGACCAGATCCGCCGCCGGCGTGCCGGGCCGCGAGCTGTAGACGAAGGAATAGGAGAAGTCGAAGCCAACGTCTTCAATCAGCTTCATGGTCTGTTCGAAGTCCTTCTCGGTTTCCCCTGGGAAGCCGACGATGAAGTCAGAACTGATCAGAATATCCGGCACAGCGGCCTTGAGCTTGCGGATCCGGGACTTGTATTCCAACGCTGTGTGGTTGCGCTTCATTCCAGCCAGCACGCGATCCGAACCCGATTGAACCGGCAGGTGCAGATACTTCACCAGTTCTGGCACTTCGGCGTGTGCCTGAATCAGCGCATCGGAGAACTCCAGAGGATGACTGGTGGTGTAGCGGATACGGTCGATGCCATCAACTGCCGCGACCACGCGAATCAGTTCGGCCAAGTCGGCGGTGCGGCCGTCATGGGTGGCGCCGCGGTAACCGTTGACGTTCTGCCCGAGCAGGGTGACTTCCCGGACACCGTTTTCAGCCAAATGGATGACTTCGGCGAGCACATCGTCGAACGGTCGGCTGACTTCCTCGCCGCGAGTGTATGGCACGACACAGAAGGTGCAGTACTTGCTGCAGCCTTCCATGACCGAAACAAACGCGGTCGGGCCGTCGACGCGGGGCTCTGGCAAGCGGTCAAATTTTTCGATTTCGGGAAATGAAATGTCGACCTGCGGTTTCTTCGTCGTGCGCGCGGCATCGATCATTTCCGGTAATCGGTGCAGGGTCTGCGGGCCGAACACCACGTCGACGTATGGGGCGCGGTCACGGATTGCCGCGCCTTCCTGGCTGGCGACGCAGCCACCGACACCAATCACCAGCTGCGGATTTTCAAGCTTGAGCTCCCGCCAGCGACCCAGCTGGGAGAACACTTTCTCCTGTGCCTTTTCGCGAATCGAGCAGGTGTTGAGCAGGATCACGTCGGCTTCCGCCGGGTTTGCGGTGATCTCCAAGGGCTGCTGCTCACCCAGCAGGTCCACCATGCGCGAGCTGTCGTACTCGTTCATCTGGCAGCCGTGGGTTTCGATATAGAGCTTGCGGGTCATGTCTCGGGCCGGCGTTGTGCAAAAAATGACCGGCGATTATACGGCGAGGGCGTGGGCGATAAAAGTGAAAGCACTACGGCAGGCGACGAGCTCAAGCGAAAGCAGCAGATACGGCGGCGCGAGGCGGCAGGTCGCAAGGGGTATTGCTCGCTACGTGTTACTCGCCTGCCGTCTGCAACTCCATCAGATAGTCACGAAATATCTGCCCAAGGACCTGGGTCGCGATTTCGTGCTCTTCGCGGCCCATCTGCGCCGAGACGCGGTCAGCGGTATCCAGCGCCTCTTCTTCGCCATTGACCGCCGACATCTTCAACACCACGTAAGCCTGGACGTTGTTGGCTGGCACACCTTCGCCGCGAAAGAACATTACGCCGAGTCGGTGCTGGGCCAGCGCGTGGCCCTTCAGCGACGCCTGCTCGAACCAGTGAAGTGCTTTGGCCAGATCACGTGGCGCGCGCCGACCGTTGTAGTAATAGTCACCGAGCTCATAGGCTGCCTGCAGGTCGCCCTGGCTGGCTGCGTGCTCGCAAGCACGCAGCGCTTCGTTCATCGCTTCCGGTACGGTGTTCAGCGCGCAGCGGGACGTGGCGGGGATCAGCAGCGAGTTGCCGCCCGCCATGCCCAGCAGGGGTGTGAGTAGCAGCAGGCAGCCAAGAGCGAGGCTGCGGCCGGTGCAAGTCATGAATCAAGGCGCCTCGAAGATCAGGGCGGTGACTGAAAAGTCCGGCGTGAAACGAGCCGACTGTCACATTATGGATAACCAGTGCCCTGCTTACAAAGGCTTTAACGGCAGGCACTCGGCTTTTTTATGTTGGGGCAGGGCTTTCTTCGCGCAATTTGCCGGGCAGATGAAGCAATAGCCAGGCGATGATCGGAATGGCCAGCGCCAACCACAGCTGCTGGTAGGCATGCAGCGAATACGAACTGACCAGCAGCCCACCCCAGGGCAGCAGTGCCATGAGCAAAGCACCTCCAGCCAACCCTGCTGCGGCCTGCAGGCGCGCTGGCCACTGCAGCAATCCCGCATAAACGACCAGCAGAGCACTTAGCAGACCCAGCGAAAGTGCATATGGCGCGCTCCAGCCCAGCTGTCTGGCTAGTTCGAAAAACGCACACAATCCGATCACCACCCGACCCCATGTGGGGCGGCTCCAGATCCATCTGCGCGACAGCGTGAGCGCGACTACGCCGACGAGCGGCACGCCGAGCAGCAGCGTTGCCTGCAGCAGCCAGCGCTCGGCCTCCAGCGTATCGGCACCGAGCGCCAAACGTGCCGTCGCGCATGCGCCCGTTGCGGCAGCCAGACTGAACGCCAGCAACGCGGAGAACAGCGCCGGTTGATCTGGCTCGCCGTAGCCTCGCCGTGCGCTGCCGATCCAGATGGCGCTCGCCAGCCCCGTCAGCAGCAAGAGCACGGCTTGTAGCAGATCAGGCATCAGGTTCATTTCAGCTGAGCGAAGGCGCGTTCGGCCGCATCGAAGGTGATCTGCAGTTCCTTGTCGCCATGGGCGATGGAGGTGAAGCCGGCTTCGAAGGCGCTTGGCGCCAAGTAGACGCCACCCTCGAGCATCAGGTGGAAGAAGCGCTTGAAGCGTTCGACGTCGCTGGCCATTACGTCGTCGAATGTGACGATGTTGCCTGCTTCGCTGAAGTACAGGCCAAACATCCCGCCAACCTGGGTCGTCACGAACGGGATGCCGGCAGCTTCAGCCCGCTCCTTCAGGCCCTGCAGCATGCGCGAGGTATAAGCGGTGAGTTCTTCATGAAAGCCAGGTCGGTTGATCAGCTTCAGCGTCGTCAAGCCTGCAGCCATCGCCAGCGGATTACCCGAAAGCGTGCCGGCTTGGTAGACAGGGCCGAGCGGAGCAATGCGTTCCATGATGGCGCGCTTACCGCCGAAGCAGCCGACCGGCATGCCGCCGCCGATGATCTTGCCGAAGGTGGTCAGGTCCGGGGTGACGCCATAGTGAGCCTGAGCGCCACCGAGGGCGACGCGGAAGCCAGTCATCACTTCATCGAAGATAAGCACTACGCCGTGCTTGTCGCACTCTTGGCGCAGCCCCTCCAGATAACCGGGCGCTGGCGGTACGCAATTCATGTTGCCAGCGACCGGCTCGACGATGATGCACGCCACGTCGCTGCCCCGTTCGGCCAGCATTTGTTCGACGGCCGCCAGGTCATTGAACGGCAGCGTCAGGGTGTGCTTGGCGAATGCGGCTGGTACGCCCGCAGAGCTGGGAACACCCTGGGTCAGGGCGCCGGAACCTGCCTTGACCAGCAGGCTGTCGGAATGGCCGTGGTAGCAGCCTTCAAACTTGATGATGCTGTCGCGTCCGGTATAGCCACGGGCCAGGCGGATCGCGCTCATGGTCGCCTCGGTGCCCGAGCTGACCATGCGCATCATTTGCATGGACGGCACCAGGCTGCAGACCAGCTCCGCCATTTCGGTTTCCATCGCCGTCGGTGCGCCGTAGGACAGCCCGTGTTGCAGCTGATTGCGGACGGCATCGAGTACCTCAGGGTGACCGTGGCCCAGGATCATCGGACCCCAGGAACCGACGTAATCGACGTAGCGCTTATCGTCTTCATCGGTCACGTAGGCGCCTTCAGCATGCTTGAAGAACAGCGGTGTGCCGCCCACGCTGCGAAAGGCGCGTACCGGCGAATTCACGCCACCCGGAATGCGGTTTTGGGCGCTTGCGAAGAGGGTTTCGGAACGGGACATGGGGCCTCTCTCAATACAGGAAATTTGTTGCGAAGCACGGCGATGGGAGCCGTGCGGTATTCACTTAGTGGCGAATAGCTCGCTGAAAGCCTGCGCGCGGCGCTCGACTTCGCTGGCCATATCGGCAGCGAACAGGGCGTGGACGACCGCGATCAGACTGGCCCCCTGGGCAATCAGCCCCGGCGCATTGTCCAGCGTCACGCCGCCGATCGCAGCGATCGGCACGTTGAAGCGCTGACGCGCCTCTGTCAGCAGATAAGGCGTTGCGGCGGGCGCGCCTGGTTTGGTATTGGAGTCGAAGAACCGGCCGAAAGCGATGTAGCTGGCCCCCTCACGGATCGCCTGTTCAGCCAGATCCAGACGGGCGTGACAGGTTCCGCCAATGATGGCTTTACGTCCGAGCAGGGCCCGGGCTACCGAGAGCGAGCCGTCTTCCTGGCCGAGGTGCAGCCCTACGCCCAACCGTGCAGCAAGCTCGGCGTCATCATTGATGATCAGCTCGGCTCCGTGGCGATCGCAGATTTCTCGCAGCGCTTCGGCTTCGCGCAGGCGGCGAGCATCGTCATGGGATTTGTCGCGGTATTGCAGTAGGCGAGCGCCGCCTTTCACTGCGGCTTCGGCGTAGGGTAGAAGACGTCCTTCGCCGAGAAGCTTGCTGTCGGTGATGGCGTACAGGCCGCGCAGTTTCGTGGTGTCCTTCATCGGATGGCCTCCTCAGGCCAGGTCCAGCGGCAGTCGCCGTGGAATGTATTGACCACGGCCTGGCGCTTCGGCGTCACGCAGGGTGCGCCAGGTGTAATCGAGGGCGGACTTCACGGCGCTGGCCAGGTCCTCGCCGAGGGCCAGCCTTCCGGATAGCGCACTGGCCAGGGTGCAGCCAGACCCGTGATAGTTTCCCGGCAGGCGCTGGCAGCTGAAATCGTAGCGGCTACCGTCGCGGCCATAGAGACGGTTGTGAACCTCTGTCTCGTCGCCATGGCCACCGGTGATCAGCAGGTGACGAATGAAGGGCAGCAACTTTTCCGCGCACTCATCGGCGTTGCCATTCGGGAGTTCGGCAAGAATCCGGGCTTCGGGCAGGTTCGGTGTGGCAATGGTGGACACCGGGAACAGCCGTTCACGCATGGCATAGCCGACTTCGTCCTTGCCCAGAGCGCCGCCGCCTCCGGCGCGTAGCACCGGATCACAGACCAGCGGGACGCCCGGCAGCTTCTGCATGATTTGCAGTACAGTTTCGACCATTTCCACCGACCCGAGCATGCCCAGCTTGACGGCGGCCACAGGAAGATCGGCGATCACGGCATGGGCCTGAGCCAGGACCCATTCCCGATCAAGCACACGAAAGTCGGTGACGTTGACGGTATCCTGGACGGTGAGTGCGGTTACTGCCGGGGCGGCGTGGCAGCCTTGGGCGATCAGCGCTTCGATGTCCGCCTGTAGCCCGGCACCGCCGCTCGGGTCGTGGCCGGATAGGCAGAGAACGACAGGGCGGGAGCAGTGGCCGGACATCGATGGATTCCCCGAGTCATGGTGTGGTGGATTCGGCCGGGGCTAGGCGCAGCCGGATTTCATGGCGTGCGAGCTTATCACCAATCCTGCTAGGCAGCTTGCGCCAGCACGGTTTACCACTGTCGATCTATACGTTCGTCCGCTGCCCGGATGTCGTCGATTCTGTGGCGTCAGAACCATGTTAAAGTGCCAGCACTTAGCTTCGGCTGTGTGTATTCGGGAGAACGGGGGTTCTTCTGGCGCAGCTCGACGGATTGTCTTCTTCATGCACCATATCCTCATCTTTCTGCTTGCCTTGCTTCCAGCCATCGCGGGTGCCGTCGAGTTCAGCAGCGACACTCAACGTCTTCCCTTAGGCCATATCATGGCAGTGCTAGAGGATCCAAGCGGTGACGCTACGATTGAGGAGGTGGCGGCACTTGATGAGGCTGGTCGCTTCGTCGATAACCGTGAGGATGTCCTCAATGCTGGCTATTCACGCTCGGCGTTCTGGTTGCGCGTCGATCTGGACTACCGTGCCGAGCCGACAGCCGCGCGCAACCGCTGGTGGTTGGAGCTCGCGTATCCGCCGCTCGACCATCTCGATCTTTATCTGCCAGATGACAGCGGTGGCTATCGCCTTGCCCAGCAGAGCGGCGACGCGCTGCCTTTTCACGAGCGTCAGATCAAGCAGCGCAACCATCTTTTCGAACTGCAACTGTCCCCTGGGCAACCACAGCGGATCTACCTGCGGCTCGAGAGTCAGGGTTCAATTCAAGCCCCGCTGACGCTCTGGGCGCCGGTCGCTTACCTGGAAGAGCAGTCCGGGCACGTCTATGTGCTCGCCATCATCTACGGTGTGCTGTTGGTGATGCTGTTCTACAACCTGTTCATCTACCTGAGCGTGCGTGATCGCAGTTACCTCTATTACATCCTCTACATCGCCTCGTTCGGCCTGTACCAAGTCTCGGTTAACGGCCTGGGGGTGCAGTACCTTTGGCCGAACTGGCCGTGGTGGGCCAATGCCTCGACGCCATTCCTGATCGGCGCGGCTGGACTGTTTGGCTGCCAGTTCGCGCGCAGCTTTCTGCATACCGCCGAGCACAGCCCCTGGATCGACCGCACCTTGATGCTGCTGATGGCGTTGGGCGCGGTGACGATGGTTTTATCGCTGACCTCCAGCTACGCCTTAGCGCTGCGCATGGCGACCTTCCTTGCGCTCTGGTTCATTCTGGTGATTTTTGTCGCCGCCATCGTGGCCTGGCATCGGGGGATGCGGGTGGCGCGCTATTTCCTCATCGCCTGGTCGGCATTCCTCATCGGCGGACAGATCAACACGCTGATGGTGCTGGGCTACCTGCCGCACATGTTCATTACCATGTACGCTGGCCAAATCGGTTCAGCGCTCGAGGTGGCGCTGCTGTCGCTGGCCCTGGCCGATCGGATCAATATGATGAAAGAAGAGCGGGCTCAGGTGCTGGAAGAGACTGGGCGCAAACTCGAAGCCATGAACCGCGAACTGGCCGAGAGCAACCGCCTCAAGGATCAGTTCCTCGCCAACGTCACCCATGAGCTGCGCACCCCTATGCACGGTGTGATTGGCAGTCTCGACCTGATGCGCACCCTGGAGCTGAGCGGCGAGCTCGAACAGTACCAGCGCATCGCCACCGGATCGGCGCGCGACATGATGCAGCTGGTCAATGACATTCTCGCCTTGACCGAACTGCAGGCGGGAAAATTGCGGGTGCGCAACGAGCCGTTCAGCGTACGGATGCTGGCCGATGAGCTTTATGCCGAATATGGCGCGCGTGCCGCTATGCGCGGGTTGAGCTTCGATCTCGAGCTGGATGGCCAGCTACCGGAAATGCTGATTGGCGACGCCGGCAAGCTAGAACAGAGTCTCGGTTACCTGCTCGACAACGCCATCAAATTCACCCTGCGGGGAGGGGTGACGCTTGCAGTCAAGGGCTATGAGACCACGCCCGGTTACATGCTTGATGTGACGGTGATCGATACAGGCGTTGGGTTCGACGCGCCTGTTGATGACTCGCTGTTCCAGTATTTTCGCCAACTCGATGGCAGCATGACCCGCCAGTACGGCGGGCTGGGTATCGGCCTGTCATTGTGCAAGCAGCTGGTTGAATTGCAGGGCGGCACGGTCTCCTGCCAATCCGAGCCGGGTCGCGGCAGTCGTTTTCAGGTGCTCCTGCCCGTTGAAGTGAGCTGAAAGCGCGAAACTAAGCGTCCGCTTTCCGGAGGCGGTCAGTTCTGGCCACTGCATCGCGCAGACTTTGGCCGAAACCTCACTTTTGCCCTGCATAGCAGCGTGCTTCACTTCTCTGGCGGGTGCCTTCAGACAAGACCCGCATCGGCCCGGTGATCTATTCGCGTGACAGCGGTGAATATCGCTAACCCATGGTTGCATGCCGTCGGGCCCCTTGCCGCTTCTGCCGAGGAGACCCGAGATGAGCTTGCAGCAATACGCCGAAACCCATGAGGTGCTGAATCAGGTGCCGCCGCTAAACGGTGCCAACCTGTACCGTCTCGACCTGCCGCTGCAGGATTGGGTGCGGCGATACCGCGGCGGCTGGGCCGAATCGCGCCTGGATGCTTACGGTGCATTGGCCGGTGGCCCGTTGATGGCCGCCGGATTTCTGGCCAACGAAAACAAGCCCGTTTTCAAGAGCCACGACCGCTACGGCCACCGCATCGACCTGGTGGAGTTTCATCCGGCTTACCATGAGTTGATGGGCACCGCGGTTGCTCATGGCATCCCGTCGTTGCCCTGGACCGATCCGCAGGCCGGCGCTCAGGTAGCGCGTGCCGGGTTGATGTATTTGCACAATCAGGCCGAAGCGGGCAGCAGCTGCCCGCTGACCATGACCTATGCCAGCGTGCCCGCGCTACGGCAGCAGCCTGGTCTTGCCGACGTCTGGCTACCCAAGATCCTCAGTCGCCAATATGACCCGCGTAACCTACCGATGGAGCAGAAAAGCGGCGTCACCATTGGCATGGCCATGACCGAAAAGCAGGGCGGTACCGATGTTCGCGCCAACACCACCCGTGCCCACACGGTCGGAGCCGGTGGCCCTGGCCAGCCGTACGAGCTGGTCGGGCACAAATGGTTCTGTTCGGCGCCGATGTGTGATGCTTTTCTGACACTCGCGCAGACCGACAAGGGCTTGTCGTGTTTTCTTCTGCCCCGACATCGCCCGGACGGTAGCCGTAACGGGTTCTACATCCAGCGGCTGAAGAACAAGCTGGGTAACTGGGCGAACGCCTCCAGCGAAGTGGAGTACCGCGGTGCCTTGGCCTGGATGATCGGTGAAGAAGGGCGCGGTGTACCCACCATCATCGAAATGGTGTCCTCGACACGCTTCGATTGCATGATCGGCTCCAGTTCCTTGATGCGCCAGGCGTTGACACAGGCCCTGCATCACTGTGCTCACCGTCAGGTGGGCGGTCGTGCCCTGATTGACCAGCCGCTAATGCAGAACGTGCTGGCGGACCTTGCGTTGGAAAGTGAGGCGGCGTTGGCACTGACCATGCGCATGGGCCGTGCGCTCGACCATCCTTTCGATGAACAAGAAGAAAAGTTTGCCCGGTTGGTGACGGCGATCGGCAAATACTGGATTTGCAAACGCGCTCCGGAAATGATCGCCGAGGCCAGCGAGTGCCTGGGCGGCGCCGGTTACGTCGAGGACACCATCATGCCGCGGCTCTACCGCGAGGCGCCGGTGAACTCCATTTGGGAGGGGTCTGGCAACGTGCAATGCCTTGACGTTCTGCGTGCCCTGTCCAGGGAAGCCGGTGTGCTCGATGTGTTATTCGCCGAGCTGGGTGATGGTCACGGTGATGCGAATTTGAAAGCGCACATAGACCGCCTGCAGCGGGCGTTTAGCGACAAAGACGATATCCAGTATCGCGCCCGCCAGCTTACCGAAGACGTCGCCGTCGCGCTGCAGGCCAAGCTGCTGCTCGAGGCTGGGAACGACGCAGTGTCGGATGCGTTCATCGCCAGCCGTCTACAGGGCTGTGGTCGGGTCTTCGGCACATTACCGCGTGGATTGGATATCCATGGGCTGCTGGCGCGGAGTATGCCGGTCGAGCGCTAGGCGCGTTCGGCGCTTACTCGGGCAGGATCGCGCCAGCCGGCGGCGTGTGAATATCCCTTTCGGGTATCTCCCAGATCACTAACTGCGGCGGTGTTTCGCTGAAGTCGCGGCTGTCGAAGTAGCGGGTCGCGGCGCCAGCGAACTCGCCGCCCTCCTTGGCGAAGTTACCCACTCCGGCGCCCAAGGCTTGTTCGAGGAAGGATTGGAAGTTGGAGTTCTGCGAGAACGAGGTGCCGATTAGTGCAATGTTAGGCAGTTGCGCGTCACCGAACAGGTCGTCTTCACTGAAGGCCTCGCTGGCCTCGGTCTTTGACTCGAAGTCGGTGGGGCTGACCTCTTCCTGTTCGGGCTGCAGCGCCGGCGGTAGCCAATCGAGGCCAGCCAGGCGCGGCAGGTCACCGGGGCGCGGCTGAGGTACACCGGGATCACCAACCAGGGTTTTGGCGGGACTGGGGGTCACCCCGGTTTGCTTCACCGCTGCGGCCAATGCAGCGGCGGCGGCCTGTGCACCGGCTTCGCTCCAGTGAGTATCGGTGCGAAGAAAGGCCTCGGGGCCCAGCACTGAGAGCACGGGGGTAAGGTCCAGGGTGCGGACGCCGTCCAATTGGGCCGTCCAGTCCCGGATGCGAGCCTCGAAGCGCTCCGGTCGGGGAATGCCGCACAGTGATTCTTGGGCGATACGCGATTTGTCCGGGACGATGGCGACGATCAACTGGATGCCGCGACGGGCCAAATAGTTGCGCACCGCGTGAACCTGTTCCGCCTTGCTGGCGGCGTTCGCGTCAGCCTTGGGGTGGACTTTCAACTCGTCGGCGATGAACAGCCAGCCTTCGCACCCTTTGCGCACTCGTGGGCCGAGGTCTTCGATCAGCAGCCAGCTGGCGGCACGTTCGAGGCGCGCGGCCTGCTCGGGAAAGGGCACGTTCGCGAGTTCGTCGGCGATGCGATGGGTCACTTCGCCATGGCGCAGCGCGTCCCAGGTCGGACGGCCGTCGATCAGTTCGACGCGGCCGGTATAGACCGCCCATAGGCAGGAGAGCAGGCCGCAGACGAAGAACAGCACAAGCACCACGCCGGCCAGCGGGCTCAGGCGGACGCTGAGCGCTGAGGGCGGAATGGGTGCCGGCGAGGAAGGGAGCGAAGGAGTGGTCATCAGGCCGCCCTCAGAACTGGAAATACAGGAAGGGCACGGTTTCGCGGCTGGCAATCAGCGCGAATGACAGCAGGAAGCCGAAGACCGGCCAAGTCGCGCCCAGCGTTAGGAACCAGCGATCGTTGCTCCAGCGCGCTTCGGCACGAGTCTGCCAGATCGGCAGGATAACGCAGACGACGCCGAGCATGGCGGCGACGCCGTGGGCGGGTCGCAAGGTCACTGCCAGGGCGTCGCCGAGACCGAAACTGTGCAGGCCGAACTGTCCGGCGTACATGGACAACGCACTGGCCAAATCCGGCGCGCGGAACAGCGTCCAGGCGAGGGCCACGAACAGCAGCGTCAGGGCATGGGCGGGGAGGCTGGGCATGGGGCGCAGTCCGGCCTGATCCCAGGCGCGCGCGGCACAGAGTGCCAGGCCATGCAATCCGCCCCAGAGCAGGAAATTCCAGCTGTCGCCGCCGTGCCACAGGCCGGCGATCGCCATGGTCAGGAACAGGTTGCGATAGGTGATCCACTCGCCGTTCCGGTTACCGCCCATGGGAATGTACAGGTAGTCGCGAATCCAACTGGACAGCGACAGGTGCCAGCGCCGCCAGAAATCCTGGATGCTGCGCGCCAGATAGGGTCGGTTGAAGTTCTCGGGGAAGTGGAAGCCGAGCATCAGGCCGATGCCGATGGCCATGGCGCTGTAGCCGGCGAAGTCAAAAAACAACTGCATCGAATAGGCCAGGCAGCCGATCCAGGCATCGACGAAGCTTGGCTGGTCCAGTGCGAAGGCGGTATCGGCCAGCGGTGCCAGGCTGTCGGCCACCAGCACTTTCATGCTCATGCCAATCATGAAGCGCCGGGCGCCGAGGGCGAAGTTGGTCCAGGTGACGCGACGCTGTGCCAGTTCCTCTCGTACCCAGTTGTAGCGAATGATCGGCCCCGCGATGGAGTGGCCGAACATCGATAGGTAAGTGGCGTAAGCAACGAAGCTGCGCTCGACCGGGACCACATGGCGATGCACGTCCACCATGTAGGAAATCGCCTGCAGCACGATGAAAGACAGCCCTGCTGGCAGCGCAATGTGTTGCCACTCTAGCGGCATCGCCCCCATGCCCATCAGAAGGTCACTGATCTGCCCGGCCACCATATTGGCGTACTTGTACCAGCACAGCACCAGCACGTTCAGCAAGATGAGCGCCGCGAGTACCCGCACCCTCGTCCTGCGCTGTTCGGGCAGGCGGTCTATCCACAGCCCGCCAAGCCAAGCGATGGCTGTCAGCACAATGTGCAGCAGCAGGAACATCGGGCTCAGCCAGCCATAGAAGAACCAGCTGCCGATCAGCAACACCGGGTTGCGCCAGCCTGCCGGGCTCAGGCTGTAGATCAGCACGAACGCCGGCAGGAAGAAGATCAAAAACTCAAGGGAGGCGAATACCATGTCAGTTCTTCAATTGGCCACAGTGTCCCTGGCCTGAAACAGGCGAGATCCATTTGCAGACGGCGCCAGCATGACGCTGTAGCGCTCGCCGGCTTCCAACTGGCCGAGCGCCAGCGGCTCACCCACCGGCTGACCGCCACACAGCAGTTGCACTGACAGGTTCAGCGGATTGATCAGCCGCCGCTGGAAACCGTCGAGTTCGACTGCCTTGAAGATCGCCACATCGCGTCCGGCGGCGTTCAAGGTGGCGTTCTCGCAGCTGCCGTCGAGGTTGTAGAACGCCAGTGAAGCCTTGAGCGCGCTGAAGTCGTCCGCCTGTTCACGGACCACGCGCACTTCCATTGCCTCGCCCGGGCCTGCGAGGCCGACTACTGTGACGAATTCGCCGGGCTCCACGGTGACGTCCAGTGCATGCTGCTGCTTACCGCGGGTCAACGTGCCCTGCACGGGCTTGCCGGCTGGCACCACCAGAAAATTCGAGGCGGCGCTGTCGCCGTCCAGCGCCAGGGTGGCCCCGGAACCGGCGGCCACTAGCTCCAGCGTGCCGGATGAGGCGTTGACGAATCGCAGAAAGGCCGAGTCTTCACTCGGACCGGTGGGGTACAGGGGGATCGAGGCTGCCAGCGCAGACAGCGGCGCTGCGGCCAGCAAAGCGGTCAACAGGCGCGAGTGGATCATTTCTTCGCCCCTTTGGCAGCAAGGGCTTCGGACGGCAGTTTGGCGATGGCATCGGCAATGCCCGCACCCCAGCTCTTGTAGCCGGCGACGGTGAAGTGCTGGCCATCCGTGGTCTGCCATTGCCCCGGCTTGGCCATCTTCAGCGAGTCTACGTAAGTGCAAGGCGCCACGTTGGCTTCGAGGAATTTCGACATCAGCTGAGTGCGCGAGTCGTTCTTCTTGTACATGCCACCCTCCTTGCCCCAGGCCGGCCCGACCCACACGCACTTGGTGCCGGTGGCGGCGATGGCCTTGGTCAGGTTGGTGACGCTCTGCCAGGCCCAGGCCTTGGGAAAGGCGGACTTGTCGTAGGAAGCCATGGTGTCGGCGATCACCAGCACCACCACGTCGGGCTTTTCCTTGGCGATGAGGTCCTTGATGGGAGTCGTAGTGGCTTCGCGTCCCTTGATCAGCAGCTTGCCACTGCCCTGTTGTTCGGCGCCGCAATCGACCTTCTTGGTGGTTAGCCAGTCCGCGGCGCTGGCACCACAGGCACCGATCGAATGGACCTGTGCGCCTTTGGCCACCAGGGCAGCGTTGAGTGGCTCAATCAGGTGATTTTGCAGGCTCATGTGGCTTTCGCCGAGAACGAGCAGGGTAAGGCCGGCAAGAACGGACATAGGTGGCTCCTGAGGAATCAGTGGGCGTAAGGAGAGGTGTAGGGGCTGACCGGCAATGCCATTGGCCCGGTCTGGTCTTCAAAGAGGTAACGCAGGTACAAACCGGTGCTCCACTGGCGATAATCCTGGGCGTTGTCGAGCCCAAGATGTCCGCCGAGGACAAAGTTCGAAGCCATGCGGTACTCGCCGGCGCCGTACAGGCTGTAGCCGAGACTGGTCTCGCTGCTGCCGGCATGCACGGCTGGTCGCCCGAGGACGGCAGAGGCTGAGGCCTGCATAGTCGGGTCGTTTGGGAAGTAGTCGGCATCATCCTGATCGATGAACTGCACGCCGACCGACCCTTTGAGGTGGTAGCTGAATCGGGCATAACGCTGCGACCAGGACACTGGCAGGCTCAGCGCGAAAAACGTCTGCGGGCTGAAATAGCCTCCATGGCCGTAGGTGTAATAGCCCTGGTTTTCGGAGTAGCCGAACGCGGTGCTGCTGACGCCGAGCGTGAGTTTCTCGTCTTCTGTATTATTCAGGTACCAGTACACACCGCCGCCGAGTTCGGCACGGTTGTTGTCGCTGACGTTATTGCCCTTGAGCACGTGGGCGGCGGCGTAGCCATAGGCGCCCACTGTGCCATCGTCGTAGCCAAGCTCGCCGCGTATGCCATTGGCGGTCACTCCGCCCCATTGCTGGCCGGTGCGCTTGTCTTCGGTGCCGGCGAAGGACAGCACGCTGTCGGTCACGGCACGGCGCGATGCGCCCGCCTTCCAGTGTGCGTTGCCAGCCGAGCCGATCGGCCGTTCGAGGCTGACGCCTCCCACCGTGGTGTCGTAGAGGAAGCCGAGCGGGGTGGTGCCGAGGTCGGCCTTCAGGCCAGTGCCCTCATCGGTGTAGGCGACGCCGATCCCGACGCCGCTGGCCTTCTGCGAGCCGGGCGAGTCAGTGGAGGCGAGTGGGCCTGCGCCAAAGCGACTGCGGGCGTCTTCGTCGACGCCCGATGCATTGAGTGCCACGGGCGTTACACGCACCGCAACGCGGCCGTTGCCGACGGGCAGGTTGGCTTCTGCGGGTGCCTCGATGCGGGTCAGGCGACCAAGGCCCGATTCACTGTCGTTGCCCGAAACCTGCAGCCCCTGCACCAGGTAGGGACTGCGTGCCTCGGTTATCTCCGCCAGTGCCCGGGCAGCGGGGCTCAGGTTGGCACGCGGATCGACCGGCGTTGGCGGTACGGCAAAGGGATTGCCCGCCACAAAGGCCTGGCTGTCCAGCTGGCCCGTCGCGCCTGCCAATACGTCCGGCGCGGAGGTCACCGGAGCCAGCGGGTCGGTCGATTGCAGGCGCTGTCCCGTCTGGCCTGGCAGCCCAACGAAGGGGTTGGTGCTGCCCCGCTGGGCCGTGGTGGCGGCGTAGGCGGCCTGCTCCTGGCGTTGCTCCTGCGCGACCACGCGTTTGAGCAGCTCCGCGGCCTGCTTTGTCTTGCCTTGGCGGCGGTAGAGGTTCGCCGCCGAAGTGAGCACTTCTGCGTCGGCAGGGGCAAGGCGAAGCGCCTGCTGGATCGCTTGGTCGGCGAACCCGTGGTCACCCGTCTGGGTGGCCGCTTCGGCGGCACCTAGCTGTAGCCGTGCGTCGTCAGGGGTGCGCTGCAGCAGAGGGCGGTAAAGGTCGAGGGCTTTGGCCGGCGTACCGCCATCGGTATACATGCGCGCCAAGGCCGAGTTGGCCAGCGCATCCTGCGGGCGCGCGGTCAGGGCCGGTGCAAGCATGTCGTAAGCGGCTACCAGATCGCCCTTTTCGCGAAGCCGGTCAGCCTGGCGCACACGGTAGATGTGCAGCAGGTCGTCGTATTGGCGGCGTTGTGCAGCGTCAAGCGGTTCGGCCTGCAGTGAACGCATCAGCGAAGCCGCTTCGGCATCCTGATCGGCGCTGAGCAGCACGCCGATGTACTGCAATGTCAGGCCATTGTTGCGGCCGGGACTGCGGGCCAGCAGATCACGCATCATCGTCATCGCCCGCACCGGGTCACCGGCGTCGGCGTAGGCCTGCGCCAGTGCCGTCTGGCGTTCGGGCCGCCCCTGCGCCAGCGGTTCGGTGCGCGCGAGGAAGACCCTGGCATCCTGCTTGCGGCCGGCAGCGGACAGTTGACTGATTTGTTGCAGCTGCAGCTGAAAGGTCGTGTCGCTGGTCAGCTGCTGAATATCGGCGGTGCGCGCGGATACGGGGATTCGCCGCAGCGCTTCGTCTGCCTTCTGCCATTCTCCGAGTTCTGCAGAGAGCAGGGCACTGACATACAGTGCCTGAGGATCGTCGGGGTTGGATGTCAGTAGGCCGTCGATCAGCGACCGCGCTTCGGGAACGGCGCCTAATTGCAGGTAGATACGCGCGAGCGCAAAGCGTGCCCAGGCATTGTTCGGATCGTGCTGAAGGGCTTGCTCAAGCTCCCGCCGCGCGGTGGCCTGATCGCCTTTGGCCTCGGCGATGCGGGCGCGCTGCAGTGACTGGTTTGCCCTTAGCTCGCCGAGATTGCCCAAGGCCTCACGGCTTTCGGTGGGGAGCTGGTCGATCAAGGTCAGCGCTTCTTCGGTGCGCCCGGACTGCATCATGGTATCGATCAGACCGCGCTGGGCTTCAGCGTCGGCGGGCTTGCGTCGCAGCACCTGCCGGTAGTCCGCTTCGGCCTGGACGAAATTGCCGCCGACTAGATGGACGTTGGCTCGCTGGCGCAGACCTTCCGGGTTGTTGGGTTGCAGCGCGATGGCCTGCTGCACCAAAGCCAGGGCGGTGTCATCCGAGGCCTGACGACTACTGTCGAGCAGCCGCCAATAACGCACTTCGTTCAGCGCTTTCCTCCAGTTGCCGCCACGCGGTTGGCGCACCGCTTTCATCAGCAGGAATTCGGCGTCTTCGAGCTTGTCCTGCTGCTGGCGGACCACGCCCAGGCCTCCGAGTGCATCGGGGTCGTTGGGCTTGGCCTTGAGGCGTTTGGCGAAGGCTTGCTCGGCGCCCGCCAGGTCCTTTCGGTCGAGTGCGGCCAGGCCTCGTGCAACGTCCGGGTCGGGCTTCCACGCGGCTGGCTTGGCCGGGGCTTGGCGGGCCTTGACCAGTAGCGTGCGGATTTCGGCGTCGTCCGGATGGGCCTTCAGGTACTGTTGAAACAGGGGGGCATCGGCCGGCTTCGGCTCGCCGATCCAGGTCAGCGCCAAGCGCCAGCCTTCTTCGGCATAGCCCTGGATATCTTCGCGCGCCGTCAGTTTGGCCAATGCTCGGATGCCTTCTGAGCGTGTCGCTTCACGGCGGGCTAGGTGCTGGGCGAGGAACAGCGCCGCAATCGAGTCGTCCGGCCGTTCGCGTACCAGTCGCTCCAGGCCGGATCGTGCCTCGGTCCAGTGCTTATCCAGGAAGCCGAGGTTGTTGTAGAACTCGCGGGCGATCAGCCCTTGCGGCTCACGGTCGCCCAGCAACTGACGATAGTGCTGGGCGGCTTGTGCCCGCTCACCATTGTCGACCAGCAGGCGGGCCTCTTCGAGCGCCTCGCGATTGACCGAGCTGGAGAGGTGAATATCCTGCTCCAGCTGCAACGCTTGGCGGGGCAGCGGTTCGACCGCCTGAAGCCGCTCGAGATAGTGGCTCGCCTGCGTTGTATTGCCCTTGTCCAACGCAATGGCACCCAGGCCGTAGAGCGCGTCGACCTGAGCTGCATCCAGTTCCAGCAGACGGTTCCAGGCCTCAGCGGCCCGCTCGGGCTTCTCCTTGGCCTGCCAGAAATGGCCTTGCTGGATCAGCAACTGCTGCGGGTCGTTCTGCGCGAGCGCTGCCGGTTGGCCGAGCGCCGCGAGCAGGCCAAGGGTCAGCGCGTGGTATCTGAACATGCGGTGTTCCAGAGAGGTTGCAGGTTGCCGTCTGCGGCAAACCGGTAGTGGCCGTCAGCCCAGCCGAGGCCGAACAAACTGAGCATGTAGTTGTAATACACCGGCGGGCCCTGATCGGCGGGGGCGGCGAGCGCCTTCTCGAGCCCTTGGCGGGCACGCTTCGCCTGGTGTTCGGCCAACCGAGTCTTGCCCTTGGCGGACAGGTAGGGTACGAGGGCAGCGGAGAAGCCGAAGGGGGCATCGCCTTCGGCTTCTCCGCTGGCGACCTCGACGTGCTCGGGCGGAACGCCTCGGGTCCGGGTGGCTGGCTCCATGCCGTGCAGGGCTTGCAACGAGGGTGAGGCCAGTGGGTCGGCTGCCGAGGTCATTCCGGCCCAAAGGTACACGCGGATGGCATCGTAGCTGCCGACGCCCCCTTTGAATGGATCGATCTCGAAGCGTCCCTCCCCAGTCTCGTCGACGCGATAGCTCAGCCAATCTGCGGCGAAGCCGTGGGGGGTCGTGCGTTGCAGGACGACGGTGCTGGCCTCTGCGATGTTTGACCAGGGGCCGGCCGGTTGCTCGGCGGCCAGTCGGCGCAGCAGCGGCAGGGGCTGGTAGCTCGGGTTCAAGCGCCAGAGCCGCTCCTCGGAATGCTCGAACCCCACCGGGCCGGGCAGCAGCATGGTGCCAAGACCTGGCAGATCGGCGGTTTCCTGGGCGATAACGTTTGCCAGGAGCTGATGGGCTTCGGCGCGGTAATCGGGGCGGCCCCAAAGACGTGATGCCTCGAGCAACGCATAGGCGAACCACAGGTCGGCATCCGAGGCGGCGTTAGTGTCCTGGCGTTGCCAAACGCCATCCTTGCCCTTGCCCCATAGCCACGCCGGCAACTGGTGGTCGAGGTCGTTGCCAGCGAGGTTCTCAACGCTCCAGCGCCAGATGCGCTCGAACCGGTCACGATCGTTTGCGACCAGCGAAAAGAACAACGCGTACGACTGGCCTTCAGAGCTGCTGTGGTGCGGCTCGAGGGAGGATTCGAGCACTCTGCCGTCGGCCTGCACCCAGCGCTCGGCAAACTGCTCCCACATCGGCCACTGGGGCTGGCACTGATCCGCCCCTGCCGGTATTGCTACCGGCAGGGTGATGACCAACATGGTCAGGGCCAGGGCCACAGACTGGTGGACGGATCCAGGCATGCTTCAGCCTTCCAGCCGACGTCGCGCCTTGGCGCGAAGAACTACGTAGAACACCAGGCTCAGCAGTGCCACGGCCAGTCCGGTGGCCAGCAACATCATGATCACACTGCCCGAGAGCAACCACTGCAGGTACTTGAACCAGCCCAGCTTGCCGACATAGTAGGTTTCCTCGGCGACCAGCGAGTCGACGCGGCTGCCGTTGACCACTGCCAGGCTGCCCTCGATGCTGCCTTCGTACTGCTCGCCACCGATCAGCGCATCGGTCAGTTCACTCAGCGCAGCGGGGGCCGCACTCGCCAGTACCACAACGCTGCGGCCTGGATTAACGGGCGACTCGAAGCCGGCGAAGAAACTGCGTGTACGGTCGCCAGCCAGCGAAATGCTGGTCCGAGCGCCGCGGTGGTTGACGTCCGGATCGGGACTGAGCCAGTCGCGCATGCGCCAAGTCAGGTCCGACAGCTCAAACCGCTGCGTGGTGCCGCTCACCGCTGCCGGCAAATACTCGCCCCAAGCATCCAGCACTGGCAGCGAGTCATTGCCTGAGATGATCAGGACGTCTTTGTCGCGCAGTTGTTCAGGGTCTGCACCATCGGTTACCCGCACCGCTGAAGCGGGGTAGCCGGTGGATTCGCCAAAGCGACCGAGCACGGTCAGGTAGGCGGCGATTTCTTCCTGCGAGGGGGTAGATGCAAGCACTACAGCGGTTTCCGACAGGTCGGCCAGGCGGGTGAAGGGGAATCCGCTGCCTTGGAACACGCCGAGGTTTGGCATCGCAATGAAATGCTTATAGGGGCTCAGATCCAGGTAGGAGTCAGGCTCGATGCTGCCGCGCATGTTGTCGATGATGATGTCGCGGCACTCACCCTGCTTGATGAAGTCGTACATGAAGCGGAATTCGAGGGTCGAATTCAGTGGGAGGTTGGTCAGCGGCAGGTCGATATCCGTCTCGCGCAGCAGGCTGTCGTCGCTCTTAAGCAAGTCCAGCAAGCCCTGGTCATCGCCAAGCCTTTCCACTGAAGGCAGTGGCAGTGACTTGAGGTATTTTCCGTTTGCGCTGACCAGGAGCGAAGAGTTGGTCGACACCGGCTGGGGCGTATAGCGGTAGCGCAGCTTGAGCGTCGGGCTTTCCTCATCCCAGCCGAACAGGTCGGGGGGCAGGCGCACTGGAATGGAAATGGTGCCTGGGTCGTAGCCCGAGACACTGAGCGCCTTGTTGGCGACCAGTTCGCCGATACTCACCGGGCGGCCGCTGGGCAGCCAGTTGGGGGCATCGTAGGGCTGGCGCGGCGCGAGGCTGACGACGTTCTCCACGGTCAATCGCTCGCCGGCCAACGTCTGGCTGCCAAGCGCCAGCACCGATGCCGCTTCCTTAAGCTGTGAGCTATCCGCACCGGCCACGACCAACAGCTTGCCGTATGGGTCATTGGGGTTGTCGGTCATTGCCAGGGTTGGCTTGGTGACTTCCGCTACACCGAGTAACTGGGCCGCAGCGGCGCCAGTGGCCAGCACAACGGCGTGGCCTGCGTCAGGCAGTTCGGCGATGCTCACCGGGAACCGGGCGGTGCGATAGCTAGCCAGGGCGCCGAACCAGGAAGACAGCGTGCCTGCAGCCTCAAGTTGGGTCGCGTTCGGCTCGCTCATGAACACAAACGGCAGACTCAGGGCGCGGGCATCGCGGCGATCAAAGAATGGCTGTGGGAGCCGACCGAGGTCGTTGGGGACCGCCAGGGGTGTGGTCTCGATGGTGAGGGTGCTGCGGTTGCTGACCTTGGCCCACAGGCTGGTGTGCTTGGGGTCTTCGCAGGCCATGGTGTAATGACCGATGAGCTGGAGGCTGAGGCGATTGAACTCGGTGATCAGGTGCGGTGGGATTTCCACCAGCTGCTGCTGACGCGTGCCTGCGCTTTCGGTTGGCAGCATCAGGGTCGCGGCAACCTCATCGTTGACCAACACATTGAGCTGCGAAAGATCTGGCAGCAGGGCAGGCGAGTAGCTGTAGTCGAGCTGCAGACGAGCGCCGGTCACGACTTGGTCAGCGCGTACGTCAAAATTGACGCTGTCGATGCCTTCGATACCGCGCAGGTTCATCGGGTAATTGGCGCCGAGCTGGCGCAGGGTCAGCTGCTGACTGTTGGCGGCATTGCTCGCTGCGCTCAGCTCTACCGACTCGGATGCGGCGGTTTCAGGATCGGCGCTCTGTGCATGCGTCGACAGTGCCAGCGTACTGGTCATGACGGCCAAGAGAACGGTGATGGAGCGGCGCAACGGGAAGTCGACCTGCTTGCGGAGATTCATGTGTTCCTCGGGGCAATTACCGGACCGGAAACCTTTTCGGCGCGGCGAAGCTGAATTTCTTCGAGAGTGGCTTTGTTGAGTTGGCGTATCCCGCGAATGCCGACGCGCGAGACATCGCGCAGAGCGCTCAATGGCGTGTCCGCCCGGCTGTTGCCCCAGGCGTCCGCCCAGATGTCGGCGCGACTGAACGTCAGTTGGGCCAGCTCGTATTGCTGTGCGGTGGTCAGCTGGTTGAAGTGCAGGCCGATGGTCTGGTCACGGCTGAACACCACGGTCGCAGGAAACGAGGTTTCGTAATCATCGAGATAGAGAGAGGCGTCGACCGTCGCTCCGCGCGGCACGGTTACCCCTGCCGGCAACTGAATGCCAATACCGCGCTGTGAGAAATCAACCGTATGGCAGGCGATGGTATAGCCGTCGCCCAGTGCCAAGGTTGCGTTGATCTTGGCATTGACCCTTGGCTCGGCGCGCATCTGGCGGCTTTCGCTGGCCACGGCTACTGCCGCGCTGGTGATGATGACGTTGTACAGCGTCCAGGCCAGGTTGATGACTAGCGTGGAGGCACTGGCATCGGCGTCGAATGCCAGCTTGCCCAGCCCGACCGCAAGACCAAGCAGGTTCAGGCCCAGCACCACAATGTATGGACGCGCCATCTTCCAGTCGAAGTAGCCTCGGTCGATGACCCCGCCCTTCGCTGTGACGTTGAATTTGCCGAGCTTGGGGTTGACCAGCGCCAGCAGCACCGGCGGCATGATGTACCAGGCCAGCACGGTCTCGTATACCTCATTCCAGAACGAGTGACGGAAGCGGCCCTGAATCGCGGAGTTGGTAATGCTGGCATGCAGGATGTGCGGTAGCGCATAGGCTGTAATCATCAACGCCGAGGCTTGAAACACCTCCGCTTCAAAGAACAGATAGGACAGCGGGGCCGTGAGGAACACGAGACGCGGCAGGCCATAGAAGAAATGCAGCATGGCATTGACGTAGCACAGGCGTTGGCCAATCTTTAGTCCGCGCCCGAGTAATGGGTTGTCGGTGCGGAATATTTGCGCCATGCCACGCGCCCAGCGGATGCGCTGACCGATATGCCCCGACAGGCTCTCGGTGGCGAGGCCCGCTGCCTGGGGGATGGCCAGATAAGCGGTGTTGTAGCCCAGACGGCTCAGCTTCAATGCGGTATGGGCGTCCTCTGTGACTGTTTCCACTGCGACGCCGCCGACTTCCTCCAGTGGGGCGCGCCGCAGGATGGCGCAGGAGCCGCAGAAGAAAGTAGCGTTCCACAGGTCATTGCCGTCCTGTACCAGACCGTAGAACAGCTCGCCTTCGTTAGGTACCGCGCGGAAAGTGTCGAGGTTTTTTTCGAACGGGTCGGGCGAGAAGAAATGGTGTGGGGTCTGCAGCAGCGCAAGCTTCGGGTCCTTGAGGAACCAGCCGATGCCGATCTGCAGAAAGGAGCGGGTCGGGACATGGTCGGCGTCGAAGATGGCGACGTACTCGCCGTCGGTCTGCTTGAGCGCCCAGTTCAGGTTGCCGGCCTTGGCGTGGAAATTGTTCGGCCGAACGATATAGCCGATGCCGACTTCCTCGCAGAACTGCCGAAAGGAGTCGCGGCGGCCATCATCGAGCACGTGCACGCGGAGCTTGTCTTTCGGCCAGTCGATCATGTGGGCGGCGATGGCGGTGAGACGCACGATCTCCAGCGGCTCGTTATAGGTCGGGATAAAGACATCGACCGTCGGCCACTGGCTGCGGTCTGCCGGTAAGGGCAATGGCTTACGCTGCAACGGCCAGGCGGTCTGCAGGTAGCCGAACAGCAGCACTGTCAGGGCATAGAGTTCGGCTAGCAGCAGGCCATAGCCGAACACCGCATCGAGCGGGTTCTCGAAGCCCAGCGAGGACGTCAGCCGCCAGTACATGTAGCGCAGCGAGGCAATCACCGACAGGGTGATCATGCCAATCTTCACCCATTGGTGGTTACGCTTGCGCAGCAGCAGCACGGCAGCCAGGCAAAAGGCGGAGAACAACAGCTGTGCGTGCAGGTCGAGCGGTGCGGCCACGACTGGTATGAGCAGCGCCAAGCCTATGGTTGCCAGCAGCATGCTGCCCAGGCGACCGGTCAGCCAGCGCTGATCGCCGAGGGCTTGCAGCCTTGTCACTAATGAGAGTGGGGTGTGGCTCACAGGGTGGCACTGCCTTCTGAAGCGCAGGGCAGTTGGCCCATGAGCGTCTCGGCGAACCGAACCAGATCCTGAAAACCTTGACCGTGGGCTTCCTGTTCAACGGCGGTGCGGTTGTAGGCCAGCGCATCGGATACGGATTGGTCGCGGTGGATCATGCCGACCAGCCGTTCGCCCAGGGTTTGCTGCATGATCAGACTGACATCGCGATTGAGCTGACGGGAACGATCGACTTGATTGATGACATAGCGACAGCCCTTAAAGTCGTCGCGCTCACCGACATAGCTGCGAATCAGCTTCTCGGCCAGGGGCAATGCAGTATAGGAGGCTGCATCGGGAAGGCTTACGACGATGGCCTGATGAGTGATCGCCAACGCCTGTCGCAGATAAGGTGAGGGGCCAGGCGGGGTGTCAAGAATGACGACCGCGCCATCGGCAAGCCCCATTGCTTCAAGGTGACGCCCCAGCCAATACCGGTCGCTGTCCAGGTGCTGCTCAAACGCTTGACGTTCGTTTTCTTCTATCAGGCCGTGCGGCAGCAGAGCCGGGCCGGCTGCAGTGGCAACACATAGTGACCGCCAGTCCGAAGCGCTCTCGCTCGCATTGGCGATGCCACTAGCAGCGTCTTCTACGGGGCGTGGACTTTGAGGCTGAAGGTGATGAATCAGCGCGTTTTGTGGGTCAAGGTCTACGACCAGCACTGATCGGCCCAGCTGGGTCAAGCCTGCTGCGAGATTAGCGGCGATTGTGCTTTTTCCGACGCCGCCTTTGCTCGACATGACGGTGATCACATTAACCTTGCCCAAATCCGGCGCGGCCGGCTCCACAAGCCGTTTTGGCGATGTGTTCGCCGTTGCGTTGGCGACCGCTTCGCTCTCTGCCTGTTTCAGTTGGGCCAGCAGATCCTGCAGGCTCTCGGCAGGCCAGTCGGTTTGCCCGGTTTTGCTTTGAGCAGGACGCGCGGCGGCTGTCTCAGATGGGGCGGGATTAGGGGGCATGGTGGGCGCGAGCGGTGTCATCATGGCCGGTCGAACGAGGGATTCTGTGCTTGGTGAGTACGATTGCGGGCCGGATGCAGCGCTTGCCGCCAAGGCTGGCCAGTGACCCACTGAGCCTTGGTCTCGCCCTACGCGCGAAACTTCTTGGTATTGGTCAGGGTTGGCATCGATCTTTCTAAAAAGGCCGAGAATGTCGCTCGAAATGCCCATTCCGAAGCTCCAGATGTAAATGCATGTTCAATTGGGTTTGCGGCCAAGCCTGTGTTGCGGTCATTACGCCCATGCGCATGCTGTGGCTGCCGGCCTTTTCTAGCTCATCACGCGGTCAAATAGATGATGGCACACTGCCATTCCAGATGACAGAGCCGCTTGTCAACCATTTTTTGGCGTAGATAATTTGACGCTTAATTTGCACAGAACTTTTCTGCGACGGTAAACCGCCGCTTATTAGGCTCAAGCAATTAAAGGGCCTGCATGTTGGCCGTTCGTCGGTTTTTTAGTGCGGACATAGACGGCTTGGAACCGCCAGTTTGGTGTGGACCATTAGCTGGAGGGGCCAAAGCCGTGAGGGCAGGGTAGGTAGCTCAGGCTACCGCTGCGGCAGGGGGGTGAGAAGCTTCTTCCGTCGCCCGAGCGGACTCTTGCTGCTATTCGGCAGGCGGCTGGTCAGTCGGAAGTTTGACTCGCTGAGCGGGCCGCTAGAGCGTCAATGATTCGGCCAACTCCTGCCGATCAATATTGGCGCCGCTGAGTACCACAGCGATCCGTTCGCCATGATTGTTTTCACGCTCCTGCATCGCCGCAGCCAGCGCGGCGGCGCCCGCGCCCTCAGCGAGATTGTGGGTATCCTCGTGCAATGCGCGAATGGCGTGTCGTATTTCGACGTCATCGACGCGTGCGATGCGCGCCGCACCTCCCCGGATAACCTCGAGCGCTTCAGGCGCGGGCATTCGGCAGGCCATGCCGTCAGCGAATGTGTTCGCCGTGTCGGTGGTGACGAGGCGACCCTGCTCGAAGCTCTGCGCGTAGGCATCGGCCGCGCTTGACACCACCCCGATGATCTCCGTGTCCAGGCCCAGCAGGTCGCGGGTCCGGATCATCCCGCAGATGCCTGAGCCAAGCCCGATGGGTACGTAAACGCGGCGCAGCTTCGGCACTGCTTCGAGCAGTTCCAACGCATAGGTGGCGACGCCCCTGATCAGGCCCGGATGCAGGGACGGAACAAAATGCCAGCCATTGGCTTCGGCCAGTTCCGCTGCCCGCAAACGAGCGGTATCGAAGTCGCGGCCGTATTCGATGACCTCGGCACCAGAGGCGCGCATGGCGGCGTTCTTTTCTGATGAGTTGCCTTCGGGCACCAGAATCTGCAGTGGCAAGCCGGCCTTGCCTGCCGCCATGGCCAGGCTGATACCGTGATTGCCACGAGTCGCGGTGATGAGGCCCGGTAGGCGCGGCTCCCGCTTGATCAACTCGTCCACGTAGAGCAGACCGCCACGCACCTTGAAGGCGCCGGCTGGTGTGTGGTTCTCGTGTTTGACCCAAACCTCGCAGCCAAGCCGCTTGGCCAACAGCGGCCATGCGTATTGCGGAGTCGGCGGTACGCTCTGGTGGATCAATTTGGCTGCCTGGCGCAGTTGGTATAGGTCGAACATCGAAAGCTCCTCAGCGGGTTTGACGTCGATCCTAGGCGGCGGGCATTGTATGGGTAAATCGTTATATTGCATGGCAAGCAATGTGGTTACCCAAACTCGAATTTGATAGTCAGCCACGCTACTTGGCACTGGTCGACGCCATCGCAGCCGCCATTGCAACGGGTGAGCTCAAGCCTGGCGATCGCCTGCCACCGCAGCGGCGCCTCGCCTGGGCGCTCGGCCTCAATCCCAGTACCGCGATGCAGGCGTATCGCGAGGCGGCGCGCCGGCACTTGGTTGGTGGCGAGGTCGGGCGCGGTACCTATGTGCTGGCCAGCAGTCGCGAGGCCAGTCTGTTCCGGCTGAAAACACCTGAGGCCCATCCTGAACTGGTCGATCTGTCGACCAATCTGCCGGTACTCGACCCGGACGATGTCGACATACAGCGCAGTTTGGCGGCGCTGTGTGCGACCGGAGATTTGGCGAGCCTGCAGGGATACCCGTCAGCGCGCAGCCTGCAACGTGGCCAGTTGGCGGTGAGTGGCTGGTTGCGTGCCCGAGCGCTTGAGATCCCGCCGCAGCAGGTGTTGCTCTGTGCCGGAGCGCAGCAAGGCGTTTTCGCCGCGCTGATAGGCTTGTGCGAGCCGGGCGAGCCGGTGTTGGTCGAAGCGCTGACCTCGCCAGGCATAAAGGCCGCTGGCCGCCAATTGCGTTTGCTGCTGCACGGGGTGGCGATGGATGAATTCGGCATCCTGCCGGACGATCTCGATCGCTTGGCACGCGCTACCTCGGCACGCGTGGCCGTCCTGACACCCTGCATGCAGAACCCGACCGCCGTCAGCATGGATGCGCAGCGCCGCGAAGCCATCGCCGCCGTGGCGCGACGACGGGGCTTGTTGATCATCGAGGACGACATTTACGGCGCACTCGGCGACGAGCCGCCGCTCGCTGCGACACTGCCCGATAGCACACTGCTGATCAGCAGCTTGTCGAAGACGGTCGCACCTGGCTTGCGCCTGGGGTTCATCGCCGGACCGGACGCGTGGCGTTCGCGTATCGACCCGGAACGACAGGCAACCAGCTGGGCCTTGTCGACTCTCTGCTTGCGGATTGGTTGCGAGTGGCTGGAGGACGGCACTGCGGCGCGCCGCCTGGCCTGGCAGCGTGAACAGGTGACACGGCGCTGGCGACTGGCGCAGAAACTGCTTGGGTCTGCTTCGTCAAATGCCTCGCCGCATCTGTGGTTTGAACTGGCGAAGGATAAAGATCTGCCAGCGCTGTGCCGCGAAGCGGGGATCGAGGCGGCTCCCGCAGATGTATTCGCGGTGGGCCATGGTCCACCCAACGCGCTGCGTCTGAGCCTGACCGCGGCGCCCAGCCTGGCGGTTTTGAAAGCGCGGCTGGAGGCGCTGGCGGGCACATTGCATCGATGACCGCCGCAATCCGGTGCTACCGCTGTCATCGAACAGCAGGCAAGATGTTTTTAATGACTACACAAGGAAATTCACCATGAATCCAGCAGGCGAGACTTTTCGCATTGCCACCAGCGCTGAAGCGGCCGTGGACCAGCTTGCCGAGCTGCATCAGCAGGCTACCCGCGCTCTGAATCAGGCGCTCAAACGCTATGTCACCACGCGCGAAGAGCCCAGTGCGGCCGAGCGTGCGCTGTTCCGCTATCCCGAACTACGGCTGACGTACGAATGCCACGGCGAAGTGCCGGCGTCTACCCGAGCTTATGCCAAGGTGCAGGCGCCTGGTGTCTACAGCGTGACCGTGACCCATCCGGCGGCCTTTCGCAGCTACCTGCTCGACCAGTTGCGACCGCTGATCAAGGATTTTGGTGTAACGGTCGAGGTGGGCATCAGCGAGCGCTACATTCCTTACCCATATGTGATTGAACAGGGCGACGAACTGGCTGGAACCGGAGTGACCGCAGCAGAGCTGGCTCGCGTGTTCCCCAGCACCGACCTGTCCGCCGCCACCGATGACATCGCCGACGGCCTCTATGATTGGGAGCATGCGGACCCTTATCCGCTGGCGCTGTTCGACGGTGCGCGGGTGGATTTCTCGCTGCGCCGGCTGGTGCACTACACCGGCAGCGACTGGCGCCATGTACAGCCGTGGATCCTGCTGACCAACTACCACCGCTATGTCGACCAGTTCATCCGCCACGGTCTCGACATGCTGCGTGATGACACCCGCTTCGTGCGCATGGTGCTGCCGGGCAACATCATCATCGAGCGCGGCATGGATGAGGGCGAGGCCCAGTCGATCATCGGCGGCGTGCTCTGGCACCGTTACCAGATGCCGGCCTATCACCTGCAGGCCAAAGATGGCGACGGCGTCACCCTGGTCAATATCGGCGTCGGTCCGTCGAACGCCAAGAACATCACCGATCACCTCGCCGTGCTGCGCCCGCATTGCTGGCTGATGATCGGCCACTGCGGCGGGCTGCGGCAGTCGCAGTCCATCGGTGACTACGTGCTGGCCCATGCCTACATGCGCCGCGACGGCATTCTGGACCGCGTGCTGCCGCCGCACATTCCGCTGCCGGCGCTGGCCGAAGTGCAGCAGGCGCTGCAGGAAGCGGCGGCGCAGGTCACCGGGGAAAAAGGCGAAGCGCTCAAGCGGCGGCTGCGCACCGGTACCGTGCTGACCTACGACGACCGCAACTGGGAATTGCGCTGGGCTCAGGAGAGGCCGCTGATCAACCTCTCGCGTGCCGTGGCAGTGGACATGGAAAGCGGCACCATTGCGGCCCAGGGCTATCGGTTGCGGGTGCCCTACGGGACGTTGCTTTGTGTGTCGGACAAGCCGCTTCACAGCGAGATCAAACTGCCCGGATCGGCCAATGCCTTCTATGAGCGCGCTGTGACCCAGCACCTGAAGATCGGCATTGCCGCTCTGGACCTGCTACGTAACCAGCTCAACTCGCTGCACTCACGCAAGCTCCGCAGCTTCGACGAGCCACCGTTCCGCTGATTCTGCACGCATCACCGGCGCTTTTTCGGGAATGGGCGATACTCAAGGCGTCCATTCCCGTTTCAGCACCGGAGGTTCACATGGAACAGTCGATCCACGCCTTCCACAACCTGTTCGAGCAATTGGGCCTGCCCAACGACGATGCCTCGATCAGGCACTTCATCGAAACCCATTCACCCCTGGCCGAAGACGTCTATCTGGCGGATGCGACCTTCTGGACGCCGGCCCAAGCGGCGTTCCTGCGTGAGGAGATCCTAGAGGACGCCGACTGGGCCGAGGTGGTGGATCGGCTCAACGTCGCGCTGCGGCATCGCTACCACTGAGGCGCTCAGCTGGCCAGCAACCAGGCACCGGTCAGCGCCGAGGCGGCACCGGCGATACGCACCAGCGGCGCTGCCGCCTGCGGCAGAACGCGCACCAACGCGTAACCGGCGGCATGCAGAGCTGCGGTGGCAGCAACGAAACCGGCGGCATAACCCCATGGGCTGGATAGCTCCGGCAGTTCCAGGCCATGGGCGACGCCGTGGCTGGCGGCAAACAGGGCGGTCAGCGCAGCAGCGACGATCAGAGGCGGACGCACCGCCAAGGCAACCAGCAAGCCAAGGGCCAGCACTGATCCGGCGATCCCGGTTTCCATCAGCGGCACCTGGAGCCCGCCGAAACCGGCCAGTCCACCGAGCAGCATCGTTGCAACGAAGGTCATCGGCAGCGCCCAGCGAGCAGTGCCTTGCTGCTGTGCGGCCCAAAGGCCGACGGCAAGCATGGCCAGTAGGTGGTCGAGTCCGAACACGGGATGGGTCAGGCCTGCCAGTACGCCGGCATGGTCGTGTCCCGGATGGGCGAAGGCCAGCGCCGGGCTGAGCAGCAGGCCAACGGCGAGCAGTGGTTTGCGCAGATTCATAAGAACTCCTTGAATTGATCCGGCGGGTGTCAGGCGGCGCTGAGCATTCCCTGTTTTTCGATAAAGGCGATGATTTCGTCGAGTCCCTGGCCGACCTTCTGGTTGCTGAAAACGAACGGCTTGTCGCCGCGCATCTTGCGCGTGTCGCGGTCCATGACCTCCAGCGAGGCCCCGACCATGAGCGCCAGGTCGACCTTGTTGATCACCAGCAAGTCCGACTTGCAGATACCCGGCCCGCCCTTGCGTGGCAGCTTGTCGCCAGCCGACACGTCGATCACGTAAATGGTTAGGTCCGACAGTTCCGGGCTGAAGGTGGCTGACAGGTTGTCGCCGCCGGATTCGACGATGATCAGGTCCAGCCCCGGGAAGCGGCGGTTGAGCTGCTCGACCGCCTCGAGGTTGATCGAGGCGTCCTCGCGGATGGCCGTGTGCGGGCAGCCGCCGGTCTCGACACCAATGATGCGCTCGGGCGCCAGGGCCTCGTTGCGCACCAGAAATTGCGCATCTTCCTGGGTGTAGATGTCGTTCGTGACCACGGCCAGGTTGTAGCGCTCGCGTAGAGCCAGGCAGAGCGCGAGGGTCAATGCGGTCTTGCCGGAACCGACCGGGCCGCCGATGCCGACGCGAAGGGGTTGAGTGTTCATGGTCTGTTTCCTCTTGTGAAAGCGGTGCTCATGAGCGGAACAGGCGGCTGTACTGACGCTCGTGCGCCATGCTCGCCAGAGCCAGGCCGAAGGCGGCGCTGCCCCAGTGTTCCGGCTCGATAACGGTTGCGTCGCGCTGGGCCTGTTGCAGTGTCGGCAGCAGTTGCGAAGTGAGTCTTTGAGCCGCCTGCTGGCCAAGCGGCAGGGTTTTCATCAGGACGGCCAATTGGTTTTCCAGCCAACCCCAGAGCCAGGCGGTCAATGCATCTTCTGAGCTGATGCCCCAGGCGCGTGCAGCCAGGGCCCAACCGAGAGCAAGGCCTGGTTCATCGACGCGTTGAAACAGGGCGCGGGCCGGGGCGTCGAGTTCGGGCAGGTTGTCCAGCAGCTGCTTCAGTGAATAGCCCATCTGCCGGCTCTCCAGGCGCAGCTCGCGGGTTTCGCGGCTGGCACGATGGCGATCGGCAAGTCGCTCGAGGTATGCCCATTCCTCAGCAGCGGCGGCCTGACAATGCGCCAGCAGCAAGGGCGCTTCGAAGCGCGCGAGATTCAGCAACAGCTGGTCGCCCAGCCAACGGCGAGCGCTGGCCTCGTCATGCACGCGCTCGCATTCGACCGCCATTTCCAGGCCCTGCGAATAGCTGTATCCGCCGATCGGCAACTGTGGGCTGGCAAGCCGCAGCAGCGCGAACGCGGCTGGATTCACGTGCGCACACCAAACTGATGCAGACGTGGCGCGTAGCTGAACTCGGCTTCGCCTGCGTGGGAGTGGTGATGGCCGCCACCGTAGGCGCCGTGCTCGGGCTGGAAGGGCGCCTCGACGGCTTCGACGCTGGCGCCCAGCTGCAGCAGCATGTCTTTCAAGACGTAATCATCCAGCAGCCGCAGCCAGCCGTCGCCCACTTGCAATGCCACATGGCGATTGCCCAGGTGATAGGCGGCGCGCGTCAGCTCGTATGCACTGCTGCAGGTTACATGCAGGAGCTGTTCGGCGCGGGCCCGCACGCGGACGATGCGGCCGTCCTCGGCACGCAGGCATTCGCCGTCATGCAGTGGGGGCTGGCCTCGCTCGAGAAACAGGCCGACCTCTTCGCCGAGGGTGGTGAAACAACGCAGACGCGATTTGCTGCGCGCCTCGAAGGTCAGCGCCAGCTCGGCGTCAGCGTCGACCTGCGGGGCGGTGCGATGGTGGATGACCAGCATGACGAACAGTTCCGATTGTGCAATGACGCACATCAGAGCAAGGCCCTTGCCAACGCGGCGCAACATACGCGGTCCGCTGGCTGTGGCTGGTTCGTGCTTGAAAATGGGGCTTGAGGTTGTTCCGTTTTGGTGCGTGCGTATCGGAATGGCACCAAATTCGCGCGCTAATGCAGTGCGCGGACCATGTAGACGGCCGGTATTTGGTAGCTGGCCAGGTTGCTGGCTTGCGGCGGTTCCAGCTCGGTATGCGCGGCATAGCCAAGACGAGACCAGAAGGCTTCGGATTCCTGTACCGACACCAGCGCTGAATAGCGCAACTGGTGGGTCCGCGCCTGTTCCAGGTTCTTGCGCACCAGTGCTGGGCCTATGCCGCGACCGCTGGCGCGTCGGGACACGGCGAGGTCGTGCAGATACAGGCAATCCGCTTCGGCGTGCGGCTGGAACTCGCCGTCCAGCGGAGTCACCTTGCCGACACGGGAGCGGTAGGCAAATAGATAGGCACAGACGCCCTCGTCATCCTCGGCCACCCAAGCAAGCTGAGGGCTGGCGGCGAGACGGTTGCAGATCACCGCCTGACTCTCGAGTAGTTCAGCAGAATAGGATTCTTCCTGAATCGACATCACTGCAGGTATATCGCGCACCTGCATCGCTCGTAACTGGAACATCAAAACAACACTCGGACGGAGGCGGCCAGTCATAAGGCTCGCCTGGGGGCGGCGATCATACGCGATTGCCGCGCGAGCGGATCGGGTGCCGACAGACGTAGCGCAATACAGACTCAAGAGTGATTGCGAGTTTATGAGGTGAGCCGGCGTGGTGAGCGTTCATCGGCTTCGTCTGGTCGGATCGGCCAATGCCATCGCTGACGAACTGCCGATTTGCAGGCATAATTCTTAGGTTGCTACCTATTGTCGCGGTTTCCCCCATTGAATAACTCCCACCGGCCCCTGCTTGGCGTGTCGCTGATTCTGGTTTCTTGCCTGACGCTCGCCAGCCATGACGGGCTGTCCAAGTACCTGACGCAGCTCTACCCCGTCTTTCTGGTTATCTGGGCGCGCTATATGGCGCAGACGACGCTGATGCTCGTGCTCTTCACGCCACGTATGGGGCGGCGCGTCTTTCGCACGCTGAGGCCGAAGTTGCAGATCTGCCGTGGCCTCAGTCTGGTCAGCGTCAGCATGCTCTTCATCAGTGGCATCAGTTATATCCCGTTGGCCGAAGCGACCGCAGTCATCTTTCTGACCCCCTTGCTCGTTACCATCGCGTCCGCCTTGCTCGGTGAGCAGGTCAGCCGGGCTCAGTGGCTGGCGGTCGGCTGCGGGCTGATCGGGGTGATGATCATCGTGCGGCCGGGTGGTGCCTTGTTCACTCCGGCGATCCTGCTGCCGCTCGGCGCGGCGCTGAGCTTCACGGTCTATCAGTTGATCACCCGTCGACTCAGCGCGACGGATCATCCCGTGACCAGCAACTTCATCACCAGCCTGGTCGGCAGCCTGGTGATGAGCGTGCTGGTCTTTTTCAATTGGCAGACCCCGACACTGCATGACGCACTGATGATGGCGGGGCTCGGCGCCATGGCCATGAGCGGTCATCTGCTGCTGACCAATGCGTTTCGATTCGCCAGTGCCGCGGCGCTGGCGCCGTTCACCTATTCGCAGATCATCTTTGCCGGCGTGGTGGGCCTGTTTGCCTTTGGACACACGCCGGATATCGGCGCCATCTTCGGCATGAGCATCATCATCGCCAGCGGGCTGGTCATGGCGTATGTGCAAGGGCGGCGACCGCGCCCAACACTCTGAAACACCCCGACGTGCCGTTGGCCGTCCGTACCGTTACCAACACTGAACAGACAAGGGCGACTCGACCCTTGCGTGCGATTCATCAGGAACCCACATGCAACGTATCTCTCATCACACCCTGCGCAGCGAATTCCGTCGGCTGCTGGCCTCCGATCGCTGCTACCACACCGCCTCGGTGTTCGATCCGATGTCGGCGCGTATCGCCGCCGATCTTGAATTCGAAGTCGGCATCCTTGGCGGCTCGGTCGCCTCGCTACAGGTCTTGGCCGCGCCCGACTTTGCGCTGATCACCCTCAGCGAGTTCGTCGAGCAGGCGACTCGCATCGGGCGAGTATCGCGCCTGCCGATCATCGCGGATGCTGACCATGGCTACGGCAACGCCCTCAACGTGATGCGCACGGTGGTGGAGCTGGAGCGCGCCGGAATCGCCGCGCTGACCATCGAAGACACGCTGTTGCCTGCCAAATTCGGGCGCAAGTCCACCGACCTGATCGGCATGTTCGAAGCGGTCGGCAAGATTCGTGCGGCGCTTGAGGCGCGTATCGATCCCGAACTCGCCATCATTGCGCGGACCAACGCCGGTGTGATCGGCCTGGAAGAGGTCATCGCGCGCGTGCAGGCCTATGAGGCAGCAGGCGCCGATGCGATCTGCCTGGTCGGCATCGAGGATTTCGAGCAGCTGGAGCAGGTCGCGGAAAAACTCAGCGTACCGTTGATGTTGGTGACCTATGGCAATCCCAAGTTGCGCGACAACAGCCGTCTGGCTGCGCTTGGCGTGCGCATCGTGGTCAATGGCCACGCGGCCTATTTCGCGGCGATCAAGGCGACCTATGACTGCCTGCGCGAGCAGCGTCAGATCGATGCGTCCGATCTCAACGCCTCGCAGCTATCGGTCAAATACTCGACCGCCGAGGAATACATGGTCTGGGCCGAGGAATACATGCAGGTCAAGGAGTGACCGGTTGCGCCCGGCGGCAGGCGCCGCCGGGCATCTGTCTATGAGCTAGCGGAGAACCGATGAGCCCGCGCCTGCTGACCTTCATGGTGGCGTTCGCTGCCTTTCTGGGGCCCTTCACGCAGACGGTCTACGCACCGATTTTGCCGGAGCTGGGCGAGGCGCTGCAGACGACGCCGCTGCTGATCAACCTCAGCATCTCGATCTTCACCTTCGTGCTGGCGTTCATGCAGATCGTCTACGGCCCGCTGGTGGATCGAAGCGGCCGCAGGCGCACCCTGTTGCTGGGACTTGCGTGCTACTTCGGCGCGTCCATCGGTTGTTTTCTGTCGCCCAACATCGAGACGCTGCTGCTGTTTCGGGCGCTGCAGGCGGTAGGTATCGCAGCCGGTGCGGTGGTGGCGGTGACCGTGATCGGGGATCGGTTCGAGGGTGTCGAGCGTGGGCGGGCGATGGGCTCGTTCCAGATGATGGTGGCGCTGGGGCCGGTGGTCGGCCCGGTGGTGGGAGGCTTCATCGGCGAGCACCTCGATTTCCACTACGTGTTTCTGTTGCTCGCCGTGGTCGGTGGCGTTGCGTTGCTGAGCAATGCGATCTGGCTGCAGGAAACCCGTCCGACCGGGGGTGCGCCTCGCGCCTTTCACCCGAGGGAGTACCTGGATGTGGTGCGCAACCGCCAGGGGCTGGCGATCATGCTGCTGAGCTTTGTGCAGTACTACGCGTTCTACAACTACTTGGTTTTCATGCCACGCGTGCTAGATGCCAGCTATGGGCTGACTGCCAGCGAAAAGGGCTTGGTGTTTCTGCCACTGTCCATCGCTGTTGTGATTGGCAGCTTCGCCGGTGGGCGACTGTTGGCGCGCTGGCGGCCCCGCCCGGTGCTGGTGACGACGGCAGCGCTCAATGCCCTCAGTCTGCTGCTGTTTCTCGTGGTTGCGCGGTGGTCACTGGCCGCGCTGGTGGTGGCCGTCAGCGCGTTCGGGCTTTTTCTTGGCCTGTCATTGCCGGTACAGACCAGCCTGCTGATGGACCTGTACCCGCACAACCGTGCCACCGCCGTGGGCAGCTACAACTTCTTTCGCTTCATGGGCATGGCCACGGGACCGGTGCTCGGCTCTTGGCTGTATCAGGACGGCAATCTAGGCCTGCTCTATGGTTTTGCGGCCGCGGCCTTTCTTGTCGCAGTCTGGCACGCGCGGATGCGCTTCAAGCAAGGTGCGTGATCATCGCCTAGAACAGCGAGCGCTCGGCCTTGAACATGAAGTAGCTCTCGCAATAGGTGTTCTGACCTGAGTAGACGCTGCACTCGCGGCCGCGAAGGCTCGAGTCGGTGTACGACAGGTCCAGGCGGACGCCCAGCCAGGGCCTAGACAGGTTCAGCGACCAGTCGTTGAAGACTTCAACACTGCCGCCGGGGTGGTACATCGGGCTGTCCATCGAGTGGCTGGCATATTTCAGGCGCAGGTCCAGATCGAGCGGGCTGAGGGCGCCAAGCTCCAGTAACAGTGTGCTGTCGGTGCGCCCCGGCCGACTGCTCAGTGCGCCACCCAGCCGACTGCCAGCCAAATTGAAGCCTGCGTAGACTTCGTGACGATCTGCTCCGTCCTGCTCGGGGAAGCTGTAGCGGATCACGCCCAGTTCGTAGCCTGGCGCCTGGTCGAAGCGGGGTTGGACATAACCGATGTAGCTGTCCAGCTCCAGCTGGTTGCCTTCGAGGATGCCCATGCTGGGCGCCCATTGGCCGACATACAGGCCACTGTCGTGAGTCAGGTCCAGGCCACCGCGGAAGGTGCTGGCGGCCGTCGGGTTCACCAGCCCTTGGGCCATGCTACGGGTGGCGGCCGTGCCGAGTCGCAGGTCGAATTGGCCGACTTCGCGCTCAAGCACTTCCGGCTGGCTGGCGCATCCGCTCAGGCCAATCAACAGCGCCGGCAGAATCTTCGTATGCATCACCGCTTCCCTGGGAGTGTTGACAGACGATGTCGAGACGCCCTTTCAGGCAACGCCTCGACGCAGAGCGTCTGGATTGGGCTTGTGCCGCTCAATCGGCTGGAAGGATAGACAATGCAATGCGCGGCCGAGGTCCGTTCGTCGATCTGGCGCCAGCGGATCGACGGGCGGCGCTGTGGCGTCGACGGATGTCATCGGACTACCGCACCCTTGCGCGACTGAACGGTATTCGCGGCAGCTGTTCCAAACGAATATACGGTTGAGCCCTGATGCTGGGAGGTCACGATGGCGACGGGTTGGGCAAATGAAGGTGCGGTTCAGGAACAGATCGACAGCACCATTGAAGATGCGGTGCAGCGGGCTCGCAGCCGTCTCGGTCGAGGTGAAAGCCTGGAGCGGTGCGAGGAGTGTGACGCCAAGATTCCCGAGGCCAGGCGCCAGGCCGTGCCGGGCGTGCGTTTATGTGTGAAGTGCCAGACCGAGTTGGACAAGCAGGAAGCTAAGTTCAGCGGCTACAACCGCCGCGGCAGCAAGGACAGCCAACTTCGTTAAGGCGATAAATCATGCGGTTGATCGCACTCACCGCGCGTGCGCAGGTCATAGATCGGGCCACCCACACCCGTTCAGGGAAGAGGAATGCCCCATGACAATTTTTGAAGCGCTGCGGCTGAGTCACGATATCCAGCGAAACCTGTCCGAGCGTCTGACTCAGACAAGCGGCGACTCCGCCGAGCGCCAGGAGCTGTTCGCCCAACTCAAGCATGAGCTCTGGGTGCACTCGGTCGCCGAAGAGCGGCACTTCTATATTCCGCTGATGCGTGACGACGATGGCGTCGACCTGTCCCGCCATGCCATTGCTGAACACCACGAGATGGACGAGATGGTCGAGGCCCTTGAAGAAACCGACCCCAGCAGCCCGAGCTGGCTCGCACAGGCCCGCAAGCTGTCGGACAAGGTCCACCATCACCTGCAGGAAGAAGAGCACAAGTTCTTCCAGATGGCCGGCAAGCTTCTCAGCGATCAGCAGAAAAGCCAGCTGGCCGGTGCCTACCTTGGCGCTTACGACGTGATGAAAGCCGAACACGCTTAAACGATTCAGGCATCCATTGGCATGCTGAAGGTAAAGGTGGTGCCTGCCTCGGCGGTGGACGTCACCTGCATGCTGCCCCCATGCGATGCGGCTATCTCGTTGGCGATGTAGAGGCCCAGCCCCAGTCCGGACCGTGTGTTCGACGCCTCTCTCCAATAAGGCTTGAACAGCTGCGCCAGGCGATCCGGGGATATCGGCTCACCCTGATTGTTCACCGACAGCAACAGCCGCCCATTCTCACAGACTGCGCGGACGAGCACGCGGCCTGCCGCGCCATGGACCAGCGCATTGGCAAGCAGGTTGGAAAGCAGCTGCGCGAGGCGGTCAGCATCGCAATGGATCACGCCAAGTGGGGCGATGTCAGCTTCGATTGCTCGTTGCGGATAGGCGCTCTGCATCTCCGAAACGATATGTGTCAGGGCGTGGTGCAGGTCGTGGCATTGAGTACGTTGCAACGGGATGCCATTGCCCAGGCGACCGCGGGCGAAGTCCAGTACGGCATCTACCAGGCGTGACGCGCGGCGGGTTGCCGTGAGCATATGTTCGGCAATGCCGGTGATCGACGCATCCTTCGAACGCCTCAGTAATAGTTGGGCGCCTGACAGGATCGACGAAAGCGGGTTGCGCAAGTCGTGCCCAAGCAGGGCGATGAATTGCTCGCGCAGTTCAGCGGTCTGCTGCGCATCGAGCAGAGCCGCCTCCGTTGCTTCGAACTGCTCTTCGGCCTCCAGCTGGATGGCCAGCAGCTTGGCGAAAGACTCCATCATCGTCTGGATCGGCAGTTTCGATAGGTTGGCCGGCAACGGATCGAGCGCACAGACAGTGCCGAAAAAACTGCCATCGGTGCGAAACACCGGGGTCGAAATGTAGCTCTCGAAGCCATACATCTTGGGCGTGTGATGGTTGCAATAACGCCCGTCCTCACTCACCTTGCTGATGATGATGGTTTCGTGAGAAGCACGGATTTCGTGACACAGCGTCGTCGCCACGTCCAGCTCGCTGCCGACCTGTAGACCGAAGTTGATCCGGTCGAGCACGGCGCAGGCTGTCCAGGAATTTTCAGTCACGCGCGCAACGGCGGCGAATCGTAGCCCGGTGGTCTCGGAGATCACCTGGAGGATCGCTGGCACGGCGTTGATGCGGCTGATTGCCGAGATATCGGCCGTTATCGATCGGTCCATGCGTGTGGTAACTGCAGGTGATGATGGCCGGCCACCTTATCACGCGTCACGGGTCGTTCGGCGTGCTGAGTTGAGCCGACAGCTAGCCGGCTCGGCTCGGCTCGGCTCGGTGAGGGTCAGGCGCGATTCGTCAGGGGACGCGTCGCGCCCACCGGTACGATGTGTTTGCGCATCAGCAGGTAATGCACCACCGCGCCAAACAGCGCACCCAGCAACCAGGCGAAGCCGGACAGGCTTTCCAATCCGGGCATCCAGACCGACGCTACCGAGAACACCGAGCTGATGCCAAAGGCGATGATCGCCTTGCGATTCCACCCGGCGTTGAAGTAGTAGGTCGAGTTGGGCGCTGCGCTGAACAGTTGTTGCACGTCGAGTTGCTGACGGCGCACCAGGTAGTAATCGGCGACGATGATCCCGTACAGCGGCGCGAGCACAGCGCCCAGGGTGTCGACGAATGCGGCAATCCCCACTGCACTGATGAACGATACCCAGAGCGCGCCGATGAAGAAGGCGATCGCCGCGGTGATGTAGCCGCCGGTGCGGGCGCTGATTCGCGAAGGTGCCAGGTTGGCGATGTCATAGGCTGGCGGGATGAAGTTGGCGACCAGGTTGATGCCCACTGTGGCGGCGAAGAAAGTGACTGCCGCGATCAGCGTCAGGCCGACATTGTCGATGCGTGCCACGATGTCGGTGGGGTTGGTCAATGTTTCGCCAAACACCACCACGGTTCCGGCGGTGATGACCAGTGCGATCAGCGAGAAGATCGCCAGGCTCACCGGCAGGCCGAGAAAGTTGCCGATACGCATCTGCCGCTCATTCTTCACGAATCGCGCAAAGTCGCCGTAGTTGATCACGACCGCCGCGAAGTAGGCGACCATGGTGCCGACCACCGCAGCGAAGGCAGCAATCGGCCCGCCAGCATAGCTGCCAGTGCCGCTGAAGATCGTTCCCAGCGCGCCAGCGAGGCTGGGGCCAGCCTCGTAGCAGATGGCGATCATCATCGCGATCATCACCAGGTAGACCAGCGGGCCGGCCCAGTTGAGAAAGCGTGTTACCCAGTCCACGCCTCTCACGAACAATGCAACCTGGAATACACAGACGATCACGTAGGCGATCCAGTCGATGGTGGTCAGCCCCAGCAGGGTAGTCTCAGAACCAGGCCCTGCGAGCGTGCGGATCAGCAGCGCCACCGCAGTCGAAGCGAAGTAGGTTTGCACGCCGTACCAGAAAATCGCGACGATGCCGCGCACCACCGCCGGGAAGTTCGCGCCGCGCACGCCCATGCTGGCCCGTGCCATGACCGGGAAGGGGATGCCGTACTTGACGCTGGGCTTGCCGGTCAGCTGCACCAGGCCCATGACGATGAACCCCGCCAGCACGATCCCGGCCAGAACCGCCCAGCCATTCAGGCCATAGCTGATGAAGAGCGTCGCGGCCAGGGTGTAGCCGAACAGACTCTGAATATCGTTGGACCAGACGTTGAAGATCTCGAACCAGCCCCACTTTCGCTTGGCAGGCGCAAGGGGGGCGAGGTCTTCGTTATACAGGGTCGGGTCGATCTGTTTGATCTGGAAGTCGTCGTGATTCATGAGAGGCTGCTCTGTGCATGACTGTTGTCGGTTTTTGTATGCAGTTCTTGTTCCGAGTACCGCAGAGTCCGCTAGTTGAGGCCTTCACACCATCCTGAAAAGGTCTAGGGCCTGAAGTACAGCCTAGAATCAAAATTAAAACTGGTTTGGTTTTGTATACATAAATCCGGATTTGGTCGTGCGGGTTTCCGTGAGGGGGACGCCCGGCCGTGCGCCCGCAGGCTTTGTCCGATGAACAGGCCAACTCGCAACCCGGCTAGGTCAGGTCGTGGTCGTTCGATGTGTTTTTCGTCAGTGGGGCGGCTTCAATCAGCTCACCTGTGTGCACGCTTCGTGCGCATGCCAAGACTTAGCTGCACAAAAAAGGGCGGTCAATAGCCACCCTTTTCATCAATCGAAACGATCAGAACAGGAAGTACCGCTGCGCCATCGGCAGCACCTCGGCCGGCTCGCACCAGAGCAGCTGGCCATCGGCGCGCACCTGATAGTTCTGCGGGTCGACCTGGATGTCCGGTGTGTAGTCGTTGTGGATCAGGTCTTTCTTCTGCACCGAGCGGCAGCCTTTCACCACGCCTATCTTCTTCTTCAGCCCCAACTGCTCGGGCACGCCGGCCTCGAAGGCGGCCTGGCTGATGAAGGTAAAGCTCGACGCATGCAGCGAACCGCCGTAGCTGGCGAACATGGGACGGTAGTGCACCGGCTGCGGGGTCGGAATCGAGGCGTTGGCGTCGCCCATCAGGCTTGCGGCAATCGCACCGCCCTTGAGGATCAGGGTTGGCTTGACGCCGAAGAACGCCGGGCGCCAGAGCACCAGGTCGGCCCACTTGCCCACTTCGATGGAACCCACTTCGTGACTGACGCCGTGGGTGATCGCCGGGTTGATGGTGTACTTGGCGATGTAGCGTTTGGCGCGAAAGTTGTCGTTGCCCGCGCCGTCGCCGGGCAGGGCGCCGCGCTGCTTCTTCATCTTGTCGGCGGTCTGCCAGGTGCGGGTGATCACCTCACCGACACGGCCCATGGCCTGGCTGTCGGAGCTGATCATCGAGAACGCGCCGAGGTCGTGAAGGATGTCTTCGGCGGCAATGGTTTCGCGTCGTATGCGGCTCTCGGCAAAGGCCACATCCTCGGCGATGCTCGGGTCGAGGTGGTGGCAGACCATGAGCATGTCCAGGTGCTCGTCGATGGTGTTCTTGGTGAACGGCCGGGTCGGGTTGGTCGAGCTGGGCAGCACGTTGGGAAAACCGCAGGCCTTGATGATGTCCGGCGCGTGGCCGCCGCCGGCGCCTTCGGTGTGATAGGTGTGGATGGTGCGGCCCTTGAAGGCGCCGAGCGTGGTCTCGACGAAGCCGGATTCGTTCAGTGTGTCGGTGTGGATTGCCACCTGCACGTCGTATTGGTCGGCGACGCTCAGGCAGTTGTCGATGGCCGCCGGGGTGGTGCCCCAGTCCTCGTGCAGCTTGAGGCCGATGGCGCCGGCCTTGACCTGCTCGATCAGCGGTTCGGGCAGCGAGGCGTTGCCCTTGCCGGTGAAGCCGATGTTCATCGGGAAGGCGTCGGCGGCGTTGAGCATCATCGCCATGTGCCAGGGGCCGGGCGTCACCGTGGTGGCATTGGTGCCGGTAGCGGGGCCCGTACCGCCGCCGATCATGGTGGTGACGCCGCTCATCAGCGCCTCTTCGATCTGCTGCGGGCAGATGAAGTGGATGTGCGAGTCGATGCCGCCGGCGGTGAGGATCATGCCTTCACCGGCGATCACCTCCGTCGCGGCGCCGATGGCGATGGTCACGTCCGGCTGAATGTCCGGGTTGCCGGCCTTGCCGATGGCAGCGATGCGGCCGTCCTTCAGGCCCACGTCGGCCTTGACGATGCCCCAGTGGTCGAGGATCAGCGCATTGGTGATCAGGGTGTCGACCACGTCGGCGGCACAGAGCTGACCCTGGCCCATGCCGTCACGGATCACCTTGCCGCCGCCGAATTTCACTTCCTCGCCATAGGTGGTGAAGTCCTTTTCGACCTCGATCCACAGCTCGGTGTCGGCCAGGCGCACCTTGTCGCCGACGGTGGGGCCGAACATGTCGGCGTAGGCTTGGCGGGAAATCTTCATTGAATCTCATCCTGTCCGTAGGGTGGACAACGCGAAGCTTGTCCACCAGCAATCTGGGTGGTGGAAAAGCCTTCGGCGTTTTCCACGGGGTGGCCATCCACCCTGCGAATCTGTAATCAGAGCGCGCCCATCACCCGCCCGGCGAAGCCGAACACCCGCCGCTCACCGGCCAGCTCGACCAGTTCCACCTCGCGGCTCTGTCCCGGCTCGAAGCGCACCGCGGTGCCGGCGGGGATGTTCAGGCGCATGCCGCGGGCGGCGTCGCGGTCGAAAGCCAGCGCATCGTTGGTTTCGAAGAAGTGGTAGTGCGAGCCGACCTGTATTGGCCGGTCGCCGCTGTTGGCCACCGTTAGCGTCAGGGTACGGCGACCGGCGTTGAGCTCGATCTCGCCGTCCTGAATCTGGAATTCGCCGGGGATCATGGGTGGGGCGTCCTGTTCAGGGTCAGTTGCATCATGGTCAGGTCCAGCCAGCGGCCAAACTTGCAACCCACCTGGCGCATCTGCGCCGCATGGATGAAGCCAAGCTGCTGGTGCATGTGGATGGACGCGCGGTTCTCGCTCTCGATGGCCGCGATCATCACGTGCTTGTGCATCTCGCGGGCGCGCTTGATCAGCGCCTGCATCAGGCTGCGGCCGACGCCGCCACCGCGTTGGCCGGGGCGTACGTAGACGGAATTTTCCACGGTGTGGCGGAAGCCGTCGTGGGGGCGCCAAGGGCCGAAGGAGGCATAGCCGGCCACTTGTCCTTGATCGTCAAGCGCGACCAGCACCGGGTAGCCCTGTTCGTGGCGCTCGGCCAGCCAGGCGCGGCGGTTGTCGAGGTCGACGACCTTGTCGTTCCAGATCGCCGTGCTGTTCTGCACCGCGTCGTTGTAGATCTCTAGGATGCCTGCGAGGTCGGCGTCCAGGGCGTCACGTATCTGCACGTTGAGTTCCTTCAGTAACGGTTCAATTCGGCTGCAGTAGACATTGACCCGCGTTTCAGGGAATAGGTTGGTGCACCGTGACCAGCTTGGTGCCGTCCGGAAAGGTCGCTTCGACCTGGATCTCCGGAATCATCTCCGGCACGCCTTCCATTACCTGCTCGCGAGTGAGCAGCGTGGTGCCGAAGTGCATCAGCTCGGCGACCGTTTGACCGTCGCGTGCCCCTTCGAGCAGGGCGGCGGAGATGTAGGCCATGGCTTCCGGGTAGTTGAGCTTCAACCCGCGGGCGAGACGGCGCTCAGCTACCAGCCCGGCGGTGAAGATCAACATCTTGTCTTTTTCTCTTGGCGACAAATCCATAACAGCTCCAGTCGTGGGGGGGATGTCACTGTTCACATCCACCGGCTCGTGGCGGCAAACCACGCAGCGTTATTCAGAGCAGCGCGCACGCAGGCGCGCCGGGGTAGGGTGGGCAACGGCGAAGCCTTGCCCACCGATCATTCACGTACTCCAGATTCGTGGCGCTACCGCCTCGCGGCCCAGCCGTTCGGGGCGCAGTAATCGCCACAAATCAATCAACCAGGCGCGCGCATGCAGCGCTTCGTCGCAGAGGCAGCGCGCTACCACCAGGCCGGGCAGTTGCGTCAGATCGCCACGCACGCGGCTGGGCAATTCACGGCAGCGCTCGAGCAACTCGGGATCGATCACTCCGCTGACGATAAAGGTGGCGAACACGGGTTGGCCGTCGAGACCGATCGGCGAGTCCAGCAAGCCGTCGTTGCCCACCACTCGCTGGCGTTCGTGCCAGAGCAGTTCACCGTCGCGGCGGATGTTCAGCTGTGCCTGGAAGTGGCCCGCATCGAAGCGCTCGCCACTGGCCGGTCGGCCCAGTGCAATGATGTCCCAGTAGAACAGGCTGGCGTCACCCTCCAGTTCGATGGTGGTGCTGAGCTCGGCCTGCGCCGCTGAATAGACGATGGTTTCCTGCGGAAGCCATTCCAGCGTGGCGCCAGCCTCGACGCGCAAGTGCAGGTTCTGGAAGGCCGGGCCGCCAGCGCGATACCACTTCGCCGCGCCAGGGCTGGTCAGCTGTGCCCAGGCGCCGCTGCCTACAGCGGCGCTGATGTCCAAGCGATCGCCGCCGGCAATGCCGCCTGGCGGGTGCACGATGATGTGCTGACAGACCTCCGGCCCTTCGGGGTAGAGATGCTTCTGCACCCGCAGCGGCCCGCTGTGGCGGCGCAACACCGGACGTGTAGAGCCATCGAAGCGGGCGTAGGCCAGCTCGAGCTCGGCATTCCAATGAGGCGTGAACAGCGGAGTAAGGGCAGTCATGAGTCACAAGCCAGCATGTTGATGACTGACGTCGAGCAATTGTCATGCCTCCCGCGCCATGGCGGTGCGCTGGACGGGCCCGCGGGGTGGTAAGGCGATAAATGAACCGGTCCATGCGGCTCGGCTATCGGCCGCTGACGCCCCCGATTGGTGCATCGTAAAGCCACAACATTCATAGCGAACCAATTTGGTGCGAATGCCCCAGCGTTTTAATGGCGCGCTCCGCTTGATTTGACCCGTTATGCATTAAGGCTCGCTCTGCACAGGCTGGAGAGTCGCTGAAACAGATTGTTGCCAGCATCACGCTGCTTTATGGGCCTTTATCTCTTCCAAGCGGCTCGTTTGACGAGGGTGCAAGCGAGTGCCAATGTCAGTCAGGCGCAGTTCCGATGCTCCGCGGCGGTCGAGCGTTCGACCCGCTTGTCTGGCGCACACGGTAATCGCTCGGTGGCACCCATAAAAACAAGATCCACGGAGACGCCGTATTGAATCTATTGTTCCAGCAAGTGCTCAATGGCTTGACCTTGGGCAGCATCTACGGGCTGGTCGCCCTTGGCCTGACGCTCGTCTACGGCATCCTGCACATTCCCAACTTCGCTCATGGCGCCCTCTACATGGTCGGGGCCTTCGCGTCGTTCTTCTTCATGACCGATCTGGGCCTGCACTACTGGATCGCCATGCTGCTGTCCGGTCTGGTGGTGGCCGCGCTGGCGGTACTGTGCGAGCGGTTGGTGTTTCACCCGCTGCGCAACGCGCCGCCGATCCACGACAAGATCGCCGCCATCGGCATCCTGCTGTTTCTCGAAGCGGTGGTACAGATGTTCTGGGGCTCGGACTTCCGCCGCATGGCCTCGCCCTATGCCGGCATTCTCAACTTCGATGGGCTGATCATTCCCGAGCAGCGCCTGTTGATCATCGTCGGCGCCTTTACCCTGATGCTGGCGCTGCATCTGTTCCTGCGCAAGACGATGCTGGGCTCGACCATCATCGCCATGGCGCAGAGCCGTGAAGGTGCCTTCCTGGTTGGCATCGACTCGAACCGCGTGGCGATGTTGACCTTCGCCATCTCCGGCATGCTCGCCGCCTTCGCCGCCACCCTCTATGCACCGATCAACCTGGTGTATCCGGCGATGGGGCATCTGGTGATCATGAAGGCCTTCGTCATCATCGTGCTCGGCGGCATGGGCAGCATTCCCGGCGCCATCATCGGGGCGATGATCCTCGGCTTTGCCGAGAGCTTCGGCGGCTTCTACCTTTCTTCGGATTACAAGGACATCATCGCCTTCTCGTTGCTGGTGGTGATCCTGTCCTTCCGCCCGACCGGGCTGTTCGCCAAGGGGGCTCACTGATGCATCGGTTCGCCTCGTTACTGACTGGTCGCGGCTGCAAGCTGGTCCTGCTGGCCTTGGCCCTTGCGTTCCCACTGTTCGCCAAGAGCGAATACCAGGTGTACGTGATGGCCAGCGCCTTTATCTGGGCCATTGCGGTCTATGGCCTTAACATCATTACCGGCTACTGCGGCCAGCTGAACCTGGCCCACGGCGGTTTCTTCGCCATCGGCGCTTATGCGCTGGCCATCCTCACCGCTGACCATGGCTGGAACTTCTGGCCGGCGTTCGTGGCGGCGGCGCTGGTCTCGGCCGCCGTGGGCGCGCTGGTCGGCATCGTTTCGCTGCGCTTGAAGGAGCACTTCTTCGCCATCTTCACGCTCTGTGTCGGCTTCATCATCTACCTGCTGATCGACAAGTGGGAGGAGCTTACCCACGGCGCCATCGGCATCCGTAGCATCGCGGCGCCGGACGGCTTCGGGCTGGTGGACTTCAGCCAGACGGTGCCGTTCTACTACCTGGCACTGATGTTTCTGCTGTTGGCGATCTGGTTCGCCGGGCGCGTGGCCTCGTCCTTGCTGGGGCGCACTTTCATGGCGATCCGCAACGGTGATGCGCTGGCCCAATCGCTGGGCATCGATCTGATGCGCAACAAGCTGCTGGCCTTCGTCCTGTCGACCACCTATGCCGGTGTTGCCGGAGCGCTCTACGCCTCGATGATTCGCTTCATCGGTCCGGAGGAGGCCAACCCCAACCATACCTTCGACATGATCACCTACCTGCTGGTCGGCGGCTTCGGCACGCTGTTCGGGCCGCTGGTCGGCACTGTCGGGGTGGTCTGGATCACCCAGTCGCTGCAGTTCCTCGAGGACTACCGGATGATCATCTTCGGCCCGCTGATCGTGGTGCTGGTGATCTTCATGCCGCGCGGGGTCACCGGTACTTTCCTCGGCTGGAAACTGCGCAAGGACACCGAGGCGGCCCGCACCAATGATCCGCGAGCCGACAGCAAAGTTACTCCACGCCGCGAGGTGAACAACAATGCTTAAGGTCGAAAATCTGACCAAGATGTTCGGCGGCCTGGCGGCGGTGCACGATGTCAGCATCGAGTTCGAAGCGCGCAAGATCAACGCCATCATCGGCCCCAACGGCGCCGGCAAGAGCACCTTCTTCAACCTGATTTCCGGCGTACACAAGCCCAGCTCGGGACGCATCCTCATTGACGGGCATGACGTGTCACGGATGCGCTGCGACCATGTCGCCCGGCTCGGTGTCGGCCGGACCTTCCAGACCACGCACCTGTTCGAGCAGGCTACGGTGCTCGACAACCTCATCGTCGGCCACCGTTTGCGTACCCATTCGGGCCTGTGGGACGTGCTGATCAACTCCAAGCGCCTGCAACGTGAAGAGCGTGAATGCCGCGAGAAGGCCCGCGCCGCGCTGGATTTCGTTGGGCTGGCGCATCTGGAGAACCGTGTTGTGCTGGATATCTCCCAGGAAGAACGCAAGCGCGTGGCCTTCGCCCTGGCGCTGGCCACCGAGCCGAAGCTGGTGCTGCTCGATGAGCCGGCGGCGGGCGTCAACCCGGAGGAAACCGAAGGCCTTACGCTGCTGATCCGCAAGATGGCCGAGCACGGCCTGACCGTGTGCCTGATCGAACACAAGATGGACATGATCATGGGGCTGGCGGACAAGATCATGGTGCTCAACTACGGCGAGAAAATCGCCGAGGGCACGCCCGCCGAGATCAAGGCGAACCCGGCTGTGATCGAAGCCTACCTGGGGAGCGACTACGATGCTGCAGCTTGATCGGGTCGATGTCTGCTACGGCAGCTTCAAGGCACTCACCGAGGTCTCAATGACGGTGGGCGTCGGCGAGCTGGTGGTCCTGCTCGGCGCCAATGGCGCGGGCAAGACCACCCTGTTCAACACCATCAGCGGGTTGCTCAAACCGACCGCCGGCAGCATTACGCTGGAAGGCAAGCGCATCGACGGTCTCAAGCCTTCAGCATTGGTCGCCGCCGGCGTGGTGCATTGCCCAGAGGGACGCAAGCTGTTCCCGCAGATGTCGGTGGCGCAAAACCTCGCGCTCGGCGCCTACCTGCACCGCCGTGACAGCGCGGGCAACAAGCGCAACTTGCAGGAGGTGCTCGAGCTGTTCCCGATTCTCCATGACAAGCGCAACCAGCCGGCCGGCTCATTGAGCGGTGGCCAGCAGCAGATGGTAGCGATCGGCCGCGCGCTGATGAGCCGGCCACGGCTGCTGATGCTCGACGAGCCCTCGCTCGGGCTGGCGCCGCTGGTGGTCAACCAGATGTTCGAGGTGATTTCCCGCATCAACAAGTCCGGCACCAGCGTGCTGCTGGCCGAACAGAATGCCTTCGCAGCCTTGAAGATCGCCCACCGCGCCTACGTTATCGAGGGCGGCAGCCTGGTGATGGAAGGTGACCAGCAGGCCATGCTGGGTAACGAAGCCGTGCGCAAAGCCTACATCGGCGCCTGATCAGTCATGACCAAGGAGACAACAATGAAAACGCTCAAAGCGCTTGGACTGGCGATTGCCACCCTGACCGCGGCCCAGGCCAGCGGCGTATATGCCGAGCAGACGCTCAACATTGGTTTTACCGGCCCGCTCAGTGGCGGCGCTGCACTCTATGGCGAGAACACCCTGTCCGGCCTGCGCATGGCCGTGGAAGACACCAACCAGGCGGGTGGCATCAAGGTTGGTGACGAAACCTACAAGGTCAATCTCATCAGCCTCGATGACAAGTATTCGCCAAGCCAGGCGGCCACCAACGCCAAGCGCTTGGTGAAGGAATCGAATGCAGCGGCGGTGTTCGTTCCCCACACCGGCGGTGTGTTCGCCTTGCAGGATTTCAACGTCGCCGATGACTTCCTGATCATGGCCTACACCAGCGTGCCGTCCGTGACCGAACAGGGCAACCCGCTCACCGTGCGCATCCCGCCGGAATTTACCGGCTACGTCGATGCCTTTTCCGATTACGCGCTCGAACATTACGGCAAGAAACTCGGCATTGCCGGTGCGACGCACGAGTACGCCAAGATCTGGACCGACATGATCACCCAGGCGTGGAAGCAGAAGGGCGGCGAGATCGTCGAAAGCAACCCCATGGATTACAACAAGTCGGCCGATTTCTATACCGGTGTGAGCCGAGTGATTGCGTCGAACCCCGACGTGATGTTCGTCGGCGGCGCCTCGGAGCCTACCGGGCTGGTGATGCAGCAGGCACGTCAGATGGGTTTCCAGGGCGGCTTTATCGTCATGGATCAAGCCAAGCTGGATGAAATCGCGGCAGTGACCGGTGGGCTTGATCTGCTGGAGGGCGCGATCGGTGTGGTGCCGCTGTCCGAATACGACGGTGAGGAGGCGAGGGCCTTCGTCGAGCGGTACAAAAAGGCGCACGGCAAAGTGCCCGGCTCAGAGGCTGCCTATAACTACCTGGCCTTCCATGCACTGGCCAAAGCCATGGAGTTGGCTGGCAGCACAGAACCGCAGCAGGTCAGGGCAAAGATGGGCGAGGCGCTCAAGGCCATGGATCCCCAGTTCAATCTCTATTCGGTGCAGGGCATGACCGACAATGGCGGCTTCATCACGCCAACCACCATGGCGGTAGTGGAGGGCGGCAAGATCGTGCGCAAGGAGATCGAGTAAACCTCCTCAGCCAAACAGCTCCGGGGGCCGTTTCGGTGAAAGGCTTCGTCAGTCGGTCTCGACCCTCTTCATGCCTGCTCATCCGCTCCTCCCCTGACATCAGCCTCGCTTTCAAGCGAAGCGGGCTCAGAGCTCCGTCCGGCACAGCTTTTCTGTCGTCGCGATGCCTGATGCAGCCATCGGTGACGGAGGCATCACCGAAAGTGGGACGCATACGTTCGCCGTGATGAGGCACTTAGCCCGGAGGCGATACTCATGCATCCCTCTGCGCCGTCTTTACTGGTCCCGATCGATGTTGAACGGCGACCAGGCCTGTCGGGTCGGCATCACCTCGAGGCGGTTGATGTTGATGTGGTCTGGCAGGGTCGCGACGTAGAAGATCTGCTCGGCGATGTCCTCGGCGGTCAGCGGCGTGGTGCCGCGGTAAAGCTTGTCGGACGCTTCCTGGTTACCCTTGGTGCGGACCAGCGTGAACTCGGTCTCGGCCATGCCGGGCGCGATGTCGGTGACGCGCACGCCGGTTCCCAGCAGGTCACAACGTAGGTTGTAGCTGAACTGCTCGACGAATGCCTTGGTGGCGCCGTAAACGTGGCCGCCTGGGTAGGGCCAGTGGCCGGCGACCGAGCCGATGCTGATGATGCTAGAGCCCTTGCCCGTCTCGATCAGGCGCGGCAGTAGCGCATGAGTGACGTTCACCAGGCCGGTCACGTTGGTGTCGATCATGGTGTGCCAGTCGCTCAGGTCGACCTTTTGCGCAGGTTCCGGAGCGAGCGCCAGGCCTGCGTTGTTGATCAATGCCTTGACCTCACGAAAACCGTCGGGCAGCTCGGCAACCACCTGCTTCACTGCCTCGGCGTCACGTACGTCGAGCGTGGCGATGTGCACCGGGACCTTGGCCGACAGTTCTTGCTGCAGCGCTTCGAGCCGCTCCTGGCGGCGGCCAGTGAGCACCAGCGACCAGCCGGCCTCGGCGAAACGGCGGGCAGTGGCACGGCCGAAGCCGGATGTCGCACCCGTGATGAAAACCACGTTGTTCATGCAGGGACCTCTTGTCTGTTAGGCAGGCCGTATGCGGCCGACTCAGGGAGCTTACTGCGTCAGGTCGCCAAGATCAGCAGCCTGTCGCCCTGGACGAGTGAGGCCGGTCGGCTAAGGGGGTGATAAACGAAAAGGGGCGGGTAGGCTCGACGCTGTTTGAGTGCGGTTAGAACAGAGAATTCGGCGGTGGGTGGCTGCCGGATCAAACGTCTTGAACACTATATCGCTACCAGCCCCCGCACCCCCTCGGCCTCCATGGTCTCGCCGCGGCCTTGCTGGATGATCTCGCCGCGGCTCATCACCAGGTACTGGTCGGCCAGCTCGGCGGCGAAGTCGTAGAACTGCTCCACCAGCAAAATCGCCATGTCGCCCCGGGCGGCGAGCTTCTTGATCACCGCGCCGATTTCCTTGATCACCGAGGGCTGGATGCCTTCTGTGGGCTCGTCGAGGATCAGCAAGCGCGGCTGACTCGCCAGCGCGCGGCCGATGGCCAGTTGTTGTTGCTGGCCACCGGACAGGTCGCCGCCGCGGCGATGCTTCATTTCCTTGAGCACCGGAAACAGCTCATAGATGAACGAGGGCACTTCCTTGGCGTCCTTGGCGCTGAAGCGGGACAGGCCCATCAGCAGGTTTTCCTCAACCGTCAGCCGCCCGAAGATCTCGCGGCCCTGCGGCACGTAGGCGATGCCGGACTGGACGCGCTGGTGCGGTTTGAAGCCGGTGATCGGCTTGCCTTCCCAGTTCACCACGCCTTCCTTGGCCGGAATCAGGCCCATCAGGCATTTGAGTAACGTGGTCTTGCCGACGCCGTTGCGGCCGAGCAGGCAGGTGACTTCGCCGACCTGTGCCTCGAACGAGAGGCCTCGCAGGATGTGGCTGCCGCCGTAGTACTGATGCAGTTGCTGGACTTGCAGCATGTGCGACTCCTTCACTTTGGTGGTTAAGCCTCTGGCGTTATCCACCCTACGATTAGGTTTGCGTTGATGCGGCGTGGACGTTCGGCGGGCGTAGGGTGGATGACGCTCTATCCATCCCCCGTGGCGCCTCATCGGAGGATGAGCGGCGTTGAATCACTCAGCGCCCCAGATATACCTCGATCACGCGTTCATCGTTTTGTACGGTCTGCAGCGAACCCTCGGCGAGTACCTGACCCTGGTGCAGCACGGTGACGTGGTCGGCAATGGTGTCGACGAAGCCCATGTCGTGCTCGACGACCATCAGCGAGTGCTTGCGCGCCAGGCTCTTGAACAGCTCGGCAGTGAATTCGGTCTCGGCGTCGGTCATGCCGGCGACGGGTTCGTCGAGTAGCAGCAGTTGCGGGTCCTGCATCAGCAGCATGCCGATTTCGAGGAACTGCTTCTGGCCGTGAGACAGCAGCCCCGCCGGGCGATTGCGTGACGTTTCCAGGCGAATGGTGGCGAGCACTTCGTCGATGCGGTCCTTCTGCTCGCCGTTGAGTTTGGCCTTCAGGCTGGCCCATACCGATTTGTCGGTCTTCTGCGCCAGTTCGAGGTTCTCGAACACGCTGAGTGCCTCGAACACCGTCGGTTTCTGGAACTTGCGACCGATACCGGACTGCGCGATTTCCACCTCGCTCATGCGCGTCAGGTCGAGGGTGTCGCCGAAGAAGGCCGTGCCGCTGTCCGGGCGGGTCTTGCCGGTGATGACGTCCATCATGGTGGTCTTGCCGGCGCCGTTGGGGCCGATGATGCAGCGCAGCTCGCCAACACCGATGTACAGGCTCAGGTCTGTCAGCGCCTTGAAGCCGTCGAAGCTGACGTTGATGTCTTCCAGGCTGAGGATGGTGCCGTGGCGGGCATCCAGGCCTTTGGTCTTTACCCGGCCAAGGCCGATGGCATCGCGGCCGCTGCCGAGTGCATCTACGGGTTCGATCAGTTCGGGTACGGGTGCGGTTTTCATTCTTCGCCCCTCCGGCGCAGCAATCCGATGACGCCTTTCGGCAGGTACAGGGTGACGATGATGAACAACGCGCCGAGGGCGAACAGCCAGTACTCGGGGAAGGCGACGGTGAACCAGCTCTTCATGCCGTTGACGATGCCTGCACCGAGCAGCGGGCCGATCAGCGTGCCGCGTCCGCCGAGGGCGACCCAGACGGCGGCTTCGATGGATTGCGTCGGCGCCATCTCGCTGGGGTTGATGATCCCGACCTGTGGCACGTAGAGCGCACCCGCCAGACCACAGAGCACGGCCGAGAGCGTCCAGATGAACAGCTTGTAGCCGCGCGGATCGTAGCCGCAGAACATCAGCCGGTTTTCCGCGTCGCGCAGCGCTGTCAGCACGCGACCGAACTTGCTGCGCGCCAGTTGCCAGCCCAGCAGCAGGCTGCCGGTCAGCAGCAGTACGGTCGCCAGGAACAGCGCCGCACGGGTGGCCGGTGCAGTGATGTCGAAGCCGAGGATGCGGGTGAACCCGGTGAAGCCGTTGTTGCCGCCAAAACCGGTTTCGTTACGGAAGAAGAGCAGCATGCCGGCGAAGGTCAGCGCCTGGGTCATGATCGAGAAGTACACGCCTTTGATCCGCGAGCGAAAGGCGAAGAAGCCGAACACGAAAGCCAGCAGGCCTGGGGCCAACACCACCAGGCACATGGCCCAGAGAAAGCTCGAGGTGCCGTACCAGTACCAGGGCAGTTCGGTCCAGGCGAGAAAGCTCATGAAGGCAGGTAGCCCGTCACCGGCGCTTTCACGCATCAGGTACATGCCCATGGCATAACCGCCGAGGGCGAAGAACAGGCCGTGGCCGAGCGACAGCAGGCCGGCGTAGCCCCAGACCAGATCCAGCGCCAGCGCGACAATGGCGTAGCAGAGGATCTTGCCGACCAAGGTCAGCGTGTAGGCCGAGACATGGAAGGCACTGTCTGCCGGCAGCAGGTGCAGCAGCGGCATTGCCAGCAGAATGGCGAGGATCACGCCGAGGGCGATGACGGTCAGTGTCGGGCCGGCTTTCTGTGCGGCCGTGATTGCGAGTGGCTGGTTCAATCGATGACCCTCCCCTTGAGGGCGAAGAGTCCCTGCGGACGCTTCTGGATGAAGAGGATGATCAGCGCGAGGATCAGGATCTTGCCCAGCACGGCGCCGATCTGTGGTTCGAGGATCTTGTTGGCGATGCCGAGGCCGAAGGCCGCGAAGATGCTACCTGCCAGCTGTCCAACGCCGCCCAGTACCACCACGAGGAAGGAGTCGATGATGTAGCCCTGGCCCAGGTCCGGGCCGACGTTGCCGATCTGCGACAGCGCCACGCCGCCAAGGCCGGCAATGCCTGAGCCCAAGCCGAAGGCCATCATGTCGATGCGCCCGGTGGGCACGCCGCAACAAGCAGCCATGTTGCGATTCTGCGTCACCGCCCGCACGTTCAGGCCCAGGCGCGTCTTGTTCAGCAAGAGCCAGGTCAGCAGCACCACGAACAGCGCGAAGCCGATGATCACCATGCGGTTGTAGGGCAGCACCAGGTTCGGCAGCACCTGCAAACCGCCGGAGAGCCAGCCGGGGTTGGCAACCTCGACGTTCTGCGCACCGAATAGCACGCGCACCAGCTGAATCAGGATCAGGCTGATGCCCCAGGTCGCGAGCAGCGTTTCCAACGGGCGACCGTAGAGGTGGCGGATCACGGTGCGTTCGAGTGCCATGCCGACGGCGGCGGTGACAAAGAAGGCCACCGGCAGTGCCACCAGCGGGTAGAAGGCCAGCGAATCCGGCGCGAGCCGCGCCATCAGCACCTGCACCATGTAGGTGGTGTAGGCGCCGAGCATCAGCATCTCGCCGTGAGCCATGTTGATCACCCCGAGCAGGCCGAAGGTGATGGCCAGGCCCAGCGCGGCGAGCAACAGGATCGAGCCCAGCGACAGACCACTGAAAGCCTGGCCGAGCAGCTCACCGATCAGCAACTTGCGCTTGACCTGGGCGAGGCTGGTTTCAGCGGCCTTACGCACGCTGGCGTCCGTCTCGGTCTCATCGGCGAGCAAGTTTTCCAGCCGCACACGGGCCAGCGGCGCGCCGGTTTCACCGAGCAGGCGCACGGCGGCCAGACGCACGGCGGGGTCGTTGGCTCCCAGTTGCAGGTTGGCCAGCGTCAAGGTGAGGGCTTCGCGCACGGCCGGGTCGTCTTCGGCTTCGAGACGCTGTTGAAGTAGGGGCAGTTGTTCGGGTTGACCGCTGCGCTGCAGGCGCTTGGCGGCGCTGAGGCGGTCTGCCGGGTCGTCTGAGAACAAACGATGGCTGGCCAGCGCCGTGTTCAGCAGGCCGCGCAACCGGTTGTTCAGGCGCAGCTTCTTCGGCGTGCCGACGGGTTCGGCGTCGCCTTCGAGCGCGCGGTAGGTGTCGCCGTCTTGAAGAAAGGGGGTCTTGTTCTTGTCGATCACGATGCGGTTGGCGCGCAGCGCTTCGATCAGTGCCAGGCGCTCGGGCACCGGCGCAATGGCCCATGTTTCCAGCAGCTTGGCCTGTTTGGCCGGGCTGGCCTTGGCGTAATCGGCCGCTTCTCCGGCGTGCACTGCCCAAGGCAGGGCGAGCAGAAGCAGCAGCAATAATCGGTGCAGGGCAGTGTTCATCTGTGCATTCCCCAGGGGGCGCCGCGTGCTCTCTTGCCGGAGCTGGCAGCGGTGGGCAGGCGGATCAGAACGTCTCGACCAGGCGTCCCGATCCACCAACGAAAGCCGAGTGATCGTGGGTGGATGGGGACGCCTGGTCGGCGCGTCACCCATCCACCTCGACGATCACAGCGGTTAGTTCGACTTCACTGGGTGATCCGGCTTCTTGTCGTTGCCCGGAATGTAAGGGCTCCACGGCTGAGCGCGGACCGGGCTTTCGGTTTCCCAGACCACCGAGAACTGACCGTCGTCCTGGACTTCCCCGATCATCACCGGCTTGTGCAGGTGGTGGTTCTTCTCGTCCATGGTCAGGGTGTAGCCGCTCGGTGCTTCGAACGTCTGGCCAGCCAGCGCGTTGACCACAGGCTTGACGTCGGTGGTTCCCGCTTTCTCGACCGCCTGCGCCCACATGTGGATGCCGACGTAGGTGGCTTCCATCGGGTCGTTGGTCACGGCCTTGTCGGCGCCGGGCAGGCCCTTTTCCTTGGCGTAGGCCTTCCAGTGGCTCACGAACTTGTCGTTGACCGGGTTTTCGACCGACTGGAAGTAGTTCCACGCGGCCAGGTGCCCCACCAGCGGCTTGGTGTCGATACCGCGCAGCTCTTCCTCGCCGACCGAGAAGGCCACGACCGGTACGTCGGTGGCTTCCAGGCCCTGGTTAGCCAGTTCCTTGTAGAACGGCACGTTGGAGTCGCCGTTGATGGTTGAAACGACGGCCGTCTTGCCGCCCGCGGAGAACTTCTTGATGTCGGCGACGATGGTCTGGTAATCGCTGTGACCGAAGGGGGTATAGACCTCTTCGATGTTCGATTCCGGTACGCCCTTGCTGATCAGGAAGGCGCGCAGGATCTTGTTGGTGGTGCGCGGGTAGACGTAGTCGGTGCCGAGGAGGAAGAAGCGCTCGGCGCCGCCGCCGTCTTCGCTCATCAGGTACTCGACGGCCGGGATGGCCTGCTGGTTTGGCGCCGCGCCGGTGTAGAAGACGTTCGGCGACATTTCCTCGCCTTCGTACTGCACCGGGTAGAAGAGCAGGCCATCGAGCTCTTCATACACTGGCAGCACGGATTTGCGCGACACCGAGGTCCAGCACCCGAAAGTCACTGCGACCTTGTCCTGGGTCAGCAGCTGGCGGGCTTTTTCGGCGAACAGCGGCCAGTTGGATGCGGGATCGACCACCACGGGCTCGAGCTGCTTGCCCAATACGCCGCCGTTGGCGTTGATTTCGTCGATGGTCATCAGCGCCATGTCTTTGAGCGACGTTTCCGAGATGGCCATGGTGCCGGACAAGGAGTGCAGGATGCCGACCTTGATGGTTTCGGCAGCCTGCAGGGTGAACGGGAACAGACCGCTGAGCATCAGGGCACTGGCGGCGAGGGTGGACTTCAGTAGGGGACGGCGTTTCATTGTGGGCGGCTCCTTGGCTGTCCATGCGCAACTGTGGGTGGGTCCTTTGGTACAGGGAGCCCTATCGCAGCATCCGTGCCAATTCGCTGGAAGCCTTCTAGGTCGGTGCTTCAAGCAGATTTGGAAAATGCACTCTAACGGAGCGCCAGCGCCTGACCGTCCACTTTCGGGGCGTGTCACTAGGCGGTGGGGCATGTCGTGCACCGCGCTGGTGCGCTTCGTCTGTTGCGTCGTTTGACGTATTGATGGGTATCGTTTCGCGCCACGCCATCCTGCGGGGCGGTCGTGTGGCGCGATGAATCTGTGGGGGGCAGGGTGGATGTCGCTTTTCAGATCCACCGTTGGCCGCTGGGTGTTTCGTAGATGAATTGAACCCGCGATATCGGCCGCCGTGCGTTTGGCATTTATTGAGTTCAACCTGAATGGCACTGTCGCTTGCCGGCTAGCGGGGCTCGCCCTAGCATGACCGGCCTGTTCTTGAAGGCCTGGTCATGTCGCGTACTTCACCCCCACGTTCACCGCGCTCTGTTCAAGGGCGCACTCAGCTCCGCCGGGTCGCCAAGGCGCCGCCTGCCGCGCCGCGCCTTTTGCTGCTGAACAAACCGTTCGATGTGCTCACCCAGTTCAACGACGCCGATGGCCGCGCCACCCTGAAGGACTTCGTGTCGGTGCCCGGTGTGTACCCGGCCGGGCGGCTGGATCGCGACAGCGAAGGTCTGCTGCTGCTGACCAATGATGGGCAATTGCAGGCGCGCATTGCCGATCCCAAACACAAGTTGGCGAAGACCTACTGGGTGCAGGTGGAAGGAGACGTCAGCGCCGAGCAGCTGCAGCGGCTGCGCGAAGGGGTCGAACTCAACGACGGCATGACGCTGCCCGCTGAAGCCAGGGCGCTCGACGAGCCGCAGCTGTGGCCACGCACTCCGCCGGTGCGCTTTCGCAAGAGCGTGCCGACCAGCTGGCTGGAACTGGTGATTCGTGAAGGGCGTAACCGTCAGGTGCGCAGAATGACCGCAGCGGTTGGTCTGCCAACGCTGCGGCTGGTGCGGGTCAGGATCGGGTCCTGGTCGCTGGACGGTTTGCAGCCAGGCGAGTGGCGGGAAGTGGCTGCGCAGTTGTGAGGCGTCGGCAGAGCTAATCCGATCAGTGCGGAATGCCCTGGGTCACTTCGATGACATAGCCGATGATCGGCTTGGCCAGAAAGGCAAACAGGCACAGACCCAAACCCAGAAACAGGATGGCGGTGCCAAGGCGCCCGGCTTTCGACTTCTTCGCCAGGTCCCAGATGATGAAGGCCATGAAGGCCATCAGACCGCCGACCAGGACGATCATCATCCACTTCTCAAATACTTCAGGCTCCACGCGTTACTCCTGACTGACATCGACAAATACGCCCGAGGCTGGCCGGGCGCGGCAGCGGTGCAGTATACGCCCGCTGTGAGCGCTCAGCTGCCCTGGCAAATTGGACGACGCAGTGCTTGATGGGTTCGAGTGCGAGGGGCTGTTTCGAGCCTGGCTGTGTGATCAGTAGTGGGACTTGATCACGTCGATGCCCTTGTTGAGCACGGTGCGCCAGGCCTGAAGGTCTTCTTTCTCCAGTTGCCGATCATGCTGGCTGATGGTTTTCAGCAGGGCGGCGATCCAGAGGTCGTAGAGCTCGGGGCGGATATCCAGATGGCTGCGCGAATGGCTTTTGCCCAAGGCCTGGAGTTTGGTGTCGGGCATGCCGCGAGCGAACAGGACCAGGTTGAGGATGCCGGCCCGCAGCAGCTGTTTCTGCGCCGTCATGTCGGTTTTGACGAACTTTTCCCGCACCGCCGGCGAGCTGGCCAGAAAGGAGGCATAGAAGTCGTCGAAGAAATCGGCGCTCGCGCAGCAGCGGCCGTAGCTCTGCATGACGCGGTTGGTGTCTTTCATGAGGCATTTCCCTTGCACGAAGGCTGATCGCTGCGCCTGCCAGATACCATCGGAGGTGAGCGGAACAGAAAGGCGCGGATTATAGGCAATAGCCCTTCGAGCTGTGTGGGTTGCAAGTGTGAGCGGTGTCTCAGCCTCGCAAATGCTCCAGGGGCAGCTCGGTACTCGATGACACCTGCCGCAGGACAAAGCTCGACCGCACGCTGGTGACACCTTCGATGCGGGTCAGTGTGCCCAGCAGAAAGGCCTGATAGTGGTCCATGTCCGGTACCACGACCTTGAGTTGATAGTCGGCGTCCATTCCGGTGACCAGGCTGCATTCGAGTACTTCCGGACATTTACCGATCATCCCCTCGAAATGCTCGAAGCGCTCCGGCGTGTGCCGGTCCATGCCGATCAGCACGTAGGCGGTCAACGTCAGGCCGAGTTTCTTGCGGTCGAGAAGGGCCACCTGTCGGGCAATGTAGCCGTCGTCCTCGAGTTGCTTGACCCGCCGCGAACAGGGCGACGGTGAAAGGCCGATGCGCTCGGCCAGATCCTGATTGGAAATGCGCGCGTCGTGCTGCAATTCGGCAAGAATACGCAGGTCGTAGCGGTCAAGTTTGCTCATGAATGGCTGCTCGCGGGGTTTGATTGCGCTTAACTATGCATCCGGGCGCAATGATTGCGCAACAGGCCTCGATATGAGCAATATTCGCAAACATCTGCCGGGGCGTGGGGCGTAAGCTTTATCCAACTTCAGCCCCCGGCAGAACTGACGCGGTAGTTACCCCGCCGCGTCAACCGTATACCTTACCGAGGTCATCGGTCCGGGCCAGCACCGCCCACAAGGCGCTGTCGAAGAATCCGCCACAAGCGGCCAGCGAATTCAGAGCAGTATTGAAAAAAGACCACGTCTCGCCACGTGGTCTTTTTTTATGGGCTGGCGGTCGGTTCCAGGCTGGGTTGTGGCTTGACCACTTCCAGCGGATCGGCATGCACCAGCACCTCAGCGCGCGGGTACTTGGCGTGGATGGCGCCTTCGACCTGGTCACAAAGCGCATGAGCCTCGATCAGCGGCAGATGTCCTGGCAATTCGAGGTGCATCTGCACAAACCAGCGGGTGCCTGAAACACGGGTGCGCAGGTCATGGCAGCCGACCACGCCGGGTACCTCGCAGGCCAAGCGATGCATGTCCTCGCTGATGTCGGGCGGCAGTTCGGTATCCATCAGTACCGCACCGGCCTCGCGCACGATGCTCAGCGCACTCCAGAAGATGTAGATCGCGATGGCGATGCCGAATACGGCGTCAAGCCGTTCCCAACCGTACCCGCCGAGTACCAGCGCGACGAGGATGCTGCTGTTGAGTAGCAGGTCGGAACGGTAATGCAGCGAGTCGGCACGGATCGCCGTGGAGCCAGTTTCGCGCACCACGCGGCGCTGATACATCAGCAGCGCCACCGTTAGCGCCAGCGACAGCAGCATCACCGCGATGCCCAGGGTCGGCGCGCCTAGCGGCTGCGGATGCAACATGCGATCAACGCCCTGAACGCAGACCAGAATCGCACTCACCGAAATGAATGCGCCCTGACCAAGCCCGGCCAGTGCCTCGGCCTTGCCGTGGCCATAGCGATGGTCCTCGTCCGCAGGGCGCAGCGAGTAGTGCACCGCCAACAGGTTGAGCAGCGAGGCGGCGCCGTCCAGCAATGAGTCGGTGAGCCCCGCCAGCAAGCTGACTGAGCCACTCAACCACCAGGCCAGCGCCTTGCTGGCGGCCAGCGTCAGCGCGACCGCCAGCGCCAGTCGCGTGGCACGTCGCATCAACCTCGCGTGTTCAGTACTGACGCCTTTGCGCTCGCGGGTGTGCTGCATCAGGCGGCCGGACGCAGTCCGAAGGCGGCGAGTTGCTCGACGCTGCCGTTGTGCTGGATCAGGCGAGGATCATCCAAGGGCAGGCTGCGGCCGGTTTCAGTTTCGATGATGGCCTTGAGCTTGGCGTGGTCGATCACGCCGTCGGCACCGATGGCTTCTTGCAGTTTTTCCGGGGCCATGGAGTAGCTGTCGTCGGGCAGGTAGATCGCGCCGGTGGCGAAGTCGATGCCAAAGGCGATCAGACCGGGGATAAGGTAGAAAAGCAGGCCGACGGCATTGGCTACTGCGATGGCAGGATCGATCCTGCCATCGATCTGCCCGCGACGGTCAGGGTAGAACAGCGTGCCGCAGGCGGTCAGTTGGGTAAACAGGGAGACGGCCAGCACGCCGCCGATGACACGGGAACGAGTACGCATAAGGACCTCCGGGGAAAGTGGCGCAACTATACAAGGGCTGCGTGATGTTTTCCCGATATCAGACACTCCCGCTGCACCCTCTGTTCGGCATTGTTGCAATGCCCAGGACCATAACGCCGTACGCCGCTGCGCCAGGGCTTCGCCCCGTTATAATCGCGGCCCTCAAAGCGGAGGTCCCATGACTGCCCTGCCCATCGATGAAGCCCTGCCCGCACTGCGCCAGTCCTTGCTAGAGCGTGACGAAGCAGTGCTCGAAGCACCGCCCGGTGCCGGCAAGACCACCCGAGTGCCGCTGGCCTTGTTGAACGAGGCGTGGCTCGGGGGGCAGTCGATCGTCATGCTCGAGCCGCGCCGTCTGGCAGCCCGTGCGGCGGCTGAGCGCCTGGCCAGCGAGCTGGGCGAGAAGGTTGGCGAAACCGTCGGCTACCGCATCCGGCTGGACAGCAAGGTCGGGCCGAACACCCGCATCGAGGTTGTCACCGAAGGCATCCTTGCGCGTCGCTTGCAGGACGATCCAGCCCTTGAAGGCGTGGGGCTGGTGATCTTCGATGAGTTTCACGTTTTGCTAAATGCGCAGGAAGTCGCATTGTCTTGTCAGAAAAGCCAGCCACGTCTCGCCTCAGGCTTTGGTAGCTGCCAGTAGGTGGAGTCGGGTAGGTGCTATTGCGCACTACTCAATCTCCTTGGCAGCAAAGCGCAATGCCGACCGCATCCACTCCGGCATCTTGCAGGCCCGGAGCTTCATCAGCTCTTCGCCGCTCAGCGCACTAACAATCTTGGAAACCACATTAGCGGACAGCCCTTCTTTCCCGATGTAGTAGAGAGCAGTAAGCGCCACACCTACCGTCGTGCCGGCGTGCTGCAAGCGGTCCTTGGATACGTGGCGGAGGCGAACCACCGCATTGCCAACCTTGATCTCGCGAGTAGATCCGCTGGTGTAAAAGGTCGGCAACACCTGCATCTGTGTGCTGAGGCCCAACCTCCGAACAGCCTCCGCGCCGTGTATCTGGATCGTCTCGCCGTTCGCCTTCGTGATGACCTCCACGACAGCCAGCGGACTCGGGCGCACCACCCTGCCGGTGTACTTGCTCATTTTGGGGCGCATGTAGACACCGCGAGCGACTCGCTCCAGCGTGCCTGATTGCACCAGCCTAGAAAGCGCTTTATTAATCGACGCACGGGAACCGACCTGCGCGAACACCGCGCCGGCAAATGGCCTCCCCTTTGGCATGTGCTTGACTCGATTTAAAATAGCTTGCGCGACGGACATATGAGCCCCAAAAAGTCAGAATCCACATATTTTCTGACGCCCACAAAAACTATAAGCCCTGCCAAAAACAGGACCTCCAGGCCAGCCACTGGGGACAGAGGGACAGCAAGATCAACACTCACTGTGCGGCCACGGAACCGGCCCCTCACACAGCCTCGCTGAGTAATCAGTCAGGTTCGACTAGAGCTCTCAACTCCTCACCAACCTTCTCCAGGAGCTGCTCAAAACTTTCAGGAGCTTCGGATCCAAGCAAGTAGGTCAGGGCCAAGAGGGTGACAGGGTGAGTGTCGAGCACCGTGCAGAGGCTATCGAGCTTTTCGAGAGTCGGGCTCGTTGCCCCGCGCTCCAGCATGCTGACGAAGGTACGACTGCTAACGAGCGAGAAATCTTCCTGTGCCAGCCCCCTACGCTGCCGCACGAGCCTCAACGCTTTCCCGAACGAATCCCGGACTTCCATTTTGCTGCTCCGCAAAATGGAACGATGAAGCGCGATTGAACAATATATGACTACAAAATATATTGTTCATCAATCAAGTACAATTATCATTAGGAGATTGGCGCGTGTTCAAAACCAGTCGGAATGCGGAACTGCTTCCTGGGCTCTCAACAGCGCCAGATGGCGTGCAGTTCTGGTCATATGTCGAGCTAGAGATGACCTGGCCCTGGTTCTACCTGCAGATCGTTGAGGACGATGGAAACGCGGCCTTTCGAAGCATGCTAATGGTTCCGTCGGTTCCATTGCTGGAACAGGTCATAGCTGCGCAGACCGAGCACGCCTGGCTGGAGCAGGCGTATCTTGTGAGTCCCGGGCATATGAACGAGGTGGGTCGCTGGTTGATGGAGCCGTTACTGGAGATCCTTTCAATTCGTGATGCACAAGGTAGCGAGCTTGGGCACCAGTACCGAGTGGAGGGAGATCGCACGTACTCAACCTCAGCGTGTCAGTCTCTCGGCAGTCGAATTAGTAAACACGTGATCTTCTCTGCTGCATTACATCTGCGAGGCTAACGCCCCACTTCCTACCCGTATCCATAGTCCCATCTGAACCGAGCTCAGTTGTCTTTCCAGAATTCGCTCCGCTGCACAAGGCCGAACTCATCGCCAGTCCTATCGGGATTCTCGTCGAACATGGTGTTGACCATACGCTCGCGGCGGAGACCACTCAGCGCTCGGAAAAAGCAGGCCTCACAGAGATGCACCTCATAACGCTCGCCATCATGCAAACACGATTTGCTGTTGGATGAGCATCACTTCGACGATGCCACCGATGACCGCGTCCGAGGAGAACTTTCAGAGCTCTTGCCCAACCAGGTCTACGAGGTAGAACGGCAACCTTTTTTGGGCCTGATGAGCGGATTGACCAACTACACCATGGCTGACGAGTTTCGCGTAAAGCAGGCGCTCGATATCGCTGTTGCGACCGGTGATTTGCTGGCGGTCGGTAAGGATGGCAAGACCAGGCGTCGCAAGGGCACTAGCATCAAATCCAGTGATATTCTGATAGCTCCCCCGCAGAGACCCATCTTCTTCGTGCCACAGCTGAAGAAATCCAGCTCGGAGAACTGAGGTTCGGCACCGCTCCTTGCTCGGTGGCTCGCCTTAACCGCATCGGTACCGGTAGCTTGGCCCATCGCGTGAAATGCCGAGCATTTCGCTCTAGGGGTCTGGCGCGTCGATCAAATAGCCCATCCCACGCGCGGTTTGTATGAGCTTAGGTTCGAACTCATCATCGATTTTTGCTCTCAGCCGTCGTACCGCCACCTCAATCACATTGGTATCGCTGTCGAAATTCATGTCCCATACTTGGGAGGCGATAAGGGACTTTGAGAGCACTTCCCCGCGACGCCGAAGTAATAGCTCAAGAAGTGCGAATTCCTTTGCAGTTAGGTCTATTCGTTTCCCCGATCGCGTAACTCGACGCCTGAGCAGATCGACCTCAAGGTCGAGGAGTTTGAGTATTGTTTGGTTGGGGACATTATTGCCGCGGCGAAGCAACGTACGGATCCTGGCTAGCAATTCGGAGAAGGCGAACGGCTTGATGAGATAATCATCAGCGCCCAACTCCAATCCCTTTACTCGATCCTGAACCCCGTCTCGGGCGGTGAGAAAGAGCACGGGAACCTCATTACCAGCAGCGCGGACTTTCTGTAAAACCTGCCACCCATCCAGGCCAGGCATCATCACGTCTAAGATGAGCAAGTCGTATGTGGTATGAAGCGCGTGCTGAGCAGCATCGGTCCCGTTTTCAACTCTATCGACTGTGAAGCCTGCCTCTGAAAGCCCCTGCTGTAGGTAGGTGCCTGTTTTCGGCTCGTCTTCAGCAACAAGAAGCTTCATGAAAGTATTCCCTCCGGCATTTGGAGCAGTGTGCCGATTGTCAGGGCGTGCAGCCAGTACCTTACAGAAACGTAATGCTCGCATCATCTGTCTGACAGCTTGTAGCGTTAACGTCTACATCAGCAGTTGCTCCCACACTCTGCTTTTTGGCCTTTTCCATGCTCCTTTGGCCTATCGGCGCCTAGATGGCGCCCTTTTTTTGCCCGCTGGAAACAAGACCTATTTGCCTGAACGAAAAGGCACCATGCACGCTACCTGCGCTTTCGCTTGGGCTCACTGCTTTTATGCATTACTGACGAAACCGTAATGTCTAAATCAGGCTTCTGACAGGAACGCTCGGTTAGCTTAGACACAGGACCAAGCCAAAGCCCCTATTTATGGAGCTGCGCTGGGTCTCCCATGTCTTCGAACGAGGTAACAAGTAATGAAATTCTTCAGATCCGTTTCTGTACTGCTCGCCATCGCAGCAAGCTCTTCCTATGCAATGGCAGAAGGTGGTGGTGATCGTACCTTTGCTCGTATGGAGCAGGCTCGCCAAATAGCGATCGCTAGTTATCAGGCTGACCAGAAGGACCAAGCCCAGGAGGTAGCCTCAAAAGCAACTTCAGCGAAGCACGCCCACGCTAATTGCTGAAGCGAAACCTTACGCAACTGTGACCATGCACCTTGAGTATCGTTGCAACCGGATCCTTGCACGGAAATCAAAAGCCATTGCGCAGCTTCCACCTGGAGATTGACATGCTCACAGGCGATTTTTTGGGCGATTTCTGAAGCGCTTTAAGCTTACAAAAATGTAATCCCGCGTCTTTCTTAGGCATGCCATATTTACGATTAAAGGCGAGTCGCTTGATAAGACAGACCGTGCGCGAGTTTCTAAGATCAATTAACGCTGGCAACACCAACCTTACGGCTGGTTTCGGCTTGGCTCCTTAGTTTGATTGGAACCTACACATGCAACGTAAAACCTCTAGGCGAACCTTTGTTAAAGGCTTGACTGCCGCAGGCATCCTTGGCGGTCTTGGCTTGTGGCGAGCTCCGGTCTGGGCAGTGACTAGCCCAGGCCAGCCCAGCGTACTAAGTGGCACGGAGTTCGATCTGCTGATTGGGGAGACGCCGGTCAATATCACCGGCGCGGCCCGGACAGCGATGACTATCAATGGGACCATCCCAGGGCCGCTTCTACGTTGGCGTGAAGGGGATACCGTCACGCTGCGAGTCAGAAATAAGTTGAGCGAAGATACATCGATTCACTGGCACGGCATGATCCTGCCGGCCAACATGGATGGCGTGCCTGGATTGAGCTTCCACGGCATCGCTCCCGATGGCATGTATGTCTACAAGTTTCAGGTTAAACAGAACGGTACCTATTGGTACCACAGTCATTCAGGCCTACAAGAGCAGCTTGGTGTCTATGGTCCCTTGGTCATCGATGCGAAGGATCCCGAACCGTTCAGCTATGACCGCGACTATGTGGTGATGTTGACTGATTGGTCCGATGAGGATCCCGCTCGAATCCTTTCTAAGCTCAAGAAGCAGTCCGATTATTACAACTTCCACAAGCGCACTGTCGGAGACTTCATTAACGATGTGAGCGAAGACGGCTGGGCCGCTACGATTGCGAATCGGAAAATGTGGGCTCAGATGAAAATGAGTCCCACCGACCTCGCCGACGTAAGCGGCTACACCTATACCTATCTAATGAACGGCCAAGCACCCGACGGGAACTGGACCGGCATCTTTAAGCCCGGCGAGAAGCTTCGTCTGCGGTTCATCAACGGCTCGGCCATGAGCTATTTCGATGTCCGCATTCCAGGGCTGAAGATGACTGTAGTCGCAGCCGATGGCCAATACGTCAACCCAGTTAGCGTCGACGAATTCCGCATTGCCGTGGCAGAAACCTACGATGTGATTGTCGAGCCTGCGACCGAGGAGGCTTACACGATCTTCGCCCAATCGATGGATCGCACAGGATACGCCCGTGGCACGCTAGCGGTTGCCGAAGGGCTGAGCGCTCCTGTTCCAGAAACCGATCCTCGACCACTAATCACCATGGACGACATGGGGATGGATCACGGCAGCATGGGCGGTATGGCGGGCATGGACCATGGCGGCGACATGGGCGCGATGGACCATAGCAACATGTCCGGCATGAACCACGGTGACATGCAAGGGATGGGCGACATGGGCGCAATGGCCGGCATGGATCACAGCAAAATGGGTGGGATGTCCGGGATGGACCACTCTGGAATGGCTGGGATGAGCGCAGGTATGCAATCGCACCCGCCCTCAGAGTCCAATAACCCACTGGTGGACATGCAGACCATGAGCCCAACTCATAGGCTGAACGATCCCGGTATTGGCTTACGAGACAACGGCCGCCGAGTCCTGACCTATAGCGACTTGAGAAGCACTTTCCCCGATCCGGACGGCCGTGAGCCCAGTCGGACGATCGAACTCCATCTCACCGGCCACATGGAGAAGTTCTCCTGGTCATTTGACGGTATAGAGTTCTCTGATTCGGAGCCCCTGCGGCTCAAATATGGCGAGCGGGTACGCATCACTTTGGTCAACGACACCATGATGACCCATCCGATTCATCTGCATGGTATGTGGAGCGATCTTGAAGATGAGAATGGAAAGTTCATGGTTCGCAAGCACACGATCGACATGCCTCCAGGTTCGAAGCGCAGCTACCGCGTGACAGCCGATGCGCTCGGGCGTTGGGCTTATCACTGTCACCTACTGCTTCACATGGAAATGGGCATGTTTCGTGAAGTCCGAGTGGACGAGTAAGAGGAACTTTATATGGGAAATTTTACGAAGCGTAAAACTCTTATCGGCAGCGCGTTAATGTTCAGTCTGCTGGGCGTAATGAATATGTCAGCTGCGTTTGCAGAGCAAAAGCATGATCAGCACAAGCAATCATCGGCTTCATCGCAGAATCCAGGCAACAAGCCGGCATCTCAGACACAAGGCACCTCTAACTCAAAAATGAACCACGACGACATGGATCATGGCTCGATGGACCATGGAGAAATGGAGCACGGCAAGATGGATCATGACCCCAAGGCCACTGATACTGAGGTGGATTCGCACCATGACCACTAGACCTTCTCGCTTTGCTCTGATTGCGCTCGGAGTTTCGTTGAGCGCAGCGGCTGGAGGGACAGCCAACGCTGCCGAGATGATGGATCATTCGATGCATCAAACCCCTCCTGCTGAGGCAGCTCAAGCCCCTGCATCTTCAGCGAAGCCCGCAGCTAAGAATCATGGCTCCGGTGGGCAAACGGACCATTCTGCGATGGGTCATGGTGCGATGGACCATAGCACGATGAACCATGGCCAAATGAAGCATGACGATACGCTCGAAATGCCCGGCATGGTTCATCCCTCGTTCATTCCAGTATTGACCGATGCGGATAGAGAAGCGGCTTTCCCTGGTCTTCAAGGTCATACAGTCCATGACAAGTATCTGGCCTGGTTCCTTCTGCTAGATCAACTTGAGTACCAGAACGCAAATGAAGGTAGCACCCTCAGTTGGGAAGCTACTGCCTGGGTTGGTGGCGATATCAATCGGTTCTGGTTTCGCTCGGAAGGTGAGCGAACGAATGGCGTTACTGAAGATGCGGAAATTCAGGCGCTCTACGGGCGTGCCATCAGCCCCTGGTGGGATGTGGTAGCAGGTGTTCGCCAGGACTTTAAGCCCGAGTCGCCGCAGACGTGGGCGGCTTTAGGCGTCCAGGGGATGGCTCTGTATAACTTTGAGGCGGAAGCCACCGCCTTCGTCGGTGAAGGTGGGCAGACAGCAGCACGTTTTGAAGGCGAGTACGACATTCTCCTCACTAACCGGCTGATCCTCCAACCGACTGCCGAGCTCAATTTCTATGGCAAGGACGATCCTGCGCGCGGAGTAGGCGCTGGTCTCGCAAACACAGAGGTGGGGCTCCGCCTCCGATACGAAATCGTTCGTGAGTTCGCACCGTACATCGGCGTCACGTGGAGCCGGGCATACGGTAATACCGCCGATATGGCGAGAGATGAAGGCGAAGACGTAGATGAGGCGCGGTTCGTTGCTGGCATCAGGCTTTGGTTTTAAGGACCCTAGATGAAAAGAATAATTATTAGCTTCGCTGCCTTCTGCGCACTAGGCCTGTTGGTGGTGGCCGGTGTTGTTTTCTCGGGACTAATAAACGTTGCCGCGGATGATCCTCATACGGGAGTCGTGCACGCATTCCTGGAAACTGCTCGCAATCGCTCGATTGAGGTTCGCTCCGAAGACATAGTCGTGCCATCTCTCGACGATGAAGACCAAATCCGCGCCGGGGCGGGGAACTACGACTCGATGTGTGTGGGTTGTCATTTGGCGCCAGGCATGGCTGAGACCGAGCTAAGCAATGGCCTTTATCCCGCTCCACCCAGCCTGGCTGAAGCGGGGCCATACGATGACCCAGCAAAAACATTTTGGGTCATCAAGCATGGCATTAAGGCCACTGGGATGCCCGCGTGGGGTAAAAGCATGGCTGACCCGTACATCTGGGGAATGGTGGCTTTTCTGCAGAAGCTTCCTGAGTTAGATGAAGGAGCGTATCGAGCACTCGTTGCGTCTAGCGGTGGTCACCAGCATGGTGGTGGGGAGACCCCAGCTGGGCATAGTGAGCAACACGGCGAGATGGCCTCGGGCGACCACCATCAGGGCGACAGTGGCGGCTCGGATCACCATGGCTCCAGCAGCACAGGTGGAGCATCCGGCCAATCAGGCTCCGGTCATCATGGTAATAACGAAAGCGATGACCATCATGCGTCCGAGGAGCCCCAGGCGGTTGAGCACAGCAATGGCAGTGACAGTGCCGATGCGGAAGGCAAATCCCCTTCAAAAAACCATGTGCACGCAGACGGGAAGCAACACGAGCACTAACATCCGGTATATGTGTGCCTATGCGGTTCTGATCGAGGCTCTAAGAAAGGCGGTTCAGCAAGCAGAGGATCGGCCCTAGGCCATCCTAGTCGACGCAACGGTACCGGAGGGCTTTGCAATTGCTTCCTTCCTAAAAGTTAGGCCGCAAGGCCAGTAACTTACCTAGTTAAGCGGCTTGCGCTCCGGCCGTTCCCCAACGAATGCTCCCAGTCGTGGCGACAGGGAGCTCCCTCATTTTCAACTCAATCATCTCGAACAGACTAGCGAAGCCGTACAGGCAATCTGACGGCCACATCGTCACCAACTGCGCCCGCAGATCCCCGGTGCGGTTGGACTTACCTTACAACATTGTAATGAGGTTTTTCGAAACGGGCTCGGTAGGAGCGTGTCGTAATTCAGTGTCTGCTAACAGGCTGATGAGCCATATCGGCCAGTAACCAAACGACGAAATACAACTATCGAACCCTGGAGAACGTAAATGACAAACTCAATGTTCGCATCCTGTATCCAAGCTTGTTCGAACTGTGCCCTAGTGTGCGAAATGTGCGCCTCTGCTTGCCTACGCGAGGATGATGTAAAAATGATGGCTCGCTGCATCGAGCTTGACCGCGACTGCGCGGACATTTGCAGGTTGGCTGCCACACTGATGAGCCGCGAAAGTGAATATGCTAAGAAGTTCTGCGCCCTTTGCGCCAAGATCTGCCGTGCATGCGGAGAGGAATGCGCGAAGCATGAAATGGATCATTGCCAAGAGTGTGCGAAGGCGTGCATGAACTGCGCTGAGGAATGTGAGCGTATGGCAGGATAACATCCGTAACTCACTGCTCTGGCACTACTAAATTGGGAGTGTCAGAGCCCCTCGAAGAATAAGAAAAGCCATGGTGCGCTTAATGTTCGCGCCTCCATGACATATCGAAAAAGTGCGTACGATACCCGCAACTGCCAAGAGCGAATCAATCCCTGTCCAGCAGCATTTCATTCCAAAGCGAAATACGATAGTTACGCGCTAGCAACTCTTACTTAGCCACCGATGATCGCCACCGTAACGGTCTATTCTCTTGCCACTGTCTCCCGATTGAGCGCTGAAAACTAATTGAGTGAATTAGCATGAAAGCTCCTGGCAAAAAGGCGGTCCAACAACAACCAAGCGGGCCATGCGACCTTATTTTGCTGGGAGAAAACGAAAATGGTTTTGCGAATATTCCCATCGCAGCGATTGGCTTTGCTGCTAGTACTGCTCGCCGTTCTGCAACTCAGTGGCTGCGCCGTTTCCCCGCGCCTGAAACCAAGCGACCAGCCAAGCGTTGCTCGCAAAACCTTTGTCATCACTGGTGCCTCCAGTGGCTTCGGCCGCGGCGTGGCGCTCAAGCTTGCCGCTCTGCAAGGCGACGTGGTGCTAGCGGCCCGCCGGACCGACGTGCTCGAAGAACTGGCCGCGCAGATACGCATGGCTGGAGGATCGGCACTGGTGGTGACCACCGACGTGAGCAACCCGAACGAGATGCAGGACTTGGCACGAGCCGCCATCGAGCGTTTCGGCAGGATCGACGTTTGGATTAACAACGCTGCGGTCGGAGCGCTGGGTCGTTTCGAGGACGTTCCCGTCGAGGACCATGCGCGGATCGTGGATGTCAATCTTAAGGGCATGATCTATGGCAGCCACGCAGCCATGCGCCAGTTCAGAGCTCAAGGCTTCGGCACGCTTGTCAACGTGGGCTCAGTCGAGAGCGAGATACCGCTGGCTTATCATGCCTCCTCCGCAGCGACCAAAGGTGGCGTCATAAATCTCGGCGCGGCAATCGCTGAGGAGATTCGCCTGAGCGGTAGCGAGACCATCAATGTCGCCACCGTCATGCCCTGGGCTGTGGACACACCGTTTCTGGGAATCAATTTGCCCTTTCTAGTTCATTGATCAGGGACTTCATTTCTGCGATTTCTCGGCGCTGAGCGTCGATGATTTCGTCAGCTAACTTGCGGACGCGAGGATCTGAAATCTGAGCTCGTTCACTTGTTAGGATTGCTATGGAATGGTGGGGGATCATGGCCTTCATGTAGTCCGTGTCGTCTACCGTCGCTTGCCCACGTACAAGCCATAGTGCAATGGTAAAAGCTACTGCACTTCCTGCCAATATCGCTAGGTTTACTGACTTACGCTTATACATGTTGAGCATGAATGCGAGCATGACTACTGCCATTACCGCGCCCATCACTAATGCCATCCAAGCGCGAGTCTCGCTCCAAAAAACATGCTCGAACGAGTAAGTATTTAAGTACATCACGCCATACATAATGATCGTAGACGTGGCTACCATCGCTGCAAAGCGCCAGTAAGACATTTGCATAGTTAGACCTCTTTAATGATTGCTGCTGGATCGGCGACTCAACGTGTTCGCGCAGCCCTGCTTAGAAGTGGCTTTCGAATGCTCTCCTAAAAACGGACAAGCCGAAGATGATGAGGTTTCGATTTTTTGAGAAGCTTACAAAAATGTAATCATCGACCGCTTTAAGACCGGCTTAAAGCGCTGCCAGCGCTGTACTACGCGTAATGTTCCCCTGAACTAATCAATCGCTAATAGCTTATAAGCAGACAATACCAACGTCGCGCTATGGACCACTGCGCGAAAGAGCGGGCCCACTAAGATGGCCTTCAAGCCTTGAGACCCGACTACTCGGCTTAGCAAGCCCAAAGAGTTATCGTGAGCAATAGAACACTCGGAGAGAACAATTCAGCACCCAGCATATGCCACGTTCTTGTCGAGTGTGACCGCAGGGTTAGTATTCGCACATTAGATGTGTGGCGGCTAAGACGGCTGGGTGTAGCTGGCTCCAAAACTGAGCGGCGAGGTTATTCTGTCCCAAGCCGCGCCTTTCGTGGCGCGCGGGACCTCACTCACTTTGAAACAACAGACCTTCGATTCGATCATGTTCTTCCGGTGTTGGCAGGGCAGATGAGTCAACATTGCCAATACTATTTGGCTGACCATTTTCTGGTGGGCCAACTTCAGGGTGGTAGGCGCCATCTGCGTCGAAAGCAACCCAGCCGTACAATTCTCGGATGACTTCGGAAGGATGGCCATCTTCCATTGCCACATACCAGTCCGCCAATCGGAAACGCTTACCGGCAAGCTTAGAAGTAGCCATTTCGGCTCGAACCAGCGCCAGATATAGCGGGTGCGGCAGTTCCTCTACGGCGCCGGTTTCGTCGAGCAAGAACATGAACGAGGCGTGCGACCGTTGCTCTGTAGAACCGGCTCGCTCCTCTTCCTCGCCTAAGGTAAAAACGGGAGCAAAACCGCCCCCCTCTGTTCTGAAGTTGGTCGTCTGGCCTTGGTAGACCCTGGCAGCGTTCCACTGCACCTCGCCAGCATAAGCGTAAGCGCGCAGATCAAACTTCATCGATCGTACCTGAGGGTCGGCGACGATTCTACGCTCGCCAGGAGCTACAAGGGACTGGGCCACGTAGTTTCCGCCAACGATTTCTTCCCAAACGCGCTTGGTGAGCTTGTCTCCTCGGTATGCACCGCGACTACCATACCCGCTGACAGGCTTGAAAAAGAGGCTACGGCGGTTTTGCCACAGGTGCTCTGCATTACCATGCCCGACAGGAACGGTAAGCGGGACGTATTGGGCCAATACGGTTCGGATTTGCTGATCAACGCCAATCTCTTCCAAAAAACGTGCGTTGGTTAGGTCAACCAACCTGCGTTTGTCGGCGTAAAGGGCATAGGCCTGAGGGTGTGGCGTTACCGTCACGACATCAGCCAAATAAGCGCTGCGCAGCGCGCTGCAATTGTCGCCTTCCAGATAGAAATCGGTGAGTCGGTTGTAGACGAGATCCACAGGCTTTCCGTCGACCAAGAGGGACTCGTTGTGAAAGGCCAGATCGGCTGGGTCTGCGATTAGGCAGTCGATTCCTGCTGACTCGAATAACCGCTGAAAAAGAAGGAACTCCGGATACAGGTATTGGGCTTGTGGGCTTTCATCCAAGATCACCACGCGCGTGAGCGGACGTGGCTCGCCGCTCGTAGACCATTCCTGGGCGAACATATCCAGAATCGAACGCTCGAAGCCGCCGGGTCCTTCCTGACCTGGCGAAAGCCCGACTACGCCGCTGCAACAACTACGCTGCGCGCGGGCGAGCAATACGTTTAGCATCGCTCCGCCCGCATTTGTGTTTATTTCGATGAGCCCAAGCTTGTCATCATCCAGATGGAAGTCGTAGCCAAAGAAGACGCCGCGCGCGCCCCGAGGATCGTGTCGGGCAATAGGAGGTGCAGAATCCAGAGCATGCTCACGCCAACCGGGCGAGCTCACGGTCTGCTCGATGGCCTGAATAACCTCATTAACCTGGCGCAGCCGCAAGGATGAAACAAAGACCGGTCGTGCTGCAAACACATGAGGGCAACGTGACTTCAATAGCTCCGACAGCTCTGAATTCCCAAGCTGTTCGGTCAATGAGTTTACGAGCGCAGCTTGATCTAGGCTTACGCAGAAGCACGCTTCGTTGAGCGCTGCGGCTGTCGTACCGCATTTTCTCGATGAGGACGCTTGCACGGGAACCTCCAGAACCAAACATACAGCTTCGAAAGTCTCGGCCTCTTTCGGTTCAGCCTGGCGTTTCTATGAGCGTAGGTCAGGGTCGTTGCTGGCACTCTGCCATTAACTAGACATAAGCTTTGGAAGCGTCATTGTGAAAGTCGTATGCCCCTCAGCTGATTCGCAAGCGATGCGCCCTTTGTGCGCTTCGACTATCGAACGAGTGATAGCCATGCCGAGGCCCGCATTCATGGTGGTTCCTTCGCGCCTTGCGGTGTCGACCCTATAGAATCGATCAAACACTCGGGCCTGAAGCTCGGCTGGAATCGTTGTGCCTCGGTTGGATATGGCTGTGCAAACCGAGCCACCGCTCTCGCTTATTTCAACGCTGATGGTGCTGCCTTCCTCTGCATATCGAACTGCGTTAGAGACTATGTTTGAGACGGCCCGTCTCAGCATCGATTTATCGCCATGTACCGATCCATCGCCTGAAAGCGCGATTTCTACCTTTTTGTCCTCGGCTGCAAGCTCGTAATATTCGATAACGCTCGCGGTAATCTCAGCCATGCTGGCATCTTCGGCATTGGGCGTAATCTTCCCGTTGTCCGCCTTGGCGAGGAATAGCATGTCATCGACCATCTTTGACATGCGCCTAAGTTCTTCGAGGGCGGAATACAAAATGTCTTTGTAGTCGGTATTCTCGCGGTCGCGCAAGAGCGCGACCTCCATTTGGGTAAGCATGCTGTTCAGCGGCGTTCTTAGCTCATGCGCGATATCCGCTGAGAAACCTGACAATCTGAGAAAAGAGTCGTCCAAGCGCGAAAGCATTTCGTTGAAGTTGTCTACGAGTTCATGCAGCTCGCCTGGCACCGACTCGGTTGGAATTCTGGTATCTAAGCAGTGGGCGGTTACTGTAGAAGAAGTCTTGGACAGTTCGTCTATTGGTTTTAAGCCTTTCCTGATCAGAACAACACCTAACGCGCCACTCAGAAGTGCACTAACGACAAGCGTATAAGCAAACCACTGCTGAATCATATCGAAGAAGTGGATTCGGTGCGTTACATCCAAAGCCAAATAGATAACAGTGTCCTGCCCTTCTACCCACCGATTTACTTTTCTGGTAATTCCGCTGTACTGGTGGCCACCGAAACTTACCGTCCAGCGTTCCTCTTGGATGTCTGTGACAAGAGGTAGCAAGCTCTCAGACAGATTGTGATGGGAGTAAACCGTCTTACCGTCTACTACAACCGCAGTCGCGAAGCCAAAGGAGTGCTCAATAACGGCATCGATCCTTGAAGCGGTCTCAGGCCCGAATGCTGAGCTGTTGAGTAGCGTACGCTCTACTGCAGCGGCCTTTTCATTAAGCACTTGTGCATCTTTGCGTTCGAAATGGAGCTGACAAAAATAATTAAAGCTGATTGCGGCCGCCAGCAGCACAACCGTAACCACGAGCATGAAAGCTATCGCCATTCTGCTCGTCAGTGACACTTTTCCCATCAGTACGGTCCTGGTTAGGCCATCAAGCACAAAAAAGCAGGTGGGGCACCCCCCACCTGCTTCGATCATTGTTACTCACACCCTCATATCCTATGCTGCGTCTGGATTTTCGCCATTTTGCGAGTGGTCGGCTTTGGCGGCCCCCATCATCTCACGACACTCTTTCATCATTCCACGCATGTCACCCATCATTTCCATATGCTTGTCGCCGCTCATCATGCCGGTTTCTGAATGGCTTTGGTCCGCTTTATCTGCCGCTGCGAAACTCAGTCCGCTCGCCAAGGTGATTGCGATTGCTGTAACGGTGATGGCCTTTCGCATGTTAAATCTCTAAGTTCAGTGGGTTATTCGCTTTTGCTTAACAAGGTGTTTTCGCCAACGTTGGGCTCCTTGGGCTTGTCGCACTTACCGCTAGACATATGCTTCATGCATACGACCATCATCAACAAGCAGGGCAAGAGAAAGAGCAGGCTTGGCAGCGTTGTTGCCAACGCCGCAGTGCTTTGGTTCAGTAGCATGTAGCCAACCACAGCTGCGGTTAACCCCGTTACGACCGGATTGCGCTGCAGTACGCTTTTAATCTTGGATATTATGCTGCTCATCTAACTATCCCTCGGATATTAAGCTTGGCAGATTAGCCATTGTTCACGCCAACTGGGGTGCTCAGGAACTCTACCGTATGGATCTTCCCGTCGGGGGTCTTGACCTTCATCTCATACGTCTGGACTTGGGCACTAGTTCTATAGTTTTGAATCATTCGAGTCGTGCCGGTCGCCCCTGCAGGTGCGATGCTCAGCACTTGACCCTCTTTGACAAGCTCCTTAAGGGTGGGCTTTGCTCCTGCCGAGTCATTTAAGCGATTCAGCGTACGTTCGCTTCCGCCTTCGGCCATTGCAAGCGAGGAAGCAACGGTCAGAATAAAAGGAACGATTACTTTGGTTATGCGGTTCATGGTTTGCACCTCTTGGTTAGTTGATGCCTGTAGATTAAAGGCTTGCTACTTACAAGAAGCTGTTGCCAAGGTTACAAAGCGGTAATCGCTTCATTCTCGTGTTGGTACGACCGCCGCGCCTGCGGCGGTCGCTTTCTGCTCTTTACTGCTTTTCGATGCGCGTAATGGTGGAATCCATACCTTTCGAGGAGAACTCGAATTCGACCTGGTCCCCTTCTTTCAGCGTTTGGAGCTGATCAGGCTTTGCTTTGAAGCCCATCGTCATCGACGGCCAGCCCAACGCTTCGACCGGGCCGTGGGCAATGGTGACGGTTCCGCTCTCGGTGTTTACTTTCTTGACCGTACCTGTGGCTGTAGCGGTCTGTCCCGCCGACTTCTGGTCCATTGGCATGTTCATGCCTTTGTGATCCATCGGCATGCCGTCCATTGGCTCCTTGTCGGCGGCATAGGCGACTGGCACCAGGAAGAGTGAGGCAAGGGTGATGTGCTTAATGTTCATGGATGTTCTCCAGTGGGGTTGGTTGCTTGCTGGGTGGTAACTCGCAATTGCCGGCGGCGCATCAGCAGGTAAGCTGCCGGCAGAACGAACAGGGAGAGCAAAGGGGCGGTGATCATCCCGCCCACCATGGGCGCGGCGATGCGGCTCATGATTTCGCTGCCGGTTCCGCTACCCCAGAGGATGGGCAGCAGACCGGCGATAATCACTGCTACGGTCATGGCCTTGGGGCGCACCCGCTGCACAGCGCCTTCGCGGATTGCGTCGAGCAGTACGCCTTCGCCATGGGCTCCAGCGTTAACCCGATCTGTCCATGCGTTCTTCAAATACAGCAGCATAATGACGCCGAACTCAGCAGAAACGCCTGCCAGTGCGATGAAACCGATTCCTGTCGCTACGGATAGGTTGTACCCGAGCAAATAGAGGAACCAGACGCCACCGGTTAGGGCGAATGGCAGCGTGGCCATGATCAGCAACGCCTCCCCAAAGCGCCCAAACGTGAGGTAGAGCAAGACAAAAATGATGAGCAAGGTAGCCGGCACGACGAGCTTCAGCTTCGCGTTAGCTCGCTCCATGAATTCGAATTGGCCGGAATAGCTGATGCTCATGCCGGATTCGAGCTGGACCCCTTTGCTGATCTTTTCCCTCAGATCGCCCACCACAGCCGCCATGTCGCGGCCACGAACATCGACGTAAACCCAGCCCGACAGCCTTGCGTTTTCGCTTTTAAGCATGGGCGGTCCGTCTGTCACCTGTACTTTGGCCACGGTCCCCAACGTGATCTGGCTGCCTTGCGGCGTGTAGATCGGTAGGTTGCGCAGATCGGATATCGAGTCGCGCCACTCGCGGCCATAGCGGAGGTTGATCGGATACCTGGCGAGCCCTTCCACGGTTTCACCAATGGTTTGACCACCGATGGCACCGGCCACGATCGATTGCACGTCCGCGATATTCAGGCCGTAGCGTGCGGCGGCGACACGATCGATATCCACATCGATATACCTGCCGCCGGTCAGTCTCTCAGCAAGTGCCGAACTGACCCCAGGCACCGTTTTGGCGATTTTTTCCACTGCCTGGGTGGCTTTGTCGATCTGTGCCAAGTCAGTGCCATACACTTTCACCCCGATCGGGCTCTTGATACCCGTCGCCAGCATATCGATACGGTTTCGAATCGGCGGGATCCACAGATTGGCTAATCCAGGTACCTGTACGGTGCGATCCAACTCCTCAACCAGCTTGTCAGGCGTCATCCCAGGGCGCCATTGATCCTTCGGCTTGAACTGAATGGTCGTCTCGAACATTTCCAGCGGGGCGGGATCTGTAGCGGTGTCGGCTCGACCAGCCTTACCGAACACGTGTGCAACTTCTGGAACCGTTTTTATGAGCCGGTCCGTCTGCTGCAGTAGCTCAGAAGCCTTCTGAGCGGAGAGGCCTGGAAGCGCAGTGGGCATATAAAGGAGGTCACCTTCATCCAGCGGGGGCAAGAACTCCCCACCAAGGCGAGAGGCCGGCCACAAGCCTGTCAGGAAGACCAGAACAGCCACCAGCAGAGTCATCTTGGGCCAGCGCAGTACCGCGTCCAGGGCCGGCTTGTAGATCCAGATGAGGCCACGGTTGAGTGGATTACGGTGTTCGTCAGGGATTTTGCCCCTGATCCAATACCCCATGAGCACCGGAACCAGCGTGACAGACAGGCCCGCGGCGGCTGCCATTGCATAGGTTTTGGTGAACGCCAGTGGACCGAACAGCCGGCCTTCCTGCGCCTCCAGGGTGAACACTGGTATGAACGACAGCGTGATGATCAGCAGGCTGAAGAACAGTGCCGGCCCCACTTCAACAGCCGCGTCAGTAATGACCTTCCAGTGCTCCTGGCCCTTCAAGGTGGAGTCAGGATGCCGCTTGTGCCAGGCCTCAATGTGCTTGTGGGCGTTTTCGATCATGACGATTGCTGCATCGACCATCGCTCCGATGGCGATCGCGATGCCACCCAACGACATGATGTTGGCGTTGATGCCTTGCCGCTGCATGATCACAAAAGCAATCAGGATGCCGATCGGCAACGACACGATGGCGACCAACGACGAGCGCAGATGCCACAGAAAAATCGCGCAAACCAACGCAACGACAATGAACTCCTCGATGAGCTTGTGCGTGAGGTTTTCAACGGCACTGTCGATCAGCTTGCTACGGTCGTACGTCGTGACGATTTCGACGCCTTGGGGCAGGCTCGCTTTCAGCTCATCCAGTTTGGTCTGAACGGCAGCGATGGTTTCCCGAGCGTTCTTGCCGCTCCGCAGGATCACCACGCCGCCGACTACCTCACCTTCACCGTCAAGCTCGCTGATGCCCCGGCGCATTTCCGGGCCGAGCTGGATATGCGCAACGTCCCCTAGCGTCACAGGCACGCCGCCGTCGAGACGCAAAGGAATGGCTCGAAAGTCTTTGAGTGTCTTGAGATACCCGGTCGCACGGACCATGAACTCGGTTTCTGCGAGTTCCAGAACACTCCCGCCGGTTTCACGGTTGGCTTCATCGATCGCCTTTGCAATCTGCTGCTGCGTCACGCCCCTGCTTGCCATGCGCACGGGATCCAGTACGACCTGATACTGCTTGACCATCCCGCCTATGGGCGCGACTTCCGCCACGTTGGGCAGTGTCTTGAGCTCATAGCGCAGGAACCAATCTTGCAAAGAGCGCAGCTGCGAGAGGTCATGTTTGCCCGTTCGGTCTACCAAAGCATATTGGTAGATCCAGCCGACACCTGTGGCGTCAGGGCCCAAAGCGGGTTTGGCGGCGGCGGGAAGCCGACTCTGCACCTGACTCAGGTACTCCAGCACCCGAGAACGGGCCCAATAGAGGTCGGTGCCGTCCTCAAACAGGACGTACACGTAGCTATCCCCGAAGAAGGAGTAGCCGCGGACCGTCTTTGCGCCGGGGACAGACAGCATGGTCGTCGTCAGTGGGTAGGTGACCTGATTCTCAACGATCCGGGGCGCCTGCCCGGGGTATGGCGTGCGGATGATGACCTGAACGTCGGAAAGGTCTGGCAATGCATCAACAGCGGTGTTTTTGACCGACCAGACACCCCAAGCCACCGCGAACACAGTAGCCAGCAGGATCAGAAAGCGGTTGGCCACTGACCAGCGAATTATGGCTGCGATCATCGCTGGCCCCCCAGCTTCTCGATGTGCTCAATGACCAGGCCCTCTTCGCTTTCACGCGCGCCGACACGGACGTGATCGCCGGTCTGCAACTTTGTTAGGAGCGATTGATCTGCAACCGGAAAGGACATTGTCATCCCAGGCATGTTCAGCGTCTTGAACGGCCCATGCGACAGGCCAACCATGCCATCTTCCAGGCTGACGATCGTACCTTCAGCCTCGTGCAGCGCAGGTTCTGTAGAAGTTGCAGGCTCCTCCAAACCCTGAGCGGTCAGCCCGCGTAGGCTCGCCTCTGAATCCAGGAGAAACTGACCGGACGCCACGACCTTCTGACCGGCTTCCAGCCCTTCAAGCACCTCTGTCTGGTCATCGAATTCCCGGCCTGTGCGAACCTCAATCGGGCGGTAACGGCCTTGATCCTCGGCCAGCATCACCAATGCGCGCCGACCGGTGCGAATGACCGCCTCGGACGGGATGACCAAGACATCTTCGACGTTGCGACTCAACGTCACCTCGGCCGTCATGCCGGGACGAAGCCGTTGTTGCGGATTAGGCAGTTCAACCCGGACGCGCACAGTACGGCTATCCAAGTTGGCTTGTGGTAGTACGGCCTGGATCGTCCCTTCCAGAACTTCACCTGCAAAGGCCGGGAGGCGCGCGTTGACCAGCTGCCCAGGCGCCACATTTGCAACCTGCGCCTCAGGCACCGCAACCTCTAACCATACCTTTTCCAGCCCATTAACACGTGCCAGAGACGCACCAGTGGATACGGTCATGCCCTCGCGAACGTCGAGGCTGTTCAGCACGCCGCCTATTGGACTCCTCACTGTCCAAACAGGGCGCGCTTTACCAGTTCGTTCTAGCTGCACTATGACTTCTGGCGGCATGCCAGCAAGGCGCAACCGCTGGCGAGCCGCTGCGAGCAGCTGGGGTTCGCCAATCCCTTTGAGCGCCAGGTACTCTTCCTGTGCGGCAACCCATTCGGGAACCAGCAGATCGGCTAACGGCGCGCCTTTTTCGATGACATCCTCCGGTGCTCGGTCGTAAACGCGCTCGACAAAGCCACCGGCACGCGCCTGCACAACCGCCACGTCTCGCTCGTCGAACATCAATGCGCCTGTCGCTTCGAGCGACTGGCTGATCGATTCACGCGTTACGGTTGCAAAGCGCACGCCGAGATTCTGCGTCACGCTCGGGTCGATACTGATCGATGCCCCGTCGCTTCCCTCATCTGCATAGCGTGGAATCAATTCCATATCCATGAATGGCGACTTGCCCGGCTTATCGAACTTTTGCTGGGGGACCATAGGGTCATACCAATAGAGCACTTCCTTGTCTTCTTCTGCAGGCGATTGTCCGAAGGCTGCGGTAGGCAGACCGATTAGCGCTGCAGCGCTAATCATCAGAGGCAGACTGAAGGCGAGTACCAGCCGCTTGTGTTGGAATGTCATGGTCGGGTATCTCCAAAGGCGAAATGCAGGCGGGCATTGCTCAACGATCGATCGCGGGCGACGTCAATACGCCGTAGCCGGGTCTCCACAAGCTGTCGTCGCGCTTCGATCACAGCGGTCAGCTCACCGCTTCCGGAGCGGTAATCGGCCATGGCAAGGCGGACCTTCTCTTCAGCGAGGGGTAGTAAGGTTTTGTCGAGGCGGATGAGTGCGCGGTCCAGACGCTGATACTCAGCGAGGTCAGTACTCAGCTCTTGGTTGTACAGGCGCAAGGTCGCTTGGCGCTGAGCCTCGATCTGGGCAAGGCGAGCTCGTTCGGCCGCGATCTTCGGATCCTGCCGAGAGCTGGTAAACAGCGGCAGGTCGAAGCTGACGCTGAGGTTCACCATGTCGCCGTACTCACGGCCACGTCGCAGGTAGTCGATCCCCCAACTCCAATCCGGTGTTTTCTCTGCGATGGCCTGGTGAACCTTTGCCTCCGCTTCACGAGTCATCGGGTCGAAGGCGAGTAACGCCGGGTGCCGGTTCAGGTTGTGCTGATAGTTATCAACGGCGGCAAGCCATTGCGGCCAGTCACCTGTAAGCGGCTGGCCTGCTAGCTCGCCTATCCAGCGCCGGAGGCCGGCCCGCGCAACAGCCTGGTTACGCAGCAGCTCATCCTCTTGTTCAGCCAGCAATGCTGCCTCTTGCCTCGGAAGTACGCTGTCTGCGGTTTGTCCGCTGCCGCCAGCAATGCGGGCCTGAACAGCCCGCGAAAGGAGCTGATTCTCGCTGTAAAGCTGCTTGAAAAGGCTTAGCTTCTGCTCGACCGCGAAGCTAGCGATCCATGCCTCGGCGGTTGCTTGGCGCACACCGAGACGTTCAACCGTTTGCTGGGCGTTTGCGAGCGCAACACTAGCCTGCGCGGCCTCGACACGAGCGCGCCTTTTCGCTCGGTTTGGCACATCTTGCATGACCCCAACCATTTGCATGGTCATGGCCTCTTGCTCCAACTGCCAGCGAGCGTCACCTTCGATGGGCACGCTTTGCAGTCCAAGCTTAAGTTTAGGGTCAGGAAGCTCGCCGGCAGGGATTGCAGCGCTGCGTGCGGCCACCAGGTTGGCGGCTTGCGCATGCAGCGAAGGCGCGTCTTGCTCGGCCACGCTCAGAGCTTGTTCTAAGGTCAAAGCGGACGCTAACCCTGGAAACGAGAGCGCGCCCATGATCAAGGCGGCCACGTACGGCGGCGCCCAATAAATACGGGGTTTCATTTGCGAAGGATTCCTGATCTTTCATGCGAGCCAAAGGCGCGCAGTAGCCGGCCCGAATGCTCACTCGGGCGGTTCCTATAATTTGATCGGAATTAGACGCGGGGTGGACGCCAGACGGCGTCTAAAAGGCTAGAGGGGATCAGGCCGTTATAGGGAGTGGTCACGGGTTTAGCAGCAGGCATCAGCTGGGCTTTTATTGAGACAAGCTGAAGGATACTTGCAGTTTTGCATTCTTGGCCCGTCTTGCAGACGGTCGCCGTTCCATGCTCATTCGCTTCACAGCACTCGTGTTCAGCACCGTCATCGGCGCCAACCATCGAAGCGTGGTCGGTCGTCATGGCGCCCACACCTTCCATATCGGACATCATGTGATGCCCGGACGATCCAACCGTCATGAGCATTTCCGCTATCCCATTGATCTGAAGCGCAAGCACTAGCAGCAGGATAAGGAAGGAGCGCATGTAGGACGTCATATTTCCAGCTTACGGGGCAATTCATGAGCAATCAATGAGGCAATCGGTCGCTTCGCAACCGAAGCCTAAGCCTAAGCCGACAGGCTTCAAACTACACGCGTTTGACGGAGCCGGAGTGCGTTGAACACAACCGATGCTGAGCTGAGGCTCATGGCCAGGGCAGCAATCATCGGAGACAGCAACAGTCCGAAGAACGGATAGAGCAGACCTGCGGCAATCGGGATGCTCAACCCGTTGTACATAAAGGCAAACAGAAGGTTCTGACGCATATTGCGAACCGTCGCCACCGAAAGCGTGCGCGCGCGCAGTATCCCCATCAGGTCACCTTTAACGAGCGTAACTTGGGCGCTGTTCATGGCGACGTCAGTGCCCGTGCCCATCGCTATGCCGACATCAGCCCTGGCGAGCGCCGGCGCATCATTTATTCCGTCGCCTGCCATGGCGACTACTTTACCTAGGGCTTGTAGCTTAACCACCAGCGCCTCCTTGTCCTGCGGCTTCACTTCGCCATGCACCTCATCGAGCGATAGCTCACGAGCCACCGCGCGGGCAGTGGTAAGCCCGTCGCCGGTGGCCATGATGACTTGCACGCCCTCCGCTTGGAGCCGCGCTACAGCTTCCTTGGAAGTCGGTTTGATTGGGTCCGATACGGCCAGCAAGCCGGCAAGTGCCCCATCAACAGCCAGGTACACAATGCTGGTACCGCTCTCGCGCATTTTTTCTGCCTGATATTTCAACGGCTCGACGCTCACACCCGCATCTTCCATAAGCGCGGTGTTGCCTAGCTGTAGCTGCTTGCCTTCCACCAGACCACGGACTCCGATCCCTGACCCTGACTCGAAGGTCTCTGGCTTCGCCAGCTGGAGACCTTCGCTTCTGGCATGGTCTACGATCGCGTGGGCTAGGGGATGCTCACTACCTTGATCCAAGCTGGCAGACAAACGGATGACTTCCTGCGAGTCAAACGGCGTGACGCCTATGGCCCGATCGAAGACAGGTCGGCCCTCGGTCAAGGTTCCTGTTTTATCGACAATCAGCGTGTCTACCTTACGGACATTTTCGATGGCGCCTGCGTCTCTGAAAAGCACTCCACTTCCAGCCGCTTTGCCTGTGGCAACCATGATCGACATAGGCGTTGCCAGGCCAAGTGCGCAAGGGCAAGCAATGATCAAAACCGCAACTGCATTGATCAGGCCGAATACCCAGCCCTGGTCAGGCCCGAACAGGCCCCATGCAAAGAATGTCAGCAAGGCGATACCGATGACCGTCAGCACGAAATAACCTGCAACCGTGTCTGCCATTCGCTGCATGGGTGCTTTGGAGCGTTGTGCATTCGCAACCATCTGGACGATTTGTGAAAGCATAGTCCCGGAGCCAACCCTGGTGGCTCGCATGACAAGCGAGCCGCTCGTGTTCATCGTCGCGCCGATAAGCGAATCGCCTGTCCGCTTCGTCACCGGAACCGGCTCGCCCGTTAGCATGGATTCATCGACGGCGCTCTCGCCCTCCAATACCTCTCCATCAACGGGTACCTTTTCACCAGGACGAACGCGCAGATGGTCGCCCTCATGAACATGTGTGAGCGGGATGTCCTCCTCTGAACCATCTTTGGCGATACGGCGAGCGGTTTTAGGTGATAAGCCAAGCAGGGACTTAATTGCCGAGGACGTCTGCGAGCGGGCCTTCAATTCCAGCAACTGGCCCAGCAGAGTCAATGAAATGATCACCGCGGCGGCTTCGTAATAAACGCCTATCCGGCCGCCTACTGTGAATGACTCTGGAAACATGCTCGGTAAGAGGGTTGCTACGACGCTGTAAATATAGGCAGCCCCCGTGCCAAGCCCGATCAAGGTCCACATGTTTGGGCTGCGATGTTTGACCGAGGCGAGACCGCGCGCGAAAAATGGCCAGCCTGCCCACAAGACAACCGGGGTCGTGAGGGCCAGTTCAACCCAGTTCTGGCTAGCCCCGTGAAACAGCGGTATCGCATGTCCCGCCATTGCCAACAGGGTTACTGCTACGGTCAGGGGCAGAGACCACCAGAATCGCTTCGAGAAGTCCTTGAGTTCGGGATTCTCCTCCTCGTCGAGTTCAGGGATCAGAGGTTCCAATGACATCCCACAGATAGGGCAATCACCTGGACCCATTTGGCGGATCTCAGGGTGCATCGGGCAGGTGTACTCTGTCGTTGCATCACCGGCGGGTGGTTTCTGTGCGGGTGGGGTAGATGCCCGAGAGGAGGTTCCATGAGCCTGCGGTGCAGCGAGATATCGAGCAGGGTCGGAACGAAACTTGGTCTGGCAACCCTGGCTGCAGAAGCGGTAAGTGCTTCCCTGATAATGCTCTTGATGCTCGCTATCCTCTTCCACCTTCATCCCGCAGACGGGGTCTGTGAGTGCTGCAGTACCTTTCGTTTGGTCGGGCTGGTGATGGCACTGCTGAGAGGACATACGGGGCACCTTATGGATTGGTTAGCGACGAACTTGGCCTATTGCAGGGACATTTGCGGTTTTTCAATGCTTGCAGCGTCTGACAGCCAATATATGCAAAGCGTCCTGACCAAAGGCTGAAGTAACCATTACATTTCTGTCAGGTTCTCTGGTATGTCAGGTCGTATGTATGTTGAAGCGAGCTGCTGGAAAAGTAGCTCGCGCAGATACCGCCTGCTGGCCTAGCCTATGCCTCCATTGTTCGATGCTCGGCCGCTTCATTTTGATGAATACCGAACCGTGCAAAAGCCTAAGCGCAGGTACTCTGCTTTTGAATACGCCTTTGGCAGAGTGGGATACGCCGTACGCTCTAATGAAGCCATAGGAACTCCTTTTCTGAGGAGTCAGAAAAGATAGTCCACGATCAGAGGCTGTGCGGTCGATTTGGTAAATTCTCTTGGCATCAACACGTTACGTGCGAAGTGAGTGAATTTTACTTATATCTCGGCATGACCCCTTACTCGGATCGCCCAGATATCTCTCAGTCGGAGCGGGATTTTCTGCCCGACCAATTTCCCTTTGTTCCAGGGCTGACGGCTCCAGGTAGCGATGATGTTCATGGCAAGTCCTCCACGTGTGGGAGGACAAGGATGGCTAGCCAGAGCAATGGTCGCTAACCGGCCAGAAGCTGACGTTCAAATTCGTCTAATAATTGCGTGTCAGTCATTACCGCCGGGCTGCGCCGGCAGATGGTTTGCGTGGCTAGGTGTTGTCAGGTAGGTTCGATCGAATCAGTGGGTCGAATAACAAGGGCAGCTATGGACTTCGCTAAGGCTTACAAGCAGTGCAGAAAATCGATGGCGCTGGGGCGAGGAATAAAAGCAGTAGAAGCTTGCTTACATCGAGGGAAGCATGAGTTTGATAGTTTGCAGGAAGCGAAGCTGAGCTGTTTTCGGGATATTCGCGGATATAAAATTGTTTCATCTGGTGAGTGTGCATTTTTTCCAAGAGATCTTTCGGAAATCAAAGTGGGCTCTGGGCTAGCTTGGTACAGAGATACGTTTGCGACTACTGAGATAGTACTCCCCCCATATCATAGCTTTGGATTTCTATCTGAATACGGCGGAAAAATCTCGAAAAGCAACAGTGAAGAGGAAAGGTACGCTCACGCGAATAATATGCTGTTGGAAATGTACACGCCCCCACGAATGGCCGACCTGATTTGTGGGGCATGGTCTCAGCGCATCACTTTTGCTCAGTATCAAGAACAGCTGATTGAGGCTGTAAAGGCATACTGTCTGGGTCTGTACGGCGTGGCAATTGTTGGAATTCTGCCTTGCATAGAAGGGTTCCTAAGAGAGCTTGGAAAGCACGTCTCTCTTCCAGTTAAGGATGCCGTGAATATAGAGACGCTTCTAAAGGTTTTTCATCGAATAAAGCAAGGTGAGTTGAAACGACTGGTCGCAGGTTATGATTGGTATCCAGACAAGGAATTAACGATAAACTATTTAAGTCGATATCATGAGCGAGTGCAGATGCTGGAGAGCATGGAAATGTACTTCCGTGGGTGTTTTTACGGTCATACAGAGTCGTTACCATCGCACTTTGTTTTAAATCGGCATGGGATTGCGCATGGATTCTTTAAAGGCTACGCAACACCGAGTAATTTCTTGCGGCTTTTTAATTTAATTAGCTTATTGTCGTTTGCAGCCATTCTTGTCGAAGGGCGCGGTAGCATGTTACAGCCGGGAGTTACCACTGATTCCGAAGCATTGGCATTGAATTTTACTAAATGCCTATTATCCCGACGATACGTTCAGCCGAATGCTCAATCGATTCTTCCATCCCCTATTATTTTGGGCTAGCCCTATACTCCACGGCACGCCCGCCGGCCGCGCATCGGGCAAGGATTCGGCCGGGCAAGGTGGTATTCAGATTTGCAGTCAGGTAGCGTCGCGCTCTTCCAAGGGAGGGGCGAGCGATGTGGACAAAGCATTACCGAGTGATGCGATCTGAGTTGGCCAAGTGCGAAAAAGCCAGGTCCGAACTGGAGAAGATGCACCCGCCCCACACCGTCCAACCGGAACAGGATGGACAGCTTCAGGACTATATTCAGAAGTCGGACAGTCTGTACGAATGGCGGCTGCTGATCTTGACCGAGTACTGGATGATAGAGGCAGACCGCCTCGGTGTCCCACTGCCTGATCGCGATGACAGGACTTTCTGGGGGCGAGTCGAATTTGATAGCGACCCGCGGGAGCCCAGGTATCTCACAGATGCTGGCATTCGCATTGTCAGGGCAGACATCCGCGAGGAGCGTAGGCAGCGCCGCGAGCCGGTAACCTTCTGGAGTAGCATCATGATTGGGGTAGTCGGCGCCCTGACCGGCCTAGCATCTGTCATACCGAACTGGTGGGCAGACTAGGGCGGCTATTGGCCGGTTAGCGACGGCCTGGCTTCGACCGTCGCTATGCATGGTCAAACCTCGGTCTGTTCCGCCATCTCTAGGGCATCATCGACCTCAATCCCCAGATATCGAACGGTGCTCTCCAGCTTCGTATGGCCGAGCAACAGTTGAACTGCCCGCAGGTTCTTCGTCCTGCGATAGATCAGCGATGCCTTCGTACGTCTTATTGTGTGAATGCCATACAGGGCTGGATCAGGGCCAATGGCTTTCACCCAACCTTTGACGATACGAGCGTATTGACGAGTGGATAGATGGTCTGAGATATGCAGCCGGCTCGGAAAAAGGCAATCCTCGCTGCGGGGCTGGGCATGATGTATGGCGATGTGCCGTTCCCTAAGATCAAATGGATTTTCCAGAATCTCAACAAAGCCGAGGTCCTGCTGACCTTCAATGTCGATTTTTTGGTTACGTATCTAGCCGACCGCCAAGCGAACCGGAAAGCCATTGCAAATATCGGCTTGGATCAGCATGTGCCATGGGACATGCTTAAACAGCTGAAGGCGCATCAGCCACGGAGCTGGCAATACCTGATCCAGCGCTATCTGTCCGAGGGGATCAAGCAGGAAAGCGGTGCCCAGTACATGACCGTCTTCTTCATTCGTCCGGCCGGCAGCAACCCGATGGCCTATTGGTTTATCCATCTGGCGAACAACTACCGCGCTAACGATGTGATGAAGAAGATCCACTGGAAATACGGCAACAACTTTTCCCATATGCTGTCGCCTTCCAGCTTTTTCAGCTACGACGCCAATCGGGATATCGCCGTGACAGGTCAGCACGATTTGCTGTTGGATGAGCATTATTTCGACGATGCTACCAATGACCGCATCCGAGGAGAACTTTCGGAGCTCTTGCCCAAACAGGTCTACGAGGTAGAACGGCAACCTTTTTTGGGCCTGATGAGCGGATTGACCAACTACACCATGGCTGACGAGCTTCGCGTAAAGCAGGCACTCGACATTGCTGTCGCGACCGGTGATCTGCTGGCGGTCGACAAGAACGGCAAAACAAGGCGTCGAAAAGGCACAAGCATCAAGTCGACAGATATCCTGATAGCGCCCCCGCAAAGACCCATCTTCTTCGTGCCACCTCTGAAGAAATCCAGTTCAGAAAACTGAGAGGGGCGGCATCGCTCTTCGGGTGGGCGGTTCGCCTCCAACGGTAGAGGTACCGGCATGATACAAGCAGTAGTTTTCGATGTGTTTGGCACGCTTCTCCAGATAGGTGAGCGCCGCCATCCTTTCCGCCAACTGATGCAGAACCTGCGGCTTCAGGGCAAAACACCAAGGCCGGATGACGCACGGACTCTGATGACTCGAAATCTGGGCTTGGCTGGAGCTGCCGATTATTTCGGTGCGCAGTTGAGCAACTCTGAGTTAGCTAGCCTTGAAAGCGACCTTTTCACCGAGCTGGCCAGCGTTCGCCTTTTCGATGATGCGTTGGAGTCGCTAAATCAGCTAAAGGACGCCGGCCTGAATCTCGCGTTGTGCTCCAATCTCGCAGCCCCATATGCGATTCCGGCCAAACTGTTACTGCCGTCGTTCGATGTTTACGGATGGAGCTTTGAGGTTGGGACAATAAAGCCTGAGCCCGCAATCTATCGTCAGATGATCGAACAGCTTGGCTGCGAAGCCTCCGCTATCGCAATGATCGGTGACACGTTGCAAGCCGATATGCTTGGTCCAATTGGGCAAGGCATGCGGGGCTACCACCTACAGCGTGAAGGAAAAGCCGATCAGTGCGGCTTCGTCTCGCTGATGGACTTTGCAGCCCACGTTCTGCAATACCCACCATCCGCCAACGGCTAAAGCGGCGTCGCCAGTTTTAGCTGACGCCGCTAGACCCGGATGGCTTACAGGCATGAAGACACCCTTTTTCTGTAACGGGAGCTCCTTCAACCCTTGAGCGCCAGAATACGCCGAGCGCCGTTGAGAACGATGAATCCCACGACGGTACCGATAATCAGGTCTGGGTAGTTGGACCCAGTCCAAGCGACGAGCGCTCCGGCGACTATGACGCCCATGTTGATGACCACATCATTGGCGGAGAATATCCAGCTCGCTTTCATGTGAGCACCACCTTCCCGGTGTTTGGAAATCAGCAGCAAACAACCCGTGTTGGCGAGCAATGCCAGGAACGCGACGGCCATCATTATCAGCGACTCGGGCTCGCTGCCGAATATAAAGCGTCTGATCACCTCTACGAGCACGCCGAGGGCCAAAATCAGCTGGAGCACACCAGCAAGGTGTGCAGCACGCACCTGCAGATTGACGCTGCGCCCAACCGCATAAAGGGCCAGGCCGTACACTGCCGCGTCAGCGAACATGTCGAGCGAATCGGCAATCAGACCCGCGGACCTGGCAATCAGGCCAGCAGTCATCTCTACCACGAACATGAAGGCGTTGATGCCTAACAGTAAACGTAGGGAGCGGGATTCCTGTGTAGAGTTCGCCGGATTCTCGGCGGCTTTGATCATCTCAGGGTCTGCCGCGACAGTTTTCTGAAGAGTGGCGCCTAGCCCTAACGTCGCCAGCTTTTTGGTTATGGGCTCAACGGCACTGTCATGCATGACATCTAACCGACGGTCCGACAGATCAAAAGTCAGCTTCCGAACTCCGTCCAAACCATTCAGCGCCAAGCGGATCATTCGCTCTTCTGATGGACAATCCATCTTGGGCACGGCGTAAACACTGACCCATTGCCCCGTCGTATCGGAAGGGTTTTGCATATCGGCATCAGCGGCTGGTGTCGCATCGCAGCCGCAGGGACCATCGGACTTGCTCATGATACGGCTCCACTTGAAATCGAAGATGGGATCATTAAAAGCCTTATAGCTACTATAAGGTCAATAACGCAGAGCCGATGAGGATTCACACGATGCGCATTGGTCAGTTAGCAAGGCTAATAGGGATTGATACACAGACGATCCGCTTCTATGAGCAGCAGGGCTTGTTGCCACCGCCTGATCGCCAGGCGAACGGCTATCGTGTCTACACCGAGAAGCATGGCGAGCGGCTAGCTTTCATCCGGCGCTGCCGAATCTTGAATCTGTCACTTCCAGAGATTCACGCACTCCAAAGCTACCAGGATGACCCTCGCCAGCCTTGTACGGCCGTCAATGCCTTACTCGATGATCACATTTCTCAAGTCAGATCCCAGATAACCGCTCTGCAATCACTCGAACGACAACTCGTTTCACTGCGGGCTAATTGCAACGATGGGCGGGAAGTTGAGGCTTGCGGCATTCTCGCCGGAATTAGCGAGGACGCATGCATTAAATGAACGGCGTTGGGGCTTGCGGGCCTGGTTACCCGGCCAACGCGCATGCCCTCGAAATGGTTGTTTGTCCCTGTGGTTTTTGCCCCTTCGTAGTGATGGCTGTCTCCGTGCGGTATCACTTTGAGTCAGGCCTGCCGAGGAAACGTGAGTTCAAACGTGGTCCGGCCGTCTTTGCTGTCGACGGCCACGTGGCCTTTGTGGAGGTGCATTACTGAACGGACAATCGCTAGCCCCAATCCTGCCCCGCGAGTTTGTATGCCGTTAACGCGATAAAAGCGGTCGAACAGGTGTGGGAGATGATCCGATTCGATAGTCGCGCCATGATTGGTGACAGCCAGCGAGACGATGTCTGCGTCCCCCTCAAGGATCTTAAGCTCGACCGTGCTGCCAGTATTCGAATGCCGCAATGCGTTGGATAACAGGTTGGAAATGGCCCGTTGAACCATAAGTCGATTTCCCAAAATCATGGCATCGCCCGTTACTGTCGTAGCGACTCCCGCTTCTTCGGCTAGGACTTCGAAGTATTCACATACGCGCCTCGCCTCGCTTCCCAAGGATAATGGTTCGAGCTTCAGTGCTGGGCTGGCGTGGCTGGCCTGGGCAAGAAACAGCATGTCTGACACGATTCGATCCATGCGTTCGAGTTCTTCAACCGACGACTCGATCACTTCACGATACTGCTCCTTGCTTCGCTCACGCACCAAAGTCACCTGCGCCTTGCCTATCAGGTTGTTCAGCGGAGTTTTCAACTCATGAGCGACATCGTCCGAGAATTGAGACAGTTGCTGAACGCCGTCATCGAGTCTACGAAGCATTACGTTGAGGCTGTGCGCCAATGCTTGGAGCTCTTGCGGAAGCCGATCGGGGCGGATTCGAGGTGATAGATCCTGTGTCGATACCTTAGTCGCCAAGGCCCGGAACTTGCGAAGCGGTCGCAAGCCATTATTTGCAACCAGCCATCCAGCCAACCCGATCAATATCAGCAGCATCGGCACGGTCACTAAGGCCGAGCGCAGAAATGCAGCCACCAGCCGTTGATCGGCACTGCGATCTTGCGAAAGTAAAAGCGTCATTGGGCCCAGTCCCGGAACCTGGATCTGCTTGCGCCCGGTTAGCATCTGCACGCCATTTCTCGTTGTCCAGCCAAGGTATTCACCGTCTCTGTTCACGAGACCCAGCTGCTCCGGGGCATTGGCGAACCGGCCGATACTGAAAATCGGTGATTTCTCCGTATCGCCGATGACGGTTATCGAAAGGTTGTCATGGCCCAGCACCGTATCGCTCAGCGCATGTTGCCACGATCGGCCCATGCGGGCTTCGGTATCCTCTGCAAGTCCATGATCAATCTGTGCGAGTTTGTCCGTCACTTCCTCCTCGGCGCGCGACTCTAGTTGGCTTACCAGTACCCAGTAACTCATCCCTATCAACAGCGCAACCAAAGCGGCGCCGGTCAGCGTGATCTGTAACGCGAGACGCGATGCTAGACTAAGTGGTTTCAAGGCCGCGCCTCCAGCACGTAGCCCACACCCCGGATAGTGTGTATCAGGCGATCGCCAAAGGGTTCGTCCACCTTCATCCGCAGGCGGCGAATCGCGACATCTACCACGTTGGTATCGCAGTCGAAATTTATATCCCAGACCAAGGTAGTGATTTCGGTGCGTGTCAGAACCTCGCCAGTTCGGCGCATGAGCAGATGCAGTAGAGCGAACTCTTTGCTAGTGAGATCGATACGTTGGCCGTTCCGATAGGCGCGATGCCGGCTCGGGTCCAGTTCGAGGTTGGCAACACACAGGTTACTCGGAAGTGAGATCGGCTCGCCTCGCCGCAGCAATGTTCGAATACGAGCGAGCAACTCGGGGAACTGGAACGGCTTAACCATATAGTCGTCAGCGCCAAGTTCCAGACCGCGGACCTTTTCGTCCAAGCGGCCATTCGCTGTCAGCATGATCACGCGAGTCTGCTTACGCCGTCTGATGAGCTCGAGCACCTCCCACCCATCCATGGTTGGCAAATTCACATCAAGTAGCACGAGGTCATAATCGTTCTGCAGCGCCAGATGAAACCCATCGAGACCATCATCCGCTCGATCTATGTGGTAACCAGATTCGGCAAGACCCTGCTGCAGATATTCCGCAGTTTTTACTTCGTCCTCTACAACCAAAATGCGCATATTTTGAGGTAACTCTAGTTGACGGGGCGCCAAAAAAACATCCATCAAGTGGCTACAAAGTCAAGACGGAGCGACTTGGTCGGAACTGTTCTAAAGAATCTGACATATGCCGCCGTAGGCCGGGGTGGGAACAGTCTAGCGCGGCAGGAGCGCTGGGAAGCTGCCTTACAAATTTTGTAACCTGCCAGTCATCTGGCTCGCTGCGTAAGCAGTACTTACGCAAAAAAAGGCGCCCTGATGGGCGCCTGAAACACATCTTCAAACCAAGGGAGCAAAACTAAAGAAGATGTGGTGTTGCTCATGGTGTTTCACAAGATCGAGAGCGGGTACTCGGCTATGAATCGGACCTCATCGAGGTCGGACTCGAAAGCAGTCGCCCGCGTGGTAGCCTGGCGCACCCGCAGAGACAAATCCTTGAGAGAGCCAGTCTGTACAACGTAGCGGGCTTCGACGTCGCGTTCCCAGCGGTTCTGTCCCGTCAGCGGCGCACCGTTATCGTCTTGGCGCATGTACACCTCGTTCGCATTGCTGTAATCGGCGCCCCAACCGCGGGCGTAGCGGGTCATGAAAGTAAGCCCGGGTATGCCGTATTCCGCCATGTTCAGGTCGTAGCGCAGCATCCAGGACTGCTCTTTAGGTGAGTTGAAATCACTGTACTGGATGGAATTGTTCAGGTAGATCGAGTCCGCCTGGCGCAAGTAGTCAAAGTCGTTGTTACCGTTGTTTCGCTGATACGACGCCGTGACAGTGTGCGCGCCGAAGGCGACACCCAGGCTTGAGCTCCAGATGTTGTTGTCGAACTCGCCCAGTAATTCGCGGCCTTCGTCGGTTGCCTTGTAGTAGTTGAAACTGCCCAGCAACGCGACGACATCGGAAAGCGGATAGGTGGCCGATAGACCGAAGTAATGTTGGTTCCAGGCATCCTTGAGGCGGCTGGTATACAGGCTAAAACTGAGATTTTCGTTTACGCTATAGTCACCGCCTGCGTAGCCGAGCCAAGGGGCGTCGACGGCACCGCCATAAAACGTGACGAAGTCATCGTTCGTGTTGCTGGTATTGGGCTGGCTCATCGCGTGCAGGCGGCCGCCCTGGAGGGTGAGGTCGTCCAGCGAGTTGTTCACAACGGTGACACCCTTGAAAGACTCCGGCAGCAGCCGTGCGTCACCAAAGTGCACGACGGGAGTAGCGGGAAATACATCGCCTGCCTTGATCTCGGTGTCCAGCAAGCGTGCTTTCACCGCGCCCCCCACCCGTGTGAAGTCATCCTCAGGATCGCCGGCGCTGTCGTGGGGAAGCAGGTCGATGCTGCCGCCCGCACCGGAGCGCCCCGAACCGGAGTCGAGTTTGAGTCCGAGCATGGCGAAGGCGTCGACGCCAATCCCTACCGAGCCTTGGGTATATCCGGACTCGAAGAAGGCCATCAATCCGTGGGCCCATTCCTCGGAGTAGCCATTGCCGGTGGCACTCTCACCGTCGCGAAAATCTCGATTGAAATAATAGTTGCGATTTATCAGCGATAGCGTGCTGCCTTCGATGAAGCCGTCCGCTGTTTCCGATTGGGCTAAGACCGGGGCGCTGCCCAATGCCAGTGAAAGGGCTGTCAGTGAAAAAACGGCCTTTTTGCTCATGATGATGCTCCTTGTGTACGGCAGATCAGTGCTTGAATGACGCCTTTCGCCTTTTTGTTTTTTAGCGCTTGGCCATGTTCTCCCCCCCCGGATGACAGCAGGATTAGCGGTAAATGACTATTTTGTAATCTGAGGAATGGCATCGCTCACTCTCTCGATTACAGATTTGTAATGTTTCGGTCACTCGATCGTTATCCACTCTTCTATAAAGTCACCACCCCATAGCGTCAGCTATCTTGCCGGCTTGGCAAGGCTGATAAAAAACGCTTATGTGTATTTGTTTAAACCTAAGGCGAATCACTATCGGAGTAGAGGCGCATGTGTTTAGCGTCTTGGCGGGGGTAGTTCTTATGATGGGATTCGACATCTAAACCAGGAAGTCATCGTTTTGTCTTGGATGAGAAAAATAGTTTTGCTGATGTTGCTAGCCTTGTTTCCATTGCAATCATCATGGGCAGTTGTTAGCACGAGCTGCAGTCATGAGGATGGTTCGGCAGCAAATCATTTTGGACATCACGAACATCCGCACGAGTCTCTGGGTACTGACGAGGAAGGATCGTCAAAAGCCGCAAAAAAAATCAGTTTGGATGGAGACTGTGTCTTTCATGGCGACCATATCAAGCCGCTTATAACGAAAGGGATTTCTCCTGGTTCGGTATTATCAATAAGCTTGAAACCGTTTTTTTCTGCTAGCTACGCATCGGCTGAAGCCGGGCGTCCTGAAAAACCTAATTGGCGCATCGGTGCAAAGCCGGTGAGACGCCAGATTAACCAGTAGGACGCCATTTATCTGTATCTGAGGTCTCACCGAACCTTCCCTTTTCTAGGAGATTTCGGTGCGAAAAGTTATTTTACCGCTGGGGTTGACGATGTTGTCGTGCAACCTCGCCTTTGCGCAGCCTTTAGAGTTGCCGACCTTCACACAGACCTTACCTGCCAGTGTGGCAAATACCTTCCCCGTTGAGTCTGTCGACTCCATAAGCTTTCTACGCGCCTTGGAGCTCGCTAGCTCTGCAAGCCCTGAATTGGCTGCTGCAAGACGTGAGCTGGCTGCTTCTCGCGCATTGATTAGCCAAGCCGGAGCGCGTCCGAATCCAATATTGTCCGCTAGCCAGGAGGGAATCCGAGGTGATGCCCCCGAGACGACGCTTGAGCTGAGCCAAGAAATAGAGCTGGGTGGTAAACGTTCGGCTCGTATTGAGGCAGCGCAACGCGCCATGGACGTAGCGGCCGCCGACCTACAGGACGCTCAAGCTCGACTGAGGGGGGCAGTGATGGGCGCATACTACGATGTGCTTACTGCTCAAGAACGGCTGGAGCTCGCTCAGGCTGCTTCAAAGCTTGCGAAGCAAGCAGTGAACGTGGCCAATCGGCGTGTGAGGGCCGGCATGGTTTCTCCCGTAGAGGAAACCCGGGCGCGGGTTGCGGCTACTGGAGTGCAAGTGGAGCTTGCCCAGGCCACAGCTGAACTCGAAGCTGCGCGCACTCGTCTGGCGGCCAACTGGGGAAACCCACAGCCACGCTTTGAGCGAGTACTAGAGCCGGCAGAGGCAGTACCTCCGCTTCCCGAACTAGCTGAGCTTTATAGCCGCTTGAGCGATTCCGCTCAACTAACCCGCGCGCGTCGGGAAGCAGAAAGACGTCGGGCTGCGTTGGAGCTGGAAAGGACGAATCGCTTTTCTAACGTGACGGTTAGCGTAGGTGCCCAACGCTCAGATGAATATAACGGCACGCTGGGACTGGTGAGTATCTCGATGCCCCTGCCGTTGTTTGATCGAAACCAAGGCAACATCGGAGCAGCGCAGGAACGGGCCTACCAGGCGCAGGACGAGCTCAACGCCGTCCATATACGCCTGAAAAGCGAACTTTCCCAAGCGCACATGCGGCTGCGCACTGCCCGCCAGCAGTTTGAACTGTTGCGCAACGACATGCTCCCCAGTGCCCAAAGCGCTTATGAAGCTGCCAGCAAGGGGTTCGAACTTGGAAAGTTCACGTTCCTTGACGTACTGGATGCTCAACGCACGCTTTTCCAAGCCCGATCTCAGTATCTGTCTGCGCTATCACAAGCTAACCAGGCGGCGGCAGAAATCTCGCGAATTGTCGGCGATGGGTCGGCCGTTATCACCTCGGCCACTCAGCCATAAGGAATCCATATGACAAGTAAATCGAACACATCTTCCTTGGCTGTTCACAAAAAACAGATTTTTTGGATCGTCGTCATATTAGGCGTGGCACTGGTGCTTGGTGGATTACTTCTTAGCAGTAGTCCTGCCGTGCCCAATGCGAGCGACGCGCATGGCGAGCATGGTGGCGCTTCGGAGCATGAAGATGAAGGGCATTCGGATGAGAATACCGAAGCCGAAGGAGGTCATGGCCATGATGAAGAAGGCGCCGATAGCGATCACGAGGTCGGTGCGGCAGAGAAAGATGAGCATGACGATGGCCCTGAGGGAGCGGCGCACGCTGAAGCAGCAGAGGTTGAACTCTCTGAGACCCAAATCCTAGCCGCGGGCATCTCGCTAGCAACCGCTCAGCCTGCGCAGATAAAAAGCGCAATCGAGCTGCCTGGCGAAATTACATTCAACCAAGACCGCACAGCGCAAGTTGTGCCTCGTCTCTCAGGTGTCGTTGAAGCGGTCAAAGTCGATTTGGGCGAACAGGTGAAACAGGGGCAAGTGCTTGCTGTGATCGCGAGTACCGACCTGTCGGAACGTAGAAGCGAGTTCTACGCGGCACAAAAACGTCTTGCATTGGCTCAGAAAACCTATCGACGCGAAAAGGAGCTGTGGGAAGAGCGTATTTCTGCAGAACAGGATTATTTACAGGCACAACAGGCTCTACGGGAAGCAGAGCTGACGGTTGCGAATGCAAAAGCACAGCTACAAGCGCTTGGTAGTGATGCTGGCAAGCCAGACGCATTGAGCCGCTACGAACTCAGGGCGCCGTTCGATGGGATGATCGTTGAGAAGGACATCACGCTCGGTGAGTCAGTCAATACCGACGACCAGATATTCATCATTTCCGATCTCTCTACCGTTTGGGCAGATATCAGCGTTCCTGCCAATGCACTCAGCGCGGTACGAGTCGGCAGCAACGCGGTTATCGAAGCCACAGCATTCGAGTCCAGTGCCAATGGCACCGTTTCTTATGTCGGCTCACTTGTTGGTCAGCAAAGCCGCGCCGCTACCGCCCGGGTCACGCTTCCGAACCCGGAAGGTGTTTGGCGTCCCGGCCTGTTCGTCAAAGTGCGGGTAGGCTCTGGCGGAGTGTCCGTGCCGGTTGCAGTCAAGCCCGATGCGATCCACACGTTGGAAGATAATCCGGTGGTGTTTGTACGGACCGACCATGGCTTTGCTGCTCAGCCAATCGTGACTGGTCGCGGCGATAGTGAAGCGGTTGAAATCAAGGAAGGTCTTCAGGCCGGAGTGCGCTATGCCTTGGCCAACAGTTTCATCATTAAGTCCGAGCTTGGCAAAGCCAGCGCCTCGCATGCTCACTGATACGGAGTTATAGACTGTGTTCGAACGTATCATTCGCTTTTCTATAGAGCATCGCTGGCTGGTTTTGCTAGCCGTGCTTGGCATGGCAGCGTTAGGAGCTTACAGCTACCAAAAGCTGCCTATCGATGCTGTCCCTGATATCACCAACGTACAGGTGCAAATCAACACTGCGGCCCCAGGTTATTCCCCGCTGGAAGTGGAGCAGCGCATTACCTACCCGCTCGAGACGGTAATGGCCGGGTTGCCCAAGCTCGAGCAGACCCGTTCCTTGTCTCGATATGGACTTTCTCAGATCACAGTTATTTTTGAGGAAGGCACTGACATCTATTTTGCCCGCCAACTTGTGAATGAGCGCTTGGGAGGGGCCAAAGATCAGCTTCCGGAAGGCGTCACTCCAACACTTGGCCCTATTTCCACTGGGCTTGGCGAAATCTATTTTTGGACGGTTGAAGCTGAGGACGGTGCCACCAAATCGGACGGTACGCCTTATACCTCTGCTGACTTGCGTGAGATTCAAGATTGGATCATCAAACCGCAAGTCCGCAATGTACCAGGCGTAACTGAGATCAATACGATCGGAGGATATGCAAAGGAATATCAGATCGCCCCCAATCCAGACACTTTGCGGTCGTTTGGACTGACATTACAAGATCTGATCGAAGCGGTTGAGCAAAACAATAACAATCTAGGTGCCGGATATATTGAAAAACGCGGCGAGCAGTATCTTGTTCGTGCTCCAGGACAAATGCAATCAGTAGAGGACATCCGCAATACCCTTATTAGCAACGTTGACGGTACCCCAGTACGTATCCGCGACGTTGCGACGGTAGAGGTTGGAAAGGAGCTCCGTACTGGCGCAGCCACCGAGAATGGCCGCGAAGTGGTTCTAGGTACGGCTTTCATGCTTATCGGTGAAAATAGCCGGGTAGTTTCTAGGGCTGTCGATGACAAGATGAAAGAGATAAACCTTTCGCTTCCAGAGGGCGTAAAGGCGATTACTGTCTACGATCGAACTGTACTCGTAGACAAAGCTATATCCACCGTTAAGAAGAACCTCACTGAGGGTGCCATTCTTGTTGTGGTTATACTTTTTCTCTTCTTGGGCAATATCCGTGCGGCGATCCTAACCGCACTTGTTATACCGCTGGCGATGCTCTTTACGTTCACCGGCATGGTAGCCAACGAGGTCAGCGCCAACCTGATGAGCTTAGGCGCATTGGATTTCGGCATCATTATCGATGGTGCCGTGGTGATTGTTGAGAACTGCGTGCGTCGACTTGCTCACGCTCAGTCCCATCACGGGCGGGCATTAACGCTGTCCGAACGGCTTCATGAAGTGTTCGCTGCGGCAAAGGAAGTGCGTCGGCCTCTACTCTATGGGCAGCTGATCATTATGATCGTATATCTGCCGATATTCGCCCTTACAGGGGTAGAAGGTAAGATGTTCACGCCCATGGCGTTTACCGTAGTGACAGCGCTATTCGGGGCGATGATTCTCTCGGTGACGTTCGTCCCGGCAGCCGTTGCGCTCTTTATCGGCAAGCGTGTTACAGAGAAGGAAAACTTTCTAATCCGCAATGCTAAACGGGCCTACGCACCTGCATTCGATGCGGTGATGTCCAACAAGCCAGTAGTGCTCACCTTTGCCGTTGTTGCAGTTGTACTTTCCGGCCTCGTAGGGGCACGTATGGGCAGTGAATTCGTGCCTAGCCTCAACGAGGGGGACTTCGCTATCCAAGCCCTTCGTGTACCGGCTACCAGCCTTAGTCAGTCTGTCGAGATGCAGCAGCAGCTGGAGCGAAAGCTCATGGATGAGTTTCCGGAGATCGAGCGGATTTTTGCGCGCACAGGCACTGCGGAGGTGGCATCCGATGCCATGCCTCCAAACATCTCTGACGGGTACGTCATGCTGAAGCCACAAGAGCAGTGGCCGGATCCAGGCAAGTCGCGCGACGAACTCTTAAGCGAGGTCCAAGCATCCGCCGCTGAGTTACCGGGCAATAACTACGAGTTTTCCCAGCCTATTCAGCTGCGTTTCAACGAGTTGATTTCCGGTGTTCGTGCCGCTGTAGCCGTGAAAATCTATGGTGATGACATGGAGGTTCTTAACAGCACGGCGGCGGAAGTGTCCGAGGTGCTAGGACAAGTACCAGGCGCCTCCGAGGTTACGGTCGAGCAAACGACTGGCCTTCCTATGCTCACGATTGATATCGATCGCGATCAAATCGCACGATACGGCCTGAGTTTAGATACCGTCCAGCAAGCGGTTGCAGTAGCCATCGGGGGCCGAGAGGCAGGCACCTTGTTTCAAGGAGACCGGCGTTTCGATATCGTAGTTCGTTTACCGGACGAGATACGAAGCGATCTCGCCGCAATTGAGAGGCTCCCAATTGCCCTTCCAAGGGAATTAAACAGCGCCATAAGTTATATCCCCCTCGGCGAGGTGGCCACTCTGGATTTGGCCCCCGGTCCGAATCAGATCAGTAGAGAGGAAGGGAAACGGCGAATTGTCGTTAGTGCAAACGTCCGTGGTCGGGACATTGGATCATTCGTATCTGAGGCAGAACAGAAAATCCAGGCCCAAGTAGATATCCCGGCAGGTTATTGGATCGACTGGGGCGGTACCTTCGAGCAGCTTGAATCGGCAACGAAGCGGCTGCAGATCGTCGTCCCCGTGGCGCTGCTCCTGGTGTTCATTCTGCTTTTCATGATGTTCAACAATGTCAAAGACGGCTTATTGGTCTTTACAGGGATTCCATTTGCGCTCACCGGAGGCATTGTTGCGCTGTGGCTGAGAGATATCCCGTTGTCCATTTCAGCAGGAGTTGGCTTTATTGCTCTGTCAGGCGTCGCCGTTCTAAATGGCCTGGTAATGATCTCCTTCATCCGTAGCCTACGGGAGCAAGGTTTACCTCTGGACACCGCGATCCGCGAGGGAGCTCTGACCCGGCTACGGCCGGTATTGATGACAGCCTTGGTGGCTTCACTCGGGTTCGTTCCGATGGCCTTGAATGTGGGTACCGGTGCAGAGGTACAACGTCCCCTTGCGACAGTGGTAATCGGAGGGATTCTCTCCTCAACGGTGCTAACGCTATTAGTGCTACCGTTGCTCTACCAGCTGGCTCATCGGCGCGAAGACGAATTGGAGGAGCAAGAAATTGCGCTAGCCGCTGACAGAACTAGCTAGAAAATCGAGTGGCGGCACACAACGCCCCGTTCTTGCTAGCTAGCGAGAACGGGGCGTGTTGGTTTCGGAGTGCTAAGATTCAGCTGCGGCGCAGCGGGCAGCAAAGCCTTTATAGCGTAGGTCTAATGCATCTAAGCGGTGAATAGAAAGGGTGCTCAGCGCTTAGTGCGTATGACTCCGCGCTACATACGCCTCCTCGGCTGATGGCTTTCACCCACGGTGAGCTGACGAAAAAAGATTATGCAAGCAGCGGCTGAGCTGCCCCGGGCGGCAGCACGGGCGATAGCTACGAAAACGCCCTGGCTGGACCGATCAGCGGGCTTTACAAGGCCGAGCTGACACCTTCAATCATGGACGAACCGCGAGGCCGTTGAGAGGGCGACCCTGACATGGATGCGTTGTACGCCACCAGCGTCTGTTCAGCCCAATCGGATATGCTCTTGCGAACGCTAATAACAAACAGATCAGGCGATAGCGGCCTGACTTAACGAAACGGCCTATAAAGGCCAGGGCGATTCGCTGGTAGCGATTTTGCGTGCAAGTGATGGACACAAAAAAGCGCCCCGAAGGGCGCTTAGAGTACAACTGCTACCAACGGAGCTTGGAAGCTGGCGGCGGCGGATATCGTTCGGATATTAAGTGGTTAGTCAGCTTTGGTTTCTTTTTTGATTTCCATGTTGTTCTGATCCTGGCGAATATCATTAACCTTCAACTCGCCTGCTTTTTTTTCGGCGGATTCGGTTCCGTGAATTCGCTTTTGATCTGCTCGGAATTTTTCATTAAATTTAATCGAGCGGTCGTAGCCATCTTCTGCATAAGACAATGCGGAGCCGAATATTACCGATCCAACAACAATAGCTTTCAACAGATTCATAGGGCAGTCCTCGCTAAATTCAAAGGTGTCTTGCTGAGCTTTATCGGTGAGCTCTACAGGTTCGAATGAATTTTGCGTGACTGAAGCTAACAGCAGCATGAGCGAAGCATTACATTATTGAAATGTAATGCTCCCATTGTGCAGTGACATGATCGCCTTGCTTCGTCATTTCAGCACCGAGGCGCACCAATCTGCAAGGGGCTTGAGCCTACGGCAAGAATGGTCGGAAGATTACATTATTGTCATCTTCAGGGCATGGCACCGCATAATCCATATCATTAGCGAGCAACGTCGTTTAGCGTCTGAGAGAGATCGACCTGTTATCGGCAAGTTAAAGACGATAACGCACGAACTTGCTCGAGAGTGGTCGCATTTTCTGTCAGTGTGGCTTGGAGGGCCCGATGGTATAGGCGCTAGTATTTTTATTATCTCTTATGGGCGGTCGTTTGGCTCCCCTATTTTTCTTACGCTAGTTTTTAAGGAGCGGTAAAAATATGGCTCACGAACATAACCATAACACCGAAGCCATGGGTGATAAGCGTTTAATCGCAGCTATTGGCGTTAATACTGCATTAACTCTGGCACAAGTTGTTGGCGGAATACTTTCTGGAAGTTTATCGCTCATAGCTGATGCGCTACATAACTTGAGCGATGCCGCATCACTGGTTATTGCGCTCATCGCACGTAAGATCGGCCGCAAACCGCCAGATGCTTTTAAAACCTTTGGCTACCGACGCAGTGAAACCATAGCGGCTTTGATTAACTTGGTCACGCTGATTATCGTTGGTCTCTACCTCATCTACGAAGCTATAGGTCGGTTTTTTGCCCCGCAGCCCATTGAAGGATGGACAGTGGTCGTGGTGGCGGGAATAGCCTTGATTGTAGATATCGCTACGGCTTTGCTGACCTACACAATGTCTAAGGACAGCATGAATATAAAGGCGGCATTCTTGCACAACGTGTCGGATGCGCTGGCCTCCGTCGGCGTCATTATTGCCGGAACATTAATCCTCCTGTATGGCTGGTATTGGACAGATACTCTCCTGACACTGATGATTGCTGGGTACGTGCTCTGGCAGGGCTTTAGCATGCTGCCTAAAACCATTCACTTGTTAATGGAGGGCGCACCAGAAGGAGTTTCCATCGCCGATATAATCAACGTCATGGAACAAGTAGACGATGTTGAAAGTGTGCACCACGTGCATGTTTGGGAAATCGCGGAACACACAACTGCATTGGAAGCCCACGTTGTCATAAATAAGGCTAATCTGCCTGATATCGAACGGGTGAAGACCGATTTAAAACGAGTACTCCATGAGCAATTCAAAGTCAGCCACTCGACACTTGAAATGGAGCTAGACGGCAGTGTTTGTATCGACACCAGGCAGGCCGACAGTCATCGCAGCGAAGCATAAGCCTGCTTTGCGCTCAACGCTGTTGCTAGGTAGTTAGCTCGATATCAACGGAGTGAACTTGCGACATCACTATTGGCGCTATGTCCTCTACCAGAGACATGTTAGCGGCATGTGGCCAAATCAGCTCTCACGAGGAGATTAGGCTAGGTCGTGGCTCCTTCGGCGGGCTGCAGCGACGAGCAAGCCCCGCCAGTCGCTACCGCCGCGGACGCTCAGAGCCAGCGGCGAACTCGTGCACGGTAGCGGGCAAATGATTCGCCGAACAATGCTTCCAGCGCCCACTCTTCAGCTGCGATCTGGAAACGGTTCATGTACAGCACGAAAGCAACCACGCCCAGCAGTGTTAGAGGTGAGGCCAAGGCCAGCGCCCAAGCCGCCAGAATAATGGCGAAGCCTAAGTACATGGGGTTGCGGCTGTAATGGTAGATGCCAGCCTCCACCAATGCCGAAGCCTGCTGCGGCTGCAATGGATTGACAGTAGTACGTGCGCGGCGAAACGACAGTACGCCGGCGAAACACACGCCGAGCCCCAGGAACAGTACCGGCAAAGCGAAGGTCAGACACGCGGTCCATGCCAGTTCGATGCTCGGCAATCTGGATCCCGACAACCCCATCAGCAGAGCGATCAGGCCCGCTACGAGCAGCGGTGGCACGCGGTTCTCCAGCGCGCTCATAGTGTCATTCCCGTGCCTTGGCCACTTCGCTGCTCACTAATCGGCGCAGCGGCTCCGGGCCGAACTCGCTGAGCGCACGACCATTTACAAAAAAGGTCGGGGTGCCACGAATCCCAACGGCCTTGACGTCCTGCATGTCCGTTTCAAGCACGGCGTTGACGCTAGGCGTATGCATGTCCTGGCGGGCCTGCTCCAAGTTCAAACCGACGCGCTCGGCAGCAGCCCATGCCTGCGTGACTTTGGGGTCGTCGTGCCAACCGGGCTGGGCCTCCAGCACGGCCTCCAGCACTTTTTCATGAAGATTTTGCTTACGCGCCGCCTCCAGCATCCGTGATACCTCTTCGGAGCCCTGATGGAATAGCACATAGCGCAGCACCAAACGCACATCTTCCGGGTTCTCGGCGAGTATCTGCTTCACATAGGGATGGAATGCGCGGCATGCTTCGCAGGAAGGATCGAAGAATTCGACGATGGTCACTGGAGCCTGCGCCGGACCAAATACTGGTGAGTGGAAGCGAACCAGTTGGCCGCCGTTCTGTTTGGGTTGTGTCCCGGTCTCTTGGGCGGTCGAACCGGGAGCCTGGGCCTGTTGAGGCGACTGCGACGGGGAATAGAAGAATGCGGCGGCAGCAAACACGGCCAGGACCACGACACTGGTGATCAAGACCACGGAACGGCGATTCATGAGGTGGTTCTCCGACGGATGAGAATGAGCAGGATGGCGATAAGGATAAAAGCGAACAAGGCAAGTGCCGGCAGGGGCACCACGCCGAAGAGGGTCATTCCGGCGCCTGAGCAGGATGGACCAGTGGCCGTGCAGGGCTGGATCGGCTGTGGAATCAGCCCTGCATAGAGCAGCGTGTGAACAAATGCCAGTGCCGCACCGATAGCGGTCAGCGGCAGGGCATAGCGCCAGACAGTAAAATCCGAGCGGTAGCAGGCGATGGCCAGGATCACCGCCAGCGGAAACATAAAGGCGCGCTGGAACCAGCACAAAACACAGGGTGGCTGGCCCATCACCTCGCCAATGAACAGCGCGGATAGGGTCGATACCAGTGCGACCAGCCAGGTTAGCAGTAGTAGATTCCAGGCCATGCCTGACGGTTGAGGCTTCATTGCGGTTAACTCCAGGCGATGGCGAACACTTGCCTCAGACCCGCCATCCAGTTATTTCGAAACATCATGCATCCTCTTATCGGCAGGACTTGTTAGGACCGTTGCGGACTTCGCCCAACGGCAAAGCGAAAAGCAACCAGCCTCAACGCTGGGTTAAATCCGATGCCAGTGGGAGAATGTCGCCCTTGCGCAACAAGGGAAGATATCAGATGTCGCGGGACTGGCTGGAAGAACACCAGATAGCATTTTATTTCGCGGCGGTGGTGGCCGCTGCCATTGCAGGCCTGAGCTCTGCGCAATTCACCGGACTGACGGCCATGGCCATCACACCGGCGATTGCCGTGCTGATGTATGCCATGTTTCTGCAGATTCCTTTTTTGGAGCTGCGAGAAGCTTTTGCCAACCGCCGCTTCGTCGGTGCCTTGTTGCTGGCCAACTTCCTATTGGTGCCATTGATGGTGTGGCTGGTGACGTGGCCGCTCTCATCGAACAAGGCCTTGTTGGTCGGCGCGCTGCTTGTCCTGCTGACGCCTTGTATCGATTACGTGGTGGTCTTCACCCACCTGGGCAAAGGGGACTCTCGTCTGGTGCTCGCGGCGACGCCATTGCTGCTGTTGCTCCAGCTTCTGCTGCTGCCCCTCTACTTGCGGCTAATCCTTGGCCCCGAAGCCGGCACAGTGATCGAGCTGTGGCCCTTCGCAGAAGCCTTCCTGTTACTGATCGTCCTACCCTTGGTAGCGGCTGTGCTCACCGAATTTGGCGGACGCCGATCTCTGCTGCTTCGCGCATGGAGCGCAGGTTGGGCCTGGCTGCCAGTGCCTGCAATGGCCCTGGTTCTAATCGTGGTGGTGGGTTCGCAGATCGCGGCTGTCGTGTACCAACTCGACATCCTGGCGCCGTTGCTTCCGGTATACGGAGCGTTTCTACTACTCGCTCCGGCCCTCGGCGTACTCAGCTCCCGGCTATTTGGCTTGGAGGCTTCTGCCGCACGGGCAGTGGCCTTTAGCTCAGGCACTCGCAACTCGCTTGTAGTGCTTCCCCTGGCCCTAGCGCTCCCGGAGTCCATTCGCGCGCTGGCCGCGGCGGCTGTGATTACTCAGACACTCGTAGAACTGATTGGTGAATTGATCTACTTACGGGCGATTCCAGCCATGGTCAGAAACAGTTGAGCCTCGTCGAAATCGGCGAGAGCGCTCATGCCTCGTGCTGTGGAGCAAGATTGATCAGCGGCGCAATGATGAGCTGAGCGGAGCGCGCCCAAGAAACCAGTGCCTCAAGATCCATCTGTAGAGATTGGGCTTCTGTCCAGATACAAGCACTCTCGGCAGGCACCGTAAGAGCGATGCCCTCAACTATCGTCAGAGCCATCGCATGCAATCTCAGTAGCTCGTCGCGAATGGAGGTGATTCCACCCAGTTCCACCAAGCAGACGTCCAAGCGATCAACCAGCCGGAGCAGTTGAGAGGTGTCGAAGCTGTCGCGCAGGTTTTCCAACGCCACGGCGTCCACTTCGCCGTACGGTGTAAGGCGGAAGGATGCGGGAGGAATGTTGATCATGGCGTTTTCTCGGTATCTAGCTGGCTAGGTCTGATCACCCGCAGCGAGCCGGCAGCTTGTTGGAACACCGAGTCCTTGATCCAGGGCTCCGGTGGCCGGTTTAGCTTGAGGTTGAATTCGCCGAAGCGCTTGAGGTTGCTGGTCAGGTAGAGTGGTTGGGCCCCCTTCAGCATACATAGCGGAACTGGTGTAGACGACTAGCCCTGAGCTAGGCCTTGGGCTTTCAAGCAGCTCCAATGATCGGCACTGAAGTGCTAGGGAGCGGATTACTTCTAAAATTCTGGCTAACACGCTCACACTTAAAAACGCTTCTGGATATGCTGGAAAAAGGCAAGCCAAGCAGGCGAAAAATTGACACTAACTACTTTCAATACAATGGTTATTTCTTGGGATATAACTCTTCTAAAGATAATGCCGGTAAATACGGATTTGAAGAAAGCCCTGCTGAAATCAAGCAAAAAGTGAAAGAGCTTTTACTAATCTAGCTCGGTCGAACAAACTAGGTCTATTGCTCGTTGAGTGATCGTCTCTGAGCATTTTAACTGCTGCCGTTGCTGGCAGCCATGAGTCAAAAATTGCACTCAACGACAGGCAGCTTTTGGCCGACAGGTGCCTGTCGTCACCGGCTGCAATCGGCCGAGGCTGTGTAAAAACGTTTTCGAGCGCGACAGGTACTCAAAACCGGACTGGAAATCGCGCATCTGGGCGAAATCCACATCTGCTGAGGTGCCGAAAAATTTCAGATTTCACGTAGACGCGCGCACTTCAATTTTGACGAAGCGTTTTTACACACTCTGGGCCAAAAGCAGGCATTAGATGTGACCACGGCACTCGAGGTGATTCAAAACTGCTCTAGACGTTCGTCTTCAGCTGATAGCCATATGGACAGCACACACCACCCAAGGTACGGTTCATTTGCCATGGTAATACGCCATTATCAAGCGATGCCTAGAGGGATTTAGAGTGCACGTTAAAGCCATCAAGCTGATCAACTTCAAAAAATTTCGCGACGAACTTCTAGAATTCAACGACGACGTCAATATTTTCGTCGGCGACAACAATGCTGGTAAAAGCACAATCTTGGAAGCGTTAGAAATTGTGCTCAATTACAATCATCGTGGACGGCCCTTCAACGGCGAGTTCTCCCCTGATCTTTTCAATCAGGATGCCGTCACGCGGTTTCTCGCCTCTGACTTGAGCTCCAAGCACCTGCCCAGCCTTATCATCGAAGCCTACATTGACGGTGTGCCTGAGTACCGAGGCTCGAACAACAGCCTCAAGGCTGACGCCCAGGGCGTCTTGGTACAAGCCTGTTTCGACCCGTCGCTGGAGGCCGTATACGAGAGCCACCTGCTGACCAAGCCGAACATCACCAGCATTCCGATCGAATTCTATAAGGTGGAATGGCTCGATTTCGGTTGGAATCCGATAAAACCGATCGCTAAGAAGTTTAAGGCGCTGTACATCGACCCCACACGTATCCACCCAACCATGGGGAAGAACCAGTACATTTCGAGCATTCTCAACACCGCATTGGCGAAGGAAGAGCTCGTCAAGCTGACCCTCAATTATCGTGAAAACCTGCAGGTGTTTAACAACTCCGGGGAGGTCAGGACGGTCAATGCCAGCCTTGATGCGGGTCACCTTATCACCGATAGCAAGCTCACCATTGCAGCAAGTACGTTACCTGCGGGCTCCATCCAGACCGGCCTACAGCTTGAGGTCGATGATGTGCCTTTTCACCTCATCGGCAAGGGTGAACAGAGCAATGTGCAGATTAAACTGGCCATTCAGAACAAATCCCACGACATCGATCTGGTGATGATGGAAGAGCCCGAAAATCATCTATCTCACACCAATCTGAACAAGCTTGTGCACTACATCGAAACCCAGCGAGGAGACAAGCAGCTGTTCCTGACCACCCACAGCTCGTATGTGTTGAACAAGCTGAGTATCGACAAAATTTGCCTTGTGCAGTCAGGGTACAAAAGGCTGCACACGCTAGACGCTAAAGTGGTGAAGACCCTCAAGCGTCTTCCTGGCTACGACACCTTGCGGGTGGCACTGTCGGGCAAGGTCATCCTGGTCGAGGGGCCGTCGGACGAACTGGTGCTCAAGAAAATCTACCAACGAAAACACAACCGACTGCCTGAGCAGGACGGGATAGATATCATCGTGGTACGCGGTGTAGGTTTCAAGACGTTCATCGAAGTCGGTAAAGAGATCGGCACCAAGATCCATGTGCTCAGGGATAATGACGGCGACTATAACGGTAACGTTGTACAAGGACGTCTGGAATACGCTGCGTTTCCTAACATCAAGCTGTACTCGTCGATGAACGACGCCGAATTTTCGCTTGAGCCAGCGATGATTTATGCCAACGCAGTTGACATTAAAACCCTTGACGCTTTCGCAAAGGAAGTCTTGTCGACGGAAACCTTCAATATCTACAACGCAGAGGTCTCTCTGGAGGATCGAAGGGAAAATTTGATCCGTTGGTTCAAGAGCGTAAAGGGCAACGGTAAAGGCGCTCGCAAGGTCGACTCTGCGGTCAAACTGTTCGATGGCGCACTGGACTTCAAGTACCCAGCCTTTCTAGACGAGGTGCTCGATTTTGCCTAACGAACTCTGGGTCGCAGGCGCCGGATCAGGGAAAACGCACAAGATCATTACTGAAGCCATTGAGACCATCAAGGCTGGTGGACGTGTGCTTGTAGTCACCTATACAACCAATAATCAGGCAGAGTTGCGCTCTCGTTTTGTTGAGTTGTACGGTGCTAGCAGTGAGCACTTCGTCGTCAAGGGGCTGTTCTCTTTTTACCTGGAAGATATGGTGCGTCCCTATCAGAGCGAGGTATTTCCAGATCGGATCACGACTATCTCGTTCACTGAGAACAACCCTCACTTAATATCAGGTACAACCTACTACATTGAAGGCAGAGCTGAAAAATCGGAAGATGGCACGATCAATCCACTGCATTACCTGACGCCCTGCAAAACAAAGGCGTACTCCGGGTTTTTGGCAAAGCTTGCGACCCTCATTGCGAAACTATCCAAAAATGCCCCTGCCAAGCGGTTGAAGGAGATTTATCAAAGGGTCTATTTTGATGAAGTGCAGGATTTGGTCGGTTGGGACTACGACGTGATCAAATCACTCAACAAGGTCATGGTCGACTCGATCTGTTGTGTGGGCGACTTTCGACAGACAATCTACACAACGACGTTCGGCCATAAGGCTCCGCAGACGCCTCAACAGAAGGTCGATTACTTCGTCGGGAAAATGAAGTTCGAAAAGCATTCGATGCCGAAGAATCGCAGGTGCATACAAGAAATCTGCGACCTCTCCGACACGATCCACCTGGGGCTGTATGACAAGACGGTAACAGGTGTCGAGAAAGTGCCAGACGAAATATCGCATCACCATGGCACCTTCATAGTGAAACAATCTCAGGTGAGCGATTACTTGGCAGCGTTTCAGCCTCAAGTACTGCGCTGGTCGTCCACCACCGGCACTGGATACCTACCGGGTAACCTTATCTGTTATACGTTCGGTTCCTGCAAAGGCTTAGGCTTTGATCGAGTGCTTGTGATCCCGTCAGATAAACATCTGAAGTTCATTGGCGGAAATGCCAAAGTGTTCGACAAGGATAAGACGGAGGAGTCGCGAAACAAGCTATACGTCGCGATTACCCGCGCGCGCTATAGCCTGGCCTTCCTCGTCGAGGATAAGAAGGTGAAAGGGCTCCCTTACCCCATATGGGATGGCTCTGGCGCGCTCAATGCAGTGATCGAAAAGTGAGGCGGAGAGGCTGACGACTCATGTTGAGTGACGAGAAGCCGCCTCTCCCCGCGGACATTTCAGGAGCAATACCATGACGATGGCCCATGAGCGCACCCGTAGCGTTGTTCAAACACGGGACTTCCTACAGGAGCTGGCTAGGGACACGAGCCTTCCTGAAAACGTACGGTACCAAGCAAATAATCTACTTCGGCATTACCCGACAGCAGAAGCCGTCTGGTTGGCTGGTCGAGTGGAAGAGCGATCCAAGCAAGAGCTTTCCCTATTGGCCGACAAGCATGGACCTCTACATCCGGTGTTAGTCAGCTGGCTGTTAAATGATCCGATGTTTTCGGATCACGGAGCCAGCTGAGCCGGGGCGCAACACTGGCAAGAGGATCCCCCTCGTCAGGTGTTCAAGGGGCAGATGCTGGCTGTGGCCTTGATGTCCATCATGCCGTTTAAATAGGCCCCGTTTATCTCTGATCGGCCCGAAGGGAGCCGTGCACTGGGCGTGATTGACATACCGCCGTGCCGTAACAGCTTCCCTCGTATCTATAATTGGTGGCTCAGCTAGGAGCCATCATGAGTTTGTTGCCGATTGAATCTGTTTTGCCCGCTTTAAGAGATGCCTTGTCTGCACGTAATGAAGTTGTACTTGAGGCAGCGCCGGGGGCAGGCAAAACAACGCGAGTACCAATAGCGCTGCTGGAAGAGCCTTGGCTGGCCGACCAGACTATTGTCATGCTCGAACCACGTCGACTAGCTGCCAGAGCCGCAGCTGAGCGACTGGCGAGCGAGCTGGGAGAAAGCGTTGGGCAAACAGTCGGCTATCGAATTCGCTTGGAGAGTAAGGTCGGACCACAGACTCGAATTGAAGTAGTGACTGAAGGCATTCTTACTCGTCGGCTTCAAGACGATCCTGCCCTAGATGGCGTTGGGCTGCTCATATTTGATGAGTATCATCTGCGTAGTCTCGATGCCGATCTGGCGTTGGCCTTGTGTCTCAACGGCCGTGAGTTGTTGCGCGACGAACCGCCGCTGAAGGTGCTGCTGATGTCCGCCACGCTGGAAGGCGAGCGCCTGTCGCGCCTGCTGGACGAGGCGCCTGTGGTACGCAGCGAAGGTCGCATGTATCCGGTGGAGCAGCGTTGGGGGCGGCCGAGTCAGATCGGCGAGGCGCTCGAACCCCGGGTGGTACAGACCATGCTCCAGGCCCTGGCCGATGAACCTGGCAGCCTGCTGGTGTTCCTCCCCGGCCAGGCGGAGATTCGCCGCGTCGCCGAGCAGTTGGCCGAGCGCCTCGCTGGCCGGTCAGAGATCCTGCTCTGCCCGCTCCACGGTGAACTGGACCTCGCTGCCCAGCGCGCGGCCATCGAGCCGGCACCGGCGGGCAAGCGCAAGGTGGTGCTGGCCACCAACATCGCCGAGACCAGCCTGACCATCGATGGCGTGCGCGTGGTGGTGGACGCGGGCCTGGAGCGTGTACCGCGCTTCGACCCGGCCAGTGGCATGACTCGCCTGGACACCCAGCGTATTTCCCGCTCCTCCGCGACCCAGCGTGCCGGCCGTGCCGGCCGTCTGCAGCCGGGTGCCTGCTACCGGCTCTGGTCTGAGGCCCAGCATGAGCAACTGGCCGCCCACGGGAGCGCGGAAATCCTCCAGGCCGACCTTGCCGGACTGGCGTTGCAACTGGCGCGCTGGGGGATTGGTGATCCCAATGAACTGGCCTGGCTCGATCCGCCGCCCACGGCTGCCTACGCCCAGGGCCGTGACCTGCTGCAACGCCTCGGCGCACTGGCCGACGATGGCAACTTGACCCGCCATGGCCAGGCCATGGCCGAACTGCCCGCCCATCCGCGCATTGCCCACCTGCTGTTACGTGGCCACGCCCTGGGACTCGGCGGCCTGGCCTGTGACCTCGCCGCCCTACTGGGCGAGCGCGACATCCTGCGTGGTGGCGGTGCCGACCTGCACAGCCGCCTCGCCTTGCTGGCCGGTAACGACAAGGCAGCGCGTGGCGCTCGTGGCGGCGTGCAGCGTGCTCGCCAGCTGGCGCGGCAGTTCCGTTCCTACCTGCGTGGCCCGGCCAGCGAGCCGGTGGCCGATCCGGATCACCCGCGCTGGCTCGGCTGCCTGCTGGCGTTCGCCTACCCGGACCGCATTGCCCAGCAACGTCGTGCCGGAGGGGCCGATTATCGGCTGGCCAATGGCCGTGCAGCCACCTTTGGCGAGCCGGATGCGCTGATGAAGGAGCCCTGGTTGGTGATCGCCGATCTCGGTAGCCGCCAGGGCCAGCGTGAAGAGCGCATCTATCTCGCGGCCGACCTTGATCCCGCACTGTTCGACGGCCCTCTGGCCGAACAGGTAAGGTGCCAGGACCTGCTCGACTGGGAAGAGCGCGAAGGTGTGCTGCGCGCCGAACGTCAGGTGAAAGTGGGTGAGTTGGTGCTGGCCCGCGAAGCCCTTGCCGAACTGGATGACGAGGCCCGCTCGCGTGCGCTGCTCGGTCTGGTGCGACGCAAGGGGCTGGAGCTGCTGCCGTGGAGTGCGGAGCTGCGCCAGTGGCAGGCGCGGGTGGCGCTGCTGCGCCGACTGGACCTGGCCGACACGGGCAGCAGCGAATGGCCAGACCTCTCCGACGCGGCGCTTCTGGCCAGCCTGGAGGAGTGGCTGCAGCCCTGGCTGGGCAAGGTCAGCCGCCTCAGCCATTTCGCCAACCTCGACCTCGCCGGCATCCTCCATGGCCTGCTGCCCTGGCCGCTGCCGCAACGCCTCGACGAGCTGGCGCCGCGTACGCTGGAAGTGCCCTCCGGCTCGCGCATCCGCCTCGACTACAGCGACGAGATGCCGGTTCTCGCGGTGCGCCTCCAAGAGCTGTTCGGCCTCGCCGACACTCCGCGCATCGCCGGTGGCCGTCAGGGCGTCAAGCTGCACCTGCTGTCCCCGGCCCAGCGCCCGGTGCAGGTCACCCAGGACCTGGCGAGTTTCTGGCGCAATACCTACGCGGAAGTGAAGAAAGATTTACGAGGTAGGTACCCTAAGCATTACTGGCCTGAGGACCCGCTTGTGGCCCAGGCTACAGCTAGAGCTAAGCCGCGAAAATCGTAGGCTGTTGCTCAATGCGGGCGTGTGAACCGGAACCCAGTGTTGCCTCGAGAGCAACGCAGGTTGGCTCTCTGTTGAGTGTGCCAGTCAACCGGCGTACTAGGGCCGTGCGAGTTTTACCGTATTGCCATTCGTAGAGTCGACGTGCCCGTTTTTTGCAGATTTCGGCCCTTTGTAAATGTGTGCTCCGGAACTTAAGCGACGGTTCACCCTTGACACCCTAGTGGAGGATCATAGATGTCGTGGACTTTGGCGGCATCGACCATGCATTCCTGGTTGATCACAACGGCCAAGTGATCTTCAGCCTTGACAAGGGTCAGGTGATGACGAACCTCAAGGACATCTATCCGGACAGAGCCCTACGGATTGAGTCGGGCATTCAGGATGCCACCTTGCACGGGCAGGAGCGGATTGTCTCTTTCGCCCCAGTGAACGACCGGTAAACGTCGTCGTCATTAGACACGCGCTTTATGGACGCTTCGGCAGTGAAGCGAGTTGTATCGCAACATTCAAAGGTGGTTATGCCAATGCTCCCAGCTTTTGACTGACTCCGTATTCTCTTCCTCTTCCTCTTCCTTTGTCTCTTTCTTGAGATCTTCTTGCCGAAGTTGCTTTAGCTTCTCCAGTTCACGCACGTACTCGTCAACTGGCATACCATTTTTTAATGCGTTCAGAAGTAGCTCCTCGGCCTGGTCATATATACGGTTAGTCCTGATTATATGGGCAGATGAAACGATGTCTTCGTATCCATCAAGTTTGGCGAATGCAAGATGAATATACCGTTCTACCGAGAGGGGATCTTTGTGGCCAGTCCACAGCATGACGTCGTAAAGAAACTTTTTGCTATTAAGCAGGGCGCTTCTGAAGTCGTCCTTTTGCTTGAACTTGTGTCTTTTGATTAGGAGTACGAAAAGATTGGTGATGAAAGCATGGCGGAACATGTGTGCACAGACTTTTTCTTCGATGCCGGCGTGACTTCTAAGTTGAATCATTTCATTCGTAATACTGCAGGCACCGAGCGGCTTACCAGTCTTTTCTTGAACAAAGAGTCTGTCGTGATCCGTGTCCTTGAAGTTGCGAAGAGATATTCTGCGGGCAAACTGAATATATTTCTTAGCTTCGCTTAGTACCACTCTTGAAATCGGGATAAAACGCTCGGAATAGGTTCCACGTTTCAAGGTTCGCAGACGTAGCAATGGGAACGACATGTTCATGGCATTACGTATGTCCGAAACGGTAATTTCAATTATCTCGCTGCGTCGAGCGCCCGTATGCTCAAGCAAGGAAATCACCAGATTCCGTCGAAGTTGAAGGTGTCTCGATGGGTGGATTTTGTTTGCTGAATCTCGCAAAAGCTTTATATGTTCGCTCGGGATCGGATCGCGCGTGTGGTAGCGCGTTCCAGATACATGAAGAGAGTGGTGATGCAGATAACTCCGCTTTATCGTTCTTCCTGAGCGCGTTGTGATAGTAAATGTTTTCATTACGGCGCGGATGGTTCCATTCTCTGATACAAATGCATCGTCGCCATAAAGACGTCCTACGAATTGCAAAAAATCTAGACAGATCCTACCAATTGCTAGGAGTGTAGTTTCGGTGCGCCTATTTACAGTGGGATCGTTGACAGATCGCTCCTTTCTTAATTCGTCAATGAAGTCTGAGAACTGTTGGTCAGACAGTCCTATAAAGTCAGTTCGGTATCTGAAGCAGTAGCGAACTAGTGGGCTTATTTTGGATGCATACTCCCCAATGCTTCCGCCTTTACCGCCGTGCCTTGATAGGCCTTTTCCACCTCGGCCAGGGCGGTCACGTAGTGCGAGCATGTAGAGATTTGCGACGTTATTGGGCGTGCCATCAGGCCAACAGCAAAACGGCAGGCCAGAACCATCTTTTGTTATAGTACTTCCATGCGCATGGTAGCTAAAGAGTGTTAGCTCTTTAAGTGGTTTAAATAGTTGTTGGCGAAGGTGGTTTGTCACTTGCGATACTCCTCCAGTCGCGTAACTCGCCCGTCTCCGGAAGAAGGGGAGGGGGGGGGTGGCTGTTCTGGAGGGAGGCTCAGTAGAGCAGTAAGTGCCTGAACGGCATCGCTTGCCCGCTTTTCAAGTAGAGCGGGATCTAGATTGCTACGTATATTTCTTAACTCGTTAATTGCCAGGCTTAATCCCTGGAGGAGGACCATGTTGGCGCAGCGCTGCTTATCAAGTCTCTCCTCTAGTTCAGTTACTAGTCGCGAAAGTCCGGACTTAGTGCGTTTTGTTGAAGTGGCCTCTTTGCTGCCATTGACCTTCTCAATGGCCCTCAATGCCGCTAGGCGGAGGGTATCAAGTTCCTTAAATCCTCCCTTGAACTGTAAGTTGGCGTGAGATTTTAAAGTGTTGATGCTCATTGGGGATTTTGACTTTATAGCCCCTGAGTCCTCGAAATTGAATTCGAGCTTGGCTAGCGCTCCTTGGCTTCTGAGAGCCTTTAGAATGTTCTCGTTTTTGGAAAAATAGTCAGGATTACGGTAGATTAGCTTTAAAAGTTCACTGGTTATTAATGTGGCGCTAGCATGTGGCTCTAGGTCGGAGATTTTTTTCATTTAGTCTGTGCTCTGAATTTTTACTACCACGCGCATATGTTGGCCGGTTTCGTCTGTGAAAAACTCTGGCTCAATCTGGACTTTCCCTGTCTTTATCATGTCGGTGATTGCGTCTTCAAGTTCAGCAGTGTCTACTAGAGCAAAATTATCTGTGTTGTAACGAATTTTTAGTATTTCGGCTAGATCTTCGTAAGCAGTGATATCGCCATTATGCAAGCTTTCTGCTATGAACTGAGCCTTAGCGCTACGCAAAACTGCACCATCAGTGGACTCAGTAATGTAATTCCAAACATGCTGCATGTCGGTGTGCCCGAGCATCCACTGCAGTGTCTCCAGTCCTCCAAAACTGCTCGAGTGGAAGAATACCATGGAGAAAAAGCGTCGAAGTTGATGTTGTCGGATATAGTACCTTTCTCCTTTTGAATTTAGTGGTAGTTCGAAATAATCGCACAACAAGTCTAGGTTTCTATTGTAGGCATACATTGTTTGCTGACTAAGCCCGGCATTTCCGAGGAGTCCGGGGGGGGCAAAGAGGCTAGTCATTTCAGTTATGAATCCGCTTTTTAAAAGTCTCTGCTGCATGGAAATTAAGTTTTTAATCATTTTTACGGCAATGGGTTCGATTGGGCGTGCTTGGCGTTGTCTTATGCCGAACAGGTTGGATGTGCTTTTTCTATTTAAGAAGATCAACCATCTTTCGCTTTTATCTAGGCAGTCAGTCGAGTGCAAATCGAGCATTTCTCCTATTCGGCGAGCCATGATTGTTCCAACTACCATCTGGACACATCCAATATAGATGCGTAAGCACTCAATCAGTCCCACATTATTTCTGAGTTCTATGAAGTAATTTGACTGCTTTCTCAGTGCGCCGTGCCTAATAGACACCGTTTGACATACAAGCCCAAGCTTCCTAATTCCCATGTCGATAAGCTCAGGGGGCATAATGTCTTGTAACTCTCCATTGGTAAGTTGCGTAGGGGCAATTCCATTGAGGTTGCAATGCTCTGCCATGCGGCAGAAACCTTCTATTAGAAGTTCTCCATACTTGAAATGGTACTCGATTGATTTTCTGAAGGCGTCTCTCACTATTGGGTACGGCAGCGTCCGAAACCGAGCAGCTTCAGAGAGTGATGGTTCATAATCAAGTATCTGCTTCAGCTCTGATACTTCGGGAGCTGGAAGCCCAATTTCATGAAGAATTCCAAGGTTGTATGTTAAAAATCTGTAGGCGCGAAATGGACCGGATGTCATTGCTTCATGGTCACCTGTCCTGACCGATGAACCGGGATACTCTCTCGATATTATTTCTCTCTCATTATCAGTATAGAATTCTAATGAGCTTAATGTTTTTAGTTTTAGATGCCCGCCTTTCAGTGTGTTGGCATAAAGCGATTTCGCTAGCTGCAAGGTGTTAGGGGTGCGGACTCCAGCAGTTGATCTTTTTTTATAATATCCATGCAAATGCAAGGCAGCTCTTGCATAAGGTATTAAATCAAAAGGTATTTCCAGGTGATGCTCATCTAGTTGTTCGTCAGTCACAATGCGCATTCGTGGATATTGATCTAGAATGCTATCGAGTTCGATAGAACTGGAAGTGTTTATTAAGCTTAAACAAAATTTGCTGATAGTCTTGGTCCACTCGTAAACCGACTCTTCCGAACCGTTGACGCTTGAGAAGACGTCTAGCATTCTCTTCATGTGATGGCTGTTGATTCCAGCCAATCCGAATCTGGATAGCTGATATTCTTTTGCATTCAGAAGAATGTAATCGGCAACGTGAATGGCCCTGTTAAACATCGTCATCTGTGCGGCTAGTGAACCTAATTCGATCGCCGATCCTCGAACAGAACGTGTAGATGTTGTTAAAAAATACTTTAGCCCGTCTAGTAATGGCTTGTTTTTTTGGGCAAGCAGAGAAGTTTCGTCGTCTAATGTAATGTCCCAGTTGATCGTGTTGGGGGTCGCAAAATTGAAATCATATTTCCATATGTGCAAGTCGAAATCACTCAGCAACCAACTTGATTTTTTGTATTCTGTCCTAGGGTCGGTGTAGAACGCTTTTAGGAAGTCTAGCTCTGCTGGTAATTCAACATTCATATATCAACTTCTCCATTCTGCGGGGGTTACACCTCTGCTCGGCGACATAAAGGTGGTCTTTCAGTAGTGCGTCATTATCCCTTCTGATCTCGGCAACAACGGCCTTCGTTAGATCTGCCCAGTATCGTGCTACTCCTGTCACTTCTTCGGGTCGTTCCGCTGTAGCCACTGCTTTCTCTAATGATACGAGGGCGGTCATTATCCCTGGATCCACTGAGATGTAGACCTCTGAGTACTGATTCGCTGAATAGGGTTCAGTTGTTTGAGTGTTCTCCGGGTTGACCAGGTGGTCAGGGATGTCTTTTAGTGCATGGTTCTTAAGAAATAGATTTAACTCTTCCATTGTCTCGAAGTCTGCGGCCTCTATGAGGAAGCTGCTATCTTTCATCGCGTCACAGATTAAGCCGCGCTGAAAAATTCTTATCCAGCGGGCTTGGAAGAAGGCTAGTATTGACTCCGGCAGGTAGTGAGAAAGTTGCAGGCAGTCGTGGTTTGCGTGGCCGAGCGCTTTGGACATGGCTTCGACGCTTTGGGTTTTTAAATATACCTCTACCCCACATGAGGCTCGAAGACTAGAAAGGGTGACTCGAGATAAGGAGACGCTGAACAATTAGCCAATTCTCACCGTCCCCCTTTTTCAACCCGGTTTTTTCAACCTACCGGCCTTATTCTGCGTTTCTTGGGCCGATTTCTACCCTGATTTTGCTGATTAGCGGGCCAGCCCCGCCTTTCGGACGGACTTATCCCGCCGTCCGTTGCAAATACCGCTTGGCCAGTACCAGATTGGCCAACCCAAACAGACTGAACAACTGCGCCGTATTCTTTTCCAGTCCACGGTAGCGAACCTTACGATGATTGAAGCGCACCTTGATCACCTGGAAGGGATGCTCGACCTTGGCACGCAGCTGCGCCTTGGCGTATTCGACTTTGCGCTTGACTCGGTACAGCACGCTGTCTTTGCCGTGATGTTTGTAACTGCTTGGCCGTGCTGCAATCGACCAGACAACGTCCCGTTCAGCATGCTCCGGTCGCTTGGCCGCACCAGTGTATCCAGCGTCACCCGAAACATAGGTTTCGGCGCCGTGCAGCAACTGATCGACCTGGGTGACATCCGCCACGTTGGCGGCAGTCCCTACCACGCTGTGCACGAGTCCCGATGTGGCGTCGACACCAACGTGGGCCTTCATCCCGAAGTGCCATTGATTGCCTTTCTTGGCCTGATGCATCTCAGGATCACGCTTACCTTCTCGGTTCTTGACCGAGGGCGGCGCGGCGATCAGGGTAGCGTCGACGATAGTGCCTTCCTTGAGCAGCAGACCCCGGCTGGCCAGATGCTGGTTAATCGTTTCAAACAGCACCCGCGTTAGCTGATGGGTTTCCAGCAAGCGGCGAAATCGCAACAAGGTAGTGGCATCCGGTGCCGACTCACGGCCCAGGTCGATGCCGATGAAACCACGAATGGCCTGGCTGTCGTAGACGGCATCTTCGGTACCTTCATCGGAGAGACCGAAACACTGCTGCACGACATACATGCGCAGCATGCGCGACAACCCAATCGCAGGGCGTCCACGCTTGCCTGTGGTGTCGCTATAGAACGGCGCCACTTGCGCCTCCACTTGTGCCCAGGGCACCAGCTGTTCAAGGTCAGCCAGGAAGCGATCTCGGCGAGTCTGCTTTTTCTTGCCGGTATATTCGAGTTCGGAGAAGGTCTTCTGCACGCGCGTAACAAAGCTCATGGAGGGGGCTGGTTGAGGGGGCTCAGTGTGCCAAGGGTGGGGGCGGCTGGCTATTTATGCAGTGTCTCC